>CAXXMH010000001.1:0-174095 GCA_963664665.2 Pseudomonadales bacterium
ATAATGCTGTTATTTCAATAGTTTAAGATGGGTGAGACTGAAGCATAGATGTCATCGCTTCAGCCTAAATTCGAGATGACCTCACTATCCTATGTAGTGGGGTCATTCATTTGTGAATCGTTAGACCGCCGTTGATCTCGGTATGTTCCTTTGATTCATCCATACTAATTACCTCCCTTGCGACATCGCTCAATGCTGAGTGCGGGGAGGTGATTTTAGAAAAACTCTAAATAGCACAGAAGCCGTTACAAGCCTTTTTCTGGTTTATTAAAATTCCATTATAACACAAAACAAATGACAACGTGAACCGCATTTCGCGTGAAAAACGCAGAATCATCCTCCAATCCCTAGTTGAAGGCGCGAGTATTCGCTCGACCGCCAGGATTGCGAACGTTGCGATCAATACGGTCATTAGGCTCCTCATTCATGCTGGAGACGTATGTGACGAATATTCCGACCACATGCTGCGAAACTTGCAGTGTGAACGCTTGGAGTTAGACGAAGTCTGGTGCTTTTGTTATGCGAAGAACGCGAACGTTCCATTTGCGAAGGCAGCACCAGAGATAGCAGGTGATGTTTGGACGTGGGTTGCTATAGACCCTGACACCAAGCTAGTGCCTTGTTGGATGGTAGGGGAACGGGATGGACACGTTGCTTGGGAGTTCCTGCAAGAGATCAAGGCTCGGATGGCATTCGGACACCGCTTGCAAATCACAACAGATGGTTGGAAGTCATACAAGAGCGCGATCCCTGCTGCCTTCAAGGACTCTGCTGACCATGCTGTGCTGAACAAAAAGATTATTCGCGGCTATGACTCTGACTCATATCCCGATCACCGCTACAGTCAAAGGCAACGCTACTTCATTACGAAGGAAGCTGTCAGAGGGAATCCCGACATGGATAAGGCCGTTACATCCCACATCGAGCGGGAATTCTTGAATTTGCGGATGGGAATCTAGGCGTTACACTCGTCTAACCAATGGATTCTCAAAACGGATTGACAATCATGTGAGTGCAGTCTCTCTGCACTTCTGTTACCACAACTTCTGTCGTATTCACACATCATTAGGTACAACTCCTGCGGTAGCAGCAGGTATCCTGAATGAAGAGTGGGATATTGACATGATCATCGACTTGATCGAAATTGACGAGAATTCCAAGTCTCGAAAGCGCGGACCTTACAAGAAGCGTGGCGAAATCGACTTTACTTAGCAGTTGGTATCTGCTAACATCGCTAATGCTAACACACATGGAAGCCCGACGTCGGGCTTTCTACCGAATATAACAGCCATCAGGCGAATAGGTGGAACGTCCACTTTCCATGTGATGTTAGCAGAGCCCGGCACCTTTTGCGTGCTGGGTCGATGCTCTATGGCGTTGGGCAGGAATCATCATGAAGGATATTATCTGGCAATTCGTTCAGGGTTGGCTTTTTTCGTACGCATTCATTTTCTGGGTAACGACATTCAGTTACGGATTCATCAAAGGATTGTTTGGAGAACAACCCACTGACGCTGGCGCTATTCAAGCAATATGCTTGGGAATTGGAGTTGTCTTTGGACTTGTGTACACGAGATTCAAGATACTAATTGATCGTATTGCGATTCTTGAAGCTGCAGTTGATCTTAGGAATACAATAGATAAAGACGAAGAGGTGAACTAGTGATGAGTTTTACAGATGATGTGAAAAATGAAGCCGAACGATTTGAGGCGCAAGTTCCACAATTTGAAGATAAACGGCAAACCGAAGCAACAACAATCATAGCATTTGTTACGCCATTCATCAGAATGTTAGGATATGACACGTCTAATGCTAGCGAAGTATTGGCAGAAACTTCACCAGATGAAGCTGCAGGACGAAACGAGAAGATTGATTTAGCCATATTTAAGGATGATCAACCTTTGATGGTTATTGAGTGCAAGCGTTACGGTGAGGATGTCCTTATTGACGACAACCCACATTATCAACAATTGTTGAAGTACTATCAACATTCAAAGGCGAAAATTGGAATCTTGACAAATGGAATTGAATATGCTTTTTATACCGACTCTGAGGCACCTGGACATTTAGATAGAGAGCCATTTTTCATTTTCAACGTATTGAGATATAGTGAATCAGACGTAAACAATCTTAGAACATTTACGAAGTCTGAATACACTGAAGAATCTGTACAAAATCTAGCTATGCGTCAAACTTATCTTGAAGGATTAACCCGCGCGATTAAAGCACTTTTGTATGAAGCTCCTGACGAAGCTTGGATGAGACACTTAATATGGAGGTTGCAACAAACAGGCACTATTAAACGACAAAGGATATTTCTAACGACTCTTAACACATTCTACAAGCCTATCATCGAAAAGGCTCTAGATGATGTTATAGATGATATACGTAATAGTGAGTAGCCATGTCTGCCTTTCTTACAATTCTTACGAAGTATGGTCAACAAAATCAACTTGCGAATAAAAAGACTATCAACACTCTTTCTGCTTGCATTCAGCAATTGCAGCAAGTATCAGAGGACGTATTTCCCGATCATATTTCTCGTTTATCACTTTTAGCTGAGCTAACGCAACTCGAGCGCGCATTTGATGAACGTTTAAGCAAGGATCGCGAGTTTCTTGAGTATCTTGATCGACCTTTGACGTAGAGAGTTTATCGAGGTATTCTTCATAGTACGAAGCAGTGGATTCGTCCATCTCAACCGGCGATTCAATCGGCTCGTCTGAGACAAACATGTCGTCGATCAGATCTTCGAGTTGCTCTACATCTGCAACGCTTTCAACAATTAGTTCTAAACCTCGGGAGGTGTAAACTGCTTTCATGAAGGTTAATCATGGATTAAAACTTAAAATAAACTACCTCTGACTAATCCAAATTCCCTTTTTCAGAATGGTGAAAATCATGTATCCAACCACAAATATCTTTAATAGAGTCTTTAATCTACGGGTGGTGGATGGTTCCACAGTATTGAGCAGTGGCACCATGTTTACCATTGACGTAGAAAACCGTCATTACTTTGTAACAGCGCGTCACATAGGAGAACATATTGGAATCAGTGGGATACAAGTTATGAGTGAAAACCAATGGGTCTCGTACTCTGCAACGGTAATAGGTCATGGTAAGGGAAAAGTGGATGTTACCGTTATTGAAATCTCTGAACCTCTACTCTCCGATAAAGATCGATTTCCTCTTCCTTTGGGGTCTGGGGGAATCACTATAGGAGAAGAAATGATGTTTCTGGGTTTCCCCTCAGTTTACGACCCCTCTATGGGGTTCAGTCTTCATCACGGATTTCCTCTTCCATTGACTAAGTACGCGCGGTTGTCGAATCTACCCACACGAGAGCAGCCGATGTGGCTCGATGGTCATAATAATCTAGGATTTTCTGGTGCACCCCTATGTTTTAAACCAAGCAAGAGCAACGAGCTGACTGTTGCAGGTGTCGTTTGTGCGTATATGCCCTCACAAGAAGAAGTGATTTACGAAAATGGTGAACCTGCTGGATATTACGTTCAGGAAAACACAGGTTTTATGCTTGCATGGGATATACGGCATTGCATCGAGATAATTCATAGCAATCTAGACTGAATATGGTTCGGAGCTTAAATTCAAACTGATACACTATAGACTTTTGGGCTGGTTGGGTCGCGGTCCTGACCATCCTGTCTCTTGTGGGGTTGGCATGGGTGATTTACGGCGTCTATTTCGGTGGTAAGAAGACTGGCGGTAACGTTGAGTCTTCGACGATATGGGATGAAAACTTGCGTGAAGGGGCACACCCACCGCCGATGTGGTGGTTTTGGACGATGCTCGTCTCGTTGGTTTTCACGTTGGTTTATCTCATTCTGTATCCCGGGTTCGGGAGTTTTTCTGGTGCGTTTAGCTGGTCCCAAGGAGGGGAGCTAGAGGAACGCCTAGTAGCGCATGAAACTACGTTTGGGACGAGGCGCAATGAGATAGCAGAGATGGATCTCACTGCAATTCGTCAGGACGAGCTGCTCATGCGCGCTGCGAAACGTGTATTCGACCGACACTGTGCTGCATGCCATGGTCTCGACGCAGAAGGTCAGGCAGGCTTGTTCCCAAATCTTCGCGACGAATCCTGGCAGTGGGGAAACACACCTGAAGAAATTGAAAAATCAATTCGAGACGGACGTCACGGCATCATGATTGGTTGGCGTTCAGCATTGAACCTAACCGAGGCTTCGTATTTGGCACAATATACGGTCGCGTTAGCGGATTCACGACCAAGCGCCCATCCGGGCAAGGCTAAATTCGAACAGCTCTGCATCGCGTGTCACGGTGCGGACGGCACCGGGATGGCTGCGTTAGGTGCGCCCGACCTGACTAAAGGGATATATACATACGGTGGAGGCACGTTGGCAATCAAGGAAACGATCCTATACGGTCGCGAAGGTGTCATGCCGGCGTTTGGTGGTGTCTTGGACGATATGCAGATACGCTTATTGGTTGCCTGGTTAAGCGGCGTTGCGCAATCTTGACCGATCGATTGAACAATGCGATATTCGGAACGTATTTCTTCCGAGTTCGTATCCAGGCATGTACGGTACTTTAGCTCGGCCTCAATCCAATATTGGCAGATGCACAAATCAATTCTGGCGCTGCTGCACTCAATGTCTAGGATTGTGTACGCGTCATCACACGTGAAGTATGAACTTGAAATCACTAACGATTAGAAACGTATCCCACTCGCTACACGAAGCGCTTCAACGTGAAATGAGTCGACGAGGCGCGACTATGAATGACACCGTGTTACAGCTCTTGAACGAATCACTGAGCCTAGGTACACAGCCAGACCACTTGACTAACGGCTTAGAAAAACTCGCGGGTGGATGGACAGAGGAGGATTTCCAAGAATTTGAACGAAACTCCGCGGATCAACAAGTCATTGATACGGAAATGTGGAAATGAGGACGTGTCTGGATAAATCCGCATACACAATCTTTTAGAAGTCTCGACCCGAGATCGTAGCTGTTGTCGTGCGTGCTGAGTGGTTCGGTATACCAACACTAGTGATTGTTGAGTTAGAGATAAGCTTCAGACGTGGTACCGAGCGGTCAGAGAAGGGTGCTCTACTAGGCAAGTATCTCGCATACCGGCGAGACTACGTTCTTTGGACAAGTCGGGAGATCGCCGAGGTTTACGCAGTATCCATGTCGAGCTGTCGCGTACTGGCAAACAGGTGCCGCGTAACGACATTTGGATTGCGGCATCCAGTACGGTTTGTGGCTCTACTTTCGTCACATTCGATAACCACTTTGGGAGCATTTCGCTAATTGGCAAGATCATCCTGTCATGAGGCGATTTGAGTTCATCTACTTTAGCTGTCGATCAGCTCGGTTTCTCCGAGTCGCACATAGCGTCGCTGACTAACTCGTCCAGTCTAGTCCAGACACCCCACGCGGGGTGTATTCGACAACTCAAATCAAGTAGGTGTCGAGTCTCGCATCGCGTATTCCCGTTGCGCTTGACGAAGCACGAGATTCAAATGTGGGACTGCACGCATTAGGGATGCTTAACTAACCGATTCGAGCACGGTCGATTCTCTTTTGCGTCGTCATCGCATTCCGCCATTCGTTCCGACTTGCCTCGTTTGATTAAACCATGAAGATGCGTCCGTTTCTGACGTACTCCATGATTAAGTTTGGTTCTCGGCTAGTACGGAAGGGAAATTGCAATTGCTGACGGGTTATAGGCGACACCTGGTGATCTGTTATCTCTTGAATATCGTCACGAGAATTCGTGCACATACTCGTGAAGCTCGCGAATTAGCGAAGTCGATACGAGAGATCTTCGATGAGTTAGAGCTCGTTGTGCCCAGTTCTCATTGGGAGGACACGGATTTCGTGCTTAGAGAAGAGTCGGATCCTCGAGACGGGATTTCAGAAGCGGATTGGGCGGCACTACGAGAGTGCATCGATCGCGAGAAGAAGACGACTCGCGGGATTCAGGCCGACGACTTAACACCGCGAATTCGAGCATTGGCTGGGCTGCTAGGGGTCGATAAGACCGATGTCGTGATACTGGAATTTCTTCTCTATTACGAGATCGATCCAAACTTCGAACACCTCGTCGACGAACTGCTCAACTACCGAACGCACTCGAGCTCACGGTACATGGGTTTTTCTATCTTAAACGTCATGAAGTCGGGCTCGTAGACACCCCGAAGGCATGAAATAAGCTGTCCTGACACGGTGGCTTCGCCACCGCTGCCGGCGTCGGCTATCGTTAACGGGTGTGACGGTCGTGGAGGCCGACGGATAAATGGCGCCCTGTCGCCGATCTTAAACTGGACCCGGTTCAACGGTTCGCGCCCCGGAATGTATCCGAGACGACCGGGCTCTCGCCCGGCCGATCTCGTGGACGCGCAACAAAATGCACCGCCAGCCGTGACCGGCTGGCGAGTCACGTCCGTTGAACCCGCCGTCGCACTGTACCTTAACGACAACAGGAGACCGAATGTTAACCGACGAATTTCAACCGGACGATTTCACGATCGTGCATGCTTGTGCGGCGGGTCTGGATGTGCACAAGATGCAGATCACGGCGACGATTCGCCGCCAGCCACCGAGCGGCGCCGCGACCACGCTGACGCAGGCGTTCAGCGCGTTGCCCTCGGGCTTGGCCGCCTTGTGCGCCTGGCTCCAGCGCCATGCGGTGGAAGCCGCCCTGATGGAAGGCACCGGCGTGTACTGGCAAGCCCCGTTCGAGGCGCTCGAAGACGCGGACCTCGCCGTGACGCTGGTGAACGCGCACCAGGTCAAGCAACTCAAGGGGCACAAGACCGATGTCGCCGACAGCGTCTGGCTGGCGCGGGTGTGCCAGTTCGGCCTGACCAGCCCCAGCATGATTCCACCGCGGACGTTTCGCGAGCTCCGCAACCTCAGTCGGCATCGACGTAGCTTGGTCGCGAGCGCCGCCTCGGTGCGCAACCGGGTGCACAAAGTGCTGGATCGCAGCGGCATTCGCATCGGCGGGGTCTTGACGGACATCTTCGGCAAAAACGGTCGCTTGATCATCGACGGCTTGATCGAAGGCCAGTCACGCTCGACGATCCTCGGCGCGTTGTCCGCGCACGTGCGACGCAAGCTGGAGCTGCTCGAAGACGCCTTGACCTGGTCCCTCTCCTTGACAGACCGTGCGTTGCTGGGCGATCTGGTCACCGAGCTCGATGCCCTGGAAGGGCGCATCAAGACGTTTCGAGACACCTTGCTTGTCGGGTTAACGCCGTGGCAGCGCCAGCTTGAGCTGCTTAAGTCCATGCCCGGGGTCGACGTGACCGCCGCCGCCGATATTCTGGCCGAACTCGGTCCCGACCTCACCGTCTTCGGCAGCGCCGAGCGGTTGGCGGCGTGGGCCGGCGTCTGTCCGGGCAACCACGAGAGCGCGGGCAAACGCAAGCCGACGCGGACCCGCGGCGGTCGCCGCCATCTGGCCGCTATTCTCAATCAATGTGCCCATGCCGCCGCGCGCACCAAGGACAGTCAGTTCCATGGCTACCACAAAGCGTTGATGCTGCGACGCGGTTACAAACGTGCCATCGTCGCCACCGCCCACAAGATGCTGCGGTCGATCTGGGCGATCTTGCGCGATGACAAGCCGTATCGCGATCCCGACGTCGACTACGACGCGTTGCACGTGGACCGCAACGCCTCCCGCTGGCTACGCCAGCTCGAGGCGTTCGATTACATTCAAAACGGCAAGGTGGTCTGGCCTACCGCGTGACCTAACGACGCAGCAGTCGAGATCCGGGCACGGCTAACACGCGTCAACGCCACGTCAGACGACGCCTTCAGTTCAACCCACCTTGGCGAGCATGCCAACGCCGTCGCCCAGCTAGACTACGTCCTTCGTTTCTATATATTTCACAACAAATCCAAGCCTAGCCCGGTTGTTGGGTCTTGCTAAAGGGGATCTGCGTGAACGATTTGCCGTCGATTCACCGTTGGTGCAAGCGGGTGTTGTAGCCGTCGAAGAAGATGGAGAAATCACGGTGTTGAGTCGACTTAGACGATTGTCTTACGAACCCATGAACAGCAAAAGGGAGATTCAACAAATACTCTTTGAGCAGGCACCATCGACGGAGCTTGAATGGCAGGACTTCGATCACATCGCATCGGGGCGCGAGCACATCGAGAATCTCATTGTTGGTGCAGTGAAGGCTGGCGAGAAAGGTGTGAACGTGCTAATTCATGGTCCACCGGGAACTGGGAAAACCGAATTTTGTAAAACACTTGCAGAACGGCTCAAAATTAGACTACTTAGCGTCGGTGAATCGAATGAACACGGACGTGAACCCTCGCGTCATGAGCGCCTTCAGGAGTTACGCTTGGCTGAGCGTGTTCTAAGTGAATCGTGTAACTCAATTCTCCTATTCGATGAGATGGAGGACCTACTTTCCGAGCCTAACTTTACGCTCGGCTGGGAGTTTCTCGGACTGCACCGTCCAAAACGGAATTCGCAGGGTTCAAGGGTGTTCATGCATCGCCTCCTAGAACAGAATGCAGTTCCTATCTTGTGGACTTCCAACTCAGCCCATTACACGAACCCTACATTGTTGCGGCGCATGATGTATGCCTTAGAACTACGGCAACCTTCGTCGCAGATACGAGCACGGATTTGGCTTCGCCAACTAGAGCGCCATGGCGTTTCGGCTTCAGCATCGGATGCTGAGACCTTAGCTCGAGACTTTGATGTAACGCCAGGCGTCGTCGATCGAGCTGTTGCGGCAGCACGTCTTGTTGAAGGCGGCGATATCTCCACTGTGCATAAAGGGGTTGAGAGCTTATCGAGATTAATCCACGGACCACGAGCACCCACAGCAGCTGCGACAGACTTTGACCCGTCGTTGGTTTGTGCCAACACTGATCCAATCGAACTATCGGATCGTCTCACAGCACTTTCTAGCCGGCATTTTTCGATGTGCCTTCAAGGACCGCCTGGCACAGGAAAGAGCGCGTTCGTTCGGTATCTGGCAAAACGTCTCGATATGGAAGTTATGCAAAAGCGGGCGTCTGATCTCTTGTCGATGTGGGTTGGTGAAACCGAAAAGAATGTTGCTGAAGCATTTGCCGAGGCGCGGGACCAGGAACTATTCCTTGTATTCGACGAAGCTGACTCGCTTCTAGCCGACCGACGGTTCGCGCACAGAAACTGGGAAGTAAGTCAAGTGAACGAGATGCTTACATGGATGGAGAGTCATCCGCTTCCTTTCGCGTGCACAACGAATTACGATGAGCATCTCGATCCAGCTACGCTTAGACGTTTCAATTTCAAGCTTCGACTCGACTATCTCTCGGCTGAGCAGATCAAAGCGGCCTTTACCACATTCTTTAATCAGGCGCCGCCGGAAGACCTTTTCGCGCTAACCAACCTAACACCAGGTGACTTTGCAGTCGTACGACGGCAAGCCAAGGTGCTTGGTAAATTAGAGGACACTGCTGCGATCGCTCTCATGTTGAAACAAGAGAGTGAGGCGAAACCGGAACGGGTGAATCCAATTGGATTTCGAAGCGGGTGCAGCTGAATCGGGCTCTTACATTAATCTAATACCCTAATGCGCACCGAAAAACTCGTCAACCTCGTTCACTTGGCAATCCAATTGCAAGGCCGAGTAGGAGGCATGACGATAAACGATATTGAGCATGAATTCGGAGTGAGTCGCAGTACTGCAGAGAGGATGCGTAATGCGGTGGAGGATGCATTCGGACCGCTATTGCCAGTTGAGACTCGTGACAAGAAGCGTCATTGGCGACTTCAGACCAATAGTCTCCGCGGACTAATTCAGCTAACACCTGAGGAATTCGTCGAGATTGAGTCCGCGGCGAGTAATCTCGATCGGTCAGGGCTGTCAGAGAGGTCGAGTGTTCTACGCGAATTAGCGACGAAGTTGCGTGCGTCACAACGTCCGATCGCCGTCGATGCATTTGAAGACGATTTCGAGATGCTTATGCAGGCTGAAGGATTGGCTATGCACCCTCTGCCGCGAAGTGGTATAGAACCTGGTTTGTTGCGCACCATCAGGCGTGCGATCAAAGGAACTCGAAAATTGGCGTTCGAGTATGTTTCAAGGGGATCTGGCCGCCGTAGTCAAAAGCAAGTCGAACCGTACGGTGTTATCTATGGCAATCGCCCGTACTTAGTCGCTCAAGCTGATAAGTTAGAAAGTCCTCAGCTTTGGTTGCTTACAAACATGAGCAAAGTCGAGATTTCCGGACAAACATTTAGTAGGAATCATGAATTTAGTCTACGGGAATTCGCGGAGCAGTCATTCGGCGTCTATCAAGAGAATCCTTTCGATGTTGAGTTGCGATTCGATGCTGAATCGGCTCATGGGGCGGCGAACTTCATGTTCCACCCGAGCCAGAAACTCAGCCAGAACGATGACGGATCGCTGACTGTTCGGTTCACCGCAGGGGGAATCGTTGAAATGTGTTGGCACTTAGTCACTTGGGGAGCGAGCGTTACGGTCTTACGACCTTCACATTTGCGCGAGTACCTAGCGCAGATGTGCAATGACCTTGCAGATCATCATTCCGAACCAGTAGTTTGAGCGATTTTTACTAAAGCTTTACGGATTTTGAATGTTGCGAGCGTATCGCGTTTGCAATACTCTCGTAGCTGTGTGAACAGCAGAGATTGTTTTGAAGTATCCTCAGTGTCGAGAGCGCTAACGTGTTCGGCCGAGGCGGTTAGACCGTCTGCGATGTCGAGGTCGTCATACCCAAATTCTGGACAGAGTACGGGAAACACTCTCTTGAGTGAAAAGGATCCGCGAAAATCTGGGTGGTAGTACGATTTGCTGAGTATTGCGTGAAGGTCGACGAGTCGTTCTTTGATCGCTTGAAGCGCTTCTTCTTGGTCGGGGAGAGCTTCAATTAACGAGGACACAATACCACGTTCGAATCCACCATAAGCGCAGATGGCTCCTCGATCCCCAACGGCTTTGATTAGTTGATCAGCTAATTGAGCACGAGGGTCGTCGCTGCTTTCGTGGAGGTAGTCGGTGTGTAGCAGAGGGAGTTCTTCGCGTTCCATGTGCACCGAGAATAGAAAGGGGATCTTTTCGAATGGTCGTGTACCGGCAAAACGCGGAATTGCGGGTGAGTACGTTTCAAAATCGAGATGACGAATCGGTCGTTCGATAGCGTCAAATTCAGCTAGTTTCTCGTGATCGATGATTGCTCGATCTTCAAGTACCGCACGATGAACGATTGTTTGTTGTTTAGATAGATGAAAATCTGACGGAATATCACGGATTTCAACGACATCTATCGCACGCAGTTCGTCCTTGCGTTGATCGGATAGTCTAGGTACCTCGTCGATTCCATGATCTAGAGATTGGAAGTCGCGTGTGCAGTGGGTGTAGTAAGGGCAAGGATAGGGATCATCGCAGTGGGGACCAGGTTCAACGTCCGGCGCGTGATCGTTAGCGACTAACTCCTGCATTTCACTGGCTTGGTCACTTATAGTGGTACCTAAATCGTCGACTTGCTCGAACACATCGTGGAATTGGAAGAGTTTGCCTAAGTCGAGAGATATGCCATCGAAGACATATTCTCGATTGAGTGTGAGAACGCCAGCCTCGCGAACCTCAAGTCCTGCACCACGTAAAAGATATAGCTGAAACCTAACGTCAAGAACGTGGACCTCTTTGCATTTGGTGGTGGACTTTACTTCTATCAATCGCCAGCCACCTGTCGATAGACATTCGATCACATCTGCGCGCGCGATTAGGTCCTGATATTCAAAGGCTGCTTCAAATATGGCTGGAATGGAGTCGTCGCCTAACAAAGCTTCAGTCTCGCGCCGCGCGTCGTTGAAATGAAGGTGGTCGTACTCAATCAGGTAGCCGCTGGGATAGCGTTTGCATGCGAGTTCGCCGACTTCGTGACCAGATCGGAAGATCTCGCGTTGCGAATCACTGGCATCATCCGCTAAATGAGGAGCGTGAAAATCGTTCCAGAGGCGTAAGTAGCACTGAGATCCGGACAAGAACTTAGATTTGGAGAGGCGTATACGTTCATCCACTACTGTCTCACGAAACTGTACCACCTGTAATTGACCGCGATTTTAGTGTCGGACTACGACTGAATTGGAAGCACTATTTTCTGTCATTTTCAGTTTCGTGTTCTATTGATACGGCGTGAGGAGAGGCTATATTGGAAATATGTGCATATTATCCATAACGTAGATGATTATCATTCATCTCATGAATAGATATCACCCGAGAGCTGTCGAAACCACGTTGAAGCGGCACCTCAACGTGATGCCAGTCGTGGTTGTTCTTGGCGCTCGTCAATCTGGTAAAAGTACGTTGGTTCAGTATGCAGAGCATCAATCACGGCGTTACGAATCACTTGATGAGTTTGAGACATTGGCGACACTTTCGGAAAGTCCCGATAGTCTCCTACGAATTGACCAGGATTTGACCTTAGATGAAGTACAGAGACTACCCAAAATCCTTTTAGTAGTGAAGCGTTTAGTCGATGAGGAGCGTCGACAAGGTCGTTTCCTTATAACGGGGTCCGCGAATCTACTCTTGATGCAAGACGTTGCTGAGTCTCTTGCAGGTCGGGCTAGCTACCTAACCCTTTGGCCAATGTCGAGGCGAGAGCAATTAGGAATTGGGACATGTGGCATCTGGGATGAATTTATCACAAATTCAGAAAAAGACTGGTTGGAGTTAGTAGTCGAGCAAGCTTTAGACGAACCTATAGATGACCAATTGAAGGACTGGCGAGTAACCGTCAAGCACGGTGGTTATCCGATCCCTGCGCTTGAGTTGACGGAAGAAGAGGACCGCAGTATTTGGTTCGATGGCTATGTTCGCACATACATCGAGCGAGATGTACTCCAATTGGCGAATATCTCGAACCTAGTTGATTTCCGCCGATTAACTATGATGGCAAGTCATCGGATTGGCCAGCTTGTCAATCAATCAGAACTTGGTCGATCGACGGGAATACCACAAGCAACGGTCAACCGATACCTAAACCTTCTAGAAACATCGTATCAGTTAGTTCGCTTGCCAGCATATGCGAGCAATCGAACTAAGCGATTAGTCAAAGCGCCGAAACTCTATTGGAGCGATACTGGGGTAGCTTTGAGTTTGTCTAGAGGCGAGCCGACGGGGGCGCACTTTGAGAACCTCATTCTCTGTGACCTACTAATTTGGCGGGATTCGATTCGTAGCAAATGTGACATTTTTCACTGGCGCACGACCCATGGTGCGGAGGTTGATTTCGTAATTGAGACTAGCTCGGGATTGATCCCTATTGAGGTTAAGTCTACGACCCAACCTAGATTACGAGATACGACGAATCTGCGAGCATTCATTGATGAGTACGGTAGCGATGCGCGTTCTGGGTTGCTTATACACTCAGGTACTGAGGCCTCATGGCTGACGAACAATGTTCTCGCAGTACCGTGGTGGCAGATCCTTTAGCTTCTAATCAATTCCGGGAAAACAAGATCAGCGCGTTCGTGTTCAACTGAATTCGAACTCGGGTGATGGAACAAAAACTGAGACTCTCTCGCTCATCCTCTATCTTAGCTGCTGAAGACGAGAGAAAGTGACGAGTCGGTATTCAATCGCGCTGTCGTAATAGCGTACATAACGTTCAAGCTATCAAGTCAATTTGAGTTGATCCTTGACAAATGAACGGTCGAGTCTTACACGAAAAAATACAAGTTAGATGTAAGACACTACACCACGGCGGAGATTACTTAACCGATAGCTAACAAGTCGACAAATAAATCTACCTCGTCATCGACAAAAGCCACCAAAAAAATCGTTAAAAAAGGGCTTGCGAAGGCAGGTGTTTTTAACTATTGTTCCGTTGCGCACGAATCAGCACGGCGCGGGTCTCGCCCCCTTTGGCGACATCGGAGTTGTTTCAAGATGGGTTCGATGCACTACGCGATTCAGCTGAATCGCGAAGAAGACTTACGTCAAAATCTTGCGGTTGATCAGTCTGATCGTCATGTACCAATCAACCTAAGACAGTCAGGACCTACCCAAGTAGAACTCCTGATTTCCACTCGCGTTCGTAAATCACCGTTTTGGCATCTGTCCATGGAGGCAGGTTGCTGGCGCGCGACGGTTTACAACCGGATGTACCACCCACGAGGCTATGTGCGACCTGAAGACGGTGGTGCCATGGCGGAATATGACGCACTCGTCAATCACGTAACCATGTGGAATGTTGCCGTTGAACGACAGATCATGGTCAAAGGACCGGATGCGGAACGATTCGTCGACTGCGTGATTACACGCAGTGCGACATTGATCAAACCGATGCGGGCTAAATACGTGATCTTGTGCAACCAAGATGGTGGTGTCCTCAATGACCCAGTATTACTTCGCGTCGCGGACGATGAATTCTGGTTTTCGCTAGCGGATGGCGATCTTGAACTTTGGTTACGCGGTGTAAATCAAGGTCTCAAATACGACGTGTCAATCGCGGAAATTGACGTAGCGCCGGTTCAGATCCAGGGACCTAAGTCTGAAGCGCTAATGGCGGATTTATTTGGTGAAGCGATTCGTGACATTCCGTATTACGGCTTGATGAAAGCGACTGTAATGGGTCACGATGTCGTTATTTCACAAAGTGGCTTTACCGGCGAAAAGGGTTATGAGATTTACCTCAAGGACGCGACAATCCACGCGGAGGATCTGTGGTACTCAGTTCTTGAAGCAGGAGAGAAACACAATCTGATGGTGATCGCCCCCGCGCATCATCGTCGCATCGCGGCCGGGATTTTGTCTTACGGTCAAGACATGGACCAGGAGACGTCCCCGTTTCAATGTAATCTCGGTTATCAAGTGCCGCGTAAGAAGAACCGAGACTATATCGGCAGAGCTCGACTTGACGAAACACGTAGGCAGATTGATGCCGGCCAAGCACCCTTCAAACTTGGTATGGTAGGTCTCGCTTTCGGCGGTGACCCGGTCACGGATTACGCAAACGATTTTTGGCTCGTGAGAAACTCGGTGACTGACGACGCGGTCGGGTACGTGACATCTCCTTGGTATTCGCCCGAACTCGAGACGAACATCGCGTTGGCGTATGTACCTTGGTCGGGTCGTGTACTAGGGACTGAATATGGGGTCACACTGCCTGATCAATATGCAGGAACAGCAGTTGGCAACACGGTAAGTGCAACAGTCGTCGAAGTGCCATTCCGACCTTCTGTAAATCCGAACATTCGCGAAGTGGTCTTCGAGAAAGGGAAGGATCACGCAGATTGAGGAAGGTCGAGCATTGGGTTTTGATGACGTGAAACCTCTGCCTTTAGAGCCTTCCAACGAATTTGAAACGAAGCGAGTCCTGCATCGCCTCGTGGCGAACACTTCGTTGGAAGCTGTCGTGCGCGACATCGTTCGGCATCCAGCTCTGTTAGCGTCGCTCGAAGCGGGAACTGAGGTCTTTGTTCCGTTCCCTCCGAGAGGCACTTGGGATGAAACGCTCGGCGCGTGCCGATTAATACAGACGAACGGATGCTGTCCTGTGCCACATGTGCCAGCGCGGATGGTCCGCGATCGCTCGCAATTGATCGAGTGGATCAAATCTCTCGAGACAGTGAACGTACGGTCTGTGATGCTAATCGCAGGTGACGTTGACACGGTGAGTCCTTGTTACAAGGATTCACTTGAAGTACTCAATACGAAGATTCTCACGACGCACGGAATTGAGCAAGTAAGCATTGCGGCATACCCGGACGGACACCCTCAAATTACAACAATCAAATTGCAGGAAGCATTCAATCGAAAGCTAGAGTTCGCAATTCGCGATGGTTTCACCTTACGCGTGGTGACTCAATTTGGATTCGACGCTGACCCACTACTTTCGTGGCTTGCGCGCATACGTGGTTCGGGGATGAACATACCTATTTCTGTCGGTGTTGCAGCGCGTACGCAGATGAAGACGCTACTTTTGTATGCGGCGAGATGTGGCGTGCGGCACTCGATAGATGGATTCTTGGTGAACCCTAGCGTCGCACGCATGCTCGGTCAGTGGGACCCGCTCAAAGTACTCGGCCCCGTTTCTGCTTACCTCTCATCGGGTGAGGACATTCCGGTCGAAAAAGCGCACATGTTCACGTTCGGTGGTCTGCAAAGAACGATTGAGTGGCGCGATCGTGTACTAGCTCAGTGTGACGAGATCGAAGCAAGAGTCGCGCATGAATGAGTCACGTCAATAGGGGAAGTTTTGCATGCGTTCACACGCTCGGGTGGTAGTAATAGGAGGCGGCGTTGTTGGCGTCTCGACCTTGTATCACCTTGCGAAAAAGGGTTGGACTGACGTCGTCCTTTTCGAACGACATGAGCTAACTTCGGGATCGACATGGCACGCAGCGGGATTGCTACCGTTGTTCAACATGAGCTATTCAGTTGGGCAGATACATAAATACTCCGTACGTCTCTACAAAGAACTCGAAGCTGAAACGGGGCAAGACGTCGGTTTAAGAACCGTAGGAAACATACGTCTCGCAATGACGTCTGATCGCATGGATGAATATCGTCAATACGCAAGTGTCGCGCAGACAATCGGGGTAAACGTCGAGTTTCTCACGCCTGATCAAGTCGTGGAAATCTGGCCATTAGCCGTAAACGATGGCTTGCTCGGCGCAATCAGACATCCCGACGACGGGTACATTCAACCTGCTGACCTCACACAAGCACTGGCTCGAGGTGCGCGCGGTCTAGGCGCTGAAATCAACCAGCAAACCGTCGTGCATGCTATCGATCAATTGCCGAGTGGGGAATGGCGCGTCACGACGAATCAAGGTGTCACCGATTGTGAACACGTTGTTTCGGCGACGGGGAATTTCGCTCGTAACACGGGTGCGATGGTGGGTCTCGACGTTCCGGTGTTGCCGGTACAACATCAATACATCGTGACCGAGCCGCATGAGAGTATTCAGGCGCGGCACAGAGACGGTCTACCAGAAATGGGCGTACTACGTGAATCGGACGGTTCGTGGTATATGAGAGAGGAAGCTGGCGGCTTGTTGCTTGGACCGTATGAGAAAGGTGCTCCGGCGTGCTACCTCGATGGTCCCACGGCAGAGAGCAAGTACGAGCTGTTTGAAAGTGATCTAGAGCGGCTTGCGCCCCATATTGAATCCGCAATGAAACGTGTACCGCTATTCGGCGAACTCGGTGTCAAACAAACCTACAACGGCGCGATTGCGTATACACCGGACGGCAGCCCGATCATCGGGCCGGCGTGGGGCGTACGGAATTTCTGGCTGAATGAGGGCCATAGTTTCGGGATTACCGCTGCTGGAGGTGCCGGTTGGCAATTAGCGGAGTGGATCGTCGAGGGTGAACCGACCATCGACATGCTCGGAGTAGAGCCGAGGCGATTTGGCGACTACGCAACGAGTGCATATCTCAAAGTTAAGAATGAAGAAGCGTATGCGAACGTCTTCACCATCCACTATCCAGATGAGGAACGGCCGGCAGCGCGACCTCATCGCACGGCGCCGTGCTATGAACGAATGAGAGATCGCGGTGCGGTCTTCGGCCAGAAGTTTGGTTGGGAGCGCCCGAACTGGTTTGCGCCCGCGGATATCCGGCGGGAGGATCATTGGTCGTTTCGGCGTTCGCGTTGGTTTGAGCATGTAGCTAATGAATGCCGCAACGTGATGGACAACGTCGGGATTCTTGACATGACAGCATTCGCCAAAGCGCGGGTTTCTGGTCCTGGTGCCGCCAACTTTCTGAATGGTGTGGTCGCGAATCAGATTCCGAGTCATGATGGACGGATCAGCTTGTGTCATGCACTCAACACGCGTGGAGGTGTTCATAGTGAGTTCACGATCCTGCGTGAAGCGCATGACAGTTTCTACGTGGTCTCAGCGGGAGCATTTCAAAGGCTCGACCACGATTTTCTGTGGCGACAGATGCCCGCAGATGGATCTATTTCGTTTAAAGATTTGACAGGATCTATGGGTGTGTTGGTCATTGCGGGACCAAATTCACGCAAGCTGCTGCAGCGTGTGTGCGATGTTAATCTCAGCAATGAATCGTTTCCTTGGCTTACGGGTTGCGAAGGCAACGTTGGCATGTCGCCGACTAAACTGTTGCGACTGAACTTCGTAGGCGAATTGGGTTGGGAGTTACACCATCCCATCGAATATCAAAATTCGATATTCGACACGCTGATGAGCGTGGGTGAGGATCTGGGATTGGCTCCGTTCGGAATACGAGCGATGGACGCGATGCGTATTGAAAAGTCCTATCGCATGGTTGGCACGGAGATGTCAATTGAATATGCTGCTTTTGAATCAGGATTAGATCGGTTCGTGAGACTCGATAAGGGTGATTTCACAGGACGTGCCGGACTATTGGCGTGGCAACAACAGGGGTTCAAGAACGCCTTCGTGACGCTAGTCGTGGACGGTCCGGATGACGCAGATGCACTCGGAAACAATCCGCTGTTTGCAGATGGTGATATGGTGGGTCGCACAACGAGTGGAAACTACGGTTTCCGGCTCCAACAGTCGTTGGCGCTTGGTATGCTGAATCCCACGCTCGCTGATGAGGGCACGTTACTCGAGATAGACATTCTCGGCGAGCGTTACCCTTGCAGAGTCATTGCGGAAAGCCCCTACGATCCGAGAAACCTGCGCCTGCGTGCGTGACCTTGCGCCTACATTCGTTTTGCGTTAGTTTTGTTGTAAGTCATCTGATCTTCGAGTCTATATGACTCAGCGTTATTCGAGTTAGTCCGGCAAGCATTGCATCACCATGAAGGTTGGATGCCTGCATGGAATTCCGTCGAGCCCCGTGACGCATATGACGTTGTCATCATTGGTGGAGGCGGGGCACGGACTTGCAACCGCTTATTACCTCGCCAAGAATCACGGTATCAAGAATATTGCGACACATGAGAAAGGATGGATTGAAAGTGGATTTCGTACCGTTCAGAACGAATGAAAATCGCAAGAATCATGACGAACCCCTACGCCGAGAATTAACACAGAGGTTAGGCTTTACCACCATAGGAACTTACGGAAAATCGTGCGTTTTAAATCCCAGCTGCCGTTCGAGATCGGATTGAACACTTGATCCGGTTGTTACAGACGGCGCATGACCGAATCGACCGAAGTGTCATGCGGCATGGGTTATTTCTGCTGTGATCCATGACCGAAGTTCGTCCAAATTGAAAATGAGTGCTTGCTGTATCTAACCCAGTGCGTAACCTAACGTCAATCAAGGTGAGCCGTCCTACTTTTGAATCGTCTCAATCTGGATCAATCTTTACGACGTTCTACGTGAAGGCCATTTGCGTCTGTCTTTTGAGCGTAGCTGTACAAGCAGCAGATGATCACGGCGATACACCCGCTGAAGCGACCAGCATCGGAATATATTCCTCGTCAGAAGGGAATATTGATACTAAAGATGACGTTGACGTCTTCAGAATGAACGTGACTCAGTTTGGGGTCGTTCGTGCGAGAACTTCGAGTGAAATCGACACACTTGGTCGCGTGTTATCGCGAGACGGAAAGGTCTTAGGTCAAGATGACGATAGCGGTATCGGCAAGAACTTCGATCTTGAGCTCGAGGTAGAGCCAGGCGATTGGTTTATCGAAGTAAGTGGATATGGTGATGACGATATCGGTCGTTATACGCTCGACGTTGAGTTTGACGCTAGGAAAGAAAACGTTTTAACGTCCACTCGACTCGGAGACTTCAATGGAGATGGGCATGACGACATATTGCTCAGAAATCTCGATGGAAGGTGGTACTTCTACCCAATGCAAGGTTCAGAGTATTTGATAGATGAGCGTGGATTTGTACCGCTAACACGTGACCTGAATTATGGTTTGGCTGGGATTGGTGACTTTGACGACGATGGGAAGGACGATGTAGCGTTGCGCCACTTAGATGGACGATTTCGGATTTATTTCATGGATGGGCTTCGGTATCACCAGATATTAGATTTTGAGCACGAAGACGTTAGCATGGAATTCCAAGTAGTTGGTGTTGGCAAATTTGATTCTTTCGGCGACAACGATGAAATCGTCCTTCGGCACCGTTTAACAGGAAATTGGAGAAAGCTAGAGTTCAGCACTTTCTTCGGCGAATACGAAGCAAGGGTAGACAATTTCGATTTTCGCGACCTCTCGTCTGATACAAATCTAAACGTGGTTGGATTAGGTGATTTTGACGGTAATGGTGTCCGAGATTTTCTTATGAGGCAATCCGATGGTAGGTGGTACTACATCCTGATCGGATCAAGCTTTTCTGACAGATTGCTTGAAGAGGGCTTTCTCAATCTCGAACAAGATATTAGTTATGGGCTCGCCGGGATCGGGGACTTCAACGGCGACGGGAAGGATGACATCATGCTCCGCCACGAAGATGGAAGTTGGCTCTACTACGCAATGGATGGCAGCAGATTCATCAAGGATGAAAGTGGCCAGGCTTCGCTTCCCAATGAACTTGACATAAGAGTTGCGGGGGTTGGTGATTTGAACGGTGACGCGGTGGACGATTTGATTCTGCGACATGTGAACAGTGGCGCGTGGCACTACTATCCCATGAGTGGTCTCAACCCGATCAGTGCTGAAATCGCCGAAATAAAAATCGCAACCAATCTAATGTGGAAACTGCCTGTGACCAATCCGCGCGCAACGATCGCCGGTAGATTGCTAATCACTGAAGGTCAAATCCTCGACTCTGATACTGGCGATCCGACCGATCCACAACGCCAAAATGACACGATACAAAGTGCCCAGACCATTCAAATCCCTTCGGCAGTCGCAGGCTACATGATGGAGGAGATCGACACAAGGGACATGTTTCGCGTGCGCTTGCCGACACGAAACGCGAAAACTCGCATTAGTCTCGTGATTGCGGATTCAGGCGCGGATTTTGATCTTCACCTAGCAGACGACAGTGGTACGGTTGTGGGAGAAGCATTGGGTTTAACTGAACTCGAAGCAGTAGAAACCACTAGATCAGGGTGGCACATCGTCGTTGTAAGCGCGGTCAAAGGCGAGAGCAATTATTCGTTGGTAATCTCGGCGCAGCTCATCGATGATGGCGAAATGACGTCATCGTACACGGTTTCAACAGACGGGACATTTGAACCTGATCAGCTCGTTGTTGACACCCGCGATTCGATGGACGAATTTAAATCGGACGCACTAGTTCAGGATTTCAAGCTGAGCTTTGCTCAGAAGACAAGCTACGGCAGTTCAATCATGTATCTGAATAGTGACCATGTCCGAAATCTTCAAGACTTATCGCATCCGTATCTCGAACAATTTGAATACAGTTCCTTCAACCAATTGAAACGTGGCGCACTTCTTTACTTACGTAAAGAGCTCACCGCAGATGAAGACGTCGTTGTAGCGGAACTCAACTATTTAGTTTCATCCCATATCGAACCCAATGACCCATTCTTTGAACATCAATGGCACTATGAGGCAATTCACTTACCGGACGCATGGGACTATACGACTGGCGATGACGACATTGTCGTAGCAGTAATTGACACAGGCATTCTGCCATTTCATCCTGATATTGCACCAAGATTGCTGAGAGAGAGTGGCAGAATCGCTGGATATGACTTCATTTCCGATGCAAGTATCTCGAATGATGGCGACGGTCGAGATGACGATCCGAGCGATCCGGGCGATGCCGAATTTTCTTGGGACGATGATTCGTTTCACGGAACTCATGTTGGCGGCACTGTGGCTATGGCATCCGATAATGCACAAGGAGGCGCTGGCGTTTCGTGGCAAGGCAAGCTCCTAACTGTCAGGGTCTTAGGTAAAGGGGGTTCTGGAACTTACGTTGATTTAGCCGAAGGCATCAGATACTCAGCAGGCTTAAGAAACGATGCTGGTGTTTTGCCACCTAAACGTGCTGACGTCATTAACTTGAGTCTTGGTGTTCCTAATGAATTTTGCTTACCAACGAATCAACCGCCTTCGTATGTACGAAGAGCGTATGAGGATGCGATAGATGCGGGATCGATCGTGATCAAGTCGGCGGGAAACGACGATTGCAGCTACCCTTCGCCAGATTCTTACATCGAAGACATCGTCGTTGTGGGAGCAACTAACTATGCAAACGAACGAGCTTGGTACTCGAATTACGGTCCCGCGATCGATGTCGTTGCGCCGGGGGGTGACAGAGCGGACCTAAACGCTGATGGTTTCGGCGATGGTGTATTGAGCACGCTAGGCGAAAAGATCGGCAATCGCTTTCGCTACACATATGAGAGATACATCGGCACATCAATGGCCGCACCGCACATGGCTGGAGTCGTCAGTCTAATGAGAGCCGTAAATCCAGAACTCACGCCGGACGATCTGAACCGACTCTTGAACAATACTCATCGTCATCCCTCCGCAGCACCCATCACAACTGACATAGGTGCGCGTGGCCGAGACTCGGAATTTGGAAACGGCTTAATCAATGCTTATCGAGCTGTCCAAGTCGCCCGCGCAATCGCTGGTGAGTCTCCGACGTTGCCTACGGAACCGAAACTTGCGTTGTCACCACGGCATCTTTCATTTGGGCCCATTACGGAGACGCTCCGAGTGAATATCGAGAACATCGGTTTTGGAACGCTCGAAGTCACCGAAATCGAAGCGGACGTAGACTGGATCATCGTTCAGAATCAAGATCCCACTTTGATTTTTACGGCCGACCGCTTCGGCTTAGATGAAGGAACCCACCTTGGGAACATAAGGGTTGTTTCCAATGGTGGCATCGAGAATATATCCGTGTCACTTCAAGCGCAAACAGAAAATACTGCCGCGGACGTCGGTACGGTTTATGTACAGATATTAGATGCGGCAAACGGGGAACGGCGTGGCTGGGCGACCGCAACCGTCAGAGGTGGTTATACCTTCCAAATTCCGGTTGTGGATGGCGGTAGATACCGAGTGATCGCCGGCACGGATCGAGATGGCGACGGCAATATCTGCGATACAGGGGAAGCTTGCGGACAATGGCCGCTTACAGACAGTCCAGGTATTCTGGAAGTCGACAGAATCGCACAAATTGAGTTTCCTGTTTCAATTGATCTATTTGCTCGAGTATCTTCTCAGAGCTTCAAATCTACGCATATACCTGACGAAGGCATCGAAATAGATCGGTCGTTGGTTGGTACACCACCGAATTAACGAAGAATTGGCTGTATCTTTGACATAAATAACGTGCCATCACTCCATCCAATCGAGACGTTCAAGATGTATCGTTCGCGGTCGCATAGTCGTGGCAAGTAGTACGAAAACGTTGGCGTTTAAGTAGTTACTCTTTGACAATCTCAGTGGCCTTCGATACACTGATACGATCAACATATCGAGACCCACTAACCGATCACACTGTCACTTTCACTGATTCAGAATGACTAAACGTTATTCGTTTCTGCAAATCGTGCATCAAGCGTTGAATCACCATGAAGGTTGGAAGCCTGCATGGAATTCCGTCGAACCCCGTGACGCATACGACGTTGTTATCGTTGGTGGAGGCGGGCACGGACTTGCAACCGCCTATTACCTCGCCAAGAATCACGGCATCACCAATGTCGCGGTTCTTGAGAAAGGATGGATCGGCGGCGGTAACACAGGTCGCAACACGACCATCGTGCGATCAAACTATCTTCGGGATGAAGCGGCACACCTGTACGAATTTGCTTTAAAGCTGTGGGAAGGATTGAGCGCGGATCTGAACTTCAACGTGATGTTCAGTCAGCGCGGTGTGCTGAATCTTGGGCATTCATTGCAGGATATGCGGGACATTGAGCGACGAGTGAATGCGAATCGTTTAAACGGCATCGATGGTCAGGTACTCGCACCAGCGGACATTCAGAAGATCGTCCCCTTGCTTGATTGTTCACCCAGAAAGCGCTATCCAGTACTCGGTGCATCGTGGCAACCAAGAGGGGGCATCGCGAGGCATGATGCCGTTGCATGGGGCTATGCACGTGGTGCTGATCGGCTGGGTGTGGATATTGTTGAACATGCACGTGTAGTCGACATCACACTTGATCCAAGTACAAAGGCGACTGATGGCGTTTTGGTAGAACATGAGCGCGAGCTCAAGTTCATAAAGGCACCTAAAGTTGCTTGTGTGACAGCCGGAAACTCCGGTGTTGTCGCCGCGCTCGCAGGTTTAAAACTCCCAATCGAATCTCGTCCGCTCCAAGCCTTTGTATCCGAACCACTGAAACCGTGTCTTGATACCGTAGTCATGTCGAATGCGGTGCATGGTTACCTGAGTCAATCGGACAAAGGTGACCTCGTCATTGGCGCTGGCGTGGACGGTTACAACGGTTATGGACAGCGCGGATCATTCGAAATCATTGAAGAGACTGCGAAGGCGATATGCGAACTCTTTCCAGCGTTCAGCCGCGTTCGCATGAATCGACAATGGGGCGGTATCGTCGACATCTGTCCCGATGCCTGTCCGATCATCGGACCGATGCCCGTACCAGGTCTTTATTTCAACTGCGGATGGGGCACGGGCGGTTTCAAAGCCACGCCTGGATCTGGATATGTATTCGCGCATACCTTAGCAGAAGAAAAGCCACATCCACTGGCTGCACCGTTCGGCGTCGAACGATTTCATACAGGCGCAGTGATTGATGAGCATGGCGCTGCGGGAGTAGCTCACTAGTGCTGCGAATTTATTGTCCGTACTGTGAATCCGTGCGTGATGAAGACGAATTTCATTGTGTCGGGGAAGCTCATATCAATCGACCTGCGAACCCGGAGGAGTTGTCCGATCAAGAATGGGGTGAATACCTTCACTTTCGTACTAACCCCCGAGGCGAACACCGTGAAATTTGGCACCACACCGTTGGGTGTCGACAGCACTTCAACGTTCTGCGTGACACCGAGACGTATGAAATAAGGCGTGTTTACCGCATCGGAGATGAACTAAACGCCGATGCGGATGCGGATGCGGACTAGTGAGTCAGATTAGACGTCTCAAAACGGGCGGACGAGTTGACCGCTCGACGCCTCTCGAATTTTCGTTTAACGGCGAGAGCTATGTGGGATTTCTGGGGGACACGCTCGCGAGCGCACTATTGGCAAATGGTGTCGATAAGGTCGGACGGAGTTTTAAGTACTTCCGCCCACGTGGGATTCTGGGTAGCGGTGCTGAAGAACCAAACGCGATCGTACAACTCGAGTCGAACGGAATCTCAACGCCTAATTTGCGTGCGACGGAGGTGGAGCTCGTCGAAGGTCTGAGCGCTAGAAGCGTGACTGACATGGGTCGCACGAGGATACGTCGGATTGCGAGTCGTTTTACGTCGCTTATGCCGGTTGGGTTTTACTACAAGACACTCATACGACCGAAAGCGACTTGGAATGTTGGCGAGAAACTCATCCGCCAAGCCGCTGGATTAGGAACGGTATTTAGTAATTCTGATCCTGACATCTACGACAAATATCACCATCACTGCGATGTTTTAGTCGTCGGCGCGGGAGCTGCCGGCTTGACTGCTGCGCTTGCGGCCGCGGAACTCGGCTTACGTGTGATCGTCGCGGACGAACAGTCGGAGTATGGGGGCTGGTTGCTTTCGACATCGCGCGAACTCGACGCTGCCCCTGCTGTGTCGTGGATTGATCAGATCGTTGCATCGCTTCATGCAAGACCTAACGTTATTTTGCTGTCGCGAACAACCATCTTCGGTCTATATGACCACGGCCTCGCGATGGGCTGTGAACGCTTAACTGGATGCACGACATCTGCGCACGGAGTTCCTCGAGAACGCCTCCATCAGATTCGCGCCCAACAGGTTGTCCTTGCAACAGGCGCACTTGAGCGACCCTTGACGTTTGCAAACAACGATTTACCGGGAATCATGCTTCCATCGGCGGTCTTGACGTACCTTAATCGCTATGCGGTCGCGGTGGGTGCTGAGCTTGTTCTCGCGACGACAAATGATCAGGCATATGAAGCTGCTTTTGCCTGGCATGACGTTGGCTTAAAGGTGGTAGCTATTTGCGACATGCGTTCGGACATACCGCTTGAATTAATCAGCGCCTGCGACACGCGCGAAATTCCGGTATTCCGTGAGCACACTGTAGTGGAGGCACGGGGTAGTAAACGGGTAGCAGAAGCGACCGTTGTACCTCTCTCTGTTGACAAGCACAACATAGCAGGTAAGGGGCATAAGTTAACTTGCGACGTGCTTGCTACTTCGACCGGATGGAATCCAGTCATCCATTTGAATGCTCACACGCGTACGATGGCGCGATGGGACGAGAAAGAGGTCGCATTTCTTCTTGATTCGCAATCGCCAGACATTGCGAGTGCAGGTGCGATCAACGGCGCGAGGACACTCGCAGCGTGCATGCGCGAAGGCGTCGCGGCGATTCAGAAATTACGATCTTTGGTTGATGTTGAAATCGAATTTCCGCTGCCGCAGATCGACGAGACGAGTCCGGCGCGTTGCGCTAAGTTTTTCAAAGCACCGCATCCGCGTTTGGATAACAGAGCGCCAAAGCAATTCGTTGATTTTCAGTTAGATGTGACGGTAGCGGACATCCAACTTGCCGTGCGTGAGGGATATCGCACGATCGAACACGTTAAGCGATATACCGCATTGGGATTCGGTAACGATCAAGGCAAATTGGGAAACGTGAACGGCATTAACGTCTTGGCTGACGCGACGGGTACATCAATAGGAGATATAGGCACGACCGTCTTTCGTCCCCCGTACACGCCCGTTACATTCGGCGCGATCGGAGGTCGTAGCGTCGGTGAGCTATTCGACCCAGAACGTCTTACGCCGATGCACCAATGGCATGTCGATTACGGCGCAGAGTGGGAGAACGTTGGCCAGTGGAAGCGACCGTGGTACTACGCAATCGCTGGTGAATCGATGCAGGATGCGGTCAATCGTGAGGTGCTAGCGGCTCGAAATGACGTCGCAGTACTGGATGCTTCGACACTCGGCAAGATCGATGTTCAAGGCAGAGATGCCGCCGTGTTTATCGATCGCATGTACAGCAACACGTTCGCAAATCTAAGGGTAGGTCGTTGTCGATACGGCTTGATGTTGCGTGACACTGGAATGATCTTTGATGATGGGGTAACGGCGCGACTGGATAAAGACCACTTCCTGGTCCACACGACAACAGGCAATGCCGAACCTGTATTGTCATGGCTTGAACTGTGGCACCAGACTGAATGGTCAGAACTCGATGTTCGGTTGACATCCGTGACGGATCAATGGGCGACGGTAGCTGTCGTAGGTCCGAAGTCGAGACGGGTCCTAGGGAAGCTGTGTCCCGAAGTTAACCTCTCAAACGAGAGTTTTCCGTTCATGTCAGTACAAACTGTCCAGCTCGAGCAAACTGAGGCGCGGATTTTTCGTGTCAGCTTCAGTGGCGAGTTGTCATACGAGATCAACGTACCCGCCCAATACGGTTTGTCCCTTTGGGAGCGAGTCCTTGAAATAGGTGAACCATTTGGTATCACGCCGTACGGCACCGAAACCATGCATGTATTACGCGCGGAGAAAGGATTCATCATCGCCGGTCAAGACACGGACGGTTCTATGACTCCCGTGGATATGAATTTGAGCTGGTGCGTGAGAAAAACCAACGATGTCG
Organism: Pseudomonadales bacterium; assembly: GCA_963664665.2. GTDB lineage: Bacteria > Pseudomonadota > Gammaproteobacteria > Pseudomonadales > Azotimanducaceae > Bin55. The sequence continues at coordinate 27,629 of CAXXMH010000001.1, forward strand.
ATTTCGTCGGTCGACGTTCGTTGAATCTTTCAGACTATCAGCGAACCGATCGATTGCAGCTCGTCGGACTTGAAACTCGTGATTCGTTGGTGGTCCTACCCGAAGGTGGACAGCTACTAAGTAAACCGACGAAGAAACAACCCGCGGCGATGCAGGGTTTTGTTACGTCGGCGTATTTCAGCGCAACGCTTGATAGGTCAATCGCGTTAGCAATGGTGAAAGGCGGTCTTCTACGAATAGGCGATACACTCCATTGCGCACTGTACGACGGCAGTTTCGTCGAAGCTAGCGTCGTTTCGAGCGTGTTTTTTGACCCTGATAATCTCGCGCAGAAAGTAGATTTCGAGTCGGATACATTCGGTGTAAAACCGTCAGAATTGGGGCTCAGTTCGTCTGCAAGCACGGTGCGGGAGACGAACGATGAAGCAAGCGGTCGCGACGCCGGTGTAACCCTTCGGGCATGGCGAGGTTATCGCATATTCACGCTAGTCGGGTCTACAGTGGACGATCCGGATCTATCGGGACAAGCCGGGTTCAGTGAAATCCTACCCCTGGAACCATGCACCTGGAACTCGGTCGACAACGCGAAATTCTGTTGGCTAGGTCCGAGTCGCTGGTTGATGCTTGAGCGCTTCGATGAGGAAGAGTATGAACCTCTCGACCTGCCATCAGACGTCGTTTCGAACGTTGGATTCCTCGATACGACCGGTGCTTATGCCGTTTTCTCGTTAACCGGTACCTCAGTGAACGAGTTGCTCAAAAAATCGTGTCCGTTCGACTTTCATGAATCAGTTTTCTCATCACAATCCTGTGTGCAATCAACGTTTGCGAAAGCGAATGCCTTAGTAGTCGCGCGGGGCGACGATGGAGTTGATCTTCTAGTTCGTCGTAGTTTCGCGGACTACGTGGTTCGATGGATTGAGGATGCGTCTGAAGAATTTGGCTTCCGGCACAATTTCTAAGTGCTCGCTAGTTGCGGCAGGTTATCGAATAGACTGACGGCCCTTTGCAACCTTCCGCTTGGCCATACAAGGTTAACGTGCCATGCACCTCACGGCGATTGCGGGCAAACAGGGTTCACATTTAGGCGTCCACGAGATTCCAGCGCGTGCCGCACAGCATGACTTGATCCTCCGAAACATAAGCACCGCGTGCTTTAGCGCGTTCAAGGATGCTCCTGACTTCGCACATGTAGGTCACTAAGTGATTGATTTTATTGACCGTGACGTGCAATTTAGGCACTACAGCGCCTAGTTTGCGCGGTGGCGGCAACGTGTCTTAGGGGACTTCGAAGGGGGTGTCGCCGTAAGGTATCTGCATGAGTTTGTAGAGCCGTTTCGCATCGGCGGTCAACGGCATCGGCAGGGCGTAGCGCCGCTGGTCTTTCACTGAGCGCACGACCGTGACTTGGGTCTGTTGCAATGCGGTGCGGATGCGTGCTTCCGACATCGGGGTGCGCTGTTGCACCTTGACGCGATAACTCAGGACCCGGACGAGCGTCAAGCACATGAACGCGATCGCCACGTGCGCTTCGATGCGTTCTTCTTTCCAGTGGTAGACCGGGCGCACTTGCAAGTCATGCTTGGTGACGCGAAAGGCCGCTTCCACTTGCCACAAGTCGTGATAGAGCGCCAAGATCGTAGCGGGCGCCAGACGGTCGGCGGGGTGACTCGTATACACGCCGTGCAAGCCATCCCACATCGCCGCTTCGGCGATCTTGTCCTCGTCCACGACCACCGTCGCCTCCCCTTCGATCGTGAGAAAACGTTGATAGCCGCGATTGTGCATGGCCTTGAGTTCGCCGTTCGCGCTTTGCTTGCTCAGGCGTTCCTTGAGCTTGGTGACCATCGCCGTGCGTTGATGCGCGTCGCGGGCCGCCCGCTTCGGCGAATAGGCGACCACCAACCGCTTGTCGTCGACGACCATGTCAAGCGGCTTTGCGGGGTCCGCTTCCCACGCCAGCACGTCTTGCTTCGCGGCGCGGCGGAGTTGCTTGAGACGCGCACCCACGACGTAATGAAAGTTCGCTTCCCGCAACGCGTCCAAGTTGGCCTGACTCAGCATCCCCCGATCTGCCACTACGGTCGCGTCGCGGATCGCGAACCGCTGCTGCATCTTGGTCAACGTCGGGATCAACGTCTTCGCTTCATAGATCGAGCCAGGCACCAGCTCGTACGACAACGGCAAGCCGTCGCGGGTCACCACCAAGGCGAGCACGACCTGCGTCTCCTTGAATTTCGCGTCTTTGCTGTAGCCGTTCTGGCGCAACTTGTCGGGGTCAAACGACTCGAAGTAGAGCGTCGTGCAATCGAAGAACAACACGTCCACCGCCTCCGGCAACAGCTGCGACACCGCCATCGTCACGCGCTGCTTAAGGCGGTCAATGCGCTTGGCCGTCAAGCGATCCATCATGGCGTAGACGGACGGCAACGGGATTTCCACCCCGAAGCGATCCTGCAGCGTCGTCACGGTAGCCCGCTTGCTCTGCGGGTTGGCGATGCGTGCCAGCGTCACATGTTTGAGATGGCGGGCGCTGACGCGTTGGCGCACGGGGGGCAGGATCCGATCGAACCCGAGTTCGTCGTAGAGTTGCCCGTAGACGTCATGAAAGCCCACCGTCGTGACCGCCTCGCCCCGCAGGTCGTTCAGTCGCACGTCGTTGCCAGGTTTGACCTGACGCCGCCGTGCCTGCTGCACGTCGGTCAAGCCGGCTTCCGGCTTGAGCAGCGTCGGTTCGCGACGCTCGCGCTCTTGTTCGATGTATTGCATCGCCAACTGCTTGAGCGCGGTCACGGCGGCGGCGGTTTCCGCAGTGCCGAAATGACGCACGATTTTTTGCCGCACCCGGCCTTGGTCGTCGCGGACATTGTGGACGACTTGCACGCTGCGGCGGGGTGAATTGGGGGTGGTTTTGGTACGCACGAACATGCGGTAGTTATACCAAAATTCGGGACAAATGGCAACTATTATTTGTTACTAGGCACTACAAACGAGAATGCGCCTGTCGCGCACAAGAAAATCAATTAATACAATGGCTTAGGTTGCCGATGAGGGCGCGTTTTTAACCTACTTTATCGAAGTCAGGGGTCCTAGTCGCTGGTTGATGCTTGAGCGCTTCGATGAGGAAGAGTATGAACCGCACGAGCCGCCATCAGACGTCGCTTCGAACCTAGGATTCGTCGATACGACCGGTGCTTACGCCGTTTTCTCGTTATCGGGTACGTCAGTGAACGAGTTGCTTAAGAAATCGTGTCCGTTCGACTTTCATGAATCAGTTTTCTCATCACAATCATGTGTGCAAACCACGTTTGCGAAAGCGAGCGCCTTTGTCGTCGCGCGGGACGACGATGGAGTTAATCTTGTAGTTCGTCGTAGTTTCGCGGATTACGTGGTTCGATGGATAGAGGATGCGTCTGAAGAATTTGGCTTCCGGCACAATTTCTAAGTGCTCGCTAGTTGCGGCAGGTTATCGAATAGACTGACGGCCCTTTGCAACCTTCCGCTTGGCCATACAAGGTTAACGTGCCATGCACCTCACGGCGTTTGCGGGCAAACAGGGTTCACATTTAGGCGTCCACGAGATTCCAGCGCGTGCCGCACAGCATGACTTGATCCTCCGAAACATAAGCACCGCGTGCTTTAGCGCGTTCAAGGATGCTGGGCTTGTCGACCACCGATATGTCTAAGCCTCCTAAGCCAGCCCCCCGACCGTCGGTCGCCTCGACAAATCGGATATCAACGTTATTCAATCGCATGCTGAGTACCTCGCCATCCCGACTGATTGGTAGTCCGGCGACTTTCCCCCAACGATCTGCGAGTTCCACAGGGTCAGGACCCTGAAGCTCAACGGCGACAAAGTCCACCGTAGTCGACTGGTCAACTTTGTCTTCCCAACCGAGTCCGCCAGCCGGCATCCAATTACCTTCAAAATCGTTCGGAGGAACCCATTCAATTTCGAAGAACGCCGCAATCATGTCACCAGGGTGGATTTGGCAGATATTCCAGTTTTCACGGTCTGATTCGTGCGCGATTCGGATGCCATTGTCCAGAGCGCGTTGTCGCACCGCTTGCTGGTTTTCCTTGTTGTCGGCTTGGCAAATTACCATGTAACCGCCATCTCCGTTTCGCTTGTCGAGATAGCGACCGCCTGCCGTGTTCTCTTCTACAGGAGCGACGACTTCTAGGAAGTTGCGCCCGATGCACATCAATGTGTTCTCTAAGCCGAAAGCGCCTACGCCTGGATCAACGAAGCAGGCTTGAATCCCTAACACATCCGTTAGATCATCGATAACGGGTCGCAATTCGCGAGCAACTAAGCAAATTTGGCGCAATTGGATTGTCATAGAAGTGCTCCGGTTCTCTCACGCAAAGAGGCCCTCGTGAGTATGTCAGATATTAGGGTTCGAGATAAGGTAGGCATCCTGTCGATTCGGTTAGCTCACGCACGGATGGATCGTTGGATACCGCATGGAATTTCTCACGAAGTTTCGCGAGTGAACGTGCGTGGTACTTTTGAGGTTTCTGACCCCATGTTTTACCGGCGAGTTCGACTTCAAACGTCTCGGCCCCGTCGGCGATTGCTTGACTGTTCGCAACGCTCCACGGCAGAAAGAGACCACCGATCTGGTCTCGAATCAATGGAAGCAGCGTGTCCTTGATAGCGCTCCAAGATTCGAACTCCCCTTCGTTGATGGGCGCGAGCATACGCCGGGTCCATGCGTGTATATTAGGGTGAGCTCTCACGAGTTTAGCTGGCGTCGGGTCCCGGTTTGCGTTGTAGATCTGACACCACATACCGAAATCGCCGAAGCTAGGACGTGAGCCGAACAGATACGGTCTCGAGGACAAATGTGGTTCAAGTAGACCAAGTGCGTCAGCGAGTGATTGTTCGATCTGTTCTGCAGTTTGGTCACTCGAACCAACAAACCAGACTCGATCGACCATCCGTGCTTGAATTTGCTTGGTTATTGCCGTGATTTCTTCATCTGATGCAAACGGATTGGGCCATCCCGCGAGGCGTCGACCGCCGGCGAGTTGGTCGATCTCACGCCGCCAGCGAAAATGGAACATCCATTTATTACCCCACTCATCACCGAACTCCTCAAGCAAGGTTGAAGCGAACGCCGCGGCGGGTTCAGGTGGGTGAATTGAAGGCTCAGGAAAGTCGACTTCCATCGCTTCGATGATGGGAGTCGAATCCTGAATGGCTCCGCCCTGCGGTTTGACGACTAACGGAATGAGAGGTAATCGAGCGTTCTGTGTATAGGTCTCGCTGTCTTCGTTACGGAGTATCCAATCGTGTGGAATGCCTTTGTATCGGAAGTACGAACGCACCTTGACCGAATATGGCGATTCCTCAATACCAAATACTTTGTACGTCATGCCTATCTCCTGACTGACTGTTTAAGCCCATCTACAACAAAAACTAGCCGCGCTAAAGAGTAGGGCGACTGAGTGAAACCTACGGTCCGTCGTAGTTTCTGCCTCGTGCAACTACGCACCCGAAAGCCGATATTGGTACCGCGGCTCTGGTTGCGAAGTGATTAAGCGATTCGCGATCCTTCGAAGCTCGCGCTGCCGAATGCGCCAAGTTTGACCGAACCGCTGATCGAGTCACCATCGACTTTCGCACTGAACTCAAGTTTCATCGGCATTGGCGATGTTATGTTTGCGGTCCACGTCAGTTCATCACCATCGATTGCGCCGTCAGCGAGGTCGATTGAACCTTGATCTCCCGATAACGAGCCTGTCAAGGAATCGCCGTCGGTTACGAGTGTGAGGGTTCCTTTCTGGTCTCCTATCGGAGATTTCGTCGTGACGTCGTATTTTCCGTCTATTTGACTCACAGCTTCGTTATCCTAGCGTAATTGATTGGATCAAGATTTTACGGTTAGCGAACCACAACTAACTGAACTTTGCAAAGCATTCAAATCAAATCTGTTATGTCAATAGTCTTCTGCAAACGTCATGCAGAGGCTTTATAGACAGCCCGAAGACAGACACGATTTAGAATGAGCGGCAAGGTGGTCAGTACTGCCGCGTGACCTAGCGGCGCACCAACCGATATCCGGGAACGGCTAATTCGCGTCAACCCCACGTCAGACGACGCCTTCAGCTCAACCTACCGTGGCGAGCATTGTAATGCCGTCGCCCGGCTAGGTCACGTTCATCGTTCCTCTATTTTTCGCAACAAGTTCCGTTTGAGACGGTTTCGCTGCCCCACGTGCAGACGAGTCAGCGCAAGTCGGGGCTTTATGTCGATCGTGCCGCCTCCGTAATTTCAGGGTTTGTTTTCGCGCGTCCTTGTCGAGTCGACCGCCACTAGTCTCACGTTCAACCTACTGCCGGATCGTCGCTTCGCTCGGTTCGTAATCGTTCGCCAGCGCGCGGATCGAACGGTCCTGATGAAATTCCAGGATGATTTGTTCCCGCAACGCTTGCGGATTTCGCTTGGCCATGGAACACCTCTTCTTGCCAAATTGCTTGGAAAAAGAGTGTGTACATTTTCGTTAATAGCTCAGTTTGACAAATGCTTTACATGCCTGATAGACAATATCACCAGCACCAACGAATCGGATTACGTAACACGCCCTTTTCAGATGTTCATTGCATTCGGGTAGGCTCCAATCAATGTTGTCGTCGCATTGATTAGTGGGATCATCCGGACATATATCGTTGTCGTCGGATATCCCGTCACTGTCGCGATCAGGTGGTGGGGTGTGATACCGACATCACCGCTCGCGTTCAGAACTGGCGGAACGAATACGAGACTGAAACTCATCATGTTTACCAGGAGTGTTCTAGCGATAGATCGTACAAGGGTGCACGACAAATCTTGTAGATTTCAATTGGACAAAGAGTCACCTGAACGAGAGAGTTTAGGCGAAGTTGCGCCAACTCAGTGCGTCGGATGTAGTGGCGTATCTGATGAAGAATCAAGCCCGCGTGGATTATCCGCGTTATCGCGAACGTGCATCGAGCCCAGGAGACGCCTTCGAAAACCAACGGCTACGCATGGGGTTGAAATCCCTTATGGGACAAGGGATCTACAAAATTTGTCGTACACCCATCGTACAACATTTCCTCCTTAGTTATGTGAAATCTCCATCCAAGAATTGCAACCCCAGCGTATCTTTGAAGTGCATTTATAGTGTAACGAAGATGGTACACTTCATCTCTCAATACGGGAGCGACGAACGATGTTCGGACGAAAAGCTAAAGGGCGGAAACTGTACGACGATAGCGTTCAACCAGAGAAAACGCCCGACAATGAACCGGATTTGATACACGTTCCGTTAACCTCAAAGAAGTTCATCAAAGCGTTCTACGAATGGGTCGATCAGCATTTGGTGAGCGACGAAACAGTATTAGCCCGTCTCGTAGGTCGTGAGCAACGCGACAATCACGCACTCAAACATGCGATGTTCGTCGCAACTGAAAAGCGTGTACTGATCGCAACTAAGGTGTGGCTGAGCTTGGATATTCGCTCAGTTCCTTATACGCAGATATCGAGTGTGTCGACCAGCGGTTTCATGCAATCGAGATTAGAAATTGCAACTTCAAGCGAAAAACTTGCGATGATGCATCCTGCTGGGGAAGTATCCCACTTCCTCGAGGTGGTCAATGGGAAAATAGCTTCTTAGCGGCTGGCACCGTTGGGACACTCAGCACGTCCCGCAAAGAATCATGCCGGAAGTTTTAGCTTCAACACCGTGTAGCTACGGAACAACCGTTCTTTGTGCTACCATTATCCAGTAAGGCTGGAACATCCCTCAGAGATGGGTACACGACAAATTTTACAGATTTTAACTGAACAAAGAGCCACATAAAACAGGTGCTTAGCCTCAATCACTCCGGTGGTCACTTTTGATCGCTCTCTGACAAACATCAGCGCGACGCGCATAGAGCCGAGGAGACGCCTTCAAAAACCAACCGCTACGCGTGGGCTTGAAAACCCTTATGGGACAAGGGATCTGCAACAAATATCGTACATACCTCAGAGATGTGTAATCTCTGCGTTTATCAGAGAGGGCTGATTTGCCTGATAGAAAATGTAGGATCTACCGGCCACAACCCATGTTGACCGTTCATTTTAACGACATTTGGTCGGTAGATTACCGTCCACGAGCTCTAAGGAACCGACCGTTGCTTGTGGTTACGCCAGGTTTAGTCTTCAACACTTCCTTTAGTTGAAGAGGTAGTTAGTTTGGCGAGCAACCTAAAATTCGAGAAAATACTCTATATTCCATTTTCAATCAGCGGGGAGAATATTAGGAATATAGATCGATACATGCAACAATTGGGGGATCTGCACAGTATTTCAATAACACGAGCGGATAGATACAAGCAAAACTTCGAGAGTATTGATGATCTGACCAAATTTTCAAATAGAGGGTCTTCAAGAATCATAGGAATAAGTTTGAGGTACAGACAAAGCGTAGATTCCGTGTTTCGCTATTCAATAATAACTATTGAGAGTGATGACACTATGTATGGAAAGGGTTCTCAAATACTGTTAGATTTCACGGGAGAGGAAGACACGATTCGGCATAGTGCTTTGGATATAGAAACGGAGTTAAGGGAAGCATCGCCAAAATACAAATGGATGTGTAGAAGGAAATATCAATCAGATCCATTCTTCATCTTTCCTATGCAGATTCTATCTGTTGCAGTATTAATGCTAATGTTCGCTCAACTCGGCTCGCGTTTGTTTAGCGACCACCTTACCGGAGACCAGATCATATTTCTTAGTGGAGTAATTTCGTATTCCGTTGTATACACGCTACAATTCTTCGTTAGTCGTTTACAGCGGTACTTTTTCCCACACGCGTCGTTTCTGATAGGACACGAGATACAACGGCAATTGAGTGTGGATAGTCATCGTAAATGGATTGTTTATTCAACTGTGGGCATAGTCATCTCTAGCACTATAGGCATGATGGTAGTTTGAGATTCAGGTTTCCCTTACATACCCGATGAATCTCTCCGGGTATGCGCACGTTTAGAGGGACGGTTCATTTGCAGTATTTGGCTTAGGAGCATGCAAATGACTGAACCACGAAAGAAAGGACGCCACGGCCATCGCTACAGCGACGAATTCAAGCGTGAAGCGGTGCAGATGCTGGCGAACCCACCGGCAATCGCGCCGAAAGTCAGTGCCCAGTTAGGCGTCAGCGTTGGCACGCTGTGGGGGCAGAAGACCTTGACGGGGGTGTCAACGTCGGATGAGCGACCGAGGTATGAGGAGTTAGCGAAGGAAGTGGGACGCCTTAAGGTCGAGAATGACTTTTTAATAAAGGTCTTGTCACGCGACAAGAAAATGGATCGGGTCCAAGAGGGTATATTAAGGTCATTGGCACGGCGAAAAAGACCCGAAGGCGTAGCTCGGCGGGATTTTTCGCCGCGGTCGTCATGGCGCTCGATCATGTCGGCGACCGTCGACCGGTCGGTGGCGTCACGTCTCGACCGTGAACGTCCGATCCTGCATTCCGTCCGATCACGGCAGCCAATACAAATATAGCAGTGAGGCGTATCGAGACTGTATCGAACACCATGGCGTGACGATCAGCATGAGTCGGATCCGAACGTGTGCTGACAGCGCATCCGCGGAAAGCGTGTTCTCGTAGTTGAAGCGCGAAATGGTGTATTGCAGTCGCTTTCGAACACGCCAAGAAGCGATCCAAGAGATCGATCGCTACTTCCTCAAGATAATTAACCCGTTGCGACGGAGTTCATTAAACCGACACGGCCTGGTGCAACTTCCCAGGCTCGATGACGTGGAGCAAGGCTATGAAAATGGCTTCGACACTCTTACTTGAACAGTCACCTGAAATGTGCGCAGTCCCTTTGTCCGTGAAGTTTGCATTACTTAGGAGAATCTCTTTTGCCTTGTGTACGGCTTGTAATCGCTTTCGACAATGTACCTATGAGTTGACGTCTCTTGGGTCTTTCATCTCGGTCATGGCAGCTACTGAAAGCGATTTGTCAGCCGACGGTGAGAAGAATCTGATTGAGCACTCAGCCAGACACATGGTTATCGTGGACGACATCCTGAAACGCTCAGCTAAGAACAGACTAGAGAATGCAAAGCGAAAGCAAATCGAGAGATTTGTTGGCAAACTCCTCGACGAGATCGAAGATGAGCTGCATGTTCCGATCGGCAGATTCTTTCGACCTAATGAACGATTTACTCCTAACTATCCGGCGGTTTTTTCTAATTTTGATCCCATCTTCGAGACGACCGATTGGGGAGGTCCGTCTTCCGAGGAAGTCAAGAATGTTCTACTTCCCGTATACGACGTTCTTTGGGACGATTTCGATGTAGGTGCAATTAATGAGGAAATTGCGCTCTTTCGCGGAGAGCCTCATCCTTACATCACCCTCACAGAAAACAATAGCGTGCTACGTCAACGTATTCGCTTGGCGGTTCGAGGGACCTACTATCAGCAACACACCTATCAGTTCGCACACGAGTTAACGCACCTACTCACTAACTATGAAGAACGCGAGCGTGAAAGTCAAGAATTCCTTTGGTTGACTGAGATGTTCGCGGAGTTGGGATCTGCATATGTACTCATCAGATTTTCGTTAGACCCTCCTTACGCTCCGTTCAACAGCACCAATTGGTCAAGTTATTACAACGCGATCTATGGCAGGCTCAACGATCAACTTGCATCGCGCCATGGAATCCAGCGTTATTCCCCGCCTACTGAGTGGCTCGATCTACACATCCGCACGATGCAGCAGAGCTCCGTCGAGCGTGAATTGAACTGGGGTGTGGCACGGCATCTGTTGCCACAATTCCTCGTAGACCCCACGTTATGGGCGGAAGCTGGTGTCCTCTATCAATGGGATACAAGCAAGAACGGCAATCTTCACGAGTTTCTGGACTCTTGGGAACGTACTCTCGAGAAGAGACGCATGGATACCAAATTAATCTCACTTCTAAGCAAATCGCTTCCGAACGACGCCTTGTTCCGTTAACGCATGCTTTGCGTGTAATCGTCATTCATTCGTGAAGTGCAATAGTGAGTCCATGACCTTTGCTCAATAAACCAAGCACAAACCAGCCGATTCCAAGCGACCAGATTGGTACGTTGCGCGAAGGTGCGCTGCACCGCGATCTAAAGTCGTACTATACCTTAACAGGTGCGAAAACAGAGCAAGCCGTTGGAAAGTTCGTGGTGGATATCTTGGATGGAAACCACGTTATCGAGATCCAGACGGCTAATTTCAGTGCCCTAAGCGGAAAACTCTTGGATTTGTTGGAATCTCACACGGTCACGGTTGTATATCCGATTGCGGTTGCTAAAGTGCTCGTAAAACACACCGAGTCAGGAGAGCAGCGTCGCAAGTCGCCAAGAGTCGGTTCGGTTTTCGATCTATTCGATGAGCTGGTCTACATGCCTACGTTGCTCGATCATCCTAATCTCGACCTAGAGCTTGTGTATACGAGCATTGAGGAGCATCGAAAGTTCGATCCAAAGCGCGCGTGGCGGCGTCGACACTGGGTGGTATCAGAAAAAAGGTTGATTGACGTACTACGACAAGAACGATTCGACAAGATGGTGGCATTATTTGATTCATTCGCCGAGAACTTACCTAGTCAGTTCAGCACAGCCACGATCGCGAACGTCTTAGGAATTACGCGAAATAAAGCTCAGAAATTCGCTTACTGCTTTCGTCATGCAAACGTCATAGATGCCTGTGACAAGGAAGGCAATGCCGTGATCTACGAAAGGCGGGGGTAGCCGACGAACACTTCGTAGGTAGAAGTGTTCGCGATTGTCAGTGCTTTTTCTGCGCTTGCGATACACGTCCTGTCAATTCAGGGATCGCGATCTCTACAACGTCGGCCAGCGTATTAACGAGCGAGAACTCCATATCGTTTCGAACGGTGTCGGGTAGTTTGGTAAGTTCCGCTTCGTTGTCTTTCGGCAGAATGACGTGGCGAATACCGGTGCGATGAGCCGCTAACACCTTCTCGCGTATGCCACCAACTGGCAGAACCAGCCCAGAGAGCGTAATTTCACCAGTCATCGCAACATCGTCGCGTACAGCCTTTCTGCTGTACGCACTGGCGAGCGCGGTTGCCATCGTTACACCCGCTGAGGGGCCATCCTTGGGAACTGCACCTTCGGGGACGTGGATGTGTATACCAGTGCCTTCAATCGATTCACGGTCAATGTGCAAGTCCGAAGCTGCCTTCCAGATATACGATCGGGCAGCGCGAGCAGATTCCTGCATCACCTGACCAATCTGCCCCGTAATAGTGACCTTTTCCTCTTTTGGCGCAAGAGAAGCCTCAATATAAAGCACGTCGCCGCCGGCCGCAGTCCACGCTAAACCTGTCGCAACGCCGTCGCCCGTGTTCTCACGCACACGATCTGCCTTGAATTTTTCCGGACCAAGCAATGTTGAAATGACAGGAGCGGTCACCGTTTTCGATAACGACATGTTCAACAAGCTTTCTTTTGCACGTTTCCGCGCAACACGTTCAATCGTGCGCTCAAGTTCGCGAACACCTGCTTCTCGCGTGTAACGTTGGATGCAATGCTTGAGACCGGTAGGCGTGAACTTGAGCTGAGAGGATTTGAGTCCCGTGTTCTCAATTTGCCGCGGGATTAGGTACTTCTTCGCAATTTCAACCTTCTCAAGCTCGCTATAGCCCGTTAGTTCTAAGATCTCGAGGCGATCGAGTAGGGGTGCTGGGATCGTGTGTGTGGTGTTTGCTGTTGTGATGAAGAACACCTTAGAGAGATCGAATGGCAAATTGAGATAGTTGTCGCGAAACTCCTTGTTTTGCGCGGGGTCGAGAATCTCCATGAGAGCCCCCGAAGGGTCGCCCCGATAGTCTCTGCCTAGCTTGTCGAGTTCATCGAGCATCAACACGGGATTTCGTACGCCACTGCGACGAACCGCTTGCAATACACGCCCCGGCATCGCACCAATGTACGTTCGACGATGGCCGCGGAGTTCCGCTTCGTCATGGAGTCCACCAAGGCTCATGCGCTCAAACTTGCGACCCATTGCGCGTGCAATCGACTGACCGAGTGAGGTCTTGCCTACGCCTGGAGGCCCAACGAAACACAAGATTGATGACTTTGCGTCAGGGTTTAGCTGCAGTACGGCTAACGCTTCGAGTATTCGATCCTTAACGTCGGTGAGTCCATAGTGATCTTCGTCCAAAATCACTTTCGCGTGACCGAGATCAAGGTTGTCCTCAGTGATGATGTTCCACGGCAGCTCGGACACGAGCTCGAGGTAACTGCGAGCGACTTGGTACTCAGCAGCTTGCGGCGACATCTTTTGCAAACGTTTTAGTTCTCGATCAATCTCTGCACGAACTTGCTCGGGAAAGTTGATTTGCCTGATCTGTTCTTTGAGTTGCTGAATCTCGTCGTCAGTATCGCCTTCGCCAAGTGCTTCTTCGATCGCGCGCTTTTGTTGGCGAAGGAAGACTTCACGTTGGCCACTTTCATTGATCTTATGTGCTTTCGATTGAATCTCTAACTGCACTTCCGCGACGCTAATGTCTTGCCTCAGCAAGTCACCTACTGTCTTCAATAGAGTCTCTACGCCTTGGATTTCAAGTAGCTCTTGATGCTTCGTGAAGTCGACGTTAGGTGACTTGGTGGCAAAGCGATACGCTTGCAACACGGGTTTCGTATTGTTTGCAACGAACTGCTTAAAGATCTGATCCCCCTTGTCGGGGTTCATCAGATTAGCAACTTTCCGAGCAAGCTCTAAGTTGTCGTTCTGCAAGGCACGCACTTCGACGGACGCCGGTTTGTCCTGATCAACCTCGTCGTCGAGTGGCTCGTACGCGAGTTCCATGTAGTCTTCGTTCTCGCTCTGACTTAAGAGCTTGACCCTACGTACGCCTTCGAGAATGACTTGCGCGCCGTTTTCACGCTCTTCGATGCGACGTACGGCACACATCATGCCTATGTCATATAGATCACCGAGGAGAGGGTCTTCATTGTCAATGTCGTGCTGCAATACGGCAAGAATGTTCGAGTTTGTCTTGCTAAGTGCGTGTTCAACAGCCGTCAATGACTTGCGTCGACCGACCGAAATTGGGAAGATCAGACTCGGGAAAATGACGATGTTTTTAAGTGGTATGCAGGGAAGCGAGTGCGCCATGTCTTACGTGTTCATGTGATATTTCAATTTTAGCGAGCGTTTTAGCGGTCAAGCCGCAGCCAGTAACTCACCATAACACCTCTAGGCCGCGAGGTTTTGAGCGATTGCAGCCTGTTCGCGGAGCCACTCTGGTCCGCCAAGAAACTGACGATTGAAGCCGATGCGCTTGAACCAGTAATGGAGTCCGAGTAGGTCAGTAAATCCCATGCCGCCGTGCACCACCGTTGCGGTCTTCGCGACGAATGTCCCGACTTCTGCTAAATGAGCTTTTGCATGACACGCATGCAGGTGGGCTTCGTCTGGTGCGTCGTCAAGTGCAAATCCCGCGTACCAAAGTAGTGCGCGCGACGGTTCGATTTCAGCTGCCATTTCGGCGCACATGTGCTTTACTGCCTGAAAGGAAGCAATGACGCGGTTGAACTGTTCACGATTCATGGCGTATTCGACTGCCTGATCAAGCATTGATTGCGAAGCACCGAGTGTGTCGAACGCAAGCGCGGTCCAAGCCACGTCCAACACGTGTTGGAGAATGTCGGATGTGCTGTTAGGAAGTGGATCGCACGGCGTGCCAGATAGGGTCAATTCACACAAGGGCCGTGTGCGATCAATCTGGGGCATTACCTTGATCTCGAGATTGGGTGCGCCGGCTGCAATCACGTGCAGTTGTGCATCTCGATCCGCTATGAGCCAAAAATCTGCGTCGGGATCTGAGACGAATCTAGCTGTTCCAGTGAGTTTGCCGTCGCGAACGGTCGCGCCTGCTTTGCCTCGAGGCGCGCAAGCCTCGGAAAGAGCAAGGCCGATGGTCTTACGTCCGTCCGCGATGGTGGAGAGATACTCATTTTTCTGGGAATCCGAACCTGCGAGTGAGATAGCACGCGGTGCCACAACACAAGTCGATAAGAACGGCACGGGCGTAACGTGACTGCCGAGGCATTCACCAATCACCACCGCATCCATAGCGGACAATCCAAGTCCGCCGTACTCCTCAGGAACGAGTACGCCGACAACGCCAAGGTTGACCAACCCGTTCCAGATGTCTTGAGCGAGAGAGTGATCCGTCGTAGCAAATTCGCGTACACGATCCAACGAGGCTTCGTCGTCCAGAAAACGATTGACGTTTTCCTGCATGCTCAATTGGAGTTCTGAGAGTCCGAAGTCCATTTCAGTTCACCTTTGCCGCAGATTGATCGACCTTCGGTTCTTTGGGCATGCCTAGGCCGCGCTCGCTGATGATGTTTTTCTGAATCTGGGATGTGCCGCCGCCGATGATCAACCCGAGGAAGTACATGTATTGGTTCTGCCATGAGCCGCCGTCGCGCAAAAACTCACTCGGGCCATACATGAGTCCAGTTTCGCCCATGGCGTCAATCGCTAGCCCTTCAAGCTCGTGTCGCAACTCCGTACCTTGCAACTTGCTTATCATCCGGGCGAGGCGGGTGTCAGTGTTGTTCAGACGTGAAGATAAGACGCGTAAATCGTTGAAACGCAATGTCATGACGCGCGCTTGAATCTTCATGAGTCGATCACGGTAGATCGGATTGTCGATGATGCGTTCGTTGCCGACCGTCTCTTCTTTCATCAATTCAATCAAGCGGGTCATGCGAGCGAGGGTCGCGTTTGGATCACCTAATGAGTCTCGTTCATGACCTAGGATCGCATTGGCGACGTACCAGCCTTCCCCTCGTTTGCCGACGATCTGGTCCTTGGGAACTCGTACGTCAGTGAAGAACACTTCGTTGAAATTAGGCGCAAGTGTCATGTCAACTAGGGGACGTATTTCGATACCAGGTGTGTCCATGCGAAACAGCAGAAAACTGATGCCTTGATGCTTGGGCGCGTCAGGTTCGGTTCGAACGAGGCAGAAAATCCAATCTGCCAGGTGCGCGGTAGAGGTCCAGATCTTCGATCCGTTGATGACCCATTCGTCACCATCTAAGACGCCGGACGTACGAAGACTCGCTAAGTCGCTTCCCGCGTTGGGTTCCGAATAGCCTTGACACCAGACCATCTCACCTGCGAGGGTTGGTGGAATGAACTGACGCTTCTGCTCTTCTGTACCAAGCTCGAGCAATGTTGGCACCAGCATGGAAATGCCTTGCCCGCCTAAGTCTTGGGGAGTTTGCCCGCGCGCGAATTCCTCCGCGATGATTCGACCCTTCAGGAGATCTGGTTCACCACCGTGTCCCCCGTATTCTTTTGGGATCGTGCGAGCCGTGTAACCGTGTTCAATTAGTAGTTTTTGCCAGCGTTTGCCTGCATCCGATTTCAACGGCGCATTTCGTGGCGCTTGGTCACGATGCTTCTCGATGAAATCGCGAATCTCCTGACGATACGTGTCGTATTGCGGTCCGTACGATAAATCCATGCTGCACCCTCACGTGAGTGTGCGTAGTCTACGCACGCGTTTTTCGCAATGCGATTGGTTAAATTCGAGCGACGGAAACTAAACGTTTCGGTAATTTAGGGAAATTTTCGCGATTAGCTGACAACGGCGTCATTGAAGGTAACCATCTGTGGATAGCTGACTTAAGATTGAAGCATGCGGACTTACACCTATCAGGCGAAACTGTCTCGTGCGAGTCACGCGCATCTACAGGAGTTCCTGGAGCAGCAACGTCTGCTTTATAACGGCGCGTTGCAGGAGCGGATCGACTGCTATCGGAAAACTGGCAGAACGATCTCGAACTACGATCAATACAAATCGCTTACTACCATTAGGGCGCAGGATGAGTGGTTCGCCAAATACCACCTTCATAGCCAGCGTTCGGCATTGGCGCGTCTCGACAAAGCGTACAAGCGCTTTTTCAAGCACGGCGGGTACCCACGCTTTCGCGGGTACGGGCGTATGCGGTCGTTTGAAGCGACGGGTATCCGACCTGCGTTCAATGATCGATACGGTGAGGTCAAGATTAGAGGGATCGGTCGCATTCGGTGGCGACGCGACGCACGCTGCACGAAGGCTCAAGTCAAGCTCGTTCGGATTATTAAGTACCCGAATGGTGTGTACGTCCAGTTAATCTGCGAGGTAGAGCCTCCAAGCAAGGGTCTGGACGCGACGATTGGTATCGACGTAGGCGTCAAGCAACGGGCGGTGCTTTCGGACGGCACGATGGTTCCAAAACACGAGGTAGACAACACCCGAATCAAGCGGTTGCAACGCAAGGTTGCGAGGGCAAAACGAGGCTCAAACAACCACCGAAAAAAAGCGATGTACCTACGCAAGGCGCATCATCGCCAAAAGATTCGTCATCGCAACGACTTGCACTCGATCACAACGTCCGTCATTCGCAATCACGGCAAACGTGTGGTCGTCGAGGATTTACCGATCGGGAACATGACGGCGCACGGTGGTGCACACAAGCGCGGTCTTAATCGATCAATTCTGGAACAGAACTGGGGTCAGTTCACGCAACAACTCGCATACAAGGCTGAAAGCGCTGGTGGCGTGTTGGTGAAAGTCGACCCTAAAAACACGACGCAACGATGTTCCGCGTGTGGCGCATTGCCGCAGGTGAAACTAACGCTGGCTGACAGGTGGTACTACTGTACTGCATGTGGTCATTCGGAAGATCGGGACATCAACGCGTCCAAGAACATTCTGCTTGAGGGTTTGCAAGCTCTCAGCTCGGGTGGGAAAATCCCCGAGGCGTGGGTAGAAGGAAGAGCAACGGCATCCAGTGGGAAGCCGTCCACGCAGAACGGTGGCGCTTTGTCGAACAATCGCCATACTTCCCTAATTTAGAGACACACAATATGACCGTCTCAAGCGGTGCGCAGTTGCGGCAGTGGTTACACACAATGGTCGCGCTTCAACGTAGTCACAACGAGAAAGTTCATCCGGAGTGGGATCATCAAGGTTACCCGTTTACTCGCGCAATTTGGATTGAGTGCGCGGAATTGATGGATCACTTCGGTTGGAAGTGGTGGAAGCATCAAGACGCGGATCTAGATCAAGTCAAGCTTGAGTTGGTCGACATCTGGCACTTCGGCTTGAGTGCGCTAATGATCCAGCATGAAGATCAGGTTGTGGACGCAGTTGCGGACGAGGTTGTGCGCGCAGAAAACTCGGTTGAGCAGACCGACTTTCGTGAAGCTGTTGAAGCGTTATCACTTACAGCGTTGCAAGGCAGGTTTTCCATCCTCGCGTTCATATCAGCGATGCGTGCGCTACCTATGTCCTTCGAGGACCTCTACTCAATCTATGTCGCCAAGAACGTGTTGAATGTGTTCCGTCAAGAGAATGGGTACAAAGAAGGCACGTATCTCAAAGCTTGGGCAGGTCGTGAAGATAACGAACACCTAACGGAACTCGCACAGACATTGAACATTGACAGTGCGACATACATAACAGATCTGCAGCGACTGTTGGCAAATCGATACGCCGAAGTTCTTGCAGAATCGCAATGAGCACGTTTTCCACAGTACAGTAAGACGCCACGAACTACATCGGCAATAGAGAGAGATGAAGAGTGACTGATGAGCAACTCCCGTTGTCCACACCACTGGATGTGCGACGCGGACTGACGGACCCTAAAGACACCTCGTTCCCGTTGCGTTGGGGCATCCTAGGTGCCGGAAACGTATCCCGGCAGTTTGCGTTGAGCTTGAAGGGTGTGCAAGGTGCAACCATTACTGCCGTTGCGGCGCGAGAACAAGCGCGTGCTGACGCGTTCGCGTCAAACCTTGGAATACCGAAAGCACTTGATAACTACGAAGCCATGGTTGCGGATCCTGAAGTCGATGTCGTGTACGTTGGTACGAAGACGTGGCTGCATAAGGAACACAGCATCCTTGGGCTAAACGCTGGTAAGCACGTACTTTGTGAGAAACCGCTGGCCTCGAACTCAGCGGAAGCGTCCGATATGTACGCTACTGCTAAGACACAAGGCGTAATGCTTCTGGACGGAATGTGGACGAGGTTTTTTCCTGCGGTTGAGCACGCGCGTACGCTCATTGAAGACGGCGCGATCGGCGATCCGTTGATGGTGCATGCTGACTTTTTTGATCCAATCTACGTGATCCAAGCGGCGCCATTAGCGTTCGGCATCGAAAATCCACCTAGCAGCATCACTACCGCTGGTCGTGCTGCAAGCGCTGCGGTTTTGGATTACGACGGTAAGCGTGCCGCGCTGTTGTCCTTCCCACCGTTCAACAGCGAGTTACCTGAAGTTACCGAAATATTCGGCACAGAGGGACGGATTTCGCTAGGTCGTCCTGGTCATTGTCCGACCGATATCACGTTGCATTCACCCCCAGTCGGTCAAGTTCCGTCGCAATATCGCACGGGCAATGTGCCCGCGCCCGCGCACCACTTCCACTATCCACTACCAGCTAACGTCAATATCCCGCACCCGTTCCCGAATCAACACGGGTTCCTGTATATGGCTGAAGCCGTACATCGTTGCCTCGCCGCAGACTTGAAAGAGTGTCCGCAGTATGGCGAAGCTGAGTCCATGCACTGTATGGACATTCTGACGGAGATCATGCGACAGAAAGCTGCCGCAGCAGACGGTTAAACGGGTAGCGGGGTGACTGGTTTTACAGTTGCTCTAACCTGTGTCCGACGCATCAACCGCCGTTCTGTGTTCGGAAATGACGCACGCCGGTGCATGACGACGCGGTTGTCCCAAATCACCAAATCTCCGGTTTTCCAGCGTTGTGTCCAACATTGGTGTGCCCGAGCTACATGTGTCCATATCGCATCGAGCAGCGATTCACTTTCTGTAATCGATTGGTCTTTTACGTATGCGAATTGGCGTCTACCTAGGTACAAAGCAGATTCTCGAGTCTCGGGATGCGAGATCAGAGCTGGATGGTAGACGCCGGGCGCATCCTTGGCTGAGTCGAATGGTTCGTGACCGCGCCGTAATTTGCCGATGCTGTCGTGCGCCGCGTCATGCTTGATCTCTATGTCCTCGCAGCGCGCTCGCAGGTCATTGGGTAGGTCCGCAAGGGCTGTGCGCATACAGCAGAACGCAGTTTCGCCACCATGTTGAGGCACTTCGACCGCGTAAAGAAGACTCGCCGTGGGTGGTTGCTCGATATAAGACATGTCGGTATGCCAGGACGTCTCGACGTTCGATAGACCACCGATAGGTTTACCGTTTTCCAAGATGTTTGAAATCGTGGCCACGAAAGGATTAGGAATCTTTGCGAGCTCTTCTTCGCTTACCCTGCCGTGTGGTGCGTACTCAAGTTCTCCAAATCGAGCGCTAAATGTTTTTAGATCGTCGTCACTTAGTCGTTGATCCCGAAATCTCAACACGCCCCACCTGAGCCAAGCTTGGTAGATTTCGTCGAATTCCGGCTCGGAAATGTCGGCGACTTGTGAATCGAGGACATCGGCACCAATCGGCGAATCAAACGGTTGTATCAGCATGTAGATTTAGGTTGGGTTTTCGGTTCACGTGAGGTTGCGTAATGCTCGCACTTTGCAATGGCGTCGCTGCGGACAAGCCCGAAGCTTCGTCAGTGTACAAATCACGTATTCGTCGTTCTTATTCTATGAGTATGTACACATCGAAATAACCATAAGTACGAGTGACCCAAAACGTTCAAGATGTACCTACTTCCATTCTTCCTGAAGACTGGAATCCGGACCGCTTTGCTACGCTCATTTATCTGGTTCGCGATGATGAGGTCCTATTGATCGAAAAACTGAGAGGTCATGGTGCAGGGAAAGTGAACGCTCCGGGCGGACATATCGAGGTCGGTGAAACGCCGGAGGATTGCGCGATACGAGAAGCGTTCGAGGAAGTAGGTATTACGGTGTTGAATGCTGATCTTCGCGCCACGTTGAAGTTCCACGATACCGAGAATGGCTTCAACATGCTCGGCTACGCACTAGTCTCAAAGACCTTTTCGGGACATCCGCGGAACAGTCCGGAAGCAGTGCCTTTCTGGACGAAGATTGACCAGATCCCTTACGAACGAATGTGGGAAGACGATCAACATTGGGTGCCAAGGGTATTGGCGGGTGAGCGATTAGACTGCGAGTTTGTCTTTGCGAACGACGTGCTTCAAACGATGAACATAGCGAAGACTTAATCGTATCTCATTGATATTAAACAATTTAGTTCATTGTTACTTCGTCAATCGCTTCTGACAAGGTTCGAACGATTTCGCCGATCTGATCTTCGCTGATCGTGTATGGCGGGCCGATGACCAGTACGTCCTTAACGATGCCGTTCCCCCCGGGGTAGAAGCAGACGCCTTTTTCCATGGCAAGATTTGCAACTTTACCGCCGATGCGGTCATGTGGTGCATACGACTCGAGACTGTCTCGATTCGCAACTAGCTCGACTGCTTGTAATAGACCTTTGCCTCGTACCTCGGCGACATGTGGATGATTCGAGAAAGCACCTTGGAGCTGTCTCATTAGCATGTCGGCTTTAGGTTCTACTTGAGCGATGAGGTCCTCTTCATCGAGAATTTGTAGAACTTTGTCAGCGGCTGCGCAAGCGGCAGGATGAGCCGAGAAAGTGTGAAACATCACGTCGAAGCCGGCTGATGCGAGCGATTCGGCGACCCTATCGGTGCTGTAAACGCCAGTGATTGGTGCATAGCCACCGGCGAGACCTTTACCTCCTACCATGATGTCAGGCTGGAAGTTCCAGTGTTGATAGCCGAAGCGCGTACCGGTACGGCCGTAACCGGTCATGACTTCATCGCTGATGATCAGGATGTCGTGTTGCTTGCAGTACGCTGAAATCTGATCCCAGTAGCCGTCTGGTGGGACGAGTGCGCCGCCGCTCGCACCCGTGATCGGCTCTGCTATTAGCGCTGCGACCGTTGCAGGATCTTCCTTCTCGACACCATCAATAAATTGCTGCACGTAATGGGCGGTCGGGTCGGCTGCCTCGCATCGTAGAAGATAAGGTGCTTCGACCGAAGGATGTATCTGCAAAGCATGCTTGAGACCGGTTTTTCGTGCTTCGTGACCGCCAACTGCCAGACTTTGAATCGTTGTGCCATGGTAAGACACATTTCGACCAACGATCTTGCACTTTTGTGGCTTACCTCTTGCTGCCTGGTATTGAACCGCGATCTTCATTGCGGCTTCGTTGCCTTCCGAGCCACCACAAGTCGTATGAACGTGCGACATATCAGGAGGTAGCCAATCGCGGGTTAGCCGTTCCACCAGCGCTGTGCGCTCAGGAGTTAACCAAACGGGTACGACGAATCCCGTGTTTAACGTCGCTTTTGCGACGACGTCTGCGACTTCTTTTCGACCATGACCGATGTTCGTCACGATTGCACCGCCACAAGCATCCAAAATTCGCTTGCCGTCGTCTTGATACAGATAGCAGCCATCACTGCGCGAAATGGTTCTGACGTTCTTATTGTGGATGTAAGGCCATGGTGCGGTCATGTAGCGTGTCCAATTGGCTGTGGTCGGTTGCTATCGCTGTTGGTCAATTCGGTGAGACGCTCGTCACGTTAGCGAATTGCGCCTCTTCGTGTCAGCACGCGTTGGTCAATTTTCACTTATCTAAATCGCCGTAAAACCCCGCCGTTCAGGGCGGGGATATAAGGCGAACGTATGTTAGCGCGGTTTTTGGGTCGCGCGTTCGGAGCGCACGTCCCGGCGGTATTTAGTGACAAAGACCAAGTGAACGTGCAGGGCAAAAACGCCATGTCTGCCGGTGCGATATTCGTTTAGTGAAAACCATAGACCAATATTAAGATTGGGACGATGCTCAAAGCCACTAAAGTCCGCCTGTACCCCACCTCGGAGCAACGCCGCGTACTGGCGTTTCAATTCGGGGCGATGCGGTGGGCCTACAACTTCGCTTTGCATTGGCGCCGCGAAGCCTGGGCGGAAAGGGGCGAACGAATCAGCAAGCGGATGACCCTTGATCGCCTGGTGGAATTGAAGGCGGCCGAGGAAACCGCGTGGCTCAAGGAAGCGGACAGCCAGGCGTTGCAGCAAGCGGTGATGCATCTGGATGATGCGTTCAGGCGATTCTTCAAGAGGCTGGGGCGCTACCCGCGTTTTAAAAGTAGGCACGGCAAGCAATCGATGTCCTACCCGCAACGGGTCAAGGTCGTGGAGGGACGCGCCCTGTACTTGCCTAAAGTGGGTGTTGTCAAGGCTGTGATGCACCGTAACTTGGTTGGCAGGATTAAAACCGTGACCGTCTCGCGCACTAAAACGGGCAAGTACTACGCCTCGATCCTGTGCGACGACGGACAACCCGTTCCTGAACCCATGAAGAATCTTGCGGAGGAGAATGTCACCGGCCTGGATATGGGGTTGTCCCATCTGGTGATTGCCAGTACTGGTGAGAAACAAAGCAACCCACGCTTTTTAAATCGTTCCGCGGCGAACTTGCGGCGCAAGCAAAAAGCCCTGTCCCGGAAAAAGAAGGGATCCGCCAACCGCAACAAAGCGCGTGTGCTGGTTGCCAAAGCGCATGAAAGAACAGCCAACACGCGCAACGACTTACAGCACAAATTGTCGAGACGACTGATTGACGAAAACCAAGCAATCTGCGTGGAAACACTGAGAGTCAAAAACATGCTCAAGAATCGAAGGCTAGCCAAACATATCGCGGATGCGGCATGGGGCGGACTGGTGCGGAAGCTGGACTACAAGGCGACTTGGGAAGGCAAGCATCTGGTGCGGATTGACCCTTGGTACCCATCCACCAAAACCTGTTCCCGCTGCGCCTCGAAAATGGCGAGCCTATCCCTGTCAGCACGTCAATGGACGTGCCCGGCATGTGGCGTGGCGCATGACCGGGACATTAACGCTGCGCTGAACATCAGACAGCAGGGCATCCTGCAATTGAAAGCGGAAGGGCTATCCGTCTCTGCTTGTGGAGGCTTGCGTAAGACGGGCACACTGCCCGCTGCTGCCTGAAAAGCAAGAAGTCTCGTCCTTTAGGTCGGGGAGTAGTCACTTGACAGCCGTTGAGCGTCTGGCGTTACGAGGCGGCAATCGTAGAATAAATCGCCGTCCGCATTTTCTGATTTTGTGACTGAAGGCGTTCGAATTTACCGCGACATTTCCGTGTCGGTCAAGGTGCATTACCTGCGACACGAGTCGAATCCCAGTGACCTAAGGTGGGTATTCGCGTACACGATCACGATTCAAAACAACGGTCAAACGACGATGCAATTGATCAATCGTCACTGGGAGATCAAATCAGGTACTGAAAACGACATCGAAATCGTTGATGGAGAGGGCGTCGTTGGAAAACAACCTCGCTTAGAACCAGGAGATTCGTTTGAGTACACAAGCGCTGCCGTGCTTGAGACGTCATTCGGAACAATGGAAGGACACTATAACTTTCGCGACGATGTAGGTGTGTGGTATCGAGTGCCTATCGATCCATTTATCCTTTCGATTCCCGCTGAAACAATGAATTGATTGTTGAATAACGTCGAGCATAACCAGAAGGAATAAGGATTCGAAGATGGTTGAAGGTATCCGTGAAGAAGCTGTTAGTGATTGGCTCGTAAACTCGGTCGATGATCTTGCATTGCCGCTTGAGTTCGAGTTGATTGCGGGTGGCCATTCGAATCTGACCTATCGGTTTGTTGATGGCAATGGTCGAGCGTTTGTACTTCGACGTCCGCCACTTGGACACATCTTGGAGAGCGCTCACGACATGAGCCGTGAGCATCGCATCATCTCGGCTGTCGGTAACTCGAATGTGCCCGTACCGAAAACCTATGCACTATGTGAAGACAAATCAGTGAACGATCAACCGTTCTACGTGATGGAATTCGTTGAAGGCATCGTACCGCATACTCCGGAGGTGCTCGAGCAATTGAGCAGTGAAGAGCGTCGTTCGTTCTCATTGCACGTGATCGAGGTATTAGCAGACTTACACACGACCGACATTGATGAGATCGGCCTAGGGCAGCTGGCGAAGAAAGAGGATTACCTTGGACGGCAGCTCAAGCGATGGACACAACAGTGGCTTGCAACAAAAACTGACGAGATTCCAGACATGGATCGCAGTCTCGAGCTACTACATGAAAAACAACCCGAACAGATAGGGGCAACAATCGTCCACGGTGACTATCGGGTAGGCAACATGCTTATTAAGGATGGGAAGATGTCCGCGCTATTGGATTGGGAACTGTGTACGTTGGGTGATCCGCTGGCGGACGTTGGGTATCTACTAAACACTTGGGCTGAGCCAGGTGATCCGGCTTCAGACACTGCGCCGACTGGGATTGGCGGCTTCGCCACACGGCAAGAACTCTGTGAAATTTACGAAGAGAAGACGGGTCGTTCGCTCGCTGAAATCAACTACTACCGCGCGTTTTCGCACTGGCGATTAGCCGCGATTTCGCAAGGAGTCTACAAACGTTATTTAGTTGGCGCGATGGGCCATCAAGAGTTTGACTTGGACAAATACATGGCTAGCATCTTGTCCAAGGCGAAAGCCACTGTGAACCTCTTGAGTTAGGTCTAGTTAAGTCCCCCTCGGCTTGAGACCTGCGGCGGTATACGCCGCGTCGATTACTTCCATCTGCTTGATTGCGTCATGCGCGTCCGTTGGTAGAGGCGTCCCGTTTCGAACTGCGTCAACAAACGCTTCCAACTGGTATTCGTAGGTCGGCCGGCGCGTTAGTTCTTCGTCAAACTTTGTCTCACCATCGACTGTTAATTTCACCTGGTTGCCGTGTTGAGGCACGAGTGGATTTCTGACGAAAAGTTCACCTTGAGTGCCTGTTACGGTCATGTCTGCAGCGAACGTTCGCTGATTCATCGCACCAGCCGTCTTGGCGGTAACGCCACCATCGAGTTCGTATTCAACTTCGAGGCTTAAATCGATCTGAGGGTCGCCTTCGACTGCGGTCGCGTTCGTGACTCTTGGTTCTTGACGACTAATGTGGCGTAACCAAGAAATTGGGTAGCAACCCATGTCCATGGTCGCACCACCCCCGGTTTCGTAGATCATGCGGATGTTTTCTTTGTTCGGCGTACCGACGATGAACTGTGCATCAATATGTTTTAGTTCACCCAGAATTCCGCTGTCAACGATTTCAAGTGCTTTCTTGAAGACCGGGTGGTAGCGATAGTGGAAAGCCTCGATCAGGACGAGCCCAGTTTCATCTCCAACTGCTGCCATATCGCGAGCTTCCGCAGCATTGAGTGAGAACGACTTTTCGCACAGCACGTGCTTCCCGGCACGGAGTGCCTTGATGGAATACTCTTTATGGTGACTTATAGGTAACGGGTTGTAGATCGCGTCCAGCGTTGGGTCCGCGATGACTTCGTCGTAGGTGTCATACACCGTCTCGATTCCATGTTTGGAGGCGAATTGTTCAGCTCGCGAGCGGTCCCGCGCAGCAACCGCTGCGACGACGACATCGTCGTTCTTAGATGCTGGGTCAGTTAACGCTGCAGGCGCGATCATCGCGGCTCCGAGCGTGCCAATCCGGAGGGGCTCTGCCATGGTAAGGGTTAGTTCGAGCGGAGAGAAGCGAGGGATTGTACTGTCGGGTTTCGTATCTGAAATTTGGCAAAACCTTGCATTTCGGCCACTAAAACATCAGATCATTCGCGATTCTGAACCCTTGAGGCTTGACAGTCTGCTTACACTTTACGCGTTCCCAATTCTTGATCGTGTAGGCGAAATATGCCCTCATTAGACGACTGGACCCCCTATGCCTATGAAGTGCCTACCACGCACCTCGACATCCAAATCCAGGACGATCATCTAGTTGTCGAGTCGAAACTCGATATCAGACGTAAAGCAGAATCAGACCAGCAATCGATATTTCTAAACGGTTCTGATGTTGACAAGGATGGCTACGGTCTCGCATTGCAGGAAGTTCAAGTCGACGGAGTTCCGCTGGCGAACAACGAATTTCAATGCGATGAACAAGGATTAACGATCCACGACGTCCCGGACGCTTGTGAGCTTCGAATCAAACAGGAACTTCGGATTCCCGATCACGCAGTAGATGGCATGTATCGCAGTGGCGATACGCTGATCACGCAGTGCGAAGACGAATCGTTTAGAAAGATCGCGTTCTACCCAGACCGTCCCGATGTGCTATCGAAATGGACAGTTCGGATTGAAGCGGACAAAGAGCGATATCCGGTTTTGCTGTCGAACGGCGACGAAGTGGCGGCCGAAGACGTCTCGGAGTCAAGACACTCAAAGACTTTTCACGATCCATTCGCAAAGCCTTGTTATCTGTTCGCCCTCGCGGCCGGTCAGCTCGCGTCATTGCGTTCGGATTTCAGAACGCGAGAGGGAAAAGTTGTCGATCTGACAATCTACTCTGACCCCAAGTCAATTCGCTACTGCAGTTGGGCAATGACCTGCCTCAAGGACTCGATGCAGTGGGACGAGCTTGCGTACGACCGCGTCTACGACCTGGATCGATTCGGCATCGTCGCCGTTGAACGATTCGTTTTCGGTGCGATGGAGAACAAATCACTCAATGTCTTCAACAATCTCGTGTTGCTCGCCGACCCAAATATTGCCACGGATGACACTTATGAACGTATTCAAGGAGTGGTAGGACACGAGTACTTTCATAACTATTCAGGTAACCGGGTAACGGTACGAGACTGGTTTCAACTTTCGTTGAAAGAGGGATTCACAGTCCTTCGCGACCAGATGTTCTCTCGCTACATGAACGGGTTTAACATCAATCGCATTCTTGATGCTGCACTCTTGCGAAAAGAACAGTTCGCAGAAGCACAGAGTGGCTTGGGGCATCCGGTGCGGCCAATCGATATGGAAGTACCCGCAAACTACTACACGCGCACGATTTACGAAGGCGGAGCTGAAATCGCTTACATGCTTGCCAACACGTTGGGTGCTAGTGAGTGGAGACAAGCGACGAATCATTACTTCGAGAAATACGACGGCCAAGCAGTCACGTTAGACGACTTCGTTTCAGCGATAGCAGAACAGTCCGGTCGCGATCTTTCCGTGTTCAAGCGATGGTATTCAACAGCTGGAACGCCTGTCGTCAACATAGCTGAGACTCGCGACAACGGCACTGTCAATTTAGCAATCAAGCAGTCAATCTCGTCACTTGTTGCTGAGAGTAATGACACGGTGCTTGAAATTCCGTTAGGCATCGGCATTGTGAGTGAGGAAGGCACGGATCTGTTAGGTGCGATTGGTCCAAGCGACGATGACGCGGGCATTCAGATCGATACAGAGCTCGAGTACAGCAATCCTCAGTTTGATGGCACGCTGGTATTTCTGTTGAATCAATCGACAGCGGAAATCCAATTCAAAAATGTGCCAGAGAGCGCGGCGGTCAGTCTCTTAAGGGATTTCTCTGCACCGGTTGAAGTTCGCTACGAGAACGGTGGTGCGGATGTTGAACGGCTTAAACAGTTAGCGGTACTAGACGTAAATCGATTCAGTCGTTATGACGCGACTGAACAGCTATTTAGCGGTGCGATCATGGACCAAGGTTCATCTTACGACGCGCTCGTCCACGCGGTTGAGACGCGCTTGGATTCGCTTCTGAATGGCTCCGAAGATGCTGAAAGTCGTCGAATCATCGCCACCGAGCTCTCAGGTCCGAGTGAGAACCGCGTTCTCGATCTAAACAAGGGTACGCCAGTAGAAACAATCCTTTTCGGTAAAACTCGCGTTCTGACGGACTTGGGACACGAGTTTGCTGAGAAATGGCGGGATATCGCTGATGGTAATCGCGTAGTTGATGACTACGAGCCAAGTTCTGGTCAGATAGCCGCACGACAACTAAGTGCTGTGGCGTACCGTTACCTACTTGCTCAGACCGATGACGAGGATTTACCGGCGTTCGCTGATGAATTGGCGTCTCTCGTTCGCGGCGCTAACAATCTAACGGACCGTCTCGCTTATTTCAAGCTCCTACTTCGCGTTGAAGGTCATGACGAGTTGAAGGAGACGGTTTCGAATGAGATATATGAGGGAAATAAGGACGAGTCGCTCGTAGTGGAGAAGTGGATTGCAGCGCTTGTCGCCGCGCCTACGTTAAACGCACAGGAACGAATCACGACGATCGAAGAGATGGGCTTGCTCGACAACCCCACGCCAAATCGGTGGCGTGCCGTATTCCACACCTTCTCCGAGAATTGGGATAACTTTCACGTTGGCGACGGCAGTGGATACCGTTTCTATACGGATCGACTGATCAGCGACGCCGCTGAACACGGATCCGTAGTTCGACGCGGGATTCAGCAATTCGCGTACTTGAACCGACACGATGAGACACGGAAAGAGCAAATGCGCGGATGCCTGCTTCGTCTTCGAGATGAACTACCGCAGAACAGCATCGCGGCACTCGATATGGTCAATCGTTCTCTACAAGATTCAGCTGCGTCTTAACGATATCTGAATATAGAAAGCCGAGCTTTAGAACCGATATGTCAGAAACGGACCCTCTCGAACATGAGATTGCTTCGCGTCGAACGTTTGCCATCATCTCTCACCCGGATGCGGGTAAGACGACGGTGACGGAAAAGCTGCTGTTGTTGGGTAACGCGATACAGCTCGCCGGCGATGTTCGAGCAAAGAAGACAGGTCGACAGGCGCGCTCAGATTGGATGGCGATGGAAGCAGAGCGTGGCATCTCCGTGACGACTTCGGTCATGCAGTTTGAGTATCAGGATCGAGTTATCAACCTGCTGGACACGCCTGGTCACGAGGATTTTTCCGAAGATACCTATCGAACGCTAACTGCTGTCGACTCTGCAATCATGGTGATCGATGCTGCAAAAGGCGTCGAAGACCGTACCAGGAAGTTGCTTGAGATTTGCAGGTCGCGAGACATGCCGATTCTCGCGTTCATTAACAAACTGGATCGCGAAGCGCTTTCGCCGATCGAGCTAATCGATCACATCGAAGATGAACTGGATATCGAATGCGCGCCCATGACTTGGCCTGTTGGTTCTGGACGATCGTTCCGAGGTTGCTATCACCTGACCGAAGACACGTTCACCGAGTACGAACAAGGATTTGGCTCGTCCTTGCACCAATACCCGCGACATGGTTCATTAGATTCAGACGAGGTTCGTGAGTGGTTGGGGTCCGATTACGACGAGTTCGCAGAGGAACTCGAGTTAGTACGAGGTGCCAGTCATGAATTTGACGCCGACGCGTACTTGTCGGGAGCACGCGCTCCCGTTTATTTCGGTTCTGCGCTACAGAACTTCGGGATCGATCACTTGCTTGATCAATTTATCGCGATCGCGCCTGCACCAAGGCGACGCCTAACGCTGAGTGAGGCGGTTGATCCTTCGAATCCGGATTTCTCTGGCTTCGTCTTCAAGATTCAAGCGAATATGAATCCGAAGCATCGTGATCGCATCGCGTTTCTCAGAGTGTGCTCTGGTCAATATCGAAAAGGCATGCGCATGCGCCACGTGCGACTCGGTAGAGATGTCAAGATAGCGAATGCATTGACATTTATGGCAGGAGAGCGCAAACAGACTGAAGAAGCATTCCCAGGGGACATCATCGGGCTGCATAACCACGGCACCATTCGAATTGGTGATTCGTTTACAGAAGGTGAACCGATCGCTTTTCGAGGCATTCCGAATTTCGCGCCAGAGTTGTTTCGTCGAGTAAGGGTCAAGGACCCAACCAAAGCAAAACGTCTAGCTCAAGGCGTCCGACAGCTTTCAGAGGAAGGCGCTACTCAGGTATTCGTGCCACTAAATCGAAATGAGATCATCATCGGAGCGATTGGGACGTTGCAATTCGACGTTGTTGCCTTCCGCCTAGAGCAGGAATACGGGGCGGAATGTGTTTACGAAAACAGCGATATCTATACGGTGCGGTGGGTCTACGCAGACGACGAGAGTCGACTCGACGCTTTCCGCTCAAGAGCGAATGCGCAGTTGGCGTTAGACGGTGATGATCAGCTGGTCTTACTCGCGACATCGCGAGCCAACCTTCAGCTCACTCAGGAACGCTGGGAAGATATCACGTTTAGAGATACGCGCGAGCATGCACTCGCGGAATAAACTCCTTGAAGTGGAATATCGCGACCGCGACAACGAGTTCAAATAGGTATATCTACGAGGTGCGTAGAGTCTCTAGTGTTTTGCGTGTATTTTGGTACGAATCTCTCGATTAGGATCGGGTACCCGCCTAATTCGGAATGGCGGTGCGACTGATTCGGAATGAGCCCCCGACTAATTCGGAATTTGAATGGATAGAAGGCGTCTCGGTTGATCTTCGAGGAGGGAAGAACATTACGTAACCGTTTTCTCTTCTTTCGAGCTATTCGCTGTTCGATTCATTGACTTTAAGTAGAACGCGAACTTCGCTTTGCCGCTGAGTTACGCGCTGTCGGTCGAAATATTCGAGCACATCTATAACGGTGTTCCGACCTAGACCACTTGCATCGCGAAACTCGCGAACGGTGAATGGTTTGTTGGTTGCAAGTTCCGAAGCGATGTTCTGCAATTCTCCTATGCGTTCTGGCGTGAGATACCGGTTGTTGTTGACTCGAACGAGTGCTCCGGCTGCGACCATTGGTCGCATTGCTTTTTCAATTTCGTTAAAGGGTTTGCGCAGTCTTTTTGCGACGTCACCGAGCGAGACCGGTTGTTCCGCATCGAACATAGGCCTTACCGTGTCGAAGAGCGCCGTGTCATACGAGGGTCCTTCCGCTTCATGTGTGACCAGCGCGTATTGCCCAGCAATGTGACGTAATGTTTGGCGCTTTAGCAATTGATCGAGAGTGAACTGAACGGCGTTCGAATAAGTTGGCGTCTCGCGTTCAAGTTGCGAGACGGTCATTCCTTCTTGTGTGGGATGTGCATCGTGGAATGCGCTAAGCGTGTTGGTGATGCTTTGAACTATCTCGTCAAAAGCACCGATGCCGATTGCCGATCCATCCGCGTGTACAACGCGGTCGCTCTCCAGAAACTCTCTTATGTCTTCTTGTGTACACAGCGTGAAGCGCGTGAACTCGTCGACCGAGACTAAACCGCGAGACGTGTAGTTCTTTAAAGCTTTCGTGCGTCCGTTTGCGTCGATCGAGCTTCTAAGCGAATCCAGGAACGACAGATTCGTCTTTGATCGGCGCCTGTTGTGCGTCTCTTGAGAGTACGCCAAGATGGTCGCACCACCGAGCGTGCAGGATAGATCACGATCACGTAGGATCAATCGATCTCCAGCCTTGAAATGCATAGCATCGTCGCAATGCAGTTCAGCAAGCGTCCTAGCACCTGGCTCGGCGACACTTCCTTCAAGCAGCGCCAGACGCGCTTCGGTGTGATCGGTCAAGTGGTATATGTGCACGGAAGACCAGTGTTTGAGGTTCCGCGGAAAGTCGTCAAGCATCGAAAGATCAATGGACACCTGGTTGATCGGAAGGACGTGTTCCAAGGAGAGCAACCAATCGCCGCGCTGAGCTTCGTTTGCGTCTGAACCGGCAATATTCAGGCTACAGCGATCACCCACACATGCAGTCTTCGCATCGAGTCCTTGTACGTTTAGGTTCCGAATGCGGACTCGATCTCCGATCGCCGTGAGATGGACTTCATCGCCTACGCGCACTTCGCCTGACGTGACGGTACCTGTGACGACTGTCCCGACGCCGCGTAGATTGAACGAACGATCGATGGCTAGACGGAAAGGTCGAGCGCTCTCCGTCGAGTCAAACGTTTGTGCGATTTCGACGAGGTGAGTTCGCAACGCTTCGATGCCGTCATTAGTCGGTGCGACGACTTCAAACACCTTCGCGTCGCGAAGAAAGCAATCGCTCTTGAATTGGTTAATTGCGACGCGGCATTCACGCAAGCGGTCCGCAGATACCAAGTCAACCTTGTTGAGCACGATGGTCCCCGACTGAACTCCGATAAGCTCAAGGATTTGAGCATGCTCGATGGTTTGCGGCATGATGCTGTCATCTGCGGCGATGACAAGCAAGGCATGTTGTTGATTTGCGACACCGGCAATCATGTTGTGTATGAAGCGATGGTGCCCGGGCACGTCGACAAATCCAATGCGCTGTGAATCTATCGTCGTGTACGCAAAACCTAAATCAATCGTCAAACCACGTGCTTGTTCTTCCTTTAATCGATCGGTGTTGACGCCCGTGAGAGCTTGAACGATCGCGGTTTTGCCATGATCGACATGACCCGCAAGCGTGATGATCACGTTAACGAGTCAAGATTGGCGATGAAATCCTCGAGTGGTTCTGCACCTCGCGTATCAAGATAGATAGCGCCTTTAAACAAGCGGCCGATGACCGGTGTTGGCGAATGTCGAAGACTCGCGAAGAGATCTTGTGTCGCTGAATTCGAAGGACCTCTGAGGACGACGGCGATTGACGGTACGGTGTCGCCTGGCATGGCACCGCTACCGACTTCCGCTTCGCTCATTTCGATGTCGACCGAGAAGTCTTCTGGTAGGAGTTCGGCGAGGCGTGAGTGAATCAGCTTGGCGCGTGATTGGAGTTCGTTATTCGATATGCTGAGGGTGCGTAACGTTGGCACGTTGTTGCGGACGTGTTCAGCGTCCTCATACGCTTTGAGTGTCTCATCGAGCAAAGCGAGTGTCAACTTCGAGGTCCGAAGTGCACGTTTCATCGGATTTGCATTGATCTTATCAATCAGTTCGCGTGAGCCAACTAGCAAACCAGCTTGTGGACCACCTAGCAGCTTGTCACCGGAGAACGTCACCAAGTCTGCGCCGTCTTTTAACGCATCGTTTGGCATTGGTTCGCGCGGCAACCCAAACTGGCTGGTATCGACTAATGCGCCGCTCCCAAGATCGACCACACACGGAATGTGATGTTCCGTCGCGAGCTCACTCAATGACTTTGTGCTCACTTCTTTGGTAAAGCCCTGAATGCGGTAGTTACTTGGGTGCACTTTGAGCAATAACGCGGGTTGGCTCGCGATTGCACGTTCATAGTCACTGAGATGCGTACGGTTCGTGGTTCCGACTTCCACTAATTGGCATCCCGCGGCCTCCATGATTTCGGGCAAACGAAAACTGCCGCCGATTTCTATGAGCTCGCCACGAGAGACGATGACGTTACGGTCTCGCGCCAGCGTATGCAACAGGATTAGGACCGCCGCAGCGTTGTTATTTACGATGGCGGCCGCTTCTGCGTTCACGAGTCGACATAGTCGCTCGCATACTGCTTCCTCGCGTTGGCCGCGACTTCCGGTACCCAAATCGAATTCAATCGATGCAGGCTGCGTGACAAGAGGCTTTACCCGTTCTAACATCGCTTCATCGATGCGTGCGCGGCCTAAATTCGTGTGAAGAATCGTGCCAGTCACGTTGAAAACGCGTTGATAGCCACGTAGACGCTCAGTGGACAACCAGCGTTCGATTTCTTTTCGATAGAACGACTCTACCTCATCGTTGTCAACAGTCACTTCACCGGTGCGAAGGCGTGCCTGAATCGCGCGAATTGCTGCGCGGACAGATTCGCGACCCCAGGCTGCG
Organism: Pseudomonadales bacterium; assembly: GCA_963664665.2. Lineage (GTDB taxonomy): Bacteria > Pseudomonadota > Gammaproteobacteria > Pseudomonadales > Azotimanducaceae > Bin55. The sequence continues at coordinate 62,176 of CAXXMH010000001.1, forward strand.
ACCACTTCCTCCAGAATAGGTGCACCAAGCAACCGATCGATTGAAGGAATGGCTTGACGATTCTGGTTATCGTCGTCGCTGCTCATGAATAGTTCGTTTTCCGCATCTGCACTATGTTAAATCGTCATCCTTGCCAACCGCAGACTGACATACAAAGTGCTGGACATAGGTTGGCCAAATCGCATGTAAAAGGAGAGTCTAGTGGGACACCGTGTCGCATTCGTGGGATTAGGCGTAATGGGCTACCCGATGGCTGGTCATCTGGCAAGCGCGGGTCATGAAGTCACGGTTTACAACCGTAGTCCGGCGCGAGCTGACGCATGGCTGGCAGAGCACGCAGGTACGGCAAAAGCCACGCCAGCCGAAGCGGCTGACGGTGCGGAGTTTGTTTTCATGTGTGTCGGGAACGATGACGATGTACGAAGTGTCACGTATGGCGAGTCGGGCGTGCTCGCTACGATCCAAAAAGACGCGGTATTCGTCGACCACACGACAGATTCACCCGATCTTGCTAGGGAGCTTTCTCAAGCAAGTGACGATGCGGGTGCGCATTTCTTGGACGCACCACTCAGTGGTGGGCAGGCTGGTGCAGACAATGGAGCACTGACCATCATGGTTGGCGGAGACAAGGCGGTGTTCGCCCGAACCGAGCCGGTGATCGACTGTTACACCAAGACGGTCAAGCTAATGGGTAGTGCCGGCTCCGGTCAACTGACGAAGATGGTAAATCAGATCTGCATCGCGGGCGTCGTTCAGGGATTAGCCGAGGGTTTTCATCTCGCCGAGAAATCTGGTCTCGATATCAATGAGGTTGTTGAGATCATCAAGAATGGCGCGGCTGGATCGTGGCAGATGGAGAACCGTGCGGAAACGATGGCTGCGCGTAAATTCGACTATGGATTCGCGGTCAATTGGATGCGAAAGGACCTTGCGATCGCTCTCGATGTAGCACGACAAGTCGATGCACGGTTGCCAATGACCGCCTTGGTCGATCAGTTCTATGCGGAGGTCCAAGCGTTAGGTGGCAGTCGATGGGACACATCGAGCCTTATCGAACGGTTGCGTCAAGTCGACGAGAAAAAATAAATCGAAAACACGCGAAGGCGAGCCATGGCAGTGTTTGCTGGTAATGAACCTGGGTAGATCGCCTAGCCAGCTTCATCAAGCAGTGACTGGAATTTTTGATTTCGGTCGTGCATATCGCTAGGTGAATAGTCCTTGCCCAAGACCTGTTGCATTGGCGGGAACCAGAAGAAGAGGAACTTGAGAAATCGGTCGCGTTCAAGTCGCGACCAGTTGAGGGATGTGAATCCGCTCATCGCGTTGCACAAGGCGTTCAAATCGGGAGCTCGCGTCGTCATCTCGCCAAATGAGTAGAGCGCTTTGCCGATCGTAATCACAGGTTTTTCGAATAGAAAAGCTTCAAGTCCAACCGAAGAATTGATCGTGATCACACCTCGCGAATTGGCAACAAGATCGTACACGTCATGCTGATGGTCTAGGACAAGCCTTGGATTTTGATAGGACTCAATTTTCTGTGCGAATGAGATGGGGCTGCTTGGGTGTTCCTTGATGCGAAGGTGAAGATCCGCGGGTAATTGCCGCGACGCTTCGTTCAAACTATCCAGTAGATGCGGGATTCCGGTGATCCAACCACCGAATACGGTCACTTGAGTGTCCCTCGGAACCTGAAGCGGACAGAATACGTAGGACTCTGATCTCAGTTCCGTATTTCCGCTATGAACGTCTGAATTCGTTGATTCATCCTGAACACGATGCGAGTCAACGTAATCGGCTCCTCGGTACTCGGCAAACTCGTCCTCTGCAAGCCCGCGATAGAACTGAATTTCGGTTGGGATACTAGACTGGAAATTCACGCCGCTTGGGTCAATTTGCACTCGATCTTGGAGGGGTGCTCGTTCGAAGTACAACTGGGGTAACTCCAGTTCTCTGCATGCTGCGCTTACCAGATAGTTCACACCGTTCAGACCGTTATAGATGAGAACTTGCTCTGGTCGGGACGTCTCCAGTTGTTGATAAATCCAGTTGTACTGTAAGCGTAAAAAATGTAACTTCAGTCGTTCACCGACTGCGCCTTCGGGGACGCGTCGCGCTGATTTCAGCGCCGTTTCCGCATGTTGTTCAACGTTTGGACAGGACCTTCTTGACAGGAGCACGAGATCAACGGTCTTGGCATCAAGGGTAGAGGTCCATGCACCTACGAGTTGCCGTTGGAATTTAGTGTTGAAGCCAAAACATAGCGCTTGCGTGGTCATGCTCTCACACGCGGATCAGGTTAGCTCGCAGCCTGTTTGACTTGCCAACGAGTACACCGCGAGGCGATAGAACTGAAGCTAATCAGGGCTCTTCTCGAATCTCGGTAGTTCACCAATCTCTTCTGACCATGGTTGACCGCTTGAAGTCCAGATATGGACGGAGGGTTTCAACCAGGAAGGGTCGTCGAGGGTGCCCGCTTTGAGCACCATGAACTGTGGATTGGAGTGCATTTGCGTCATGATTGGTGTACCGCAATTCGTGCAGAACTTGCGAGTCAACTCATTGCCGCTGTCCGCAGTTACTTTGAAACCTCCGAGGTCACCAGTCATCTCGACGCCGTTGGTCGCTACCACGACGATCGTGGAAAAGCCGCCTCCCGCTGCGTATTGACAGTCACGGCAGTGGCAATGTGCCGTGAAAACGGGCGTGCTTGAGCACGCATATCGGATTTGTCCGCATCTGCAACCGCCTTCGAACGAAGTAACTTCATCTGTCATGGATCATCTCCTTGTCGTATAGCAGATCAAATGAATTGTGAAAGTACTTAATTCAACTCCACGAGACGGATTGGTCGTGAAGCGCAACAAGCTCGACGAGCTCCGCCATGCTGCAGGAGTTACTTTCGTCACCTATAGGCACCCCGCATCGCATCGCATCATCTGATTGAATAAACACGCGACAGTTTGCGACGGGTTCTGAACAAATGACGCCATCTCCGATGAACACGACATCATCACCCGATTGAACGACAGCCTTGCACTTCGCAAGACCAGTGCGTGACTGAACTAAATGCAGCATCAATCTGTGACGACCATGTCGAAGTCGCGCATACGAGAGCGGATGACGCTGAGATCCTTGATCTCCACGTGATTCAGAAAGGAAGTTTCGTCGTTCTCTCGAGTCTCGTTGAATCGATCTAACAAACTCTGACGGTACAAGCTCTCGCGTTCAACCAGAAATTCCGTAATGTCGAACGTCGGAAGAGCAGAGAGGAACTTGGTCGTGTTCTTCCCGTTTTTCTCCGGCGTTTGATCAAACAGCTGCCACACACCGTCACCGATGAACGCGACTGCGACTGGCTGATCGAATACGGCGCTCACCGAGATTGCGTCAACGATTTCGTTAGCCCGCTGGCCCGCAGGGCCGCTGAGGCAATAGAAGACCGATTTCATCGGTTAATCCTACCCGCTCTCATCGAGGGGTAGTCAGCTGCTCATCGTGCTTCGATCGGCTCGTAGTCGCGACTGCAGCTACCGGTATAGATCTGGCGTGGTCGACCGATCCTGTACGTCTCGCTGACGAGCTCCTTCCATTGAGCGATCCAACCGGACGTACGGCCTGTTACAAAAATGACCGTAAACAACTCCAATGGAATCCCCATTGCTTTAAGGATGATTCCCGAATAGAAATCGACATTGGGGTAGAGCCTTCGCTGAACGAAATACTCGTCTTCAAGGGCGATTTTCTCGAGTGCGCGCGCCATTTGAAGGATTGGGTCACTCTCGATGCCGAGTTCGTTCAATACCTCATCGCAGGTCTGCTGCATAACCGTTGCGCGCGGATCGTAGTTCTTATAGACGCGGTGTCCAAAACCCATGATCCGGAATGGATCATCAGGATTCTTGGCTTTTGCGACGTACTCACCGATATTGTCGAGCGAGCCAATGTCGTTCAACATCGCCAATACCGCCTCATTTGCACCGCCATGGGCAGGTCCCCATAGCGCGGCGATTCCAGCCGCGATGCTAGCGTAAGGGTTCGTGTCGGTTGAACCCGCTAGGCGGACGGTTGAAGTGGACGCGTTCTGTTCATGATCTGCATGTAGTAGGAATATGCGATCCATCGCTTTTGCGAGCACGGGATTCACCGGCGATGACTCATCCTCAGAGAACATCAGGTGCAGGAATTGCTCGGCATAGTCCAGATCAGGATTCGCTGGGAGCATCGGCTTACCAACGGAATGTCGGTACGCAATCGCGGCGCAGATGGGTGTCTGTGCGACGAGTCGAATGGCTACCTGATCACGGCAAGAAGCATCCGTGATATCCACTTCGTTGTGGTAGATAGCCGCCATTGCACCTAGTAAAGAACACATAACCCCCATAGGGTGTGCGTCGCGCGGCAAGCTTGAGCACAGTGCGACGAGTCGTTCGTCAACGACAGACTCTTTTCGAATCTTCGCTTTGTATTCCGCAAATTCCGCTTGGTTAGGTAACTTATCGAACAACAGTAGATAAGTTAATTCCAGGTAGTTGGACTGCTCAGCGAGTTGTTCGATGGGGTAACCACGATGGAGCAGAATCCCTTCGTCGCCGTCAATGTAGGTGATCGTAGACTCGCATGCAGCGGTCGACATGAATCCTGGGTCGTATGTGACGTACCCTTCCCGAATCAGGACGCCGATATCAATGGCGTCGTATCCTTCCGAAGGCGAAAGTATCGGCAGATCGATTTCATTACCGTCCACCGACAGTTTAGCCGTTCGTTCCGCCATCTACAGCAAACCTCTACCTTACGATTAACAAGCCAGACTTAGTACTTGCTCAGCGTTGCTCCTTGAGATTTCTCAAGGAGAGTTCAATCGTCCTGACTCGCCGTGAATGATAAACGCGAGCATGTGTGCCGGTTTTCGGGTGATTTGTATGAGTTTCGCCAATGTGGACGTTGGTTGAACCCCCCGAATGGCTTCGCAGTATAGAAAACGACCTATCTAAGTCGGCTCGAAGCTACAATTCTTTGCTCTTACGCGGCATGTTAGTCGCGGTGTGTTTTTGCTAGATAGCGTGCGTCGAATTTGTCAACAAATGTAGGAATCGCCGGGTTAGGGGTCGTCGCTCAGGGGCTATTGGAGCTCGTAAGATCGAATGCGGACCAGCTCAATGGCATCGCGGGAAAGAAGCTGCGTGTGAAGCGTCTCGCGAGCCGCCGACTTCGTGATGGCGTCGATTTAAGCGAGATTGCCTTCAGCACGAATCTGGATGACCTACTTAACGACGATGAACTCGATCTCGTCATCGAATTGATAGGTGGTACGGACGCAGCATACGAGCTGATGAAAGCTTCTCTCGAACGCGGGCGAGGCGTCATCACTGCGAACAAAGCGGTACTCGCAACGCATGGCAATGAGTTACTGGACATCGCACGCGAACGTGATGTCCCTCTAGCTTTCGAAGCGGCAGTGGCTGGCGGGATTCCGATCATCGCTGCGCTCAAGACTCGATTTCCCGCCAATGACATCAATTGGTTGACAGGCATCATCAATGGGACCTGCAACTACATATTGACCGCGATGGCGCAGGATGGCGTCGCGTTCGACGACGCGCTTAAGAATGCGCAAGAACTAGGGTACGCTGAAGCGGATCCCACGTTTGACGTAGGCGGTATGGATGCGGCTCAGAAACTCGCCATCCTGGTCGCGCTCGCCTTTGACGTACCGATAGAGATTGACAGCGTGTATTGCGAAGGTATCCAAGATATTACGATTGAGGATATTCAGCACGCAGATGAATTGGGTTATTCGATTAAGCACTTGGCGATCGGACGGCAAGAGGAAGATCTAGTGGAAATGCGAGTCCATCCTGCTTTGGTGCCTAAAGAGAACCTGCTTGCCAAAGTAAATGATGTCGAGAACGCGGTACAACTCGGTACTGCAAATACGGGAGTATTGCGTTTTACCGGACCCGGTGCTGGCGGTCATGCAACTGCTTCTTCCGTGATAGCCGATCTCACGAATATTGCTTCAGGCCTGTATCGTCATCCAGGCATCGGCGGAGGGACGCTTCGAGTACGATCAATTGGTGACGTCTCAAGTGCGTTTTTCCTGAACATCGCGGCCGCAGATCGACCTGGTGTCATTGCATCGATCGGAGAGACGTTAGCCCGCCACGGTATTTCGATTGCATCGATGATTCAGAAGAAAGAGGAAGTCATTCGATCCGTCGACAATGAGGTTATTCCTGTCGTCATTCTGACAAACACAGTTATTGAACGTGAGCTGGATCAAGCACTTGAGGAACTTGAGTCGCTGGCGGATATCGCTGCGCCAATCAAGAAGATCCGGGTAGTCGATTTGACGTAGTTCGGAGTTGTCGAGGTGACGTTGCTTCCTGTCAAGACCCGCTCTAGCGGTGTCGACCCTACGACGCTGCAAGAAAAGTTGCACGTGTCGGCGCCGATGGCGCGAATTTTGAGCTCTCGTGGGATTTCTGATGAATCCGAGATCGACTATCGAGTCAGCCAACTTGCACAGCCGGATGGCATACCTGATATCTCGCGTGCAGCGACTCGCGTCGTTGACGCGATTGATCGCAACGAACGTATTTTCATTTGTGGCGACTACGATGCTGACGGCGCGACGGCTAGTGCGCTCTTCATGCTCTTCTTTCGTGCTATTGGATACGATGCCGCGGAATTCCGCGTACCAAATCGATTCAGTTTCGGTTACGGCTTAACGACTCGATTCGTCGAGACCTTACTTCCGGATAAACCGGACCTGCTCATCACGGTCGACAACGGCGTGTCGTCAACCGAGGGGATTGAGCTAGCGAATGATTACGACATTGATGTGGTGGTAACGGACCATCATCTAGCTCCAGCAGAACAGGGCCAGCTGCCGCCCGCTCACAGCATTGTGAATCCAAACCTGCCAGATTCGGGCTTTGAGAGTGAACCTTGCGGCGTCGGTGTCGCGTTCTATCTACTTGCTCGCGTGCGGCGCGAGCTCATGGACCGAGGATATTTCGAAAAACGTGGGCTCGAAATACCTGATATGCGTCAGTGGTTGGATCTCGTAGCGGTGGGTACCGTGGTCGATATGGTCCCTTTGGACTTGAACAATCGACGCTTGGTGAGTGAAGGTCTGCGTCGAATGCGCAGCGGACAGATGCGACCAGGATTTACGGCTATTTGCGAAGTCAGTCGAACACCGATTGAAACTCTCACGACTCGTGAACTCGGATTTCGAATCGGTCCGCGTATTAACGCAGCGGGTCGACTCGACGACATTTCGGTTGGGATTCAACTGCTACTGAGCGAGAATCCTGACGAGGCGTACGAATTGGCGGGGGTGCTTCAAGGAATGAACGTGCAGCGTCGCGCTATTCAGACCGAGATGAACGAGACCGCAAACAGACTCGTGAACTTAGTGGATTCGGACGATTCGAAGAGTTTCTGCGTTTATCACCGTGATTTCCATGAAGGTGTGGTTGGCTTGGTCGCGAGCCGACTGGTGGAACGAACCGGAGCACCTGCGATCGTGTTCGCAGACTCTGAAGATCTGGCTAACCAAACGCTTAAAGGCTCAGCACGCAGCATCGATGGTGTCCATATTCGGGACGTACTCGCGTATGTTGACGCAAGGTTGCCGAAGCTGATACTCCAATTCGGCGGGCACGCAGGCGCCGCAGGACTTACGATCTACAAACAGCAATTTGAGCGATTCTCTAACGTGTTCGACGACGCTGTGAAGGTACTCGCGTCGGAAGATGCCTTCAACCCGACGATTTACACTGATGGTGAACTGAACGATGAAGAACTGAGCTTAGCGTTGGTGGACGAGATCGACAGATTGGAGCCGTGGGGACAAACTTTCACTCCGCCGACGTTTCACGGAACGTTTGACGTGGTATCGACGACGCGCGTAGGCCAGAACCGGGAACACCAAAAGTTCATTCTCCGCACTGGCTCTCAACACTTCGAAGCGATTGCGTTTTCCCATCCGGTGGTTGAAGCGGACCAAATCGAGATGGTATATCAATTGAACCGCAATGTTTTTCGTGGAGAAGTCACACTTCAGTTAATCGCCTCTAAAATTGAGGCGGTCGATTGATTGCAGCGTTGACGCGTGGGCAATCACGACTTTTTTGTTTTTTATCTCCTTGAGTCATGGCCGAAATCACCTCGTTGCGCGAGCAACTAAAGTCGTTTGAGTCTCGTTTTGCACTATTAAAGGACTCTCTTTGACGTCGATAGCAAAAGCGAAAGACTTGAGGAAGTAGATCGGGAACTCTCTCTCCCGGAGACGTGGGAAAATCAAGAGAAAGTTAAGGAACTTTCTCAAGAGCGGTCACGCCTCGACCGAACGGTCGGCAATGTGCTTGAACTCCGTCAAGCGCTCGTGGATGCTTCTGATTACCTAGAGCTTGCTGTGGAGGAGTCTGACCAAGAAGCGTTGGACGAAATTGCTTCAGACTTCGACGCAACCGAAACGAAACTTGGTGAGCTAGAGTTTCAGCGAATGTTCGATGGCGAGACCGATTCGAGCAATGCGTTTGTTGACATTCAGTTCGGGGAAGGCGGCACGGAAGCCCAAGACTGGGCGAACATGCTGCTTCGGATGTATATCAAGTGGTGCGAAAAGAGACAGTTCAGCTATCAGCTTCGCGAAGCAAGCTCTGGAGACATCGCTGGGATTCGTAGTGCGACGCTCTTCGTCGCCGGTGAATTTGCATATGGCTGGCTTCGTACGGAGACAGGGATCCATCGACTAGTCCGACACTCGCCGTTTGATTCGGGAAATCGGCGACACACATCATTCGCATCTGTGTACGTATATGCTGAAATTGATGACACCATTGAAATCGAGATCGATCCGTCGGATGTACGCACCGACACGTATCGTGCGAGTGGCGCGGGTGGACAACACGTGAATCGGACCGACTCGGCGGTGCGGCTCACACACTTACCTACGAAAACCGTCGTTCAATGTCAGTCTGAACGATCCCAGCATCAAAACCGCGATCAGGCATGGAAACAATTGCGAGCGCGACTATACGACTTGGCGATTCAAGAACGCGATGCTGCGAGGCAGGAACTAGAGTCTGCCAAAGCGAATATTGGTTTTGGTAGTCAAATCCGCTCTTACGTGCTTGATCAATCCCGCGTTAAGGATTTACGAACTAACATAGAAATCGCTGACCCAACGCGCGTGTTAAACGGCGATCTGGACGAATTCATGACCGCAAACCTAAAGGCTGACGTTTGAGCGAAGAACGTAACGAATTTGAGGTTCGACGACAGAAACTAACGAATCTGCGCGATGGCGGTTTCGACTATCCGAATCAATACAAGCCGACACATCACGCGGCAAGCCTTCGTGCTGAATACGACGACCTCAGCAAGGAGGATCTTGCGGAACGGGAGATTCGAGCCTCGATCGCAGGTCGAATCGTGCTACGTCGCGACATGGGCAAGGCGAGTTTCGCAACGCTCTATGACAACGGTGAACGCATTCAGATTTATGTTCGCTCCGATGGTATTGGCGAAGATGCTTACGACGAATTCAAGCATCTAACGGATGTGGGGGATATTGTCGCTGTCGAAGGTTCTGTGATGAAGACGAATCGAGGCGAACTCACCGTTGAAGCACAGGAACTGCATTTGCTCGTGAAATCACTACAGCCACTGCCGGAGAAGTACCACGGTATAGCCGATCAGGAATTCAAGTACCGACGACGCTACGTTGACTTGATCGTTGATCAGGATTCACGGCGTGTATTCCAAGTACGCAGCGAAGTATTAGCGTCGATTCGACGGTTCTTCCACGCTCGTGACTATTGGGAAGTTGAAACCCCGATGCTCCACCCAATGCCGGGTGGTGCTAGTGCAAAACCATTCGTGACGCACCACAATGCCCTATCACGCGACCTTTACCTCCGCATCGCACCCGAACTTTACCTCAAACGGCTTGTTGTCGGCGGGGTAGAACGAGTATTCGAGATTAATCGCAATTTTCGGAACGAGGGACTATCGACGCGTCACAGTCCGGAATTCACCATGCTTGAGTTTTACGAAAGTTATGCGACCTTTGAGGACTTGATGATTCTCACTGACGAGTTAATGCGGCAGATCGTGAATGACACGACAGGTGCGAGCCAAGTGAAATTTGGCGACCTCGACCTCGATTTCGACCAGCCTGCGCGTCAAATCACAATGCTGAACGTCGTCGCGGATGAACTCGGCGAGGATCCGGATTCGTTGCGCGATAGAAGTCATGCTAGAAAACTCGCAGACGGTTTAGAGGTTCATGTAGCCGAAAGCATGGACGCTGGCGCGATCTTGAATGAACTGTTCGAGTCACGCGTGGAGTCAAAACTCCAAAATCCAACGTTCGTGACTCAGTATCCAGCCTCTATTTCGCCGCTTGCAATGAGGAACAAGGAAGACCCGGATTTCACTGATCGATTCGAGTATTTCATTGCCGGTCGAGAGATTGCAAATGGCTTTTCGGAACTCAATGACCCGGATGATCAACGTTCACGTTTCGAGCATCAAGCATCGCTTCGGAGCTCAGGTGATGAAGAAGCAATGAGTGTCGACGAGGACTTCTTGACGGCACTTGAATATGGCATGCCGCCGACCGCCGGCGAGGGTATTGGAATCGATCGACTAGTAATGCTCCTTACCGACAAGCACTCGATTCGAGACGTAATGCTGTTCCCACAGTTGCGAGATCGAGAATAGCGATCGTGAGCGCAGTGGACCGAGTCGTCTTGCATGACTCATGGAAAGAAGCGCTGCGAAGTGAATTTGAGTCCGACTACATGGCTCAGTTACGCGAATTCCTACTAGACGAACGAAGCGCTGGAAAACGCGTCTTCCCGCCTTCGAAACTGATTTTCAATGCGCTTGATAGTTGCCCGTTACCGAATGTCAAAGTCGTGATCATTGGGCAAGATCCGTACATATTTTCGGGTCAGGCGCACGGATTGTGCTTCAGCGTGCCGCCTGGCGTTAAGCAGCCGCCTTCGTTGATGAATATCTTCAAGGAAGTGACCGATGACCTGCGAGAAAACACGAGTTCAGGCGAGACGTTCGCCCCGTCGAGCGGCAGCCTGCTCGGATGGACGGCGCAGGGTGTGTTGTTGCTCAACGCCACGCTCACGGTATTAGAGGGCGCGAGTGGATCACATCAGAATCAGGGATGGGAACGGTTTACCGACCGGGTTGTCGAGATCGTGAATGAGCAATGCGAGCATGTCGTGTTCTTGCTTTGGGGTGCGTACGCCAAGGCCAAAGGCGAACGAGTTTCACGTGATCAACACTGTGTTCTAACAGCTGCGCATCCGTCCCCTCTTGCCGCACATAACGGCTTTTTCGGGTGCCGTCATTTCACCCGTGCGAATAACTACCTGCGCGACCACGGCATTGAAGAGATCGATTGGCGTCGTACCGACGCATAACCGACCTTAGAACTCGCAAAAGTCTGTGGCGATTTGCTCTACAATTCGTCACTAACCCAAGCTAACAATACGGCTTGACGAGGCTTCGGCGAGAGTCCGTAAACCTAACGCAGCCTTGATTCATGGAAGAAGCAAACCAAGCCAAACGCCCGGATAGAGTCCTATCAGGAATGCGACCCACCGGCTACATGCACTTGGGGAACTACCACGGTGCCCTAAAAAATTGGGTGGATTTACAGTCTCAATATGACTGTTACTTCTTTGTCGCCGACTGGCATGCGCTCACTACGGCCTACGACGAAACTCACACGATCGAGGAATACTCACGTGAAATGGTCGTTGACTGGCTTGGTGCGGGTCTGTCACCGGAACATTGCACCATCTTTGTGCAAAGCAGAGTTCCAGAGCATGCCGAACTGCATCTGTTCTTGTCCATGATCACGCCTCTGCCATGGGTAGAGCGTGTGCCAACATACAAGGACACGATTGATGCCTTGCAAGAGAAGGATCTGGCGACATATGGGTTCTTAGGCTATCCAGTACTTCAAGCAGCCGACATCCTCATTTACCGTGCCGAGAGGGTACCCGTTGGCATGGATCAATCTGCACATGTGGAAATGAGTCGCGAAATCGCGCGGCGATTCAACGAGATCTACGGTCGCGGCACTGATTTCGAGACAAGCGTCATGGCTCTCCTCGAGGATCACGGACAAGCGTTCAAAGATGATTTTCTCGCTTGCCATCGGGGTTTCCGAGAAGGCGGAAGTCAGGAGGCATTGCAAGAGGGATTGACGCTGGTGGCGTCGAGTACCTCGCTAACGCGTCGCCAAGCAGAGGTGCTTGAAGGTTACCTGCGGGGTACGGGGAGGGTGATTCTGCCTGAACCACGCACACTTGCGACGGAGACTCCACTCGTCGTTGGGCTTGACGGTCGGAAAATGTCAAAGTCGTACGGAAATACGATTCAGCTTCGAGATGACCCGGAAGTCATCGAACAGAAAATCAGCCGGATGCAAACCGATCCTGCACGGGTTCGATTAAAGGATCCAGGTGATCCCGCAAAGTGTCCGGTATACACCTGGCACGAGATATACCTCGATGAAGCACAGCGCGAGTGGGCTGCGAACGGTTGTCGTACGGCTTCGATCGGTTGTCGAGAGTGTAAACAGCCGCTCATCGACGTCATAAACGAAGAGCAGACACTATTTCGTGAACGTGCGGCGCCATTTGCGAATTCGCCCGAAAAAGTACGACAGATCCTAGAGGACGGTTCGGAAAAAGCTCGTGTCATCGCGAAGGAAACCATGACCGAGGTGCGATCAGCAATAGGTATCGCGAATGCGTGATGACTTGGTAGACGGCTCGACGAGTGATCTTTCGTTGGAACCGATCAACGGGGCTCCAATTCACGCCCGCATCGGCGATAAGGGTTTAGAGGAACTGCCGAAAGACCTGCACATTCCTCCGGATGCCATGATCGTAATGCTTGAGTCCTTTGAAGGTCCATTGGATCTCCTGCTCTATCTGATTCGGAAACACAACTTCGACATCCTTGAAGTCCGTTTGGCTGACGTCGCTGAGCAATACATGCAGTACATCGATCTCATGTCGACGCTTCGCTTGCAGATGGCCGGGGAATACTTGGTTATCGCGGCGACATTGATGGTGATCAAGTCTCGAGCATTACTGCCTCAGCTAGAGAGCGACGATGACGACGATGCAAACCCGGAAGCTGAACTTCGTCGTAGACTGCAGGAGTACGAGCGATTAAAGAGCGCGTCCGAGCGACTGGACGCATTGCCTCGAGTCGATCGTGAAGTTCATGTGGTGCAGGCGACTCTGGCAGAACCTTACGCGCGTGAAGTACAACCAGATATCGAACTCCAGGAACTGATGCTCGCGTTCGCGGATGTCGTTCAGCGTTCGAAGCTGTATCAACGGCACAGCGTTACACGCACCACAATCTCCGTGCGCGAACGCATGACCGAGATCATCGATAAATTACAGGAATCGCGAGACTCCGTCGCGTTTGAAGCACTGTTTGACGTACATGAAGGTAAGGTATCCCTGATCGCATCGTTGCTAGCTCTCCTCGAGCTCATGAGGGGTAGCTTGGTACGCGTGATGCAGGACCAACCTTTCGCGCCAATATTCGTGAACTTAGCTGAGCCGGCAGACGTTGTCTGATATGACCGTCGCTGACATAAAGCGCATCGTTGAAGCGTTGCTCTTCGCTGCGGAGGAACCTTTAAACGTCGCAGCGCTAATGAGTGTGTTTGAGCAGGAGTACGACGACCCTCGTCCGTTTCGGGAACTCCTTCTTTCGGCATTAGAGGAGCTTGACGAGGACTGTGAACAACGTGGAATTGAGCTAGTTCAAGTCGCGTCAGGATTTCGACTTCAAGTAGATGCGACGCACAGCGAGTGGGTTCACAAGCTATGGAAGCGAAATCCGCCACGATATTCGCGTGCTCTGCTTGAGACACTGGCGATGATCGCCTATCAGCAACCCATCACACGCGGGGAGATCGACGACGTACGCGGTGTCACAACCAGCGGGAACATTCTGCGACGACTGCAGGAGAGAGGTTGGATCCGCGAATTGGGACGCAAGCAAGTTCCTGGTCTGCCAATTCTTTACGGTACGACGCGTGCGTTTCTAGATTACTTCAACCTACGCTCGATCGGTGATTTGCCACCGTTGGTGGACGGTGAGTCACTACGCGTGAAAGAAGAGCAGGTGGAACCACCTCGAATCGTGGCAAATGAAGGCTAGCACGCGCTAACCTTCTAAACTGAATTCACGAGTATCTGAGGTCCTATGGCTCGAGCCAATGTCGAGGCGAAGCCTTCGACGGTAAAACTGCAAAAGGCGCTTGCCGATGCTGGCTTAGGATCACGCCGAACGATCGAGAAGTGGATCGTCGCGGGTCGAATTAAGGTCGACGGCGAACTAGCGACCCTAGGCGACCGAGTTTCAGTAGCACAACGTGTAGAAGTAGACGGCAAGGTAGTTTCTCGTCACGTCAATTCGGGTCCCCGCATCCTTCTCATGAATAAAGCAGCTGGGGTTGAGGTTACTCGTAAATCTGTTACGGATCGTCGTACGGTGTTCGCTCAATTACCAGATCTCAGGTCAGGACGTTGGATTTCAGTAGGCCGACTTGACGTTGGAACAACCGGCTTGTTGTTATTTACGAATCAAGGTGAGCTAGCACATAAGCTCATGCATCCGAGTACGAATCTCGATCGTGAATATGCAGTCCGCGTCCGATCCCTTTTGAATGACGCGATGGTGGAGAGACTTAAGCGAGGCGTTGAGATCAACGGTGTCACCTGTCGCTTTACGGACATTCAGTACTACGATGGTCGTGGCAGTAATCATTGGTACCACGTGTGCCTCATGGAAGGCCGTAATCGCGAGGTCCGTTTACTCTTCGAAAGTCAGAACATCCTTGTTTCGCGCCTGAAACGCGTACGTTTCGGGCCATTTATCGCCCCTAGTTTCGTTCCAGCGGGTCGGGTCGTCGAAGTTCATACGGATGAAGTGAACGCGGTTTGTGCAATGCTTGGTTTGTCCCTACGTGCTCGAAGTCGAGGAGATACAAAACCGACCAAAGCAAATCGATCGGTACTTATTCCTTATCCTAATCTCACACTACCGCGTTGGTACCGAGATTAACGACCTCGTTACGGTCCAGCCCACGAAGGTGCATCAAAACGCTCACCATTCACGCCACTTGAGTCGGGTCCCATTAGATAGAGATAGAGATCCATGTGATCGTGCGGCGTCGGGAGAGTCATCGGATCTTCGGCGGGGTACGCTCTCGCGCGCATAGTGGTACGCGTCCCACCTGGATTGAGCGAATTAACTCGGATATTGGTGCCGCTAACCTCATCCGCTAGGACTTCCATCATGCCTTCCGTCGCAAATTTCGACACGGCGTACGCACCCCAGTAAGCGCGCCCCGTTCGTCCGACACCGGATGACGTAAATATCACGGACGCGTCTGTTGAACGGTCAAGGGACGGCATCAACGCCTTGGTGAGTAAGAAAGCTGCAGTCACGTTTACATGCATCACGGTTTCCCATTCATTCGCTGGGTAATGGGCGAGTGGGACTTTGGATCCTAGTAGTGATGCGTTGTGAAGGATGCCGTCCAATTGCTCGATTGAATCCCGTAGCGATTCCGTGAGTGTTTCCTCAGATTGAGCGTGTAGTTTCGCTAGATCAAATGGAATGATCAGCGGCGAAGTTTCCGTAGAGGTTGTGATCTCATCGTTAACGGCTTCGAGTTTCTTGCGGTCGCGACCAAGGAGAAGCACTTGTGCACCGTGTTGTGCATAGGTAACCGCCGCGACACGACCGATACCGTCGCTCGCGCCCGTTATGAGGATGGTCCGTCCAGATAGAAGGTTTTTTGGCGGTTTGTAATTAGCCAATAGGTTTTTCAGCGTGTAGTAAGTAATTGACGTCGACATCGTCACAGAGTGTGGCGAATCGAGTAAAAGGGTTGTAACGATACCCTTGGATTTTCTTGACGTTGAGCCCTGCATCGCGCGAAGCCTGCGCCAGCTCGGAAGGTCGAATGAACTTTTCGTAATCGTGTGTACCACGCGGAAGCACATTGAGAACGTATTCACCAGCTACGATCATGAGCGCATAGGCTTTGGGGTGACGATTGATCGTCGAGAAAAACAGATTCGCTCCGGGTTGTGCAAGGTCTGCGAGTGCCGCAACGGTGATCCTGTAATCGGGTACGTGCTCAAGCATCTCCAAAGCCGCGACGACATGAAACGACTCCGAATGCGCAGTCACGTAGGTTTCAGCAGTCGCGATTTCGTATTGAGGGAAATCCGTTAAGCCTGCTTCGACCGCATGGATTTTCGCCACGGTCAACGGTCCTCGTGCGGGGTCAATACCTACGATCCTAGCGCCTAAATGAGCGAGACTCTCTGAGAATATGCCTCCTCCGCACCCCACTTCGATGATGTCTCGTGCACGAACTTCGGTCCGGTCCATGATGAACTTCAGGCGTACTTCGTTAATATCGTGAAGTGGCTTGAATTCACCATCCTTGTCCCACCATCGATGCGCGAGAGACTCGAACTTCTCGACTTCCGCATGATCGACATTACTATCAGGAACGGGATCAGACATGTAGATTCACAGTCAAACGTGGGTGAGCAAAATGATAGAGACGCCTTCTCAAAATAGCATTGGTTGAAGGGCGTTTAAGGAGCAGTATTGTGGCGATAGTTGAAACCAGTTTCGGACGCGTTGAAGGACTAGACCAGGATCGCATAAATGCGTTTCTGGGGATTCCTTTCGCAAAACCACCGATTGCCGAGAGGCGTTGGCTCCCGCCGGAAGCGCCGGAATCCTGGAGCGGGCTTCGAGATGCCACCGCATTTGGCGCCTGTGCGATCCAATCGACGATTCCGGGGGCAGTAGGCGAGTTAATCGGCATCGCGACCGGCGAGACCAACGAGGATTGCCTTTACCTCAACGTCTGGACGCCAGGCTGTGACTCGAACAAACGACCTGTCATGGTGTGGATCCACGGGGGCGGGAACACGGTTGGCGCCGGTTCACAACCTCGCGTCAACGGTCAGAATCTGGCGAAGACGGGTGATATGGTCGTCGTTACGCTGAACTATCGACTAGGTGCGCTTGGTTTTCTGCATGCTCCTGAACTTGGCGCAACCGGTAACGAAGCGTTGCTCGACCAAGTCGCAGGGCTACGTTGGGTGAAACAGAACATTTCAGCATTCGGTGGCGATCCGTCGAATGTAACTGTATTTGGTCAGTCTGCAGGTGGCTTTGACATAGCGCAACTCATGGCAATGCCAGCGGCGGCTGGTAGTTTCGATCAAGCGATTCCCATGAGTGGTTCGCTGACTAACCAAGTCACAGCAGACGCTGCGATGCAAACTGCGCAGGAATTGGCCCATCGCTGTGGCGGTTTCGACAAGTTGCGTTCCGTACCAGCAGATCAGATTCTGGCGCTCCAGACCCAAATCGAGGGCGCACGTTGGGGACCGGTACGAGACGGTACGGTACTCGCGGAAGACGCCGCGGAAGTCCTTGCGCGCGGCGAGTTCACACGTGATATGAATCTGATGATCGGACATACGCGTGACGAATCTACGCTATTCACGATCTTTAATCGACAGTTCGAGAACATGGACGAAGTCCAGTTGCTCAAATTACTTGAGAGCACTCTCGGCGACCGTGCGAATGAAGCCATACAGTGCTACGAAGCGGACCGCGCTGAAGAGAATCTGAGTGTCGATCCAATCGAAGTGTGGTCAGCGGTTTCAACTGATCGGATGTTTCGAATCCCTGCGGTTCGTACCGCGGATGCGCATCGTCAGCATACCGCCAACGTCTGGATGTACCGCTTTGATTGGGAATCCCCTGCGCACGATGGACGTTTACACGCTTGCCACTCGCTGGATATTCCGTTTGTCTGGGGTACGTACGACATCGATCGAATGCGGCGATTCTGCGGCGAAGGCGAGTCCGTAGCACAATTGTCGGAGCGCCTCATGCGTTCCTACATTGCCTTCGCTCACACTGGAAACCCAAACCACGATGGGATCGCAGAATGGCCACGATACGGCGATAGTCGTGCGACGATGAGCTTTGATGAGGAGATTTCATCGGTCGATGCACCCATGGACGCGACCCGCGAGTTCTGGGTTAGCAACGAGAATTGAGTCATTTTCTAAGCGTTTTTGATCTCTCCAATTTCCTTCTTGGCAAGGTTGTGAGAGATATCGTGCGATCGCGATTTTTGCGCTGAAATCACTTGTTAGATTCGTACAAAATAGCGTCAAATAGGGGGTGTCGCATGGTATAATTTGTATACCTCCCGCAATACTATAAAAGTCTTATAAATCAATAAGATATGAGCGAAAATCAAGCGTCAGTCGACGCTCAGGACGACCCTAGCGTAGATAGCGCAACTGAGCCAGTTTCTGAAACGCCGCCTGCGTCCGATGAGGTCGCTGGGAACGGCGGCGACAACATGCCTCCTAGCAGCGATGGAAGCCCGCCAGGGCAAGGCGGAGGCGGCGTAAATCGTGTCAGTTTAACGTCCGAAGTCGAACAGTCCTACATGGGTTACGCCATGAGCGTGATCATTGGACGAGCGCTTCCTGACGTACGTGATGGACTAAAACCCGTGCATCGTCGCTGTTTGTTCGCGATGTCTGAAATGGGGAACCGTTACAACCGGCCGACCATCAAGTCGGCGCGCGTTCAAGGGGAAGTCCACGGTAAATATCACCCGCACGGTGACCAGTCGATCTACGAGACGATCGCAAGAATGGCGCAGCTTTTCGTGATGCGATATCCACTCGTAGACGGACAGGGCAATTTCGGTTCCGTGGATGGTGATCCTCCTGCTGCATCGCGTTACACCGAGATGCGTATGACGCGTTTCGCTGAAATGTTATTGGCAGACCTGGATAAGGAAACCGTCGACTTCGTGCCGAATTACGACGAGACACTGACGATGCCCGTGGTCTTGCCGACGCGAGTTCCAAATATACTCCTCAACGGCTCAGATGGCATCGCTGTTGCGATGGCGACAAAAATGCCGCCTCACAATCTTGGCGAGATCATCGATGCGTGTGTAGAGGTCGTACAGAATCCCGATGCAACGATCGAAGACCTACTTGAACACGTCAAGGGTCCAGACTTTCCGACGGGCGCGATCATTAACGGTAGAGCTGGGATCGTCGACGCATATCGCACCGGGAGAGGCAGCATATCGGTGCGGTCCCGAGCCGAAATCGTACAAGGCGACCAACGCGACTCGATCGTCGTAACCGAGATTCCTTTTCAAGTCAATAAATCGCTTCTGATCTCGAAAATCGCCGAGCTGGTCAAAACTAAAAAGATCGAAGGCATCACGGAGCTGCGTGACGAATCCGACAAAGATGGATTACAGATTACCATCGAGTTGCGTCGCGGCGAGATCGCACAGACCGTATTGAACAACCTATACAGGCACACGGCGCTTGAGTTGTCGTACGCGATCAATAACAACGCGCTGGTGAAAGGCGAACCACGTCAGGTTTCACTGAAAGAAATCATCGTGGAGTTCTTGGCGCATCGACGCGAGGTGATTGCACGTCGAACCATTTATCTGTTACGTCAAAGTCGTTCACAAGGTCATCTGCTCGAAGGCCAAGCCGTCGCGCTCGCGAACATCGATGAAGTGGTGGAGTTGATCAAGAATGCGGGTAATCGCGAAGAGGCGCAGCAAGCATTACGTGATCGCTCATGGGAGGCAGCGAGCATTGAGGCGCTACTTTCTCGTGCCGAGCGGGACATTGTTCGACCACTTGATCTAGAGGATGAATACGGTTTTCAAACTGAAGAAGAAGCCGGCGGTGACGCGGGGCGTTATCGGCTGTCGCCACGCCAAGCGAACGCGATCCTTGACCTACGTCTACATCGTTTGACGAATCTCGAACAGCAGGAGTTGATTGGGAACTACAAAGAAATCGTCACGACGATTCGGGCGTTGCTTGAGATTCAGGATTCTGATGAGAAGGTCAATGATCTGATCATCGAGGAATTACTCGAGGTCAAAGAGCAATTTGCGGACGAACGTCGCACCGAAATCCGAGACGCCGTTGAAGACCTCACCGATAAAGCGTTAATCAAACCACAAGACGTGGTGATCACGATTTCCCATCAGGGCTACGCAAAAGCCATGCCGGTTGCTGAATACAACGTTCAACGACGAGGCGGGAAGGGGATCACGGGCGTCAAAACGCGTGACGATGACTTCACCGAGCATGTGATGGTGGCTCACAATCACAGCATGCTGCTGATGTTCACCAATCGTGGCCGGGTTTACAGTTTGGATGCTTACAAGGTACCCCTTGCCAGTCGTGTGGCGCGCGGATACCCACTCGTCAACTTGCTCAAATTGGATGAGAATGAGAAAGTGTCCTGCGCATTCGCGGTAACGGAATCGGACGAGTCCGGTTACCTGTTCTTCGCTACGCAACGTGGCTACATAAAACGTACTAAGTTCGACGCGTACAGCCGCATTCGAACAAATGGATTAATCGCGTTGAAGATTGAGGATGACGACCAGTTAATTGGCGTCGCCCGCACCGACGGTACCGATGACATCATGTTGGTTCAATCATCCGGGAAACTTGCACGATTCAAGGAATCCGATGTGCGAGTTATGGGTCGCACCGCGCGAGGAGTACGAGGTATGCGGTTGCGTGACGATGATCGAGTCATCTCGTTGATCGTGCCTCAAGAAGATGGATTTTTGCTCACGGTGTCTGAGCTAGGAATCGGCAAGCGCGTTAAATTCGATGAATTTGCGGTCAAGAGTCGCGGCATCTTGGGTATGCGTGCTGTTCGAATAACCGAGAAGACAGGTTCGTTGGTGAGCGCGCTGCAAGTATTCGCTGGTGATCATCTACTATTGTTGAATCAAGACGGTAAATTCATCCGCATTGATGCTGACTCCATAAGTCTCTTATCAAGGATTGCGAGTGGCGTGAAGTTAATGAACGCGTCAATTGACAATCCGGTCGTCGAAGTGGACCGACTCGAAGAAGAAGACGCGGCCACGGACGATATAGCGGACTAACGTGCGGCTAAGTCTCCGTGCAACAGATTGATGGCTAATAACAAACTCGACGAGCTGCGCGCCAGGATTGACGAAATCGATCATCAACTCATCGAGCTGCTGAATCAAAGAACTCGATGCGTGCTTGATATCGGTCAATTCAAGGCAAATGAAGAGGAAGTCGAGGGCGTAAACGCGTTCCGTCCAGAACGCGAAGCACAAATCTTGCAGCGGATTCGTTCATTGAATGAGGGACCGCTTTCCGACGCGCAGGTCGAACTGCTCTTTCGCGAAATAATCTCGATGTCGATCGCGTTTCAGCAGCCATTGAGTGTCGCGTATTTAGGCCCAGTCGGCACCTATTCGCACAGCGCTGCCATCAAGCAGTTCGGCCGATCGACAACGGTTCGTCCGCAACCGTCGATCCAGGACGTGTTCCACGAGGTCGAAACCGAAGGCGCGAATTACGGCATCGTTCCGGTTGAGAACAGTACCGAAGGTGCGGTCAACCAAACTTTGGATTGTTTCATCGATTCCAATCTTCAGGTTTGTGGCGAAGTGAATCTCGCAATCCACCATGCTTTGATGGCAAAACGAGGTATTGAAGCTGACTCGATTGAGAAGGTTTACTCGCATGAGCAGTCCCTCGCTCAGTGTCGTAGTTGGCTCCGTGAACACTTGCCGGATGTGGAGACTCAGGCGGTCTCAAGCAATGCCGAGGCTGCCCGACTTGCAGCTTTGGAGGATCACACTGCGGCAATCGCAGGCGAATTAGCTGCTGATCAATTCCAGCTGAACATTCTGTACTCGAACATCGAGGATCAGGTGTCTAACGCAACGCGGTTCTTCGTCTTGGGTAAGCAAAAGGTCTCTCCAAGTGGCTCCGATAAGACCAGTCTCATGGTGTATACCCCAAATCGTTCGGGCGCGTTGGTTGACGTGTTGTCGCCGTTCCAGCGTCATGGCATTAGTTTGACGCGTGTTGAATCCAGACCGGCTAGATCGGGTAATTGGTCCTACGTTTTCTTCATTGATTTTGACGGACACGCTGAGGATGAATCCGTCGCGAACGTATTGGAAGAAGTAAATTCGGTCGCATTCGACTTAAAAATTCTCGGCTCTTACCCCCGCGCTTTCGATAACTGATGCGAAACGTTAATCAAGCGGTACTGGAAATCAGTCCGTATCAACCCGGTAAACCGATCGAAGAACTCGAACGTGAGCGCGGGATCGCTGGGGCGATCAAACTCGCCAGTAACGAGAATCCACGCGGACCAAGTGACGCTGTGCGAGAAGCGATTCGTGAAGCGACTGACGAGTTATCGCGATATCCTGACGGGTCTGCATTTCGACTACGAAACCTCGTCGCGGATCATTTAGGCGTTGATCCATCTCAGCTCACTTTTGGAAACGGCTCTGACGAAGCACTAAAGATAGTCGGCCGAGTCGTGCTGTCTCCTGGCGATAGCGGATTGGTGGACGAACGTTGTTTTTTGGTGTATCCCCTCACGATCTTGGGTTGTAACGCGGAACCGATCCGCGTGCCTTCCAATGGTTGGGCTCACAATCTTGAAGCGATAGCCGACGCAATCGATGAAAGAACTCGCATCATCTATCTGGCGAATCCCAACAACCCTACTGGCACGTGGTTTACAGAAGCCGAATTTCATCGCTTCATGTCGCGTGTGCCTTCTCGAGTTTGGGTCGTCCTTGATGAGGCGTATCACGAATATGCACGCGTAATCGAAGGGTATCCCAATGGTGTTTCGCTGCTACCGGACTATCCGAATCTGGTAGTGACACGTACCTTCTCAAAGATCTATGGCTTGGCTGCATTGCGGGTCGGGTATAGCGTGTCGTCCACACGTGTCGCTGAATTGATGAACAGGATACGCCAACCATTCAACGTGAATAGCGTGGCGCTAGCCGCAGCTGAGGCAGCCCTTCGCGACGAGACATATGTTGACGAGAGCTTGCGACTGAATCAGGAAGGCATGGCGACGCTCGAGGCAGGACTAGAGCGTCTTGGACTCACGTATATTCCGTCAATCGGCAATTTCATCTCGTTTGAGGTCGGAAAGCATGCGGTGGATGTGTACGACAAGATGCTAAATCTCGGCGTCGTTGTCCGACCGATCGCCAACTACAACATGCCGCATCACTTGCGAGTGACGGTCGGATTGCCAGAGGAAAACGAGCGTTTCTTAATCGCGCTTGAAGCGTCGCTATGAGCGTTCTCGGATTGGTTGGCTGTGGACTACTCGGCGGCTCATTTGCACTCGCAGCTAAAGCAAAAACAAATTTCACAAAGGTGCTTGGTCGCGACTTAGATAGTACCGTAGAACAAGCAGCTAAGAACGTTGGCGTGATCGATGAAGACTGGGTGACAGGCAAGCCAGTCGATGCTGTGTGTGTCGCGGTACCTACCGATGCGATTGCTCCAATCGTTGAAGGATTGGCGAAGGAGATTACTTCAGAGACTCCGATTTTTGACGTTGGCAGTGTCAAAGCGTCGATTCTGAGTGAGCTTGGGGACGTCCCGCCGAATTTCATCCCGTGCCACCCCATTGCGGGCTCGCATGCAAGCGGTCCTTCAGCTGCTAGAGCGGACTTATTTCAAGGAAGCGTCTGCGTTATCTCGCCGTCACAATCCACGGACGCCAAGCTTCTTGACTCGGTCGCTAATTGGTGGCGACTCGTTGGCGCACGGGTGATTACCATGCCGGCGAATGATCATGATGAAACGGTCGCGCTCACGTCTCATCTACCACACCTTCTGAGCGCTGCCGTCGTAGAGCTTCTTTCCGATCAGAAGGGCGCATCGAAGGATCTACTCGGGAATGGCTTTCGGGATTTCTCACGGATCGCCGCCGGTGATGCGAAAATGTGGCGTAGTATCTTTGTGGATAACCTCGACAACTTACGAATTAGTTTTCGAGACTTGGCGGCTAATGTCGAGCATATGCTTGCACTCGCGGAATCCGACCCCGACGGACTTGAGCGCAAGTTACGTCACATCGCTGAATTCCGCGCCGCGATAAATGACAAGTGATAACCCGGTTATCACGATCGATGGTCCCGCCGCGTCAGGGAAAGGTACGCTAGCGCAACGTCTGAGTGCTGATCTCGGGTTTAACTTACTCGATAGCGGACTGCTCTATCGCATCATTGGCTATACAGCGACTCTAGCAAACTGTTCGCTACAGGACGCAGCAGAACTTGACACGTTCATTCGCGAACGTCTTAGTTTCAAGATCAACTTGGAACCAAGTCGTGATGTACCGAGCGGTATATACGAGGTCTACATATTCAAGCAGGTCGGAGTTCAAGACGCCGTTAGCATCAACGGCAGAAATGTGAATTTAGATCTAAGAAGTCACGAAACCGGTGTGAGCTCCAGCATCGTTTCGTCGATACCTGAAGTCAGGAACCAGCTAATCGAGATTCAAAGGTCAATGAGGACTCCACCTGGGCTCATCGCCGATGGACGTGACATGGGAACGGTCGTATTTCCAGATGCGCCGCTCAAGTTCTATCTCGATGCGTCGGTTAAGGTCCGAGCGAAACGCCGTTTAGATGAATTGAACTTACCGAGCGATCCATCCTCGCTACGAAATATGGTCGATGAGATACAGCAGCGAGATGATCGCGATCGCAATCGAAGTGTTGCACCACTGAAGCCGGCTCTCGACGCGCAAGTTCTAAACACGACGGATCTAAACATCGATGAAATGTTCAAAGTTGCGCGAACGACCATTCGAAAGCGACTTTCGATTTAACTGTAGAGTTAGTTCGGCGACTACGCGATAGCGTTGCGGATCGCTCGCGTTAACGTAGCTAATTCGTCCGATTCGATGATGTACGGTGGCATCAAATAGATCAAGTCGTTGAATGGCCGGATCCAGACTCCATCAGAAACAAACTGTTTTTGTAGTTGCGCTACGTCCACCGGCGTGTGCATCTGTACGACTCCAATTGCGCCGATGGTTCGTACATCGCGCACGCCACTTATGGATTGAAGCGGAGTAAGTTCCGCTTCGAGTTGGGAGTTTATGGTCGAAACCCTGCTTCGCCAGTTAGTTTCGGTGAGGAGTTCAATGCTCCTCTTTGCGACAGCACATGCTAGTGGATTAGCCATGAACGTTGGTCCGTGCATGAGAACGCCACCGTCCGCCGAAATACCGGTGGCAATCCGCTTGTTTGCGAGGCAGGCTGCAAGCGTCATCGTTCCGCCGGTCAGCGCTTTGCCTACACAGAGGACATCTGGTGCAATGTCGACATGGTCAACCGCAAACATCTCGCCGGTACGACCGAATCCGGTGGCAATTTCATCGAACACGAGAACGAGATCGAACTCGTCGCAAAGTTGGCGCGCATGCTCGAGATACTCGGCAGAATAGAACCACATACCGCCCGCGCCTTGGACGATGGGTTCCAGCACAAGCGCCGCGATCTGGGCATGGTGGGTTTCGACCAGGCTCGTCAGGTTAATTCGATCGTCGTTATTGAGCTCCTCGCCGAAGCGTGAAGTAGGGCGCGGCGCGAAAAAGTGCTTAGGCAATACGTTCACGAATTTATCATGCATGCCGGTGACCGGATCGCATACACTCATCGCTCCGAACGTATCACCGTGATAGCCGCCGGCAATCGTCAGCAATCGATTCTTTTCCGGTCGGTCATTTGCAAACCAGTATTGCATGACCATCTTGATTGCGACTTCCATCGCGACGGATCCTGAGTCGGCAAAAAACAACCGATTCAAGCTACGTGGTGTCATATCGATCAGCAGTTGGGCGAGTTCAACTGCCGGTGCGTGCGTGATGCCACCGAACATCACGTGTGACATCTTTTGAGTCTGCGCAACGATGGCGCGATTCAGTTCTGGATGGTTGTATCCATGGATGGCACACCACCAGGAGGACATGCCGTCGATCAATGAGCGCCCATCCTCTAATCGAATCATTACGCCGTCTGCGCTTACGGCTTCGTAACACGGCAGTGGATCGACCATCGATGTGTACGGATGCCACAAGTGCTCACGATCGAATTCGAGTACGTCTGTCACGGCAGGAACGCTGTGATGTTCAGGTGTTTGGCAACCTCGTCTGCTGCGGGAGAAGCTAAATGTGGCACGATCCCAAGGAGCGGAGCGTCGATCCGCCGCATGAGTGTGTCGAGGTTTTCTTCAGCTACCGCCATCTCTGGTTGCGGAAAGTTGGCTATCCAGCCAACCAATGCCAAACCAGCGGCTTTGATTGCTTGTACGGACAAGAGCGCGTGATTGATGCAACCCAGCTTCATGCCAACAACAAGCACAACTTCAAGTTTTAAACCTAACGCGAAGTCTTGAAACGTCTCGTACTCGTTGAGAGGAACGAACCACCCTCCGGCGCCTTCAAAAATTGCGAGATCCACTGCGTCGGGAAGATCGCGTTCGTAGTGAACTTTTAACACGCGCGAGTTGATGGCAATGTTTGCTTGTTCTGCGGCGATGTGTGGTGCGATAGCTGGTTCTAGCGCAATCGGATTGACCGTTGCGTAGTCAAGTTCGACATTGCTCGCGAGCATGAGCTGACGCGCATCGTCATTTACGAGCGCGCCGTCGATCGTCTCACAACCCGCCGCGACTGGTTTTAGACCGACGGTTCTAAGGCCGGCTTGAATCGCCGCACGAACCAACCCGGTAGCAACGACGGTTTTACCAATCTCGGTATCGGTGCCGGTAATGAATAGGCGCTTCATCTATGAACTAGCCACGCTGAGAGCTTCCAACAATCTGTCGACGTCCGCTTCTGTATGCGCCGCGGTAAACGTGATTCTTAGTCGAGACGTGTTGAGTGGCACCGTCGGGGGACGAATTGGTACAACAAAGCAACCCTGTTCCTCGAGTGAATGCGCCACTCGCAGCGTCAAATCGGTATCACCGATTAGCAACGGTTGAATAGGAGCACTAGATTTTGGTACCGGTAAGTTCAGCGCGCTGAGTCCTTCCTGAAATCGCTGGACCAGAGACTTCAATCGTGCGCGCCGCCACGATTCGTTTTCGACGATTTTGAGACTCCGGGATGTCGCACATGCGAGCGCCGCGGGCATCGCGGTCGTAAAGATGTAGTTTCGTGAGCGTTGTATCAATGTCTCGATCAGTGTGTCTTCGCCCGCTACAAATGCACCTGCCGTTCCGAAAGACTTACCAAGCGTGCCAATTAATACGGGTACATCTTGGGTCGAATAACGCTTAGGGTCAACCGTACCTTGGCCTCGCTCCCCGTACACGCCAATTCCGTGTGCATCGTCGATCTGAAGCCAGCTATCGGTTTGACGCGCGAGCACAACAAGCTCGTCTAGTAGGCATTGATCGCCATCCATGCTGAACACGCCGTCGCTCACGATCAGTCGCCTGCAAGGTCGTTCAGCCTGATCACTAACTAGGCATCGGAGGTGATCCAAGTCGCGATGTTCAAACCAATGGAAGTCTGCACGACTGATCCAACCGCCATCAAGAAGAGATGCATGATTTAGTCGATCTTCAAAAACTTGATCACCGACGGATAGCAGTGCATTGATGACGCCGACGTTTGCCGCATAACCGCTTCCGTAGAGTAACGCACGAGGTCGACCTACAAATGCAGCGAGTTCTTCCTCAAGTACGTCGTGCGCGGCGGTATGACCGGAGATTAAGTGTGAAGCACCGCTACCGGTTCCCCACGCTTTTATGCCTGCTTGGAATGCTTCAGCAATCCTGGGATCGTTGGCGAGCCCTAGATAGTCGTTGCTGCTGTAGTTGAGTAAGGTACGACCATCCACGACGATTTCGCGGTCTTGAGGACTCTGCACGACTCGACGCGTGCGAAATAACTGACGCTGACGTAGCGCATCAAGTTGTGACTCAAGGTCGTGAAAACCTTGTTGGTGCTTGCTCATATCCGGTCAACGTACATACGCGGCATCACAATCGAATCAGCGAGATGGTTCCCATTGATGTCACTCGTTGGACTCGACGTGCGTATTCCGCATTCGTGCGGCTAACGCAATCCGCAGAAAGCGCGAACGAGTTATCTACTCAATCCTTAAACTTTACGCCGACGGGACGTGGCGCAGTCTGGTAGCGCACGTGACTGGGGGTCACGTGGTCGCCGGTTCGAGTCCGGCCGTCCCGACCACTTTCTCTTTTCTCGCCGTGAACTCGTAGTCATCTGGATTGAGTTCACGCATCTGGTGCCAGAACTCAACGAGCGATCCTGGCCAGTTCTGCGTGACGCGACCATTTGCATTTTTGTACCACGCGTTCACTTTCGACGCACCCCACGCCATTTTCAGGCTTGACTCGTCGATTTTCTCGTTGTAACTCTCGAATGGATCCGGTTTACAGTCCATTGCGGTGTATCCATGCTTCAGCATATGACGCAGGCACTTGGATACGTAGTGCATCTCGCATTCAGAGAAGAAGATGATGCTACCGTTCACGACGATGTTTGTGTTCGGTCCGTATAGGCAGAAGAAGTTGGGATAGTTCGGCATGGTGACGCCAAGATAGGCGCGTGGATCTTCATTCCACATCTCGCGCAACTCGGTACCGTCGCGACCGTAGATACGCATTGGAAACAGAATCTTGCTCGCACTAAATCCGGTCCCATAAATGATGGCGTCGAAATCAAACTGCTCACCCGTCGACGTCCTCAATCCGGTCTCATTGACACATTCGATCTGGTCGTCGACAACGCGCACGTGATCTTGTTTCAACGCACGGTAATAGTGGCCGTTGTCGATCAACATACGTTTTGCCGCAGGTGGATACCAAGGTGTGAGCTTTTCGATCAAGTCCGGTCGCCCTTCTAGGTGGGTTTCGATGCCTTGTGTAAGGATTTCTCGCAGCTTTTGATTCGCCGGACTTACCGACTGAATGTTGTCATTCCACGAATCGTCGCATCGTGCGAAAGAGAGTAGTCCTTCACCCGAGGTCCAGAACATGTGGAAGCGAAACCATGATTGATAGTAGGGGACTTGGTTGAGCAGCCAGTGCGTTTCATCGGTGATGTACTCGTGGTACACAGGATTCGTCGCGACCCAGGGTGGGGTTCGCATGAACACCTTTACATCTGCAGCTTCCTTCACGACTTCCGGCGTAAATTGAAATGCGGAGGCACCGGTACCGATGATGCCGACGCGTTTCCCTCCCAGCGGGATGGTGTGATCCCACTCAGCTGAATGGAACCAAGGTCCCTTGAAGTCTTCTATACCGTCAAGATCCGGCATCTTGGGCCGATTGAGTTGGCCAGTTGCGGCGATTACCGCATTTGCGACGGTCGTTTCAACACCGTTTGGTCCCTCAACCTTGATTTCCCAAGTTGAGGTGCCTTCATTGAAGCGTAGTTCTCGCACTTCCGTTTCAAAACGGGTGTGTTCCCTCAGACCGTATTCATCTGCAGTCTCCTGGAAGTACCCCAGGAGCGCGTTCCGGTCGGAAAAATGCTGGGGCCAGTCCTTCGGTTTGAACGAGTATGAATAGACGTGATTCGGGCTATCGACTCGACATCCCGGATACCGGTTCTCGTACCAGGTTCCGCCTACATCAGCATTCTTCTCGAATATCGTGAAGTCGACACCCAACTCTTGCATTCGGATGCCAGCAAGCAAGCCAGACATACCGCCACCGACGATCGCAACATGGAAATTGCGCGTAACTGCCGGCTCTAGCGGAGGTTCTTCTTGTTTTGGCGCAATATTGAGTTCATCCAATGCGTACGGGATGTACTCGTTTGTGAGTTCGACACCCGCAATGAAATTAATCATGTCGAGGAGTAGCGTTTCGTCGACGGGATGATCTTCGAACCCGTGGTCGCGACCGCGGATCAGCGTTTCTAAAGCCAATTCTTGAATTCGGGTCTCGATTTCTTCGGGGTAACCTGGCGGTGTACCACCGATCGTCATAGGCGCCGGTTTGATGGATTTATCTAAAAGTGTCGAATCACCTGTTAGATGGACTAGAACGTTAATGAGCGACGGTAGATGGGCATGCTGAAGCGCCTGTTCAATTTCCTCGTCGCTGGCATTAATAACGCGAGAAAGCTCACTCATTTACGCCGTCTTACACTGGATTGAACGAAGCGCGATTATAGGAAGTGATAGCTATTCTGATAGCCGTAAACCGCGAGCCGCCATGTGTGTTTTCCGAGTGAGTTGCTACCCAGTTCATCGAATTTAGGACAAGCGCGAATTAGCGAATCAGACCTTACTCGCGATTCTCCGATTCGAGCGCGGAATATCGTCTTGGTATCACTCGAATTAGATTGCGGCCTAGTTGACTCTTGGGAGGAGGATCGGCACGTTACGTTCATCCATCACAGCAAAACCGAAAACGTGTCAAACCAAGATTGATCTAAACTAATTAGATGCTCGTTGTATGCTTGTGGCATGGTGTGCTTGTTAGTAACGGTACTTCGCATTAATCGGCTTGGTAAGACGTGCGTCAGGGAGCGATATTTGAACGCAAGTTTTTTAGATCCTGAACAGATGGAGATTGGTTTATTGAGCCAGGTCGAGGGTGGAATATAGCAGTGAATAGAAGCTACACCGACAGTGGTGTCGCGAAGGTGCGCGATGCATAACTCTTATAACCTCGTGACACGACAATCACCTTCAGAGGGTCGCCAGACTACTCGGCAAGACTTAATTAAAAGTGTGACTCAAGATCTGCGCATTTCTTCGACCGCTGATTCCGATATAGAACTCAGGACCGCACGTTCAGTTGTATTCCTCGTTGTGCGCTCGTACTGGGAGACTACAAGGAAGAACAACAACTGGCAATGGAGTTTGCGAAGAAGGCCGAGCCGCGTGGGGTTCATCGGCCAATCATCTGAAACTGCTGAATGGTGCGCCAAATTTGGGAATTCCGCTGCGTATCTCGATCCATCTGAAGCAGCTTATCGTATTGGCGCGCTGTATACGTCGCTGATGCCGAAAGACTACAAGGTGAAATTAGGCGCGCACTATACACCACCAGCGTTATCGGAGGAGCTGCTCGAGATGGCAGCTGAGAACGGGGTCGACTGGGGTACGGCACGTATTTTGGATCCTGCTTGCGGTGGGGGTGCGTTTCTAGTTCCAATCGCTCGCCGTATGATCGCAATTCGCGACGCAGCTAGTGCAATCAATGTACTCGAGGACATTGAGCAAAGTCTAGTGGGCTACGAGTTAGACCCATTCGCGGCATGGTTATCGAAGGTTTTTTTGGATACGGTTTTCGGTGAATTGTGCTACAAAGCAGGTAGGCGTCATCGCTGTGATGTGGCCATATGTAACAGTCTTGAACGAAATCGAGATAAAGATGGCTTTGATCTTGTGATTGGTAACCCTCCGTACGGTCGAATACGGTTGCCTCAAAAACTCCGTGCTAAGTTCTCGCGTAGCCTGTTTGGTCATGCGAATCTATACGGTTTGTTTACGGACCAAGCATTAAGACTCACCCGTAAAGGTGGGTTGATCGCTTACGTTACACCGACGAGCTTTCTCTCAGGAGAATACTTCAAATCGTTGCGTGGTTTGCTCGCCGAAGAAGCCCCTCCTGTAAGTTTGGGGTTTGTGACTAAAAGGAAAGGCGTATTTGACGATGTTTTGCAAGAAACACTGTTGGCAATTTACAGGCGCACAAGTAATAAAACTGCGGGCGTGGTCCGCCTAATCACGCCAAAAGCAAGCGGTGAAGTTGAATCAGTGTTCGCTGGTCGATTCGATCTGCCGGCTGATCCGAAAAGTCCTTGGTTGATTCCCCGAACTAAAAGACATAGTGTGTTGTTGCGTCAGACCCGCGATCTGACATGTCGACTCTCCGACTTCGGCTACACCGTGAGCACAGGACCGTTTGTCTGGAACAGACACAAACTCAACCTTCGAGCGCGTAGGAGTAGAGGTGCGTACCCCGTCATTTGGGCGGAAGCCATCCGCGCTGAGGGTAAGTTTGAGTTTCGAGCTTCGCAACGAAATCACAAACCGTTTTTTAAACCACAACAGCATGAACAATGGGTGGTAACTGACTTCGATTGTGTCCTTCTTCATCGAACAACTGCGATTGAGCAAGATCGACGCTTAATCGCTGCTGAGTTACCTAATTCGTTTATTGCCGAACATGGCGCTGTCGTCATAGAAAACCATCTAAATATGGTCAGATCGGTCGTTGAAATGCCAAAGATCTCGCCTAAAACACTAGCGGCGGTATTAAACAGTTCGGTGGTTGATCAACTGTTTCGTTGCATTAACGGAAGTGTCGCGGTGTCAGCATTCGAGTTAAAAGCTCTACCTTTGCCTTCACAGGAGGATATGGAAGCGATTGAGTACTTAGTTTCGAGTGGTGCTCAGCGCGAGTATGTAGAGCAAGCCTTGATTCGTGCATTCGGAATTTAGACAGTAGTGTCTTTACCACGGCTTCTTCCAGTACCCGAAATTCGGCAGCGGTTGCAAACGATATTTCCAGAAGGTATTGAGAATCGAACATACGTTACTCGCGAAATGGCGGCGAAGACCGTATTCGTCATGCTCTATGTGGGCGCAGTAGAAGGTGGGGAACGATGGGTACGACCGGATCAGATCACACGAATGAGTGATGCGCAAGCTCAACTAGAGAGCCAAATTGAACGGGAGGAATGGGCTTTAACTTCGCTACTCGCTAATGTAGGAGCTATTGAAGGTCGTTGGTACGCTGCGAACACGAGAGAACCGATCAGAGATGAGACTCTTCGAGCAGGATTAGTTAAATTCGGCGCCGTTACGGAACGCAAGGATCTTCCCACCACGTCGCCGAGGCCAAGATACGCTTTAGCACGAGGCTTCGCTGTCCTATTTAGTCCTGAGCTGGACGAGGCTGTATTTCAATCGGCGGTCACGGATTGGCGCGCTTCAAACTTGTCAAGAAGCGCATTAATGCGCACTACGCTGATGCTTCGAGGCTCAGTTGAACAAGGAGACCGAATACTCGTGACGTTTCCGGATGGAGAGACGCGCCACATGGAACCTGGACCGAGTTCGGTAATTTCGAAGGCGGTGGTTGAGGAGTTTGCGCCTAGGTTTCTTGAACAACCTGCTGTTATCTGGTTGAGCGAGAGCAAGAGTCGTGTGGTCACTCGTGATGACGATCTAGCACAGCAGATTGGGTTAACGATTCATCCGGATCGTAATCTTCCAGACCTCATTTTGGTAGATCTTGGTCCACCGACGCCATTGCTGTTATTTGTGGAGATCGTTGCTACATCGGGTGAGATTAACGAAGTACGGAGGTCAGCTTTGATGAAAGTAGCGACAGACGCTGGATTTGGTTCCGATCAAGTGACTTTTGTGACTGCATATCAAGACAGAGACTCTCGACCTCTGAAGGCGACGTTTGGCAGTCTTGCGTGGGGTTCATTTGCTTGGTTTATGACGGAACCGGATCAGATAGTGTTCTTTCACCGTCAAGACTCTGACGTTAACGTCTATTTAAGTAGCTTTGTCGAGCAAAGTCATTAATTAGTCCTAAAACTTGGTTTCCAGAGCGATTGAGGACTTCTCACGCCACTAACATAACACTCGACAAATATACATGTATATTATAATTCAGCCTAATTAAAGGCGTATTTCGATTAATGATGGTAAAGGAAATGTCGTGAATATTGAAAATGGTGGCGTAAATCCAAAGGCATAAATCAGCTATAGTTGGAGTTCTCAAGAACATCAAGAGCTTGTTAGGTCGTGGGCCGATCGTCTAATCAATAATGGCGTTGACGTGGTGCTAGATCAATACGACCTTGAACCAGGTGACGACACCTATAAATTCATGGAAAGGATGGTTGCGGACTCAACCGTGTCCCACGTTTTAGTCGTGTGTGACAAAGAGTACGCAGACAAAGCAAATGCACGACGAGCAGGTGTTGGCGTAGAGTCGCAGATCATCTCTAAGGAAATTTATGAAGGTGTAGAGCAATCGAAGTTCATTCCAATCGTTACAGAGTTTAGTTCTGACGGTAAAGCAATCCTGCCTGTATTTATGAGCTCGCGCTTCTGGATCGACTTTTCATCCAATGAGAAGGTGAGGGACTCATGGGAGAGTCTGATCCGCGTTCTGTACGACCGTCCACGTCTCGTTAAACCCAAACTAGGTGCAATACCGAAGTACTTAGATGAGGATTCAGTCGAAAACAATAGTGTGATTCGCGAAAAATTAGAAGTTTTCCGGTCAGCGGTGAAAGCGCGAAATCCAGATATTGCGAACCATAGAGCAGGCCTAATTGCTTCGTGTGTCGAATTTGCAGATGGGATGAGAGTCAAGGTACCTTTAACTATAAGTGATCAAGATCTCGGCAGTAAAGTAGTGAACGATTGCAAGCAATTGGTGGCGTCTCGAGATGGACTATTAGATTGGCTACTTTTCGACCTCGGCGCAGGTGATCAAAGCGTCGAATCTGCCACATTGACAGATGTGCTCGAGAAGTTATTAGAGCTTAAGGCGCGACCTGAGGAATTAGGAGCTTGGAGTGATAAATGGTTCGGGGCACATTCAGTATTCGTCTACGAGTCATTTCTGTACATTGTTGCAGCGTTAATTCGATTTAAGCGTGCTGATCTTCTTCGATCAATATTCGAGTTCAGCTACCTATTGCCGCCAACGGATCGTGGAGCCGAAGACTTCGGTCGATTTGATCGATTCTGGGGTCGTTCGGAAGTTCTTTCGGTCGTTCTTCAAACTCCAGACGGTAGAAATTACTTTAGTACAGAGGCGGAGTTGATCAAACGTCAGGCTACGAGAACTGATCTATCTTTCAATGAAATAATGGAAGCAGAACTCCTGGTTTTTTTAGCTAGCTTGACCGACAACGTTTGTCAGTGGTATCCGGGTACGCTTCACTATGCAGAATATAGTTGGGTGTCGCCATTTTTTCTGAGAGCAACTCGCCATTCAGATTTCGAGCTGCTAGCGAGAATCGTGAGGATTGAGAACGCCGACGAATTGCGCACGCGAGTGAGAGAACGTTTTGACACAATGAATAGTAATCTCATGGGCAATTTTCGGATGCAAGGAAGCCCCTTCTGGTCCATGATGAATCTTAAAAATCTCGATACTCTTTAGTCCACGTATATCGAACTTTCAATTTGTTTTGTGGGCATGCACTTGCGCCACTTACTTCACTCGGCTCATTTCATAGTCAGCGGAGGTGGGGCACTCAATAAGATTCGCTACATTCACGTCGTAGTAATACCATGTGGTTAATAGAATTGCGCGCATTTGATCGACACACTTAACCAAGGCGTCGGGGTCTGTCATGACAGGCACGAGATTCGTATTAACGACGCCAGTTTGATTCCAACGTAATTTCGTCCTCTATTTGTAGGAGCATTCCATGAGTGATTTTGATGGCAAAGTGGTCATCGTGACAGGCGCTGGAGGCGGTTTAGGTCGCTGTCATGCGCTGCAATTTGCCGAACGCGGTGCGAAGGTCGTTGTGAATGACCTTGGTGGTGGCGTGCACGGCGGCGGGTCAAGCGACATGGCGGATGCGGTGGTTGACGAGATTAAAGCGGCTGGCGGTGAAGCTGTACCGAACAAAGCGTCCGTTTCGAGCCGTGAAGGTGCTGCCAGCATCGTTGAGGATGCCGTGAAAGCGTTTGGAACCGTAGATATCGTCGTCAACAATGCCGGAATCCTTCGAGATAAGTCATTCAAGAACATGACGTTGGACGAGTTCGATCTCGTGATTGATGTTCACCTACGAGGGACCGCATACGTCACGAAGGCTGCGTGGCCGATCATGTATGAGAAGAACTGGGGACGCGTCGTACTCACCAGTTCAACCTCAGGGATTTATGGTAATTTCGGACAAGCCAACTACGGTGCCGCGAAAATGGCGATGTTGGGTCTGATGAACGTACTAGCTATCGAAGGCGCGTCACACAACATTCGTGTGAACTGTCTGGCGCCAGGTGCGGCGACGCGCATGACGGCGAGCGTGCCAGGTTCGACCTTGGACGCCGAGAATCCACCACCTCAAATGGATCCAGCATTGGTCTCTCCCGCTGTACTTTACATGTGCAGCGAGAATGCGCCGTCAGCTGTAACCATCCATGCCTCAGGAGGACGTTTCTCACGCTCACAGACGTTCACCAACGAAGGGCTTCGCTTAGGCGAAGATGCGTCCTTTGAGACGCTTGCCGAAGCGCCGGAATCCGCTCTCGATATGGGAAGTGCAGAACCGTTCGATCCGCTCAATCGGAAGCGAAGAAGCTAGCGAACCTTAGCCTGATAGCGACCAAGTTTTAAGAGCCCTATCTAGACGATGGATGGGGCTTTTTTTGTTTGAATGGTGACGGGACTGTGTTCAATACAGCATTCTCACTTCACATTCGCGAACGCGGCATCTCAGGTGTCGTATAGGACATGATTCAGTACGATCCTAGAAGTAGCGACGCGCGCTTAATCGTCTACCTCGACATTAAGAGCCCATATGCGTATCTGGCTAAAGATCCGACAAAACAGCTCGCGGTTGACTTCAACATCGAGATCGATTGGCGCCCGTTGACGCTCAACATCCCTAGTTTTCTAGGCTCGGCGCGTGTTGACGATCGCGGTGAAGTCGTCGAGAGTGAAAGGTCACCACGGCAGTGGAGCTCGGTACGTTATTCATACATGGATGCCAAGCGCTATGCGCGTATCCATGATATCAAGATCTACGGTCCTCGCAAGATCTGGGATACTCGTCTGATCCATATCGGATTTCTATACGTTAAGGAACGTTACCCCGATCAGCTTCTAACTTTCCTAGATCGGGTCTATGAACGGTTTTGGTTGCGCGAACTGGATGTGGAGTCTTCCGAGATCGTACATGGAATCCTGCGTGAACTCGGGATTCCCGATGAGGACTTTGACGCGTATGTTGAAGGAGAAGGTGGAACATCTCACGACATGCTGCAGGAAGCATTACATCCTGCGGGGATATTTGGCGTGCCGTCCTATATTCTCGATGACGAACTCTTCTTCGGTCGCGAAAACCTGCCTTACATTCGCTGGAAACTAGGTGGGCGAGATGGACCACCCCCAGATATGGCCTATCGGCATTTCACATGATTGAGCTCGTACTAGATTTTGTGAGCCTGAATGCGTATCTTGCCCTCGGTCCCGCGAAACGACTTGCTGAAGAGCTCGACGTTGAGCTCAAACTAACGCCTTTGCGTTCCGAAAGTGATCTGAGTTTTCTGTCGCAACCATCTTCTGCTGATGACTTAGGACAGCGTCATCGCCGGATACGCGCTGACTATGCACAAGCTGATGTTTTGCGATACGCGGCTGTACAAGGACTGAATATCCAGATCGACGGTAGAAATTACGACTCCACCGTAGCATTGAAAGGCTTACTTGCTGCGAATGCAGAAGGTAGAGGTTTCGATTACGCGGGTACTGTGTTCGCGCAGTTCTGGGCGGGTGAATTAGCAATCGATTCAAACGACGCGATCGCAAGGGTGCTGGAGGACTTCGGGGTAGTGGATTTCGATGCCACAGACTCCCATTGGGATCTTGAAAGCGTCAAAGCACAAATGGACAAACGTGAGATCTACTCGGTGCCGACGTTTGACGTTGAGGGGGAGCGGTATCTCGGTCGTCAACATTTACCGATGATCCGATGGCAACTCGCAGGTTACCAAGGTCCCGGTCCAATTTAGTTATTTTGATGGTGCTCGTTTCTGAGGCAAGACAGTTTCGAAGTTACTCGATAGTCACTAGAACACATTAGAACGATTACAGCTCATTAATGGAGAGCTATGTTGAACTCCGTTTTCTCCGTACGATATCGAATTAAATCGTGGTTTTTCCCGCATTTTTGAAATGTCAATTTCGGCACGTGGCGCGAGTATCTGCCGAAAATGCTCTCATCTTCTTACATGATCCATTCATCCGCGGCCGTGAACCTCTGGAACGGTCGAACCGGTTCGGGTGTGAAGAACCACCGTTCGGTGCTGCATCGCTTGACCGATTTGGTAACCTTGTCGCTCTAACGCAGACAACGCACACAAGCGAGGCAAATGATGTCGGAAGGCTTGGTTGAGATCAGAGACTACACAATCGAAAGTTCCCAGTTTGACGGCTATCGGGAGTGGGCTCACAAGCTGGCGGCCCCGTGGCTTTTGGCCAATCTTGATGTAATCGACTTCTGGCTTGATGACGGCAGCGAGGCGGAGGTGACGGGTACCGCACCACATGTCTCACCGAACGGTCAGGCCAATGTGTGCTGGATCATACACTGGCCGGACCGAGCCACCCGCGACGAAGGGATGCGCCAATTGGGACGCAATCCCGAGTGGCAGGCGATCTGGGCCAAGCACCCATGCCCGGACGCCTATCTGCAGATGAACGCTCGCTTCATGAAAGCGGCTCGCGACGCTATCTGAAAACGTTTAGCCTTGATCTAGGTAGAAACAGTAGTTTGTGTCCGGAGGTCTTGTTACCCTATCGCGTCTCATATGTGAGAGAAAGTGCTAATTTAGACGCGATTTGAACGACATGTTCTCAATCGTTAGAAAGGCTTCTGGCGTCCCATTAACGTGTCATCCCAACGACGGTCTTGTAGAAAACGTAATGCCGTCGCATGACTGCTAGTTGTACCAATTCGAGTTAGCGCCTCAACCGCAACCGCGGGAACGTAACCGTTAGGATCTTGCAGAACCCGTTCCAATACCGCTTCGATCTTGTCGAGATCGTTGTCGTAGTTGATACCGCTTAATAAAGCGAATGTTGCGTTCAACCTAACCTGGTCTTCGCCGGTCCAACCGCGCATAACTTCAGCGTCCTGCCATTGGGGATTCGAAGTCGTTAACAGTCGTTGCATGGGTTCCAACGCGAAATCCATGCCTTCGCCAATAGACGCGATTGCGTCGAGCGTTTGTCGCACTACCTGCTGATGCGGATCGTCCAGCAGTTTGATGATTTCAGGCATTGCTACTCGAGCCGATGGTCCGATTTCGCCAAGCGCGAACACTGCATTGATGCGCACCCATGGGTCAGCGTTTTGTAGGAGTTCGGCCAATGGACCCACCGCGGGTTCGCCAGACGAAGCAAGCGCGTAAGCCGCATCGTCAAATACGATCGCACGTTCATTCCAACGTCGTTCAGTTCCGATGACATGATCCCTAGGGATCGACTTGCCTTCTTTATTGACGGCTTTGCGTCTTTCGTGCATGCCTTGGTTCGCCAAGCCGCGAAGTTGGTCGATCAACACTTGAATATCTGCATCGGTAACGGAGTGGTAGACACTGCGCATTCGTTGTTCTTCATCCAATGAATTCAGCGCATTAGTGTCGATACCGCCGTTGGTATGTTTACGTTCGTCGCCGCGCATCCAATGCCAGATGTATTGCCATGCTGGATCAAGGTCGACCTCCGTACGAGTAGATTCCGGCACTTGCCACTCCACGTCACGACTTTGCCATGTAGGGATGCGTGGGTAGTCTGTTCGTGTAAACACGATCTTGATCATGTATCGAGCATGGTCGGTACGATTTGGCCAACCTGCATGAACCGTATCGAAATGTAGTAGCAAGAATGAACCGGCATTTACGTGATCTGGTAATACCACGCCAGTAGGTTCGTGTGGTTCGCTGAAGAGGTAGCTGCCGGCTTGATACCTCGTTGGACCCATGATTTCCGGCGTGTAGTGCGGGAAATAGAAGGCAATCAGGTACTTCGGTGTGTGGTGCCGCGCGCGTGATAGCGGACTTTGTGCATCCTGGTGCCATCCGGACCCGGCCATCGATCCCTTTCCCATCGCGGGAGCGTTGTGGTCTGGGGCATAGTTGACATCTCTGTCCTCGACCGGACGGCTTGTATGGATCGCCCGGTGAGGATGGACGTAGTAGTTGGGTCCTAGTAGGCTCGTGAGTGCGCCTCGGATATTCGGCGCACGGAGGATTTCCCAAATCTCGGGTACACGAGATAGGACGTTGTTACCTGCTGGAAACTCATTCTCGGTTGAGAAACGAAGTTTTTCATCGATCTTACTGTGAATCTCGGGATCGACATCTGGCTTGAACCCGAGACAGCCGTCGACGATAAATTGGCGTACTTGCTCATCGGTGAGGAGTTTCATGTTTTGATATTCAACCTAGAGATGTTCAGGGTGGTCGCGCTCATGTGAAGGCTAACGCGCGCGCAAAATCAGTATCGGTGCCTCGAAGTATGAGGTGTTTCACCTGAGTGTAGGCTGAAGATGAGACGCGAATCAAGTCGTTGAGAAAGTCACGAGATGACTCTCGGATATCGGGTTCCCCGTCGACGATTGCATGTGCAAGCCCGAACTCAATCGCTTGTGAGCCGTTCATGATCTCGCCGAGGTATGCAACGCGTGAGACGACGGAGAGATTTGTGAGGCGCGGTAGCTTGTAGGACCAACCTTCTGCAGCCCACAGCGCGCGATCGATGCGTGGATCGCCGTATCGAATGTCGGGTGTTACGACGCGAAAATCGCAAGACAGGCTGTAGTCATAACCGGAACCGAGCGCAATGCCGTGCATTAACGCGACCGTAGGTTTAGAAAGGTGGTGGAGCCGACTGCAGGATTGCAGCAGAACCGCAGGTCCACTACCCATTTCGAGATCAACCTTGCGATGTCGGTGCGGATCCTCGCCTTCGTATGGTGCGGCAGAGAGATCATCGCCGGAACAGAACCCGCGACCGATTCCGGAAAGGGCAACAACCTTGACGTTTGGGTCGTTTTCCGCGAGTTCGAATTGCGACATCAATCGAAGATGTTGTGCATAGTCGATCGCATTAATTTTGGAAGGTCGATTGAGTATGAGGTGACGCACGCCATCCTCATCTTTTATCAACAGTGGCTCGTCGCTCACGTACCCGAAAACTCCGGGTCGCGTCGTTCACGCCACGCTTTGATGCCTTCGACACGATCGTTTATGACATGGGTTTGGCGAATCCCCAACGAGTGGATCATGGCGCTTTCGAAATCCAAATGTTGTTGACCTAACACCTGCATCTTGTGAACTTGCCAAGCGCGTGTGGCCATACGAGAAATTCGGTTCGAGAAGGTGGTCATGTGGTCATCGAAATTGGCGTCGTTGGCGATTTCATGGACAAAGTGAATCCGATGTGCCTCCGCTGCATTCAGTTTTTCACCAAGCAACAGGATCCGCATCGCTTGCGATTGACCCACGAGTTTAGGGAGCAGATAAGCGATCCCTGTGTTGGCGGCGCGTCCTTGAAGAATACGTGTGTCGCACATCGACATTGACGAGTTAGCGATGCGAATGTCACACGTCGCTGCGAGATCGATCGCGATGCCGTTCACGACATCGCGCATGTATGCAATCAGCGGCTTTGTGAATTCGCGTAATGCAGTCAGCGCAGCTTGTTCAACGATGGGACCGTGTCCGTGCGAACCTTCAGGCAATCGAAGCTGGAAGCGTTGAGGCACCGCCATCATGTTCTCAGGATCGTCACCATCGGCAGTTAGTTGAATTGCGACAGCGCGCACGTTTGGGTCGTCGTGTGCAGCGGCGACTGCAGTCGCCAGCGAGTCTAACGATTCATAGTTGACGTGGTTTCCTAGTAATCGGAAACTAAGTACGTTCTCATCTTGCGTGCACGCGATCGAATCGTTGCTGAATTGTTGCTCGTAGTCAGGCATGGTCGTGTTCGTTAGTCGCTCTAGATCGCGCAATCGCTAGTTCTTCGTGTGTATTGACATTTAGAAAAGAATCATCGATCGAACTCAAGTCAGTAGATCGAATCCCGGCGTCATCTAGCCAATGTTTTACGGCGTTCCCACCGCGCGCATGAAAGTCGATCAACTGTTCGCGATGTTCCGCGTCAATGAGCAGGCACAAGTTCTGTCGCACACCATTGACGGTTGGTACTGCGATTCCACGCGTCTCTGCGTCAGTCCGTAGACGTTCGACTATGTCACCTGCAATGAATGGCGTATCGCCAGGCGTGGTAAATGCCCATTCGGTATCGACGTGTGCAAACGATTCAGTCAATCCAGCTAAAGGTCCGAGGTTTAGTTCCTTGTCTATCGCAAGTGGATGGCGAAGTGCTTCGTAGATTCCCACATTCCGAGAGCAAGAAATCACAATGTCGCTCACTTGTGGTTCGAGTCTTTCACAAATCCAATCGATCAGACGCTTCCCGTTAAGAGTCATTAGTGGCTTGTCTTGCCCGTCTAGCCTGGAACCCTTACCACCACAGAGTACGATCGCAGTGACAGCTTCAGGAGTCGCATTGTTCGCCATCGCTAAGCCAATGCGCCGTGCGATGTGTAGACGTTGTAACCGCTTTCGCGTAGAAACCCTACGAGGGTGATATTGCGTTCGTCGGCCAGCTCGATTGCTAGGTTAGACGGTGGTCCGATCGAGGCAATGAACGGCATACTGGCCATTGCAGCCTTTTGAACGAGCTCGAAGCCCGCTCGACCACTCAATAGGAGTCCGAGATTCCGGAGGGGTGCACCTGATTCGTACACATACGATCCGATTAGCTTGTCGACCGCGTTGTGCCGGCCGACATCCTCTCTTACGCGTTGAATTTCGCCAGACTCGTCGACCGTCGCGGCTGCGTGTAGCCCGCCCGTTCGTTGGAAGTCAGTTTGCCAAGATTGCAACCGATCCGGCAGCGTACGCAGTATGTCGTGCTCAATCCGGTAGTTACTTTCGACCGTCCCTGACAACGGTGCATCAATCGCCTCAATGGATGTCTTGCCGCATACGCCACAACTGGAAGTCGTATAGAAATTACGCTGTAATCGCTCAAGATCAAGGTCAGCGTTAGGCGCTAGCTCGACCTGAACGACATTCTGGTAACCCTTATCCGGGCTTGGCGGTCCGCAGTAACGAACGTCAGTAAAGTCGCTTGCTTCTCTAATGACGCCTTCGCAGAGTAGGTACCCTAGGGCTAGCTCGAAATCTTGACCCGGGGTTCGCATCGTGACGGAAATCGTGTGCGTGAGCCCATCTGTCTTTGATATCTGCAATTCCATCGGCTCTTCGACGCTGACCACGTCGTGTACCGTGTTGGCAACACCGTCTGAGACGCGATCAAGAAGGATGCGGACACTTGAAGGTGCACTCGAGCTTTCGCTCGGTATCGTGCTCATTTACCGACGGGCAGTAGCTCGACTTGCTGTTCGCGTCGTTCGTTGAAATCCAATTGCCAATCCGCTTGATGGTTTGCGGGTGTGATTTCAACCGCCGTGACCTTGTATTCGGGACAATTGGTGAACTCGTCGGACAGGCTCGTCGTAATCACGTTCGTGCCGGTTCCAGGGTAGTGGAAAGTCGTGTATACAACACCGGGCACGACCTTTTCTGTCACTTCCGCGCGCAACGTTATCTCGCCGACACGACTGCGAATTGATACCCAATCAGCGCTCCGTATACCGCGAAGTTCAGCGTCACTCGGATGAATCTCTAATACATCTTCATCCAACCAAACGGTGTTTTCCGTGCGGCGCGTCTGTGTACCAACGTTGTAGTGATGTAGTTTTCTGCCCGTGGTCAGCAGCAACGGGAACTTCCGGTTTGTACGTTCTTCGGTCGGTACGTACTCAGTGATCTTGAACAGGCCCTTACCGCGAACGAATTCGTCGACGTGCATGACTGGTGTGCCTTCGGGTGACTCGTCTGTCACGGGCCACTGGGCGCTATGCACTTCGTCGAGATGCTCGAATGACAGTCTTTGGAAGTCCGGTGTGGAAGTCGCAAGTTCATCCAGGATGTCACCGGATGA
Organism: Pseudomonadales bacterium; assembly: GCA_963664665.2. Lineage (GTDB taxonomy): Bacteria > Pseudomonadota > Gammaproteobacteria > Pseudomonadales > Azotimanducaceae > Bin55. The sequence continues at coordinate 105,990 of CAXXMH010000001.1, forward strand.
CCGGTACGACATGTCGTAGCCCATCGCTTTTGCGATTTCGCATGTGACTTCCCACTCGTGCTTTTCGGTCTTCGGCGCGATTGCGGGTCGAACTCGATTGAAGCGGCGTTCTGCATTTACAAACGTGCCGTCTTTTTCGAGGAATGACGTTCCCGGTAGAAAAATGTGTGCGAATTTAGCGGTTTCCGTCAGGAACAGGTCTTGCACAATCACGCAATCCATGGCGCGAAGCGCTTCTTCAACGTGCTTTGTATTCGGGTCGGACTGCGCAAAGTCCTCACCTTGAATATACATGCCCATGAAGGTGCCGGCGACGGCTTCATCGAACATGTTCGGTATGCGTAAGCCGGGTTCCTTGTCGATGGTGACGCCCCAGAGTTCATTGAAGCTCTCACGCACTTTCTCGCTCACAACCGGACGATGCCCAGGCAATTCATGCGGGAACGAGCCGACGTCGGTCGAGCCTTGTACGTTGTTCTGGCCACGGAGCGGGTTGATGCCTACGCCTTTCCGACCGATGTTGCCAGTTGCCATCGCGAGATTCGCCATCCCCATGACCATCGCGGAACCTTGGCTATGTTCGGTAACGCCGAGACCATAGTAGATCGACGCGTTGGGCGCGGCCGCGTACATGTGCGCAGCTTCGCGCAAACTTTCCGCTGTCACGCCGCATATCTCGGCGACTGCTTCAGGTGAGTTTTCGTCGCGTCGAATAAACTCACACCAATCTTCAAATGAATCGAACTCGCACCGTGACTTAACGAAATCCAAGTCACAGAGTTCTTCGGTCACAATGACGTGTGCGAGCGCATTGATGAACGGCAGATTGGTACCGGGTTTAAGTGGAACGTGAACTGCGGCTTCCACGTGCGGTGATCGCACGAAATCGATCTCGCGCGGATCTGCGACGATGACTTTAGCGCCTTCACGTAAGCGTTGCTTCATTCGACTTGCGAATACCGGGTGACCCTGAGTTGGATTTGCGCCAATCAGCAGCACTAGGTCGGTATCTGCAACGGAGTCGAAGTCCTGAGTACCCGCAGCAGTGCCAAAGGTCTGGATCAAACCATATCCTGTCGGGGAGTGGCATACGCGCGCGCAGGTGTCGATGTTGTTGTTACCAAATGCCGTACGCACGAGCTTTTGGACAACATAGATTTCCTCGATCGTCACACGGGATGAGGAAACGGCACCAATTGACTTTCGCCCGTATTTCGATTGGATCTCGGTCAATCGTTTCGCAGTCTCTTGTATCGCTACGTCCCACGACACCTCTTGCCACGGCTCATCAATACTGTCTCGAATCATGGGCTTATAGATTCGGTCTTGGTGGTTTGCATAGCCCCACGCGAAACGACCTTTAACGCAGGAGGCACCATGATTCGCCTTGCCTGCTTTGTCCGGTACCATCCGAACGACCTGGTCACCTTTCATTTCCGCTTTGAAGGAGCAACCGACGCCGCAATAGCCGCACGTAGTCAATACCGTACGATCAGGAACGCCATGCTCGATGACGGATTTTTCCATTAAAGTGGCTGTAGGGCACGCTTGAACACACGCACCGCACGACACACACTCCGAATCGAAGAATGACTCCGCGCCTGTTGAAATCTTGGACGCAAAGCCGCGATCGTCAACCGTGAGCGCAAAAGTCCCTTGAATCTCGTCGCACGCTCGAACGCAACGTGAGCAAACGATGCACTTGGATGGGTCGAACGTGAAATAGGGGTTGCTCTCGTCTTTCGTTTCACTGAGGTGATTCGCACCTTCTTCGTAACGCACTTCACGCAACCCAACCTGGCCTGCGACATCCTGCAATTCGCAATCACCATTCGCCGAACACGTCAGGCAGTCGAGCGGGTGGTCAGAGATATAGAGTTCCATGACGCCGCGTCGTAAGTCGGCGATCGACTCATTCTGCGTGACGACCTCCATTCCCGCGGCGACCGGTTCAGTACATGCTGCGAAATAACCGTTCCGACCTTCGATTTGCACCATGCACATCCGACATGAGCCGAACGCCTCCAGGCTATCAGTCGCGCATAGTTTGGGGATCTCTAGATCGAGTAATGAGGCAGCGCGCATGATGGACGTGCCGGTCGGCACGGCTACAGATTGACCGTCTATCGAAAGGGTGACCGAATCGTTCGGATCGAAATGGGCTATCGGCGGTGTGCCGAAGTCCTTGTCAAGCAATCTCATTGCAGCAGGATTGAATTAACGGAAATCTTCTGGAAAACGCTCAAGCGCACTTCGAACGGGAATCGGCGTCATGCCACCCATTTGGCACAAGCTTGCGTTTTCCATTACGTCACAGAGCTCGCGAATTAATTGTATATCCGCGTCCACATTGCCGGTATTCTGCAAACCTTGGACTAACTCCTTACCGCGAACGCTGCCAATGCGGCACGGCGTGCACTTTCCGCAGGACTCGATTTCACAGAATTCGAAGGCATATTCCGCTTGTTCACGAAGATCAACGGTATCGTCGAAGACCACCAGACCCCCATGTCCGATTCCAGCGCCGATCGCTTGCATGGCTTCATAGGTGAGAGGCGTGTCGAGTTCGGCGTCCGATAAATATGCGCCTAAAGGACCGCCGATCTGCACACACCGAAATGGTCTCCCTGAACGCGTACCGCCGCCGTAGTCCTCGACGAGTTCGCGAATGGTGTGTCCAAACTCAAGCTCGATGAGCCCGCCGTACTTCACGTTTCCTGCGATCTGGAATGGAATGGTCCCACACGAAGGCGCAACTCCGAGCGCACCATACTGCTCGCCGCCTAGATCAAACAGACTAGGAACGGAAGCAAGCGTGATGACGTTGTGCACCAGCGTCGGTCTATCGAACAGGCCGGATATCGCCGGCAACGGCGGTTTGACTCGAATCTGTCCCCGTTTACCTTCAAGGCTTTCGAGGAGAGATGTTTCCTCTCCACAAATGTAGGCGCCAGCGCCGAGAAATACCTGCAAGTCGAAAGAAAAGTCACTTCCGAAGATGTTGTTTCCTAGTAGATTCTCTTCATAAGCTCTTGAAATAGAACGCTTTAATTCGTGCATCGCAAATGGATACTCGGATCGCAGATAGATATACCCGTGCGCTGCTCCGCACGCGTAACCAGCGATCGCCATGCCTTCGATTAGTGCGTCCGGATCGCCTTCCATGAGCATGCGATCCGAGAAAGTGCCGGAGTCGCCCTCATCGGCGTTACAGACGATGTAGCGTTGATCGGCTGGCGTGTCAGCGACTGTTCGCCACTTGATGTGCGCAGGGAAACCTGCGCCGCCGCGTCCGCGTAGACCCGCGGTCTGTAGCTCGTCGATCAAATCGCGGGGATTCCGCTCGAGCACGCTCTTCAGCGTCGCGTAGGTGGGCGTGTCCGTGAGCGAGGCATACCCGACGTTTCGAAAGACAAGGCGTTGTTGGGATTTAAGAAACGAATGCCGGTGAATGTCCCCTAGGTAAGCGGGATGTTGCTCAATAGAATCTTTGCTCTTGATCGCTTCAACAAGGTCAGGAACCATCTCTGCGGACACGGGTCCAAACGCAATTCTGCCATCGGGAGAATCGAATTCGATCAGAGGTTCCAGCCATGCGAGACCGTAAGAACCGACGTCGACACAGTCGATTCCATGAGTAGCTAATCCGATTTCAACGGCTGATTTGCCAAGCGCGTGTGCGAATGAGTCATTCGATAGGTATGCAATTGTCACAGGTGAGATAACACCTGGTCTGCGGTGGCGTTGGACACGAGTTGACCATTGATCTCCACTGCGGGTCCGTTAGGGCACAGTCCGAGGCAGTAAACAAAGCTTACAGTTGTTTCGCCATCGGCAGTTTTGCAAGGAATCGTTGACCCCAAGTGTGACTCAATCGCTGCGACTAAATCCCTAGATCGATTAGCCTGACAAGCCTCTGCTGTACATATACGCAGCAAATTAGTCGGTTGCGGTTCTGTCTTGAAGTCGTGGTAGAAGCTAATGATGCCACTGACTTCGGCAACGCTTAAATTAAAGATGTCTGCGAGAATGTGCTTCTGGTCGGCACTGATATACCCAAACTCTCTCATCAAGCGGTGACAGGCGTGAATAATTCCGCCGACGAGGTTTGTACAGGGTTGTAATAGCTCTCGCACTTCGGCCTCGGACATACACGGGCGGCGATAGGGGATGCGCCGATTATATGGTCGAACGTCCCTAGGCAATCTGCCTGATTTCGTTTGCAGTCAATGGCTAAATTTAGTAATACGGCGTGAAATACGAGTACGATCTCTTCGTTATTGGTGCAGGCTCTGGCGGCGTGCGAGCAGCACGAATGTCTGCGAATCTGGGTGCAAAAGTTGCTGTCGCGGAGGAGCGCTATCTCGGCGGCACCTGTGTTAACGTAGGGTGTATCCCAAAGAAGCTATTCGTCTACGGAAGTCATTTCAGTGAGGACTTCGATGAATCTGCGGCGTACGGATGGAACGTTCGCGATACCGATTTCGACTGGTCAACGCTACTCGCGAACAAGAATAAAGAGATCTCACGTTTGAATGGGATATATCGAAACCTACTTGAGTCTCCCGGAGCGGAGATTTTCGAGACCCACGCTGAACTTACGGACGCTCACACGATTCAAGTAGGAGACCACCAGGTCACTGCGGACAAGGTCCTGGTAGCGACAGGTTCATGGCCTTCAGTACCTGATCTCCCCGGTCGCGAGTACATTCAGACGTCGAATGACGCGTTTTTCTTCGAATCGTTGCCGGAACGAGTGATTGTCGTCGGAGGTGGATACATCGCTGTTGAGTTCGCGGGGATATATCAAGGATTAGGTGTCGAGACGACGTTACTTTACCGCGGTCCGTTGTTTCTGCGCGGTTTCGATGACTCAGTTCGAGAATTTGTACGCGATCAACTGATTGAGAAAGGCGTTGACGTTCGGTTCAATGCCAACGTTGACGAGGTGACGCTAACAGCGGGGGGTAAGGTCGCACGCTTGTCAGACGGGTCACAGGTTGTCGCGGATGAGATTCTGTACGCGACGGGACGTCGTCCGTTATCTTCGTCATGTGGATTGAGTGCGGCTGGCGTACAAACGGATGCAAACGCCGCAATTCGTGTTAACTCTGACTACAGCACGAATGTTCCGAATATCTACGCCATCGGTGACGTGATAGACCGGATGCAGCTGACACCTGTGGCGATTGCCGAAGGTATGTGTATCGCATACAACCTGTTTGCGAGTGAATCACGCAAGGTGAACTACGACGACATTCCAACCTCCGTTTTCTGCCAACCGAATATCGGCACAGTCGGACCCACGGAGGCTGTCGCGCGCACGACGTATCCGGACTTGCATGTCTACGAGTCGTCGTTCCGACCCCTCAAGTACACGATGTCGGATAATCAGGAGCGCACATACATGAAATTGCTCGTGGATGGTGACTCTGACCGCGTTGTGGCAGCACACATGGTCGGACCGGAAGCAGGTGAGATCATCCAAGGATTGGCTGTGGCAATCAAAGCCGGAGCAACAAAAGATGATTTCGACGCAACGATCGGGATTCACCCGACCGCTGCGGAAGAGTTCGTCACCATGCGCGATCGGTCGCGCTAAAGGACACACACGATGTCAGAAGTGATTCAAGCATTTGAAGGATTCCTCGGACTTTTAGATAGTTGGCTCGGGTCTTCAATTTGGTTCCCCTACGTGCTAGTCGGTGTCGGGGTGTGGTTTACGATCTATTTAGGGTTTCCGCAGTTTCGTTACTTTATGCGAGCGTGGCGATTTCTCTTCGGTAAAGAAGGTGATTCCGATGCACCTGGGGACACAACACACTTCCGTGCGCTAACGACCGCGTTATCTGGTACGGTGGGTACCGGCAACATTGGTGGTGTTGCCTTCGCGCTCTTCTTAGGCGGACCGGCGGCGTTGTTCTGGATGTGGGTGACTGCATTCGTTGGTATGACGACAAAGTTCGTCGAGGTCACGCTTTCTCATAAGTACCGCGAATTCGATGACAAGGGCGAGGTCGCGGGTGGACCCATGTATTACATGGAGAAGCGCCTCAACATGAAGTGGCTGGCGGTCATCTTCGCTTTTGCCACGTTGTTAAGCGCAATCGGTACGGGTTGCCTGCCGCAGAGCAACAACCTCGCGAACGGTCTTGAATCATCGTTTGGCATTCCGACGTGGATCAGTGGACTTGTGCTTGCCGTTCTACTGGGATTGGTCGTGATTGGTGGCATCAAGCGGATCGCCGCGGTCGCATCCAAAATCGTTCCGATCATGGCGGCGTTCTATCTAATTGGCGCGGCCGGAGTCATCATCGTCAATGCAGAGAACATATGGCCTTCTTTCGTCAGCATCTTCGAGAGCATTTTCACAGGTAGTGCAGCCCTAGGTGGCTTCCTCGGCGCTAGTTTCGCATATGCGTTCACGCACGGCGTCAATCGTGGGATATTCTCAAACGAGGCGGGTCAGGGTAGCGCACCCATCGCGCATGCAAGCGCAAAAGCAGAAGATCCAGTACCGGAAGGGCTGGTTTCGTTGCTCGAGCCGTTCATTGACACACTGGTTATCTGCACGATCACTGGTTTAGTGATCCTGTCATCTGGCGCGTGGGCTGATAAGTTCCCAAATCAGTTTACCCATGGCAACACCGAGATCGTCGCTGGCGTATATACCGACGAGAATCCGTCTCATGTCGAGATGCTAAGTGCGCATCTCGGACGAACGCCGCCAGCGAATGATCCCATCAAGCCATTGACGGCCGAGCTGTCCGTGGTTGATGGCGCGATTGTTGACGCTGACTTCACGGTGATTCACAATCGATCCATCGGCGAGAACGTTGTCGTGCGGCAGGATGGCGATCCTTACTCTGGCGTGTTGGTGGTTGATTCAGGAGTCATCGAAAGCGACGTCGAGCTACACGGTGATTCTTTGATCCATTCGGTAAATCTCACCGTCGAAGCGTTTAAACGTGGCATTTTTGGCGACATGGGTCAATACGCGGTAACGATTTCGTTAGTGTTGTTCGCGTTCTCCACGGCACTCGCATGGAGCTACTACGGCGATCGCGCGATCCTGTATCTATTCGGACCTAAGGCACTGACGCCGTATCGTTTGATTTATTGTGCAGCGTTCTTGATCGGATCGACGATGGATACAACGTTGATTTGGAAGATCGCAGCCGTCTTTGTGGTGTTGATGGCGTTGCCAAATCTGTTCGGCATCACGATGCTCAGTCGCGAGATGAAATCGACTGTTCGGAACTTCATGGATCCAGCAGAAGAGAAAGCGGCTTAAGTACTCACATAGAGCGGTCACGGATCCTACGACGCAAGGAACAGATGAGCTAGAACCGTCAATGTTTGACTTCACGTCGAACGAATCGAGAGATTACGTTCGCGATGAGCTAGCGACGAATGGGTACGTGTGCCTAAGGCGAGGTATCACTCGTCAAATAGCTGAGACTGTCGCGGCTGATGTTTGGAGTTATCTCAAGTCTGTTGACGTGTATCGAGCTGAAAAGGCGTCTTGGCCCATTGGGAAACCGCTTCGCGGACCCGTATTTCGTGCGATTCGTGACTACGAAGGTCTAACGCCGTTGTTTTCGAAGACGTTTGAGCGCGAGATGACGACTCTAGTTGATCTGAAGTTGCGGGAAGGAGAAGAGCAAATCCTCTACATGACGTTTCCGGAATCGGAGTACGAGCCGAAACGGTGGCGCGTTCCTTAGGCTGGGTGGCACAACGACTTCATCGGAGACGGTACGGGTCGAACAAAGTTCCTTTTAGGTTTCGTTCTTTTGAACGATGCAGATGCTGGTGGAGGTAATCTCTTGCTTCTATTAGGCTCGCATCGCCTAAAGGAAGTGATCGCGCCCCAGCACGCGAGCGCAATCATGAAGCAACTCAGTCGAAAGTCTACGGTTCTCGAACGACTTTGGGATCGTCGTGAAGCAGCACCAGGTGCACTCCTTGGAGAGACTTGCAACGTAGATGGTGTTGACCTTCAAGTGCTAGAAATGACAGGAAACACAGGCGACGTATTCCTGCTTGACGGCTCACTTCTGCACGCTGCAACTGTGAATGAAAGTCCGAACGTGCGGTTGGCATCAAAGTGCTTTTTCTACGTCACGGATAGGAACTAAGAAACGAGCGAATTGTCGCTATTTTGTCTGTCTAGATACTACGCGCTGAATAGGGACGGTTGCAGTTGTCGCGCTCGTTCTATGATCTCGTCTTCCGAAGTTTTTCGAGTTGGTTGAAACGTGGTTCGATGTTCTAGCCACCGCGCAAGGTTTCTCACGATTTTTGAATCCGTCGTGACACGTTTTGTCGCGTTTAGTGAGAGACGTTCATTGAGCCAATTCGCAACTTCGGCCGGAGTCTGGATCGCAAAGACCGAGTAGGCTCGTCGATAGTTCTTTCGCGCTGCACCTTTGTGTGCGTGGCCGTGTTTTTTCATCACGCCAAGGACGTCGCTCGCGGACTTAGGGTCATCCATGAGTGCGTCTAATTCATTCTTTAGCTGAAGAAGTAACTTGCGATATTGGGCCGCCTGTTGGGCTTTTCCAAGCAATGTACCGATGGAGTGCGCGGCAGCGCGTCGCTCCGAATACGAGCCGTATCGTGCCCGATTGAATAGCTCTTTCCAGCCTTCAATATCGTCAGAACTATTTGTACGACATGGACACAGACCGCGCAGGAAACGACGTCTGTCAAGCAAATCCATGTGTTCGACTTGCTTATTAGTCTTGCTACGTTTAGCCAATTCGACTTAGGTAGATGAATTCAGGTCGGATTTTAGAACAAAACCTGCTGGGATCGTCCAGATGAATCCCGTCTGAAGGCGCCGTCAATGCGAAACCGTCAAATTGCAGCTTGAACACCGTGCATACACATTCGAAGGATCGCGCAGGTACTCGATTTCGCGGTTCAGATGCTGACCGATCGAATCGATTGGTAATAGGAAATCTGCGAACGCTGCCCGAAGTTCGCTTGCTAAGCTGTCTAGTGGAGATAGAAGTGCTGAGTTCTGCTGAACGTACTCGACATCGTAATCCGTGAGACCTGCAAGCTCGGCTGCCTTCGCGATTGCTGCTTCTATTTCTCCTAATTCATCGATGAGTCCTGACTCAAGCGCATCCGTGCCAAGCCATACGCGTCCTTGCGCAAGCGTTTCAATGTACTCGATGGGTTTATCTCGAGCAGTGGCGACTAATTCGACGAATTGATCGTAGTACCGTTTCACCATCAGCGTGCGGAGGCTGTGTGTCGCGTCCGTTGGTTTGACAGTAAGACTTGACGACAGTCCATACGGTGTCGTTCGAATCACATCATTCGTGACGCCGATCTCGTCTAGCGCTTCGTCTAGGTTAGGGTAGAGACCGAACACGCCAACGGAACCCGTCAAGGTCGTTGGCGTCGCGTATATCTGATCGGCCGGTAAGGCGACCCAATATCCTCCGGATGCCGCAGTACCGCCGAAAGATGCGACTAAAGGTCGTTCCGTCTTTTTGTAGTCCTCGAGTGCGCGGCGGATATCCTCGGATGCGATCACACTTCCGCCCGGTGAATTGACTCGCAGTATCAGCGCTTGATAGCTGTCGTCTTTTCGAACTTTCTCAATCAGCTTAACCCAAGAACTCGACTGTCCCGTTATCTGCGTCTGGACACCCAAAATCTCACCTTGAATCATGACGACAGCAAGCTTCGGTTTACCGAATTGTCGCCTACTCGGAACGTGAGGCAGGTAGTCATAGAACGTAATGGGGCGAAGCGATGAGCTGAGCCTCTCACGATACTCGTCATCGAGTTCAGGTTTCGTGACCAAGGCGTCGACAAAGCCGTATTGCACGGCCAAATCCGCGAATCCGACCTCGTGGGATAAAACGAGATCGTGCAAGGCAGACGAGTAGTCGTTTAGCTGGTCCTCATCGATATTTCGAATCGAAGCAACTCTTTGCTTCATTCGAGTCCATAGCGAATCGACGAGATCGGTATTCACGGACTCTGCGGCTTCAGACATGTCGGTACGGATATATGGCTCCACCGCTGTCTTGAATTCACCTTCCGCGTACACATCCACGTTGATTCTTAGTTTGTCGAGCAAATCCTTGTAATACATCGTGGATGACGTCACGCCAGAGAACACTAAATCACCCATCGGATCCATTAGCACGCGATCGGCAGCCATTGCGAGCAGGTAAGTGCCTTGCGTATACGAAGTCGCGTGAGCCCAGATTTCCTTCCCCGACTCCTTTAGCTCAATCAGAGCGTTTTGTACACGTTCGGATTCCGCCATATCGACGTCGAAGAGCCTGGAGAAATCCAGAATGACTAACTGAATTCGATCGTCTGTCCGCGCGTATGCAATCGCGTTCAATACATCGTTGATCGACGTTTCAATAGGTACATTGGAACCGAACAGAAGATCGAGCAAAGGATCGTCAAATGTTGCTTGTTCAACAAGACTGCCAGCTGGATTGATTACGAGTACGGCGTTTCCAGGCACCGGCTTCACATCATCGCCACTGAACATCGCCACCAAAACGAGCAGGACCACTACGAGAAAGAGGACGTTCAGAACGACGTTCCGCAGTAGGGTAATTCCCCTTCCGAGATTGCGAAGCAACTTGAATCGGCGTGGGGAAGATTCCTGGGGCGTTGGCTCTAGTTCGCTCAAATCGACTTCCTATTTAGGAGTAACACGAGGGTATCGAAGGTGTGTCGAATCTCGCTTTTTGTGTGCACATCTATGATAGTAGCGACACTTCGACTATGTCGCTCTGATAATTTCCGACATCGCCGATGTCTCACCCTTTAGCTATGCAGCAATCCAATAGATGGGTATGTCGATAAATAGTGATGCGATATGGTCTTGGGTGGAACTGTGTGAAGCCATAGGACTTGATCAGCAGATTGGCCCGTCGATACACGGAATAAGCATCGATTCTAGAACGATCAAAGACGGTGAGTTATTCGTTGCGTTGTCGGGTAAAGCGCGACCCGAATTCAATATATTCGAAGACTCGGGGCGAGATGGACATGACTATATTGCAGCTGCGGTCCGACAAGGAGCGAGTGGCGTACTCGCCCATCGCAAACACGGACTGGACGTTCCCACGGTGTATTGTGAAGACACCTTAGACGGTTTATGGGACTTAGCGCGATATCGTCGCAGTCAGCTTACGGGAAATGTTGTTGCCGTGACTGGCAGCAGTGGAAAAACCACCATGAAGAGCTTCCTTTCGCAAGCACTTGAGTGTGGCGGCAGTGAAGGAAGTTTCAATAACCATCTCGGCGTACCGTTAAGCATCGTACGTACCTCAAAGGATGTGAATCAAGCCGTCTATGAAATAGGTACTAATCACCCAGGCGAAATTGCGCCGTTGTCTAAGCTAGCGCGTCCGCATGTCGCCGTGGTGCTGAATGTACTCAACGCTCACATAGGAAACTTTGCAAATTTTGAGGCATTGCTGGACGAGAAGCTCTCAATCGGTGAAGGTGTCGAGGCAGGTGGTTGTTTGGTCGTGAACGAAGCTCTCTTCGACTCGTCGATTAAGCGCTTTGCAGCGCTCGATGTGCGCTCATTCGGCCAATCAACATCAGCAAACTATCGCTATACGATGACAACCAACAATCAGGTCGAGCTGTCAATGCTCCGAGAGAATTTAACGATTCCTGGAGGCGGCGAACATCGAGCGGCTACTTTGTGTGCAACTGCTGCTGTGCTTGACGTTTTGGGTAAGAGCGCAGCCAAATTGCACAGTATTTCGGAAGAGCTACCACCAGGGCGAGGTAGGTCTTTCGATGTTGCTGGCATTCGGATCGTAGACGAGAGCTACAACGCGAATCCAGAGAGCATGCACAAGTGTCTAGAGCATCTAGCGCGCCAAGATGGTGGACGCCGGATCGCGGTCGTGGGCGAGATGGCTGAACTGGGTGAGCAAACCGCCAAACTGCATGCGTCCTTGGTAGCTTCACTGAACGCTCTTGACGGCGTAATTAGCGTTGGTCGTGCGATGAACTCACACGCGTACCAAGATCTTGAACCCCGCATTAAATGGGGAGCGTTTGAAGACGTGAAGGGTTTACCCGTTTTTTGTAAGGGATTGTTCAAACCGAACGACATCGTCTTAGTCAAGGGTTCAAACACGGTGTTCTGGACGCGTAATTTCGTGCCGGATTTGATCAGGGTGTTGTCTGAGTCCAACGACGCGTCTTAACATTTGCGGTTAGCAACGGCGACCTCTTCGCCGTTTTCGATACTGAATTCAGCATGATCATTGACCGTTTCGGTAGGCAGTTTCAGAATTTGCGCGTCAGTTTGACGGCGGCGTGCAACTACGCCTGCACATACTGCGTACCGGACGGCAAGAAACTGCAGCCTGCCGATGCAGAACTTGATGGCGAGCATTTGCTCGACGCGGTCCGACTACTAATTGACGGAGCGGGAATCGAAAAACTCCGGATCACGGGCGGCGAACCGATGCTGTCGCCGAAGTTTGAGCCATTCCTTCGTGGCGTTTGCGATTTGGATCTTCATGATGTCGCGATTACGACGAACGGACAATTTCTACCCAAGTACATGCCGCTGCTGAAGGATGTCAATTTCAAGCGACTCAACGTCAGCCTCGACACGCTTGATGCAAGTCATTTCCGTTCAATTGCACGCAGTGGTGACTTGGCGACCGTGTTACAAGGTATTGAGATGGCGTGTGATGCAGGTATGAAGGTCAAGGTCAATATGGTGCCGCTCAAGACCGCAAACTTTGATCAGGTTGTGCCATTACTCGACTATTGTCTTGACCGCCGGATCGAACTACGCTTCATCGAGCTCATGAATATGGGGCACTTGAAGCTAAACGATCAATATGAGAAGGACTTTGTAAGTCTCGATATGCTGCTAGAGGCGATTCGAGAGAAATATGAGGTCGTGCCGATTACGGCGGAACATGACTCCACCTCCATTCGGTATGAAGTCATAGGCCGTGGCACGTTTGGTGTGATTGCCAATGAAAGCGAACCGTTTTGTAGGGCGTGTTCGAGGTTGCGACTCTCCTCGAACGGTCACCTTTACGGATGCCTCTCAAATACCAAAAACTACGACCTTCGACCGTTGTTATCCATGCCCTATGCTCTCGCGTTGCAAGAATTGCAAGGCGTACTTACCTCTGCGTTGAGCGATAAGCAGAGTCTCGCGTTCACCGGTGAGACAACCGTCATGAAATTCATCGGTGGTTGATTCACGTTGAACGCCGCCTTCAACGAACTGTTGAAGCAAGTCGGTAGCACGAGTCTACCGCCGATCGCGTCTTGGAATCCAGAGCGCGAAGGTCAGATCGATATTCGGATTCGCAACGATGGGACTTGGTTACATGAAGGTACCGTCGTACGACGACAGTCCATTGCAAGAGTCTTTTCAACCATACTAAGGCGAGAAGGGGATCACTATTTCCTCGTGACGCCCGTCGAGAAGCTGAGAATCCAAGTTGATGACGCACCGTTCCTAGCGGTCGACTTCGAAGCGTCTGGAGAGGGTCAAGAGCAGCGGATAGTCTTCAAGACTAATATGGATGATGTTGTGTTACTTGACGACGCTCATCCACTGACCATTGAGACGACAAAGTCAGGTCCGAGACCCTACCTGCTAGTCCGGAACGGACTGAACGCACGTCTTGTGACTGATGTCTTCTATCGATTGGCGGATTTGGTTGACGATCCGGACGGCGACCCTCTGTATCTTTGGAGCTCGGGGTATCGATTTCGCGTTAGTTAAATAATGCATATTTGTATCAGGTCGATCGTTTATGCAAATCAATCGGCTTAGATCTGGGAGCTAGACCTGCGTGACGATCGGCGTTTCGTTCTGGGTCAACTTCCCCTCAACTGCGGGACGAGCTCAGTCTGAAATTACTTTGTATTTCGATCAAATGTGCTGAATTTCGAGTACTGATTCAGATTTTCCATACTCGCTCGCTCAGGTTTGGTTATAGCTCTAAGCTAGTAGGTCTATTCTTGAAACCCGGTTTCTTCTTTTAGGAAGATGTACATCTTGTGCTTGAATGTGCGTAACCGGTCGATGGACGAGCTACGCTTGTTCAGCTAGAGATTGATATCCGTCTTACTTTAGATTTAGCGATGTGTATGCGCACATTTGACGTCGTAGTTACTGATCCGTATCCTTACATATTAGGGTAATTTGGACCGCCGCCACCTTCAGGCGCGATCCATGTGATGTTCTGTGCTGGATCCTTGATATCGCATGTCTTGCAGTGCACACAATTCTGAGCGTTGATTTGGAATCTTGGTCCGGTTTCTTCCTCAACAATCTCATACACGCCAGCGGGGCAATATCTCTGTGCAGGCTCGGCAAAATTCGGGAGGTTTTGCGCGACCGGGATCGAATCGTTCGCCAGCGTCAAGTGAACCGGTTGATCTTCTTCGTGGTTTGTATTGGATAGGAATACGCTTGAGAGCCGATCGAACGACAAGATGCCATCGGGATTTGGATATTCAATCTGTTTCGACTGAGCGACGTTGGAGAGCGTTGCATAGTCTGGTTTAGGATCATTCAGTTTAAACGGCGATTTCCCTTGTAATACGTTCTGTTCAATGAATGAGTAGGCTGAACCTAAGAACAGACCCCATTTATGCCATGCGGGACCCGCGTTCTTTGACGAGTTCAACTCGTCAAACAACCAGGAATCAGCGAAGCGTTCAAATAGATTGATTTCCGCACCTTCGTCGCCATTCTTCAGGTTTTCCATGACCGCTTCAGCCGCGAGCATCCCTGATTTCATTGCCGTGTGGCTCCCCTTTACTTTGAGCACGTTTAGAAAACCAGCATTGTCGCCGATTAGCGCGGCGCCAGGAACGGTGAGTTTTGGTAACGCCGGTAAACCACCCTTCACAATCGCTCGTGCGCCGTACGAGACCCGCGTTCCACCAGCGATTTCATTAACGATTACCGGATGGTGCTTCCAACGCTGAAATTCCTCAAATGGACTTAAGTAAGGGTTCTTGTAAGCAAGATCGACGATTAATCCAAGCGAGACTTGTCGGTTTTCTAAGTGGTATAAGAAGCTGCCACCTGTCGCTTCTTTCGACAGGCCAAGCGGCCACCCTAGAGCATGAATAACTTTGCCTTGATCCGCTCGCTCCTCGGGAACGTCCCAAAGTTCTTTGAGTCCGATCGCATAGTGTTGAGTCGACGAATCGGCGTCCAGTTTGTACTTTTGAATGAGCTGTTTGCCTAGGTGCCCTCTGCATCCTTCGGCGAAAAGCGTGTACTTGGCGCGTAATTCGTACCCCGGCTGAAAGGTTGTCTTCTGTTCGCCATCCTTTCCGATTCCCATGTCGCCGGTTGCGATGCCGCATACTCGATCTTGTTCGTCAAACAGAATCTCGGTAGCCGCGAAACCGGGAAAGGTCATGACCCCGAGTGCTTCAGCTTGCTCACCGAGCCATCGACATAGATTACTTAATGAAATCGCATGGTTACCGGCGTTATGGATCGGTTTTGGGATAAGTAGGCGGGGGATTGGAAAGCTGGACGTCTCACTCAGGAAACAGTGGTATTCGTCCTTCGTGACCGGGTTATTAACCGGTGCGCCTTGTTCCTGCCAATCAGGGATCAGCTCGTTGAGGGCTCTAGGATAAAAGACTGCACCTGAGAGGATGTGCGCACCGATTTCACTACCTTTCTCAACAAGGCAGACGGTGATTTCTTGACCTGTTTCGGCGGCAAGTTGCATCAGCCGAATCGAAGCGGCTAGGCCAGATGGACCTCCACCTACTACGACGACGTCAAAATCCATCGCCTCGCGTTCTACCGTCACGAGTTCCCCCATTGATATTCCGCGCGATTATAGAATCGATAGACGAATAAAATCTCCCGCCGTTAGCGTTTGCCTTGGCGCTTTTCGCGTGTGCTTCAATGGAGTAACACGCGTCGTGATTTCTTCTAAACCACTCATTGGAACGTATGAAAGTTCTTGTTGCTATCAAGCGCGTTGTTGACCCCAACGTCAATGTGGTCGTAAAGCCAGACGGTACCGGTATCGACCTCACAAATACAAAAATGGCCGTAAACCCATTCTGTGGGATCGGTATTGAAGAGGCTGTCCGCCTACGTGAAGCGGGTACTGCGGAAGAGGTAATTGCCGTTACCGTGGGCGGTGCCAAATGTCCGGAAACACTGCGCGTGTGCTTGGCACAAGGCGCTGATCGGGCGGTCCACATTGAAGCCGATGACGATGTTGAACCTCTCGTGATCGCAAAGCTGATTAAGGCGGTTTATGATCGCGAAGAACCGAAAATCGTGATGTTCGGTAAACAGAGCATCGATGGGGACAACGGTCAAACCGGGCAGATGTTTGCGCAATTGACTGGATTACCACAAGCGACCTTTGCGTCAGAACTGACCGTAGAAGGTGATACTGCGACCGTCACGCGGGAAGTAGATGGTGGTCTGCAGACCATCAAGACTTCGATTCCCATGGTCTTGACGACCGATTTACGCCTGAACGAGCCACGTTACGCCTCCTTGCCAAACATCATGCAGGCGCGCAAGAAGCCGATTGAGACGGTATCTCCCTCGGACCTCGGCGTGGACATTCAACGACACACCGAAATCTTGGATGTCTCTCCGCCTCCAGGTCGAGCAGCTGGCGTCAAGGTAGAGTCGGTCGATGAATTAGTTGACAAGTTGAAAAACGAAGCAAAGGTGATCGCATGAGCGTATTAGTCGTCGCTGACCACGACAATGAATTCCTTAAACCAGTCACCTTGGTGTCCCTGGCGGCCGCGGCTGAAATTGGCGGCGATGTTGATGTACTAGTTGCAGGTCACAACTGCGAAGCCGTTGCAAATGAAGCGGCACAGATAGGCGGTGTAAACAAAGTACTCCTAGCTGATAGCGAGGCTTATGCACATGCGCTACCTGAAGACGTCGCACCTCTTGTGGTGGGTTTGAGCGCTAACTACAGTCACTTACTTACCGCGCACACGACGACCGGGAAGAACTTCATGCCGCGCGTTGCCGCAGCATTGGATGTACAGATGATCTCCGACATCATGGGTGTTGACTCTGAAGACACGTTCAAACGGTTGATCTACGCGGGCAACGCCATCGCGACCGTGAAGACCAGCGATGAGAAGAAGGTACTTACGGTGCGGGGTACGGGATTTGACGGCGTCGCTGCCGACGGTGGCAGCGCGACCGTAGAAGCGATCGAAGGCGCGGCAGCGGACGGCAGTTCTGAATTTGTTGCGGATGAACTCGCGAAATCTGAACGTCCTGAACTGACGGCAGCCGGTGTGGTGATTTCGGGGGGTCGCGGTATGCAGAACGGCGAGAACTTCTCACTCCTAGAAGGCATCGCCGATAAGCTCGGCGCTGCCATCGGCGCTTCACGAGCGGCCGTTGACGCAGGTTTCGTGCCGAACGACATGCAAGTAGGACAAACCGGCAAGATCGTTGCACCAGAACTTTACATTGCCGTCGGTATTTCAGGTGCCATTCAGCATTTGGCGGGGATGAAAGATTCGAAAGTCATCGTGGCTATCAATAAGGATCCAGACGCGCCAATATTCCAGGTTGCTGATTACGGCCTCGTTGCAGATTTGTTTGACGCGGTACCTGAACTCGAGTCCGCTCTGGGCTAAGCTAGACCGCGAGTCAACGTCGCGGCGTGCGCCAGCGTAACGGTTTCGCGTAACGCTCGATGTCTTGGACAACGTCGAAAATCAACGCAAATAGCGCCATGCGGATGAGTACGCCGTTCTGCGTCTGGCGGAAGATTGCCAGATTTGGATTGGAATCAAGGTCTTCGTCCAACTCCTGACTTTGCGCTCGTGAATCGCGAGGTAACGGATGCATGATGACCGTATTTGACTCGCAATACTGCGAGTAGATTTCTTGATTCAAGCGAAAGAGGCCTCGGTAGTAGTTCGCGTCTTCCTGCGAGGAGAAACGCTCCTCCTGTACACGGGTGACGTATAGGATGTCGACGTGTTGAATACCTTCGCGCAGGTCATGTGACTCTGCCACACTCGCGCCGGATTCCCGTAATAGTTCGATGAGTTCGGGCGGCGTGTCAAGTCCTTTCGGTGAGGCGAGCTGCACCGTCACCTTTTTGAAAAGCGTCAGCAACTTCAATAGCGAATGAACCGCTCGGCCATTTGTCAGGTCGCCAATGAGCGCGATGCGAAAATCGTCAACGCTCTTGTTCTGTGATTCGAGTTCCTTGCGGATTGTGTAGAGATCCAAGAGTGCTTGCGATGGGTGTTCATTAGCGCCATCTCCGCCGTTTATAACGGGAACTTGAGATGCCGACGCGAATTCGTCAGCGGAACCTATTTCCGGATGACGGATCACGATAACATCGCTATAGCCAGAGAGCACGCGCGCAAAATCGCGCATGGACTCACCTTTGACGATGGAGGATGATTCAATCCCGGTGGTTTCGCGAACGTTGCCACCAAGCAAGTTAAACGCACTTCCAAATGACACACGCGTACGTGTGCTAGGTTCGAAGAACATGTTGGAAAGGATCGCGCCTTCAAGCGCGCGGGTAATACGTTCACGACCTGCAATCGGCCGCATGCGATCGGCGACTTGGAAGATTTCCTCAACATCGGCGCGTTCGAACTGCTGCACCGAAAGGATGTGATCGCCGTGAAAGTTCAGATTCGTACCCGAGATACAAGCGTCGAGCGAAGCTATGCTTCCTCGCGACGCGCATTTTAAAAGACTGCGGCGTCTTGTTCCATGATCTACAGGATTACCGAGGCGATGTTCGGGTAAGAACAGTCTCAATCTCTGTGGTCTCGTACAACAACGGCTGTTTTCTTAGAGAATTGCGCTGCGAATGTCGATTGGTATCGAAAGCTGAAGGAGATTTCCGTGTCAACGCGTGTCGAACACTTAGTTATCGATCACTAAACTTGAAAAATAGAGCCTATTTCATTCTTCGGTCGAAGCAAATTCTCGGAGGGATTCATTGAAACGTGGAATATGGCAGTTACACTGCCGATCACTTTCAGCCGCATGTGTGTGCTTGCTGTGCTTTACGGCGGCGGGGAATGACGACGAGCGCGACATCGATCACTTTGTCGCAGTCACCGAGGAGATCTTTGCGTTCCCGAATCTAGCTGCTGTAGCACAATCTTCGCGTACGGTGACGACTCGAATAGGCAAGTGGACCTTTTCCGTGCAGCAAGAGCCGACCCGTAAGGTCTTACTTGCTGAGTCAGCGGATGTTCGTGTTTCTCAATCCATCTCACAGAACGCTGTTTTCAAACGCTTTGTTTTCGACTCAAAACGCCAACGCTTTGAACCCATGCGGCAAGAAATCCGAATCGAACTTTCAGAAGAGCGACGTGCTCTACGAATCGAACAGCTGAAAGGTGTAAGCGATGTCAAGGAATTTGAAAAGCTTGGTTTCGCGATTGTCAAGGTAGACGCTGAAGTCGACCCAGTGTACGTATTACGCATGCTGAGGCGTGAGTATGAAGGTATCGATGCACGCATTCTTACGGGATTAATCGACGATGAACCTATGTAGGCGCATCAGGACGTGAATTCCTCGACGCGATTTTTTTGGCTGGACTCGCGGATTGCACAGCATCTCTCCGCGATTGTGTTGATAGCGGCGTTAGGTGATCCACTAGAACAGATTCACGCACAGGAGGTACCGACTCATCACGACGACGACCGCGTTTCTGTTGCGTTTGAGGTCGATGAATCTTCGGTTCTTGAATACGAACGCTATGCGATCGACGTCAAGCTGGTGACAGATCAACCTGTAACCGACCGACTCGTCGTAAGACTTAACTTGAGTGGGACCGCGACCCGAAATGTGGACTATGAAATCGCTTCAACGCACGTCACTTTCGAGGAGGGAGAGGATGTCGCGCTAGTTCGGCTAGAGCCGTTGCGAGACTGGATCTGGGAAGGCGACGAGACGATACAACTCGAAATCGATTCTTTACTAGGAAACGGTCAAGTCGGATCACCCGCAGAAGCGGAGATCACAGTCCTAGACGATGAGTTTGAGCCGGCGGAAGGTGAACCTAATTACCGCGAATTGCGCAAACTCTCCGACATCTATACCTTCAGTTACATGAGAATCGAAGAGGATCGGATTTGGGTTGCAGTGATCGTACGCAATCATGGCGCACTACCATCAGAGCAAACAAGAGTCACGCTAACACTCGCTGATGACCCTTCGGGTGAAAACGTCGTGCATAGCGCATCGCGGATCGTGCCGGAACTGAGTGGTCGCGAAACGGAAAATCGTTCTGATTCGTTTTGGGGCGAGTGGATTGAGATTCAAATAAACGGATTAAGACCTTCGACCACCTACTACGGTGAAATCAATCTTGAGACGTACGACGGAGAAGCGTTTACGTTCAACAACGACGACAGTTTTGGCTTTGTTCTTGACGCGCAAAAGCACGTTCAAGCACAGTGCGATCATGAAACATCTGGTCTCATAACCGGTACAGATCCGCTTTTTACTCAACAGTGGTATATCGAAAACAACGGCCAGCGCGCATTCTCTCGAAACAGGGCACGTTTTGGCGAGGACCTTCACATGCACGACACCATAGCAGAGGGTGTTGTAGGACAGGACGTCAAAGTCGCCATCGTTGATACCGGGCTAGAGATTTGCCACCCCGATCTGGTCGAGAACATAGAGGCAGACGAGTCCTACAACTTTCTAACTGTGGCGAGTAATACGGATTACGTGTACGGATCGGTTGTTTCCGATCCTTTTAATCCAAATATATATGGCGATCACGGCACAAGCGTTGGAGGATTAGTAGGTGCCTCAGCGAACAACGGAATTGGTATTCGTGGCGTTGCACCAAACGTGAGATTGCGGGGGTACAACTTTCTCCTCCATGGGACCGATGCATCTGAATTCGCCAGCTTAGGGGGCAGTTCAATCGAACCGGACTCGACGGACGTCGACATCTTCAATATGAGTTATGGCTCCACGAGTTGGGGCGAACCTGACGAGGATACGGATCGATTGTTCGAAGTCGGGACTTCGGAGTTACGCGACGGGAAAGGCGCGATCTACGTGAAGTCTGCCGGCAACGGCTGGCGTGGTTGTGACGCGATATTTCATCCGATTCATCGGGAAATTGGCTGCACCAGTACAGCCTCAGACTACAAGCACCGGATCCCGTATCTGTTGACTGTCGGCGCACTTGATGCCGATGGCAGACCGGCCCCGTACACAAGTAGTGGCTCGAATATCTGGATTTCTGCACCGGCAGGTTGGTGGGGTCGGAATCAACCCGCGCTTCTGACAACCGATCAAATCGGCGAAGAACGAGGATATCACTTGTATGGATCGCACGGACTACGTCCGGAAAACCAGCATTCAGGCGGAGACTATATCAGTACGTTCAACGGGACGTCGGGTGCCGCAGGGATTGTCTCCGGCGTCGTTGCGTTGTTACTCGAAGAGCAACCGGATTTGACGTGGCGAGATGTCAAGCATGTACTCGCGTCCACTGCCCGCGAATCGTATGTCGATACACGAAGAATCCGTGTTGTGATAGGTGAAGAGACCTACACGATTCTCAATGAGTGGCAGCTGAACGACGCTGGGTACGCATATCACAATCACTACGGATTCGGTGCCGTGGATGTGGATCGCGCGATGGAATTCTTGGCCACGTATGAACCGAATTCGTTGGGTGAATTCAGAAAAACAGAGTGGCTCACAACGGAACTCGCTGAAGATCTAGAAATTCCAGATGGTGATGGGACGGGAACGACCGTTGAGATGGCGGTCGAGTCTCCTCGGAGCGCAGAGATGTCACTCGAAGCGGAATTAGAAGCGTTTGCTGCCTCGAATATTGAAATGGTCCAGGTGCAGCTTGAATTTGCACACGAAGACGTAAGTCACCTGGGGGTAACGCTGATCTCACCATCGGGTATGGAAAGCATCGTGAACCCAATCTTTCACGATGCGCTGCCACGCGATCCATCCGAAGTTAAGACGTTTTTGTTTGCTTCAAATGCGTTTTATGGCGAATCACCGGTCGGTACTTGGAAAATCAAGATCGTCGACGCGATGGCAGGTGAGACCGGTACGTTAAATGACATTCAACTAAGGTTTTACTATGGAGCTCATCCTTAAATCCGATCTTAATCTCGTTCTCCTTTTTTACTAACTTTGTAGACATTCGAATCCAAATTTGGCGTATTTATGTATCTGACGAAGCTTGAGATTACGGTAAGACTCAAGAATCATTATTTCTCAGTTAGTGCATACGATTCCATAGAGATGCAATTGCTCTGAAATTCGTTGAGTGTATCTCTCAACGCAAATCCGTCAGTCGGCGCTCATACTCAAGCAACTATGGTCATTGCCGGTGTCACGCAACCGCACTTAAACCGTTTTTTTCCACTAGCGTCAGTAACTTCAAAGAAGCGCCTCGCGGTCGCTTCTCGCCGCGCTCCCATTGACTTACCAAGCCTGGCGTCACGTTTAGGTAACGAGCAAACACAGCTTGGCTCGCATTCTCACGAAGTCGGAGTGCTCGAATGTTCGCGGGTGACATCTCTTGAACCGGCGTTAGGCACATTTCGTCGAAAACACGCATCGTCTGTTTCGATACCAGACCCGCCTCTTCGAGCCCCATCGCTGCCTCGTGTACCGCCGCCAGGGGCTCACTCTTGTATTGCTTAGCCATCGTTCTTCACCTCGATGATTGTTCCATTAGACTGCAGCGCTTTGAGTCCCTCTTCTCCAAGTTCGAGATACTCATTCGCTAGCATTCGAAATGCCTTCAATTCGTCAGGTCGCAGGTTTGTAAGGTCGCTTTTGGCGAAACCGTAGACGAAGAAGGCTAAATCACCTTTGCGGAACAAAATTATGGTTCTGAATCCGCTTGCTCGTCCGCTGCCTACCCTTGCCACACGCTGCTTTATCACGCCTCCACCAAGATCGGCATCAATCAATCCCTGATCGGCACGTCTGACAACGTCAAGTAAGTCGTCATCATCCAGTTCAGTGCGTTTAGCGAATCGGGTGAACGACTTGGTCTTGTACGTGCGCAACCCGGAATCTAGACCAAAATATCGACTCGATTAATTTGTAACTATAACACTAAGTGTGGTGATACGTGTGATTTCTCGAACGGATCATTGTCTTGCATTGGGTAATCGTCGTGTGGATTTGGCGTAGTTATTCGATACCTATAAGAGTTGAGACAATCGTAAGTCCTTGCAGCAATGCCGCGATGAGTACGTTGGACTTTTCAATTGGCGAGCGGGTATGCTGTCGAAGTGAACAGAATGCCTAGTTTGCATTCTGGACTTATCATTCGTTCAGCTGTGTGGTGGCTGGAGGAGAATAGCGAATGGCCAAGAGCAAGTTTCTCAGGATAGCGCAAAGGCTGCTCAGGATTGACTATACCCGACTAGAGGTCAACGCAAAATTCAGAGAAGATGGTGGAGCGGTTTACATCGACATACGGATTTTCCGTCCGAACAATACATTCAAGAACGCAGAAAAAGTTGATCCGAGGGATGAGTTTGATCAGGCTGCCAAAGAGTTAATTGACGCAGCTGTAAGTTAGTCATAGATATACAAAAAATGCAAGTGATTCGCGTCGTTATGGAATTGATGCAATTGCACTTGATTGCGCGAATTGGTCGCGTGAGCGAACTGTACGAAAACGGATTCGTGTAGCGAAAAAGTCGGAATCCAACTTAAAATTGATTCGTTCTCCAGTCCATGGAAACGTCTGCGCTTGAGCGACATCGACGAATACCCGCAGAATACGGCGAATACTGACGGCCAAGCGAGTAATGGTACGTCGGTCGCTACGATGCGACCTCTCCCATTCGGTTTTGCACGCCGTTTTGGTGTATTGATTGATTATCAAAACGGTACACCTGTTGTCGTTCATAAACCGCCACTCGAATTGTCGGTGGTCGCTGAAGTACAGCGCTTCCTGCGAACCACGGCGCAATTTCAAGCAGTAAGCGATGACGAATTCGACGTGCTTCTTTCGACGACATACGCCGATCTGAATTCCGACACGCGTCAGATCGTGGAGGATTTAGGTGAAGAGATCGATCTGGCAACGCTTGCTGAATCCCTGCCGGATGAAAGCGATCTTCTAGAGCAAGAAGGCGATGCGCCTGTCATTCGCCTCATCAATGCGTTAATTGCCGAAGCGCTACGCGAGAATGCGTCGGATATCCACATTGAAACGTTTGAAACGAGCGTTCGTGTGCGATTTCGAATTGATGGCGTACTTCGTGAAGTAGGGACGCCAAAGCGTGCGCTCGCGCCGCTCATCGTGTCGCGAATCAAAGTCATGTCGAAACTCGACATTGCTGAGAGACGCGTACCACAAGACGGCCGAACTACCGTCAGGATAGGCGGGCGTGAACTCGATGTTCGCGTCTCGGTCATGCCGACCGGCAGCGGCGAACGTGTCGTACTACGACTCCTCGATAAGCAATCTGACCGGCTCACGTTGCCCGCACTCGGTATGGATGAAATGACGTTGACGGGTGTACGCGAACTGATGCGTGCGCCGCATGGGATATTTCTTGTAACCGGGCCTACAGGCAGTGGTAAGACGACGACCCTGTACGCGTCGCTTTCTGAATTGGATACGGACGTGCTCAACGTGCTTACTGTCGAAGACCCGATTGAGTACAACCTCCATGGGATTGGTCAAACCCAAGTGAACACGAAAACTGGGATGACCTTCGCTGCTGGCTTAAGAGCAATGCTGCGACAGGATCCGGATATCGTGATGGTAGGTGAGATTCGCGATTTCGAGACGGCTGAAATTGCTATCAGAGCGAGTTTGACGGGTCACTTGGTGCTTTCGACGTTACACACGAACACGGCGATAGGTGCGGTCACGCGCCTTATCGACATGGGTTTGCAGTCATATCTGCTATCCTCGAGCCTGATTGGCGTGCTGGCACAACGTCTAGTACGTGTTCTTTGCCCCGCGTGTCGTGAGCTGGGCGAGCCGGATGCCTCTGAAGCGAACTTCCTCGCGATTGATCAGAGTCACCACATCTACCATGCCGTTGGCTGCGAAGCGTGTCATGGCACCGGATTCCATGGGCGAACTGGAATCTATGAGCTAATTAAGGTAGATAACGAACTGCGCGAGACCATCCACGAGCACTCTTCGGAACAGCTGCTGAAGCAAGCCGTGGTGAGTAATTCTGGCAGCATTCGTGAGGATGGTCGTCGTAAAGTGTTGAGCGGCATCACCACAGTTCAGGAAGTACTCCGCGTCACGCTGGACGACTGATCTTGACAGCATTTGAATACGTCGCGCTCAACGACCACGGTAGTGCGAAGAAAGGCATCCTTGAAGGCGACAGTAGTCGCCATGTACGCCAGCTACTCCGTGAACGCGGTTTGACTCCCGTTGAAGTCACGGTTACGCGCGCAAACGTCCAAAGCAGTAATTGGCTTCAGTGGTGGCGTCGAATTCCGCCCATGGAGCTTGCGCTGATTACCCGCCAGGTGGCTACGATGGTTGGCGCGGGTTTGGCGATCGAAGAAGCCATCCAGGCGGTCGCACAACAATCGAGCAGTCGGAAAGCGACCTCGGTGCTCATGACGGTCCGCGGCAACGTGATGCAAGGACAGTCACTCAGTGCCGCACTTGGAGAATTTCCTCAGACTTTCTCATCGATGTTTCGTGCGACGGTCGCGGCTGGTGAGCAGTCTGGATTTCTCGACACCGTACTCGAAAACCTCGCCGACTATCTCGAGCGTTCCTACGAAACGCGACGCAATGTTGAGATGGCGCTGTACTACCCTGTGATATTGCTCGTATGTGCCGTAGCGATTGTGGTGTTAGTGATGACCTATGTCATCCCCGACATCGTAGAAGTTTTCGACACGTCAGGGGCGACGCTACCGGCGATCACCAGTGCGTTAATCGCGACGAGTGACGTGCTCCGCGCCTATGGATGGATGATCGTAATGGGTATCGCGGCGGCGTTCTTCGTTTTCAATCTCGCACTACGTCAAGTCGCATTTCGACTGGCGTGGGATCGCTTTAAGCTTGGTGTGCCCGTGCTTAGGTGGCTGGTGAGGTCGACGAGCGCGTCTCGCTATGCGAGTACGCTCGCGATCCTGGGTAAAAGTGGCGTACCGCTCGTTGAAGCAATGCGGATCGCGTCGGAGGTCGTTTCGAATGTTTGGATTAACACGAGACTGAGCGAAGCAGTTGCTAAAGTAAGTGAAGGCTCATCGCTTCGAAACGCACTTGAAGCGACAGGAAACTTCCCGCCTATCTTTCTGCACATGATTGCGAGCGGCGAATCGAGTGGGACGTTAGATGAACTCATGGCGAAGGCTGCAGACTTCCAACAGCGTGAACTTGAACGACGAGTCGAAACTCTCGTACAACTCTTCCGCCCGATGATGTTGCTCGTCATGGCGGGCGTGGTGCTATTGATCATGCTGGCCATGCTGCTGCCGATTCTCAATATGAACGCCTTGGTGCTTTAACGTGAATATGCAAACAATCCGACGAGCGCGTGAACGAGGATTCACGCTTCTCGAGATCATGGTCGTTGTGATCATCATTGGGGTGTTAGCGGTAATCGTGGTTCAGAACGTATTGCCTCAAGCGGATAAGGCACGAATCACCGCGACGAAAGCCGACATCCGTACGTTAGCTGCAGCCCTTGACACGTATCGTCTGGACAACAGTTTCTACCCGTCGACTAACCAAGGACTAGAAGCATTAGTTGCACAACCCAGCGGTACACCGGAAGCACGCAACTGGGGACCTGAACCTTACATGCGAAAGTTGCCAACCGACCCTTGGGGAAACACCTACGTCTACACGAACGATGGCTTCGTGTTCGAGATTGTGTCTCTTGGCGCTGATGGTGAAGAAGGTGGCGACGGTGTCTCGGCGGATATCAAGTTCTCTGAACTGTAAGCGCCGAGCTGGTTAGCTCGACCGTTATGCGACGAAGGCGGCGAAATAACGTCATTCGGCGAGCAGGCTTTTCGTTACTTGAGCTTCTCACGGTACTAATCATCATTGGAGTGCTCGCTGGCGCCGTTGTGCTTAGCTATACCGGCGCGACGGAAACCCGTACGCTTCAAACTCATGCGGAAAGATTCATGTTCACGGTAGAACTAGCGCGTCAGCAATCGACACTCACCAACGAGATCTGGGGCGTGAGATTGCGTTCAGACTCGTATGAATTTATGCGCGTTCTCGATGATGGCGAATGGCACGTCGTCGCGGAATCACCGTTTCAATTTAAGTCCGTAGGTACCGACTACGCCATTCGAAGCAGATTGCTTGGTAAGTCGCAAAGCACACGATCCTTCGCATCACAAAAGTTCGTGCCAGATGTCGCAATCTACCCGAGCGGTGAGATCAGTCCGTTCGAAATGACTTTGACACATCTAATCACTCAAAATGAACGCTACGTGATTAGTGATGGCATACAACGAGCCGTGGTGTCTGACGAGCCCTACCGACCCGTTACCAAAGCTGATGAGAGTTAGGCGTCACGGTCGCTCGAGCGGCTTCACCTTGCTCGAGATGATGGTGGCAATCGCCATCCTCGCGGTAGCGTCAGCGGCTGTGTTCTTCAGTAACTCTGAAGCATTGCAGGCGCAGGCGCGTCTCGAGGAGCAGACAGTAGCGCAATGGGTTCTTGCGAATCAGATTGCCTACTATCGCCTCGCGCAAGAGATGGATACAAGCGCACTCCACGCGATGGCGAACGCATCACTTAGCCCTCAACAGATGAGTGTTGCAGGTTACGAACTCGAAGTAACAGCGAACG
Source organism: Pseudomonadales bacterium (assembly GCA_963664665.2). Classification (GTDB taxonomy): domain Bacteria; phylum Pseudomonadota; class Gammaproteobacteria; order Pseudomonadales; family Azotimanducaceae; genus Bin55. The sequence goes on from CAXXMH010000001.1 coordinate 133,822, forward strand.
TATTGCCTTCAGACTTCGTTGGAGTTCGCCACATACGTTGGGAGGTCTACCGGATTATCGATCGAGATCGGATCGGTCCCATTCGTACGCTCACGGCATGGGTTCGCGAACCGAAATGAGACTTCGTGGCTTCACGCTCCTCGAAATGATCGTGACAGTATTCATCTTCGGCATAGTTGGTGTGGTTGCCGTGCAGCTGCTTGCGCAATCGGTTCGAACTACGGAGAAAGTCATACATCGAAGCGCAGTACTTGGTGAGTGGCATCGTGCGATGAACATCCTCGAGCAAGATGTGGTGCAGGTCAACCACCGTGAAGTACGCGACGAACACGGGGACTATCAACCTGGTGTGCTCGTCGATACGTCAGGTCAGATTGAATTTACTCGTAACGGGTGGCGGAATATTCTCGGCCATCAGCGTTCTGAACAACAACGCGTCGCGTATTTCCTGCATGAGAACCAGCTTTTTCGTCGGTATTGGGACGTGCTTGATCGTGCACAAGACTCGGAGCCGATCGATCAGTTACTCCTGCAAAACGTCTACTCGGTCGAATTCGAATTGATCGACCGCACGGGGCGGGAACACTATTTCTGGCCGCCGAGTTCGTATACCGATTCGACTGAAACCTACAGTTCGTTGGTCGGTATTCGCATAACGTTGGAATTGGCCGAACTGGGAACAATCTCGCATCTTTGGTTAGTGCCTGAAAATTTGCGAAGTTCAAGCGCGAGTGAGGCGATTGAATCATGATGCGGACACATCGTGGTGTTGCACTGATTAGCATTTTGATGGTTGTCGTCTTGTTTAGTGCGCTGGCATTCCAACTCTATTCGCACCAGACTATGGTTACTGCGCAGACGCGTGTCGGATTGACGGCGAACCAGGCGCGGCATTCATTGATGGCTAGTGAAGCGCTGGCACAAGAGCTTTTGTACCAAGATTGGATCGATGAGGATGGTCGAATCCGCGACGACATGGTTGAACCTTGGGCACAGGCGCTATTGCCGATTAACACAGTGTCTGGCTCAGTGCGCGTACAGATCGTTGACCTAAGTGGCCGGTTGAACTTGAATTCTCTCGTCTCAGAGAGTAGCGAGGTGTCCACTTCTGCGTTCAGCTACATTCTGAATCGTATCGGGCTCAGTGTGGAACTTACGCCTGTCTGGCGAGATTGGATTGATGCTGACGAGCAACGCTTCTTTGTCGAAGGCTACCAAGGACGGGAAGAGTTGGATTGGCTGAGTAATGCGACACCATTCCGCCCCCCCAATCGACTAGCAGGTCATTTGAGCGAACTTCAGATATTGGCCCCCATTGCATCCGATGTCTATACAGAATTGACACACCTTGTAACGGTGTTGCCGACAAGCACGTTGAAGGTCAACGTAAATACCGCGCATCCGGAAGTGCTGAATTCACTGCTACCTCCTGCCAGCTCGAAGATGTCGTCTCGTGCCGGCGTTCGAAACTTCGGCTCGGTCGAAGCATTCATCGACCTGAACAATGACTTTTCGCCCGTGAGCGATCACCTAAGCGTCAGGAGCGATTTCTTTGAGGTGCGCGCAACGTTAGAAGGTGCGGATTTGCGTATGGACATGACAAGCCAGATATATCGCGACCCGAGATCGGGTGAGTGTCGGGTCTACGCTCGCGACTTCGCGACGCGGCACGTTTGGTCGACTTAGAACGAGTTCTGAGCAATGGCTACGCTGTATATAGAGCTCATCGATATCGACTCGGTATTGCCGGCGCGTTGGTGGTTGTGTGACGATTCGTCCATTACGGCTGCGGGTTCCGATCCCCTTGGTGAAATTGCCAATTTAGAACCTGGTAAGGCGCAAAGTAAGCTCGATACCGTCGTGCTCATACCGGATCGTGAGATTCTGTATGTGCATGTCGACGTGCCTGGACGCAGTCAAGCTCGCGTCCGTCAAGCGGCACCGTTTGCGGTCGAACCGCACTTGACGGAAGATATCGACGATGTCCACATTGCGCTAGGTGAATTCAAGCGTGGCGAAGCCGTGCCATGCATGGTCATAAGTCGCGCTCGTTTTGATTCATTTTTGGCGACAATCGACGCGGCGGGTATTCGAGCAAACGTAATCACGACGCCGGGGATGTTGGCAGATTCAACGACTGACATTCATCTGATTGAGTCGGGTACCTCTATCACGGTTCGCACCGCTGATCAACTTGCAGTGGTTGCCGCCGAAACGCTCGCCACAACGCTATCCGCAGCACTTACGGATGAACAAGAGCATGTTCGTCTCACATGTGTTGGAAGCGACGCTATCGAATCCGTAACTCGTCAGTCAGTTAGCCACTTGAATGCGGAGGATGTGGAGATTCGATTGATCTCCTTTGAATCGTTGCTTCTAGGGGTGAACGAACCGCAAGATCTTCCGAGTTTACAACAAGGCACATACGCGATCGTGGAAAGCGGCGCGACTATCAAACAGGTCCTCAACAAGACCGCGCTGGTAGCAGCAGCGAGTGTGATCATCGTCTCGGCGATCTTTCTAGTACAAGGTTTTTGGGCGGACGTCCAGACCGAGAGACTGCGTGAAGACGCACTTGATATCTATGAGTCCGTATACGGCACGCGCGATGTGGCTGGTAATCCAGTGTTTCGCATGCAGGAGCGAATGGGGGCACGCATTGACGAACAGAGTGCGTGGTTGAGTTTACTAGAAGGCGTCGTCGGAGCGACGTCAGGCGTTGAAATCAAGAATCTTGATTTCAACGAAGTTCAGAGCAAGATGTCGATTACGTTCTACGCGGATAGTTATCAGGAGTTCGAAGCGATTCGCACTCGAATCGAGGAAATGGGTTTGAGTGTGGAGGTCAATGTGGCTGAACAGCAACAGAACCGGGTTTGGGCGCGAATCACGCTCGCTGCGACATGAGCCGTCTACTCACGTGGTTTCCGTCAATCGCGCCGCTTCAGAGACGCTTTGCGGCCGCGAGTTCGCGCGAGCGAGTGTTGATAGGCGTGAGCGCCTATCTTCTAGCTGGAGTATTCCTCTATTACGCGGTTCTCAATCCGGCGATGGATTATCGTAGTGAGCAACTACGCGCTCAAGTTGCTGCTGCGAATGGATTGAGCTGGATGATCGCGAATCAGACGGAAGCCAGACAGCGTGGAGGCGATCTCGAACCTACTCGAGGCGAGAGTAAGTTGACCGTGATCTCCAGTAGTGCAGAACTGCATAACTTAACGATTAAGCGGGTGCAGCCTGCTGAGAACCGAATAAACGTCGAACTTGCTACTCAGGAATATGCTGCAGTGATTAGGTGGTTGATTGCGCTTGAAACCGACCACGACATGACGCTTGTCGATGTCCGACTTGAGAAGGTTGATGAAGGGATCGTCAACAGTCGAATAACGTTGCGCTAATTCCAATACCTAAACGAAGTGATGCTTAGTTCATCATTTCAATTGCTTGTTGCCTCACGGCTTCTTCGATTTCCCACATGATCGCGCGATTCAAATGGAAGGACGCGCGGTTGTTATTCCCAATTTGCTTGTATGCATCGCCTAGAAACAGGTTTATCCGAGCGTTCCACGGTAGGCGCTCGTATGCGACTTTTAGGTAATTAAGTCCATCGCCAGCGCGCGCGGATCGCAGCAGCGAAACGCCGAGTCCAAATGCGGCATCTACACGTAATGGATCCCCATTTAGTGCATGCCTGTAGTGCTGAGTTGCGATGCGGCGGAGATTGTTACATTCTTCGGTAAAGACATCTAAACAGTTGTAACTTAGTAGGTCTCCCATACGTACATGAGCGTCTACGTTGGTAGGATCAAGTTCAAGTGCTCGCAACGTGCGTTCATAAGGTGTCTTGGAATCGTAAGCAGGCAAGTACGACCACAGCACCTGAAACATAGGATGGTCGGCATCGATCTTCATCCCGCGGTCGATATGAGAAAGTGCACGTTCCGGATTGTTGCGTACCAGTATGCTCGCAAGCAGAATTCTGGCGTCCAATTCGCTCATACAACTCGGTTCGCTTATCGTTGAGAGCGCATTTGTGTCAATGTCAATCCGATAGCTCAATGGACGTGTCTTGCGGAAGTGGTCGATGAGCTTTCGCATGAACTGTTCTGGCTCAACTCCTGCCGACCTTGGCAGCAACTCGCTTGCTCGTGCACCATTGCTGATGTCAAGTAAGATCGCATTGACCTTCTCACGCATCGGATTGCCGGTTTCATCGACACCGTGGTGAAGGAAGTGCGTCACGGCGTGGGCAAACTCGTAATGGGCTGCGTAGTCATGCTCGTGCCAGTCCAATCTAGGAACGCCGTCGAGTATGGTGCGCCATTTCGGCTCATTGCGTCGAATGGCCCTGATCATGCGTCTGTGTGAAACCTCACCGATCGTCACTCGGTCGCTGGCGACTTCAAACGTCCCTAGGTACTGGGCGAACCCTTCTTCATACCACATCGGGATGAAATAGTCGTATCGACTACGTGAAATGTAATGGGTGTATTCGTGATAGGCGACTTGATTAGGGTGGGTTGTATGCACCGCTAAGCCAAACGCAAGAACGTGCTGACGCATCGAAGGCTGCATAAAACCGATGAATGCGTCGGATTGGAACTCCGCGACGAACGAGTTAATGTCTTCGAATGCGATGATTTTTAGGCGGGATCGTTTTGGGAATTCGCCGGGGACCAGATCGACGGCAATCGAATGTAACGCTTGTAGAGAACTTGCAAGTGATACCATCTGACGCTTAGGCATCGCGGAGTACATTTCGAACTCCGCCGTGCGCAGTTCACACCACTCCGGCATGATGGGTTTTGCGCCTAAGGGGGATAGCAATGCGACACAACATACGAATAACACCGAGCGTATGGTGGTGTTGCGCGATTTTTGCGACATGCGCCTTAGCTCAAGATTCAACCGACAGCGAAGGGTATTCATGGTTACCGACTCGATGCGTTCCACTTGAGACGATAGGTTTTCACGATGAACCCGACGCCGAATCGGATTCCGTTGAAGCGTTCAGTCCAGCCAAATTCAAATCCACCCCATTTACATTGCGGGAGAACAAGACGCTCGCTAGCTTGCTTGATGATGCGGATGATGTAAATCTCTTTCTCACGATGCAAATGGAAGAAACTAATGAACTTTTCGAGTTCTCATGTAAAAACGTACTGGGCGCGAATCGCGAACCAGGATTTAGCTGCGTAAACACGCCGCCGTCAGATATTCTGATGTTAAATCCCAAGTCGCAGCGATTCAGTCGAGCTGCGATCGGAAGTTGGACGTTTCAGAGTGAAACGAGTCTTCGTGCCGGTAGCTCGCTCTTTGTGGAAATGGGTCAGTGCTACTCGCTGGAAGTCGAATCGGACTCTAACTGAAAGATCTCATCCAGGATCGACTCGACGTCCTCATCTTTCTCGTCATCCGGAATCGCCAGGAGTTCCTTCTTACTGGTGATCTCGATGGTTTCAAGCAGTTCCAGCTTCTCTTGCACGGTAAGCGTGTGAGTAACAACGGTCGCTGGATCGTTAGCAACGAGCGCTGTTGTGACGAATGAGGCGATGAAAAACGCGAATGTGCGAAGTAATTGTCGAGACATGATTTTGATCTGATAGAACCTCTGCGAAGCATATACGAACTTGGGTAGTAGTTGACTAAGATCGCGGATGACAACCTAAGTCATACCGCTTACTCAAGTTGAGATTTGGCGCAACCTGATCGCATTCGAGAAGGTGTGGAACTGTGTTTCTGACTTTAGCTAGAACGAACCGTTGGGGGTGCAGAGCGAATAGTTCGATTCGACCCATATGAAGCAGACTATTTTGGCGATTTACCGAGTAGGCAATATATTACTAATATAGTGAGTTTCTTAGTAATAAATTCTAAATAAGCTTGTATAAATGTCTATATTAATACTATTTAACTGCTTCATGTATATAAAATTCGCCCATGATACTTGCACGTGAAACACAACTCGCGCCGGTTGCGCAGTTCAGCGTTAGTCAAAGATATGATCGTTACGTAGACGCCGATCATGAATCTTGGCGTTGTGCGATGCGTGCGCTTGCGAACGTGCTTGAATCAAGGTGTGCGGTTCCATACGTTAAAGCTCTTCGTGAGTGTGGGCTGAGTATGCTGCGTCTTCCGAAACTGTCAGAGATCAATCAAGCGCTGGAGCGCTTTGGCTGGCAGACAGTGATGGTAGATAGCTTCATTCCGCCACCGACCTTCATGGCGCTGCAAGCGGAACGCATTCTGCCGATCACGCGTTTCGTACGCGCGCATTCGCAATTGGGTTACACCCCTATCCCTGACATCATCCACGAAGCGGCTGGGCACCTGCCGATGCTTGTCGATAGTGATTACCGGCGTTTTCTGCAGCGATTTGGCGAGATAGGGAAGAACCTTAAATATTCGGACTTGGATGAACAGGTCTACCTCGCTCAGAAACGGTACGCCGAGTATGCTGGACTGCATCGAAAAGAGATCTCAACGTTAAACTCGCTTCGAAGCGAGCTCGAAGACCTACGTCGACGACAGAAGGATGCAGTTACGCCTGCCTGCTTGTTGTCAAGGTTCCACTGGTGGACGGTGGAGTATGGATTGGTGGGTGAGCATGCGAAGCTATTTGGTGCTGGATTGCTCTCGTCATCTACTGAAGCGTTGGCTACGGACGAAACACCACAGCGACGCCTGTCGTTAGAGTGCCTGGAATTTGACTACGAGATTTCGAGAATGCAACCACAGCTCTTTGTTGCTGATGATTGGAGTCATCTGAACGATCAGCTCACTCGAGTTTTAGCACAAATCACCTAATCGTCTGACGTCTCCCGCACCACGACTCGTGTGCGAGTTTCCGCAAACACATGCTTCGGCATGATCGAGTGGACGTGTCCACAGGCATCACAGTAAACAACAAAGAACCAGGGTTCTTTTGATTGGCTCGACTGTTTGCTTCGCTTGCTGGCAAATCGCTCAATGCCCTCGACGCCGCAATTCGGACATTTAGGCTCGCTTTCAGGCATTTTCTGGTTTTACCAAGTCGAGCTGTTGGTCCATTATTAAAGCGGGATCGTTCGCACTAGGTCTACCAACAACTTTCGCGGGTATACCAGCAACCGTGACGTGTGGTGGTACATCCTCCAGGACCACACTCCCAGCACCAACTTTTGAGCCTTCGCCTACAGTGATGTTGCCAATGACTTTACAACCTGCACCTAATAGAACGCCGCTGTGAATCTTGGGGTGTCGATCTCCTGAGTCCTTACCCGTACCACCAAGCGTCACCGAATGAAGCATGGATACGTCGTTCTCGATGACAGCCGTTTCGCCAACGACAATGCCAGTCGCATGATCCAGCATGATGCCGCGTCCGATATCAGCAGCGGGGTGAATATCCACGCCTAAACCAATACTGATTTGCCCTTGAAAAAACTGAGCGAGTGTGGTGCGATTGTGCTGCCACAACCAGTGGCTTATTCGATACGCTTGTAGCGCGTGAAATCCTTTGAAGAACAGGAACGGCGTTGTCAGGTCAGAACATGCTGGGTCGCGATCAAAGGTCGCCAGCATGTCTGAGCATGCGGACTCAAGAATGGACTCGTCGCTAGTACACGCTTCGTCGATCACATCTCGAATCAACATGGTTGGCAGCATCGGATTGTCCAGTTTGCTTGCCAATCTGAAGCTAAGAGCCTTGCCGAAGCTGTCGTGATTTAGAACCGTCGCGTGAAAATAACTACCTAAAATGGGTTCCTCCACGACTTTGGCTTCTGCTTCGCGACGCATGCGACGCCAAATGTCTTCTCTAGTGTCCTGAACGTTCACGCGAAGTGTCATGAAAGAATGTCTGCAAATTTTGCACTCTGGCATGCGCCGACGCGTGAAATTAGTACATTCCTTAGCTTCTTAGTTTGACTACTTCAACGTTTTCTCGAGTCGGCATCATCGGTCGACAGGGTAATCCGCTCATTAATGACTCGTTAGAGGCTGTTCATGCCGCACTTAGACGTCAAAAGTGCGAAGTTCTCGTCGAAGCTGAATCCGCCTCGATGCTACGTGACTACGACATTCATGCCGTTTCACGAGAAGAAATTCGATCGTGTGATCTGATCGTTGTCGTTGGTGGTGATGGCAGCATCCTGGGTGTCGCACGTGACTTCGCTCCTTCTCAGATTCCGGTAGTAGGCGTAAATCGTGGAAGCTTGGGATTTCTCGCCGATATATCGCCCGACGAAATCGAGAAACAGCTACATCGCGTTCTCAATGGGGACTACCGCTTTGAAGAGCACTTCTTGATACAGCAGACAGTACATCGCGGGAGCGACATCGCGCACGAGTCTTCAGCACTCAATGATGTCGTCGTAAGCTCGGGCTCGCTCTCGAGAATGATGGAATTTCGATTGTCGATTGATGATGAATTTGTGTACGAGCAACGGTCGGACGGACTATTAGTTTCGAGTCCAACCGGGTCTACGGCATATTCGTTGTCAGCGGGTGGCCCGATCATGCATCCCCGCTTGGACGCGATCGCGATCATTCCGATGTATCCACATACGCTCACGTCACGACCGATCGTAGTACCAGGCAACTTCAAGTTACGCATAGAGGTCGGACACGAAACACGTGGAGCACGAACCAGCTCAGATTCGCAAGTCGATTTTGAATTAGCGCCTGACGATGTTGTCGAAATCAGTAAGCACGAACACGTGTTACGGTTGATCCATCTATCGACGCATAGCTTTTACGAGGCTTGCCGAAGCAAGTTAGATTGGGGTTCGAGGCTAGGCTTACGAGTCGATTAGGTGTGAAGTTGCTGCGGCGTATCCACGTCTCGCACAATTCCCTCGTCAGCTAGTTCGAGAACTATCAATTTATCTCTGTGGCGTTGAAGAACTTCCTTCGCCCCTGCATCGCCGCTCAATGACTTCAGTTCGTCCAGGTAATTTGCCGTAAAACCCACCGGGTGTCCTGCTTGCCGTCGGAAGGAGGGCCGAACGATCGCATCCGTTTGTGACTGAATACAAGTCGCTATTGCGTCTACTGTATCAGCGCGAATCCAAGGCATATCGGCTAAACCTACAAGAAACCAGCTCATTTGCGCTAATTGAGTCGCGGCAGCAGCCAAGCTGTGACCCATTCCAAGGTGTGCGTCTGGCGCTTCTATGACGTCCACTTGAGGTGGTAGTACCGCTCGCACTGGATCATGGGGTCTGACGACAACACACACACTTTGAATATTGGCCAGATAGGGTTTTAATGCCTTGACGATCATCGGTTGACCGTCGATTTCCGCAAGTCGCTTGTCTGCGCCGAACCTCTCTGAACTACCGGCAGCGAGTATCAGTGCCGCGCCGTCCAGCGTCATGGTTTGCTAGCGCTAAATTGCGGCGGCGAGAGCTTGCTCGGCGTGTGAATCGGACGCGTTCTTAGCTAGTTTTGCTCGCTCAGCGATCACTTCAGCAAGAATTGAAACTGCGATCTCGGGTGGAGTCTTGCTGCCGATCTGAACGCCGATGGGCGCATGCAGCCGCGCTAAAGCCGGCTCACTCACGTCGAGTGCGAGCAGGCGTTCGCGTCGTTTCTCGGAAGTCCGCGAAGATCCCATCGCCCCGATGTAGTAAGCATCCGTCTCGAATGCCTCGATGAGACCCATATCGTCTATCCGGGGGTCATGAGTGAGTGCGATGATGGCCGTTTGTGCATCGTTCGCTCGCTCTCGAATCACATCATCCGGGAAGTCACAGATCTTTTCGATACCCGTAACGTCAAGCTCATCGAGCATTTCTTGGCGAGGATCGCAGACGGTGACTTGATATTCGAGCATGATCGCAAGTTCCGCGACATACTGCGTGACCATGCTAGCACCAATGACGAAAAGTTGGTGACTAGGTCCATGTACTTGGCGCAGAACACGCGAATCGTAGTCGTACGAAAAAGGCACGAAGGTGTCTGTTTCCTGAATGCGACGTTGTGAAGTCTCGACGTTTAAAACACGTTGGATCAACTTCCTTTGCTGCAATCTAGAAGTGAGCAACTCGAAGTCTTGAATGGCCTGTTTATCGCTCTGAAGCGGTTCGATGACGATGTCGAGGTGGCCGCCGCAGGGGAGGCCAAGCTGTTCAGCCTCCTCGTCGGACTCCCCATACCGAAAGAACTGTGGATGCGACTCGGCGAGGATTCCGTCTTTGAGTTTTTCGACCAGATCTTCTTCAACGCAGCCACCAGACAACGATCCTACGATGTGACCGTCTTCACTGCAGACCATCATTGAACCTTCTGGCCGGGGCGATGAGCCGTAGGTCGCTACGACGGTTGACAACCAGCATTTACCTCCAGATCGGAGCCAATCGTAGGTTTGTCCAATGACTTGGTGGTTGGCTGCTTTCATCTTTTAAGGAGTCGCAATGAACGACTGATTATAAAAAGGACGATCCCCGGAACGTAGAGCGCGAATTAGCTTAAAACTGCATGAAGATCAAATTGTTGAGGACCTGATTCATAATTTTCCACAATAGAATCAATGACTTGATGAATAGAGTTAAAGTCGAACTCAATCTGGTCCAGCGCACCACCGTAGACCAACTTGTCTAATTTAGTCAGTATTCCGCGTCCTTCCGGGGATGTGAGAAGTAAGTTCCTCGCAGTTACTAAATCTGAATTGAAATGCTGTGCGACCGTGTGCAATATCGCATGCCGTAGAGTGCTCGCATCACCGTGGTTAAAAGCATTTCGAATCGGTCCATAGTCGACGCCAGACGACTGTCGCTGAAGTCTGAAGCGAGGAATACGCTTTCTATTCTTAAGGTAAATCAATGCGAGTGCAAGCGTCCATCCAACGATGGCAACGATGGACATGAGATAGAACCACAGATTCGTACCCCCTGCACTTGGCGGCAACTCATCGGGTTGTTGAGCTAAATTCGCGTCATTGTCTGACCGCGAGCGGATTACATTCGAGTTCGCCGTAGGGTCCGGCACATTGAACGATGCGGCTGGTAACGTGGCGACCTTGAGTTCCTTGGCTTCCGTATCCCACCACGTTAATTGAAATTCAGGCAATGAGACTAAGCCGGGTTCAACGGGTACTAGGTTGAAAGAGCGCGTTTGCGTCCCCCAAACTCGATCACCGTCTAGGATCGAGTCGACCTCCGCTTGTTCCGGGTAGACGCGAAGGCCCTCGATTGAATCAAGTTCCAAGGGAAGCAACGCGGATTGGTAGCTATCACGAGCGCGTACCGCTATTGAAAGGGTTAAGGCATCTCCTAGGTTTAGCGTCTTCGTGTCTGCCGGTTCAAACGACTGAGTAAGTTCGATTTTTGACGCAGGAAACCAAGGTTTGTCCTGTGGGAATTCGCTTGGAATCGGAAGAATGGTGATGAGCTTCTCTTCTGCGAAGATCGACCGAATCTGGGGACGGAATTGATTGCCGTAGATTGCCACGCGAGCGCTTTCGCCTGGTACCTTCAGCGTACCGCTCTTTTCGGCGAATACGACGTAGCGCCACTGCATCACGTAATACTCAACGCCATCGCGAGTTTCACGCAATGTCTCTCGACTTCCAATCGGCAATACGGTTGAATCGGCGATTTCTAACTGCTTGTCTTGTGGCATCGATGGAATGCGAGCTTCAGACGTGTAGAGCATGCGACGAGTCACGTAGATGGCAGCTTGAGGGTATTGCTTGTCGTGAGAAACAATCGTCTCGAAAGACGCGGTCTTGGAGATGTAGTCTCTTTCGCTGGCGGAGATAGGATTGACGCGTAATCGCAGAGCATTGGTTCGAGATGAACCCACGACGATTGGTGGAATATCGATCGTTCCAGTACGTTTTGGCATAAGCTCAAGTCGCCAGTTCTTCGCACTATCCATTCGACCATTGACGATTTGAATGCTCGATTCAGTCGAGACTTGTGATATCTCGAAATCTCTTTCTAGCGCGCTGAAGTCTGGATCGATAGTGTTACGATTTCGATCGGTTACGGTGAGTGTGACTGACTCAAACTCCGACACGACATCTGCACTAAGTGTGGCAGTTACCTGTCCGTGTGCGTTCGCTGCGCAGAGTAGTACGAGTATGGTGACACCCGCGTAAACCTTAAAAAGCGCAAATCTCTTTGTAGACCTCACCATGCCGGTCCGACGTCCTCTTGACTCAGTTCGCCGCGTTCGATGCGCGCGTTCGATTCGGCTTCGAATTTGCGACGCAGTAAGCCGCTTGGATCATCGGGGATTCGACGTAGCCACCGTTCATGGATTTCGCGCAACTCCCGTTCCTCGCTTGACTCTGCTATGTCCGCGGGAGATAGACCGTTCGATTGATCGTCGGACTCACTTTGTTCTTGAGCTTGTTCTTCAGCGGCTTCTGCGTGCTCGGTCTCTTGTTCTTGACCTTGACGAGGTTCATCTTCGTTAGCCTGCGCGAGTTCGTGTTCTTGACCGCCTTCGTCCTGTGACTGCGAGTCCTCGGTGGCACTTGCCTGATTGTCTTGGCTTTGCGTCTGTGAATCTGTACGCTCGCTCCCTTGCTGTTCTGACTCCTGTGGCTGCTGATCCTGACTTTGGTCAGCCCCATTTTCTTGTTGTTGTTCCATGGCTTCAAGGAGCGCTTCGATAACGGCTTTATTGTGTTTCGCGTCTTCGTGTTCTGAATTCCGTTGGAGAACGGCTTCGTATGCCTGCAGAGCATCGCTGAAACGTCCTTCCCAGGCTAGTGCGTTGCCTTGGTTGTACGAGGACTCAATAGACGGATTGTCTGAAAACAACTCGCCAGCTTCTGCGAAGTCGCCATTTCGATATTTCGCCACCCCGCGCCACTGTCGGTTATTGAAGAGTTCAGCTGCAACGTCGAAGTTACCGTTATCGTGAGCCTCTAACGCTTGCCGATCCTTAGGCACCCACAGATCTTCGAGCCAACCGGCTTCGGCGTGAACGCTGACTACGAGCAATACCACTACGAGACCGCCGCGACGCATCGAGAACGCGAGTAGTAGCGCAAGTGGCAAGACTAGGTAATAACCTAGATCATGCCAAACATCAAACGTCTGATTCTCGAGTAGTTCGGTCGTGGTGACGATTGATTCCGACAAAAGAAACTCAATGTCATTGTCAGTTGTTGTAATCGTCCTATATCGACCACCGGACACCATGGCGAAGTCACGAAGTAGCGCTTCATCAAGCGCGGCCTGCCGATTACTTGAATCCACTGCTTGCGTGGAACCAATGCCGAGGATCGAAATCGGATATCGACTGTCGGCAGTATCTCGTAAATCGCTGAAGTTCGTGATACCGTCGGTTAACAAGATGATTCGACCGCGCTCTTGTCCCAATGAATTGAATAGGTCATTTGCCAGTTCGATCGCGGCAGCAACATTGCTTCCTCGCACCGGCATCATCTCCGGATCGAGAGAAGGCAGCAAATTTAGGATATTGCTCTTGTCGCTCGTCAACGGCGTGACCACATATGCGTCTCCAGCGTATACCACAAGCGCCGACATTCCCTCGTCACGACGGGCGAGAATGTCAGTTACCTTGAACTTGGCTCGTTCGATCCTACTTGGTTGAATATCGGTCGATGCCATGCTCAACGTTAGGTCAAGTACGATGACGATCGGATCTTTCTTCGTCTCGACGGGTTGTGGTAACCGCTCGTACGTAGGACCCGCCAAGGCAAATGCAGCGCAGATTACAGCGAGTGGGGGGAGAGCCATCGCAATACGCACTCGACTCGAGGATTTTGCCTCAATTAAGGCGTCGAATAGCGTATCTGAAATGACCTTGTGCCAGTTATTTGCTCGAAATGCGAAGCGAATTTGTGCCCACACCAATAGCGGCGCGACTAGTAATAGAAGCAACCACCACGGCCGGATGAAGTGAAACTCCATAAAAGTCTCAAACATAGCGTCTTGTGTAAAGCAGCCAAGTCAGTGCAAACAAGGCTAGGGCAAGTGCAAGCGGGTAGTGGTAGAGCGCGCGCATAGGACGTACGGTCTTGCCTTCGTTTTCGATTGGCTCGAGTGCGTCAATCTCCTCATAGATGGCGAGTAAGGCATTCAAATCGTCAGCTTTGTAGTACTTTCCGCCTGTCTTCTCAGCGATCTCCATCAGAAGCTCTTCGTCGACGGCGTCGGATTGACGTTGAAACGCCGAAAAAAAGCCTAGACCACCAGGTGGAGGAACGACCCCGATGGTGTAAATCGTGACATCAGACGCGATTGCAAGTTCTGTTGCGTCCGACGGATCGAGCTCACCGAAATTGTTGACGCCATCGGTCATTAGCACCACAACTCGGTGGTCCGCTGGATGGTTCAGGATTTGCTTAATGGCCAATCCTAAAGAATCGCCGATCGCAGTCGAACGTCCAGCGATACCGATAGGCGCATCCTCGAGCATTCGACTCGCCGTGCTGACGTCGGGGGTTAACGGTACGTAGACATAAGGGAGACTGCCGAATAGCACGATTCCGATTCGATCACCGTCGCGTTTTTCGACGAAATCTTGTACAGCGTGCTTTACGACTGCGAGGCGTGTGTATTGTCGCCCATTGACGGTCATATCTGCTTGCCCCATGCTGCCGGAAATATCAATGGCAAGCACTAGATCGCGGCTGAGAGTAGGTAGTACCGTGGGTTCACCGGTCCATTGCGGTCTCGCAAGCGCCGTCGCTAATGACAACCAGGCTAAGCAAACAATGATGAATAGCAAGACGGAGCGCTGACTTGAACCGCCGCCGATTTCTTGTTGTACAAACGTGAAAGCTTCGACTTGTGGAACACTCAGCGCGGATTCATTTGCCGCGCGAGGCGGTATCAGAAATCGGATTAGAAGAGGCAGCGCGAGAATCGCGAATGCCCATGGCCAGATCAGTTCGATCATGCTGTGAGTGCCTTCCGAGACGGTGAGCGCACCACGCAAAGAGTTCGAGCTATGAGTTCATCAAGTCGCTTATCGAAGAATGACATAGGTCGATATCGAACCGTACCTAAGCACTTTCCAGCACTAGCGATGAACGCGTCATCGGCGAATCGATCGGCAAGCATGTTTAGCCACGGCAAACCATCAGCTTGCACGGCGCCTGGGACCGACTCGACATCAATCAAAAGGTGTTTATAGATCCGATTGACTGCTGAAATAAACTCGTATTCGGAGAGTTGATCTTGATGGTATAAGTCGCGAAGTTGACTTGAGGTCTCGCGTATCTCGCGATAAGGTCGGTCAATCTCGTTCCGACGGTGCCACCACCAGATCAAACACACGATCATCGCGATCACACATAACGCAAGGAACCACCAACCAAGAGGAAGCGGCCAGAACGGCGGTGATGCGGGTTCGTGGATGTCACGTAGTTGCGCAAGTGCTTGCGCGATTTGCTCATTCATCTAAGACCACCGGCGCTACGTCATCAGTGGTGGAGAGAGAGGTAAAGCGGATACCTCGAGCTCGGCAAGCGTCGGCAAGGCGGGCTCGATGTGCATCAAAACGATCTGCGTAGTTCCGCTGGTTTCGCGTATTGCCGCTTGAAAATGTAATCCTGCGTAAGCCGTCGGTTACCGCGTAGGCACCGCTTGGGGGTAGGTTCTGTTCCAATGGGTCGTAGACGTGTATGAGCGAGAGCTCGTTGTGATTCTGAAGTACAAGGAGTTGTCGTAGATCGTTTTCATCAATCCCTTCAAAATCTGAAATGAATACGATGCGATGGCCAACGGGCGTAGCCCGTCGAAGGTTCATTAATACCTTATGCCATGTTGGTTCATCCATACCGCTCTGGGATGAGGCACTAAGTTCATTGTTTGCGTCAGAAATGGCGTGAAGCAGTCGAACAACGTTTAGTTTGCTACGAATAGGTTTCAGAATATCCACGGCGTTAGCCGCGATCACTACTCCACCGACGCGGTCTCGCGCGTTCAGGGTTTGCCATGCAATCCGCGCCGCGATTTCAGCCGCGGCGACGCTCTTCAATCGAATCTGACTACCAAAAAACATGGATCGACGCTGGTCGACCACAATCACAGTCGGTCGTTCTCGTTCTTCGTGAAAGATCTTTGTATGTGGTTTCTGTTTTCGCGCCGTGACTTTCCAATCGATATTCCGTACATCGTCACCTGCTTGATAGAGACGCACTTCGTCAAGGTCAATGCCTCGACCGCGCATACGGGACGCGAGAGTTCCTGAGTGACCACCCGTCGCGCGACGCTTACGACGTTTCGCGGTTGGCGCGGTTGCCAACCCGATTAAATCCGGGGCTGAGACATATACGCCGGTTAGCGACGACATCTGAACGCTCTAGGTTAGCGGCACCTGCTCGACCATCGAATCGATGACATCATCGGTCGTGGTACCTTGAGCTTCCGCCTCGAAGGAGAGAATCAGTCGATGACGGAGGACGTCATGAATGATCTCCAGCACGTCTTCGGGTACGACGTAGTCACGACCAGCAAGCCAGGCGATGGTGCGAGAACATTGGTCCAATGCGATGGTTGCTCTTGGACTCGCTGCGTATTCGACACCTTCGAGCCCGGACCTGGAGTGTGCGATTAGGTCGATGATGTATTTCTCTACGGGTTCAGCCATATGTAGTCGACCCAACTCGTCACGAATTCCAAGGATTTCGTTTTCGCTAAGTTCGATAGGAGACGGCTGATCGACATTACCGAATTCCTCGCGCGCCAAGTTCAAAATGGCTCGTTCTTGATTCGCTGGTGGATAGTCGATCAGAACGTGCATGAGAAAGCGATCTAGTTGCGCTTCTGGAAGCGGGTACGTTCCTTCCTGCTCAATGGGGTTCTGCGTCGCCATAACAAGAAACAATCTTGGCAAGTTGAACGTTTCGCGACCCACGGTGACTTGCCGTTCAGCCATCGCTTCGAGGAGTGCCGATTGCACCTTGGCAGGTGCCCGATTCACTTCATCAGCGAGGACGAGATTGTGGAAGATGGGACCGTGTTGAAAGTGGAAACTACCTGTTTCAGGTCGATAGATCTCAGTACCTGTAACGTCGCTGGGAAGTAGATCTGGCGTAAATTGAATGCGATGAAAATCACCGTCAATACACCGAGACAGTTCCTTTATCGCGCGAGTCTTAGCGAGACCCGGAGCACCTTCGACAAGCAAGTGACCACCACAGATGAGAGCGATCGTTAATTTCTTTGTTAATGCCTCCTGACCTACGATTCGTTGGTTCAGCCAATCGAGGGCTTGGTGGACCTTTTCGTAGGTTGCTCCGGTCTCCATGGACCCGATGCCGAGGGGTTCGTTTTGCGTTACCAATCTAGTCCTTTGTTGCTTAATGATGGCGCGTGTTGCTTAATGATGGCGCGAAACGATTCAGGCGAGCTGGTGGCGCGAGAAAATATGCGAAGTTCAATTATTGTCTATGACAAAAGTGACGTAAATTAGTTTGGATTTCATCTTTCAGTGCGCTCGCTTGTTTCTCTCGGCGTTGGACCCCGAAACCGCTCACCTATTGACTTTGCGGGCGCTCCGGATTCTTGGCCAGGTACGACGGGCAAATCAGCCACCAGGTGATACGATTGAAGTCGCTGGAATGAATTTTCCTAATCGTGTGGGGTTGGCAGCTGGATTCGACAAGAACGGCGAAGCAGTCACCGGTCTGAATCAATTGGGATTCGGTTTCGTCGAGATTGGAGCCGTGACGCCATTGCCTCAATCTGGTAATCCCAAACCGCGCCTCTTCCGACTTGCGAACCATCGCGCCGTGATTAATCGAATGGGATTCAATAATGAGGGTGTCGAAGCACTCCGCAAACGGCTCCAGGAAACGCCAGGAATCAAGCCAACCTTGCTTGGGGTTAACCTCGGGATCAATCGTGATACGCCGCTATCAAAGGCGAAGGACGACTACCTGCAATGTATGAGATTGCTTTCCGATTTGGCAGATTACTTCACGATCAATATTTCGTCGCCTAACACACCAAAGCTAAGAGATCTACATGGTGACGCGCAACTGTCTGAGATGTTGAAATCCTTACTGGAGGAGCGTGATCAACTCATCGTTGATCAAGATCGACGCTTGCCTTTGTTTGTGAAGGTGTCTCCTGATCTCGAACCTACTTTAGTGCGTGAACTTGCGCTCTGCATTCGGGAGGCGGGGTGCGAAGGTCTAGTTGCGACAAACACAACCACAGCGCGCGAAGGAATACGGCACCGATTTTCCGAGCAAAGCGGTGGACTTAGTGGACAGCCATTGTTCGAGAAATCGAGACAGACCGTCGAAACCGTCCGGGATACTGTCGGGGCAGACTTTCCTATCATCGGCGTCGGGGGTATCTCGAACGGCAGTGACGCCATCGCCATGCGAAACGCAGGCGCTGACTTGATTCAGGTGTACACCGCATTGGTCTTTGAGGGACCAAGGCTTATTGACGAGCTCAAGACAGCGTTAGCAGATTCATAGTTGAGAAGCTCTAATTACGTTTAATATCAATAAGTTATGTACTTTTCCTATCTCATACAAAATCCGCTAGACACTTTTGTATTGACGATTCAGGCGACGTGACGCGGGTTTGTTAGGTGTGTTCGTAAATTTATAATCGCGCTAAATCAGTGACGAGACTTGATGTTGTTTAGTAACAAGAAAATCTGGTGCGTGTTCGTTGCATTGCTGGCGACGCCGCTCATGGCAGAAAGCGTCGATAGCGGAGATACCGCATGGATCCTGACTTCGACTGCGCTCGTTCTCTTCATGACGATTCCCGGCTTGTCGCTTTTCTATGCGGGGCTAGTCGGTCGGAACAACGTCTTAAGCATCTTAATGCACTGTTTCGCAATCACATGCCTGATGACAATTCTTTGGGTTTTGGTTGGGTACAGTCTTGCGTTCACGGGTAACGGCATCACGGTTGGCGATACGTCATTTCTCGGTACGCTCAATAACTTTCTCCTAGGCGAGATTAAAGAAGCAACCGTATCAGGCACGATTCCGGAATCGGTATTTGCCACATTCCAGCTGACCTTCGCAATCATCACCCCAGCCCTTATCGTCGGTGGTTTTGCGGAGCGCATGCGATTTTCGGCGATGCTCATCTTTTCCGCGGTATGGTTGTTGATCGTCTACATCCCAATCACACACTGGGTGTGGGGTGGTGGCTGGTTAGGTGACCTCGGTTTCATGGATTTTGCGGGTGGTGCCGTCGTGCACATCACTGCGGGAACCGCCGCGATCGTCGCCGCTCTGTATATGGGGAGTCGAAAGGGTTATCCAGACTCACCAAATCTACCTCATAACGTACCGTTGACAGTAATGGGTGCTGGCATGCTTTGGGTCGGCTGGTTCGGCTTCAACGGTGGAAGCGCGCTGGCAGCCAATGGCGATGCGGCAATGGCTCTCACGGTCACGCACATCTCGGCTGCGACCGCTGCGTTCACGTGGATGGTCGTTGAGTGGATACGCTTCGGCAAACCAACGGTGCTCGGCACGGTCACCGGCATGGTCGCGGGGCTCGGTTGTATTACGCCAGCTTCCGGCTTTGTCGGACCTGGCGGCGCGCTTGTGATCGGCTTCCTTGCCGGGTGGGCGTGTTTCGAAGCGACTGGCTTGATCAAGCGAAAGCTATTTATCGACGATTCGTTGGACGTATTCTCGGTCCACGGCGTGGGTGGCTTCCTAGGTGTTCTGCTTACGGGAATATTCGCAAGTTCTGCACTTGGCGTGTTTGGCGGTCAAGAAGATATCGAGATCGGCTCGCAGCTGGTCACTCAGTTGATCGGTGGTGTTAGCGCGCTAGTTTGGACCGCAGTTCTTACCTTGGTGATTCTCAAGATTGTTGACTTGATCGTCGGTCTGCGAGTAACCGAGGACGAGGAAGACGAAGGTTTGGATTTGTCGTCCTTCAACGAGAGAGGCTACACGCCTTAAAACTCTAGAAGCACTTATCAATAGTTGAAGGCGCGGTGCCGTGTGCGGCATCGCGCCTTTTCGTTATAGCGTACGAGAAACGTCTCGACCCAGCGGCGAGTTTAGTCCTGCTTTACGATGCCGTCTAAGTTAATTAGGGGTAGGGAGCTGCCACCATTAACAACCGGCAGTTTTCCGTCCCATTTCTCTGCATATCTCAACTCGATCAGCTCCGGGTTGTCGCGCAAGGCGGCTGCCTCGCGTTCAATTGCTTCTGCTTTCGCTACCGACTCCTGAGTGATCTGATAAGCCTCAGCATCAGCGGCTAATTTTCGTTCTTCTGCCGCTGCTTCTGCTTGTGTCACGCGGCGTAGCTTCTCATTTTCCGCTTTTAGCGCTTCTTGTTCGGCTTGAACCTTCTCTTCAATTGCCTTATTGAATTCCGGTGAGAAATCGAAGTCAGTGATAGCGACGTTGTCCAGGTTTAACGCGCCTTCTGCACCTTTCTGTCCAAGCGTTGCGTCGATGAAGTCCATAATGGCGGTCTGGATTTTCTGTTTTACTTCGGCCCGTTTCGTCACCAATTGCTCGGCTGTGTATTGAGCAGTCACAGACTTGACGGATTCTTGAATCGCGGGCGCGATCACATTCGCTGCAACCGTATCAGATCGTCCGATCGACTGGAATGTTCTAGGTGCGACTGCGCCGATCAGTGAATACTGGACCGCGACACGCGTAGAGACGATTTGTAGGTCTTTTGATGCTGCTGTCGCAGCCGCGTCGGCTTTTTGCAGACGGACCGAAATTTCCTCAATGCTGTCAAGAAATGGCTTCTTCATATTGAAACCTTCCGGCAAAGGTACCGGTTGTACGGCGCCTAACGT
This sequence comes from Pseudomonadales bacterium, assembly GCA_963664665.2. Classification (GTDB taxonomy): domain Bacteria; phylum Pseudomonadota; class Gammaproteobacteria; order Pseudomonadales; family Azotimanducaceae; genus Bin55. The sequence goes on from CAXXMH010000001.1 coordinate 154,549, forward strand.
TCGGATAACACCGACGTGCCCACTTTCAACTATGGTGAAAGCGCCAAATAGGACAACGATGACTAGAAGGGCAACCACGCCGCCGGCGATTTTTGTGACCATATGAATATCTCTAATAGAGGGGAATTTCCGAATTCTAGGTTGTATATACGCGAGCGGGAGATCGGATTTGCGCCCCGCGGCGGACACAACTGGATCGGTTAGTTACGCCCAAAGAATTTACGCTCGGTCGATCTATAGGGACGTGTTTCGACGTTGCGTTTGACTATTCGCGCGCAATTGCGTTGTTTACCAACAACTCCATGAGATCAGGAAATTCGAGACCGTACCCTCGCGCTGCGTCTGGGAATAGACTAGTTGGTGTCATACCGGGAATGGTGTTAATTTCGAGCAACCACGGGTGATCGCTCTCGTCGAGTATGAAGTCAGAACGTGACAGGTCTCGGCAATTGAGCAATGAGTGCGCAGCTATTGCAAGCTGTTTTAACGCATCCGCGGTGGCTGGCGGCATCGGTGGATCGAGGATGTGCCGACTCGCGCCGGTCTTGTAACGATTCGTGTAGTCATACCACTCACCGTCAGCAAGCACCTGGATTTCGATGATAGGCAATGCAGTCGCAACGCCATTTTGCTCCAATACGGCTACTGTAATCTCGCGACCGCGTTTGAATGGCTCGATAATCAGTTGATCGTGTGATTCGAGCGCTTCGTTTACCGCCGCGGCCAAGTCTCCCCCTTCTGACAGCAGCTTCACGCCTAACGCGGAACCCTGGGCACGTGGTTTTAAAGCTACCGCGCTTCCTAACGACTGTTCGATTTTTTCGCAATCGCGTGGCGACCACGACGCCTTATCGACTAGCCTCATTGGCAACACTGGAATGTCGTGTTCTCGCCAAACACACTTGGCTTGATACTTGTCAATGGCTAACGCTGATGCTGACATGCCGCTGCCAACAAACGGAAGTCCCATCACTTCAAGAAATCCTTGAATGGATCCATCTTCGCCAGGAACGCCATGAAGTACTGGAAACACGACGTCTGGCTTAAGGTCAAGCAACTGCGTGTACAGACTCAAATCGAATTCGAGATAGGTCGCCTCATGGCGCGACTTCAATCCTTCAACCACTTGAGTTGCTGATACTCTAGATACCGCGGCTTCAGGTGAAGACCCGCCACCGATCACTGCGACTTTCATAGGCTTGACATGTTTGCGAATTCAGCATTCGCAAGTGCGGATTCGTCGATGCCATCCGGCTCAAAGTTGAATACACGCGAGAAGAAGTAATAGTCTCCCTTCAAGCACGTAATTTGCGTCTCGAGCTGCCGGAATCCATGCGGTTCGCCTTTAAACATGAAGAGAGCGGTAGGAATCCCTTTCTCTTTCAAAGCTTCGAACATCATTCGCGACTGATCGGGTGGTACGACTTTGTCGTCGAGACCTTGCGAGAAAATGACTGGGCAACTGAGCTTGTCGATGTGGTTTATGGGAGATCTTTGATCCAGTTCGTCGCTAGGTACGAGTTGGTCGATATAACGGGATTCGAATTTATGTGTGTCCTCGGCTAAAGCCCTTAAGTCGGCAACGCCGTAGTGACTTGCACCAACTTTAAACACATTCGTTGTAGTCAGCGCGCGTAGGACTGTGAAGCCACCCGCGCTGCCGCCCGATATCGCCACTCGTTGTGGATCAATCAGATCCTGAGCGATCAAGTGTCGTACTCCAGCCGCAAGATCTTGAACGTCTCGATTTCCCCATTCACTCAGTAGGCGGTCGCGATATGCTCGTCCATAGCCAGTGCTCCCGCTGTAGTTAACGTCCAGTACTGCCCAACCACGCGACGTGTAGAACTGAATGCGTGGATTTAGTGACGATGACGTACTGCTGGTCGGTCCACCATGTGCCTGCACGAGAAGTGGTGGGCGCTCGTTAGAGGTCGCAGAATACGCGGGATTGTTAGGTGCATAAAAATAGGCGTACACGTCCTCGCCGTTACTGCCTGCGTAAGTAACCAGTTCAGGTCGTGAGATGTGGTCCTTCCCAATCGGCGGCTCACCAGAGTGCTTTATCGTGCGAGTTTGGTCGGTGAACGTGTCTCTTGCCTGAATAACACTCGCTGCATCGACACTAGACTGCAGGAACGCGAAACCGTCACGAAACTTTGCGATGTCTCGGTAACCGGCTGCACCGGATTCAACGGGAGTAGACATACCGCTGAATGAGTCGACGAGAATCAACTCCTTCTGATCAGGGTTAGCGAGTACGTGTGTATCGCTAAGTGCAGCGTATTGCGTGGATCCAATCTGCCACATCGCGTGTCCGTACTCGCGTTCGTCTGCCGCGATGGGGTAGGTTCCTTCGGCGCTGAATACATAAAGATCGTAGAAACCGGAACGATCAGAACTAAATACGAGCTTGTCCTCTGTTAACCACTCTGGTTGAAAAATAGACTCGGTTTGTCCACCCGCAACAATCGAAGCGTCGTCGATTGTGGGTTGTAGCGTCATGACATACAGTTGAGTGCCATTCCACGGCATGTTCGGGTGATCCCACGCAAGAAACGCGATCTTTTTATAGGTCGGTGATAGTCGGGCATGTGCATAAAAGTCATGCCCTTGATGAAGGACCGTGATTTCGCCGTTCGAAATATCAACCGCGACTAGCTCGTTTTTAGGCTCGCGATCGTCCTTATGCCGTTCTCGGATACAGATCAACCTTTCGCCCGACGCATCAAAGACAGGGTCTGCAAAGCGCTCGTTGGCGTCCGACGAAGTAATCGGAGTCACGTCGGAGCCACGGTCTAACGCCTGTGCGTAAATATTCTGATCCTCGCCATTTATGAAAAAGACGGCGTCCTCCGACACACAGAACGCGACCCCGCCGTATTCGTGTACGCGGCTGAGAACCGAATAGCCACTCGGTGTTAGGTCTCTGGTTGTGTCATCGCAATATTGGACAATGACGCGTCGCCCCGCTTCATGTGCACGCGTTTCAACCCAGAAGAGGTCGGAACCACTGCTCCGCAATTGGCTGAAACCAACGGGCGAATTGGAGGTGAGTTTTTCGACCGTTAACGGCGATGCCCAAGCGCCGTACGGTGCGGTGATTGCTTCAGTCATCGATCTAACAGAGAAGGGACTCGGTGCAAGGCTTCACGTTCGTCCAACGCGACCCATCGTTCATGATCTCGCCACCTGCCGTCGATAAACAGAAATTTTGATGAAAATCCTTCCAACACGAAACCACAACGTTGCACCAGTTTTCTAGATGGATCGTTGTTGGGTTGAATATTGGCTTCAACGCGATGCAGTCCGAGATTCTTGAATGCAAACTGCAAGACTAGCTTTAGACCTTCCGTCATGTAGCCTTTTCCTGTATCGTCCGCTGACGAGTAGTAGCCGATAGTGGTACTTTGAAACGAGCCACGAACGATGCCGTTGAGATTGAAAACGCCAACTATTTTGTCGCTATCGTTCAAGCAACAGAGGATACCTTCATGATCGTCACGAAGTGTTCGCCGATAGTAGCTGCGAAACGAGTGGCTGGTCAACGGTGTTGTAATCCAAGGTGAGTGCAGACCGACGCTTGCCTGATTCAACGCAAGGAGTTCACGCTTATCTCGAGACTCCACGCGCCGAATGTTTACGCGTGGCTCTAATTCACCCACCTAACGAGCGTCCGTTGTTAAGGTCGCTATCACTAGACGTACACAAGAAGAACGATTGACATGCCTCGACGAGAGTGCGTTCTATACCTCACCGACGACTGCGCACTATGTGATGAAGCACTGGATATGTTGCTCCAGGCAAATGTACTTCGAGGCATCGTGCTTAAAACTGTCGATGTCGCTGAAGACGACGATCTTTTTAAGTCGTATGGAGAACACATACCCGTTCTTGAGTACCTTGGCAATTCGTTAACGTGGCCGTTCAGCGTCGAGGAAGCTGTTGCGCTGTTCTCGGATAAATAACCTTCAAGATATAGGTTCGACTACACCGCAGCTCGGAAATCTTTAGTTTCCGTGAAACACCGGTTCACGCTTTTCGACGAACGCGCGCATCGCTTCGCGTGAGTCATTACTTGCACCAGTACGGGTGTGTCGCTCCGTCTCAAGTTCAATGTACGTTCTTAGCGGCATGTTCTCCGCATCTACGAAGTTACGCTTCATTTCGCCGATCGCGAGCGGTGCCATTTTCGAGAAATTAACCGCTAATTCCTTGACCTCGTCACGGAAGGTATCTTCGGGAAACGTTTTTAAGACGAGGCCGATTTGCTCTGCTTCGTCGGCAGCGAACTTCTGGCTCGAGAAGAACAATTCACGTGCTTTGGTTGCTCCGACGATCCGAGGCAATAGCCAGGGACCCGCCATGTCACCTGAGATGGCGACGCCAAGGAACGCTGAATTGAATACTGCGCGTTCGCTCGCGTATCGCAGATCGCAAGCACACGCCCAGCCAAAACCTGCGCCAGCACACGCGCCATTGACGGCAGCGATCGTAACTTTTGGCATTTCATGCAGAAGCGACGTGATGTGGAAATACTCTTTTCGATTCGGTTCCTGCTTCGCACCACTTGTTGATGCCTTTAAGTCGACACCGGGGCAGAATGCACGACCAGCACCAGTGAACAGTAAAACTCGCGTATTTACATCGTGAGCAGCGGCGTTCAGGCACTCATATAGCTCGCGCATCATCTGGTTTGTGATCCCATTCATGCTGTCAGGTCGATTCAGCGTAACGATTGCGAGCGTATCTTCGACTTCGTAAGTGATCGATTCAAACTGAGACATGTGTACCTACTTCTTGGCGAACAATCTGTAGGAAAAATTATCTATCGCTGGTTACCGCAGAATTAGGCAGCCCAAAGAACCTGATCGCGTTCGCGGTAGTAATTTGGTCAATGTGCGATTCCGATTGGTTGCGTGACGCTGCAACTTTCTTTCGCACGTATTTGAGGTTTGCCGGTTCGTTTCTGCGCGTCGAAGGTTTTGGATTGATGTTCTTCGGCATTAAATAAGGTGAGTCCGTCTCGAGCATTAATCTTTCGTCAGGAATGCGTTCGATGATGTGTGCTAATTCCGCACCACGTATAGGGTCACAGACCCATCCTGTGATACCAATGTAGCAACCAATCTCTAGATACGCGTCGAGAAGCTGATCATCGCCCGTGAAGCAATGTACGACGATTTCCGTTTTCGCAGACTGCTGAAGCATCTCAAGAACTTCGCCGTCGGAATCCCGGTCGTGTACGAAGACGGGTTTATCCAGGCTCGCAGCGAGTTCTAGCTGTGCTTGAAATACCTTCCGTTGATTTTCCCTCGTCGAAAAGTTGCGGAAGTAGTCGAGCCCAGTCTCACCGATCGCCGCCGCGCCACGGCTCGCGATTTCGGCGATCGTATCAATCCAATCAACTGCAACGTCGTCGGCATAGTGAGGGTGTACGCCGGCCGTATACGCGAGGTAGTCCTGGTGATTACGCACGAGTGTTGCGGCATCGTGACTTAAGGATTCATTCGTACCTGTCACGACGATGTGATTTACGCCGTCTTGGATAGCCCGATTTATGACTTCGCCTAGATCTCCTCGAAACGATTTGTCGGTGAGATTAGCGCCTATATCGATCAATTTAGTAAGTGAGTTGGTAACTCGAGCTCGTGAGGACCGAAGAGTTGGACTTGCTCTCCAGCACGCGTCGCATAAACCACAGCGAATGCGAGAACGCCTTTGATGTACTCACGCGTCTCCCGGAATGGAATGATCTCGATAAATGACGGAACATCTTGTACCTCATAGTCGCGTAACCATGCGTAAGTTCGGTGCTTGCCCGCGTTATATGACGCCGCGATAAGGATGCGATTGTCCGAAAACTCCGACGCGAGTTCTGCAACATGTAACGAACCCAGTTCGACATTTCTTCGCGGATCCAACAACGAATCATTAGAAGGCCGAGAGATACCGTGGTTTCGGGCAGTCGCACGTGCAGTAGGCAACATCATCTGCATTAGACCTCGTGCGCCCGCCCGCGAGACCGCTCGGTGGTTGAATGCACTCTCTTGTCTAGATAGTGCTAGCAGGAACGACAATGGGACATCTGCAACGAACGCGCCTTTCTTAAAGTAGCTCAGAAAAGGTGTCGGAAAGCGGACTTCAAGAAAGTTGAGCATCTCGCCGCGATTCGCTGCAAAGATCGCTTCATTTGACAATCCAAATTCGTAAAACCATTGGATCATGACCATCTTGTCTTCGTCAGTCAGCGCTTCCTCAAGCTTCCGCCATTCTTGACGACCGTTTGCAGGTTCGTTAACGGCGAAGAACTCCAACACCATGCGCGCGTGCGGATCAGCGGCTAGTTTCTCTTCACGTTCCGTGTTCTGGTGATAGCGTTGCTCATTCAGACTGACAGGTAAGTCAAGGTCTTGTGCCGCAAGAAATCCGTAGTAAGTTCGCTCTTTGGCAAGTAACGTTAATGATTCCTTCCAAGTGTCCCGATCGAGTGCGCGATCAGTGATCGCACGCCAATAACGCCATTGATATTTGGCAAGTTCGGCGTCCGGGAGTTGCTGAATCCAGTAATCCGCCTCGTGCCAAGCACGCTTTGAGATTGCGGTGTGGATAACCCGCTCAAGCGCTCGCGGCGAAATTCCGGTTCGGTGCGGTAAGCCGATATGTCCTTCTAATCCGAGCCAAAGATAGAGTTCACTTACAGAAGTCGTCGTCTGGATCTCGTCGAACTCTCTCGCTTGACGATGCTGTTGCCACACAGAGAAAGCTCGTGAAGAATCAGTTCGCGCAAGACTGCTCAGTCCATAGAGGAGCGCATCGTTTCCCCACCGATTGTCAGGGAAGCGATTCAGATTGGCAACGATTCGCGGGTCGCGCCGTGCCGCGTACATTAACTCCGCACTCGGTTTAACCTCATCTGACATAAAACGCATGACGTATCGACTGAGTTGATACTGGCGCGCATCCAGTGCTTTCTTCATACGTTCCCACGCGAGATCCGAAGAAACACCACCATCGCGAATCCATATCTCAAACGCGGGATCGCAGGACTTGTCCTGACTCTTACCGACATTCCACAGATCAGGAAGGATGGAGTAGGCCGTCGCTTTGTCGCCGGTTCGGATTAGCGCTAATGCGTAACGGCATTGCGCAACAATGTCGCTCGTAGATTTGTAGTACTCCACGTAGTCTTGCCACCGACCTCGAGCTGCTTGGGTTTTTAGCCACTGAGCCATGAAGCGATCGCCAAACGTGAAGTGACGCATTTCGTCACGAATTGCTACGGCTTCTGCAGCGTTTGTCCGGCTTAATCGACTTAGAGCGCGCAGGTAGTTGAGGTAAGGGACTAGAGGGTAGTCGCCAAGTTCGGCAACGTGCTTCTCGAACTGATTTATGTCATTCGCTCGCAGTGCGGATGCAGCGCGTTTGTAGAGTGCTCGATCCTCGTACCAACCTGCGTATGTACCTGTGCCGTAGCACGTAACTATTGCTAGCAGCGCTATCGCAAAGGCTCGGCGATTCGAATTGACTCGTTGTCTCACGTCGCCTATGCGGTGACTAATGGACAACGGGAATTTACACAACGTATTTAGATGAGGCGATAACACTCGGCGAGAGTATCGGTGGCAAGAACGTAAAAAGCGATACATCCGTGTACTCAGTCTTGCAGAACTTGTATGCGTCAAATCCGTCGACACATATTCGCCGATTTTAGTCCTCTGAGCGTCAATCCTGTTCTTGACTTGTGATGACGTCGGGGGTTCGGAGAGACGTCACGACCCACGTCGTACGACCGCTGCGCGAGTCGCGACAATTCGAAGTGAGAACAGACAGGCTAGTAGGTGCTAGGACTCGGCGTGCGCATTCGCTTGTGTGCCTACTCTTACTGCAATGATGTCGCACGGCGAGCCATGTAAGACGCCATTCGCAGTTGAACCGAAGAGCAGCGCTAATCCGTGACGGCCATGCGATCCGACAACGATGAGATCGACATCATTCTCCATCGCGAATCGATGAATCTCGCGCTCCGGTCTACCATAGACCAAGTGTTGATGGTCGAACGGAATCCCGTACTCCTGGGCAAACGCTGCAATGTAAGCCTCGGTTTGGTCAGTGATGGAATCCTGGACCGCCGAGACATCCATGGGTATGTCACCGCCGTACGAGAGGGTGATCGGTTCGATCACATGGATCAGATGCAAATCTGCTCTACTCAACTGAGCGACTTCCTTGGCACGATCAGCGACGAGCTTGCAGTCGTCTGTAAGGTCAACTGCGACGAGTACGCGGGAATATAGGCTCATGACGTCGAACTATTCACTCGTTAGCATTATTGTAAATTGCCAGAGATTGCAGTGACATAGATTGATTCGACGTTCGAATTGGCACGCCACTGCAGAGTCGTTTCGGACGAAACCAAGTTGCTCCTTAACTTGCAAGGGCTTCGCATAAAAGGCTCGCGATCGATGCGACCGGTACGCGTTCGAAATCGCTTACTCAACGTTCGCTTCATGATGATGTGCGCAACAAGAATTTAGAATCGGTGTCGTATGGGTACCGTCTGCCCGCCCGAGGTGACTCTAAATTGGATTGGTTGATAATCGCATTGGTGCTACTGGTGGGGTTCGGCGGCGTGGCGTATGTCATGCCATCGAAATTCCAGCGTCGCTTGAGTCAACTGCGACTGGAAGCGCGCAAGCAGGGGATATTCACTTCATCCAGGACGATTCCGGACCTTGACGCGGACCCTGAAGATCGGGTTACCTCAGGCGGCAAGGTTCGTCAGCGCGAGAATCTATGTGTCGTATACGACCTAACCTACCCCAGCTCAACTTCCAATCCGCCAACGTGGCATCTTGTGCGTTATAAAAAATCACAAGTGCCGATCCCTGGTTGGTTACTGCGCGATAACAATCTGGTAGGTGTACAGCTCTCGGATGCGAGTTATTGGGCGACGGTCGCCGAATACATCGCGGACATGCCTAAATACTGCCGAAGCGTTATTAGTCATAGCAGTGGAGTTAGTTGGATTGGGACGGAATCTAAGGACGCCGTAATTGAGGACAGATTTCTATCTGAGCTCACTTCGTCGCTCGAATCCCTAAGGGATTTGAACCTCTCCATCAACGCAGCCAGTGAGAACAATGAGGACACGGAATAGTGTCACATTTCCATATTCGTTCTAAAATCGCGCGTGTTGTTTCCAATTAATAGCGTGACTCACCAATTGACAAAGTACAGCGAGTGTAGTTTTTAGATAGGATGCCTAAGCACTTAGTAATCGTTGAATCGCCAGGCAAAATCAAATCCATTGAAAGGTATTTGAAGAATTTCAGACTGCCGAACGGAGACGGTCAGTCAACCGATACAGAACCTGAATCATTCAAAGTCGTGTCGAGTTTTGGACACGTGCGCGACTTGCCTTCAAGCGGATTGAATCTCGAACCGGAGAAAAACTGGAAAGCGAATTACCAGCTTCTCCCAGACAAACAGAAAGTCGTTGAAAAGCTTCGGCAAGAAGCCAAGAACGCCGCATTAGTTTTTCTTGCCACGGACCTCGATAGAGAAGGGGAAGCCATCGCGTGGCACTTAAAGGAGGTTATTGGCGGCGCCGACGATCGGTTTGTTCGCGTGGTGTTCAACGAGATCACAGAAACCGCGATTCACAAAGCGTTCTCTGAACGCGGTCACATCGATGAAAACCGCGTAAATGCACAACAGGCAAGAAGGTTTCTAGACCGTGTCGTTGGATACAAGCTCACGCCGTTGCTCTATCAAAAGATCGCGCGAGGTCTCTCGGCTGGGCGTGTCCAGAGCGTCGCGGTACGTTTGGTTGTGGAACGCGAACGCGAGATTCGTGCATTCAAACCAAAGGAGTATTGGGACGTCTTCGCCGACCTGCAACGAGATGAGGATGGCGAAACGAGATGCTTTCAGGTACACCGTCAAAACGACGGAAGTTTCGAAGTAAGTTCTGAAGAAGCCGCAGACGCAGTATTGGCCAAGATCGAAGCGTCAAGTCCAACCGTTTCTTCGATCACGAAAAGGAATAGTGAGTCCCGACCGAGTGCGCCTTTTATCACGTCAACACTGCAACAAGCTGCGTCTAGTCGGTTTGGATATCCCGTGGCTCGCACCATGAGACTGGCTCAAAGCTTGTACGAAGCCGGATTAATTACGTACATGCGAACCGACTCGACGAGTATTTCTGATGACGCGCGCGCGAGCGCGGCTGCCTTGGTGAAAAGCAAATTCGGCGATGCGTATCTACCAGCGAAACCAAATCAGTACAAAAGTAAATCGAACGCCCAGGAAGCACACGAAGCGATTCGACCGAGCGATGTGAACGCTGAACCCGATGCAGCTGGGTCAGCATTGACTTCGCAACGTATGTCGAGTCAGGATCGAGCTGCAGCTTCGCGGTTGTATGAATTGATATGGCGTCAGTTAATTGCGTCGCAGATGACGCCTGCGAGATATGAGAATACGACCGTTAATGTCAAGGCAGATACATTCGAGCTTAGGTTAAGCGGTCGTAGGACACTCTTTGATGGTCACACGCGCGTTTCGGCGGCGACAAGGTCTGACAACGCAGAACAGGATTTACCGCAGTATCGCGAGGGCGAAATCCTCAAGTTAATCGGGCTTGATAAGAAACAGCATTTCACAAAGCCACCTGCGCGCTTTAGCGAAGCTAGGTTGGTGAGCGAACTAGAACGACGTGGAATCGGAAGGCCGAGTACATACTCATCGATTATTTCAACGATAAAGGATCGCGGCTACGTGAGCGTGCGCGGACGACGCTTCTACGCGGAACGCATCGCAGAGGTTGTCACCGACCGCCTCGTCGAGTGTTTCAATGAGCTGCTCAGCTACGAATTCACCGCGGAGATGGAAGGGCGCCTAGACGAAGTTGCGCTTGGTGAGACTGAATGGTTGGATTTACTCAATGAGTACCACGACGATTTTGCCATCAAGCTTGATACCGCAAGTGATAAAGATGCTGGGATGCGTCCAAATACGCCTATCAAGACCGACATTCCATGCGAGAAATGCGGTCGTCCGATGACGATCCGAGTCGCAGGTACCGGTACTTTTCTTGGTTGCTCGGGTTATGCGGCACCACCAAAAGAGCGGTGTCGTAATACGATCAACTTGGTATCTGATGAGAACACTGTCACTGCGGCGGCTGACGACGAAGCTGATGCCGACGAAAACGAGAGTCGACGCCTATTAGCGAAACGCCATTGCGGTATTTGCGGTAGTGCGATGGACGGCTACATGATGAGTGAGGCATTCAAGCTTCATGTATGTGGCAACTCGCCGACGTGTCCAGGTTATGAACTCGAACCCGGCGAATTCAAGATCGCGGGCTACGACGGACCGATCGTTGAATGCAACAAATGCGGTCACGACATGCAGCTTAAGACGGGACGATTTGGAAAGTTCTTTGGCTGTACAAATGAGGCGTGCGACAACACTCGTAAATTGCTTAAGACAGGTGAGGTGGCTGCGCCACCAATCCATATGGACGAACTTCAGGTTCCGGATGAAGAGGATTACTTTGTGCTGCGGGAAGGTAGTGCTGGGATTTTCCTCGGCGCGAGTAAATACCCGAGGGTACGTGTCATTCGTCAGCCTCGTGTGAAGGAGTTGATCTCACACGCGAACGAACTTGACCCGAAATTCAGTTACATGTTGAGTGCGCCTCGCGAAGACGAAAAGGGCAATGACACATTCATTCGTTTCGCTCGCAAGACGCGCGAGCACTATCTGTCCTCAATGAAAGGCGACAAAGACACTGGGTGGCGCGCGTATTACAAGAACGGTGCTTGGGAAGCTGTTAAGCCAGCGCCGAAAAAACGGAAATCTACTCCCAAACGGAAGCGTTCTAAGTAAGGCTGATCTTCCAGATTAGAAAACACGAGGCGTCACGAATGCGACGCCTCGCTGAAGTCAGTTTCTGATATTTAGAAAGGCTTGTCTACAGCCGCATGCGAATCAAACCGACACTAATCCCTTCAATCCGTAAATCAGGTGAAGATTCGTCGACCTTGATTGTCTGATATTCCTTGTTAGCGGGGATAAGGTGGATTTCGCGGTTTTCATGGTCGCGTTTGAAGCGTTTGACGGTGACTTCCTCCTCTAGACGCGCAACAACAATTTGATTGTCGTGCACCTCGTGCGTTTTGTGTACCGCGACGAGGTCGCCATCGAAGATTCCAGCTTCGATCATGCTCTCGCCTTGAACGCGCAGAAGATAGTTCGCGTGAGGGTCAAACATCCCACCTGACACAAGACTTTCCTTCTCGACGTGCTCTTCCGCAAGTATTGGTGAGCCTGCGGCAACACGACCGATGATCGGAAGATACTCTTTCTGAAAGTCCTTGACGATGATGCCTCGAGAGGTATTGCGTTGCAGCTGAATAAACCCTTTACGGTCGAGTGCGCGAAGGTGTTCCTCGGCCGCGTTAGGTGATCGGAAACCGAATTCATCCGTGATATTGCGACGTGTAGGTGGATAACCGTTATCCTGGCGGTACGTCCGAATGAAATCTAGTACCTCAGCCTGACGTTTTGTGATGGATTTCAAATCGAATCCCTCGTTTAGTTGTTAGGACGTTCAGGTATGTAAATATACACATTTAAATTGGTATATGCAATTGGGATAGTGATACAGAGTTCAATACACGTATCCATAAACGCCATCGAGCCACATCAATATTCTTTTGTACATACGGTAAAAAGTTATCCTAGGCTAGAAAGTGCTCCTATCGCTAACCAAATCAAGTTATTTAGGCGTGAGTGAATTAGTCGACGAGAGCGACTATGAGTTAAAGGAGCGCGCGCAATTCTGGCGCTAAGTCCTCCAATTCGGTCGTCGTCAAACCTAGATACGGTCCTCCCAACGGTCGGAGCCAACGAGAGCTGTAATAGCTGTTTAGCGCTTTCCGATGCTGGTCCTGAGTCGTGTTAGTTCCGCTGTTGTGCCATAGCGCTCCGTCAAGAAGCAACAACGACCCAGCTGACATCTCCACAACCTCGTAGTCCGGGTTCTGCGACACAGGTTCTAACCATGTGTGACTTTCCGGCACGACTAGTGTTGCACCGGTCTCTTCCTTGAAGTCGTCGAGTGCGAGCAGTGTGTTGACTGCAAGCGTTGGATGTGGTCGCGGCAACGGGTAGAGCACGTCGTCTTGATGAAATTCGCGTGGACCTTCCCCGGGTACGACGTCTTTCAGCATGCAGTAAGCAAACTGGATTGTGCCATCCCAAATTCCTGCGTAATCCTTTTCGGACTCTCGTGCAAGTATCGCTTCAACGATAGCGACGACGATTGGGTCACAGTAAAGATCGTCGAATGCTCTCGTTTTCTTGAACAGGCCTTTGCACAGTCGACCGTTGACCTGACCTCGAACACCTTCTTTCTGGATGGGCGATACCTCAAAGAGCGTCTCCGCATCTTGTTCAGCCTGAGTAAGACGCTCATCTGATATCAATCCCTCGATGATTGCATACCCTTGTTTGCGCATTTGGGCGACTGCATCTGCAACTTGGGTTTCAAAGCTCATCTAGTGAACAACGCGATGTAGGACATGGGAACGCCAAATCTTAGTTACGACTACCTATCCTGCGAACGGCGAGTGCAATAATCGCTCACAATTCGAAGTTATGGGTTTCAAAGACCCGTCTAATCTGAAGAGGACATCAGGATGAGTTGGCAGCAGGACGTCGAGGAACTCAAGCGGCAGATCGCCTTCTCAAAAGAGCTTGGCGGAAAGGACAGCGTTGACTTTCATCACGGTCGTGGAAAACTAACGGTTCGAGAACGAATTGCATTACTCGAAGATCCTGACACATTTCATGAAATCGGCGCGATCGCCGGTACGGCACAGTGGGAAAACGATCAAGTTAGCGCGTTGAAACCTGCCAACTCGGTCATCGGTACAGTCAAAATCGACGGACGCAAGGTCGCGCTTGCTGGTGGCGATTTCACGATCCGGGGAGGCGCTTCTGACGCCGCGGTCGGTAATAAAAGCGGCTATGCCGAGACGTTCGCTTTACGCGCCAGAATTCCTTTCGTTCGGCTACTGGATGCGACAGGTGGAAGCGTGCGATCGTTTGAGCAGATGGGTCGAACTTATCTGCCTGGAAATGCGGGAACCAATATTTCGGCAGAGCTTCTTCAGTACGTGCCGGTGGTATCCGCTGTACTTGGTTCGGTAGCGGGGCTTCCAGCCGTACAGGCATGTCTTTGCCATTTCAATGTGATGGTGAGGAATACCAGTCAAGTTTTTGTCGCTGGACCGAAGGTTGTGGAACAAGCAACCGGTGTATCGATCAGTAAAGAAGACCTAGGCGACGAGCGGATTCAGATCAAGAATGGCGTGATCATGAATCTAGCTGAGGACGAGGCGGACGCAATTCAGCAGATTCGCAAGTTCCTCTCGTATCTCCCGCCAAATGTGTGGGAAGAGCCTCCCGTTCTGCCGGCTAAAGACGATGCCGAGCGACGCGATGAGTCATTGCTTTCGTTGGTTCCACGGCATCGACGACAGATCTATGATCCTCGACAAATCTTGGACGCGGTGTTGGATCGGGACAGCTTCTTTGAGATCGGTGAGTATTACGGACGTGCCAGAATCACGGGACTTGCGCGCGTCGATGGACATCCAGTAGGTGTGATGGCTAATCACCCGAAATACAACGGTGGTTCGATGGATGTCGCTGCCGGAGAAAAGTCGATTCGACTGATTGAGCTATGCGACATGTTCCATCTACCACTCGTGTACTTTGCTGATGAACCGGGATTCTCGGTTGGTGTAGCGCAAGAGAAATTAGGGATTGTGCGTGCGGGTGCTCGGATCGTGACCACACTCGCTCGAAGCCAAATGCCTTATATCTGTTTTGTGGTACGACAGCTTTACGGAGTTGCAGGTGGGCTGCATCAGAGAGGAGGCGATACGTTGTACCGTCGCTACTGTTGGCCGTCGACGCACGGAGGCTCAATGCATATTGAAGGAGGCACGGCAATCGCGTACAAACGAGACATTGAAGCAGCGTCCGATCCAGACGCAAAACGGCAGGAGATTGAAGCGCGCTTGCAATCCATATCGTCGCCGTTTCGAAATGCGCACGCGTTCGGCATCGAGGAGATCATTGATCCACGCGACACACGACCGTTACTTGTCGATTTCGTTCATGACGCTTGGCGGGTTGTTCGCACCCAACTTGGTACGAAGGCGGGTCCCGCATACACGCCGTAATACATGCAAGCACGCGTTGTGGACCCTTGGGGATAATGCGGCTTGATTAACTGCTCTCGTCGGTAAACGACGCAATGGTGATACTGTTGAGTGCTCGCGTGTTCCCTCCGCTTCGTTTCTGCGTGGTTGTCTGTACCTCGATGCTGTTGATCGGATGTGCACCGAGTTCCACTTCTGAAACCGAGGAACAGTCGACGTTGGCTCACGTGATGGAGCCGTTACTAAATGACGCGTCCGAAGTATTCTGGGATTCGGCTGGTTTTATCGACACGTATGAGGGTACTACCGATCTCACGCCGACAACCGAAGAAGGATGGCAAGCGATCATCGTTGCGGCGGACGAGATCGCGCGACTCAGTGCTGTGTTGCAGGAAGAACGCTACTCGCTAAATCGCCCAGCTTGGAATGAACTATCTGGAATGTTGGTACTCGCCGCCGACCGCGGTCGTCAGTCTGCTCATGATCGCGATGGTGCGGAGTTATTCGAGGCAGGTGCTCAGCTTTATCAGGTATGTGTCGCCTGCCACCAATCCTTTTGGTCGAACAATCGATTCTCGATCACTGAGACGGAAACCCAGTAGTTCGACGCGATCGCGAGCTCGCTGAATCTAGCTCATCGTTTCGCTCAACGCTTCCATATTAGGTTCGGTACCCCAACCTGGGCGATCAGGCATGCGCAACATGCCATCAACGAATTCCGGCGCATAGGTGAAAACGGCGGCATCTGCTTCGACCCGATCGATATCCGTTTCCATGATCTTGAGATTTGGTACAACGCTACAGAAGTGTGCGCTCATCATGGTGGACAGATGTCCGTAGTAGTTGTGTGGGGCAACGTTGACCTGGAAAGCATCAGCCGCCGATGCAATCTTTAATGATTGCCATGCACCGATCCACGGAACGTCGATGATCGCTACGTCGAGCGCTTCAGCTTGAAAGTACGGAAGATATTCGACAAGCCCAGTGAGAGACTCGCAGCCACTGATCGTAAATGGGCTTTGTTGTCTGATGGTCGCGAGTGCTGTGGGATAGGGCGTATCTATTTCAACCCAGAATATGTCAAGCTCTTTTAACGCACGCAGGATATTCAGGTATCCCTCCGTGCGCGCGTTGTAGTTCAGGTCCAACAGGATGTCGACGTCTGGACCACATCCTTCGCGAAATGCTTGCAGATACTCGACTAGTCCGTCCAACACGTAGCGCGGTGGCGTACGGGAAGGATCATCGTTGCGATTGAATCCTGGCGACCAGCCAACGAGACCATCGTCGGTCTGGCGAAAAATATTGGTCTTCAGCGCTGTGAATCCTTCGTCCGCAACTTCGCGACCTAACGCGCGTACATCGTCGAGATTGCGTACGGGCGTGCGATATGTGTCAGGTCGAGAAATCCGCCACGTGCCGCAATGCGACCAATAGACACGGATGGCATCTCTGACCTTGCCGCCCAGGATTTCGTAGCACGGTACTCCAAAGTGTTTAGCCTTGGCGTCAAGGATCGCATTTTCGATCGCACCGATCGCGCGAGGTAGTACACCGTATAGCGACTGCCTCGATGTCGCGGCGAGTCGTGCGTAGATCCCTTCGTGGTTGATCGCGTCTTGACCAACTGTGGCGCGACTAAGGTGGTTGATTGCTGTGGTAACGCCAACGGCATCGAAGCCTTCGTCGTACTCACTCCAACCAATAATGCCGTTCTCGAGCGTAACTCGAACAAAGTGGTATCGCCGCCACTCTGCAGGGCAGTGAAAGGTCTTGATTTCTGAGATATTCATCTTTGACTTAATTGACATAAGAATTGGTTTACCGCGGGAGACTGCAGAGCAGTCGAAAGCGCGGCAAGGGCTTAAATTAAACGTGGGTCGGCGAGAACAAACTGCGACAATTACGTGGGGCTCTTTTATCCAACTCGCCGGAAAACCCCGTCCTTCAAGACGGGGACATAAGGCGCAGCCACGTTAGCGTGGAATTGAGGCAGTGCGTTCATCTTCAACCTATTTGAGGATGACATCGAGAGGTGCACCGCCACATGAGACTGCGAAATAGGACAGCGACCACAGAACACCTTTATGGTAGCCCGCTGCAATTTCAAGTCGAAGATCCCGCAAGCGTCTGCTGGATACACCCTTCAAGCGGTTGACCAGCATGGAGAGGGCGACTTTAGGCGGAAAATGGATCAGCAGATGGATGTGATCGTCTTCGCCGTCGCATACGATCAGTTGTGCTTCAACGTGTTCGCAGACCTGGGTGAAACGATGCCTCAAGTCCTGTATGGCGCGTTCGGAGAGCATGTCTTGGCGGTATTTAGTGATAAAGACCAAGTGAACATGCAAGGAAAGACTCCATGCCTGCGTGTGTGATATTCGTTTTGCTTCCGTCATAAACCATCGTTACGATTGGGTTGTGTTCAAAGCAACTAAAGTCCGTCTATATCCGACCTCAGATCAACGCCGTGCGCTGGCGTTTCAATTCGGGGCGATGCGATGGGCATACAACTTCGCCTTGCATTGGCGCCGCGCAGCCTGGGCAGGAAAGGGCGAACGAATCAGCAAGCGGATGACCCTGGATCGCCTGGTGGAATTGAAGGCGGCCGAGGAAACTGCGTGGCTCAAGGAAGCGGACAGCCAGGCGTTGCAGCAATCGGTGATGCATCTGGATGATGCGTTCAGGCGATTCTTCAAGGGGCTGGGGCGCTACCCGCGCTTTAAAAGCAAGCACGGCAAGCAATCCATGTCCTACCCGCAACGGGTCAAGGTCGTGGAGGGACGCGCTCTGTACTTACCCAAAGTGGGTGTTGTCAAGGCTGTGCTGCACCGGGAGCTGGTTGGCAGGATTAAAACTGTGACCGTCTCGCACACGGCAACAGGGAAGTACTACGCCTCGATCCTGTGCGATGACGGACAGGACGCGCCTGAACCTATCAAAGAGCTTGCGGAGGAGAACGTCACGGGGTTGGATATGGGTTTGTCCCATCTGGTGATCGCCAGCACCGGCGAGAAACAAAGCAACCCGCGCTTTTTAAATCGTGCCTCGGCGAACTTGCGGCGCAAGCAACAATCCCTGTCCCGGAAAAAGAAGGGATCCGCCAACCGCAACAAGGCGCGCGTGCTGGTTGCCAAGGCGCATGAGAGGGTAGCCAATGCACGCAACGACTTCCAGCACAAATGGTCGAGACGACTGATTGACGAAAACCAAGCAATCTGCGTGGAGACACTGAAAGTCAAAAACATGCTCAAAAACCGCAGGCTGTCTAAAGCGATCGCTGATGCGGCATGGAGTGAACTGGTGCGGAAGCTGGATTACAAGGCGACTTGGGCAGGCAAGCACCTGGTGCGGATTGATCCCTGGTATGCGTCCACCAAAACCTGTTGCCACTGCGCCTCGAAAAGGGCGAGCCTGCCCCTGTCAGCACGTCAATGGACGTGCACAACATGTGGCGCGGCTCATGACCGGGACATTAACGCTGCGCTGAACATCAAACAGCAAGGCATCCTGCAATTGAAGGCGGAAGGGCTATCCGTCTCTGCTTGTGGAGGCTTGCGTAAGACGGGCACATTGCCCGCTGCTGCCTGTGAAGCAAGAAACCTCGTCCTTTAGGGCGGGGAGTAGTCACCTAGCTTGCCCGTCGACCTTCGGAGCTGAGACGCAGTACTTTGAGCAATCCACGCCTAATCATCGATACGGATCCTGGACACGACGATGCGATCGCCTTGATCCTCGCGCATCACTTTGCAGATGTTGTTGGGATCACCACGGTTGCCGGCAATACGACCGTCGAAAATGCCACGACGAACGCGATTCGTATTTGTGATCTGCTTCATGTCTCGACACCTGTGCATCGTGGTGCATCGGCACCACTCGTCGCCGCACCAGATTTCGCGAGTGAAGTACACGGAGACGATGGCTTGGGAGGTATTCAACTACCGGTGCCTTCACGAGCGGAAACTAGTGATCGCGCGATTGAATACCTGCTTGATTCTGTTGACTCCGATGTATGGGTCGTTGCGGTTGGACCGTTGACGAACATTGCAAGCGTTTTAAATCGAGACAAGTCTTGGTTTGAAAGGATCGCTGGTCTCTCATTGATGGGTGGTACGGCAGGCGGCGGGAACGTCACTGCAGCTGCGGAATTCAATGTTTATTTCGACCCAGAAGCTGCTGATGTCGTGTTTCGCGCGGGAGGAAAGACGCTGATGAGTGGTTTGAATCTCACGCATCAAGTCCAGATTTCAGCAACTGAACTAGAGCACGTAGTCAAATCGTCACCTGAAAGTGAGCGCACTC
>CAXXMH010000002.1:0-247827 GCA_963664665.2 Pseudomonadales bacterium
TGAAATCGCAATCCGCATCGCTCAAGCTGCCAGCGATTTAGCGATTACTTCGATAGGAATTCACTCCAACGACGACGAATCAAGTCTCCATGTAAAGTCGGTTGATGAGGCGTATGCTCTCGAAGGCACTGGCGTGTCTGCTTACCTTGACATCGATCAGATCGTCGCCGCTGCAAAGGAGACGAACTGCGATGCAATACATCCTGGATACGGTTTCTTAGCCGAGAGTGCGAGTTTCGCTACCGCTGTTGAGGATGCTGGGCTCATCTTCGTGGGTCCGTCCCCAGCATCACTAGCACTATGTGGAGACAAATCCGAAGCGCGAAAAACTGCGGTTGATGCGGGCGTTCCAATCGTAAGCGGTACGGATCGCGCAACATCGCTTGAAGATGTCGAGCGCTTTTTCGATTCGCTGGGTCCCGATAACGCGATCATGATCAAAGCGATTGCGGGTGGCGGCGGACGTGGAACTCGAGTGGTGACGGATCGTGACGAGATTGAGGCTGCCTACGAACGCTGCCAGTCGGAAGCACATACCGCCTTTGGCAATGGTGATCTCTACGTTGAGCAGCTGATCGAAAACGCAAGACACATCGAAGTGCAAATCGTTGGTGACGGGCAAGGACATGCAGTCGATTTTCACACTCGCGAATGCAGTGCCCAGCGCCGACATCAAAAACTCATTGAAGTCGCACCAGCGTTTGGTTTACCAGAAGCGACACTAAAGGCAATTGAGACGAGCGCAGTCAAAATCGCCGAGAAGTTGGCCTATAGGAGTCTAGGTACGTTCGAGTTTTTAGTGGATGCTGACAGTCAGGAGACGTTCGCTTTCATTGAAGCGAACGCTCGACTACAGGTTGAGCATACGGTGACTGAAATGGTCACTGGTTTAGACCTGGTGCAGACTCAGCTTCGCCTAGCAAGTGGTGACACATTTGATGACCTGCAATTGGACGGATGGTCCCAGCACGGAACGACAGGCTATGCCATTCAATGTCGAGTCAACATGGAAGAGATTGCACCGAGCGGCGAGGTATGGCCGTCTGGAGGCACGATCTCACGCTATGAAATGCCGACCGGTCCGGGTATTCGCGTGGATGGATTCGGTTACAGTGGTTACACCACATCGTCTAACTTTGATTCGTTACTTTGCAAGATCATCGTGTCGAGTCGGTCCGACGAGTTAGACATTGTCATTGAACGTGCAAGACGAGCGCTGAACCACTGTCATGTCGAAGGGATTCGAACCAATCTCGAGTTTCTACAGCAAATCCTGAGTTCAGACGCATTCCGAAATGGCGAAGTGACGACGCGTTGGGTGGATCAGAACGTTGCAGATCTCGCGGAACGCGCTCTTAAATCTCGGGAATCGGATTTCACATCAGAAGCGACGGCTTCCGGCCTGGCCGGTGCTCAAGTCGATTCGCGCGATCCACTTGCGTTGTTTGAATACGCAGATGCAATCAAGAAAGCGAAGGCCGAAGCAACTGCGGACGACGATGAACTCGCGAGCGACATTGATCTGGTCGGTCCGGATGGCTCAATTGGCCAACCGGCACCCATTCAAGGCACGATCGTAAGCGTGAAGGTTAAGGAAGGCGACGCGGTCGCAGCCAACCAGGAACTGGTCGTTATGGAAGCCATGAAAATGGAACACGTAATCAGTGCGAGTGTGAACGGCATCGTTAGACGCGTAGATGTTGAAGTGGGTAACGTCATTCAGGAAGGTCATCCGCTCGTGTTCGTTGAAGCAGCAGACGTTGACGTGACTGATATTGAAGGGGATGAAGAGTTAGACCTCGATCACATGCGCGGAGACCTTCAGGAATCCATCGAACGCCACGAGTGGATCTACGACGAGAATCGTCCAAAGGCGATGGAACGTCGAGAACGCACTGGGCAGCAGACGGCGCGCAAGAACATCAATGATCTTTGTGACGAAGACAGTTTCATCGAGTACGGTCCACTAGTTCTGGCGGCGCAACGCCGTCGCCGCACCGAGCAATGGTTGCGAGAAAACACGGCTGCGGATGGACTGATTTGTGGCGTCGGAACGGTGAACTCGAGGCTCTTTCCCGATCGCGACGCTAGATGTGTCGCGGTTGCGTACGACTACACCGTATTTGCAGGTACACAAGGTCACAAAAACCACTACAAACAAGATCGCATATTCGAGTTAGCTAATCGATTCAGACTACCAGTCATTCTGTTTAGTGAGGGTGGTGGAGGTCGACCAGGCGACACGGATGGTGGTGGCGGAGTGGGCATGGACACCTATACGTTCACGCAATGGTCAAAGCTGTCGGCCAAGGTGCCGCTAGTCGGCGTAAACTCCGGTCGATGCTTTGCAGGGAATACTGCTTTATTGGGGTGCTGTGATGTCATCATCGCAACCAAGAAGTCCACGATCGCGATGGGCGGTCCAGCCATGATCGAGGGTGGTGGACTGGGAATCTACACGCCCGAAGAAGTCGGACCGATGTCTTTTCAAGTTCCGAATGGCGTGGTCGACATCATCGTCGACGACGAACAGGAGTTAATTTCGACCGCCAAGAAATACATCTCCTATTTTCAAGGCACGATCAGTGAGTGGGAATCGCCGGATCAGAGGAAGATGCGACACGTCGTGCCCGAGAATCGATTACGGATGTACAACGTGCGTGACGTGATTCACACGTTGGCAGATGTGGACTCGGTGTTGGAGATCAGAGAGAACTTTGGCATCGGCATTGTCACGTGTTTCATAAGAATTGAGGGGAAACCCTTTGGTTTGATCGCGAATAACGCACATCATTTAGCCGGTGCGATCGATACAGACGGGGCGGATAAAGCCGCTCGATTTCTACAACTCTGCGACGCATTCGATCTTCCCGTGATAAGCATCATGGACTGTCCGGGCATCATGGTAGGACCTGAGGTCGAGAAGACCGCGCTCGTTCGTCATTCCTGTCGGTTATTCAACACCGGCGCAAATCTCTCGGTACCCATGTTCGGGGTGATCATCCGGAAGGCTTATGGCCTTGGCGTACAGGCGATGTGCGGTGGCTCCTCACTTGTACCGTTTTTCTGCGTTGCCTGGCCGACCGCGGAGTTCGCTGGAATGAATATTGAAGGTTCCGTGAAACTCGGCTACCGCAATGAGCTCATGGAATTAGAAACTGCTGAGGATCGAATCAAACGGTTCGACGAGATGGTGGCAAGCTCGTACGAACGAGCGAAAGCGGTCAACTCAGCGACGTTTTTCGGGGTTGATGATGTGATTGATCCCGCAACGACTCGAAGCTGGATCGTTCGCGGCATGAAGAGCTTGCCTGAACCCATACCGAGCGACTCGAAAAAGCGTCCTTACATAGATACGTGGTAGTCTCTGGCTTCTTACTACCAGGAGACTTGGTTAGGATCGATGTGGTCGCACCCCATGTTTTCAAGATCGCTCTCTCGATAAACAGGCGTATTTCGTAAGTTTCTGATGTATGTGTGGCAATAAGTGTCCTTGTCGTTAAACGATTGGTCGTTGATTAACTCGTCTCGAATTGATTGATAAGTCACGAGCTCGTCCACCATGCGGATGCCGCCGTCAGCCTGTGTGTCGAAGATGATGTTAGTCTGATCGTCCACACCGAAAGGCGTCCATTCAACCTCCGTGCCATCTCGTCCTCGTGATGGATTTCCACTATATGCAAACTCGGCCCAGTAGGACATCATGCTCTTGCTCAACGCAAACTGCGCATCGTCGTTAGGGTAGAAGCCTGCGAGCATGTTTCGACCCGAGAAACTTCCGAAAACAAATGGGATTTCAATCGCGTGACCCGCACCAAGTGCTTCCGTTAGGTCGAAAAAGATCGTACTAGCTTCCTCGTCCCAGTCGAACCGATACGTGAAGACAGCGTCGTTCCCTCCTGATCTCATTGCAGTCGCAATTTGATCGACGCCGTGAACCTTCCATTCCTGTGCCCCGTAATAAACCACCCGACGATAGTCGTTTTCATCTTTTATAGATGGAAATACACCGAAGAGGTAATCGACATATTCCGGGTTTTGAAGCATGAAGAGGGTTGGTTCATCGCGATTGCTTCCGAGAATCACCGGGACGTCGTTGTAATTGAGTGTGTTGCTGAAGATCTGTTGAACCGTACCTGTCGGCAACACCATGTTGTCTCCAAAGGCGCTTGGGAAATTGATCATGCCGAAACCACCATCACTGCTTAACGTCGCGTAGATCGCCGAAGGCGGCCGTGATTTCAAATACTCGGTGAGTTCTTGCGGGCTCCAGTCCTGCTGAAGTGCGTTCGCTTCAGTTTCGTTAGACGCACGATCGTCGATTCTCAGCAGGCGGTTGACAATTTCTCGAGCGCTATTCGCGTGACCATCTTCACTAGCGAGCATGTACCCACGCTCTGGCTTTTCAACGCGGTAGGAGCCGCTCTGTGAGATCGCTCGGTGAAATAAACCCTTCGCTTTCGGTGATGCCATGAGTGCCAGTGCGTTGTAGCCGCCGGCCGATTCACCAAATACCGTGACGTTGTCTGGGTTGCCTCCGAAGCTGCGAATATTGTCCTGCACCCACTGTAGCGCACGTACGAGATCTAACGTCCCGAAATTGCCACTTTGTTGTTCGCTGACTGCTAGGACATCTGGGTGATTGAACCAACCGAGAAGTCCTAAACGATAGTTGGTTGTGACAACGACGAGTTTGTGCGTCGAGGCTAAAACGGAGGCGTTGTATGTCGCTGCTTCACCGACTGAGTTACCGCCACCATGAATCCAGAACATGACCGGCGCGTTGATGGTGTTCGGTGGTGACCAAATATTGAGATAGAGGCAATCCTCACTGCCAACGACCCCTTCCGCATTCTCCGTACTCTCGCGAAGCGTGGGATTCGCGAATTGCACGCATGCGTCTCCGAACGCAAGCGCCGGTTTGATTCCCGTATGAGGTTCAGGCGGTTGCGGTTCAACCCAGCGGAGTTCATCTATTGGTGGCGCGGCAAAAGGGATTCCTAGCCATGCCCGAGCGCCATTTGAATCCATAAACCCTGCGTATTCGCCTTCGGTGGTGAGCCGACTCGTCGTTGGTTCAAGTACTGGAGGTTTCTCGGGCGGGGGTTCTTCCGGCCACACAAAGTAAATCACGGCCAGTGCGAGAACGAGCAGAGCGATGAGCCCCAAGGCGATCTTTCTTAGCATGACGGAAACCTTAGCCGAATTAGCATGAGTGACGTCTCAATTGAAGCAATAACCAAACGCCCGTGCGGCAAAAGTTCTAGCATTGCGCACTTGATTAAAGCACAGATGAAGAAGGGCAGCATTTCATAACCATGATGATGAAGTTTCGTTCGCGCTTGGCTTATGCGGTCGGCGATGCAGGCATCAACCTGTATTTCATGTCGACACTGTCATTTTTATTGTTCTTCTACACTGATTTTTACGGAATTTCCGCTGCGGTCGCAGCCGGTATTTTCTTCGTGGCGCGAGTTGTAGATGCAGTAACAGATCCATTCATGGGTTATCTGGCCGATCACACGCGTTCGAGATGGGGTCGCTTTCGTCCGTATCTGGCATTCGGAGCAATTCCGTTGGCGGTCATTTCAGTTGCAACGTTCACGATTCCTGACTTCAATGAGACAGGCAAGATCATTTGGGCTTTTGTCACGTATGTGCTCTTCGGCGTGATCTATACCGTCGTCACGATCCCGTATGCGGCCATGACAAGCGTCCTGACGGACGATCATGACGAACGTGCGACATTGACGACGTTACGCATGGGCGGTGCATTTTCTGGGGCAATGGTGGTAATGCTCGGAATGATGACGCTCGTAGAGTTCTTCGGTTTCGAAAACGGATTCCAATACACGATGGTTCTGTACGGGATCATCGGTACCGCCCTTTTATGGTGGTCGTTTGGAGGCACCAAGGAACGTACGGATCTCGCGCTGCCGGAACAACGCATTTCGTTACCCAATGCGATGAAGGCGTTGTTCAGAAATTCGCCCCTGTGGATCGTGATCTCTTTGTTCATCCTCGGCATGTTGGCATTCACGTTTCGACAAACGGTCGCCCCCTTTTACTTCAAATACACGCTGGAACGACCGGATCTCTTAACGAGTTTCTTCTCAATCACCTTGGCGGTGATGTTCGCCGGATTGATATGCGTGCCCCCTTTGACTAAACGGTTCGGAAAAGCGGCAACTGTTCAGATCGGCGCGATCGTGGCGATGATCGGCGCGGCCGGGTTCTATTTCAATGATCCGGGCAATATCTTGATGGTGTACGTATGGGGCTGCATCATGGCGATCGGAGGAGCCCCAATTGCGGTCTTAGGTTGGGCTATGCTCGCTGACACGATCGAGTACGCGCAACACGCACACGACGTTCGCGCGGACGGCGTCATTTACTCGACTGCGAGTTTCTTCCAGAAGGTGGGTAAAGCGGTTGCGGGTACAGCAATCCCTGCGATTCTCGCGTTAACAGGATTCGTTGCCAATCAGGTGCAATCGAGTGAGGTCCTTGGCGGTATCCTGTTGTGCATCGCTGTCATACCGTTCATTGCGAATCTAGCGCTCTTTGGGATACCTTTCGTCTATAAGCTCGATGCCGACGCGCATGGTCAGATCGTACGTGAACTCAAGGATCGGCTCAGCAGGGTATCATCGACTTAAGTCTCACGGGCAATTCTGAAACCTTCCCTTTCCTCGAGGAGATGGTAATAACGCTGTGAATGAACGTGGTCGTCGGTAAGAACACCGGTTCGTTCAGCGAGCATCATCGAATAACCCATCATGATGTCAGCCGCTGTGAAGCGATCGCCAAGAAGGTACTGATTGTTCTCGACGCAACGTTCCACGCCGTCTAAACACAACCTGGCGCGTTGTGCGGCTTCCGGTACGACGGCGGCAATTCGTTCCTCAGGCGGTTTCATCACGGTGTTGTGCATGATGTCGCCTAACGGTCGCGCAAACGTTGCCTCTGCAAACCAGCACCACTGGTAATACATCGCCAATTCCGCGGGGTCGCTCGGCACGAGATCGGCGGACCCGTAACGGTCGAGGATGTACTCAACCATCGCGCCGGATTCGTACATCGAGAAGTCACCGTCCTCAAGAACCGGTACTTTTCCGGTAGGGGACTTGGCTCGCCATTCATGAGATGTCTTGAACGCGGCGTCAAACCTTGGAATGGTTTCGATGTCGAGTGGTAAATTGAGTTCGTGGCAAAGCCAGATAACTCGGATTGAGCGGGTGCCTTTGACGTGATATATCTTCAATGTTTAAATCTCGAATTTGGTGACGTGTATTGTTTGAAAGTTGAACGACTTTCGAAGTTCTAACGGGGAACATATTAATGAGTGAGGTAATCGAGGCATATCAGACCGAGGAACTAGAGCTTTTGCGCGAACAGATCCGACGATTTATGCGCGACTACGTGAAACCTATCGAAGACAAACTGCCGTATAACGCAACCGGTTGTGGTCGCGAAGACCGTGTCTTACTGAAGGCAAAAGCCGAGGAAATGGGTTTGACGCGATTGTCGGTGCCAGCTGAGTACGGCGGCAACCCTGTAAGCGCGCTAACGCGGGTGGTGATCGCGGAAGAGTCGGCGAAGTGTCGACTCGGTGCGTATGCGCCGGCATTAGGCGCATTTGGCGGTGGTCCGCCTAATGTGATCTGGTCCGGTACTCCGGAGCAGATTGAGAAGTACGGTGTCCCTTGCGTTGGCGGCGGAAAGCGAGCATTTGTTGCGATTACAGAACCCACTGGTGGTTCCGATCCACGGAACAACATCTCAACTCGTGCGAGAAAAGAGGGTGATGTCTGGTTGTTAAACGGACGTAAGATGTGGATTACGGCAGCCGAGGGTGCGGACTACGGCATCATCTTTGCTAAAACGAAAGATGGGACTGACGGTAATCCACCACAGATTACTGCATTCATTGTGGAACCGACGTTCCCGGGAATATCTTTCAATGAAATCAAAGTGATACGAGCATTATCTCCCTACGAAATCGTGCTTGAGAATTGTGAGGTACCATCTGAGAACGTACTAGGGGAAGTCGGTCAGGGATTCGGCGTAGCGCAACGTTGGTTGGTTGATGCGCGCATTCCGTATGCGGCGGGATGTGTCGGTATCGCGCAAGAAGCACTTGATATGGCTTGTGGTTGGGTTAGGCAGCGGCCAACGCGAGACGGTATGTTGGCGGATAAACAAGCTATCCAGTGGATGATCGCAGACTCGGAAGTTGAACTGCGCGCAGCACGACTGTTAGTTTATGACGCAGCGTCAAAAGTAGATGCTGGTGAGCCCGGCAAGGTTGATGCGTCGGTGTGCAAGCTCGTCGCCACGGAGACCGCTGGACGGGTAGTCGACCGTGCGATGCAGATGTTTGGTGGAATGGGTATGGCCCAAGAAATGCCGCTCGAGCGATGGTATCGTGAGCTTCGAGTCAAGCGGATCGGAGAAGGTCCGTCGGAGGTCCATCGTATGGTGATTGCACGCGACAAACTTCGAACCACGGCAGGTGGTAGTTACTTCGGGTAGATTGTGTGTCTACAAGGGATATGCCCGAAGAAGATGTCAACGACTAACGACTAAGTGATCGCGTCACGTAAGGAAAGGGGAGGAAATATCAGCGTCCCGAGCTTGCCTATCACCTCGGCGAGTGTACGAGGTTTTGACCTCATAGCGAATCGCACACGTCTGGCCTTCCAATCCAGACTTTTTATTTGATCCACGAGTACGACGCCGGTTACGGTGCCTGATTTCGGGAGTGCAACCTCGTATGGGTAATCCTTGACTCGTGAGGTAATTGGACAGCAAATCGCTAGACGGCTGCGCTCGTTATAGCTCTTAGGGCTAATGACGAGAGAGGGTCTGTGTCCGGATTGCTCTCGTCCTATCTGAGGAGTAAAGCTAAGCCACACGATATCTCCACGTTCCGGCACATACTCTGCCTCTACCACTCTTCAACACCCTGTACCAATCCAGTATCAATTTCACGATGTCGATTCTCGGGTGTGATTCGGTTCACCAATTCGTCGTGATCGTACTCCCGTACGGACATCAGGATTTGGCCAGAATGCACTTCTAGGCTTAGAGACGAGCCCTCCGAAATTCCACATTGTTCAGCGACTGCTTTAGGGATGCGAATGGCCAGGCTGCTCCCCCATTTCCCAACGTGCGTGTTCAAACTCATAGTTGCTCCGATTTAATCTATATTGTATATCTTTTGGCTAAACCACTAGAAGCCGATTCGCAGAGATACATACGCGTTTTTGATCGAAGTTACTTTCGTGGACGTAATTTCTCCGCATTGGGAGCACCGAGATTCTGCGCAATGGCAGCTAGATTGTTTGACGGCAAACGTGCCATCGAAGTAGAACGCAGAATTCGTGTAGATCGAGAGTACGAATTAGCTGAAAAAACCTGGCTTTTAGGGTGGTACCCAATTGGGATTTCCAAAATCACTCCAACCGAGCACTGGCAAACGTGCAGAATTCGGCGCTCCGAAATAAGGAAACGAGTATGAAGGTAGCGTTACAGGGACGTGCTCAAGGCGCGCAACAATCACTCTATGAAGAAGCAGGAATTGAAATCGTCGACGGGCGATGTCAATCTGAGGAAGAGCTGATTGAACTCATCGGCGATGCCGATGGCGCCCAAGTAGGAATCATGCCGCTGACCTCAAGACGCGTGATGGAAGCGTGTCCGAATTTGAAGGTTGTAAGTCGGTTTGGCGTTGGCGTTGATTCAATCGATATTGACGCCGCGACAGAGCTAGGTGTGCTGGTTTGTAACGTCCCAGGCTCGAATACGACCGAAGTCGCAGATCACGCGGTGTCACTACTGTTGTCGCTTACGCGTCGACTTTATGACGCGATCAGCGCAACTCGCGAAGGCGCTTGGGCAGACAATCCGCGAGCGATGGGAACCTTTACGCCAACAATGCGACGGATGTCGGGGCATACGATGGGGATTGTTGGATTCGGAAATATTGGCCGAGCGTTTGCCACCCGAATTCGCGGGTTCGGCGTAAGCCGCATTCTTGCCTACGATCCTTATGTGAATCAGCTCGCAGCAGACTTATATGGTGTCTCGTTGGTAGATTTTGAAACGCTGCTTGGCGAGTCTGACTTCATTACGATCCATTGTTCAGCGACCGACGAAACCACAGGCTTATTCAACGCGGACGCGTTCAAACGCATGAAATCGACGGCGTTGCTTGTGAACACTGCTCGAGGACCCATTGTCGATGAGGATGCACTTGCTGATGCGCTCGAGAGCGGCGAGATCGAATCTGCAGCGGTCGACGTTACGCGGGTTGAACCCCTTCCATCTAGCAGTCGATTACTCGCCTTACCGAATTGCTACGTTACGCCGCATGTTGCTGCGATGTCTGAGGTATTCGTCAGGGAAACTGCCGTCATGCAGGCCGAGAACATCATCCGTGTCCTTTCCGGAGAAAAGCCGCACGGATTGGCGAATCCTGAAGCGATCAAAACCATCGCTGTAATGCGGCATACAGACCCGGGAAGGTGGGCTGGATTCCCAGATTTCTCGACTGCTTTGCAGGTTTAAGCGCTTTGTTGCAACAAAGTTGCTAGTCGGATTCCCTTGATTGCTCGATGATGCCTTCAACGTAGAGCAATTGCAGGGTTGGTGAGAGAGAGGTTCTTACCGCCTCCGTGTCCCAGTCGCGACTGGCGAGAGCGACGCCCAGTTGTTGAGTTGTGCATGGGTTTGCTGTCGTGAGAGCTATTACGTCAGCGACGAATGGCGAGATTGGGATGTCGTCCAAGCCGTCCCTGCGGACAACCATACCTAGTTCGAATTCATCGCCCGCAAAGAGGGCGACTTCCTCGACGTTGAGATCGGTCGCAGTCGTAAATAGTGTGGAGTCAGACAGATCCCCTAATGATGACTCCCGATTTCGACGATCAGTTTCGAGGTCATCGACCGCAGCCAGGAAGTTACCTGGTAGTACGCCGTGGGTTAGGGTTGTACGCTCGTAACCACTACTTGCTTGACCCGAGACGGCGCGTACGAAGGCGGCTCGAGGTGAGTATTGTTCTTCTCCGGTGATCTGACGGGTACGCCAAAAGTACGAATTCACCGATCGGTTAGAGCCATAGAACAGATGAGCTAATTCACGAAAGTGCCCGTAATGTTGTCGATATTGGCGTTCAAACGCTTCCGCTGCCGCAGTGGCTAACTCTGGCTTCCTAAGTGTTGTTGTGACTAGTGCAGCACCGATGGTCGCGCTATAGATTGCAAGGTGTACGCCAGTTGAGAACAGCGGGTCGATAAAACATGCGGCATCACCGATGAGGCAGTGCCGCGGTCCAGTGAAATGGTTTGCTTGATACGACCAGTCACGCGTCGCCGTGCACGGACCAAGCGCTGTTGCGTCTTCGAGAAACGAAGATGTGTGCGCAGACGATTCGAGCACCTCGTCGAACCAAGAATCGAGCGATTTCGTTCGGATCGACTCCATCGCGCTGTCCCGATCGGCGACGACACCGACGCTTGAAACTTGATCCTTGAGCGGAATCTTCCATAACCATCCATCGGCGACTGATTCCACCAGGATATTCCCGGCCGCGTCGTCTGACATGTGAGTGCCACCACGGTAATAACGGTACGCTGCGAGATTTCGGAAGTTGTCGTCCCAGGTTTTAGCCTTCTGTTGATCGGCAATGAGCGCGTGTTGCCCGGTTGCGTCAATGACATACGACGACTCGGTTATCTCTCCATCGATTGTGATCCCAACGGCGTTGGGACCCTTAAAGCGCACGTTCTCAACACGCGTGTTCTCGCGGACGCGAACGCCACACTCGGCCGCGTGTTGTAGCAGTATCTGATCGAATTCGTCGCGATTAACTTGATAAGAATGCGGTTGCGCTTTGTTGGTCTCGCGAAAATACCAAGACCAGAGTTCGTGATTGGCTCCCCACGCCATCGTCGCGCCGTTCTTGATCGTAAAACCAGCCGCGCGTACTTTGTCCGCGGCTCCGCTTAATTCAAGTGCCTCGATTGTCGCGGGTAATAGTGATTCGCCGATGTGCGGTCGAGGGAAACGAGCCGCTTCAAATAGCTGAACCTCGAATCCGCGTTGCGCTAACAGCGCGGCGATCGTACTCCCCGCAGGACCGCCACCGATGACGGCTATGCCGTCCATGCTTATCTAGGAGGAGTCTTGAGATTCCTCGGTTTGCACGGAGTCATCGCCGTTTTGAATCGGCTTATTGGTTCGGGGATCGACCTCGAAGGGACCTTTTAGGTCAAGTTCTTTCGCCATCTCACGCACCGCAGGAATGACCTCGGATCCCATCAAGCGCAAGCTGCGCATCGAATCGTCATGCGACATCGCGCCATCACCGTCCCAAAAGAATATCGAACCCGGACGAAGTGTCTCAAGCACGTGGCGGACACGTGGGATTACCGTGTCGGGGGTACCCGAAATGATGCTGTATTTCTCAGTTTGATCGACATAGGTGTCTCGAGGGGCTTCGGTCTTTTTAGGTTCGACTTTCTTACCGGTTTTTGCCTCCTCCTCTTTGTGTTGGTCAGCACGACCACGTGACGCAGCAGCGGCGAAACTTCGCATCGTCGGAAGGAGATTGTTCCGTTGTGTCAGGCCGGGTAAATTCTGGATGAAAGGTCGGACGGTACCTTGATTTCCTTCAAGAAACGGGTTGCTCGGTCCTTGAACAAATTTCCTCCCAACTTCGTCCGCTAGTTTCTCGTTTTCGTCGACGTGAACCTTGAATAGGTATCCACGGTGTTGGGTCCCGGTTTCGTAACCCTCTTCCTTCGCAACCTCGTTGTAGTACTCATACGACTCACGAGTTGGTTCAAGTTCGGTCGCGAGCATGACGTAGGGATATCGGTGCTTGGCTGCCCAAGCAACAGTATTCCGACTCATAACGCCAGGAATCCATATCGGAGGATGTGGATCTTGATAGGGTCGCGCCCACGGATTCACATACCGGAAGTGGTAGTGGTCGCCTTCCCAGCGATAGGGACCAGGTTCGGTCCATGCCTTAATGATGAAGTCGTGCGCTTCCTGAAATCGTTCCCAGTTGTACGGCGCTGCGGCATTGTGTGCGACGCTTTCGCGACCTGTACCACGTACCCAGCCGGTAACCAAACGGCCTCGACTGATCATGTCAATCTCGGCAAGTTCCTCTGCGAGGAATAGCGGATCGTCCCAGATCGGCAGGATATTGCCAAGCAGAACGATCTTTGCGCGCTTTGTGATGCGAGCCAAAATCGCCGCTTCAAGATTCATGACTCCACCCATGCAAAAAGGCGTCGAGTGGTGTTCATTCAGCATCAAGCCGTCGAAACCCATTTCTTCTGCAAAGATCTTCTCATCGAGATAGCGGTTGTATAGATCCGCGCCAAGTCTCGGGTCGTAGCTTGCGTTTGACATGCTCAAATCGGTGAGACTGCGCCCGGTGGCACCGAAGTAACCGGATTTCTGATCCTGATAGGGTCGTTCCGTGAAATATCCTACGAACATGCCTAACCTCCGTGCGAAACTTCGTCTAGTCGAATGCCACAGTGCTCCGATACGAGTTTCTGTAACTCGTCGGGCACTTCAATCTCGACTACATGACCAGCGTCTTTGACTATATGAATGTGAGAAATCGATAAAGCTTCTTGATACTGCTTGGCAACGTCGATCGGTACGACCTTGTCGTGCTCGCCCCAGATAAGAGTTGTGCGGATGGACACGTTCTTGAGCAGTTCACTGAGGCGTCGATTGAACATGTACGGCTTCCACGACACTCGCGCCGTCATTTCCCGTGAATGGTCCCAAAGCTCACGCATCTCTTGGGGTGGTTCTTCACCGAAATGACTGACGAAGCTCTCCCGATCTCGAAAGCTCTCTTCGATGTATTGATGATGCGAATACATCATTTGATCCATGATCTCGCCATCTCGCGGTTGGATTCCAACTGCTCCGACGAGTGCCAAACTTGACAAGGTTGTTTCATTCATACAAGCGATTTCGGCGGCCACATAACCGCCGAAACCGAATCCGATGAGGTGATATGGTTCGTCTGTTACTCGATTTGCGAATTGCGAAACGAGAATCGCGACGTCTCTAACGGTGCGCGCCCACAACGGTCGTTCTGAACCTCCCCAACCGGGCATATCGGGGATAAGTACCGTGAACTCGGTGGCGAGTTTCTGATGAAGCTCAAGTACGCCAGGATTCCCCCAACTGTGGTGGAGACAGATCAACACGGGACCGGTGCCGCCGCAAAGATAGGAAATCTTGCCCGTTGACAATTCGAGTTCCGCGTGTGTGAACTGATCAGATTCAGCCATGTGTTCTAGTCGTCTTGTACCATTGAATAAGCAGTCTTAGGAAGCATGAGACCAACGAGAATCAATGTCACGTATTAGCCAAACGGACCTAACACAGAGTATTGCAGACGCGCTGCAATACACCTCTTACTATCACCCGCCCGATTTTATCAGCGCAATGCGTTCGGCATGGGAACGCGAGGAGTCACCTGCGGCGAAGGACGCACTTCGGCAGGTGTTGGTCAATTCCCGGATGTGCGCGCTTGGCAAACGACCAATCTGTCAAGACACCGGGATCGTCATCGTATTTCTCGACATTGGCATGCGAGTTGAGTGGGCAGAGGACACTGATATCGAGGATGCCGTCAACGCTGGCGTACGGCGCGCATTCCTGCATCCGACCAATCCGTTGCGGGGTTCAGTATTGACGGACCCAGACGGCGAACGTCGGAATACTGGCGACAACACGCCCGCGGTGATTCACATGCGAGTAGTACCGGGAGACAAAGTAAGCGTTGAGGTCGCAGCGAAGGGAGGTGGTAGTGAAGCGAAGGCAAGATTTGCTGTCTTGAATCCGTCCGACTCTGTCGTGGACTTCGTGATGAGTCAGGTACCGCTCATGGGCGCTGGTTGGTGTCCACCAGGTATCTTGAGTGTGGGTATCGGCGGTACGCCAGAGAAGGCTATGTTGCTCGCGAAAGAAGCGATGATGGAGCCGATAAACATTCAAGATTTACAAACGCGCGGTCCTAGCGGACGCGCAGACGAACTTCGACTCGAGCTTTACGATAAGGTCAACGCACTTGGCATCGGCGCGCAGGGGTTAGGCGGATTGACCACCGTTTTGGATGTCAAGGTCGCGGAATACCCAACACACGCGGCGAATAAACCCGTTGCGATCATTCCCAACTGCACGGCAACACGCCACGTCGGATTCGAACTTGATGGATCGGGGGTGGCGGAGTTTGTACCGCCGGACATGGGACTGTGGCCAGATATCGAATACTCCGCGAGCGCAGACGCAAGACATGTAGAACTGGCTTCAGTTACAAGAGAGCAAGTTCAGACATGGCGTGCCGGCGATACCTTGTTACTGTCTGGCAAAATGCTGACCGGTCGCGATGCCGCTCATAAACGATTGGTCGGGCTTCTCGAAAATGGCGAACCATTGCCTATCGACTTATCTAACCGGTTTATTTATTACGTTGGACCAGTCGACGCTGTCGGGGACGAGGTCATTGGACCAGCAGGTCCTACCACAGCCACTCGTATGGATAAGTTCAGTGACACGATGTTATCGAAGACTGGCTTACTCGGCATGATCGGCAAAGCAGAGCGCGGCGAAGCCACCATCGACGCAATAAAAAAACACGGCGGCGTATCACTGATTGCGGTAGGTGGCGCAGCCTATCTAATATCTAAAGCCATCACTGATGCAAAAGTGATCGCATTCGAAGATCTGGAAATGGAAGCAATCCACGAGTTTGAAGTTAAGGACATGCCCGTTACCGTAGCGGTTGATTCACAAGGTGAATCGATACACAAGTCAGGTCCAAGACAATGGCAGAAGTTGGATCTCGTAAGTGCGTGACAACGTGATACGGGTGACCCGTTTCTATACCACGGAAGACGGCGGCTCTGCGTTTGACGAGGTCGAAATTCAAATGCAGCATGAAGCCAGAGATAAATGGGGAAACCAGTTGCGAAATAGCGACGCGTTCGATTCGTCAGGTGTTCGGCTGTTTGAGGCACCAGAAGGTGCGTTTCAAGATTGGCACAATGCACCGCGTCGTCAACTTTGCATCATGATGTCGGGTGTTTGGGAAATCGGAACCACCGATGGCGAGCTTCGCCGTTGGGGCCCAGGCGAGGCATTTCTGCCTGATGATGTTGACGGCACAGGGCACACAAGTCGAGTCGTCGAAGGACCCGTACTAATGGTGTTTATCCCATTAGCGGATGACACGCACATAGATTTTGGTGATTAGGACTCTCATCCCAAAATCAGGTTTCTAGCGCTTCGTGCCCATTGAATTGCTCCAGACACTCTGGATTTTCGAGTGCTGTTGTGTTCTTCACCTCGCGTCCGTGGATGACTTCGCGTACAGCTAGTTCGGCGATCTTCCCTGAACGGGTTCTCGGAACGTCATGAACTTGCTCGATCTTCGCCGGGACGTGACGTGGCGACGCGTTTGCACGAATCGCAGCACGAATGTCCTTACGGAGATATTTGTTTAAACGGAGACCCTCCGTTAACACAATAAAAAGCACGATTCGAGTGTCATTTTCCCATTCTTGACCGACGCAGACCGCATCGACTATGTCATCGAATTGTTCCAGCTGCCGATAGATTTCCGCTGTACCGATGCGCACGCCGCCGGGATTTAGCACTGCGTCGCTGCGGCCATGAATGACGTATCCTCCCGTATCGGAATTGACCTCAGCGAAGTCCCCATGCGCCCATGTATGTTTGAAACGCGCGAAATAGGCGTCGTGATATCTTGAGCCATCCGGGTCATTCCAGAATCCAATGGGCGCGCTTGGGAAAGACTCTGTGCAAACGAGCTCGCCTTTCTGGTCAAGTACCGTTTGTCCAGTGTCATCAAACACGGCCGTAGCCATGCCTAGTCCGGGACCTTGGATTTCTCCTCGGTAAACCTTCTCAATCGGATTGCCTAGAACAAAACAGGAAATCAGATCGGTACCGCCGGATATAGAAGCTAGCCACACATCCTCCTTGAAATCTCGATACACGTAGTTGAACGATTCGTGTGACAAGGGGGATCCCGTTGTAAGAATGGTGCGCAACGAGCTCAACTCGTGGGTCTCTCTAGGTTTGACCTGCACGCGCTCAATACTTGCGACGTACTTTGCACCGACGCCAAATGCAGTGATATTTTCAGCGTCGATCAGGTTAATGAGGGTATCTCGTCTAGGGAAAAATGGCGAGCCGTCATACAAAACGAGCGTACATCCTGTCGCTAATCCTGAGATCAGCCAGTTCCACATCATCCAACCAGTCGTGGTGAAGAAAAAGAGCACATCGTCACGATTCAAATCCACATGCAACTGATGTTCTTTCAGATGCTGAAGTAAGGTACCTCCAGCACCGTGGACGATGCACTTGGGTACCCCGGTCGTCCCGGATGAAAACATGATGTAGAGTGGGTGATTGAACGCTAGCGGCTCGAACGTCAAAGAAGCCAATTCGTTGCTATAGATCCGTTGAAAGTCGCACTTTTCACGATCCATTGAGCGAACTAGGACATGTTCAATGCTTGGGATACGGGACACAAGCACCTGGACGTTTTCTGAAACTTCGTAGGTGCGGCCGTTATATTGGTAGTGATCTGTCGCTAATAACAGCTTCGGTTCGACTTGGCCGAACCGATCACAAGCGCCTTCCACGCCGAAGTCCGGCGAGCAAGATGACCACGTCGCCCCGACGCTGGCAGCTGCCAACATCGCTACGACGGCATCCACGTTATTCGGTAGCCAAGCGGCGATCCTGTCTCCTTTAGCGATCCCGAGCTGTCTCAATTCGGATGAAAACGCCGCGACTTGAACGTGTAATTGCTGATATGTGACCTCGCGTCGAACGTTACTTTCATTGATCTCGATGAGTGCGGTTCGGTTATCGTCGAACTTGAGAAGATTCTCAGCGAAATTCAGGCTCGCATCGCTGAACCACGTGCTGTCTTCGAACGGCTTGCTCTCAGTTAGAGTCTCCGTTCCTTGAGTACCGACGATTCCTGTGAAGTCCCATACCGCGCGCCAGAATTCCTCGCGGTTTTGGATCGACCATGTGTAGAGTTCTGGATACGCTGTAGGTAAGCCAAAACGTCTGGCAAATTCCACCATATTGGAGTTGGCGATCGCCTCAGCTGAAGGTTGCCAAAGTGGCGATTCACGTGTGAGCATCACTCTCTCTTCACTTAAGAAACACGTCTAAGATATTGATTCCGTTGCATTTTGAAACACTCTAACAAGCAGCAGACTTGTGGCTGTGCGTAAACTAGTGACGCCTTTGTTGATGTTCCATTAGTACTTTGAGTGAGAGTTTATACGACAGTCTGATACAAGTCGCGCACGCGAATCCAGGCAAGTCCTGTCTCTTACTCGAAGGCGTGGAAACTGAGAGTTATGCGCAACTCTTCAATAAAGTGCATCGGGTCGCTGCTGTACTCGATGAGTGTGGAATAGGCCTTGACGATCGGGTTGTCGCGCAATGTGACAAGACACCCCTCACGCTAGCCCTGTATCTAGCGTGTTTGCAGGTCGGCGCTGTCTACGTTCCGCTAAACACTGGATACACATCGACTGAACTCGCCTACTTCCTAGAGAACGCCAAACCCAGCTTGTATGTTGGTGCGACCGAGGTTGATGATCCAACAGGTGGCGCAATTAGCCAACTTACGCTAAAGGCAGATGGCACCGGCTCCCTTCTTGATGCGTTGCGACATGTCACGACGCCGCGTACACGATCTGCCGCAAGACATGGCGATGACATCGCGGCGATTCTTTATACGTCAGGGACTACGGGACGTTCAAAAGGTGCGATGCTGACTCACGGCAATCTCCGGAGCAATGCACTCACATTGAATGAAAGTTGGGGATTCAGTGAAGACGATGTACTGCTCCATGCGTTGCCTATCTACCACGTACACGGCTTGTTTGTCGCGATTCACTGCGTGATGCTGAGTGGGAGTTCGATGATCTTCCAGCAGCGGTTCAACGTTCAGGATGTATTGCGTGAATTGCGGAACGCGACGGTACTAATGGGGGTACCGACGTTCTACACGCGACTGCTCGCGCAGCCGGAATTCGATGCGGACTCTATACAGAACATGAGGTTGTTCATATCGGGGTCAGCACCATTGACGGAGCAAACTTTCCGTGAGTTTTCGCAACGAACCGGTATGACAATCCTTGAACGATATGGCATGAGCGAGACGCTCATGAACACATCGAACCCACTCGATGGTGAAAGGAAAGCAGGTACGGTTGGTTATCCGTTACCAGGCGTTTCGCTTCGAATCGCTGACGAAAACGGTATCGAACTACCCGCAGGCGAGGTAGGTGGGATCGAACTGAAAGGTCCCAACGTATTTGAAGGCTATTGGGAAATGCCTGAGAAAACTGCACAGGAATTTCGAAGTGATGGTTACTTCATTACCGGCGATATGGGTGTGCAGGACGATGACGGTCGCATCTCGATCGTGGGTCGCGAGAAGGATGTGGTAATTTCCGGTGGTTTAAACGTGTATCCGGCGGAAGTCGAAACAGCAATCGGAGATCTTCCAGATGTAGCAGATGTCGCCGTAATTGGTGCACCGCACCCCGACTTCGGTGAAGGAGTTGTAGCCGTCGTAGTTTCTGCGACTGGGCGAACGATCGAGACAACTGAAGTAAGAACGCGGCTAAAAGGGGTTCTCGCTGGATTCAAACAGCCGCAACGCGTAGAGATGGTATCGGAACTGCCACGCAACGCGATGGGCAAGATTCAGAAAAACTCCCTTCGAGATCGATTTAAAGATGTGTTCGCGCATGCTGAGTCGGCTGTGCGAGGTCGCTGATCTGTGAAGAAGCTGGCGAAATCAATTTTCAATTGGCTTCTCGCCGCTTTGGTGGTCGTGTTCGTGATTTTCCTTGGTCTCGCTGGATACACCATTTATCTTTTGGTGATTTCCTAACGTTCAGAGCGCCTCAGCCAACCCGTCGAGGAAATCGTCTTTCTCTTGGTCGGTTGAGAAATCGATACTACAAATTGGATTTTGAACGGAGCTGTTGACAAATATCGACGAGAAGCTCTCTTCACACAACGCCTT
Source organism: Pseudomonadales bacterium (assembly GCA_963664665.2). Classification (GTDB taxonomy): domain Bacteria; phylum Pseudomonadota; class Gammaproteobacteria; order Pseudomonadales; family Azotimanducaceae; genus Bin55. Next base: position 20,142 of record CAXXMH010000002.1, read on the forward strand.
GAGCGTTTGCTTCATTACGGCGCGATTCTTCTTGTTCGACAACGCCACCCATTTCTCGCGGTCATGCCAGAGCGAATCTCCGGCAAACAAGACGTTCGAATTGCCCACATCGACTAGATAGCTGACCGCACCTGGCCGATGGCCTGGTGTTGGGATCGCGGTAACTCCAGGCGCAATTTCGAGTCGTTCGAACGGGAAGTCCTCCACGTCTTTAACCTTGCGTCGAACGTCAGGAGCTTCCACTACGCTACAACACGTCGGCGCACCAAACTCCTCAGAAATCTGGTCATTGTGTTTGGTGGCGAAGTGCATGTCACCAAGAAGTTGCTTGGAAACTCCACCGGCGTCATGAATCTCTTGCCATGAAGCCTCGAAGGTACTCGAACTGGCTACACAGGGAAAGAGGAGATTGCCGCTATCGCGCAGTACGAAAAAACTGATGTATTTACTCGGCGTGATCTTGCTCGGTTCGAGCTTATAGACGCTGGGAAGACACTCTATCATCGATCAGTCAAACCTCATGCATTTCAGACAATACCTCAAAACTAATATACCCCATCGAATTTGAACCGGATTCTATTGTGATCGATTTGTATTACTGGCCTACGCCTAATGGCTGGAAAGCCAGCATCATGCTTGAGGAGTGTGGGTTGGAATATAACGTGATTCCTGTTGATATAGGCGGCGGCGACCAGTTCAAACCTGAATTCTTACGCATTAGTCCGAACAATCGAATGCCGGCGATCATCGACCACAATCCCGCAGATGGGGGCGATCCGATAAGCATTTTTGAATCAGGTGCGATTCTTGAATATCTAGGTGATAAGGAAGGTAAGTTCCTACCGTCTGCGCCACGCGATCGCGTCAGAGTGATGCAATGGGTGCACTGGCAAATGGCGAATCTTGGTCCGATGATGGGAAATGCGAATCACTTCAAGAATTACGCGAAGAACATTGCGGACGATCCCAAGCAACTGGAGTATGGCGAGAAGCGATTCGTAGGTGAAGTTGACCGACTCTGTGGTGTCATGGACGCGCAACTATCTGTGAACGAATACCTCGCAGGCAGTGAATATTCAATCGCTGACATGATTACATGGCCTTGGGCGTTTCTCATTGGAAGAGTGCTTAGCGAAGAAATGTGGGAATCGTTCCCGAATGTCAAACGCTGGGCTTATCAACTGCGAGCGCGTCCGGCGTTAGAGCGCGGTTATCGTGTTGGACAAGACTTAGGTAAGCGGCAACTGACTGACGAAGAGGAAAAGAAGCGTCGCGAGCTGCTGTTCAATCAGACGAACGACAAAGTGCGAGCTGCGCGCGAAGAGGCGGTGAACGCAAGCTCGTAGCGAGATTGCACTCAGGCGGCCACACGTCGGAAGTCGATCCCATCGTAGGTGTTCTTACCGTACAGATCGTCGATACCAGCCAACGTCGTGAGCGCTGGTGAGTTGCGCTCAAGGATCGCCGGATCAATTTCTAGATAGTTGTCCCAAGTACGTACCCAGTTGCGCAGGTACGTGTTGTGAAGTGAAGTTCGCTCGCCATCGCGTTCTCTGATTGCCGCGCCGTGCCAGAGTGAGCCGTGCCACATCGCGACGGAGCCTTTCGGCATGGTTAACTTGATCGCGTGAGATTTTGCGTCGTTGACGGGTGGGCAGTTTGCTTTGTGACTTCCGGGAACGACGATCGTCGGACCAGCTTCTTCATCGAACTCACTCAACGCCCAAACGGTCGTCATATTGCAACATAGCTCGCCTGTATGAGGATGCGGTGGGTCGTTGTGAATCTGATGGGTGTCCGCTCCCTTAGGTTTCCTGAACGCAATTGACTGTCCTAGATTGCAGTCAGCACCGAGCAGATGCTGTGCGACTGCATGTATCTGTGGATGCGTTGCGACCTCCTCCCAAAGCGGGCCTCTAGATAGGAGCATGGCTGCGACCTTACCGCGAGGGTTTTCCGCAATGAGACGATCCAGGTCTTCATTTAGTTCGTCGACGAACGTCTCGGAGATTGCGTTCTCGAATATCGTGTAACCGTTCTGTTCCACTTCCTCAACGCGATTCTCGACCTGCAAGTGCTTGAGCTTGTGCTGAATGTCAGGATTTCCAATCGTACGTTTCGCAAGATAGTCGTGTAAGCCTGCGAGCAGCTGTATCAGCCTAGGCTCTACGTTCGCGAAACCTGAACCGTTTAGCTCAAGCACGTTCCCATGTCGGTGGCGTAATTCACGTTGAACGCGATCGCGTCGCTCCGGTAGGTGTTCGTACACCGACGTGCCAACAACGAGCGCCCGGTTGTAGTCGCCTTTGGCGTGAAACGTCGGATTCGCGACTTCACCGTAGCCAACGTCAATTTTGCCGTCTTCGATCACGATATGAATAGTCGCCACATCATCGGGACGTTTAAGGTGGGGTGGCGAATTGGTGTACGTCTCGATGGCGGCGAATCGTCCGACCGGTGGATTTCCTTCTAATTCGTCGATCTTGGCCTGTAGAAACGTACGAGCCGCGTCTAACCACTGTTCGCTGACGAACTCAAAGCGTTCACTTATCGGGACTGGTAGACGAGTACGTTCGGGTAATTCTCGGCGTGCCATACCATTCGGTTAGCTATGTTCTGGTTGGCGAATGCTATGCAACTCAACTGCGGAAATAGCGCGACACAATTGAAGAAGTGCTTGTTCGAATCGTCCAACCGTACCATTCAACGAGTCGCCACTAGGTTCACCGCTCACTTTCACAGAACGAATTTCTTTAGTTTATGACTCTTGAGCATTTGCGGGTACTTGAACTCGGTGATGATCCGGCGGTTTCCTTCTGTAGTCTTCAGCTAGCACGATGGGGCGCGCAAGTTGCTGTAGGTGCGTCATTCCTTGGGGATCTACCGAATCGATCGCCAGAACACGAAGGCGTGTCGCTTCTATGGCAATACCTCTCCGCAAATAAAACCATAGTTGAGGAGGGACTTGCTGAGCTCGCTATGAGTGCTGACGTCATTGTGACGAACTGCGATCGGGACGCACTGATTGAGTGTGGAATTGAACCTGGTCCAACCACCATTTTTCACCGACTTACCCCGTTTTCATTTGACGGTATTCTTCAGGAGATGGAAGGTTTTCCAATACTCTTTGAAGCGGCATCTGGATTCTTGGTTAGCAACGGCGAACCTGGTCAAGAACCGGCTCGCATGCCAGGCAACATCGTTTCGTACGTTGTCGGCGCACATGCATGCGTCGCAACGCTTGCCGCAGTCCACAAACGAATCAACACCGGCGAAATCGAATCAATCGAGACTTGTCAATTGGATGCACTCACGACTACGGTGCCGTTTGTTCGGTCGCAGTACCTTGAAAGAGCCGAGGAACGGTATGGGGGACCTACTACAGGCGTCAGGCTATACCCGATTGGTGATGGGGCAATTTCCGGTAATCTACTAGATCCAGAAACTTTCTCTCTCGTGTTGGCGGAACTAGGAATTCGGGAAGAGGAGGTCCCCGAGTCGCTGAATTCACCAACTCAGCGTCGAGACCAAACGAAGCTGAGCTCGTTCTTGGCTGAACGTTCAAAGCAAGCGGTTTCGGAGCAAGTATTCCAAGGCGTCATGAAGCGAGGCGCGCCGCGATTTGGATTGTTTCAATCGCCTCGTGATCTGCTCAACAACCGACAAGTAGCCTCACTTGACTCTCTTAAATCCATCGCGGATAAAAGTTTGGGCACGTTGACTTATCCAGGTTTACCTGCATCCATTTCCGCGGTCGAGCGGCCGGACCTTCAGCTCTCGAGAAGTACAAGAAAACATCAATGGGTCGGCGAGCGCTTGCCTGTGCGAACCTGGCTGAAGGGTAGACGACCGCTTGATGGCGTCCGAATCGTCGACTTCACGCAGGCTTGGATCGGACCCTTCGCGACCATGATGCTGGCGGATCTCGGCGCAGATGTCATCAAAGTCGAGAGCCATAAGCGCGTGGATGTTTGGCGCAACTGGCGAGGCAGTCTTCCTGAAGGTTGTGTGCGCAATGAGGATGCACACGAACTAAATATCAGTCCAAATTTCAACAGCACGAATCGGAACAAGCGAGAAATCGCAATCGACCTGAATCAACGCGACGGCGTTACCGTTGCGAAAGACCTTATCGCAAGCGCGGACGTCGTGATGAGTAATTTCACGCCTCGTGTCATGCGCAAGTTTGGACTTGATTTTGAATCCGTACGTGAAGTGAAACCTGACATTGTTTACGTGTGCTGGTCTGGTTATGGCGAAGTTGGACCGTATCGAGACTATAAGGCGAACGGAGCGACCATCGAAGCAATGGCAGGTTGGGACGCGTTGTTCGGCTATCACGATGGTGATCCCATCGTCATGGGTTTTTATCAGACTGACGCCTTTACTGGACTGCAGATGGCTGCATGCACATTACTCGCAGTAATGAACAGAGACCTAACCGGCAAGTCTCAAAATGTCCGTGGTTCGATGCTTGAATCCGCGATCGGGTACATTGGCGAAGAGATCATCAGCGCTGGACTAGGACAGCCGCTTAAACGATGGGGAAACCGGCACCCAGATTTCGTGCCTCACGGTGTCTTTCATACAAATGAGGCGGATCGGTGGGTCGCTATCGTGTGCCGAAGCGACGAGGAGTGGCACCGAATGAAGTCTGTCATCGGGTGTGATTCAAGAGAGTTCGACAGCAGTGTAGAACGGTTGAATCGTGTAGACGAAGTCGAGGGATTGGTGACCGCATGGACGCAAATGCGGTCTCGCTGGGAGGCAGCGGCTAATTTACGCGCAGCAGGGCTATCGGCTGTCGCTGTCGTCGATAGCCTCGAAGTTATCGATCACCCGGAGTTCACAAGTAGGAATTGGTTCAAGCAACAAAGCCACGCGGATGTGCGAGATATTTGGCATAGCGGGTTTGCTTGGCGTTTTTCGGCGTCCAAACTATCTGCCGATCTTCCTTCGCCGAGGCTAGGGGAACACTCGGAAGAGATATTAGCGAGTCTTGGCTATTCGGCAGATCGGATAGAAGAACTATTCTCCGACGACACCATTGGATGTGTGCTTGGGCATTCGAGTGCAGCGGCACGCCACTAGCATGAGTTGTGCTTGACTGAAGTCGCTACGTCGTAGTTGTGGAGCCGCCATCGCACGGAATCGTCATTCCAGTTACGTAGCCACCCGCCTTGGACGAGAGGAATATCGTCAGGCCCGCAATGTCTTCCATCGTACCCCAGCGCTTCATCGGAAACCCTTCGGTGACTTGACGATCTTGTTCCTCGGTGGCGAACATCGGCGCTGTCATTTTGGATTTAAATGGACCAGGCGCAATCGCGTTGACGTTGATATGGTCACCCATGAGATCGCGAGCCATTTGAGCACTCAATTGACCGAGACCCGCCTTGGCAACTACATATGAGTAGTTTCTCAACCCGCCCGGTTTTAGCCCGTTGACCGATGTTATGTTGACGATGCTCGCACGATCTTGAGGTGTGGCAGCACTTCTGAGTTCAGGCAATAGCGCCTGAGTGAGGAAGAATGGACTTTTCGCGTCGAGATCTATGATCTTGTCCCAAGCCTTCTCCGTGAACTCGTCGATGTCCATACTCCAGGTAACCCCGGCGTTGTTAACAAGAATGTGTAGTTCCTGTTCGTGAGTTCGTAAATCGGCTGCTAACGCTTTGCAGCCGTCAATGGTGCTTATGTCACAGGGGAGAGCTTTGCAGAAACCGTATCGCGAAAGTTCATTCTCAGTTTCATTGCACGCATCAACTTTGCGCGACGCGACATACACCCTTGCACCTGCGCGGACCAAGCCTTCCGCGATCATGAATCCGATCCCTCGAGTGCCGCCTGTGACTAGTGCGACCTTATCTCGTACGCCGAATACATGCTCATAAAAGTCACGGTCAGTCATTGTTTCTTGGTGCTCTGATCACGGATAGGCTGGAAGGTGGCGCATTCTAATTTCGAGCGAGCATTGATTCGATTGGAGTGACTGTTCTTTCTTTTCCATGTCCTTGACGGTATCGATCAGTCGCGCGCAATGTTGTTGAGTCGTTCGATTCATGTCCATTCTAAAATCGGACGCGGTGATTAATCTGACGACACAGTAGTACCAATTGGCCACGCAACCCAGCAAGCACGGTTTTTTTTACGCCGCTTTCTTCATGGCCGCCTTGGTACTGGGTTCGATATTGATTTATTCCTTCTACCTGCCACAGGCGGCGCCAAAACAGATTACGTTGGCTGTGATACCGTTTTCGGAAAACAGTGAATTCACGAATCTGAGTGTAGGTTTTAGTGCGGCGCTAAGAGACTCGATCGCGTTGAGTCGAGACGTCGCGGTTGTCGATAGTGTTTCGACTAACGCCGTGATGTGGGACATTACGAAGTCGTCTGGAATGTCCCACATCTTGGCGCTAACGCACTTTGTGGATGGCGAGCTGCACACAGTCGACGGCGAACTAACCCACATGGATTTCAGAGTCGTTAATGTCTCTCAACCTAACTGGAAAGAGGTACTAAAGGCGACGGTTCCAGACCTTAGTGCTGCCACTGATTTACAGGAATTGCGCGATAGCTTGACGCTTCAAGTCCGTCGCTCACTCTATGACAATAGTTCCTTGCGTACCGAATCATTGCAGCACGATGCTGATACGTATCGCGAATATGTGCATTCGCTAGGCGCGTGGTTTCTTAGAAACAAGCCTTCGACGCTACTTTCGACGCTTCATGAAGCGTATCAAGCGAAGACCAAGGATTTGTATGACACGTTGGGTATCACGACTGAACCTAGTCGAGAACTGTGGAATGCTGTTGCGACGTTCGAGCGTACCCAGGATCTGCACGAGTTCAGCCAAACGCTCTGGCGACTTGCTGACGAATACCCCAATAGTCTAGCGGTCGATGCACTGGGATCGCTCGCGTATGACTTAGGGAAACTGAGGCTCGCCGAGCGCGCTTGGCTTCACGCGGCACGAGTACAACCTCAATCTACATTCGTTGCACTCCACATCGCTCACGTGCGCCGACTCTTTGGCGATTCTGACGGGACGAATCAGGCGTTCCGAGTTGCCGAGCTTCGAGACGATCTCAGTTTCGTGCAGTACTTCAAAACTCTTGACGAACAATCGACGCAAGCGTCTCAAACCACTGTTCCGCCGAGCTTGGATTCAGCTGTCCTTGAAGCGTTGATCACTGCGACTGACGGTCGTTTACGCGGCGATTTTCTCATAGAGGCATCGATTCATGCGGGGGTTATTCAATCTCAATCACCTCACACAATCGAGACGGCGAAACTATGGCGATCGCCGCCGTTATGGCTAAGTGAAGACGACCCTAGATGGCGAGAAGGGAGGAGCTTCCTAGCCCAACATTTCCCATCCGCGTCAGTGAAGGTATCAGATGACCTATTACCAGCCGCAGACTCAGAGGACGAGGTCGCGCGGCTATTTACGCCGCGACGACCAGACTAGTTTATGTCGATGTTGTGCGAGCCTGTTGAGTGATCGCGCACGACTAACCGACTAAGTTGTCCGCGGATTTAACTTGCTCTTCCTCAGGATTAAATAACCGGTCCACGAATTCCTTTGGCAACGGCTTAGATAGTTTCGAAACCGTGTAAGTGAGGATCACGGATACAACTTCGCCCAATGCCGCACAAGAAAACGGATTAGGGCCCTCGTTATATAGCCATGTCACCACATCCACGATAACTCCGCTCTCACCAAACCACGCCGGGTTGAGCAATTGCGCGTGGAGGATGATGAACGCTATGAAACCACCAAGCAGTCCTGCAAACGCTCCATGCTTGGTAACACCTTTCCAGAGCGCGCTCACGACGAGTGGTCCGGCGAAAGCTGCCATCATGCCGCCGGTGCCGATTAGTACGATCAAGGCAATGTTTGTGTTCTGAAGAGCCCACGCCATGGCGGCACACAGAATCAATACGACTACTGTGGAAACGCGGCTGATGGTCAATACTTGCTTATCGATCTGTGCTTCCGAGTGTGTCTTCGCGTATCGGGTTCGAGGCAGAATCGAGCGACGGTACAGGTCATTAGCGATGATCTGCGAAGAGGAGATGACCAGGCCATCTGCGGTTGACATGATCGCAGCGAGCACACCGACGCCGATCAAGGCTGCTAACCAAGTCGGGAAAATCTCGATAAAAAGGACAGGTAGTGCGGCGTTCGGAGTCGTTCCTGTCATGAACAGGTCCTCACCAACAAGTCCGCGAGTTAATAGTCCTGCCAAGGACATCATGCCAAGCGTTAGACCGCACGCAAATGCGAGTTTGACAAATGAAGATTGCTGATCAGTGCGCTTCAAAGCCCAGAGTTTGTTGCCGAGATGTGGGAGCAGCCCAAGTGGGATGTGCGCGAAGAAAATCGCCACAATCGACCACCATGAATGCGCTAACGCAGTTGTCGTGTTTAAGGGTTTCGTCAAGTGTTCGTCTTGTTCGGAAAGATTGCTCATCAACGCAGGTAAGCCACCATCTAACCCTACAGCGAAAACAAACAACACGATAACCAGGATTGCAAGCCCCAACATCATCAGTCCCTGAACACCGTCCGTGAGGATATCTGCGTGCGCCCCGCCCATTGAGACGTAAACCAGCAAGACGACCGTGGTGATCACAAGTGCCCACATACGATCAAAACCTAGCATCGTCTCAAACATCACGAGTCCAGATACGAGCTGACCCGCGATATAGAAAAACAACACCAGCGAGATCACTGATACAGTGATGCGCAAGGCATCGGATTGAAAACGATCACCTAAATACTCGGGAATCGAACGATTTCCGAACCGGTTACCTGCCGTTGCGATTAATCGCATCGCGATCAGGACGCCGAAATACACCCCCATGGGATAAAGGAAACTACCCCAAATCATGGACACGCCATAGGTATACGCGAGCCCAGGTCCGCCTAGAAATGTCGCTCCGCTCGCGGTGGTTGCGGCGAATGCAAATGCAAGGAATACGGGTCCGTAAGAACCTCGAGCCGTTGCGTAGTCATCGGCGCGTTTAACTTTCAGTGTTCCCCAAACACCGATGCCCAACATGGCACCCATGTAGACGACAAGAAATATCCAAGACCACGTAACGTAATCCATCTCTTGCTATCCGTCCCAGCGATCCCAGCACATGGTTTCCTCGACGGGCAGGCGTACGACCGGTCCGAAATTACCTTGGGGATATCCAATTGGAATCAAACAGAATGCTGCCATGTTGTCAGGCAGACTAAGCACTTCCTTGACCGCTGTCGGATTCATCAAACCAAGCGTTGTCGGCGCGGCGCCAAGACCTAAAGCGCGGGCGGCGAGGAGCACGTTTTGAATACCCGGCCATACGGAGCCACTCGCTTGAGAGGCGTTCGAGACGGGTCCAGGAAACTCAAAGCATGCGATCAGCAATATCGGGATGTCCTGCATATGTTCTGCTTGCCACAGCACGGCATTGAGCATACGCTGACGTTTGTCTGCAGGTTGATGCGGCAAACTATCGAGTCGCGTGGACTCGACGCCCGTGTAGGCTTGCACCGCAGTCTTATTGAGCTCGGCGAGCTTGTTTTTCTGTGATTGGTCTTTGACCGCAATCCAGCGAGCTCCCTGCTGATTCGAGCCACTTGGTGCTTGATTGCCGGCATCGATGAGCTTCAAAATGAGCTCGTCCGGCACTGGGTCGCTCTTCAAACGCCGCATAGCACGGCAGTTGTACATGACGTCAAAAAGCGCCATCGAATCGGTAGTAGTCATAAGGTTTCCTTGTTACCAGGTGTCTATGTTTTGGCGTTTCTTGCCAGTGCGATGTGGGGGAGGTGGAGCGGAATCGAATGCAGCACTGATCCAGCGGCGCGAATCAGCTGGATCAATCACGTCGTCAACCGCGAAAGATGTGCCTGCAACCAACGCTCTTCCTCGTTGGTAAGCTGCCTCCACCAGTTGATCGTATCGAGCTTTTCGCTCAGCAGGATCTTCTATCGCCGCTAATTCATTGCGAAATCCGAGTTTTACTTGGCCTTCAAGACCCATTCCACCGAATTCAGCCGTAGGCCATGCGACCGTCGCAAACGGCTCTTTGAAGCTACCACCGGCCATTGCTTGTGCACCTAAGCCGTACGCTTTCCGGAGCACCATGGTTACATGCGGCACGGTAAGGTTTGCGCCAGTAACGAAGAGGCGACTGCAGTGGCGGACCAAAGCGGTCTTTTCAATCTCAGGTCCCACCATCATGCCAGGTGTATCGCAGAGTACGAGGATCGGTATGTCAAATGCATCACACAACTGGAGGAAGCGTGCAGCGTTGTCTGAACCGTCGCTATCGATAGCACCGGAAAGATGCATTGGATTGTTTGCGACGACTCCAATCGGGCGGCCTTCAACGCGAATAAACGCAGTAACCATCCCGAGACCAAAGTCAGGTCGCAACTCGAGAACCGAACCCGTGTCAGCTAAGGTGTGAATCACGTCACGCACGTTGTAAACGCGCAATCGGTTTTCCGGCACGATTTGTCGCAACAACCGTTGATCCGCGCACTCCCACGTATCGATTGAACCTTGGAAATAGGAGAGGTATTGCTTTGTAGCGGCGACGGCTTCGACTTCGTCTTTTACGACGATGTCGACAACACCGTTCTTCCGTTGGACCTCGAGCGGTCCAACCTCTTCAGGGCGGAACACACCAAGATTGCCACCCTCGATTAAGGCAGGACCGCCCATGCCTATATTCGAGTTCTCGGTGGCGATGATGGTGTCGCAGCAACCAAGCAGTGAGGCGTTACCAGCGAAGCAGTATCGCGACGTAATGCCGATCATGGGAACTAGGCCACTCAATCGACCCATTGAAGCGAACGTCGGTGTATCTAGCGGTCGATAGACTGCGTCGTCTCGTCCTTGTCCGGCATTAGTCGTTGCCTTTCCGCCATCGCGTTTTCCGCCCGTACCAGCTCTTCCACCGCCACCTTCAGCGAACAGCACTAGTGGAATCTCCCACTTCTCCGCAAGCTCGAGCATACGATCGGTTTTCGGGTGGTTGATCGCTCCTTGAGTACCTGCTAATACGGTGTAGTCATATGCCATGACCACGGTTCGGGACTTTTGCTTGCCGAATTGGGTTCCATTGATACTTCCGACTCCCGTGATCATGCCGTCTGTAGGAAACTTCCGAATGACTTCGTCTAGTGACAATCCGGTCCCTGGGGTGAGCGCCAACTGGCCATGCTCGACGAAAGACCCTGTATCGCACAGGTCGTTGATGTTCTCGCGAGCGGTCCGTTGCTGTGTCTTACGACGTTTCTCTACTGCATCAGGTCGACTCTCATCAAGCGTGATTTCATGACGCGCAATCACTTCAGCGACATCGTCTCTCAGTACATCAAGGTCGAGTTGAGTGCCACTATGTGTCTGGTCGACCGCGACCTCTCGTTCTTCAATATAAAGAAGCGCATGGTTCTCATAGACCGCGTCGCCGGCGTTCACATTCAAGGAATGCACAGCTCCTGTGCTTCCGGCACGAATCTCGTGTTCCATCTTCATCGCTTCCATGATCACGACTATGGCCTCTTTGCCTAGCTCGTCGCCCACGTTCACAGCGATTTCGACCACCGTCCCTTGCATAGGTGCACGAACGGGTTGTGTACCAGGCGGTACCGGTGTGTTATCTTCGACGATGCTTTCGACTTGCTCTTCACGTGTGAATTCACCCGTCTTGCCATGTTCCAGAACCGCAAGAGGGTCGTCCGATTGAAGTCGTGTACCCGCGAGCGTAGGTTGGGAGGCATGCTGTTGCTCAGATGTTGCGTCTGTGATTGAACGAAGTAACGCTGGCGTCTGTTCGTCGATAAGCCGAGTATGGATCGTCATGTCTCTAACGCAGGGATCATCAAGCAGTGCGATGAGGAACTGTCTATTTGTCGCCACGCCGTCAATTTCGAATTGGCTCAAAGCACGTCGACTGCGATTGAGTGCCGCTTCGAAAGATTCGCCAGAACAGACTACCTTGGCTAGGAGAGAATCGAAATTCGGATTTGTGGTGTAGCCTCGATAACCGTACGTATCGACTCGTACATTTGGACCAGTAGGCGTATCAAATCGCTGTAGCGTACCGCCGGTTGGCTTCGTTGAACCATCCTCGTTCATCACCTCCATGTTGACTCGCGATTGAATTGAGTAGCGCGAACGCGAGGGTATCGCAAGCTCTTCGAAGTTCTCTCCAAGCGCGAGGCGTAATTGGGCTTGTACGAGGTCCACGCCAGCAGCTTCTTCGGTGATCGTGTGCTCGACTTGAATGCGAGCGTTTGCTTCAATAAAGTAGAACGACCCCTCACTGACCAGAAATTCGAACGTACCAAGGCTTCGGTATTTGGTTGCCCGTGCGAGGCGCGTCGCTGCGTCCCAAAGCTCGTGACGAACTGAGTCAGTTAGATTGGGTGCAGGAGCAATCTCGAGGATTTTCTGATGGCGTCGTTGCAGACTGCAGTCGCGATCACCAATGACTTTCACATTGCCGGTTCCGTCGCCGAATACCTGAAGCTCGATATGTCGAGCTTCTTCGAGTAACTGTTCCGCGTATAGCGCGTCGTCGCCAAACGCAGCTTTTGCTTCAGATGCGGCTCGTGCGTATGCGTCTACAAGTAGAGAAGGCTCGCTGACCTGACGCATCCCGCGACCACCGCCACCATTTACGGCTTTCAACAAGATCCCTTGGCTTTGCGGCAAGCTCGCGAGCAACGAACTCGCATCGTCGACCGTGATGGGTCCGTCCAATCCCTTCACGACAGGTACTTGTTGAGCAACCGCGAAATTTCTCGCGCTGCTCTTGTCACCAAATAACCTCAGCGTCTCAGGTGTCGGTCCAATGTACGCGACACCGGCTTCTTCACAGGACTCTGCAAAAGTCGCGTTTTCGCTAAGGAAACCATAGCCAGGATGAACTGCGTCGCAATGATGCTGTTTAGCGATGTTGACGATATTCTCAATGTCGAGATACGCCTTGACTCCCACACCGCCTAGTAGTGCGGATTCATCCGTTACTGAAACGTGTCGCGAGTACTCATCATCTTTCGAATAAATTGAGACGGTTGAAAGGTCTAAATCTTGAGCCGCGTCAGCGATTCGGATTGCAATCTCACCACGGTTGGCGATCAGAAGTTTCATAGGGAATCGGTGCGGGAAGCGAAGCGGTCAAGTGTAATCAGCGCAATACGTGGCGGAATTTCGCTTATAGATAATTGAGGTAAATCTCGTTTTTACTCTCAATCCGGACTACTTAGTGGCTTACGACAAACCCATCCCTCGTCAGGGACAACATAACAAGCCTTTCTGGGAAGGCGCGAAACAAGGCAAACTCATGCTCCCGCATTGCAAGGAGTGCAACAAGGTACATTGGTATCCTCGATTGCTCTGTCCATTTTGTCATTCCGATCAGCTGGATTGGATTGAAGCGAGTGGCGAGGGTACGTTGTACACGTTTGCCGTTCAACACCGATTGGCGGCGGGAAACTGGGCAAAAGAACTGCCATTTGTCACCGCGTTCATCGACCTGAAGGAAGGAGATAGGATGCAGACTGTTCTACGCGGTGTGGATCCCAGTAAGCCGGAAGAAATCAAGATTGGATCTAAGGTCAAGGTTGAATTCGAGCAAGCCAACGACGATACGTTCATTCCGTTCTGGAGAGTAGTTGAATCATGAAGATGCCTGACTTGTCATACCGCGCCGCGCTCGTTGGCGCGTGCGAATCAGACCTGATTGGCTACCCGGGCGGCGAAGAAAGAAGTATCCGTTGCACGTCATTACAACTACACATCGAGGCGATCAAGAATGTTTCCGCCTATACGGGTATTCCTATCAGCGACATTGACGGTGTGTTTTCAGCCGGTTGGTCCTCGGAACTATCTGAGCACCTTGGTCTTCACCCCTCTTACATCGACACAACGTCAGTTGGTGGCTGCTCGTTTCAACTGCACGTACGACACGCGTTAGCAGCAATCGCTGCAGGGATGATCGATACGGCGCTAATCAGCCACGGCGAAGCCGGCTGGTCGTATCGCGGAATGGGTGGACGTGGAGGCGGCGGACGCGGTGAGGTCTCACCTGCCGAGGAAGCAACAGCGGCGTACGGGATTGCGGGAGCTCCATCTCAATACGCGCACGCTATGGTTCGACACAATCATGTTTACGGCACGACCCCTGAGGATTTTGCGCACGTCAGCGTAGTGACGCGGCAATGGGCGATGAAGAACCCGCGTGCACTGATGTATTCAAAGGAAACGAATCCGTTTGGCGGCGAAATCACGGTCGAGGACGTATTGGGTGCGCGCTTAATCGCATGGCCAATGACGCTCTATCACTGCTGTTTGGTCACTGACCATGGTGGTGCAGTTATCTTGGCGAGACCTGAAATCGCACGCACTTTGAGGTCGAAACCTGTATGGGTCGTTGGGGCAGGTGAGTCAATGGGTCACTCGAACATGGTCGAGATGGAAGACTTCACCGCGACCTCAGCACATCGATCGGCAAAAATGGCATACGAAATGGCAGGTTTGAGTCCGAACGATATCGAGATGGCGATGATCTACGACTCGTTCACGATCACCGCAGGCATCACAGCAGAAATGCTTGGTTTGGCGCCGCGCGGGCGTGGATACACCCTTTGGAAAGAAGGGCACGCCGCGCCTGGCGGGCGTCTTCCAATTAACACTAACGGCGGTGGATTGTCGTTTAACCATTCCGGCATGTATGGCATGCAGTTGTTGGTTGAGGCATACCGTCAAATGTCGGGCACCGCCGAGGACGGCGTTAACGGTGACCCGGGCAAGCAGACTGAAGCGTCGAACTGTATTGTCAACGGTACCGGCGGCACCCTTTCGACAACGGGCACGTTGATTTTGGAACGCGACTAGAGGACCAAATTCGTGGCGAGCTATAACGCTCAAGCAGCACTACCGGATGGCAAACCCGGTCCATGGGGAGAGCCAGTTTCGATTTCATACGATCAGCGTGATGTCCTGCTGTACGCAGTTGGTATCGGTATCACGGATCTGCGCTACATCTATGAAGCGAATCATGATTTCTCTGTCTTTCCGACTTTTTCAATACGATGGGGTGGAGCAGGCGCGCCAGTAGATAGTGCCCACATACCGAACTCGCCTGGTCCTCTTAATATTGATGCGGAACGGTACTTAGAGGTCCTTCAACCCTTACCAGTACGCGGATCGGTTACGGTACGTTCGCGATTGATCGGCGTACACCCTAGGGGTCGTGGAAACGGATTTTGTGAGTACGAGAGCATCGTGACGAACGCAGATGGAGAAGACTGCGTTCGCATGGTGAATGGTTCGTTTCGACGAGGCGTTAAAGAGCTTGGTGATATCGAACCGTTTGAGGGCGTAGGGCAGACGTTTTCGCAGAAAATCGCGGTACCCGACTCGACGGCTGACGTGAATCTATCCGTTAGGATCGGCGAAAATCAAGCCCATATTTACCGTTTGTCGGGTGACTACAACTCGCTTCACATCGATCCTGAAGCGGCACGCTTCGGTGGCTTCGAAACACCGATCCTACACGGTCTATGTACATTCGGTCATTGCGCACAGCAATTGCTGAGTGCGGTTTGTGGCAATGATCAAGCACGATTCAAGAAAATCAAGGTTCGCTTCTCGTCACCCGTATTTCCCGGCGACGACTTGATCATTCGAGGTTGGAAGGAAGCTGAAGGTCGCGTTATTTTCGAAGGTGTTGTTGGCGATCGAGTGGTTGTTTCGAACGCTTACTTCGAGTACTCGTAGACGACCGACCAATCGTCAGTCGCTAGGTTTGCGCATCCAACGCGCTTTATCGGTCGTATTCTCGACTTCGCGCCCTGACTCCGCCCATCCGCTGAATCCGGCTTCAAGGTGGGCAACGTTTGCGTATCCCATTTCCTTGAGCGCTTTTGCAGCGAAAGCGGAACGTCCACCCCCAGCACAGAACAAAACCACTCGTTTGTCTTCCTCAAAGTAGTCACGGTAGTAGGGACTCGCTGGGTCGGCCCAGAATTCAAGCATCCCGCGCGGTGCGTTGATCGCGGATGGGATAGTACCCAAATCTACGTACTCCTGGATTTCGCGGATATCAAGAAGCAATAGATCGTCGCGGTCGCTTAGTTCGTGATCCAAGTCTTCGAGGCTTAAGTTCTCAAGATCTTTCTTAACCTCTTCGACCATTCCAAAAACGTTTTTTATTGGCATTGCTTTCATTGTGTTTTACAGTGACCAAAATTAAACGTTTCGTGAGTCGACAGTTCTGCTAACCATGCGCAACACCATCCACAATTTACCAGACCATCAAGCGATTTCAGCTAGTGAGGTTGTGCCATTCATTGACAAGATGATCGAAAACCACCAGTCTGAAATCGATCTAATCGTTTCGTCCGCTAAGTCAGAACCCACATGGGATAACCTCATGATGCCGGTCGAATCCTTGGAAGTTGAGCTGAATGATGCGTGGGCGCCTATCTCTCACCTTAACGCGGTCGTTAGTAACGATGAACTTCGTGAGGCGCATGACGATGCCATTCAAAAACTGACCGAACACTCGACGCGGTTGAGTCAGTCGAGACCGCTCTACGAGACAATCAGAGCCTTAGCTGAAAGCGAGCGATTTCAGGACTTGAGCGCTACGCAAAAGAAGATGGTGAATGACGCGTTACGGACGTTTCGACGAAATGGGGTCGCGCTGGACGAGTCTGATCGAGAACGATTTTTGAGCTTACGTCAACGACTCACAAGCCTAAGCAGTACTTTCGCAAACAATCTACTCGACGCAACGGATGCGTGGACCAAACACATAAGCGATGTCGACGAATTAAAAGGAATTCCAGATCCCAACGTGGCAGTTGCGAAAGCTGCTGCGGAACGCCGAAATCTTGATGGCTACCTCATTACACTCGACATGGCATGCTACGCGAGCACGATGAGACATTGCGAGAATCGTGAACTACGTGAGGAAATGTTTCACGCAAACGCGACTCGGGCGTCGGATGTCGGACCGAATGCAGGAGAATTCGACAACACGAAAATCATCGAAGATATCCTGGTAAATCGCGCCGAAATGGCACAGTTAGTTGACTTCGATTCCTTCGCCGAATACTCGATCGATCCGAAGATGGCAAACTCGGCTCACGAAGCGAAATCTTTTCTAGAAGATTTACTAGCGAAAGTACTGCCACAAGCACAGGCCGAACTGGAGCGGATGAGAGCGTTCGCGAACGATGAACTTGAGCTCAGTCCACTCGAGCCATGGGACTTGAATTTCGTCGCCGAACGCATGCGCGAATCGCTCTACGATGTGTCTGACGCACAGTTAAAGCCCTACTTTCCGCTTGATCAAGTTGTCGACGGCATGTTTGCGGTGGTCGAAGAGCTGTTTCGGGTTCAGATAAGTAGCACTGATGCTCCCGCTCCGTGGAACTCCGATGTGCGTTATTACGAGATCGCCCGCGAAAACGAGGTCATCGCGCGGTTTTATCTCGATGCGTTTGCTCGTGAGAAAAAGCGCGGCGGCGCATGGATGGCTGATTGCCGAAGTCGTCGAGCGGTTGGTAACGAGCTCACATTACCCGTCGCTTATCTAACTTGCAATTTCACGCCGCCGACTGAAGGTAATCCGTCTCTACTTACTCACACAGAAGTCGTAACGCTATTTCATGAATTCGGCCACGGCTTACATCACATGCTGACTCAACAACCGTATGCGACGGTGTCAGGTATCAATGGTGTGGAGTGGGATGCGGTTGAACTTCCAAGTCAGTTCATGGAGAACTGGTGCTGGCAAGCAGATTCTTTGCGCAGGATATCGAGGCACTTTGAGACCGGCGAATCGCTTCCTGCAGACATGCTCGATCGTTTGATTGAAGCGAAAAACTTCAATTCAGGTCTAGCGTTGGTGCGTCAGCTTGAATTTGGTTTGCTCGATTTAAATCTTCACATGCAAACTGACGGTTTCGATCCTCTTGAGACCATGAAGGCGATCCGGTCTCGTACGGGAATGTTGCCGAACAAGGATTACGATCGCTTCCCGTGGGGATTCGGTCACATATTCGCCGGTGGTTATGCTGCCGGTTACTACAGTTATCTCTGGGCGGAAGTGCTTTCGTCGGATGCGTTCGCAGCATTCGAGGAAGAAGGTTTGGAGAACCGTGAAACCAGCTTACGCTTCCTCCGCGAGGTCCTGGAGGTCGGAAGTTCTGTTAAAGCGAGCGAAATGTTTGCGAATTTCCGAGGCAGGGCACCGCAGAGCGAAGCTATGTTGCGCCACTGCGGGATTCGTAACTAGAGTCTTACGAAGCGACTTCGTTTACGCCAATCGTCCCTAGGAAGTCATCGATCCGTTGGATCGCTTGCTTGATTTCATCCAGAGATGCGGCGTACGAGAATCGTATATAGCCTTCACCGTACGCGCCGAATGACGTGCCAGCGACGGTAGCGACACCGGCTTCTTCGAGCATCTGGTTCTGCAGCTGGCCAGCGGTTAAGCCAGTTCCTGTGATATTCGGAAAGGTGTAAAACGCACCCATCGGTTCTCCGCAGGTGATACCTGCGAGACCGTTCAATCCGTCTACGATCACTTTGCGCCGCTCTTCGAATGCTGCCACCATTTCATCGACGGAGTCCTGCGGGCCTTCCAAAGCCGCGATCCCAGCATATTGCGCTGATGCATTGACGCAGGAATGACAGTTGATCGCCAATCGAGTCGCGTGATCAATCAGAGTATCCGGCCACACAGAGTAACCCATGCGCCAACCGGTCATGGCATAGGTTTTGCTCCATCCATCAAGCAAAATCAATCGATCGCGAATTTGTGGATAACTTAGGAGCGACACATGGTCTTCATCACCGTAACAAATACGGGCGTAGATCTCGTCGCTCATGATGACCGCGTCAGGGAATGCCTCAAGTCCATCTACGAGCTTGTCGATCTCCGCCTTTGGGACAGCACCACCCGTTGGGTTTGCAGGCGAGTTAACGATAACCAGGCGAGTGTTTTCCGTCATCAGATCAAGAATGGTGTCTGCGCTGAAGGAAAACCCCAATGACTCAACGAGCGGGATCGGGACCGCTTTCGCCCCTGAGAAATTTATGACTGACTCGTAAATCGGGAAACCTGGGTTCGGATAGAGAATCTCGGAGCCTTCTTCGCCGAACATGAGTATTGCGAAGAACATCGTGACCTTCCCGCCTGGCACGATCAGAACGTTGTCAGGATTAACCTCTACGCCTCGCCATTCAAGTATGTCGCGTGACACTGCCTCTCTGAGAGGCGGTATACCTGGCGCAGGGGTGTAGCCGTGATGACCGTCGTGCAGCGCTTTTACGGCGGCATCAACGATATGTGTAGGCGTCTTGAAATCAGGTTGTCCGATACCGAGGTTGATGATGTCACGCCCAGAGGCTTTAAGCGCTTCTGCACGGGCAAGTACCTCGAAGGCAGTTTCCGTGCCAAGTCGACTCATTTTTTCCGACAAAATCATGCGATCTACTCGGCTGCGTCTGATATGAAGAGAGGCATGATATTTGCGCTGTCAAGAGACGGTCAGTTGAAACGACTGAAGGTTGCATGTGGAACACGCAAATTAGGCTTCACGTGAGTTCGTGGGAATAGCGAACCCTTAAACAACGCTGTAGGTTTCCATAATTACGCACCCAACTCACTCGTGACATCGCATTCGGCAGTGTGTAAGTGACGATTGATGTTGAGACATAAGAGATCCGCGCGATTTAAGACTGACGTAATTGCAATATGACTGGTCCTGATTTTCAAACAAATGAACTCATCCCCGTGATTGCGCAGAACCACGATGACGGCAAGGTTCTGATGCTCGCGTATATGAATCAAGCAGCGTACGAAGAAACACTTCGAACTCGAACCGTGTGCTACTACTCACGAAGCCGTCAGACGTTATGGCGTAAAGGCGAAACGAGTGGTCATGTACAGAATCTCAAGCATATTTACTACGACTGTGACGCTGACGCCGTGCTCGTAAAAGTTGAACAGGTCGGTGGCGCGGCTTGCCACGAAGGCTACGAGAGCTGCTTCTTCCGGGAAATCGATCCGGCATCTGGCGCGCCATCGATCATTGCACAGAAAGTATTCGATCCTGAAAAGGTCTACGGTTCACAATGACTAGACGTACTTTAAAGCTTGGCTTACCGTCGGGCAGTCTTCAGGAGGCTACGGGCGAGCTATTCGGCCGTGCAGGTTACGTCATCTCGTTTTCTAGTCGGTCCTACTATCCGACCATTGACGATCCAGACATCGAGTGCCTATTGGTCCGCGCGCAGGAAATGGCTCGATACGTCGAACTGGGGGTGTTGGACGCGGGCATTACGGGGCTAGATTGGATTCAGGAAACCGGCGCAGATGTCAGAGAAATCTGCGAATTGGTGTTTTCGAAGGTCAGTCGACGACCTATTCGTTGGGTCTTGGCTGTTCCAAGTGATTCTGAGATTCAGAGCGTTCGCGACTTAGAAGGGAAACGTATCGCGACCGAAGCCGTCAATTTGACGCACCGATGGCTTGCCGAACGCGGCGTATCAGCTGAAGTCGAGTTCTCGTGGGGTGCAACGGAAGTGAAACCTCCCACGCTGGTTGATGCAATCGTCGAGATTACGGAAACAGGTAGCTCTTTAAGAGCTAACGATTTACGAATTGTCGATGAGGTCATGCAGAGCACGCCGAGATTGATCGCAAATCATGATGCGTTTCGCGATCAATGGAAACGGGAAAAAGTCGAGAACCTCGCACTGATGCTCAAAGCATGTCTGCATGCTGAGGGGAAGGTAGGTTTGATGATGAATGTGCACAAGGACACAGTTAAAGAGGTTGAGGCCGTGCTACCTTCACTTCAAAAGCCAACCATATCGGCTTTGACGGACGAGGATTGGGTCGACCTCAATGCAATTGTCGACGAAAGTACGGTGCGAACAATCGTTCCGCAACTAATCGAGGCCGGTGCGCGAGGTATCGTTGAATACCCAATCAATAAGTTGATTGACTGATCGAGCGACTTGCTGATTTAGGAGCTACACGAGAGCATCGAACAGCCTACTCGTGTTCGCGCCCACTCTGGGCGTTTTGCGGCGAAGGCTTCCTTGCCGGCTTGTTCGTCATAAGGTCGCTTAAGTACAGCCATCCAGTCTTCGAGGTATTGGAGATTTCCTGACTCAATCTCGTCGATTGCGACTTGGGCAAGGTAATTACGAGGCACATATAGAGGGTTGATCGAATTCATCTGTGCGATCCGTCGCTGGGAATCTTGAGCCTGATGTTTGATCAAGGTCGCGTAATTCCGTAGCCATTGATTGATTTGCTCTCGTTGTTTGGCCGAGATTGACTCCGGCGAGTAATAAGCATCCCGCATGTCGTGCAACGGATCTTCCGAGCAGAGCGTCGCCGCTATGTCAAGCTTTGCGAGTGACCGGAAGAACAGTGTCATATCTGTTTCAGTCAATTTCAGGATCGTCTCAAGCTCAGTAATAAGAGGTGTTTCTTTGCTGCCTACGTCGGTGAGCCCGAGCTTGTTTCGCACAGTTTCCTCCCATCGCTCTTGATACACAGCCGGGAATCGATTTAGCGCGTCTTCTAGTGGCTTGGTTTCTCCTATTAAAGGGACAATCGCATTCGCGAGTTGCAGGAGGTTCCACTGCGCTACCCATGGTTGCTGTCCATAGCGGTACCTGCGCGTTGCGGCATCGGTCGTATTTGGTGTCCAATCTGGATCGTAATCCTCAAGCCAGCCATACGGTCCGTAGTCAATCGTCAGTCCTAGTATCGACATGTTGTCGGTGTTCATCACACCGTGAACGAAACCAACTCGCATCCAGTGCACGATCATGTTGATCGTCCGATCCACCACTTCCTCGAACCAACTTATGTACTTCGCCGGCTCATCTAAGGATCGTAATTTCGGAAAGTCGGTCCCTATCGTGTAATCGGCAAGTTGCTTGAGTAGCTCAACATTTCGTTGTGCGACACAGATCTCGAAGTTTCCGAAGCGTATGAACGAAGGCGCAACGCGACATACGATGGCACCCGGTTCGGGTGCGGGATTCCCGTCATAGAGCATGTCACGGACGACGGCATCACCGGTAGCAATAAGTGATAGTGCGCGCGTGGTTGGAACACCTAGGTGGTACATCGCCTCGCTGCAGACGTACTCCCGTAGCGATGAGCGCAAAACGGCGAGACCATCCGCTGAGCGAGAGTAGGGGGTTTTACCAGCTCCCTTGAGCTGGAGCGCTTGACGATTGCCTTCATTGTCGATGAGTTCGCCGAGCGTGATTGCCCTCCCATCGCCTAGTTGTCCCGCCCAGTTACCGAATTGGTGGCCGCCGTAGCACATCGCAAACGGTCTCATCCCGCTTAGTAGCTCGTTGCCGGCGAAAACCTCTAGGAACCGGCTGGATTCGCAGTCAGAGGTAGTGAATCCAAGAGTTTCTGCGAGTTCTTTAGAGGATGCAAGCAGCTTCGGTTTGCCTGCGCGTGATGGTTCGACGAAGGAGTAGCATGCCCCTCGAACCTGGCGTAGATAGTTCTCTTGAATCGGATCCGCCGGTAGCGAATCAACGAAATCGTTCTCGATGGTTAAGTTCACAAGAGATACATCGTCCTAGGAGTGTGTGGTGAGTAAGTAATCTGTCTAGCCGCAGATATAAGTAGATTTCGACCGAATTATCGTAACAGCAAACCCTACGTTCTGTTTTTTGCGGCTAGTTGAGTTCCCGCTACGATGTAATCGACCTTGGTGCTTAACCATATCGTGTTCTGCGACACTGGTTCTAGGTCAAACTGCGATTCCTCGCCACATTCTTCAAACAGAGGTTCGTAACGAAATGAGGGTTTTAGTAGTCTAATTCCGAAGCGAGCCATCCGAGAGTCTCTTTATGGTTGTTGAACGACGTAATCGATTCGTGCGGTCTCAGACTCATAGTGCGCGAAGTCTCTGTCGCTATGCGATCAAAGCTACGATTTGTCTTATCGGCGTCGTATCGGGTGTGTCTTTCGCCGCCCAAGACGTGTATGTGCCACCGGCGCTTGAGGAATGGAAAGATTGGGTTCTCGCGGACCACCCGAATATTTATTGTCCGATCGATGATGCAACCAGTGAAAGGATGCCTTGCGTTTGGACTTCCGAACTCGCCATCGACCTGAAGACAGGAGATCCGGACCGAATTACGTTCCGTATCGCGGGTCACGCGAGTGCGGATAGCTATGTCGAGTTGCCGACGGCGGATAGACGTCCCATTGAAGTAGAACTCAATGGTTCTCCCGCACGTGTTGGTCTCGTCAATGGCAACCCTCGAGTATTTGTCGATCGTGGTTCATTCGAGGTTACCGGCTATATCGATATTGAAAGTGCGCCACGATCGCTTGGTATTCGAAGGAGTGCGGCGATCGTCGAGTTACGTATCGATGGACAGGAAGTCGCGGTACCTAAGGTCGAAGACGGCAAGCTGTGGTTGCAAGCACACGAGGAGACGCAGGGAACGTCGAACTCCCTGAGACTTGACGTCTATCGAAGACTTCGCGACGAGATTCCGCAGATTCTCGACACCAGGATTCGTTTAACGGTAGATGGGGCTGATCGGGTTGAAACGATCGGGAAACCGATCTTAGACGGATTCCACGCGGTTTCAATTGATGCGGACATGCCTGTCCAAGTCATGCGTGACGGTACCTTCCTAGTTCAAGCTTCGCGCGGCGTTTCTTGGGTGTCGGTACACGCCATAAGTGAACAGGTTCTAAATGAGTTCACACCAGTCGCGAGCGGTCCACAGTGGCCGATCTCGGAGACATGGGTGTTCTTGCCTAGGACTCAACATCGAACCGTCGACGTGGAAGGCGCGCCGCCGATTGATCCAATCCTCGTGGACTCGCCCTTCGGAAGTGCACCGACGTATAACGTCTCGACGGGCACCACTCTTCGATTAACGAATGAACAGCGTGGAAATCCCAATCCAAAACCTTCGTCGTTCAACATTGCCCGGGAGATGTGGCTTGGCTTCGACGGCGCATCGATGGTTGTCGTTGACGAACTCCACGCAAACGTACCGTCAGAGACTCGAGTCGGCGCGGACTACAACGTTGGTACAGTCCAGGTCGACGGCTCAAATCGGCTTGTTACCTATGTCAACTACGAGACTGACTCGACAGCCGGTATCACGCTTCATCCATCGGAACGTCACATCGAAGCGGTTAGCTTGTTGGAGTCGAGAAGCGACATCGCCGCAAACGGCTGGTTAGTGGATGCGGATTCGCTTAGTATCAATCTCCACATTCCGCCAGGATGGAAATTGCTTTGGGCATCCGGCGTCGACCGCGTTAACGAATCGTGGTTGTCCTCTTGGTGGAATTTATGGGATATCTTCATCTGCGTGCTCATCGTGGTGGTACTTTATCGAGTTGGCGGTCTACCTGTCGCGGTCGTTGTTTCGATTGCGATCCTATTGGGCTATCAGGAGCACACAGCGACGGCAATCGGTTGGTTAGTACTCGGTGTCCTTCTCCTACTCGACAAACAGTTAACGTCCGCTAACGGGAAACGCATCAATCAAATCGTCTATTGGACATTGATGGTGCCGATTGCTGTCATGTCGCTTTACGTCGCCGCGACCAACGTTCGCCAAGCTGTGTATCCACAGTTGGAAGCTTCGATCGGTCCAGCGCTGACGGCCGCTGGCATTACGGCGATTAGCGAAGACGGTTCCGAATTAGAAGTCGGAGCTTCTTTTATTCGAAGAGATAACTTCGATCTCGCGTCTCCAAGCGCTGAATCCGCTCGACATAGAGCTGCAACACGTGAGCGCGATAAGGGAGTGGAGGAAGTCGTCGTGACGGGCAATATGCTCTTTGACGCGACGCTACAAACTCCGCTCGTTGCAGTACAGACCGGACCCGGCAAACCTACTTGGAATTGGGATCGGGCGACGTTCCATTGGGCTGGTCCGGTCAGCAAGGAGCAGCGCGTCGGTCTTACTTTTCTTCCCCCGGCAGCAACGCGCGTCGTATTCGCTTTGGTAGCAGTGCTGCATTTACTGATCTTGATGATCTTGGTGCTTGCTAAAGTAGGCGATCGTATCGATATGCCGCCGTGGTTTCGGAAAGCTACATCGATACTGTTGATCGGTGTCGTTGCGAGTTCTGCCAACGCTTCGTTCCCAGATTCGAACCTACTTCGCGAACTTGAAGACCGCCTAACCGCATCTCCTGAGTGTGCACCTGGTTGTGCGAGCCTTGAGAGCGCATCGCTCACGATGGAAGACGAAAACCAACTGGAGTTGGATTTACTGATTCTCGCGGGAGCGGAAGTCGCGGTTCGTTTGCCAATTAGCACGCCTCGAACGTCATTGAAAGAGGTTTCTCGAAATGGACTGCCACAACCGCTGTTTCATGACCGCGGCGGTCGCACTTACATTGAAGCACGAGTCGGTCAGAACCAGTTCCGCATGCGGTTCGATGTTCGCGGAATCGACGATCTTGTCATTGAGTTTCCACTTGTAGCGGCGCAGCTTTCGAGCGATGTGTGTTGTTGGCGTGTTTCAGAAGGTGTGGAGTCGGATCGTCATCGAATCGTGCTCAATCGAATGTCGGAGGATTCCGAGGACGTGTCGTTGTCGGCAAGTAACTACGAATTCCACCTACCACTAACGGTTGAACGTGTGCTTGATTTGCAGTATGAACCAACTGTGAGAACGACGGTAAAAGCGCATGGTGATCGAACCGAGACTGCGTCTGCGGAAATTCCATTACTCACAGGCGAAACCGTGTTAAGTAGCCACATCACCGTTCGTGATGGCCGCGCGATAGTGATATTTGAACCAGATGAAAGCGCCGCTTCGTGGCAGAGTTCGTTGTCACTAACGGACGAGCTACTGCTTTCTGCACCAGCGTACAGTGAACGCACAGAAAGATGGTTCTTACGCGGTAGTGATTTCTGGCAATTTGAAGCCACTGGCGTCACGCCGTCACAGACAGAGCGAAATGCGACGGTCTTTCTGCCTCGACAAGGTGAAACACTCACGCTGAAACTGACGAAGCCAACGCCAATACCTGGTAATACGCTCACGATCAACAACGTGAACATTGCCACAATGGTTGGGGCTCGAACTTCCTCAACCGCTGCATCGTTTTCTATCGAGTCGAGTGTTGCCGATAGCGTGACCTTAAACCTACCAGACGGCGCCGTCCTTGAGGGGATTTCTATTGATGGTGAAAACCGGCCAATGGACACCGGCAACGTTGTCAATTTTCCAATTACGCATGGTGATCACAACTATGCGGTAAGTTGGCGCATGGATGAACCGCTTGGATGGTTCTATCAGACACCCACAATTGAGTTTGACCAGGTTGCACGCAACGTCTCGCACTCCGTGCACATGGCGAAGAATCGATGGGTTCTCATGTTGGGTGGACCAGCGATCGGGTCAGCGGTGCTATTTTGGGGCGTCGTCATCGTGACGGTGTTGGTTGCTTTGGGTTTGACCTATCTTCCTAGATTCCCACTGACGAAGCTCGATGCAGTCCTTGTGGCGGTTGGTGCTACGTTAGCGAACATTTGGGCGCTGCTATTTGTTGCGCTCTGGACACTTAGTGTCTGGTGGCGAGCGCGATCGAAGCTGGATGACTTACCTGTCTATGCGTATCGTGCCATTCAAATTGTGTTAGGTATATTGGCGTTTGTGGGACTTTTGGCGCTTTTCTTCACGGTTTTGAGCGCGTTGCGCACCCCACCAGATATGTACATCACCGCATCGTCGATGTTTACGGGTCAAACGCCTTTCGTCTCACCCGACGTGCACCTGTTACATTGGTTCGCCGATGAAAGCATCGAAAGACTGCCGACGGCATGGGTATTCTCACTCCCATTCTGGGTATATCAGCTCACCATGTTGGCTTGGTCGCTGTGGCTCGTATTTGCGCTGATCAAATGGATCCGCGCAACGTTCGCCGCCTTAGGCGAACCGTCGTTCTGGCCGGCGTATGAACGGCGAAAAGCGATCGATGACGAAGATGTCGTTGATTCTGAACCAGTTGAGGCGATCGAGTCCGACACGACCGAGTCTGAACGTGACATTGAGAGACCTGATTAGATCTGCCGATATTCGAGTACTGAGGATTTAAGCGTGTCGGCGTGAACGGTTGGTTGCACGAGATGTGTGATTGCGAAAATGGATGTCTGCGATCTCATGCGTAGTCAAAGTACTCAGTGGTAGATTGGTACGTCTATAGCGTTTTCTTAACTGCAATCGCCTTAGGAGCTTGGCTTCAAGCGACTTCCGGATTTGCGCTAGGTTTGATCGTCATGGCGATCGTGCAGATGACAGGTGTCATGTCGATTGCGGAAACTGCAGCTGCAATCAGCGTACTCGCGTTCATGAACATTGCGGTCTCGTTGTTTGATACCTTTCCGCTTATTGATAGACGGCTGTTTGTTTTTCTTACATTAGGTCAGTTACCGGCGATTGCGCTTGGCATCGCATTCTTGAACTACCTGACCCAGGAAGCCACTGCGATCCTTGAGGTGATCTTTGGTCTGTTTCTTATCACAGGAAGTCTTTCACTCGCTCTTAATCCGACGCCGCAGGACCGGCGTTCAGGCGGGGTCGTAACTATTGGAGTCGGTTTTGCCGGTGGGATATTCGGCGGGATGTTCGCGGCCTCAGGTCCGGTCGTAGGTTGGTTTGCATACCGCCAACCTATCGTTATCGCCTCAATACGTGCGTCATTGCTCGCGATGTTGGGAGTCACTACGTGTACGCGAACGGTATTGGTAGGAATAGACGGCATATTTACACAAGCGCTTATCTGGCTCATCGTTGCCGCGCTTCCCGTCGTATTCTTCGCGACATTCTTTGCGAAACGCTTTCAACCCAAGCTAACCGATCGACAGTTTCGACGTACTGTTTTTACCTTCGTTTTTCTGGTTGGGTGCTGGATTTTGGGAGTCGCCGTCGTTAAACTGACGAGCGACATGGTTTAAAACTCGAGATTTGTAGACGTGGCGACGACGTTCATACGCTACACGAATGACGAATTCACTCTCGAAATCAAACCGCCAGCCAATTTAGATTTGGTTCATACTTCGTAGAAATGTGTTCAAACGAAGACCTTCATGCGATGAATTTCTCTTCGTTATCTCTTAACAACGTATCGAGGTGTGGGGATAAGTGGCACCGTTGAAGCTCGATGAAAACTATGTTGATGTCAATGGCATACGACTGGCATACTTAGAAAGAGCAGGGACTTCATCACGCGCGTCGACGATACTCTTTGTCCATGGTGTGGCATGTCATGCACATGATTGGGACGCGACATTGCGTCGACTTGATGCCGCGCATACGGCGATCTGTATCGATATTCGAGGACATGGGCGATCTGAGAAAACGGGACCATATGGTTGGAGCCAGTTCGGAAGCGACTTGTGCTCCTTTATTCAAGAGCTTCGCCTAACATCGATTGTCGGCGTTGGTCATTCCATGGGCGCGCATTTACTTCTGCAAGCAGCAAGCGTCTACAGCAAGCGATTCGAGGCATTGCTCCTATTCGAACCCGCGGTTTTTTCGCCTCAAGCGTACGCATCCGCCCGACAATTGAAGTTATTTGATTCACCTGAAGAGCATCCATTTGCCAAGCGAAGAGATGAATGGGAATCTCCACAACAGTGGTTTGACGCAATACGTAACCGGGGACCTTTCAAGCTTTGGTCGGAGGAAGTGCTACGGGATCACTGCCTGCACGGCCTTGAGAAATCTGAAAATGGACGGTTTCGGCTTTGTTGTCCGCCGTTGGTTGAGGCTGAGGCATCGCTCAAGTGTGCCGACACGGATGTACACAACTTGCTGTCATCAGTAAATATGCCCGTCAAGGTATTCCGCGCGAAGACCGCTCGCGGACTTCGGCATCCGCTGGACAATGTTCACTCGGTCACATGGGCTCAACTCGCGCAGAACATTGCACAAGGTTCAGATATTCACCTTCCGGAGTTGAGCCACTTTATGCCGATGGAGCGACCTGATTTGGTCGCGATGGAATTGACTACAACTCTGAACGAAATTGATGCGGCGTCCGAGTCGAATCAAAGTCAGTGAATGGCTTAATCCGACAGCGAAGGTGCGGAACGATGTTTATTTGGTGTCGTCTTAACCCGCGAAACGACTCGAGCTAAGACGACAATGGATAGATCGATACGTTATTTAGCTAGCTTTCGCGTCGACATACGAAACAAGCTCTCGTAGATTCTTGAATCCGGCGAAATCCTCAGCAGGAATTTCTAAACTAAATTCACTTGCAACCGCTTTTGCAAACGCGACAGCATCCATCGAGGAGACATCAGCTTCGCTAAAGTCTAGGTCAAAATTAGGGTCTCGGTCAGAATCCAAGAACTTCTTGCTCAGGGCGGCAACACGCTGCTCAGTTGAGGACATACTTTTCTCTTGTCGGTTTGTACGTATACAACATTTTATATTGTTGTATTTCCGAGCCTGTAGGCGGCAGAAATCAGGACATATGCGGCTAATTCTCACACGAGATCCTCACGAAATACGCGGAATGCGTGTGGGCGGCTGAGTACGTAATGAAATCGGTTTGGTGGCGGATATTCGGAGAATTCGACCAAGTAGCGGTCACTTACGTTGACCTTGCGGCTAATCTTCAAAATGAATCTCGTGCACATGAATTGCTGGATGCGAATGAACGAGATCGAGCGAGTAAATATGTGTCTGCTGCAGCCAGACGCCGATTCACACTTTGCCGCGCGGCGCTTCGGATTCAAGTGAGTGAACTCACCGGGGTCGCAAATTCCGATCTGAGTTTCACAGCGATTCGCAATGAAAAACCTATCGCGTTAGTTCGCGGACGTGAACTTACGTGTGCCTTCAACGTAAGCCATACTGAAGATCATGGTCTCCTCGCATTTGCTGAAACTGGCAGGATAGGAGTTGATATCGAGCACCGAAACGTGCGACACGACATCGACGGCGAGTTACGTCGAGTGTTCTCACCTCGCGAGCAAGACAAACTAGCGTCTACTGAAGAAGCAGTGAAAGAAGACCTGTTCTTGAAAATGTGGACGCTTAAAGAGGCCTTCATCAAGGCTATTGGTGAGGGTTTTCGAGCAGACACAACCACTTTCACTATACCGGATTCAATCTTGAATAACGACGTCGATCAAGTTGTCGTCCGATTTGAGGAGTTCTCGGATGCACCGTGGAAGTTAGTTAGTCTCAACGATAATAACTTCGTAGCTGCGTTTGCGCATGAACTTTCTTAGGGCATTGTTACTTACGTTCTGGTATTGAGCCCCCGATGGCAACCAATTGGCAATTACCTGAACCGCTATCGAAACTCGAAGTAGCGGTGGATGACCGCACCCAAATACTTGTTAGACGCCATGGTAATCCGACAGGTCCGCGTCTAGTGTTTGGGCACGGCAATGGTTTAGCGATAGATCTCTACTATCCGTTTTGGTCGCAGCTGGCAAATGACTACGAAATCTTCGTATTCGATCTTCGCAACCATGGATGGAATGAGTTATCGAGCAAAGAAGACCACAATGTCATTTCGTTTGTTACCGATCTCGACCAAGTCTTGTATGAAATTGACGAAAGATTTGGTGAAAAACCGATTGTGGGTGTTTTTCACTCGTTATCAGCGTTAGTGGCGCTGTTGTACTCGTCGAGCCTAATCGCTCAAACATTAGAGCGTCGCTGGAACGGCTTCAGTGCGCTCGTGCTGTTCGATCCGCCTATGCACCGACCAGGTAAGAGTCATAACGAATTCGACGACGCTGCCGAGGTTACGGCTAGAAGGACACGCAATCGTTCACAGAGGTTCGAAAAACGGGAGCAACTCGTTGAGATGCTCGAGTTTTTTCCTACTTATTCGAGACTGGTCCCAGGCGCGAAGGAACTTATGGCAAATACGATCCTTAAAAAGTCTCCTGATTGGCGTGGATATGAACTGCGATGCCCTCCTTCGTACGAAGCGAAAATCGTGGATTACATTCGCGCCTATGCAGACCAAGTTGAACTAGACAAGCTGCCCTGTCCGGTTCGCATTATTGGCTCAGATCCACTTACAACATTCTCCTATTTGCCAACTGTAGATCTGTCAGATATGCTGCACGTTGATTTCGATTTTCTACCTGATACGACTCACTATCTGCAGATTGAGAAACCCGTTGAATGCGCTCAGTTTGTTCGTGATTTCGTTTCAAACTTGAAGACTGGATAGTTCATGACTCACTCGTTGTGTTTAGTCGTTAAACCAAAAACGTTGTTTGTCGAATGAGTAGTTTGGCAACGTCAACCTGCTTCGCGTCTCGCCAGCAAACAACATCTCTAGCTCAATCGGTAAACCCAATTCATACGCCTTACTGACGCGCTGAAGTAGCTCATAGTCCGCTGAATTTTGAGTCAGAGCAGCATCGCTATTCGGTCCTATCGGCAATTCGAAATCTGAACTTTGATTCTCAGATCTCGAATACTTGACTGAATCGATCCAAGTCACGCTCAGTTTCTCAGTGTCATCGATTGCTATAGGATCGGTTCCATTCACAGCAATCTCCTCAGTTTTTTCGATTCCTTCCTCAAGACTCATCGAACCTGCAATACAAGACGCTGTGATTCGATGTGAGGCGGAACCGACGATTGCACTTGGTTGAATACCGAGTGCTCGCCAATACATGGAAATCGCGATTTGTGTTGCGAATAACGCGACTCGCGGCGAGTACCCATCTGCTTTGCCGTCATTGTTTGCTTGATCACCACTCAGGACTTCAAGTAGGTTCACTTGGCGAGACTGAAGAAGCGTTTGGTTAATTTGGTCGATTACCGTCCGTACTATCGGTTCTCTGTCATATAAGTCATGACCGAATTTCAACCAGCATTCATCGTCGTCATCGAAAATGAATGTCGCGTCTGCTGACGAGGGCACGTTGTCGCTGAGCTTCACGACATCACTGTTGTCGATTGCTTGCAGTGAGTTCAGTAGCGTAGGTAGATCGTTAAACGGCACGCCAACCCGGAAATCAAAGTGACTACGACCAGTGCACGCGGTCCAGGCAACGTCTGCCAAAAAATCATCCAACCGTTCTGTGTCCAGCTGATCAAGCCTCAAGTCGTCAAGCCACTTCACGTACTTAGTGGCTAATCCGACGACTGCTTCGGTGGTTTTTCCGGAGAGAGGTAGGAGTCTGCTTTGGCGTTTTACAGCGCTCATTTCTAAGGAAGAAAAATCCAGTGAGCTATTGACCGTTAGCGCACTAAATGGCACTTCCAGCCTTCTTCCACGAGCAATTGGCACACGATACTTCGTGAGCTCATTCGAGTCGTTATTCGAAGTACCCTCAATCAAGACGTGCGAGTTAGTTCCTGACATGCCAAAGGCGCTTACCGCGCCGATAGGGCTTCGTTCGTCGCGCTCAGGCCAGGCGGTCGATGATCGATTTATCTCGATGCGATTTGTCTCCCAGTCAATTTCTTGATTTGGTTCAGAGAGATGTGTCTGAGCGGGTATCCTCCGTTGTGCCATTGACAAAATCAGTTTTATCACGCCAGCTACACCTGCCGCCCACTCTAAGTGACCCAGGTGGCTCTTAACCGATCCGACAAGTAAGCTTCGATCTCGCGCCTCGGATGACGTGTACACAGACGATGCTGCCCTAATCTCGATCGGATCACTCAACGATAGCCCCGTTGCATGAGTTTCGAGGAAGTCCACATCGATTGGATTGACACCTGCTCTAGCTACTGCATCGAGCATGACCTGCTCCTGCGCTGTACCGTTAGGAATAGTTAAGCCAGCGCTCGCACCGTTTTGATTCACTGCTGATCCAAGTAATGTCGCCCATATTGGATCGCCATCCTCCACAGCATCATCGATGCGCTTTAGTACGAGCACGCCACATCCTTCGCCACGTACATAGCCTTCCGCGTTTTCATCGAACGGAGTACATTTGCCATTTGGCGCCAATAAACCGAGTTCACGATGGAAGCGCATGATGGCGGGTGAGAGTATCGCATTCGCCCCACCAACGAGGGCGAGGTCGACTTCACCTTGCTGGAGTGCTTTGATACCTTCGTGAATTGAAACAAGCGATGAAGCGCAGGCTAGATCAAAGGACATTGCCGGACCGGTTAGCCCAAACACATACGAAATACGGCCGGTTGTCATCCCTCCCGATGTGCCGAGATAGCTGTCCTCATACCCACTCGCACTAACTAGGTCTCGATATTCACTTCCGCCTAAGCCGATGTACAGACCCACACGTGCGCCACGTAGTGAAGTTGGGTCTATTCCAGCGTTTTCGATGGCTTCCCAAGTGGTTTCGAGGAGCATTCGCTGTCGCGGATCCATCGAGCGTGCTTCAATCGGACGAATACCGAAGAATCGCGCGTCAAATTTATCGATTCCGTCGACAAAGCCGCCGTGGCGTAGATATGAGGCGGTCGCGTTTGAATCACCTACGACCCCCTGCCAATTAGCGCTGTCAGCCCGACATTCGCTGATGGCGGTCTTCCCTCGTTCGAGATTGCGCCAGAATGAGGTGTAGTCTGAGGAACCGGGAAATCGACACGCGATTCCAATTACGCCTACTTTGCTTTGGGTTGAAGGTTGCGATACGGTCTGAGTAGCTCCTACGCGAAGTTCTGCGCTCTCTCCCTCTTCAAGTTCGCTTGATAAGTATTTAGCGAGAGTTTCGACGTCAGGATGGTCGAACACGACCGTTCTAGAAATCGTGATTTCTCCTTCGAATGCACGAATCAGCCGATTCCGGAGCTCCACCGCCATCAACGAGTCCATACCGAGTTCAAAAAAGCCGACATTACGACTCGGCAGTGACGGGAGTCTAAGAATGGATTGCAACTGGTTCTGAATATAGGACATCAGAGACTCGCTACGCGAATCGGAATCACTCGCGCGTAGTTCTGTGACGTCCAGGCTTACGATATCGAGTCGCGAAGCCGCTTCGTCCTCATCATGTGTAAGAAGCTCGCTTAGAAACGTCGTATGCGAATGTAGGCTCTGTTCAAGGACACGCCAATCAATCGACATGGCGGCCGGGCGTGTGATGTCGTGGCTAACAAGGTAATCAAGAGTCCTAATACCCAGTTCAGGCGAGATCCACCCCGTGCCGGTCGTTTCTAACTGAGAAGTAATACGCTCCCGCTGTTCAGCGGCTTCGCCAATGTCGGACCAGGCACCCCACGCGATCGACTGCGCTGGAAGTCCAAGTGCTCGACGGTGTGCGGCGAGCTGGTCGAGAAACGCATTCGCTGCCGCGTGATTGGCTTGTCCCGCGTTTCCAAGCACCCCGGTAGCACTCGAGAACAGGACGAAGAAATCAAGATCGAGACGTTGTGTCGCTTCGTGTAGGCGCCATGCGCCAACGACTTTCGGTAAGAGCACTTGCTCAAACCGGCTCCACGTTTGGTTTGGAATTGCACCGTCGGAAAGCACGCCAACACTGTGAATCAATCCTCCGAGAGGAGGTAATTCCTCATGGATTTCGGAAAGCATCGAATCGATCTGCTGCACTTGGGTCATGTCGGCAATCTTGACGCTGATTTCGGTGCCCCTCGTGCGTAGTTCTGCGATCGTCTCAACCGCGGCTTCGTCAGGTTCTCGACGGCCGTTAAGCACGATGTGTTTTGCGCCTCGCTCGACCAACCAGTTGGCGACCGCGCAGCCAATTCCGCCTAATCCACCTGTGATCAAGTACGTTCGATCGTCACGTAGTGAGCCGTTTGTCAACGCCGGAACCGTCAATACCAGCTTGCCGACATGCCTCGCCGATCCCATGTATTGCAGCGCGTCGCCGATCTCGGCTAACGGCCATTTCGAGTGTCTCAGAGGTGACAATTCGCCCGCACCGAATCGCGCCATCAACGCGCGAAACGTATGCCCGACTCGATCAGGCTCTTCTCGCTTCAACTCGTCAAGGGCAAGTATGTGGTAGTCAACATCCGGTCTAGTACTTCCCATTTCTTCGTGCGATAGGATGTTTAACCGCCCGATTTCGATAAATCGGCCGTTACTTCTTAG
Source organism: Pseudomonadales bacterium (assembly GCA_963664665.2). GTDB lineage: Bacteria > Pseudomonadota > Gammaproteobacteria > Pseudomonadales > Azotimanducaceae > Bin55. The sequence continues at coordinate 55,228 of CAXXMH010000002.1, forward strand.
GCAATTAAGACTCGCATCGATAAATCCTTCGCTCGTGAGGCTGTTGAGTACGACGTCTACACCTTCACCATTTGTTACCTCAAGCACTTCGTCACCGAAAGCTAATTGGCGACTATCGAAGATGTGCTCTATTCCAAGCGACCGTAGAAAATCATGTTTCGTCGAGCTCGCCGTCGCGATAACTTCGGCGCCTGCTGCTTGAATCAATTGAATCGCGGCGAGACCAACCCCACCTGCAGCTGAATGTACGAGCACTCGATCGTTCGGTTTCAGATTCGCGAGTTCAAAGCCGATCGCCGCGGTCGTAAACACGATCGGGATGGTTGCCAATTCATTGAACATCAGTTGTTCGGGTGCGGCTGCAACGAGACTCGCATGGGTGGTAATCTGGGTTCCAAACGTACCGAATCCCATTCCGACCACACGTTGACCGATACTGAACTCCTCAACATCAGGTGCGAGCTTGGTAACGTATCCCGAGAACTCAAGTCCGAGCGAAGCATTAGGGACTTGTGCACCTAGTGCAACTAGGACATCTGAGAAATTAAGCCCTGTCGCTTCGACCTGAATCCGTATGTACCGTGCTTCTAACTCGGAGACTTCAACCCGGGACGTGTGTACATTCAGCAGAGAGCCGTCTTTGCTGGACTGCATGATCCAATCACTTTCAGATGGCAACGTGACCCGAGTTTCACGTTCCTTGCTCCGCACGAGTCTTGCTGCGAATCTGCTACCGTTTCGGTAAGCGATATGGTTTTCGGCATCCGGCGCGACTAAGTCGCGGATTAGAGTGTCAAACGCATCTTGCTCAGGATCGAGATCAATCATTCGCGGCGATAACAGCGAGGACTCAAGTTCAACGACCTTGCCGAAACCCCAAAGTGCAGCGCCAGCTAGCTGTCCGCTTTGTTCGCACTCGATTACTTGCGCACCGCGTGTGACGAATGTAATCCCTAAGGATGGTCGTGCACCTGACTCGATGAGCGCTTGAGTCAGGCTGAGCGCACTCGTTGTAACGTGCTTGATGTCTGATGCGATTTCGTCTGTTCTTGCATCAACCCCGTTCCCCTCGACTGCGATTAGGTGTACGACGCCACGAAGTGGTTGCTCGTTCGGTATTTGCTCAATTAGTTCAGCGAGATCAATATGACTGACGACGTTGTTGCTCTCATCATCGTGGGCTTCATTCAAACTTGTAACAATTACGTTTTGTCCTAGCGACTCAAGCCAGTCAACTAATCGAGTCGCGAGACCGCCTTGATCCCGTTCAACCACCCAGGTACCGGGTCGCAGGCTTAGATCGACAGCAGTTTGCGCGACGATCGTTCCAGACCCGAGCGGTCCGGAGGTGTCGGAGACTGTTTCGCTGCCAAATATCACCGAGTCAACGTAACCCGCGTCGGATAAGGCTTTACGCCAGATGTCAGGACTTGCTAAGGCGTGATCCTTTCGGTATGGGTCGTTGTAGCGCCACCATCCATCGAGAAAGCCGAATGTCAAGTCCTGCCATGCTCGACCTCGCAGGGACTCCAGCGCGACAAGTACGCCGCCCGGAGCCAGCAGTTTCCGACAGTTAATTAATGTCTCAAGGAGATTCTGGGTTGCGTGCAGGACGTTTGCCGCAACCACGATATCGTATGAACCGTCTTCGAAACCCTGTGTTTGCGGATCGTTCTCGATGTCTAGCGCACAGTAATCAATGTTGACTCCATTTCCAGCGAAATTCCGTTCTGCCTCTGCGAAGAATCCGGCGGAGATATCCGTGTATGTGTATTCGAGATTCTTCTCGGCAAGTTCTGCGAACACGATCTCAGTGGTCGCTCCGGTTCCTGCTCCTACTTCGACTACACGAAGCGTACGGTCGTCAGGAAGATCGCTAACTATGCGAGAAATAGCGTCACCTAGTAGTTGATTCCCAGCGGCAGAGACTGGTGCAGTACGGTAAAAATCCGCTGCGCCGGATTCGTCGTCGTCGAATAGGAGAGCGAGCGGATCCGCTTTACCCGTCAACAGTTCTAGGAATCGTGTCCCAAATCGACTTAGCAACGTCAGTTCATACTGACCGTGAGGATGCCTTGCCAGTAGTTGCTCCAAGAACTGTTCTGGAGATTCAATACCATTTGGTGGGGATTCCGACTGATCACGAATGACGACAAATTCACCATCTGAGGCATTCTCGAGGATGCCGGCGTCCGTCAGTATGCGAAGCATGCGTCGTACTAACTTCTCGTGAATTGGCAGAACACCAAACTCCGCGATCAGCTCATCGACTCGTACTTTCGCGCCTTTAACCCTTTCAAATCCGGCACGGTCAAATGCTGTTGCGACCCATGAGTGTGCCAGTCTCTCGAGGTCTTGTAAGAGGGCGTAGCGTTCTTCAGGGCTTACACCTTGCGCGACCAGGTAGTCGAAGAATGGTTCGACGCTAGTTTCTACGTCGTTGATCTTGGCAAGTGGGAAACGCTCACGCGTGGAGGCAACGTGGTCACGGATTTGCCATTCAACTTCGTATACGAGGTCAGCGGGATCTTCAATGGCCGACAAGAGAGATGATCGAGTCGCCCGCTTGACCGTTAATCCCTGTAATTGACCGCAAAGTCTGCCGTGATCGTTGTAAATCCAAAGATCGCCACTCAACGCCTCAACGTTCGGTTGATCACGCTCAGCGTCGTTGTTTTCTGCCAAGGGATGCATTTGTGCGTGGCAGATGACTGATGTGGTAAACGGTGCATACAACGTCATCCGGTCCCACCCGAAGGGGATATATGTTGCGCCGGTACCCAGATTTGCCGACTCGCGGGCCGCCGCCAAAACTTGAAAACACGCATCGAGCAACAAAGGCTGAATTGCGATGTCTGTGATGACATCTTCCTCACGAATACGGATTTCAGCTACTGCGCTGCCGTCGCTCGACCATAAGCCACGTAAATTGCGAAACGGTGTGCCGAGTTGAATGTTTGATTCTGATTTCTGTTTGTAATACTCGGTAATATCCTGCTTCTCAAGCGGTTTAGTAAGTTCGTCGATATCGACTAGTCTGCTAGTTTCGATTTCTTCGATTTGGTCGGTGACGATTCCTGTGGCGTGTAGTAGCCATTCACTCTCTTGAGGACCTCGACTGAAAATCTCGAACGGTCGTGCGCCTTCGTTATCAGGTGTTTGAAGTGCGAGCTGCAGCCTTCGTGAAACATCTTCGTCCTCTGATTCTCTCTTGAGCATCATCGGATTGTGTAACTGCAAGTCTTCTACGCAGCAGCCGAGCGTTACGTCAGAACATTCAAATCCCATCGAACCAAAGAACGCACCAGGTACTAGTACTTGACCGAAAACGAGATGCTCTTGTAGCCAATTTGGATCGTTCGGGCTAATTTCGGTTTCAAAGTTGATTGTGCCGTAAGGCGTTTCGTGTTTCGTGCCCAGCAATACATGGTCGGTATCCGCAAGTCTTCGCTTTCGCGCTTGAACCCAGTGTCGGCGACGTTGAAATGCATAGCCAGGTATATTGATCTTGCGTCTTGACTCGCCAACGTATAAGCCTTGGAATCTAATGTTCAAACCCTGTTGGTAGGCTTCGCACACCGATTGATGGAATCCGCCATCAACGGGAATTTCAGGGCGGTCATCGCGTGGCGCACGCAGGCTCGCGAGCACAATTGGGCTACGTTCGGCGGTTTCGGGCCAAGCCATTTCAGTCATCGGACCTAGGATGGCGTTGGGTCCTATCTCCAGTACTGCGTCAACGCCTTGTTCCGCTACTGATGCCACGCCTTTTCGGTAAGCGACACTTCCGCGCGCGTGTCTCTGCCAATACTCGCTGTCAAGCAACTGGTCCGTCGCTATCAACTCGCCGGTCAAATTGCTGATGAGGGGAATTTGCGGGGTGCTGACCTTTAAATTGGCTACGACTTGACCGAGCTCCGCCAGAATTGGTTCGACGAGTGCGCTGTGATATGCAGGGCTTTTTTTCAGTCGACGAACTCTGATGTCTCGTTGTTCGAATTGATCTAACAACGGCTCTAATTCGTGTGTGTAACCGCTGACTACCTGGTGTGCGCCGTTCTGTGCAGCAACGCTTACTCCCGTGCCATTCAACTCGTCGTTGTATGCAGAAATACTGCTCTCAATCTCGGCTTCTGAAAGAAACACGGCTGCCATCAGTCCTGGACCGGGAAGTTCGCTCATTAGTCTGCCGCGCGCAGACGCAAATCGACACCCGTCCTCAAGCGTGAAGATCCCGGCCGTTCGAGCGGCCGCAATTTCGCCAAGACTATGACCTAAGACCAACGAGGGCGTTACTCCGATGCTCCCCCACAGGTCAGTTAATGCACACTCAATTGCGTAGATGGATGGTTGCACCCATTTCGGATCTTCTAGGTCGTCTGCAGCTCCTCCAGAACCAAAGATTCGCGCGATGAGCGAGGTATCTCTCTCCTGTTGGATGACTTCCTCGCATCGATCGATCACGTCCCGAAATGCCGGCTCAGAGTCATATAGTGCTTTACCCATGCCGATCCACTGACTACCTTGTCCGGTGTACGCGAACGCGACAGTATTTGGCGTGGCGCAGGGCTCAACGGTCTCTAGAGAAGCGGTTTCGGTCAGCCTGTCGACGAGAGAGTGCCAATCGTCGAGCACGATACCTCTGCGGTAGTTGAAGTGGCTCCTTCCGACCGACGCGGTCCACGTGAAGTCAAGAAGGGAAGAACTCGAAGATTCTGCCGAATCCTGAAATCGTGCGGAGTTACGATCTATCCAGTCTAGGTATTCAGTTGCAACCGCTTGTATTGCAGTTGGCGATTTACCTGAGATCGGCAAAATCCATTTGCTTCGCGATAGGTCAGCCGATTGTTCGTATTGGGGCGACGTATTGATTTTTGAGGGAGATTCGACATTTTTTGAATATCCAGCAATGAAATCCATCGGATTCGCCGCGTCCTTGATAGGTTCGGTGCTTGAATGTCCTTGCAGAATGACGTGCGCATTGGTTCCTGAGAAACCGAAAGAATTGATTCCAGCGTGTCGCTCAATTGTTGCTTTGTGGGGCCATGGTGTGATTTCGTCGACGACCCGAACAGGTAGCTCGTCCCATGCGATGGCAGATGACGGAACATTGAAGTTCAAGTGTCTTGGAATCACGCCGAATTTCATCGCGAGTGCTGCTTTAATAACGCCAGCGACGCCTGCTGCTGGTTCAAGGTGGCCGATATTCGTTTTTACCGACCCGACTAACAGCGGTTGCGAGGCGGCACGACCCTTGCCGTATACCTCAGCAGCGGCGTTTATTTCAATTGGGTCTCCGACGGGCGTACCCGTGCCGTGAGCTTCTAGATAGTCGACGCTCGTTGGACTTATTTGTGCCTGCTCAAGAGCAGCTTCAATGACGCCTTTCTGCGCCGAGCCTCGCGGTACTGTGAGACCGTCACTTGTGCCGTCTTGGTTAATAGCGGTTGATGCAACCACCGCCCAGATATGGTCACCGTCTCGTTCGGCGTCACTCAAGCGCTTCAATGCGACGATGCCGCAGCCTTCGCCTCGAACGTAGCCATTAGCGGCTTCGTCAAAAGTCTTGCATGTCCCATCCGGAGAGAGCATTCCCGCATTCGCTCTAAGCTCAGTTAGTTTTCCGGAAAGAATGAGTTGAACGCCGCCCGCGAGCGCGACGTCGGTCTCCCGTGAACGCAACGCAATAGCTGCTTGATGCATCGCGACCAATGAAGAAGAACAAGCTGTGTCTACTGTCATCGCGGGACCTTCAAACCCTAGCGCATACGACACACGCCCGATCGCAGTATTTAGAGACGTACCGGTAATCGTGTAAAGACTCGCAGCAGGTTGCGACAAGTCGGCACCGTTCAGAATCAAATAACGGTAATCGTTATTACTCATCCCAGCGAACACCGATGCAGAAGAACCGCGAAGAGACTCAGGATCGATATTTGCGTTTTCGAGAGCTTGCCAGCTCGTCTCCAACATCATCCGTTGTTGCGGATCGAGGAACTCGGCTTCGGACGGCGAAATTCTGAAGAACTCGGCGTCGAATTGGTCAATGTCGGTTAGAAACGCACCATACCGACAAGCACTGGGTATTGACGTCGTATCGTTGTACAGTTCGCCGACACGTCCTTCGTTCGCACCAGACGGACACTCCACGGCGCAATTTGCGCCGTCAAGTAATTTCTGCCAAAAAGTCGCTAAATCCGGTGCGCCTGGAAATCGACATGCCATGCCGACGATCGCGATCTGCTCGTTCGAATTGCGACTCGCGTCGCCGCTTGTCGCCGTCGCGGTGGGAACATTTTCGTGAGTTACGGAATCGGATTCGGACATTGAGAAACCTTAATACGACAACGACACCGGCCTTTTATGGATTGTAACAGCGAGCGCGCATTTGTGGGACACGAGTATCTTCGACATTGTGGAATAGAGATAGCCTTCGTAAACCGCGTTTTGATATGTCCTACCATAGCTGAATTGGATTTCGTTCCTACGCGGCGACGCATCCTAGTATTCTGGAGGAGTGATCGTCAAGAGTGATCTAGCAGCTTGCAGTTCACAGTGCCCCGACTGCCGAAAGTGATGCTGTAAATGTCCGAAGGTAAGATAGGCAATTCGTGCTAAGGCTCTTAGATAGTCGCACGCTTGGCTGAAATACAAGGTTGAAACATTGAGCGAAGCAGGGAAGAACGTACTTCTCGGGAAGAAACTGAACTACTCATCGGGATTGTCAGTCGGTCTCGTTCGCGGATTCACAATGGCGATTTCTTTATTCGCTCTTGCGAGCATCGTGTTCACCGGCGAGTTAGAGTCGTTCGTATTGAGCGGAACAGGCATGTTCTTTATCGGCACGGCCATTCTCACACTCTTCCTAGCTTTGTTCGGCAAGTTTCCTGCACCGGTCGCAACAACGCCCATACCTGTTGCGCTTGTCATGATCGCAATCGCACAGTCTCTTGATCTGCACGGCGATGAACTCTTTCTAACGTTTGTCGTCTCGATCATCGGTACGACCTTACTGACCGGGCTCCTCTTTTTTGCGTTCGGTTACTTGAAGATTGCGAACTTCTTCCGTTTCGTGCCGTTTACGGTATCGGCAGGTGCTTTAGCGGGATCCGGAATCTTGATATTCCTAATGGCCTTGCGTCTTGCAGGTCTTGACTGGCGTCCGGAGTCGTGGGGTAGTCTGCTAGAACCAATGGCATTCTGGAAAGCAGTGCTGAGCGTTGCATTAGGTGTGACACTCATCGTAGCAACGAAAATCTGGCGAGCGTTCTGGGTTATGCCGCTCTTATTCGCGTCATTCTGTGTGCTCTTTCATCTCGGCTTGTGGTTACTCGGCATATCTGTCGAAGACGCACTCGCGGGCGGGATGTTTCTCAATGCTGACTGGTCAGTCGCACTGTGGCCAGCCTACGGTGAAGCCAATCTAGGCGCGATCAGCTGGGGTACCGTTGCGGCTCAGGTAATCAACGCGACCGTTCTGTTCTTAGTTCTTTTGATCCTAACGGTTGTCAGTTTCGCCCAATTGGAGTTAGGCGCCAATATGGAGTTCGACTGGAATAAGGAATTCAAGCTTCACGGTGCAGCAAATCTGTTGTCGGGCGTAGGTGGCGGCATTCCCGGTGCAACAGTTGCTTCCGCGACGCTACCGAATATCGCGTTACAAGCGAATACGCCCGTAACAAGCATCGTCATCGCAATCGCACTTGTCGTGTTCGTATTTCTGGGATCGGAAGTACTACGACTCATGCCGCTAACAGCCACTAGCGGTTTTCTAATTGCTGTCGCCGTACCACTTATTTCCGATTGGCTAATCAAGAGCCGTCGACGACTTCGATCGCCTGAATATGGCATGTTGGTGTTGATCTGCTTCACTATCGTATTAGTAGGTTTCTTGGAAGCTATCGCGCTAGGCTTAGTGCTCAGCTTGGTCTTCTTCGTCGTGCGATTGAGTCATGTATCTCTCGTGGAGAGGCAATACACCGCTGGCGATCGATCAAGTCACAAGATTCGCTCAATTCCAGAATACGCTATTTTGAAGGTCTATGGCGCACGCGCTCAGATTTATCGTTTGCAGGGGTACGTTTTCTTCGGAAGTGCTCATTCCTTTGCGGAGGTACTAAATAAATCGCTAAGTGGTAATGGAACGCTCACGTGTGTCGTGATCGACTTTAAAGATATAGTTGGTTTTGACTTGTCGGCGCTTGATAGTTTGCGCGCATACATACAACGTGCGAGCGCGCAGAACGTACAGACAATCCTTAGTTCTACAACGGACAACTTGGCCGAGGAAATCAGACGAGATTTCACGCCGAGTCTGTTGGAAAACGTCATTTGGGCAGATTCCGAGGAGTCGGGTTTGATCGAGGCCGAAGAGCTGCTGTTAAAAGGCTATGAACACGATGTGTCCACGGACCCTGATTTACGCGATTTGGTTCGTCTGAGTACGAACGCTGACTTGACGGAACATTTACAGCAGCAGGAACGATTCGAAGAGCTAGTTTCTGCCTTAAGTGAGAGATTTGAGACTCTAGAATACGCCGATCAAGAATTGATAGTCTCGCGCGGGCAATCGCCTCGAGGGATGCAGTTGGTGATTGCGGGGCGAACCTCGGTCATGAGCGACGACGGTACGACTCTGTATCAATGCGGGTCAGGGAGCGTCATCGAGTCTGCGGGAGCGATCGAAGAAACTGAATCTCAAGTGTCAATGGTGGCGGATGGACCTTGCCAAACACTGTTGATTACTCAATCAGGATTAGAAACCTTAGATGTCGAGGACACACAACTGGCGCTGAAGCTCTACAAGTATGTTGTTTCCGAACGTGCTAGCGTAGCGTTGCGTGCGGCGTACGCTACTTAATCGCTACGTGCGGTGAGACTTTGTATGTGATGATTTCAATTTGTTCGGAAGTATGCCATCGCGGTTCGGCTTCTCGCGTTTGATACTGCCGATGTGCTGCTTCACGCTAACGCTAGCGTTGCAACGTAATACTAGAGACATAATATCTATATTCAGTTATAATTATTGTAATTTAACTATTTGATTTATCTAGTTTCTTATTAGAAAACAAGGTTTCGAAGCTCGCCGTAGAGGCGAATTCGAAATATCCCATCCAAAATCGCTTTGTGCCAGCATGTTGAACTTGGAATATCCCGTGTAAAATCGCTTTTGATGCTTGATTGTGTATTCGGATGGCAAAGCCTAGACTGAATGTCGTTCTAGTAGGAGCGGGCGGCAATATGCGTGGAGCACACGTACCGCGCATACTAGACGATAAACGAACCAAAATCGTTGGGGTCGCTGACCCGGAGGAAAGCCACGCCGAACAGCTTCAAGAACGAGCTGGATATGAGATTCCGTACTTCGCTAATTGGCAAGCGATGCTGAAGAATATCGAATCTGATGGCGTGATCATCAGCACGCCGCACAAACACCACAACCTTCAAGTAAAACGTAGTCTTGAAGATGGACGGCACGTTCTCGTCGAAAAACCGCTGGTTATCCAATCTAAGCATGCTAACTCATTGATTCAATTGGCTTCTAGAGTTGAGTGTCTACTAGTCGTCGCGTATCAAAGACATTGGATGCCTGAATACGTTTATGCCCGCGAATTGATTGCGCGCGGCGAGATTGGTGAGATATGTGGGGTATCTGGATACGTCACGCAAAACTGGGATGCATTTGGAGGCTGGCGCGTAGATTTAGAGCTTTCTGGCGGCGGAATGTTCATGGATACGGGTAGCCACCTTGTTGCGTCGCTGCTCTGGGTTACAGGTTTGCGTCCGAAACGCGTATGGGCATCCCAGGACCGCCAAGGTCAAAAGGTTGATGTCAACATGGTTTGCCACGTCTCGTTTGACGGCGGTGCCATGGGAACGCTAGAGACGATCGGTAACGCCGCACGTCACGACGAACGCCTGATGATTGCTGGTACTAAAGGCAGTCTCGTTATTCATATGCACCAGTGGCAAGTCCGATCGTTACTTTTGAACGACAATAAGGTAGACGTACCGAGGCGCATCCGGGCGTCGACCCCAGATGCAGCGTTTTTCGCCGCTATGCGTAAAGGAGTCGATAGCATCGAACCTCCCGACTATGCATTTCAGGTTGCACAGTTAACCGAAGCCGCATACAAATCTGCAAATGAGAATAAACCGGTAAGTATTCGACAACCTAATAAGAAATAGCATGGCACAGGTTCAAACGGTCCTGGGTTCTATCGATAGTTCAGAACTTGGATTTACGCTCATGCATGAGCATGTCATGGTTAGTGCCCCGGGTATGTTTCGCCAGTTTCCAGATCTGTTTGGTCCGGAAGACCGTGTCCAACGAGCGATCGATACGTTTAAACGCGCCAAGGCTGCTGGAATTGACAGCATCGTGGACGCTACGACCTATGACCTCGGCAAAGATCCTGAGCTGCTAAGGGCGGTGTCGGAAGGGTCCGGAGTTAACATCATCAATACCACTGGTTGGTGGCTTGACGTGCCGCGCTTCCTGCGAGGCGTATCGCCGAATCAGATGGCGCGGGAGTTCATCAAGGATGTTGAGCAAGGCTTTCGCGGAACCGACGTCAAAGCCGGCATCTTAAAGTGCGCAGCGGACTTCCAGGGCGTCACAGAAGACCTTGAACTAATGGCTCGGGCGGTTTCTCGTGCACACCTTGAAACGGGTTTGCCAATCATGGTGCATTCCTATCCCACGGGTCAGGTAGCCCGACGCCAGATTGAGATATTCCGAGAGGAAGGTGTCGACCTCACGCGGGTGAAGATTGACCATTCGAATGACACGACAGACACTGAATACTTGAAGTGGATTCTTGATCAAGGGTGTTATCTAGGCCTTGATCGGTATCCGGGTAGGCTAGTGAGCCCACATATGCGGACCGCCACGATGAAATCGTTAATCGATGACGGGTTTGGCGACAGACTTTGTCCGGCACACGACTGTATTTGCTTACATATCCATAAGGAATTACCCGACGGCTCTATCCCTCTTGAGCATGAGTTCACGCGGAGCAATGTAGATCAATACCTCTTCATCCACCGCCACGTGATTCCAGACCTAGAGGAAATGGGGGTCAGTCGCGACAAGATCGATGACCTTTTCGTCAACAACCCCCGTCGTTTCTTCGAAGGTAGCTAGTATCTAGTTCGCGTCGGCGAGATAGCCGCGCGTCAATGTTTAGGCGGCAGCTAGACCTTTCAAGAGCTCGTTCGTACGAGTAAACGAACCTCGACTGTCATCGCCAGCTGGAAAAACACTTGCGAGCACTTCGGTTGCCCCAGCGTCAAAGAAAGCCTGAAGCTGTGATTCAACCTCGTTTTCATTTCCGACGATTGCGATCTCGCCGGCACTCGATAGTCCTTCATTGTCTAGCTGGCGTCGATAGTTGGGCAGCGAGTAATAGTGGCCGAATACTTGATTCGCACGAGCGATCGCCTGCTCTTTATCGTCATGTACGCACACTGGCAGTCCAACAATGACGCGCGGGGCGTCACGGCCTGCAGCTGCTGCAGCTTTGGTGATTCTGGGTACTGTGTTTTCCGCAATCGTTTTGCGACCAACCATCCATGTGACAGTACCGTCAGCGACTTCAGCTGCAGCTTTTAACATCAGTGGTGCGAGTGCTGACATTACGATCGGAAACGGCTTCGCGTCGGGAACAGCGATTCCAGTCTTGATTTGATAAACGTCGCCTTGATGATCGACTTGCCCTTCGGTCGTCAACGCTTTGATTACAGATACGTACTCGCGCATGTGTTGAGCGGGTCGATCATATTTCAAACCTAGTGCTTCGATACCCGGCGCGTGCGAGGGACCGACGCCCAGAACCAGTCGACCATCCGTCAAGGAGTTTACGGTAGCAGCTTGTTGGGCTAGTGCATTAGGATGACGCGGATAACTCGGAACTACAGCCGTTCCCATTTCGATAGTTGAAGTACGTTGTCCGGCTAGTGCGATCATCGTCAATGCGTCGAACATATGAACTTGAGGCATCCAGTAGCTGACGAAACCTTCCGCTTCCTTTTCGACGATTTCATCGACTAAGGTCGTCAGTGGTCGGCCGCGACGAACATTGCCGCCGTATATCCCAATTCGCATGGCTGAGCTCCTAATTTGAAATGTGGATCTTCGAATATATCCTCGCAAGATATCGCGAGGTTCTGCTTATTTTCTATGTTGTTCGGCGTCCGTTCTCGAATTACGACGAATATGGACGAGAACTTGGGCTCAAATCAGCGTTGAGTCTAATTCTGATCTATTAGGTAACTACGAGAACCACATGCACGACATATTGCAGTTGTACGAACGAGCGTCGCCAGAAGCGACTGCGATAGCAAATGTCGAAGGCGAAGGGATGAGCTACGCATCGCTCGTCGAGTTCACAGAGAAATGTGGTGATTTTTTATCGACGATCGGAGTCGCTGGTAACGATCGGGTCGCAATTGTGATGCCAAATGGACCGCTGATGGCGACTACATTCGCTAGCTGCGTTCCTTGGTGCGCGGTCGCGCCTCTGAATCCGGCGTATACAGCCGACGAGTTTGAGTATTACTTAAATGATCTTCAGGCAAAGGTACTCATCACCGAAGCAGGTTTTGAGTCGCCAGTGATTGCAGTATCTCGACGATTAGGGATTGAGTCGATTACGGTGAGTCCAGAAGAAGGTCTCGTGGGTGCCGACAGTCATACGAAGCACGCGGGTCGTCAGCGTCGATCGTTGGAGAGTATCGCGTTGATTCTGCACACCTCCGGTACCACCTCTAGACCCAAAATGGTTCCGCTTTCACAGCAAAATCTGCTCGCGTCGGCGCGAAATATCGCGGAAACACTGGCACTTACATCTCAGGATCGCTGCCTGAACGTGATGCCGCTATTTCACATCCATGGTTTGATGGCGCCGATCATGGCGACCTTGTACGCAGGTGCTCGCGTTTTCTGCACGCCTGGTTTTGACGCACTCAGGTTCTACACGTGGCTTGATGAGACATCGCCGACTTGGTACAGCGCTGTCCCGACCATGCATCAGACGATCCTCGCGAGAGCCAATCGAAATGTCGAGAGCATCGCGAGGAATCAATTGCGGTTTATCCGGTCTTCGTCTGCATCCTTACCAATTCCGGTGCTAAGTGGCCTTGAGGAGACATTTGGCACACGCGTCGTCGAGGCGTACGCGATGACCGAAGCCGCGCACCAAATGTGCTCAAATCCATTGCCGCCGCTAGAGCGGAAAGCGGGTACCGTGGGACCTGCCGCCGGTCCTCGAGTAGGAATTTCAAGTACGATAAGCCTTCAACTTCTCGAACCCGGGCAAGAAGGTGAGATCGTGATTCAAGGTGAAAACGTTACAACGGGATATATCAACAATCCGGAGGCGAATGCCAAGGACTTTATTGATGGATGGTTTCGCACCGGTGATTTAGGCATCATGGATGGAGACGGATATGTCAAAGTTACCGGTCGATTGAAAGAGATCATCAATCGCGGCGGTGAGAAGATCGCACCCTTGGAGGTCGATGAAGTATTACTTGATCACCCTAGTATTGCGCAGGCTTGTACGTTCGCGGTGCCTCATGACAAACTTGGCGAGGAAGTGGGCGCCATTTTGGTTCTGAACGAAGGCGAGTCATTGGCGAAAGACGAAATACAGCGATTTGCGCGGGAACGCCTCGCTCCGTTTAAAGTTCCGCGGGAGATTGTGTTTTTGTCCGATATTCCGAAAGGGCCGACGGGTAAAGTACAGCGAATTGGGATGGCTGAACGTATCGGCATCGTGTAGTTAATGCGCGATACACGAGAATTTGCGTGCTAATTCAGCGGTGCATAATCAACGCAAACACGATCGTGTAGTAGAAAGATTCACTGTTGAACGCCATCGGTAGGTGGCTTATAACCATAAAAGAGGTATTCCCATGGCATATCAAGACGTTCTTTACGAAACCGACGGTCGCCTAGCGACGATTTCACTCAATCGTCCTCAAGCACTAAACGCGCTCAGCAACAACCTTCGTGGCGAGTTAATGGAGGCGATGAGAGACGCCGAAGCCGATGACGAAATCGGCGTCATCATTCTGAAAGGTGAGGGGCGTGCTTTCAGCGCGGGTTATGACCTGACGCCGAATCGATCTGCCGAATCAGAGGAACACGTTGACCGTCGCTCGAAACTGCCCGTTACCGGAACCACTCACCCAGGCGCAACCCAATGGGCGAGGCATGTTGTGATGACGAATTGGACGATTTGGGAACTAGCCAAGCCGGTCGTCTGCAAGATTCACGGCTATTGTCTAGCGGGTGGTACCGAGCTCGCGTCGGTATGCGACTTTCGTATCGTTGCTGACGATGCACAAATCGGCTATCCACCGGTTCGTGCCATGACGACCATGGACATGATGTGGGCGCCATGGTTTTTACCGCCTGCGAAAGCACGTGAGTTTGCGTATATCGGGAATTCATTTTCTGGTCAGGAAATGGAACGGTTGGGATGGGCTAATTACGCCTTACCGGCCGATGAGCTTGATGACTTTATTCAAGACTTCGCATTTCGTATGGCGCACGTTGACAATGAAATGTTGATGTATTCAAAGCGTGCAGTTAATCGGCAATACGAGACCATGGGTATTCGCGAGGCACTCCACTCAGGCACCGAAATCCAAGCGCTCAGTGCACAGCGCGCTGCGTCAGCGGAGTGGGGACGGCGGGTGCGAGATGAAGGCTTGAAAGCCGCGCTTGAGTGGCGGGACGGTCCATTCCGAGATTTTCGTGGCGCATATTCGGAGAAACACGCGAATCGTGATGTCGCTGGAATGAAAAAATCTAAATGAGGCAAAAAGCACTACTAGATCGTAAAGCGCTCGTCACCGGAGCCGCGCGTGGAATAGGACGCGCTACCGCCGAGCGATTCGCCGAAGAGGGAGCCTGGGTTGCCTGTGCAGACATCGACGAAGAAGGCGCACAGGAAACGGCGAACACGATTCAGCAGCGAACGGGGAAGGCAATCGCCTTCCAGTTAGACGTGACCGACGAGGATGCGTTTGGTGCGGCGATGGACAGAACAGCCGAAGAATTTAATGGCTTTGACATTCTGTTCAATAACGCTGGTATTGCGGGCGGCGATTGGAATCAGACACTTGACGTTAACTTGACCGGAGTTTACAACGGTCTTGCGAAGGGCGCCTATTTGATGAGTCAGAATGATTCTGGTGGGGCCATCGTCAATACGGCTTCGATTGCGGGATTGGTTGGACTCGTCGGACCGCGCGTCGGCGACGTTGCCATTGAGCCTGGCGCTTTTTCAGGTGCCGCGGGCTACATTGCGTCCAAACATGGTGTTGCGGGATTAACCAAGCAGTTCTCACTTGCGTATGCAAGCCGTGGCGTTCGGGTTAATGCGATCGCGCCTGGTTATATCGAAACAGATATGACCGCGAACGTTCGAGAGTCACAGGAATTCAACGACTATATCGTCAGTCTTCATCCGCTAGGTCGGATGGGTCTACCTGAAGAAATCGCTTCCGCCGCGGCTTTTCTTGCCAGTGACGATGCGAGTTTTATTACTGGTATCGTATTACCCGTCGATGGCGGCTATACCTCGCGGTAGAAGCTTCCACGTGCTTTAACCGGGTCGAGTAACGACCAATCGCCTTGCTCGACCTCATTTCCGATCGGGAACGGCGCTCGCGCGTCCATACCTAACGATTTGAGTACGTCATCGTTGCGGTAGTAACACTGTAGGAGTACTGCGCTCAGCGCACGTAGTGCCTGAGCTTCGAGATGCTGAATTTCGGTAAATACTTGCCAACGCGAATCCAGATCGAGATCTTCAAATCGGGTCCTCGCTTGATCGTTCAGCCGTGTGAGGAATTCTTCTAACGTCGTCGAAGCGTCGTCGTGCAGGCTGCGAATCACGTCATTGACGATGTCATCTGTACCGGCGCTCGGTGTCTTGTATTCCCCGTTAGCAGGAATCATCGTATCCAGAAGCGCCGCCAATGTAACGCGTAATTGAGGGTCGAAACGATCAGCTGCAATCAGTGAGTCGGTCATTGAACTGCTCCTAGTCGAACAAGGTTGCGAGGCGTTTCTTCATCGAATCAGCCACGTAGAGTGCTAACGCACCGATGGTGCGAGTTGGATTGACCCCTGAACTGGTCACGAAAAGGCTGCCGTCGACGATGAAGAGGTTCCTAACATCGTGACTACGTCCCCATTCATTGACGACAGATCGTTCTGGATCCGTCCCCATTCGAGCGGTACCCATAAGGTGCCATCCGCCTCCAGCAATAGGTGCTTCCGAGATGATGTCGTGTGCACCTGCGGCTTTCAAAACTTCAGTGGCGCGCTCGACGGAGAAATCAAGCATCTTTCGAGAGTTTTCGCTTAGCGTGTAGTCAATCTTGGGACATGGGATGCCGTCCGAATCAACCAGTTCGTCATCGATCGTGACGGTGTTCGTCTCTTCAGGTAGGTCCTCACAGATGGCAACCATTCCTGTCATCCGATCAACCATTCCACGATAGTGGTGATGATGCTCTTTCCCCCATGGAATGCGTCCCGAAAAAACGCCCGTGTAAGCCGTAGATACAGGACCGCGTCCGCGGTTAATTTCGTAGGTGAAACCACGCACGTGGCCTCGACTCAGATCAGTCTCGTAGAACTCTTGACTCCAAATGCACACACCCGGACCGCGCGGTCCATCAAGCGGTTGATCAAAGATGCCTTGAATAGACGCGTACGGGTGGAACATGAGATTCTTCCCGACCAATCCACTTCTGTTGGCAAGGCCGTTCGGAAATCGACCAGAAGTCGAGTTGAGCAAAACGCGTGGCGTACCGACGCCATTGCATGCGAGGATGACAACCTCAGCCGGTTGAAAGTGCTCAACCCCTTCTTCATCGAAGTACACCACACCGGTCGCCATGTCATTTTCGTCCGCGATAATCTGGCTGACACGTGCGCGCGTACGCAACTCGACGCCGGCGCGAACCGCGTGGGGCCAATAGGTGACATCGGTACTCGCCTTTGCCCCTTGTGCACAACCGCTCGTACACGCGCTCAGATTGATGCACTGTGCGCGACCGTCGTATGGCTCGGTAGCGACCGCGGCGTCTGATGGCCACCAGTGCCATCCCATCTCGTTAAAACCTTTCCCTAGAGTCTGTCCCGCTTTCCCAAGTGGCACGGGTTTCATGAGCTCAAGTTTTGGAGGGTACGCGGGGTCTCCAGCGAGTCCACTCACGCCCATCATTCGATCGTTTTCGTCGTAGTAAGGTTCTAACGTTTCATAGTCGATGGGCCAATCATCCGCGACGCCATCAAGGGTTCGCACTCGAAAGTCCGATGGATGAAAACGAGGGAAGTGAGCGTTGTAAAGGATCGTTCCGCCTCCAACACCATTGAAATTGGCAATAGCGATCGGTGAGTTGCGTTCGTTGATCGGGTAGTCGGTGTCGCGCGCGCGACGATTTGGACTGATACTAAATTCCGTGAAATGACGAGTCTCCCAATCCCGTGTGGTGCTTGGGTACTCGTTGGGCTTGGTCCATTCACCTTGTTCAAGGCATAGGATCCTCATCCGTGTATCAGCGAGGCTCCATGCTACTGCCGCACCGGAAGCGCCCGAGCCAATAATGACAACGTCAACGCGCTCTTCGTGGTTGTTCAAATATCAGTCCTCGGCGCTTCGTCTAGTCGGATTTTAGGTCCACGAAAGGATGATCTTTTGCGACAGATTTGAAATATGTAGCTGAAATTACACGGGTTCTGATTGGTCTAACGCAACAGTGAGCGACTATCGACTAACGGTCGTTCACGAATACAGATCCGAATCCGAGGTATAACGATGGCACGGAACCGAGTGTGGCAACCACAAGTTCTTCTCTCACTGATCGGAGCGCTGATTCTGGGGTTTTTCCTTTTGAATGTGCAAGCGCACGACGACTCTGACGACAACGGAGATTCCGATGAACACAGTTCACGATGGGTATTCGAGTGTGACGATCGTGTAAACGGTTGTTCGGAAGGCGGGTTGCTGTATCCCACTGATGACGGACCCGATGGAGACGTCTACTTTATCGCTCATTACGGTGACACTGGAAACGTGTACGCGCGCCGGGTGCGATTCGAGTAGAACGTTTTCAAGAACTCGCGCTATCGGCGGCACGCCGATGTGCATTTACCGTCGGAAAGACATTCGTCGATGAGTTAACGACCGCACGCTCATTGTCTAGTCACTCGGTGTCTGCACAATTTGCAACTCTCTAGCATTGAGTACGAGATCAAAGGAAGGTCGAATGTCCTTAGCACCAGCCATCGAACGCATGACAGGTACCCTTGGCGCAGAAGTCCAAAACGTGGACCTTAGTTCAGTCGAGGATGAGTCGGTTTATGAATGGTTGAATGCGCAGTTGGTTGAACATAAGGTCCTGTTCTTTCGCAATCAGAATCTCACGAGTGATCAACACATCGCTTTTGGCGAACACTTCGGTGAAGTGTTGGACGTCCATCCGTGGTCTCCTCGTAAGGATGGTTATAGCAAAGTGATGGTGCTTCGAGGTGCCGCGCCGAAGTGGCACTCGGACGAAACGTGGCGAGAGGTAACACCGTTAGGATCCATCTTGTATTGCCGAGTTTCGCCAAATTACGGTGGCGACACTGTTTTCTCTGATATGGAGCTGGCGTACGAGAACTTGCCGCAGGAAATGAAAACGAAGCTGGACAAACTCAATGCGGTACATGACCACATTGTTCATCGACGGGGCATGATTCGTCGCGGCGTACCAGCGGAACGCATCGAGAAGTTTCGTCAGGAATGGCCGGAGGCGACACATCCAGTGGTTCGAACTCACCCAGTGAGTGGTCGCAAGTCACTTTTCGTAAACATTGACTTCACGGCGAGAATTGAGGGTGTTGACGAAGAAGAATCGTCTGAGCTACTTAGATGGATCTGTCG
Organism: Pseudomonadales bacterium; assembly: GCA_963664665.2. GTDB lineage: Bacteria > Pseudomonadota > Gammaproteobacteria > Pseudomonadales > Azotimanducaceae > Bin55. The sequence continues at coordinate 74,181 of CAXXMH010000002.1, forward strand.
ACTTGCTGACACACCTGCCTATCAGTGCAGATTCCGTTGGCAACCTAATTCGATAGCATTTTGGGACAATCGATCCGTACAACATTGCGGGGTACCTGATTACGGCGATCAAGAGCGCTTAATGGAACGAGTGACCGTTGCAGGAAGTAAGCCGTTCTAGGGATGCGTGATGGATTTACGCCAGAGGAGATCGATAGTTATCGAGATCTAGGCTTTCTGCACGTTACCGCATTTCTAGATCAATCCGAGTTAGTCCGGTGGCAGAACGTCATAACCACTGCGGTTGAAGACCGAATCGGTCATCAGCTGCGTGGACAACCAGCGGGGCATCGGGAGAATCCGTATTCAAATGTGTTTCTACAGTTAATGTTGCTGTCGCGGACACACGATGAAGTACGCAAGCTCATGCTAGACGCGAAGCTAGGTGAACTAGCAGCGACCTTAGCAGGAGTGGATCACATTCACATCTGGCATGATCAGGCGTTAATTAAGGAACCATTGGCTAACGCCACCGCATTTCACCGAGACGTACCTTTCTGGAGTTTCGATAGTTCGCAGGCAATTAGCGTCTGGATTGCGTTGGACGACGCGACGGTCGAGAATGGATGTTTGTACGTGTTACCACGATCTCAGCGACTCACAGACTTCAAGCAAGCGCCGATCGGCGTGAATATGGGTGATCTAGTTAGTCGTTATCCTGCACTGGCAGGGATCGAGCCGGTCCCCGTTCCTGCGAATGCTGGCGATGCGATCTACATCGACGGCATGGTTGCTCACGGTGCGGGTTCTAACATGACATCATCGTACCGACGGGCAATGACGTGTGCCTATATGCCTCATGGAGTCAAGTTCAACGGCAAGAAGAACATCTTGTCGGACCAATACATGGCTTCACTGAAGATTGGAGACGTGCTGGACAATGAGGCGGAATTGCCTACGGTCTTCGAACACTCGATCGTGCCTAGCGCTTAATTTCTGTTCGGAGCGTTCTTAGATAATTTCGCGCTCCACTTAGATGCCAAAAGCAGGTTTTTTTTTGGACGACGACATCCAAGCTATGCGCGATCAGTTTCTCAATCGCGATTTCGACGAAGTGAATCTTGAGATTGATGGCACGCGCTTTGCCGAATACGCGAAAGCATGTGGCGAATTGGACCAGAAATTCACCGATCCAGATCACGAGGATTTTCAGGCACCACCGACATTTGTCGCGACCTTAGTGGGTCGCCGCAATCTACCGGAGGACTTCCCGCAATTGAATGGGGTTGGTATGGATGCGGGTAAGGCGGTTGAATGGATCGCACCGATTCGTGCCAACACGACGCTAACCGGCAAATCGCATCTACATGACATCTATACCAAGACAGGTCGTTCAGGGCGTATGGTTTTTCTTGTCACGCGCATGGAATTGTTCTCTGAAGATGGCACACATGTTGCGAATGCTGATACACGCACTGTCATAAGGGAGCGACCCAGTGGCTGATCAAGTTTCAAAGATCTCAGAGGTCGAATTTGGCATCGAGTTGCCCGCGTTCGATCCTGATACGAGTCTCGCCAATGTTCGGCGATTCGGCGAACACGTCGGATGGGGTGGTGGTCGATTTACCGATCACGAGGTGGCGCGGAAAGAAGGATTTCCTGGTGCGATTATTCCTGGCGTAATGAGCCAAGGCTTTCTGGGCGCGATGATCCATCGTTGGGCGCCGTCAGCTCAGATTAAGATCATTGATACGATCTTTCGCGCGCCGGTTCTCGTCGACCAGCCTCATACGATCACGGGAGTTGTGACCAACATCGAAGAAGACCTTAACCAGGTTGAGATCGATATCACAATCACCAATGAAGCGAATGAAACGAGGGTACAAGGTACCGCGACCATTGAACTACCCGCATGAGTGATTCATGACGGGCAAACTTGAAGGCAAGGTCGCTTATATCTCGGGCGGCACAAGCGGAATCGGCGCTGCGACCGCAGAACTGTTTGCGAGAGAAGGCGCTCAAGTCGTCATTACCGGTCGTTCGACGGAGAAAGGCTCAAACCTCGCAGATGCGCTTGGCGACCGGGTTGTTTATCAATATGCCGATGTGAGTGTTGAAGAGGACATCAAGCGGACGATCGATTACACCATGAGTACTCACGGTCGGTTAGATGTACTCTTTAACAACGCGGGTGGGCCGACAGTCGGCGAGGTCGCTGACATTACGAGTGAGCAGATCGATTACGGTGTCAAGCTTCTATTAAGCAGTGTCATGCTCACGACCCGTCACGCGGTCAAGCCGATGATTAGAAGCGGTGGTGGATCCGTTATTAACAACTCAAGTGTTGCTGGGATACGGTATCGACAGGGCAATATCCTTTATTCTGTGTTGAAGGCGGCAGTCACCCACTACACCAAGATGGCGGGTGTTGAACTCGGACCTCACAAGATCCGTGTTAATGCGATCTCACCTGGAGCGATCGCAACGCCGATATTCTGGGGTGGGTCGGCAAGAGCGAATACGCTTGCGGACGAAGAGAACGAGCGTAAGATGAAAAAGCTGCAAGGGAATCTTGCGCGTGCGACACCCATGCCACGAAGTGGACTTGCTATGGATATAGCGGAAGCAGCGTTGTTCTTAGCTAGCGATGCCGGAAGCTACGTGAACTGTCACGACTTGGTCGTGGACGGTGGCCGCACTTCGATGTTCTTTGAACCACCGGCGGGTTAAAACGACGACCGCAAATCGCTAATTCTTTGAATTATGTACCAAACTTTACACGGACTTATTAATGTACAGATAGTCAGTTTTCTTCATATGATTTCCCGATGGCAACCACCTATCGGAACGTCACGTATCGACTGCTGCCAGTCACGCGCAGCACAGGCAAGCAGCTGGAGGATCTAGCCTCGAGCTGTCGCTGGGTCTGGAATTACTTCCTCGCCAAGAATCGGGCCGATTATCAGTTTGACCAATGTTTTGAGGACACGTACGGCATCAAACCAACCCCGCCTCAAAATCCCACAAGTTACTTTTCACTCGGGAAGGCGTTCACGCAGCTGCGTCGTGAATTGCCTTGGCTCCAAGCGCATTCATTTGACATCATCCGCTATACCCTGAAATACCAAGCGGACGCATGGCAACGCTACTTCAACGAGCCCACGTCTGGGCGACCACGCTTCAAAAGTCGCGAGGCATACCGGGACGGCTTTACGATCCCGGACAAAGTTCGCATTCAGTCGAGTTCGCTATACATCCCGAAAATCGGTTGGTGCAAGCTCCGTCGTAAAGCGGGTAATCCCTATCCAGATGGCAAGCCGAAACAGGCGCGTGTGTTCAGACGCCATGGCAAGTGGTTTGCCGTGATCGCGTATGACATCGTAGCACCTGAACAAGTCGATGACGGACGCGTGATCGGGGTTGACATGAACGTCGGTCAGGTGGCGACCAGCAACCACGAGTTGATCTGTAGAGCACGTGATGAGCTCGATCGCGAGCGGTTGCGGTTATTGGCGATCAAGCGGCGGCGTTATCAACGCCAGGTCGCGCGGCGGCAACTAGGCAGCAATCGACGGCGCAAGGCGAAGCGACGACTCGCTAAAGTCAGCCGGAAAATCGGTAATAAGCGCAATCGGTGGGCGCATGACACGTCCCGTCATATCTCGGATCAGGCCTATAAAGTGGCTGTCGAAGCGTTGCGCGTCAATCAAATGACGAAATCCGCCAAAGGATCGGTTGCAGCGCCTGGGCGTCACGTGAAACAGAAGGCTGGCTTGAATCGTGTGATCCTAGATACGGGTTGGGGTCAACTACGCACGATGTTGGCGTACAAGGCCGGCAGCTTCATCGAGGTGGATCCGCGTTACACCTCACAAACATGCCATGTCTGCGGGCATGTCGATCCGAAAAGTCGACGAACGCAGGCGGAATTCAAGTGTGTCCAATGCGGACACGAGTCAAACGCAGATATCAATGCTGCATTGAACATTAAGGCGTCCGCGATTGGCGCATCTGCACGTGGGAGGGTTGAACCGTTGGGTTACCCGATGATCCGTGAAATGGGTACTAAAACTGCACATGTCTAGTTTAGTACATAAGTCCCCTAATTCTTGCGAACATCCTTGAACGGTCCAGTATCTGAGCGCGGTTCCTTTTGCATGCCTAGAACTCGTTCGCTGATGATGTTTCGTTGAATCTCATCGGTGCCACCTGCAATCGAGATGGCTGGAACTGAAAGCAGGATCTCAGCGATGACGCCGGCTTCTGGACTGTCGTCACCGGATGTCATGGCGTCGACGCCGGTCATCAAGGTATGTACTTTCGACGCTTGACGTGCGATATTGCTACCGGCCAACTTGCCTAGCGATCCTTCCGGACCTTGGGGTTGTCCTTGTTGTTGCGCGGCTCGAGCGCGTAATGCGGTCCATTCAGCACACCGTGACATGATGAGAAGTTTGGCGATTTCTTGTCGTGCCACCGGGTCACTGATTGCACCGGTGGCTCGCGCACGAGGCAGGACCAGATCGACACGACCAGCCCGCTGAGGGTACCACGTGTAGGGTTCCAGCAGAATCTTGTTTTCTTCAGCTTCTTGCTCGTATATAGATCCTTGAAAGTCGTCTCGACGTCGGGCTTCGACAAATATGTTGCCCGCATTACGGCGTTCATGCATGAGGGTCGTCATGGCAATTTGCCAGCCGTCGCCATTTGCGCCAATTTGGTCACTGCGAGGTACCTTTGCATCGTTGAAAAAAACTTGGTTAAACGATGCGTGCCCGTTCATCTGTCTTAGAGGGTGGACGTCAACGCCTTTCTGGCGGAAATTCAGGATGAAATAGGACAAACCTTGATGCTTGGGTATGTCCCAGTCGTGTCTTGCCAACAACAAACCAAAGTCTGCGTGATGAGCTGATGTAGTCCACACTTTTTGTCCGTTAATGATCCATTCATCGTCCACCAGCTCCGCCTTCGTTGTCGACCCAGCCAGATCGGATCCGCTCCCGGGTTCGCTAAACAACTGACACCAAGTTTCCTCGCCAGTCAAAATCTTGCGTAAGTAGCGCTCTCGCTGTGCGTCATTACCGTGCGCCAGCAGTGTTTCCGCTGCAAGTAGACGAATGCCGGTTCGCGCGACTGAGACTGCGCCGATTCTCGCGAACTCTTCGGCAACCACACTCTGCAGATGCTGCGGCATGTTTCTGCCATACCATCGATCGGGCCAGCTTGGCATTCCCCAACCTGCATCGATTAATTTGTTTCGCCACGCGAGCAAATCCGCGTTTGGATCCCAGTTCGACTCAAGGAATGACCGAAGTTCGTTTCTGACCTGCGCTTCATTCATTTCCATAGCGTGCTTAGTCCGTCTCCAGGAGTTCGATTTGATCGAGCAGTCGCTCTCGATGTGTCTCGGAAGTACCAAGCCACACCTGGGAGCTCTTCGCACGCTTGAACCAAAGATGTGTGTCGTTATCCCACGTAAAACCTATACCACCGTGAATCTGTATTGCGTCGTTCGCTGCGCGCATGTAGGCGTCATTCGCGGCAGCCTTCGCAACGCTTGCGTATGCAGGAACTGCTGGATCGTTGGTTGCGATTGCTTGAGCAGCAAGATACGCAGCTGATTTGGCAAGCTCAATCTCTAGCAAGAGATCTGCACATTTGTGCTTTATCGCTTGCATGGAACTGATAGGTCGACCGAACTGAACACGGGTGTTCGCGTAATCGACGGAACTATCGAGAAGCCTCTGTGCGCCTCCTACCATCTCGTTCGCAAGCGCTACTACTGCGAAGCTCATGAATCGTTCGAATTCGTCGTCGTCGCTCTCTCTATCACCGAGCCGCTCTACCTTAACGTTTTCGAAAGAAACGGTGGCAATTCGACGGGTAGTGTCAATGGCAGTGGTTGCACTTTGTGTAATACTTGGATCGTTTGCGCGCGTAAGCCAAAAGCAAGGCGAGTTCGATTCTTTTGAACCATCGTTGGCAACAACAACGAACTGATCTGCGATGTTTCCGTCAGTGACGGTTGTCTTGACGCCGGTCAACGAGTTGTCGATGACTCTTTGCGTGACGTCCTCGATATTCGATCGATTGCTCTCTTCATAAAGTGCTACTGTGACGATTTTGTCGCCTGATGTGATGGCCGGTAGAAGCTCTGCCTTTTGCTCGCTCGTCCCCGCGAACAAGAGAGCGTTTACGGCAAGTACGTTCGAGGATAGGTAAGGCGAGGGGTAGAGTGCATGCCCCATTTCCTCGACGGCAATACACAATTCGACGTAACTCAGACCTGCGCCCCCGTACTCTTCTGGTACGTGGATTCCACCAATCCCTAGCTCGTCGAACAATCTCTTGTACGTCTGCCGATCAAAACCCTCTTGATCATCCATCAACTCGCGAGTTCGAGATGTCGTTGCATGATCCGTGAGGAATCGACGGATCGATTCACGGAGCTGAAGTTGCTCGTCAGTGAATGCGAACATGGACAGTTACCTTTGGAATTTCAAAACGCTGATCGGAGAAATCAGCGGTATTTCAAGGGACTCACAGACCGAGCGCATACATGTTGTAGTTCTTTAATAACGTATTTCGTGTCTCGTCATTGAAGCGGTTCTGATCCACCTCGTCCTTGAGCGGTTGATACTCGTATGGTTCTTCATTTGTATAGTGCTGACGACGAGCGTCAATCGCGAGTGGAATTAACCTAGAACTACGATGGACTCGTTCTTCGTCGTACTTCACCTTTGCACGGTTACCGAATGAGGTTTCAGCGCCCATAACAGAATCTCGCATGTGAAATCCGTGCACAATCGTGACCCGACGTTGCGACGACGTATTTGCGAAGCTTCCGTGGAGCACTTGACGATTACAGATCGCGACGTCGCCCGCTCGGGATAGCATAGGCACCGCGTCAGGTAGCCTGTCAGTACCAATGTCAGCTACACGCTTTCGAATGTCAATTTTCCCGTCCTTGTGCGTGCCAGGAACGACCCATAACGAATTCTCGGCCGTCGTGTCGTAGAGTTGGGTCATGAAGTTGAAACCATGTATATCCTCGTGCCAGTTCGGATGCTGCCAGAGTGTGGTCCCGTCTTGATGCCACGCGACAGACGTGCCAAGTTCCGGTTCTTTGATCCAGACTCCATCTGTAAATGGCGTGAAATCAGATCCATTCAGTGCTTCCGCCACCCTGAGAAACCTCGGGTTACCGTAGTGACGCAGACATGAGTCCATGAGTTGGCAGATTCCGGATATGAAGAAGATCGTCTCGCGAGGCGCATCCTGTTTTGGCGTCGGTTCACTCATTTTTGCTTCGTAGCGCCCATTTGCCGCTTCAGTTCCACCAAAGGGGTCAGACAATGGCTTGGCGAAGCTGAATGAGCGTGACTTAAACTCGAGCCCAATTGCGGGATTTCCGTTCATGTCAACCGTCGATTTGGAGTCAACTGGAGAGCGTGAGAGAAGCTGGTTGAACTCAGTGCGAATCTCGTCTAGTTCGTTAGTTTGAATCGCCTGTTCAAATACGTAAAAACCTACTTCGTGGTAAACTCGCAAGATTTCTTCGTCGACGCTTCCATCTTTGTCGAAAGTCAACGGTCCGCGGTTACCAAGTGCAAACGCGCGTTCGGTGCCGCGTTCGCAGTAAGCCTGAATTTCGTCACTCGAGACGCTGGATCGGGATAGCCGCGTACTCATTTCACATTCCCTTCCAATCTGGTGTACGTTTCTCCGCAAATGCTCTTGGTCCTTCTGTCGCGTCCTGTGAGTTCGCGCGTTTTTGTTCCCATTCATATGGCGTGTAAAAAGCTTGAGCCAGTGGCATGTCCAAGCCTCGCATTGTTGCCTCTTTAGTCGCACGAACCGAAAGCGGTGCGCACTTCAGGATGTCGGCCACGTATGCGTCCACCACCTCGTGAAGTTTAGCTGCTGGCACGACTTCATTTACGAGCCCGAGTTCATAAGCTCGCTGCGCTGACATATGACGACCAGTAAGCATATATCCCATTGCAACCTTCAAGCCGATCTGACGTGGGAGTCGATGTACCCCTGCGGCGCCAGCGATTAATCCGCGTCTTGGTTCGGGAAGACCAAGTTCCGCATGCTCCGCTGCCACAATGATGTCGCATGCCATGGCTAATTCCAGTCCTCCACCTAACGCGAAACCGTTGACAGCCGCGATAACAGGCTTTGGGTAATACCAACGTTCGATTAGCGACTTCGACTCAGCATTCATACGCTGCCATTTTTCGCGCAATTCCGGGGTCGCGTCGCGCTCGCGAGATCTGTGTTTGAGATCAGCGCCTGCACAGAAAGCACGTTCTCCCGCACCAGTGACCACAGCCACCCAAATGTCAGGATCCGCTTCGATTGTGTCCCAGCGCTTCGATAGCTCCCATCGGATCTCTGGATTCAGCGAATTCATCGCTTCGGGGCGATTCAAGGTGACGCGTGCGACATGGTTTTCCACCTCGAACTTAGTCACAGAAAACTCGTGTTCAGTCATTGTTTGTCTTCGTCTTCGGTTTTGGTAAATTCTTCGTAGTTTCGTCGGTTCGATGCCTGTTGTGCACGTTCTTCGGCGACTGTTTCATGCCAATCCGCCACTGACTCGGTGCATCGCAACGAATCGAGCGTAGGTTCACTCACGATATCTGGCGGTAGACTAGGGTGACCACTGCGGGTGGTCGTATTGCATTGGCTAACCATCTCGTCGTAACGGGTTCCTGAATAACTGTCTGCTTCGAAGGCAAGGTGTCGACAGACACAACTTTCGATCTCGATAGGGTACTTCGATTCAAGATCACCAATGGAGTTGTGGTCGCCGCAGGAGACGAGTAATACGGTCATCGGACAAGCAACGATGAATGAAACGATTCGATTCAATTTACGTTGGACGATCGCCTTTGACTACTACTCGTTGCAGTGCTCGCGGTTCATCGTAATCGAGGATAGCGGTGTGCATCACGGAACGGTTATCCCATATCACAAGATCACCATCACGCCATTGATGTCGATAACAGAACTCCTCCGTAATGGCATGAATCCACAGCGGAAACAATAGATTCAGGGATTCCTGTTCAGACACATCAACAATGTGTGTAGTGAATTCAGGATTCACATAAAGTGCCTGCTTGCCATTCTCATTGTGTGTTCTGATCACAGGGTGGATCGAATCGGGAACGTTCGGACCAAAACCCTTACCACTGTGATTTGCGGTCAGATTCGATAGCTGTTCGGCTGTAGGTAGATGTCGGCGATGCGACCGGCGCTGATCCTTCCGTGCTTGATCTAGGTACTCCCACGCAAGGTGCTGGTTCGCATAGCCGGTGTCTCCGCCAAACTTAGGGATGGTACGGGCGTGAAGCATCGTAATCCAAGGCGGCGTGGGATGCCACGTCATATCTGAATGCCAGGAGCCAAAGGCGCGATTCTTAGCGCGACCATCGCCAGCAAGCACCTGCACGTACGGATTACTGCGCTTCATCGCTGCGGGGTGAGTAAGTAAATCACCCCATAGCGTGCCGAATGCTTGTTGCTCTTCCTCATGAAGATTTTGCTGGCTGACGCACACCAGATGATGTTCGTTAAGAAGGTCTCGAAGTTCGCCCACGATAGTGTCGTTAGCGGATATGAGATCGAGTCCGTCGACGCGAACACCCATGGCGGGTGAGAGTCGCTCGCACACTAAACTCTTCATAACGAACGAATAGTCCTCGTTTTTTTTTCAAATCAACTTCGCCAATCCGAGCTTTATACCAAGCGAGGCTGAGCTAATCCATCGCTGCATGAATTTGCCCAATATGATTGCTTGCCCAATTTCGCGACATCGCTAATTAAAGGATTTCCATGGCTAATATCGCAGAAGACCCACGTATCGATCCAAGACTCAAGCAAATGTTGAGCGCGATGCCGAATATGCCCAATCCTGGTGACGCAGAGACTCGGGAACAACTCGTGGAGGAAGCGAATTCTCCTGAAGGTCTCGCGCGAGTTGCGCAGACGGAAGCCCTATTCGAAGGTATGGATGCGGAACCGATTGCACCACAAAGTGGCTTGACCGTGGAAAAACGAACTGCAGTATCAAAACCGGATGGTAATACGGTAAATCTGCAGATCATTAGACCGAGTTCAGATGAGAAGCTGCCTTGCGTCTACTACATTCATGGCGGCGGCATGGCATCAATGTCATGTTTCTACGGAAATTACCGTGCATGGGGAAAGATTATTGCATCCAATTGTGTTGCCGTCGTCATGGTTGACTTTCGAAATTGTCTTACGCCATCGTCCGTGCCGGAAATCGAACCGTACCCGGCAGGACTTAATGACTGCGTATCCGTGCTTCGTCAATTGCCAGACATGGCGAGTGAGTTGAACTTAGATCCAGACAATATCGTGGTTGCAGGCGAGAGTGGCGGGGGAAATCTGACGCTTGCAACGGGGTTGCGTCTTCTAAGAGACGGTGATATCGATCTCATTCAGGGTCTTTACGCTTTGTGCCCATATATTGCTGGTCGATGGCCACTCGAAGAGAACCCGTCCTCGATTGAAAACAATGGGATTTTGCTTGATTTACATAACAATCGTGGTCCAATGGGGTACGGTATCGAAGAGCTCACGAATGAAAACCCACTCGCTTGGCCTAGCTTCGCGAAAGAATCAGATGTGAATGGATTGCCGGCCACGATGATCAGTGTGAATGAATGTGATCCGCTTCGCGACGAAGGCATCAATTTCTACCGTTTACTTCTAAGCGCAGGTGTTCGCGCGTATTGTCGGCAAGTGATGGGCACTACTCACGCCGCTGAGATCTTTCCCGCGGTCTGTCCAGATATTGCACGCGAAACCGCTGTCAGTCTTGCAGCGTTTGCGCGTGGTGAAACGCGCTAGTTTCTAGTCTATTCTGAGACTAAGCAGGACTCTCGCGATTCGTCAAACGGTTGTGCTCGCATTGACGGCCTTGTTTTTCGCGAAGGCACCGAGCGCGGACGCTTAGGCGTCCAAGCTGCACTCGGCGGAGCCTTACACTAATTACTATCAGCTGGTTACTTTTCTGCGGTATCCGCGTGTCGTCGTGCGTTTTCGTGCCGCAGCGTCTCGGCGCGCTCGAAGATCTCCATCTTCGCCAGACGGAGACCGCTACCGGCGCCAGTCTCGGTACCGAATTCCATGTAGGCCTCGTTCTCTCGCGTATACGCCGGCCATTCAGGGAGGCCTTCGCCATTCGGGTTACCAGTACGGGCGAACTCCGTCCAGATGCTGGCCATCAGATCGGACAGGGCGCGGTCGTCGTCGGTGGGGACGGCGTCGAACAGCTCGACGTTGCCGAAAACATAGCCGATTTCGGCGGCATGGAAAGCCCCGTATCGCTCGCGTTCGGCGATGGGCGGCGCCCATGTGAACCAGTAGAGCCAAGCGTCGTTCGGCACAGTATGCATGGCCCGTGCCCAGGCCCGCATGGGATAGGCGAAGTACGAATCGGAATACATAGCCATCCATGATGCGGTCGCTTCAGCGTCGTTGCCAGCCGGATAGTGTTCGCCGATCTCCTCGGCCTCCCCGAGCGTCGCCGCGACGAACGCTTGGAAGCCGGCGGCTCCTTCGCCAAACGCTGGAGCCAGGTAGCTGAAAAGCGCCGTCCCCTCGTCGGCGTTGGAGCCAATCAGTACGGGAACATCCGCTTGTTCACCAGCCTCGAAGATCGCCGCCACATCCCGAGGAATGACTTCCCCATCGACGATGGCGAGCGCGCCAGAAAACGCGGGATCCGATAGGAAGGTGGCGAGGATGTGGTCCGCGGGAAGCGCTCGTAGCGTGGCTAGTGACGTATCGCCTCCTTCCCCGACGAGAGCCGCAGCAAACTTGGCCCCGACGGATTCGGCGGCTTCAGTGTAAGGAGTCGTACGGTCCCGCTGCGCCATCACGCCAAACAATCCGCCGCTCTGGCCAATAGCGCGATGGAAGAGACCCCTTGCGAGCGGGGTAGCCTGTAGAAGTGACACGCTCATGGATCCGGCTGATTCGCCGAAGATGGTGACGTTGCCAGGATCGCCGCCGAACTGCGCGATGTTGTCGCGAACCCATTGGAGAGCAGCAATCTGATCGCGGATTCCTTGGTTGCCGGATGCGCCGCTCTCGCTTTCCGCACCGAGTTCGGTAAGTGCGAGAAAGCCGAAGGGACCGAGGCGGTAGTTGATCGTTACAAGCACGACACCCTTCGAAGTGAGCAGTTCACCCGGGTAGGCATCCCCCGAGCCGACCGTAAGGCCGCCGCCGTGAATCCAGACCATGACAGGCAACGCCTCTCCGGGTTGGTCCGCGCGCGTCCACACGTTGAGTGTCAGACAGTCCTCGTTCATCACCGGGACGGCTGTCGCACTATCGTAGAAGCCTCCCTGTGCGCCCTGCTGAACGCAGCCGGGTCCCGGCGAGGTTGCATCGCGCACGCCCGTCCAGGACTCGATCGCCCCGGGTGGTGCCCAGCGGCGTTCGCCGATGGGCGGCGCTGCATATGGAATGCCGTGGTACTCCTTTAGGCCGTCTTGGCTGACGATGCCGCGCACCGCGCCACCGGTAACGGTCACTTCGGTACCGATCATCACGGGCTCCGGCGCGTCAACTTTCTCGGCGGGACCGCAGCCGACCGGTGCAAGCCCAAGCGCGAGGGCAACGAACGCCAATACGGTGCGTGTATGCATAGCTGATTCCACTGTTGAAGCGGCGAATGGTATCTGACCTGTACGATTCGCGAATGTCCTACAGCGACAGGAGAGATCATCCGATTAAACTCTGGTCGGCGACTGTATGCGGCCCGCTACGAGCCATTCACACCACGCTCAGAAGTGCCGCAACGCTGGATTCGATCCCTAGATCCTTGCGGGGAACGAAGGAGTCGCGAACCGACGAGAGGGTAGGTAGGATTAGGGTGGCTCGTCAAACCGTCGCATCTACATTGACGGTCTTGTTTTTCGCGACGGTCTCGAGCATGCCGTGCCACTCGTGCCACATGTTGCACATGGCGTACTTGGATCGTTCCCATGGATTGTTTCCGCTTTCGTATTCCAACCATTCTCCGCGTTGGCCTCGATCGGGATGGTCCGTCACGCCGTTCACCATCTTGTCAGGTTGGCGGCTCTTGTTTCGCAAGCGAAAAATGATGCTTTTCCGCGACTCTGTGCCGAATTCGTTACGAGTACCCGAATGAGGGATGTGATACATAGCGATGCATGCGTCACCTGGCTCCATGAGGATCTGTGTCGGCCTTGGCCACTTCTTGCCATCCGGAGTACTCTCCGAATCACTGTCGACGAATTTATCGCGAACTGCTTCGGGTAGATACACCAAACCGCACCTATTGGGTGCATCGTGGTTCAACCGAGGCCAGCCGGGTCCTTCGACACCAAGGCGATTGTTGGTGTCCCGTTGCCAACGGAAAAACCCTTCGACTTCGTGGTGTGAGCCTTTGAGCAAGGACGTCTGACCGCGACCCTCAACACTTTGATCATTCAGACATACGAACACAAAGGCCGTAAAACTTCCCAAACCTAACGTCATGTCAGGGTCCTGGAACATCGGGACCATGTTGTGACCGATCACGTCAGGACTGCGTCCAAGGTCACCATTCGGACCCGATGCAATGTAACGTCTATAGATCTCTTCGTCCGTGCCAGTTTGTACCTCCTGCGGTACTGCGATGGTCATACTCCCATCAACATGTGACTCTGACGCGAAGTAAGGCATGTCGCGTTCTCGATACCCGAGATTGTTGAATCGATCGCTGGGTTTACCGACTGGACGAATACCAACTTGACAGACCTTCGGCGGATCGAAATAGCCCATGACGTCATGTACAACAGGCGTGATCGAAGACGCACTGACTAGATTCGTCAAGCTCGGGTCAGTACCCAGGATATTCGGTCGTTCAGACTTGTTGATGCAGTCAAGCGCCGCATCCACAAGACGATCCTCAACTGCCCCTTTGACGATCACATATCCATCGTCGTACAAAGATTGCTTTTGTTCTGCATTTAACTTTCCGTGCATATCGCAGCTATCCAATATCTAGTTACGCAGGGTGACGCCAGCGAGCTCACCAGTGTGAACGCCATCAGTCATAAAGTGCTTGCCATTCACGATCGTGTGCTTGTAACCGTACGCTTTCTGGACGTATCTTCCGGCGCCACTTGGAAAGTCATATTGAAAGCGAGGTACTTCCATACCTAGTTGGTCTAAGTCGATGACATTCAGATCGGCAAATGCGCCTAACTCAATGCGTCCGCGCTTCCTGATTCCGAACAAGTCTGCGGTGTCCGAGGTCCAGCGACGAATCGCATCTTCGATCGGGAGGAACTCGCGTTCTCTGACCCAGTAGGCTAGCAACCATGTAGGTTGGCTCGCGTCCATGATTTGACCGACGTGCGCACCTGAATCTGCAAGTCCCATCGCGACCACTGGTTTCTTCATCATGTATTCGATCGGATCCAATCGTTGGTTAAGGAACGCGTAGTAGAAAACCACTTGACCATCCGTTTCTACGTTGAGATTGATAAATGCTTCAGCGACGGATTCGCCTCGTTCTCTCGAGATATGTCCTAGCGAATCTTGGAGTTGCATGTCGTAGCGGACGCGTTTTGGCGTTAACACGAACAAGCGATCAAAATCGAGCGCAATATCAGCGTCGTCGACGCATTGAATTAGGCGTTCACGAACGGATGAGTCGCGCAACGAACTTAGTTTTGCGCCGAAATCCAATGACTGAAGGTCTCTCCAAGGCGCAAGCTGATCGAACATCGTGCGGTTATGTAGGCTATACAGGCTTCCGATCGGTCGTGACGTTGTTTGAGGTCGCAGTCGGGCACCTTTTGAGTTTTCTTCGATTGCGAATTCGACAACAGATTGATAGAGCGTCTCACGGCGCTCGCTGTGCGCCAACCCAAATGTGACGTTGAGGTCATTTTCACGCGAGAGCTGCCCCATCCATGCCACTTCTTTACGAGTATTCGGTAACTCTGGCGCATCTCGCTCGCCAAGACGCGCAGCAGCTTCAAAGACGCCGCGCTGATGTCTCCCTAAAACACCCCCGATCGCGAGCAACTCATCAGGTTGCGCATAAGTACCGGGTACCGGACGACCATCAGGAACTCGATGGAGGAATGTGCGTGAGGTCGAAAACCCGAGTGCTCCCGAAGCTATCGCTTCGTCAACGAGTTCGCACATGTGGTTAATGTCATCTTTTGTGGCAGGTGTTTCATCCAGACTTCGTTCACCCATCGCCGCGTACCGCACAGCGCAATGTCCGACCATACCACCGACATTGATCCCTTTCGGCAGACGATCTAATGCCTCTAGGTACTCACCGTAGGTTTCCCAGTCCCAGGTCAAGCCTTCAAGAATGGACTCTCGTGGGATGTCTTCGACTGACTCCATGAGTTCAGCTAAGTACTCTCGATCCTCGGGTTTGCATGGGGCGAACGTAACTCCACAGTTACCTAACACGACCGAGGTAATACCGTGATAGCAGGATGATGTCCCGAGCGGATCCCATCCGAATTGGGCGTCGAGATGGGTGTGGATGTCGACGAACCCTGGGGTAACTAAATTCCCGTCGGCATTGATTTCCTTAGAGCCAGGACTGCTCACGTTACCAATGGCGACAACTCGGTCGCCATCTATGGCGATGTCTCCCCGAAATGGTGGACGACCTAATCCGTCGACGATTTCACCGTTGCGCACCACTAGATCATGTGCCATGTCGAAACCTCAATCATTTGTCGAGTTTGTGGAGTTATTTTGTCAACTTTCATTGCGAAAAGATTCGTTCGATGGGTATATTCCGACTTGACAACAAGAAGCCTTGGTGGCGCGAGAGACGACTGTAGCTTGGCGACTATGTAAAGCCATCTACGCCAAGAAGCTCGAGTACTTCCGGATCGCCTGATGCGATCAGATCGCGCGTCAAACCGTTTTCAGGTGCCGGTCCGCCGTGCGGTGATTCACGTAACCAACATGGCGTATACGCCAAGATCAACATGCGACGTTTACCGGATCGCGTCTCCAAAGCTCGATGCCAGAGATTTGAGTGAATGATCACCATGCTACCTGCTGGAAGGCTAAACGTGCGTTCCCCAGGTAATTCTTGGTAGCGGAGTCGAGGAGGTTCTCGATCTAACCAGTGATGCGATCCTGGAATCACCGAAAGCGTGCCCGTTAATTCGTTCACATCGTCTAGATAAATCAGACAATCGATAGCGTGCGGACGAGAAAACCAAGGTGGTAACGGATTCGCTACAACGCGAAGATGCTGATGCCAATACGTGTCTTGTGGCTCCACACCAGCGAACGAAACTCGCGCAGATAACCCACGCAATCGCACGAGCGGGCCCATCATAGCCCTGGCGACCGAAAGTGCTGGCGGCCAGGTAAGTAACTCGTGGAACGCAGAATCTTTGTCCAGTAGATGGCGAAGAATGATGCCCCAGGAACGAATTGGTAGTTCGTCATCCGAATTAGCTGGTCGGTGTTTGGACCACTCAGCGTCGGTTAGCCGGTCCAATGCACTTCGGAGCGATGTCAGCCAATCACCTTGAATCACACTCTCGCGGATTAGAAATCCATCGCGGTCTAGCTTCATCAGCTCATCAGGCGACGCACATACCGCAATTTCCCTCTTCAGAGGATTGTCTCCGGTATGCTCCTTCAGTACACGAAAGCTGATGTTATGAGTGCTCACACGTTCATAATAGCACCACGTTTTCAGGGGGTCGCTTGAATTCTGATCGACGAATCCGAGAACGAGCTAATGTATACGAACGGTAGTTTGGTTTCTGAGTGTACCTCGTCACGCACGATCGATAGACGTATTTCTGTGTGCCTCAAAAAGAGGCTGACTCATGTTTTAAAACGAGGCGTTACGGGACTTTTAGTTCACGCTTGTTTGTGCTTTCTACTCGTGTACTTCGGTTACGTATATGCTGGTGCATCACAAACTGACGAAGCAATCGAATACTCTCATGGCTTGTCTTTGATACATGACCTAAAGTATGGACCCGATTTCTCACACTTCGAGTACTTAAATCCGCATGCGCCAAAAGGGGGCGACCTTGTACTCTCGGCGGGCGGCACCATCAAGAATTTCACGTGGGTATTGGATGCGGTCATCGAGCCAGTGGAGGGGATTTGGCGCACATACGACCGCCTATTAATGCGATCTGCCGATGAACTTTCGGGTTTCTACGGATTACTTGCGCAAGGAATCGCACTTTCCGAAGACCGACGTACGCTATATCTGAGATTACATCCGGATGCTCGATGGCATGATGGCGTGCCGTTAACTGCACACGATGTCAAGTACAGCTTCGATCGAGCGGTACAAACTCTGGATGGGCGGGTCTTCATGCAGTGGTTAGAGTCCGTGTCCATCCTAGGTGAGCGGGAACTTGCATTACACCACCGCGAAACTTACACGAATGCGAACTTACTGATCGTCGCGGGGCAACTTATATTGCCGCGTCACTATTGGAAGGATAGAGATCCCACCATGACGCATTCGACCCCTTCCGTCGGTAGTGGTCCTTACCGAGTCGCAGACTATGGTCGATCTTTTGTAGTTTACGAGCGAGTGCCTCATTATTGGGGTCGAGACTTACCAGTAAATAGAGGTCGATACAACTTTGATCGCATCCGTCATGAGATTTACCGTGACGGTACGGTCGCGCGCGAAGCATTCTTCAAAGGTCAAATAGATGTCCATTTTGAAGGTGATGTTCGGTATTGGAAATCATCTCAAGAGATGCCCGCAGTAGCGGATGGGTCGATAAAACGTGACTCATTTCGTAGCGCGAACCGGATTGGCTCCCAATTCGTTATCGTCTTCAATGCAGATAGTGATTTGTTTTCCGACGTTCGGGTGCGTGAGGCGCTTACTCTCGCGTTCGATTTTGAATGGCAAAACCGTGCCTTGTACCATGGATTAGCGACGAGAGCGAACAGCTACTTCGCCGGTTCAGTGTTTGCGTCATCTGAATTACCCACAGATGCGGAACTTGAGCTACTTGAACCATATCGAGATCAACTGCAAGAGCGAGTTTTCACGCAGACCTTTCAGCTGCCCGTCAGTTCCGGACGTAACGTGAACCGTGAATTTCTATCGCGCGCAACAGAGCTACTTCGAGAATCGGGGTGGGAGTTTCAGGATTTTTCGCTTGTAAACAAACACGGTAAGTCGTTTGAATTTGAGATTTTGAATTACAGTGGCGCTTTTCAACGTGTGCTTATCCCATTCGCCGAGGCACTTAAGAAATTAGGAATCATTGCACACGTACGAATGATGGATAGTGCGCAGTTCATTCGGCGTCGTCGCGCGAGAGATTTTGAGGCACTGATTTGGCAGCATGATTTGGTCGCGCCGCCTACTACCCACTTGCGAACTTACTTTCATTCTTGGGCTGCGAATCCTGGGATGATGACTTACAACATTACGAACATTCGACATCCCGTCGTGGATGCACTGGTAGAGCAAGCTGAACGAGCGCGTTCGTACGACGAATTGGTTGCGGCGACCCGTGCTCTCGATCGAGTTCTCCTATGGAATTTCTACAACATTCCTTTGAACGGTATTGACGAGTCTCGTTTCCTCTACTGGAACAGATTTGGTAGACCGACACTCGAATATACGGCAGGATATGGGTGGCCATTTGTAGAGGGATGGTGGTTGGACGCAGCGAAGGTGCGCAATACATCCATCCCTTCGTCGATTAGCCACTAGGCAGTCGCTATGGGTTGGTATGTAACTAAGAGGTTTCTGCTAATCATCCCGACTCTTATTGGGATCGTCGCGATTAACTTCTTCATCGTTCAACTTGCGCCCGGTGGTCCCGTCGACCAAATGATTTCGCGCATCATGGGTGAAACAGCTGGCCAGTCTATGACGAGAGTCGCAGGTGCTCAAACTGCGATGCCCGGTGCGGTTGTACTTGATCCAGGCGCAAAGTCACATTTTGCTGGGGCGCAAGCATTGGATCCGGCGCTCATCGAAGCGATCGAAAAACAATTTGGTTTCGACCAGCCGCTTTATGTTCGATTTTTCAAGATGCTTGGTGACTACGCCACCTTCGATTTAGGTATTAGTTTTTTTGAGAAACGACCTGTGCTCACATTGATCAAGGAAGCGTTGCCGGTGTCGATTTCCTTGGGTATTTGGTCGACCCTCTTGATTTATCTGATTTCCATTCCGCTTGGTGTTGTGAAAGCTGTACGCGATGGAACTCGTTTCGATACGTGGACAAGCGGTGTAATCCTCGTGGGTTACGCAATGCCGAGTTTTCTATTCGCCATTTTCCTGATCGTCTTGTTCGCCGGCGGTTCCTATTTTTCGTGGTTTCCCTTGAAAGGGCTTGTCTCAAGCGATTTCGAGACATTGTCGACTATGGGGAAGGTCTTCGACTACTTTTGGCATTTGGCTCTGCCAATAGCTGCGCTAACTATTGGCGGATTTGCGACGCTAACGATGCTTACGAAGAACTCATTTCTTGACGAAATCACCAAGCAATACGTTCTAACTGCTCGAGCGAAAGGAGTCGCAGAAAAAAGAGTGTTACTCGGCCATGTATTCCGAAACGCCATGTTGATTGTGATCGCCGGTTTTCCTGGCGCATTGGTAGGAATGTTGTTTACCGGCGCACTATTAATCGAGGTGATTTTCTCGCTGGAAGGGTTGGGATTACTTGGATTCGAGGCGATTGTTAAACGCGATTACCCTGTGATTTTCGGTACATTGTTCTTTTTTACCTTCGTCGGTCTTGTGATGACCCTTGTAGGAGACATCACGTACACTCTCGTCGATCCACGCATCGATTTCGAAAAGAGAGAGATGTAGTGGCTGAAGTTGCCGCTGACAGAACTGTCTTTTCGCCACTCACTCGACGAAGATGGTCTAACTTCAAAGCCAATCGCCGCGGCTATCTAAGCGTATGGATTTTGACCGTGATGGTTATCGTAACGCTCTTCTCCGAATTTCTTGCGAACTCAAAACCACTCCTTGTGTTGTATCAAGGTAGCGTGTATTTCCCGGTGCTTGTGTCTTATCCAGAAACTACGTTCGGAGGCGAGTTTGAGACCGAGGCTGACTTCGGTGATCCTGTGGTCAAAGACTTTATACGTGAGCGTGGAGGATTTATCTTACCGGCCCCTATTCCGTTTGCCTTTGACACCATTGACTTAGATACGACCGGAGCACTACCAGAAGCGCCTAGTCGAAGACACTTACTCGGTACCGACGATGTTGGCCGTGACGTGGCGGCACGTGTCCTATATGGATTTCGCCTGTCCCTTTGGTTTGCAGTCGCATTGACTCTCCTGAGCGCGGTTATTGGAATTACGGTTGGTGCTACACAAGGCTTTTTCGGCGGATTGCTGGACTTGATCGGGCAAAGAGTAGTAGAGATTTGGTCGGGTCTCCCGATGCTATTCATAATCATGATATTGACCAGTCTCATTGAACCGGGTGCGCTAGCACTACTGTTCTTATTGCTCCTTTTTAACTGGATGATGCTGGTTCCCGTTGTGCGCGCTGAGGTACTTCGTACCCGTAATTTCGATTACGTTAAGGCGGCTCGAGCGCTTGGTCAGCGAGATTTGATCGTGATTCTGCGATACGTTCTGCCTAATGCGATGGTAGCTACATTGACGTTCTTACCATTCTTACTAAGTGGCTCGATCGTCACGCTTACGTCTCTTGATTTCTTAGGGTTCGGATTGCCCGTTGGATATCCATCTCTTGGCGAGCTTCTTGCGCAAGGAAAAGCTAATATTCAAGCGCCGTGGCTAGGCTTGGCGGCTTTCTTTGCGATGGTGCTAATGCTGACGTTGTTGGTCTTTATTGGCGAAGCGGTGCGCGATGCGTTCGACCCGAGACGGGGCGTTTAGGAGGTAAATTCGTGCACTCGATCAAGCGGTCGTCTGACCGAGGACGATACCAACAGAATACTTGCAGCAAAGTCCGAACGTCAATTGAATCGAACCGAGGGACGAATTCTCGTAGGTTCTAATCCTGTTCGCCGCTAAAGAAGCCGAGTGCGGTTGTGAATGCATCATTGCCGACTTCTGAGCCGATTAGGCGTCCGGGGATATCGTCAGCTGGCGGGTGAATCCCACCCCATATCCGGGACAAGCTACATTGGTCGGCTGCGTCTCGATAGGTCGCCCATTGAAGGCTCAAGTCTACTGAAGGACCGTCTTCAAAGACGAGGAATTCTCCTGCCTCAATTCGAAAATCGCTCATTCCACCCGGGAAGAATGGATCGCCTGTTAAAGCGGTTAACACTTCGGCGGCAGCTCGCGAGAATGTTGAGTGTCCGGATACATATCCGGCAAAAGGCGGTGTAACGAACGTCGGTCGTTGATACGGCCACCAGTTCTCGGCCAATATCCAATCAACCCCCGCAACTTCCGTGGCGGGATCGTCGATAGTCTCTGGATTGCGCCACGCGAACAGTTTGATTTTCCCAATATGTTCGCCGCCTTCGCCTGCTAGCGGGTCATCCGCATTAACAATCTCGACATAGTTTTCGCGTAGCGGTATCCCGTTCTCATGAAACGATTGTCGATTCGAGTCGCTACTCTGTCCACGATCCGCCATTGCTCGTATTGCGGAGATGGGTCTGACATAGTCGTACCAACCTTTGATACCCCAAGCAGTTATCGCAGCATCGTGCATCGCGCCTCCTAACGCGAAATAGCCTTTAATATCCCACTCAAGCTTCGAAAGAATTTCACCCGTACCTTGAAACTTGCGCTTCAACATCGGGTGGTCATTCACCTCGTTTAATATCACGAACCAATGCCCCGGCGGCGTTTCAGAGTCTGGTCCATCAGCCCAGAATTCGGCAAGTGATCGCGTATAGTCACCTCTAGGTACGACTTGTGATCCGTACGCTTCGCCTGTAGTCGGATTTTCCGAATGGCCTTTACCGCTGTCGCCACCCTCAATAGCGAAGAAGCTTGGGTGGTCGTCAAGACTTGCGGGATAGGTTTCAATATTTCCTATCGACGCAGGTGATATGTCCCAAAGTACATCGTCAGTAGGATCCAGATGAGAGGACCAAACCGCGACGAGAGCATGAGACCATTTGTAGTGCGTACCTCCTTGTTCATCAATCATTGGAGGCGGACCGGGATCGTGATATACCCAATAGTCATGGCCGTTTCGCTGATAGATGGAGAGGTCTTCTTCCGATAGTGCAAATGGTGTGATTCGTCCCCACTCAGGACCTAAAAAATCCGGTGTCGCGTCACTTGGGTTCCCTGCCTGATCGATAAATTCCAGTAACGAGAGAGGTTGCCAGCGATTTAAGTCGGATATGAGAGGGTTTCCTGGATCGTGCGGTTTCAACGGCTGATTTACGGGCTCGTAATTTACGTTCGAGTAATCATGTGCTTCATTTGATCCATCAACTAATCCGAACTCGATGTAACAGCGTCCGATCTGGCTACCTAACTTAGCGGGCGATCCGTCTGTAATTTCGTCTTCTTCGAGATTGAAGCCTAAAAACTCCATCAACGTATTTGCATCGCGAATTGTCTGTGCGGCGCCAGGGGACGACACAAATCGGTGCCGAATGAGTGTCCATGCAGCGTGACTGGTCGCCGCTTCGCGGGCTTCGCGAACATCGCTGACGGCGTTCTTCGTGTCCGATCTGCAAAAGTAACCTGATCGATCTCTACCGAGCAACCACGGAGTCGCCGAGCTATTGCTATCGTAGAGCGTCCACGCATCGTACATGGCGGCAGAGAGGTGGAACAGGTTACGTGCATGCACGGTTGGTCGAGCGTAGTCGTTTCGAATCGCCTGCAGAATCACTTCGTTCCATCGTCTTGCGACGGATACAGTAGCGTCAGTAGCGACGCCAGGTAGATAGTTTGCGATAACTGTCACACTGCCTTGTGGCATCGTGAACAAAGTTGAGGGATCGAAGAGATTCGTAAACGTCCCACCGCCTTCACTCCGCCAATGTGAAAAGTGGTAGCCGTCTTGTGAAGGGGTCGCTTCGATTCTGACTAAATCTCCGGCCGCGAAGGTACCGTCGCCTTGCCCTCGCGATACGGTAAGGCGGTTTACGGGTGGTGGCTGTTCGATCTTTATGAGGCGATCAACGGGTACTTGGAGCATTTCGCTTTCCGCACCATCTGGCCAAATTACGTGAATATCCGCCGTCGTCGCGTCGGCTAGCCCGAAGTGGACCTCGTAGGGGTTATGTGAAGCGTAGTTGTTTGATCCGCCGAGTTCACGTGCCTGTGTGCGCTCTTTGGTGCTCACGATAACTCTGGCGCCTACGCCAAAATGATTAGGAGGACGACCTTCTAAGCGAATCGATACGTAGTGATTGTTGTTTTTGGTTCTGTTGCGAAACACGACCACGTTGTCCTCAGCGTTGTTCGTGACCACGATGTCCTGTCTTCCGTCCCGGTCGATGTCAAAGCATGCGATTCCGCGACCCTGTGAGACGTTGATAAAGCCAACATCCATCGCCCTTTCTTCAAATCGAAGATTCGCCGGATCAACGTTGTGGAATAGTCGAACGTTGTCTTCGCTGTAGTCCCACTTTCCCTCGACAATCCAGCCGTTCGTTTGGGCTATATCTAACGCCCCATCGTTGTCAAAGTCGGCAGCGCATGCGCCCCAACCCCAACCTCCATCAGCGATACCGAGTGTTGCATCAGTGAACGAACCATCGCCTTCATTCCGGTACATCCTGTTACCGAAGTAATTTCCGTTTTCGTCAATGTTGTAAATCGATGTAACA
Organism: Pseudomonadales bacterium; assembly: GCA_963664665.2. Classification (GTDB taxonomy): domain Bacteria; phylum Pseudomonadota; class Gammaproteobacteria; order Pseudomonadales; family Azotimanducaceae; genus Bin55. The sequence continues at coordinate 97,952 of CAXXMH010000002.1, forward strand.
AACCAGTCCATGTCGCCGTCGTTGTCGTAGTCGCCCACAGCCGCGCCCATGCCAGCTTGGTCAATAATGACCTTTTTGTCGGTGATGTTTGAGAAGGTTCCATCACCGTTGTTGCGAAGCACTTGGCTCTCGTGATAGTCCGCGACCATCAAGAGGTCACCGTCACCGTCGTTATCGAAGTCAGTGAAATTCGGGGTGAATGTGAAATCGATATCACCTTCGAGCAACGATCCGCTTAGACCGCTAGAAAGCGTTGCTGCGACGAATCTACCGTCGCCAGAATTACGCCACATGGTCTGTGTATCTGCGCCGGGTTTGAGGTTGGTCCAGTGTGTTGTGGCGAGATCAAGCCAGCCGTCGTTGTTGTAGTCGTAAAACGTCGCAGACACAGTATTGCGAGTCGTGAGATTGATGCCGGATTCGTTAGTAATATCTCTAAAGCGACTCGCCGAGTCGGATAAACGATTCTCGAACACGCGAGGGTTGGTGTCGTTGATTCCGCTTACAAAGAGATCCAGGTCGCCGTCTGAATCGATATCACCAAACGCCGGACCACTGTACCAACCTTGGATGGAGAGCCCTAACGAATCGGCTTTCTCTATGAATGTTCCGTTACCTTGGTTTTCATATAGATGACTAGGATCGATTTCGCCTCCAACGACGTAAAAATCGATATCACCATCATTGTCATAGTCGGCAGCTGCAATACCGCCTCCTACGAGACCTGCGGCGTCATCTTCAATGGAGCGCGGCCACGTGGCCGTTGAGTCACGTTCAAACCAGAGTCCTTCGCTAGTGGGAGCTTGCGGTTCAGGTTCTGTTGGCGGCGGATTTATCGAAGGGGACGAAGAAGCGCCACCGCCACATCCCGTGAGTACGAGCATCACGATGATCGTACCCAGGTTTGCACAAACCCGATCGTGGTTCCGACATGTGCCGACAAACGTTTTCAAATTTGAGGAGATTTGGAACCGCCATACGAAGGTTACGTCGCGCAAGCTGATTCTTTGATTAGCAGACAGTGTTCAAAATCAGCGAGTTAGCGTTACACGAGCTTCAGTTCGTAATCAATCCTACACAGGTTTGAGGAAAGCCTGCCGCACAGAGCGCTGGGCGACAGGCTCTGTGCTTCCTAGTTATCCATTCGATACGAGAACGAGAACGTCATCGTGCTAGGTCGGGTAATGTCGTAAATCGCATACGTGTCGCGCCAGTCGTTTGGGTTTCCCTCCCAACAATTAACTACGCCGACACAGAGTGGGTTTGGCCAGTCGTTGCCTCCAAGCGGTTGCGAGGTATAGCCTCGTTGGTCAAACAAATTGTCGAAGTTCAACGCGAAAGACCATTGATCCCGACTCGCGCCGAAGGATACGTCAAAGGTCTGATACGAGGGTGTGGGTTCTTGAATTTCTCCTGGACCGTAGCCGGCGACTCTCTCAGGAACATGACGATAAGTCGCGTTTGCTCGCACGTCGAAGTTACCCATGCGACCGCTCCAATCGCCAAGGAACGAATACTGCAGTTTCCCGCTGCTGGACCCCGCGAGTTCCTTCCCTGCCAGGTCAGGATTACGTGGGTTTGAAAGAATCTCCGTAGTCTTGTATCCTAGGTTTGAAGTTAGTTCAAAACCTCGACCCAGCGCGAAGATCGCCATACCTTCCATACCGACGATTCTCGCTTCACCTAGATTGTTGATTGTTCGCGTTTCCGGATAGAACCAAGCCCATCCCGTTGCTGCAAGGATTTCAGCTTCTTGATCATCTGACGATCCCCATACCTGGATGTCGTCCCAGTCGATTCGATACAGGCTCCCGTTCAAAATGACACGACCTTCGGACCAAGCGCTACGGATTCCAGCCTCGTAATTCCATAAGGAATCGGAATCAAAAGCCTGTGGGAAATAGTCAAACGGTTCTTGTGTGAACGTCGCATCGGTGTTGCCGTCGCCATCGGCGTCTGGAACAGAGAACTTGCCGCTAAATACGTCGGTACCTGAAGGTCGATATCCCGAAGCTGCGAACCCGAAGAGCATTAGATCATCATTCACGTGATAGTCTAAGTTCAAGCGGTACGTGCTTGTATCCTGCCACGGATAGGAAGTCTCAATTTCGGCTTCGTTAAAGTCGTACCAGCAAGGTCCGTGCCGACCATTGTTTCGACGAAATTCAGTACGAATGCTCGCTAAGCGGTATCCCGCAGTGAGCTTTAACTGATCGGTTGCATGAAAACCTAGTTCTGCGTAGAACGCTGTTTCATCCGCATTGTTTACTGTGAAACGATGATGAAAGTACTCACCAGAAGCTATGTCAACTCGTTCCCCGCGTTCACCGATCGCACAGCCCATTGTCCAGTGCGCGTCGGTTTCTTTAAGAATAGGGTTTCCACTCGCGTCAACAAAACCATTGTCTATTGCGAATTGGAAAGCCTCAGCCTGTTTCTGTTCAAGGTATGCACGGTCCGTGGTATTCCAGAACCAATGATGTGAGCGCTGGTGTTCATTCGTTTCGAACCAAAGGCCAGCCACATATTCGAAGCGATCATTCTCGTCGATATTGGAGACTAAGCGTAATTCAAACGTGTCAATATCACGATAGTTGGGACCTCGTGTCTCTGAGAAAGAGAGAGGTAATCCGTTCGGTGATAGTCCGCCTGGTACCGTGCCAAAGCACCATGCCCAATCCCACACATGGTCGCAGCTATCCGTCATCTCATCGTCAAAAACCGAAAATGAACTGGTCGTCGCACCTATCGCAGAAACGGTGAAAGGTTCTAGTGCCCAATTGACCTTTAGGCTGTTGACGTTTTCTTCGGTCCGACCAGGTTCAGCGTACATGCGTTTGGGATCGTCTAGATCCATTCTTGTCAATTGGATCGCGTGGGCGTCAGGTTGAAATTGAGGACGCCACGTTGGCGTTGGTTGACCACTATCCCCGAGGTCACTCTCTTGGCGCGCGATCATCAGCTCCGTGGACCAATTGTCGTTCACTTCCCACAGCGCTCGCACCCTAATTCCAGTGGTTGCTTCGGTGTTAGCGTCAGGCTCGTTGAATGGACCGACGACGTCAACGAAGCCGGGAAGATCGAATCGGTACGCAGCGGCTCGAATTGCCATTGAGTCGTTTACTGGAACGTTTACGAATCCTTCAAACGATGTGCCAAAGTCTTCGCTGCTAGCTATCGTTTCGCCGCCAAGCGTGCCGCCTGCAGAGAAACCGGTTGGATCGGGAGCGTTACTAACGTAACGAACGACGCCAGACATAGCACTCTTGCCGAAGAGAGTACCTTGCGGCCCCTTGAGCACTTCAACACGTTCCACGTCGACCAACTTGAGCGGGGTGACGCCGGCGAAAAGTACGATGTCATCTAGATAGCTCACGTTGACCTGATATTCATCAGCCGAACCTCTACCGATGGCTCGTCTACCAAAATTGACGCCTCTGAAAACCAATGCGATTCGTCCAGGTGCGACTTCATCAGCATCTACGCCAGGTATCGCGGAAGCAATATCGGTAAAGTCGCGAATACCGCGATGTTCGAGCTGCTCTGCACTCAACGCGGTGATAGCCAAGCTGCTGTTTTGCAGAGTCACCTCTCGTTTCGACGCGGTGACCACTACCTCTTCGATAGGTTGATCTTCTGAATCCGCGTCGTTCTGCTCTGTCTGCCCATCGTCTTGTGCAGATACGGTCAGACCGAAGGTGGCAATGGTGAAAAATGTACATTCAATAAAACGTCGACCAATATGCTGTATATGCGCACATTTACCCACAGCGCTTCCCCTAATTTAGCTTGATCCTATTATAAAACGGAATGAAATATTGCGTCAAGGTGCGGTCGCGACATAGCGACTCGAGATTGCGTGCGAAGATAGAGGCTGAATTGATCGTATTAGCTGCGGATTTTCCGTATCAGCGAAGCATGCTTCGTATAGGTTTTTAATGCCGTGAAGCGGCACGTCAGAAACTATTAGAAAAAGACACCATGCGTTACTTTTGGATGATCTACCTTTGATTTCAGCTTCTTCTTCGATATATTGACACCAAGACGAGGATCAAGATCTACCTGTGCGTAGTAGCCGCCTTGACTCGACGCAAAAGCTGCGACGGGTGATCCCGAATAACACGCAGTCACGTCACCAAACTCAAATGTATCCCAGACGTGAATGTGTCCTAGCGCTAGGTAATCGAAGCCGGAGTTTTCAATCTCACCGTGTGTAATCTGAGATGAACTGCCGTTCACGCGGTTATTCACGACTTGTCCATGCGCTAGACCCACAAACCAAGTATCGTGATTTAGCTCTGGAACACCGTACAACGGCTCGTAACTCGGTGAGTGCTCATCCATCGCTCGACCCCAAAGAGTCGCTTGAAGTTCGGGGAAGTCAAGTAGATCTCCCTCGTGAGCCATGATCGGATATACGTGTGGACCGAGATCTAAAGGGTCAAACTTTCGCCATATTGACGTGTCGTCGTGAACGTCATGATTGCCTGGAATCAACACGACCGGACAAGTGATCTTGCTGACTTGAGCTTTTACAAACTCAAAATCGTGCTCTTTGATCCGTGCACTATCGAAGAGGTCGCCTACGATCAGGAATAGATCAGATTCGGAACTGGTTACGGCATCGACGACCTGCGCGAAGGCATATTCCGCAGGATTACGAAATCCCTCAACTTCTCCGCGTGACGCAGTGCTATCGAGATGGACATCCGAGGTATGGATAAAACGGAGAGGACGAGTAGGCACGTTTGATTACTTAACTAGCTGGAGAAATTCACTACGGGTGGCATTGTCGTCACGGAAGCTTCCCAACAGGACAGATGTCTTCATGACCGAGTGCTGTTTCTCGACACCGCGCATGGACATACAGAGATGCTGTGCCTCAATGATGACACCGACGCCCATCGCACCAGTAGCCGTCTTGATCGCTTCAGCGATTTGTTGCGTTAGCTGCTCTTGAATCTGTAAGCGTCGCGCGAACATGTCGACGATTCTTGCAACTTTACTGAGACCTAGTACTTTCCCTTTTGGAAGATAACCGACGTGGCAGTTCCCAATGAATGGCAAGACATGGTGTTCACACAATGAGTACAGTTCAATGTCCTTCACGATGACGATCTCGCTCAAGTTGGACGAGAATAACGCACCATTGACAACTTCATCGAGTGTTTGTTCATAGCCTTGAGTTAGAAAATCAAGTGCTTTCGCAGCGCGAGTAGGTGTTCTTACCAGTCCTTCGCGTTCGACATCTTCACCTACTTCGGAAATCAGCGACCTGTAAAGATTCGCGATTTCGTCAATATCTCTGGGTTGTTCGGACATGAGCTTGTATCAGGAGTCGCTAGGGCAGGGTGCATCATGAGGAAGCAGATTGCGTTCGCGCATGCGTCCCCAGAGTTCAAGTGGGATATCGTATTCAACGAATTCGCGACTACTCGTCGCCTCCATTGGATTTGCTGCACCAGGAATTGCTGCAGCGACCACTGGATGCGATAGGACGAACTGAAGCGCGACTGCGCCGATGGGTACCCCAAACTCTTCACAAACGTCCTGCATTCCTTTGGTCAAATCTTGAATGTGTTTAGGTGCGTTGGTCCCGGACATTCTGCTATACATGTAACCCATCTTGTTGGGGTTCACTAACCAGCCGCCTGCAAAAGGACTCGCAATGATCACGCTTACGTTGTTGCGAGCACAAAGGGGGAAAATCCGCCGAAGCGCACGGGTCTCAAGTAATGTGTAACCACCCGCAACGACAAGGAAGTCCAGATCAACGAGCGCCATGACACGTTCGATCAGGTCTTCGTGGGTCGAGTCATCCCAACTGAACGCGTTTTTTGTCTCGAGGTTGCATCCCATGCCGATCGCGTCGATGTTCCCGTTTGACTTAAGCTCGTTTAGAGCGTTTGCGCCCGCCAAACCTTCGTCGGATAACTGATGCAGAACAGTCTCAAGTTGACTCGGATTGTGGTAACCGTGATCGATGTCGTGCAATGTGAGCGAGTTAACACGTGATAGACCTATACGTTGTAATGAATCACGATGCTGTCGACGAATAGCGTCATAGGAGTAATCGAAATGGACTCGAAACCCGCTGACGGGATCTCGCGGAGTACGTTGCGTACCGTCTGCAGCGGTACTATCGTTTGCAGGATCTTCAATATATTCCGGCGCAAGGGTGCGACCCACTTTTGTATTTACCGCGTATTGGTCGCGTGACTCGCTGAGTTCGGCAAGACCGATACCAAGGCGCCGCTCTGAGCGTCCGATGCCATACCAAGGTGCGGTATCGAAGAAGCGTACGCCGTTATCCCACGCGGCCTGAACAGTACCGACCGCATCGTCGATCGCGACATCCGGTGAAGCGATCCACGCCGCTCCAAATCCCAATGGGGTCACATGCAACGATGTGGTGCCTACTTGTCGAGGCACGACGAAATCCGTCACGAAAATACCTTAGATGCGCCGACTGTTGTTGCCAGCACTGCTTAAATACAAATAAAACAAGGCACCATGCTATGCATGGTGCCTTGTGGTTTTAGGCGTTATTACGCTTGATGTCGGAGAACGGTGCCAGCTCTTGCGCCGGTGAGTTCGCCGTCTTCAAGGCTCACTTGCCCATTAACGATCGTCGTCTTGTAACCAAACGATTTCTGAATGTATCTCGGCGCACCACCTGGGAAGTCGTGCACGAGTTCAGGTTGGCGTTCCGCGACTTTAGATAGGTCGAACACGTTGACATCGGCACGCATACCATCCTTTAGCGTTCCTCGATCGCTTAGACCGAGTACTCGAGCTGGACCGGAAGTAAGTCGACGAATACCTTCCTCGAGCGTGTACAGACCGGTGTCACGTATCCAATGTCCTACAGTGAAACTTGCCCATCCTGCGTCCATGATCTGCGATACGTGAGCACCTGCATCACCGAGGCTTGGATAGCAGTGGTCGCTCTTGAACAAGTCGCCAAGTTCTTTCAAGCTTTGATTGAACATCCGCAGGTTAAACAACCCTTTGCCGTTGCTCTCGCGCGCAAGCCGAATGAATGTCTCAACCCAATGCTCACCAGCTTGTTCGGACAGGCTCTTCAAACTAGCGTCAGAACCAGCCGCGTAGTTCGGTACGTCCCCGTGACCTAGGTAGTACACGTTGTCGAGCGGGAATCGGGATTCAGAGGCTTTGCCTTCTTCGATCAGCTTTGCACGGGTCTCACCATCATTGATTGCCACGAGACGACCAGACAGATCCATTTCACGAACCTTCGCCCAGGTTTCTCCTTGCACGGGTAAGACAGACTGCAAGCCAAACATGAATCCAGAACCTCGCACTTGCGTGATCGCCGTTATGTCCCTGCCTTCACAAAGTTGCTCGAGTGCCTTTGCCTGCGCTGCTCCAGAACCTTCCTGCGGACCAGTACCGTAGCTGAACAGGACACGCCCGTTGGTGGTGTCGCTGATTTGTTTGAGTACATCAAAGTTCGCGCCGACCGCTTGCATCAGTCCGTTACGAGGACCCACAGCTCCAGCAATCGCGACGAGTTCTTTCGGATCAGCGAATGTGCCTGGAATAGATCGACCATCGGGTAGCTTGTGAGGTGGGTATCGATTCGTCGAGAACCCGATTGCACCTTTATCAAGGGAATTACCAACAACCTCGGCCATCTGCTTAAGCTCGTCTTCCGAGGCTTGTTCTTCCACAGCGCGTTCGCCCATGACGTAGAACCTCACGGCACAGTGTCCTACCATGCCTGCGACGTTTACTGCGGGTTGGAGCCGCTCTAACGCATCTAGATAGCCGCCGTAGTCTTCCCAATCCCATGGCAGACCTGTGAGAATCGCGTGCTTCGGAATGTCTTCCACAGTTTCCATCATGCCAGCGAGCAATTCTTGGTCCGTTGGCCTACATGGCGCAAACGTTACCCCACAGTTGCCCATCAGAGCGGTGGTTACACCGTGCCAACTGACTGGCGTCATCAACGGATCCCAGCCAATCTGCGCATCAAGGTGTGTGTGGAGATCGACGAATCCTGGACTTACGACATGGCCAGTCGCGTCAATTTCGCGATCGCCTTTGCCGTCTACTTCGCCAACCGCCGAGATTAAACCATCATCAATAGCGAGATCGCCGTGAAACGATGCTTTACCTGTACCGTCGACGATTTCGCCGTCGCGGATTACTATGTCATGTGACATAAACGTCTCCAAGAGCCAAAATGCAAGCCCGAAATACTACTTGAACGCCTATACACGTGTCAAGATGTATACCCAATGTCGAGTCGCTTGTTAGTTGGATGTTTTCCTAGCGAAAAGCTGAGAGAATCTCCTTTTCGATTCGCTCATACGCTTCGACATCGCCGGTTCGCACACCACCAAACATGATCTCGGAGACTCCCGCTTTTTCGAACTCGCCGATTCGATCAATGATTTCGTTTTTAGGTGCTGCCATTGAACCACGTCCCAGTCGACGTTGGAAACCTTCGATCTGTTCTTTGTCTTCGGTAATAAGTAGCGGCATAAGGAGCGTCTTCTGAATCTCGGTAGGATCGCGACCCACGTCCGCGCAGTGCTTTTCAAGAACACTCACCTTGTGTTGAAAGATCTCCATCGACATGCCTTGACCAGCCCATCCATCCATATTCATGATGTCTCCGTACATCGCAAGTGTGCGCAGTGTGCGACGTTCGCCGGTTCCACCAACCATGATCGGCGTATGCGGTTTTTGGTAACAGCCAGGACTCATGGGAGCGTTATCAAGCTGGTAGTACTTACCGTTATACGTGACCGGCTCATCTGAAGTGAAGAGCAGTCGGATAAGTTCACACGCTTCCTGAAACCGGTCTTGGCGTTCCTTCATTGATTTGAATTCCCAACCGTAGGCTTCATGTTCGCGCTTGAACCATCCTGCGCCTAGTGCTAATGTGAATCGTCCTTCCGAAGCCTGATCAAGCGTGGTTGCCATCTTTGCAAGCAAACCAGGACTCCGATACGGGTTGCCAAGTACCAAGTGACCCATTCGGAGCTTCTTTGTCATACCCGCGGCAACTGCGATGAGGGTGTAGCCTTCAAACGCCGTGCCGTGTTCTAGGTTGGGTCGACTGGGTGGTAAGAAGTGGTCTGCGAACCAAATGCTGTCCCAATCACCTGCTTCCATTGCATTGATTGAAGTCTTAATGTCGTCCCATTCAGTGAGATAGCAGTTAACCTGTACACCAAATTGCATATCGTGTCCTTATATAGAGAGCAAGTGCTGGTATCTCGCTACGGTGCTGATGTAGCTAGAGAGGCTAGTTTACATTTGTGAATTTCTAATTTGCACAACGTGTGAAGATTCAATCTGCAAGCGACCCAACGAATATAAACACGATGCTTACGTCGCGCATAGTCCGTTGAATAAGGTTGTGGGTTGGATTTGAATTAACCCATTCACACGATGAGACGGACCTTTGGGTAAGTAAGTACTGACTTGGTGTCAAAGCGCTTGTTCACACGATAGTGCTTAACGCTAGGGTATCGCCGTTCATGTATTTCTGGATTAGATAGCTATTCAAGAACCGTCAGGGCTCGATCCTAAAAGTAGAACGTCAAGCTTTATTCGCCGATCGATTGAAGGCATGCGGGTCGACAGCGAACGCATGCGTCGCATCGAACCCGATAAAGTGCATTTCGCAGATATCGTCGGCATATTCCTGCGTGGTTGGCCATACATCCGACCAATGATCTGGCACGTCATTGGATTCGTCGGAATCAGCATCATCGCAACCGCTTGGAACACGTTCTGGGGAATCACGATCCTGACGATGATCTATCAGAACGTGATCTTAGATCAACCTGTTGCGGCGGTCTCGGCAACCATTCTGTTCCTGGATCATGACTTTTGGGTGCATGTGGAGGCGTTAACGGTCGACCAGCGTTTCCAGCTTGTGCCTCTGATCGTCATGCTGGCGGTCATGTTTAGTACGTTGGGCGCGATGATCGATAACGGTGGTGACTACTACCGCGTGTGGGTCATGCAGAACATCAATCAGAACCTGCGGATGCATCTTATGTCGCAGCTGCATCACTTGTCATTGAAGTTTCATGCGGATTCAAAGACAGGCGACGGAATCTATCGACTATTTCAAGATAGCGCGATGGTCACGCAGATCATCCAATCGCTCGTGATCGACCCGCTCCTAATGAGCGTACGTTTCTTTATCGGCATTTTCGTCGTGATGTTCTTCAGTCCGCTTCTGGCTTTAGCGATTGTCTTTACCTGGGTTCCACTTGTGGTGCTCGCTAACTTCATGTCGGTGAAGCTGCGTCACTTATTTCTTGAAGCAAGGATGCGAAATTCAAACCTCACTTCGACGATCCAAGAATCGATTGAAGGTATTCGAACGATCAAAGTGAACGGACTAGAACGCGAGCGGCAGACCCTATTCGAAAATGCCTCGGTCGACGCCTTCGTTGCGTCTCACGACGCTCGAGTACGCCTTCTGCTTTACGGATTTATCGCTTTTATGCTCGCCGCCTTGCCACTTGCCTTCATAGAGCTCTATGCGGCTGTGTTAGCGTACGAGCAAGTACCGACTTTCAGCAGCACGTTTCTCGCATTGTTTGGTTTTGCAGTGTGGGGTTTCGGCGCTCAAGATGCAGTGCGAGTTCGTGCACGTGAGGGCGTATCGAACATCCAGTTCCTGTTCCTGCTTTGGGGGCGCGCACAAGATATGGCGATGGGTTTGAATCGCGTATACCAGATTCTTGACCTAGCCCCAGAGATTCAAAATCGCGACGATGCGGAGCCGCTCGAAGCGATTGAGTCTGATATACGGTTTGTTGATCTTCAGTTCGCTTATCCCGAGCGTCGTGTCCTTGAGGACATTACGTTCGATGCGAGACTTGGTGAAGTGACCGCAATCATGGGACCGACAGGTTCAGGTAAATCTACCCTGATGTTGTTGCTGCTTCGATTGTTCGAATATCAAGGGGGATCGATCCAGATCAACAATCAGGATATACGAAACTTCACATTTGAATCGGTGCGAGAAAAGATCACCCTTGCTACTCAAGAGAACATTCTTTTCTCCCTTAGCGTACGGGATAACATCGCATACGCGCGTCAAGACGCGACGTTCGAAGAGATCAAGGAAGCCGCGCGAATTGCGTGCGCGGATGAATTCATCGAGCAACTACCGGAAGGCTACGACACTTTCTTAGGCGAACGCGCGAGCAAGCTTTCGACTGGGCAAAGACAACGTCTGGTAATTGCCCGAGCTATCCTGAAGGACACGCCTATCTTGATCTTGGACGAACCGACCGCATCCTTAGATGCGGAGACGGAACGGCGCATCATGGCGAATCTGAAGGCATGGGCTCAGGCGCGTACTGTTTTTCTCGTAACCCATCGACTATCAACGATACGGCAAGCGGATCGAATCGCGTTTATTCGAGATGGCGCAATCGCAGATTACGGCACGCACAATGAATTGATCGCAAAACCCACCGGTGAATACCAACGCTTCGTTGACGCCGAGCTCGCTACCTCACAGCAACTCGATGAATCCGCATGAGTGAGTCGATGATCAGTGGTCGCGTCGCAATTCAAACCGTCGTTCGGGCGTTGAAATACTCGTTGCGATATGACTTTGAATTAGCCGTAAAAGGAATGACGCAAGCAACCAGCATCTTCTGGATCTTGCTTCTACCTTTGACGGGCAAGGCGATAGTTGACTTCATCGTCGTGCGTGACATCAGTCCACCTAGTGACGCAAACGTCCCATTCTTTTTCTTACCGATCATCGACTTCATGTTGACGCTTTCGGTGTATGAGACGGCGTTCTTCCTCGGTGTTCTATTCATCACAATGCTCGTACTCGTCGGCGCATATGGCACCGATGGTGCACAACGATCCAGTGCGGTAGCGGCGTTGGCTGAAGGCGAAGATATCGCAACTCGATCCGAGAATGCTGCCAACAGTATGCATTCGTTGGTTAGTGGGCTTTACGGCTTATTTGAGTCACTGTGGCACATTCGGGTTTCCCATCGACTCAACCATACATTGCGAAGCGACATTTTCCATCGTTTCAAGTCGCACAGTATCACTGAGCTTGCGAATCGAGCGAACGGTGATGTCGTTTATCGCGCGATGTATGACACACCTGGTGTATCGAACATCATCTTCAACCTTTGGGTCGGTCCGATCACCTCGTTCGTGAATCTCGTCACGACGATCCTAGTTATGTTCGTGATATTCCGAAATGAACCAGTCGTGGTGTGGGGCGCTATCGCGGTTGGACCGCTCAATTTCGCGTTGATGCTTTATATCGCCAAGCTCTCTCGCAAATACGGCACGCTTGCTCGGGAAGCTGGATCGGAAGCGACGGCGGTAATTGAAGAGGGACTCGCCAACATGATGGCGGTGCAAGGTATCGGTAGCACTGACGTGTATGTCGAGAAGTTTCGAAAAGCGAGCTGGTTCTCATTCTCACGGTTTAGACAGGTTGTTCTAGTCGGCATAAGCGGAAATTTCATCGGATTTGTGATAGGTGCGAACATGGTGTACATCGTGTTCTACTATCTCGCCGTACCGTTTATTAATCAAGAATATTCGCCCGGTGATTGGTTTGTCATCTGGGGCTACTACGGTGCAATCTCTGCTTCTGCCGGCTGGCTAGGAAGGTTGTGGCTGACCCTGCAAGAGGGCATTGCCGGTATGCATCGTGTGTTCATGATTCTGGACAGCGAACTGGAGCATGTGGATCCAATTAGCCAACGGCAGGAATCTGATTCCACACTCACATTGACCGAGTCCATTCGCTTAGAGGACGTCTCGTACCGCTATCCGGAAGGTAGGGAAGTACTCCGAGATATCAACTTTGAAGCGAACATCGGCGAGATGGTTGCGATTTCAGGTCCAACCGGAGCCGGTAAAACGACCCTCGCATACTTGATTCCCGCACTCATTTTGCCGACGAAAGGGCGTTTACTCGTTGATGGTGTCGAGCCAAGTCAAGGAGACTTGGTCAGACTGCGCGAGCAAGTTTCGTTCGTATTCCAAGAAACATCGGTCTTTAACGATAGCATCTCGAACAACATTCGAATGGGTCGTGGTGATGCATCCCTCGCAGACATTCAGGAGGCAGCTCGAGTTGCGGGCGCGCATGAATTCATCGACGCGCTACCTGAAGGCTACGACACAAATCTTGGAAAAGCCGGTGCGAAACTCTCCGTAGGTCAGAAACAACGGATCGCGATAGCTCGTGCTTTGGTTTCGAATAAGCCTGTATTGATCCTCGATGAACCGACCGCTGCACTTGATCCACGTACTGAAAATGAGCTTGTGCGGAACCTTCGATTGGCGCGTGAAGGTAGGATCGTAATCGTGATAGCACATCGTCTCTCAACAATACGAGCCGCAGATCGGATTTATGTGATGGATGACGGCGCGATCGTTGAATCGGGCGATCACCAAACACTTATGGATCAGGACGGGATTTACGCCCGATTCGTTTCACTTCAGACTGCTTGAGGTCCATCATGGATGACTTTCAGAACACCGTCGAACCTCCCCGCCAACCATACGCGATGAAGGTCGTAGGAACTGGCGTGATTGTTTCGTGCTTACTGTTGTGCGTGCTGTTCGCGTGGGGAATTTACTTGGATCTGCAAAAACAGGATTGTCCACAGACGGTCACGATTGTGGACGATGCTCCTGTGGCATCGACTGAATTTTCGAGAGAGGAAGAAGGTTGAACTGGTCACATCCCGGGGTAGCGGGATTGATTAGTTGCGTAATGGTCGTGGTGGCAATGATCTTCAGCGATGTGATCTTGGGTATGGGTGTCCTCGTCCCGATCTTGGAGCAATTCGTGGAAGCGCGTCGGATTACGGGTGAGAGTGTTGGATTTGTTGAGGCGGTTACCGTATTCATTCTTGTGATGGGCTATATGCTCGTCATTACCGCGCTTGTTGGCGTAGCAGCTCTGTCTGGCTGGATTGTTGCCAAACTATCACAGAAAGGAGCGTTCTCTCTTGAAGGCTTAATGACGCTTTTCCGCGTCGAAGAACCAAAATAAATACTTCTAAATCAACTATATATTTAATATTTCTCCTAAATTACCGACTAATAAATCCTAGGCTCGTACGCTTCTCAGCGAGTCGCTCAGCTGATCGATTTCGCTTCCGGGCGACCGACCACGCCAGATATGGCATTCTGCTTGTCATGCGACGAAGGTAACGTTGGCTTTCCACGCGCGGCAAAATTGAATGGTTCTGTATCTAAATCTTCCAGTTGGATTTCGCCGCCTAAAACGGCCGCTTTCCATGCTTCCTGTTCAGCATGACGGGACTGAAACTCCGGCATAACTTCCTTCGCAAACAACTCGAGGCTGGAACAGATATCTTCGTGCGTGTTCTTCCCTGCCTGGTTGAGCAAGATGACTTGGTCAACGTTGGATTGCTCCAATTCGGCCAATCGCGATCGGATCGTGTCTGGTGATCCGATAAGTTCGCTACCAGATCGTTTCTGTCCAGCTGGAGTTTGCTTCCATTCTTGATAGCGATCCCAGAAATTCACAGTACCGGGTGCGAAGGGTCCTTCCTTGTTGTAGAGCTGTAGCGCGAATTGAAAGAACGTCCAACCATCTGCCTTTTCCCACGCTTCGTCGTCAGTTTCGGCGCACATGAATCCGCTCACAACAGCGATGTTTGGATTGGTCTGGTAGTCCTCGAGTTTTTCTAAATCGTGCACGAACGTGTTGTAGTAGGCATTGACCCAAGCACGCGCAGCATCTAGATTCACGAATTTGAAACACAGCGAACCCATACCGCGATGAGCTGCGTACTTGATCGTATCGAGTTGGGAACAAGCGACCCAAAGTGGTGGGTGAGGCTTTTGCAGAGGTTTCGGCACGACGGCTCTTAGTGGGAATTTGAAGAACTCACCTTCGTATTCCCAACCGTGGTTCCAGAACATTGGCAGCGTACATCGAACAGCATCCTCCCAAACGTCACGCTTGTCGCGAAACCGTAGGTTGAATGGATGCAATTCGGTGACCGACGCTCCTTCACCGAGGCCAAGCTCCACGCGACCGTCTGACACCAAATCGAGCGTAGCGATTTTTTCGGCGACGCGCGCGGGGTGATTGGTAGTCATCTGAACGATACCGTGACCTAGTCGGATGTTCTTCGTTCGTTGACTTGCCGCGGCTAGGAATACCTCAGGCGCAGATGAGTGCGAGTACTCTTCTAGAAAGTGGTGTTCCACTTCCCATGCGTAGTCGAACCCCAATTGATCAGCAAGTTCTATCTGAGTCAGCGAGTTCTTTAGTAAGCGATGTTCGCTGTCTTCCTTCCAATCACGAGGAAGTTGATGCTCGTAAAAAATGCCGAATTTCATGTGCGTCCAGGCTGTTTTGTCGCAAGTATAGAGGGGGTCGCCTTCCGCTCTCTCTTTCCTAAACACGAGACTTGGTCTTTTGAACGGTAGTCCGTCGCGAAATGTAGCGCGCGTGATAGCATTCAGCGTCTTTCCGATGTAGAGTGAAGTGCGTGGCTAACGATTTGCTGATTCAAAACGGGCTCGTAGTTGATGGTTCGGGTAAACCTGGATTTCACGCGGATGTTGCCGTCAACGAAGGTCGTATTACCGCGATTGGCAAGCTAAACGAAAAAGCAGATCGAACCATCGACGCCGAAGGACACGTGGTGTCTCCCGGTTTCATCGACGGTCACACACACATGGACGCACAGGTGTTCTGGGACCAGCTGGGCTCGTGCTCCTGTTATCACGGGGTCACAAGTGTGGTGATGGGAAACTGTGGTTTCACGCTGGCCCCCTGTCGGGAAACCGAGGCAGATCTCGTGTTCCGAAACTTAGAGCGTGCGGAGGACATCTCCCGTGACGCGATGCTCGAAGGTATCGAATGGCGCTGGGAAACGTATCCAGAATACATGGACGCGGTTGCGGCGACTCCTAAGGGCATTAACTATGCGGGATACGTAGGGCATAGTGCGCTTCGTACCTACGTGATGGGTCAGCGTGCATTCGAGGAGACCGCGACGGAAGAAGAAATGAAAACCATGGCGTCCATCGTGCAAGAAGCGGTGAAGGCGGGTGCGATTGGTTTTTCAACGTCGCGAACAAGCAATCACGAAACGGCAGATCGAAAACCTGTCGCAAGCCGCATCGCAGATTGGTCTGAAGTCAAATACATCGCATCGAAAATGCGTGAAACTGGCGCAGGTATCTTCGAGATTGCTTCTGAGGATACTGGTCGCCACCCAGAGCGATTACAGGATTACCAGAATCGACTCCGAGAGCTTGCCGTCGAACACGGTGTCCCCGTGACGTTTGGTATGTTCAGTTCACGACGAGCACCGGATTTCTGGCGAGGCTACCTCGACTTTGTGCAGGATGTGAATGCTGCGGGTGGCGAGATGTTCACACAAGTCCATTCACGCGCCTTAAACGTGATCCTTAGTTTTGAGACCCGCACGCCATTTGACAGCTGGGAAGTTTGGCGCGACGTTCGACGACTTCCGAAGCGCGAGCAAATCGCCAAACTGAGCGACCCTGCAATAAAGGCAAAGCTAGTGGAAGTCGCTTCCGTTCCAAGCGAGCGGCATAGAGCCATTGGTGCGGAGGTACGTCCGCCAGATTGGCACTGGACCTTTCTACTTGACGAGCCGTCAGGTGGCACAAAACGTATGGACGAACTTGCTGCCGAAAAGGGGATTTCACCCGTTGAACTCATGATTGATCTCGCAGTTGAGAGTGACTTTAAAGCTATGTTCCGTCAACCCATCGCAAATGAGATCGAATCGGAAGTGATCGATCTCATCAAGACGCCAAATACGGTGTGTACCTTCTCAGATTCCGGCGCGCATGTATCACAGATCATGGATAGTTCGCTCCAAACCCATTTATTCAAACACTGGGTCCGACAAGTGAATGCACTCACTGTTGAAGAAGCCGTGCGCCTGGTCACGAGTGTTCCAGCGACACGCTGGGGGTTAAGTGATCGAGGTTTGTTGAAACCTGGCAATGCGGCTGATATTACGATTTTTAATCCTGATGAGATCGGTCCCGATATGCCCGAGGTGGTCCATGACTTGCCTTCGGGCGCGCGCCGTCTTAAGCAGGTGGCGCACGGGATTAAGAATACGATCGTGAACGGTCAAGTCTTTTTGGAGCGAAACGAACACACGGGATCTCAAAGCGGCCAGCTATTACGAGGTCCGTTGGCTCAGTAGCTCGTTCTTATTGTTGAATATTCCGATGATCCGCTAGTGGCGGATTTGATTCAACCCGTCCACGCTTGACGTTTACGTCGACCGATAGTTCACTGCGGCCGCCACCGAACGTAATTCCGCGGGACGGTGCCACGTCTCGATAGTCGCGGCCGATTGCGACCGTGATGAGATTTTCGTCGTCAACTTTCGAATTCGTTGGATCAAACGGCATCCAACCGAGTTGGGGGAGCCAGCACTCAACCCACGCATGAGTGGCATTCGCGGCGCGTAGGTTATTCTCATCGGAGTCGTATAGATAACCTGACACGTATCGTGTGGGTATGCCCCATGAGCGCGCTACCGCAATCATTAGGTGCGCGTAATCCTGACATACACCGGCTTCGATATCGAGAAAGTT
Source organism: Pseudomonadales bacterium (assembly GCA_963664665.2). GTDB lineage: Bacteria > Pseudomonadota > Gammaproteobacteria > Pseudomonadales > Azotimanducaceae > Bin55. The sequence continues at coordinate 115,577 of CAXXMH010000002.1, forward strand.
GTCGATAGTCGAATCAACATGTGTCGTTCCGGGTTGATATTCGAACGTCTCAAACATATGCTGATTTAGTCTCTTCAGACGAGAGTATGGGTTGTCGTCTTGATCTGTTTGAAAGGTCGAGAGCCAGCTGGTTAATGACTCAGACACTGTTGTCAATTCAGTGAAACGAAGGTATTCCCACATGTCCCAGTCGTTCTTTAGTGATTCAAGTTTCGACCAGGTGTCGCTTGGGAGTACGAACCCATCGCTCAACGGTTCCTGCAGCGTGTGTTCGATGGAGGCTGATACCGTGATATCGAGTTTGTTGTGCGGATGGTGAATGTCGAAAAAGTGATGTCGATTACCGAAGGCGTCAAACTCTACGCTGAACGAAGTAACAGGTGAGGTATTAATAAGAAAGCTGCTTACCGTCTGATACCGATGATTGCGTGGTTGCATACAAAGCGACATCACGCATGAATTTATGCTCTCTTCGTATTGGTATGACGTCGTGTGTGTGATGTCGAATCGGATGGCTTGAGGCATCAGAATTGCCGCGCTGCGTTTTCGTTGCGATAGTTAAACCATGCTTCTGCAATTTGCCCGTGAAGTCGGTCAGCCAAGTTGCTAATCAACAGGAGCATCCGAGTGCGATCGTCGCTGTCGGGCCATTCGTGGTCCACCAAGGACTTCAGTCGCCCGGAAATCCTTAATGCGGAATCACCCGACTTCGCGTCCGGAGCGAAATCCAGACCCCGAATTCGCTCATCGGTTCGGGTGATCGCATACATGAGTGAATTAGGTAGATCCGCATTTGAAACTAGCATGTCCAGTGCGTCCTCTCCATTGATATCAATTCCATAGTTTTGCTGATACGCGCCGTTCGCTCGATAAGCGTTGAGAAGACTTGTCCATTCAAAATCTCGCGAACCGTCGGAAGGAAGTGGAATGCTGTCTTGAGACTGAATCGCAAGCAGATTGACGCGCAATTGCAGATGTTCAATCGTCTTGCCGAGCTGTAAGAAGTCCCATCCTTCATCGCGGTACATTGAAACAGATGCCATACCAAAAAAGGTATTGACGTCACGCACCAGATCGACGTAAAAAAGCTCCGGCTCGTCCTGCCAAATGTCCACTAATGTCGCATTACGAACACGAAGGTAGCTTAGGTTCAATGAGCTCCACATATCTTCAGAGATGCAATGTCGGACTTGTCGGGCATTTTCTCGACTTTGCGCGAAGCAACTCCAAACTGAGTATTTATTCCCAGCTTCGAAGGTAAGGTCGTCGGTGAGTGTGAACGCATCCGCCAGGGTTTCGTCGTCTGAGAAAGTGAATTCGTCCTCATGTCTTGCAGAAGGCGGTGTTTCTTGCAAATGCTTGTATATCCGATGCCAACCGAACGTCAATTCACGCACAGGTCGGTCGATTAAAGCGCCAATTTGAACACCGAGTAATTGACATAAGTGCTCGGTCCGCTCCAGGTACCGACCTATCCAATAAAGACACTCAGCGCTTCGAGCTAGCAAGGGTTAGTCTCGAACAACCCAAACATCTTTTCCGCCGCCACCTTGACTGGAATTGACCACGTAACTGCCTTCGGGTAGTGCGACGCGACAAAACGCACCGCTCACAATCTTCGTTTCGGTTCCCTGCAGGATGAACGGACGGAGATCAACACATCGCGGTCGTAGGGCGCCGTCGATCCAGCAGGGTGTACGTGATAGTTGCAACAACGGTTGAGCGATGAAATTCGCAGGATTTGCACGGATGCCACGCGCATACGAATCACGCTCCTCCTGCGTCGCTTGCGGACCGATCAGCATCCCGTAGCCACCTGAGCCGCCAACCGTTTTGACCACAAGGCTGTCCAGGTTATCTAGCGTATATTCGAGATCCTCCTTTCGACGACACAAGTACGTTTTTACGTTTTCTAGTATCGGTTCTTCACTAAGGTAGTAGCGGATCATGTCGGGCACGTAAACGTAGACACTCTTGTCGTCCGCGACACCGGTGCCAGGTGCGTTGACGAGCGAAACGTTGCCGAGTTTAAAGGCGTGCATGAGCCCAGGTACGCCTAGCGCTGAGTCCCTACGGAACACCAATGGATCGATGAAATCGTCATCGACGCGTCGGTAAATGACGTCTACTTTCTTGAGACCGCCCGTCGTCCTCATGTACACAAACCCGTCGTTAACGACAAGGTCCTGGCCTTCAACAAGCGCTGCACCAATCTCATGCGCTAGAAAAACGTGCTCGTAGAACGCTGAATTGAATACCCCAGGGGTGAGTAACGCGATCGACGGTTCACTCGCCTGTGTCCACGTTAGATCTCGCAGGGTCTCAAAGAGGTAACGTCCATAGTGTTCAATCTCCATGACATGATTCTGACGAAACGTTCGCGGCATATTGGACTTCACCGCACGCCGATTCGCGATCATGTAAGAAACTCCGGAAGGAACGCGCAGGTTGTCTTCCAGTACGCGATAACCGTCGTTCGTTCTGACTATGTCGGTGCCACAGATTCCAACATAGATGTCATTTGGCGTCCTGACGCGGTGCATTTCCAATCGATATTGGGGACAACTCTTCACGATGTCGACTGGGATGACACCGTCCTTAATGATTCGAGCGTCATGGTAGACATCGTGCAAGAATCGGTTCAGCGCCGTTAATCGCTGTTTCAATCCTGCTTCAATCGTTAGCCACTCATTCTGTGGCACGATGCGAGGTATGGCATCAATTGGAATGATGCGCTCGGTTGCTTCATCTTCATCGTAAAGGGTGAACGAAATGCCTTCATTCGTAAACGATCGCGTGACACGCTCTTGAATAGTTGCCATACGCTCCGGAGGCATCTCGGCGAGCGCGTTGTACAAAGTTTGTGCGTAATCGCGTGGTCGTCGATCGGGTTGCAGAAACTCGTCGAAGAACTTGGGATCGAGCGCGTAGTCGTCGAACCTAATCGTGGTGTACCTAACGAATCAAAGGAGGCGATGGTTTATCGGTTACATGCGCGATCGAACCGCCACGATTGTGCAGGTGAGTAGAACGGCTCTGATTAAGTCGTTCTTGCATCGTTACTTAGGAGGATGGTCATGAAACAGCTACCGATCCGCCATCGCACGTGATGGTTTCACCGACTGTGTAGGCACCGGCGCGCGAGCTAAGAAAGATTGCGAGACCTGCAATATCCTCCATCGTACCAACACGCTTCCGCGGGTTGTTGCGCCCGACGGACTCCCAATCCGCGCCTTCGACTTGGCCGCCAAACCCAACGCCAGCACTGAGCATCCAGGATGGAAAAGGACCAGGTGCGATCGCATTCACGATGATGTTTTCCCGCACGAGATGAGCTGCTGTTTGTCGAGTTAGATGGTGGACGGCTGCCTTCGATGGACCGTACGAGAAATTGTCGAAACCAGGTGTCTTAATCCCGTCGACAGATCCGATGTTGATAACTCGAGCGGGGTCGTCTTGAGTCGCGGACTTCCTTAACAAAGGGAGGCATTTCTGCACCATAAAAAAGATCCCTTTTACGTTGGTATCCATTACCTTGTCCCACCCGACCTCGGGGAATTCATCGATTGGGGCTCCCCACGTCGAACCGGCATTGTTGACCAGGATGTCCAATTGTGATTCGCGCTCGCTCAGCGCGGCGACAAGAGACTCGATGCCTTCGAGTTCCGAGAGATCCGCAGGGATTGAGATACAAGTGCTGCCATACGTTGACTGCAGCCTGTCGGCGGTCGCATCGCATACATCTGCTTTGCGTGAACTGATGTAGACCTTCGCCCCATACTGTAGAAAGCCAGCAGCAATCATTTCGCCGATCCCACGCGAACCGCCGGTCACGAGCGCAATCTTTCCTTCAATTGAAAACCAATCGGGCATGTAGATATCCTTATTTGCGAATTGCTGGTCCGCACAGCAAACGACCGAAATTATCCTGATGGGCGTCGAAAGTCGTTCACGGATGCAAACAATCGGAACACGAGCTCTTTTTCTCGTGTTCCGCAGCAGATGCCAGCGACGTGCTCGAGTCGTTGACTCTACTAGCTAAGAGTGTGTTACTACCTACATCCAGGAATGAAGAAAAATGAGCCAGATCGATTTTGTTGTGCCATGCCGTTCCAGTCTCACAATAATTCACGTATGGAGCGATCGGTTCTCGGATCACATTTTCTTGGCATTACTCAAATGGCGCTGACGAAGTACCTGAAGTTCGTCGGACGCATCGCAAACACGCTCGATCTGGTACATCACACATGATCAACTGGCTCGCGTATGCGGTCTATTGGATGCTTAACGGCTTATTCGATGTGTATTCGTTTCATCATTTCATCCATCTTGCGAAGAGACCCCGTCATACTCAGATCGCGTTGTTGAGACGCATTTTGCGGGACAACAAGGACTCGCAGTTCGGTCGCTCACACCGGTTTAACTTCATTCGAGATGTCGGTGAATTTCAGTCGCAAGTGGGATTAAGTACGTACAACAGCATTCAGCGCGAGTTGCGTTTGCAGGAATCTTCGGGGAAGCATCTTCTCTGTGAGCGCCAGTTTGTCTACCTCAATCACAACGCAGATCCAACAAGACACAAAGCGTTCCCGTTTACGGTAAATGCGTTACGAGATGCTCGTCGAGACGTCCGACTGACCGCGTACGCCTGGTTGCGACGTTACGGCCTGTGGAGAAATCAGGTCTTCACGATGCTCGAAGACGAGCCGAGATCTTTCTCTAATACAGGCTTACCACAAGGTACCGCCGCAGGGTTTGTGTATCGAAACTTACCAACGTTCATGCGTCGCCGTTGTATAACGAACGCGGAAATAGCTGCTATCAAGGATTCTCAATCCAGAACGCTCGCGCATGCGATCGTAGCACTGGCAGAAACGAATGTATCGTGCATGCTTACAGCTAATCCTGCGACTTTCATACACCTTTTAGACGTAATTCACCAGAACTTTGACGAAATCTGTGATGCGATCGAAAACGGTACCCTTCCAGAGCGCGTGCAACGTGAAATTCGCAGCAAGCGATTAATTCGCGCGAACTCTAGAAGAGCATCAGAACTTCGGACTCTCAAAGAGCAGGAAAATCGGCTTGCGTTTGGTGACTTCTGGCCGAAATTGAGAGGCGTAATCTGCTGGACAGCAGGTAGCTGTCGATCGTCGGTTAGATTCCTGCGTACGCAGTTACCTTCAGGAACACCGATACTTGAGCTAGGTTACCAATCGAGCGCATCGTTTGGCACGATAAACGTTGATACCAAGACCAACGCGTGCCTTCTGTCATTCCGTCGCAACTTTTATGAGTTCGCTGAACGATCGCCTTGGGAAGCTGGATTCGGTCAGCTGAAACTGCTAGATGAGTTAGTCGTGGGACAGGAGTACTACGTACTGATCACGACACGTTCAGGGTTGTATCGGCTCCAAACCGATCAGATCGTCAGAGTCACAGGTAGAGTACATAACACGCCGACATTCGAATTCGTTCAGAATGGTTCGAGTATTACCAACATTCATGGGGAGCGTCTCGCGGAATCGGACGTGATCAGAGCGATCGAAAAACTCAATGCGGAACATGGATGCGAGATTGACCAGTTCTTGATGCTCAGCGACGCCATCAATAGACGTTATGAACTCTATGTCGAGACCGAGAGTGTACCGGAGCCAGAGTTGGTAGCGAACTGGTTTGATAGCGCTTTAGCGAGCTCTAACTCTGAGTGGGCCGTAAAACGAATGGCTGAGCGTATGCAAGCAACCGAGGTGCACCGCGTACCGACCGGTACGATCAACTCGCTACGGATGCGTTCGATTCGCGACGGCTTCGCCGATCCGCTGTTTGTTTTTCCTCACCTTCAGGCTCGAGAGAATATTGCGGCAGATACTCTGGGAGCTCTCGTTCTGTAGTGGCGGATACCGACATTGATGTTACTGCGCCTTTAGCGACATACGAATCAAGCTCGCGATTACGTTTCTCCGTGCTTGACCTAGCTCCTATCGTACAAGGTAGTGACGCAGGAACGGCATTAGCTAACACGATTCCGCTAGCTCAGCATGTGGAACGACTTGGCTACACCCGTTATTGGGTAGCTGAACACCACAACATGCAAGGCATAGCTAGTAGCGCGACTGCGGTTGTCATAGGTCATGTGGCTGCGGCAACTAACCGCATCCGGGTAGGTTCGGGTGGCATCATGTTGCCGAATCACGCACCTTTGGTCATCGCGGAACAATTTGGCACGCTTGCATCGCTGTATCCCGGTCGAATCGACTTAGGATTGGGTCGCGCACCTGGGACGGATCAACAAACCGCCTACGCCTTACGACGTACTTTGAACTCCGCGGTCGACAGTTTCCCGCAAGATATTCGAGAACTGCAGTTCTTTCTTGGTCCGAGACAGGAAAACCAGAAAGTACATGCAATCCCAGGAATGAATACAAACGTACCTATTTGGATCTTGGGCTCTAGTCTCTATGGCGCACAGGTCGCTGCAATGTATGGTCTTCCGTTCGGATTTGCTTCTCACTTTGCACCTGCCATGATGAATGAAGCGGTCTCGATTTATCGCGAGAAGTTTCGCCCGTCGGCGGAACTTGATCGGCCATATGTCATGCTCGGTTACAACGTGTGCGCTGCGGATTCGATGGAGGAAGCCAATTACTTGCGTACATCGGGTCTTCAGTCATTCTTACGCATGCGCACAGGACGGCCTAGTCAATTGCCGCCACCTGTAAAGGACTTTGAGGCGACGCTAGATCCAGCGTCACGAAACGTGCTTCGAACCGCACGCGCGGCATCCGTCGTGGGCGATCGGCAAGTCGTCTTAGATGGCATGCAAGAATTCATTAGCGAAACGCACGCGGATGAGTTAATTGTGGTTTGCCAGATTTATGATTTTCAGAAGCGTCTTCGTTCCTACGAAATTGTTGCAGACGTGGCGAAGGAGATAACCCGAGTTTGCTCGACTGAGGCTGCTTGAGCACTGCAATAGCAGTTCTATCGAGAGCATATTCCACGAGAAGATAGTAATAACACATTGATATAGAATAATAAAAAATCGGAATTAGTATGTCGTGCGCTCGGATCGCTTTCGGTTCTATCCACGCTTATTTATTGAACGTAGAGCGAATGATTACTGATCAACGACGACCTCTTCAAGTTGATCATGGTCGACGTCGTACACGAATCCCCGAACATGTGTCGTGCGAATCAGATACGGATTGGCATGCAACTTAATAACCGAGGATTTGACACTCTCGTACACGTCCGGGAAGTCTTCCATCTCAAATTTAGGTCGTTGTTGCGTTTCGCGTTCCACGTCGTCCTTGAACTGGTCTCCTGCAAACGTTGCCATACCGCACTTTGTGTGCTGAACGACCAACACCTCGGTAGTGTTCAGCAGTCGTTGAGAAATCAGAATCGAACGTACAACATCATCGGTAATGACACCTCCGGCATTACGTAAGAGATGTACGTCGCCTTCGACTAAATTGAAGATTCGATATGGATTGATTCTGGTGTCCATGCACGTCACGATGACGACATGTTGGCTCGGTTCGCCTTGTCGCGGGGATTCCTCACTATTGAGACGACTAGCGAATCCTCTATCTAGTAGCTTCGTGATATTGCTTTCGCTGTTTTTTGGTATTGCCATAGGTCAGTTTCTCTCAGTAAATTCTGTCTCAATGCCACGTGGTGCTTACTGAGCGTGTGAAAAACGGTTCACCGCTCAGTGCAAGTTCCTTGGTTCTGATCGTCCGTAAAATCGCGAATGTCCTCGAAATTCGACCAAAAACACGTGACTAACAACCAGATTGAGCTCATGAGAAATAGCGAGGGATTCATCGCGGCGCTAGATCAGAGCGGTGGGAGCACCCCGAAAGCACTAGAGCGATATGGTATCCCAAACGATGCGTACGAGGGCGAGGATTCAATGTTCGACCTCGTACATGCTATGCGTGTTCGCATCATGACGAACTCGTCGTTTGCTAGACCACGAATTCTCGGCGCAATCCTGTTTGAAGGCACGATGCATCGCAACGTCGAAGGTCTACGGAGCAGTCGATACCTGTGGGAGAAAAAGGGGATTCTGCCGTTTTTGAAGGTGGATAAAGGTCTCGCAGACGAAGTTGACGGTGTTCAGCTCATGAAACCTTTCGAGGATGGCTTGGATGAGCGACTCGCTGAAGCACGAAGCCTCGGTGTGTTCGGTACGAAAATGCGTTCTGTCATCAAAGCCAATAGTCAGCAGGGCATTCGTTCCGTAGTTGAGCAGCAGTTCAAGCTGGCGAAGCAAATCATCTCCAACGGACTAATACCAATCGTGGAACCTGAGATCGACATAGAAGTAGAAGACAAAGCGGGATGTGAAGCCAATCTACGTGAGAGTCTCCATGACGGCTTGGCGAGCTTAGACGATGGTACGGCGGTCGTATTCAAATTAACTTTGCCGGAAGAAGCGGGCTTCTACAGTGCGTTTTGTGATCACCAACGTGTCCTACGCGTGGCAGCTCTTTCCGGTGGGTATTCACAAGAGGTATCAAACAGCCGCCTGGCGCAAAACAACAGAGTAATCGCAAGTTTTTCGCGCGCCTTGACAGAATATCTTCGTGTCTCGCAGAGCGATGGTGAGTTTACTCACGCGCTGGATCAGGCGATTGGCAGTATTGCTACCGCATCCGGTACCTAGTGGAGCCAAACATGGAATTTGACTATATTGTTGTTGGTGCCGGCTCTGCCGGTTGTCTGGTCGCTAATCGTCTATCCAGAGATAGCCATAACAACGTACTCCTACTCGAAGCGGGCTCTCGCGACTGGCACCCGATGATTCATATTCCGGCAGGATTCTGGCATCTACTCGATCGACCTAGCGTGAACTGGTGTTTCTCAACTGAACCTGAAGAAGGCACGAACAACCGACAGATTCCGATTCCGAGGGGCAAGGTCTTAGGTGGCTCCAGCTCTATTAACGGGATGTTGTACGTTCGAGGACAAGCTCATGACTACGACCTCTGGTCGCAGCTAGGCAATCAAGGCTGGTCGTACGATGAGATTCTGCCGTTCTTCCGTAGATCCGAGTCATTTGAGCGCGGCTCGGATGAATATCGCGGCGCCGATGGCGAGCTTAACGTCGCCGATATGGTTGAAAACCATCGCTTACTCGATGCGTACATTGAAGCCGGTGTTGAGTTAGGTCACGAACGCAATCCGGATTACAACGGTGCCAAACAGGATGGTTTTGGAATCTATCAGGTGACCCAGAAGCGAGGGCGCAGATTCAGTACGGCACGCGCGTTCCTTGATCCGGTTCGTGGGCGTGGAAACCTCACAATTGAAACCAACGCGCTTTGCCAATCTGTCATATTTGATGCGAAGACTGCAGCTGGTGTACATTTTCTGGATAAATCAGGTAGCGTTCAAGAAGCAAGAGCCCGAAAAGAAGTCATTCTTTGTGCCGGAGCAGTCCAGTCTCCTCAGATCCTAGAACTCTCTGGGGTAGGGCAAGCTGATCTACTAAAGGACTACGGTATCGAGCTTGTTCACGAACTACCAGGCGTAGGTGAAAACTATCGCGATCACTATGCGTCAGCGGTAGCATGGCGCGTCAAAGACAGCGACTCGCTAAACGGGAAAACTAGTGGTGTTCCAATGCTCATCGAGGGGTTAAAGTGGTTGCTCACTCGTCGCGGAGCGATGACTTACACGGCAGGTATTGCGCACGGATTCGTGAAAACTCGTGACGATCTTGAGACGCCGGACGTTCAGTTTCACTTTGCACACGGCAGCTATCGTAGAGGTGCAAAACGAGCACAACTTGAAAACGAACCTGGCATGACCGTCAATGTGTGTCAATTGAGACCGGAAAGTCGAGGCTCGATTCACATCAAAAGCAACGTTGCTGACGTGGGACCGGCGATTCGACCAAATTTCCTCAGCGAGGAAGTAGATCGTCGCGCGTTGGTCGGCGGGATGCAGATTGCCCGGGAACTTGGTCGTACACACGCACTTGCAAAGTACGTGGATCACGAAATGTATCCAGGCGACGGACTCGAATCGGATGAAGATTTACTGGAATTCTGTCGAAAGACCGGAGGCACGGTCTTCCACCCGATCGGCACGTGTAAGATGGGTACGGACTCCGAAGCTGTAGTTGATGAGCGCTTGCGGGTACGCGGCATGAAATCACTAAGAGTCATCGATGCTTCGATCATGCCGACACTTGTTTCAGGTAACACTAACGCGCCGACGATTATGATCGCAGAGAAGGGGAGTCAAATGATCCTGGACGATCAGGCTGCATAGGTGCGCACGGGGGATCGTGCTCAGCTCGCATGGTTTGCGCAAACGGGTTTTTCAAGAGCGAATAGGGTGAGTCTTGGGTCATTTGGCTAGGGAAATCAATTTCGAAGTCGATAACCGCGTTGGTCATGGCGTTGAGCGTGGAAACTGAATCACAGTTTGCGGTCGAAACGGAAGCGCTATGCCGGACATTCGGTGAGCTCAACGCCGTACACGAGCTAAGCCTGCGCGTCAAACATGGCACGATGTTCGGGTTTCTCGGTCGAAACGGGGCGGGGAAATCGACGACTATCAAGATGTTGACCGGTATTCTCGCGCCGACCAAGGGAAGAATTCTGTTACTTGGATCAGACCTCGCCGATAACGAGAGTGCTCAGGCAGTTCGTCGTCGAATAGGTGTGGTTCCAGAGGATCTCGCGTTATTCGAAACGCTCACGGGTCCGGAGTACCTGACGTTTGTTGCGAGAATGTACCGTCTTGATGACGAGTTGCTGACAGATCGAATTGAGGAGATCCTTTCCGTATTGGCACTAGGCGCAGACCCAAAGCAATTGGTTCTCGAATACTCGCATGGTATGCGAAAGAAACTCGCTCTAGCCGCAGCTCTACTACCTGACCCCGATCTGTTATTCCTTGACGAACCATTTGAGGGCGTCGATGCTGTTGGTTCACGCATCATGCGCGACATTCTTGGTCGATTCGTAGCTCGCGGTTCAACGGTGTTCCTCACTTCTCACGTACTTGATATTGTCGAGGCACTTTGTTCAGACGTAGGCATCATCGACTCTGGAGAGCTCGTATATCAAGCCAGTATGGATTCGTTGAATGAACGGCGATTAGAGGACGTCTTTCTCGACTTAGTCGGATCGACCGACGAAATGAGGTCTGAGTTAAGTTGGCTGAATGACAATCGTCCTGAAGTAGCTACTTAGATACTCCGATGAAGTTCAGCGTCGATTGCGACTGTATTGTATGAGCGATCGTCAAATTAACCGTTCACACAGTTACCTGAGCAGTGTGGTCTGGTTGCGATGGAAACTCTGGCGACGACGTTGGCAAAGACAAGGACCGTTGTTACGTGCGGTAGGAGTCATCGGCACTATCTTGGCGATTCCGCTGTGTATCTTCTCATTCTTACTAGCGCTCGGGATCGGTGTGGTACTACTGCCGTCGTTGTCGCGCGACGTAATTGTGATAGCGTGGGCAGTAATGAGTTTGTTTTTTATCTACGTCCGCATCATGGGACTGTGGATCAACTTGCAGCAGGATGAAGGACTGCCATTAGAGAGATTACTACACCTACCGATCCCATTCCAAACTGTGTTTTCTCTCAACTTTGTGCTGTCACAGTTGTCATTTTCGAACATTCTATTTTTGCCGGCATTTTTAGGTTTTGCGATCGCATGTACGTTAGTACTCGATCCCGGCAACGTCGCTCTTATTCCTGCGTCGATTATGTTTGTGCTATGCGTTGGTGCACTATTGCATCAACTCCATAGCTGGCTTGTGCGGTCTATGGTCACTAAGCGGAAACGCATGGCTTTCGCGTATTTGATATTTTTTGGCGTCATCGTGCTTGCACAGGTACCGAATTTTTACCTTGCCTATGAACGGAGACAAAGCGATTCGACGCAGGAACAACCGCAGCTCGAGCAGATTGCGGCTGAGATTGTCAGTGACAACATGATTGATCAGAAACAGGATTTGAACGAAGATCCACCAGAATCAAATGAACGTTGGTCGGACGCGTGGATTTTGACCGGGTCGTCTGAGGAATCAAGCTTTCCGTGGAAGACACTCGCGGCGACGGTCGCTCTTCTTCTCCTTGCAACATTGAGCTTAAAGCGAGGCTACGGTAGCACGCTTGCACGATATCGCGACGGACAAGAACCGCGTGGAGGCGGAACTACTCAACTCGCGATCAATAGAGAACGTGCTAGCGATTCGCTGTTTGCGAGATCACCGAGTTTCGCCGTTACAAGGGTCACGATTAAGGGTTGGACACGCTCTGCGTACGGCAAAATGGGATTGATGTCACCACTTTTTCTCGTGCTTCTCGTGCCGTTGCTCTGGTTAAATTTCCCCGCGACATTCGAACCTGACATGTTGCCGCTGGTATTGATGGCAGTCATGGCTCTCGTCGGTGCACCAATTGGGTTGGCCGGCAACTTATTTGCGTATGACAGACTTGGTTTTCGTCTATATCTGTTCGCAGGTTTCGATTTGAGAAATGTATTGCTAGGTAAGTTCTTCGCTCTATCCGCTCTGTTTGTCGTATTTGGCTGTTTTACGCTTGTACTTGCAGGTGTGCTTAGTCCGATACCCATACTGCATCTCCTCGCCTCGGGATTTCAGGCTGGTGTGATCTTTCTAGGATGTTGTGTGTTGGGAATCGTATGGTCTGCACGTTACCCGTACGCGGTGTCTTTTACGTCAATGAAAGCACATGGTGGTTCAGCCACTGCACTTGCGTTTGTAGCGGAACTGTGCTTCGCGGCATCAGCGATCTGGATTGCTTCGCGCGTTTTGGCTATGGACATTGCGCTTGAGGCAGCTGGACGTGGCTTTCCGTTGTATTTCATAGTTTCAGTTCTCGAATTCCTCATGTTTCTGGCTGCGGCAGGATTCCTTCTGAAACCACTAGCGAGTCTCGTCACTGCGCGGTCAAACCATATTCTTGACGCGGTTGCTGTCGAGAATTGACGTGCGGGTTACGCATGAAAACGACACGTATCGTGACGTACAACCTAGCACATCGGAATTGTTCCTGAGGGAACAGGGAGAGGTCGTCGACTAATAACCCGATAATTTCTATCGCCATTCCGACAATTCGCTGAGTGAGTCAGCTTGATTGCTACGGATTTATTAAGACTCTGACATTTGAAATGCTAGATCAAACCGCGTTCGACTTGCTTGTTACCGAGTTTAATGATTTGTGCTGCAGAATTCGCCAGCAGTTAAACGAACTATTTGCGTTCACCGTTGGAGCGGTTCATCCTCTTTAGTGTGGATCCTAATCTAACCCGTTGTCTACTCGCGATTCCGACTGACAGGGATATAGAATTTGATGGTCCCTGTTTGTTAGCTGATTTAACAAGGTGACTTGGTGAGCAGAAATTGGATGAGGTAGGTATCGTTGGAAGACTCAGGTGCAAGTATTCACTGTCACGATTGCCTCGAATGGCTGAGAAAGAGGTCGATAGATGCACCTAAATTCGCATTGACATTTCTTGATCCGCCATTCAATCAAGGTAAACACTACCGCACACACAGTGATGATATGGCTACAAGCGAATATTGGTCTTTTATGGCAGAGATCTGCGAAAACCTATATGCACACACGGTTGAAGGTGGCTGTGTTTACTTCATGCAGCGAGAGAAGAACGCCGAACAGGTTCTTGCGGTCCTTCGGGAGTCAGGCTGGACGTTTCAGAACCTTATTGTGTGGAGGAAACTTACCTCCGCGATTCCGAGCAAACTTCGATTTGGAAAAGCGTTTCAAATCATTTCATTTGCCACAAAAGGACCTAAACCGTTGGTCTTCAATAAACTGCGAATCGTCCCAAAATTACCTGAGGGATATCGACCGCATACCAACGGCGTATTCGTCACCGATGTGTGGGACGACATACGCGAGCTGACATCAGGCTATTTTGCTGGCGACGAGGCGATTAGAAATGATGAAGGCGCGCGGGAACACAAACAGCAATCGCCTATTGCACTTCTCCTTCGAGTACTTCTGAGTTCAACTATGCCGGGGATGAGAGTTCTAGATCCGTTCGCGGGTTCTGGAACTACCTCCGTTGTTGCAGAGCAACTTGGTCGGAAAACGACATCGATAGAGTTAGATCCAGAGAATTGCGCTCTGATCGAAAAGCGTCTGCGAACCCTTAGAGGTAGTGACGATGTACGTCGGTATCGCTCAGATTACAGACACACGACGTGCTTGGAGGACATTTGGCCCAGCTCCAATTCATGCAAACGTTCGCAAGCTGCTTAAGCTGGACCGAACAAGACAGACGGAACACGTTAGTTCACATTCTGAGCATTGTGAATACTCTCTCTTGTGCAGAGAGGTACTTAGGTTTCGAAGTCTTAAGCTTGAGAGTGGGAAAGAAGCGTTACAGGAAGTCTATAGACCTGAAGTCATTAGATTACGCCACATGAAATCATCAATTTATCATTTTTTCGCGGAACTCCTGACGTATCGTGGTCATCTAGTTCAACAGAGGAACCTTGAGGAGTACGAGAAGTTTCCAGATTCGCTAATCGCTGCTCGATCTTTCCGCAACAACACTTTCCCAGATCTTGTACTACGCAACGATGCGGATTACGATCCGCCTGGCGGAGAACTAATAGAGCTAAAAACGTCTAGGGCATTCTCGATCCCCCCATTTAACTCGACACCGCCTAGTGCAAAGAAGAGTATGGGATCACTTAGCAAGAAACTTCGCTTGGAACTACAAAGTAGTGGCGAAACGTTTGAATTAAGTGACATGCGCGACGTTTACTACTTGTTAGTCGGTCGTAAGGATGCTAAGCCGTCACCTCTTACGAAAGTGTGTCTTGTGCACGGGAGCTTCTTCGACACGCTTCCTTTACGTGAGGTGTTACTACAGGCAGGGAATCGCGTATTCTGCAACGCGAGTGGTGCGAGAAATATTGATCTCCGTGAGGTTTTCGAAGATGAATCAGCTGAGGAAATCAGAAAGAGGTTCAATGCAACCAGAACGGTAACGGGTGCCGGGTTTAAAGTGCGATTCAGAACTATGTACGGTGCTAGCGATGAAGTGAATCTAATGAAAGAATCGAGCTTTCCACTGATTGTGGATGATACGATCTCCTTTATCTCTAAAGTCGATGAACTTGAAAGCAACGTGCACATGCCATTGACGAATTGGGACGTTGCAACTGAGGAAATGCGAAGCCTGCAACCATACTCATACTTGAGTAATGCCCTTGAAGACGTTGACCCTAGATTGAAGCAAGAATTACGCATCGGAACAATGTTCCATCCATTAAGTGGGACTTATTTCCTGTCGCAAGCTGATCTGCGTTGATCTCCGTGGTACTTAACCCAAGGTTCGAGTCAGGAGTACTACTCCGCTCACCTCACGCGGTGCGAGTTCTTTGACCGCGATTATGAATCGAAGTGAGAGAATCAATCCCCTCAGCAACTTTTGGAGCTAAATCGATGCAGCAACTTCGAGCATCATTGATAAGCACACATCCTCTTGATCCACCTTCTTTCGAAGAGGTTGAATCCGCCGCTCGTCTCGCGAAGGCGACACTAGGCGAGAGAGCAGCATTCTGCTCTGTTCGTCTGAATGAACCGAATAAAGAAGCGTTACGTAAGTACGAACGCGGGAAGTCGATCGATCGGGTTTTACGGTTTGATGGTTTCGATCACCCCGCACAAGGGGAGCTAGATGGCGGCTTCCAAGCAAATGTAAATCTATCGACGAAGAGTGTGGTCGTCGACCGAATTACGAATGGCCACGCTCCTATTGGATTCGCGGACTACATGAGTGCAGTCGCGATTACCAAAGCAGATGCTGGATGGCTCAAGGCGATGCGAAAGCGTGGTATCGACGACGTCACGCATGTTCAACTTGATCCTTGGCCTACGGGCGGCTATCAGCATCCTGCGATTCCTAAGGGACACCGTGCGAATCGCGTCATCGCGTTTGTCAGAGATGATGCGACTGATAACGGTTACGCACATCCGGTTCAAGGACTTATTGCTCATGTTGACTTGACCACGGGTCGCATAGCGCATCTTGAAGATCACGGCGTCGTACCGATTCCAAAAGAAAGTGGTCGTTACGAAAACAGTGCGTTTGCGGAACTTCGGAAAGTACCAAATGAACTAAGAATCACTCAACCTAATGGTCCAGGATTTTCAGTCTGTGGACATCAGATATCTTGGCAGAACTGGAGTTTTCGCGTGAGTATTCATCCCGTAAACGGGCTAGTCTTGCATGAGCTCGGTTACGAGGAAGCTGGTGAAGTCCGGCCAATCCTTAATCGAGCAGCGCTGTCAGACATGGTGGTCCCATACGGAGACACTGATCCCATGCATTGTTGGAAGCACGTGCTGGATGCTGGGGAAGCGAGTATTGGAAATTGTGTAAATTCGTTAACGCTTGGCTGTGATTGTGTCGGTGAGATTCACTACCTTGACCACGTTTGCGTCAAACCGGATGGTACTGCCCGGTTGGTTGAGCGGGCGATCTGCATTCACGAAGAAGACTACGGGATATTGTGGAAGCATCATAACGGTCATTCGCGAAATACTGAAGTCAGGCGGTCACGACGGTTAGTGGTCAGCACGTTTCACACCGTCGGCAATTACGAGTACGGGTTTTACTGGTATTTGTATCTTGACGGCACGATTCAGATGGAGGTGAAGTTGACTGGCATCGTCGGTGTGTCAGCAGTAGAGGAGGGCGACGAAAGACCTGAATTTGCGCCGCTTGTCGCGCCTAATGTTGCGTCCCCTATACACCAACACCTTTTCTGCTTTCGGTTGGACTTTGAGCTCGACGGACCGCGCAATTGCGTCTATGAGGTGAATACCGAATCACAGCCCGTAAGCGACAAAAATCCAGATGGAACTGCGTTTGCGGCGAATGAAACGTTGTTGACGTCCGAGTCAAACGCGAAGCGAAATGCTGATGCTTCGAAAGCTAGATCGTGGAAAGTCGTCAACCATCACCGTAAGAATCGACTCGGCAAGCCAGTTGCTTATCGACTCAGTCCGCATGCAGTTCCTACGCTGTTTGCGCGTGACGAATCGCAGGTGGTCAAACGCGCGGGATTTGCAAAACACAATCTTTGGGTCACACCGTACGACGAATCGGAACTATGCGCAGCGGGTGATTACCCACATTTAGGTCACGGTGATGGAATCTTGCATTGGACGGCTGCGGACCGCGCTATTGAGGACACCGATATTGTGGTTTGGCACACCTGCGGCGTGACGCATATGCCGCGACCTGAGGATTGGCCTGTCATGCCCGTTGAATATACCGGATTTACACTCCATCCCGTAGGATTCTTTGGACGTAATCCCGCGATCAATTTACCGGGTTCTCACTAGCTACATAAATTGAACGCGGCGGGAAAATCCCGCCGCGTTGTATGTCTATAGCGCTGAACTGAACAGGTCGTCGCTCAAAGTAAATTTAATCCTCGACGGTGCTCTTCAATCGCTCCGTCGCGTTGAGATAGTCTTCCATGAACTCAAAGACTACATCGCGCGTAGATTGAATTGAGTTCATCAGGCCTACCCCTTGCCCGACAAATGACGTTGCTAAATGGCGTGCGCCTTCGTGACCGCCTTCCGCCAATTTCGTCACACGAGCCAAGGGTGCTTCAGATACCAAGGATTGAAGTGGCATGGGAAGTGGTTCTGGTGCTTCCTCTGATTCCCAAGCGTCGGTCCAGGGGGACCTCAACTGCCGAGAATATTTACCGGTACGATACTTCGAACGAACGGTTTGACGCGAGCTTGCTTGAACGTACTTCTCTTTGATAACCTGTGAAGTCTCTGCTTCGATCGTTGTAAGCCACACCGAACCGGTCCACGCGCCATCCGCACCCATCGCCATCGCTGCTGCCATTTGGCGGCCCGTCACGATTCCGCCAGCCGCAAGAATCGCAGCGCCTGAGTCTTTTACAGCTTCAGCGACTTCAGGTACTAGCACCATTGTCGAGACCTCGCCGCAATGACCACCAGCTTCCGTGCCAGCGACGACCAAAACATCGACGCCCGCTTCGACCTGCTTGACAGCATGTTCCTTTGCACCTACCAAAGCTGCTGCGACAACATCCCGTTCCTTGCTCATTTCAATCATGTATCGAGGCGGGACCCCGAGTGCGTTCGCGATGAGTTTGATCGGGTGTGAAAAAGCAACGTCAATGATGTTGTTGGCACGACCTTTCGTAAGAAATCCGCCACCTCCGCCAACCTGTCCTTGATACAGGTCTCGCGTGTCGATGTTGTGTTGGGCAAGAATGCCACGCGCGAAATCGCGGTGTTCTTCGGGAACCATACCGAGCGTTTCTTTCGGTGTGGTGTCATCGGTGATCGCGATGCTTGTGGGTGCGATTAGGTCAACGCCGTAAGGTTTGCCCTCAACTCGCTCGTCGATCCAGCTCAGCTCAAAGTCCAAAGATTCCGCGCTATGCCCTGCGGCGCCGAGGACGCCCATGCCGCCTGCCTTCGAAACTTCGACGACAACGTCGCGACAGTGTGTGAAAGCGACGAGCGGGAATTCAATACCGAGCCTATCGCATATTTTTGATTTCATTCAAACTCCGAAAATCTCTATCGATTATTCTTTTTAGTCGTTCGCAAGGAGAAAACCGTGTTTTCATCACAATTGTATAACCAGGCTACATCCTGGGAAGAGATCGTCGCTGTACTCAATACTATGGAAGAGGGTAGGTGGGAGAGCGTCTATTTTTACGATCATTTCGTACCGCCATGGAGCCATACTGCCGAAGTTAGAGATTCCGATACGATAGATACGTTAGAGGGCATCACATTGATGGCTGCAGCAGCAGCGGTGACGACACGACTGAAATTGGGCGTGTTGGTTGCTGGCAATACCTATCGAAATCCGGCGTTGATGGCGAAGATGGTCGCGACCATGGACGTCATTTCGAACGGTCGCGCTCAGTACTGCATCGGTGCGGGATGGAATGTCCGCGAGCACGAAGCCTACGGTTGGGAATTCCCTCCGATGCGAGAGCGCTCGGACCGTCTTGAAGAGGCGTGTGAACTGGTTAAAAAGCTGTTTACCAATGATGGAATGTTCGACTATAACGGTAAGTACTACAAGCTGAAATCGGCGCCATTCGCGCCCAAAGGCGTACAGAATCCGATTCCAATCATGGTAGGTGGTAACGGCGAGAAGCGCACATTACGTACTGCAGCTAAATACGCTGACATCTGTAACTTAGTCGGTGTAAGTCCTAATGACATTCGACATAAGAAAGAAGTGCTCCACAAGCATTGCGAGTCGGTCGGAAGAGATCCTGCTGAGATCAAAATGTCTGCACACGTGCCGATGCGAATCGAACGCGACGAGGAAAAGGCTAAGCAACTTCGCGGTGGTCGCGATCACTTGATGATTGGTTCGCCACAGTACGTTATCGATCGTTGCGCGGACTACATTGACGCTGGTTCGGAAGAATTCATGCTACAGTCGATCCTGCAGCGACCTGACATCTACGCCGAACTGAACGAAGAGATTTTCCCAGCGTTTGACTAACTAGCAACCAACAAAAGAACGGAGCGTTCTGTAATAGAACGCTCCGTTTTCATAGGGCAGTCTCTCTATCAACCTAGTTGTGGATCAGTTGAACACCTAGTCTTGCGGAATCCAGGACGCCTTGCGCTTTTCGCGGAATGCCGCCATACCTTCGGCGCCTTCGTCCGATCGAAACATGCGACCACTCCATTCGGCTGTTTTGGCGAACGCATCTTCACGATCCCATTTAGGTACTGCTCTCACGAGTTTCTTACATTCGACAACAGCATTTGGTCCGCCTTGATTGATCATATCAATCTCTTCCTGAACTGCGTCGCGGAGCTGGTCTGCGGGGACCGCACGATGCGCAAACCCCATTTCTACTGCTTGTGCACCAGTGAAACGCTCGCCAGTAAGAAAGAGCTTCATCGCATGATGGGTGCCAAGTTTGGGAATACACACCACAGAAATCACCGCGGGAATAACGCCGATTCGTACTTCGGAGAAGCTGAACTGGACATCTTCTCGTGCGACCACGATGTCTGCGGCGCCTACCAAACCTAGTCCGCCCGCAAAAGCCGCGCCATTCACCGCGGCGATGACGGGTTTATCACTGTCTTGAATGCGTGTGAGTACGTCAGGATAGGGAACGGAACGACGCCCCTCAATCGAGCCGCCAGGTGGACTCTTTAGATCCGCTCCAGCACAGAACGCAGGATCTGTACCGGTGATTACGATACATCGTACGTTTGGATCGTCGTTTGCCTCGCCGAGATGCTCATACAACTCGCTCACCAGTACGGCTGATAGCGCGTTGCGGTTCTCTGGCCGATTCAGCGTGATCCACGCCGCTCCCTTATTAACGTCATATAGCGTGGCTTCTGTGCCTGCCATCGTTCTTCTCCTCGTTACGTCTCGGCTTCATCTAAATCGACCAGGACGACGTCTTTCTCGACTTGCTCGCCTACTTCGATATGTATCTTGGTAATGGTGCCCGCGGCCGGCGCGACAATGCGGTGTTCCATCTTCATCGCTTCCAATACGACTAATAACTGACCCGCTTCAACATCTTCGCCTTCGGCGACGGCGGTCGCCAGAACTTTCCCAGGCATCGGCGCGATCAACCCTCCGGAAAGCTCTGATTCGTCCGGGATGACGAAGCGAGGTAATTCCTCAATTTGCAGATCACCTGCAGGTCCGTGCGTTTGCCATACGGCGCCGTTCGCGCGCATCTGGAATTTCATGCGACGTCCATCGATCACGATTTCGATTGAATTGTCTGTTACGTGCCTTACAAGCGCATTCAAGGACGTCCCGTTGACGTCAAACGTGAAGTTTGCATCGCGTTGAGAACGGTATTCGACCTCAAGTACTGAATCGCGGTATGCATACCGCACACGTTCAGGCGGCATCAGTGAGTTGCGCCATCCTGATTGAATGTATGTCAATACCCGAGTTTCCTCGCGCCGTTGATGTTGCGAGAACAGCGAAACAGCGATCGCTAGGTCAACAAGCTCGTCTTCAGTTGCCTTCCGCGATCGGGCTGGGTCCACACGCTCGATGAAGTCAGTGGTCGTGTCACCCGCTAGGAACTCTGGTGTGCGTAAAACTGCAACGAGGAAATCGCGATTGTTGGCGATGCCGTGGAGTTGAGTGGTCTCCAATCCACGCGCAAGCTTCGCAGCGGCTTCGCGCCGTGTTGGGGCATGGCTGATCACTTTTGCGATCAAAGGATCGAAATAGACGCTGACTTCACTACCAGACTCCACGCCGGAATCGACACGTACGCGCGACGATGGCTCCCAAACGTCGATGGTTCCGGGTGAGGGTAAGAAGTTGTTAACGGGATTCTCCGCGTATACGCGTGCTTCGATGGAATGTCCGTTTATCTGTAGGTCTGACTGCGAGTAGCCCAGCGGTTCACCTTCCGCTATCCGGATCTGCTCCCGCACCAAATCGATACCTGTGATTTCCTCGGTCACGGGGTGCTCCACTTGAAGTCGCGTATTGACTTCGAGAAACCAAAACTCATCACCACTGACCAAGAATTCCACGGTACCGGCTGAGGAGTAGCCAAGCTGCGTAGCTGCCGCGAGCGCGGCTGAACCCATTCGTTCGCGAAGGTCCTCGGAAACGGCAGAAGAGGGCGCTTCTTCGATGATTTTCTGGTGTCGACGTTGAATGGAGCACTCACGCTCAAACATGTGAACCGCATTGCCATGCAAGTCCCCCATGATCTGCATCTCGACGTGTCGAGACGACGTCAACCAACGCTCGAAGAATATGGTGTCGTCACCAAACGAAGCTCCCGCTTCACGTCGCGCACCTGCTACCGCGTCATCTAATTCGGTAGCGTCTTCAACGATTCGCATACCTCGACCGCCACCTCCCGCAGATGCTTTAACGAGTACGGGATATCCGATTTCCGCGGCGGCTTTCGCGAGACTTGTACTATCGTCGATTTCTTGCGCCGGAAGGGTCGGTACGTTCGCTTCGGTCATCAGCGCCTTCGCTGCAAGCTTGTCCCCCATCTGCTTGATTGCGTTGACAGGCGGACCGATCCACGTAAGCCCCATGGCTTCAACGGCTTCAGCGAATTGCGCGTTTTCTGATAGGAAGCCGTATCCCGGATGAACTGCATCGGCCTGTGATGATTTACAGGCCGCCAGAACCTTATCGATGTCTAAATAAGTTTGCGCTGAGGTTGTGCCGTGAAGCGCGATGGCCATGTCGGCATCACGTACGAAAGGTGCGTCGGCATCACCGTCAGCGTAGATCGCGACAGTTGAAATCCCCATGTCCTTGGCAGTTCGAAATACCCGGCACGCGATCTCTCCACGGTTCGCAACCAAGATACGCGTTATGGGTTTGATCGCTACATTCGCCATGTGCCGAACTCCTTCGTACCTTTCACTTCTTTGTTATGGCAGGCTGACAGTGAAAAACCAATGACATCGCGTGTATCCCGAGGATCGATCATGCCATCATCGGTGACACGAGAACTCGCAAACAGCCCTTTAGATCGCTCTTCAAGAGACATTTCGACGGATGCCACACGTTGATCGTTCGCATCTTCATCAAATTCCAGACCGCGTCGCTCGGCAGCGGAGCGTTGAACGATGGTCATAACACCTGCCTGTTGTTTTGGACCCATTACGGCGATTTTCGCGGTCGGCCAGGTGTACGTAAATCGCGTTCCGTACGCACGTCCGCTCATACCGTAATTTCCGGCGCCGTAGGACGCTCCGACGATAACCGTAATGTGTGGAACGGTCGAGTTTGTGACCGCGTTGATCATCTTTGATCCGTTTTTCGTAATCCCGTCGGCTTCAAAATCTGATCCGACTATGAATCCGGTAATGTTGTGCAGGAATAGCAACGGCACATCGATCTGATTACAAAGTTGGATGAACTGAGATGCTTTTTCGGATGACTGTGATAACAATGGACCATTGTTTCCAAGGATTCCGACAGGATACCCGTGGACCGAAGCCCAACCGGTAACTAAGGTGGGTCCATATCGCGGCTTGAATTCCTCAAATCGGGAGCCATCAACAATGCGCGCGATGACTTCGCGGATGTCGAACGGAATAGTCAGATCTTCATTGACGATACCGAGCAGTTCCTCCGAGTCATGCACCGGTGGATCATCTGGAAGTGAAGGTCCCGGCCCCTGTTTACGCCAATTCAAGTGACGCAGCACTTCGCGACACAGACGAATGCCATCCATTTCGTCAGAAGCGATATAGTCACCAAGACCGGAGATGGCAGTATGCATGTCTGCACCGCCTAATTTCTCCGGATCCGCGTCCTCACCGGTTGCCATCTTGACCAAAGGTGGGCTACCGAGCGCTACCATGGCTTGGTTCTTGACAAAGATGTTGTAGTCACTCATACCCGGTTGATAGGCACCACCGGCAGTCGATGCGCCAAATACAACAGAGACCGTTGGAATACGCATCTTCGAGAGTTCGATGATTTCGTAAAACAGACGACCGGATTCAGCGAAATGACCGGTTTCACCAAGCATGCTGTTTATTAACGCTTGTTTAGGATCGACTGGCTCGCTACTTCGACCACCGCCGCCGCCTCCGCCACCTCCGCGTAAATCCGCACCGGCAGATTCGACGAACTGAACGTAAGGCATACGGTTCTCGCGTGCAATCTCCAAGCCGCGCATGAGTTTCTTCGAGTTGAAACTATTGAATGCACCTGCACGCACGGAAGGATCGTGACCAAGAATTACGCACTCAACGTCTTCGATGACGCCGATTCCGACGACAAAGCCGGAGCCTACCGCGTAGTGAGAACGCCATGCAGCCAAAGGACTGACTTCAAGAAAAGGTGAATCTCGATCTAGTACCCATGCAATTCGTTCTCTGATCGGCATTTTCCCGCGGGATGCCAGTCTATCCATGGCTTCCTTGCCGCCACCTTTGGCGGCTTCAACGTACTGCTCGTCGAGATATGCAAGCTTCTCGAGCATTTGCTCTCGGTTATCGGAATATGCGGCTGACCGCGTATCAAGCGAAGATGTGAGGATCGCCATTGAGTCTCCTTGGTTACAGATCGTATGCGCGTTGAAACGCTGGGCGTTCTTTCATACGCTGCCAGTATTCTTGAACGTTGGAAGTAAACGCTTCGTCGATCTCGAGCGAATCTGCGAGTACAAGTGCATATGTGATACATATGTCTGCAATCGTGAATCGGTTTGCGACGAGGTATTCTCGGTCTGCCAATGCGCTTTCGACGCTTCGCATTCGACCCACGAACCACTTCCGGTAATCGCTTGCGACTTGTGGATTGCGTTTCTCTTCCGGTTCAAGCTGGGTATATCTCAGTACTAATGTCTGTGGAAAGGTGAGCGTTGCATCACTGCGATGCAACCAATTCAGGTAGTGCGAGTAATCGGGGTGATCCGCGCTTAATCTCAGATCAGTTGGCCCATATTTTTCGACTAGGTATTGGCAAATCCCAGCGGATTCCGTCATGCAGACATCACCGTCTACAAGGCACGGTACGGTTCCTAGAGGATTAACTTCAAGATATTCACGCGCCAGGTATCGCGGCGGAAAAGGCAAGGACTCAAGCTCATACTCAAGTCCCATTTCTTCCAATGTCCAGAGCGGGCGCATAGAGCGCGCCCGTTTACAGTGGTACAGCTTCAATTCGAAGCCGCGCTACGCTGCACTAGGTCGTGTTAGCGCGTCGCCTTCGCGCCAGGGGGATATTTGTCCCTCATAGACTGATGGACCGTTACGGAAGTGAGCTGCTTCATCGAGTGTCTCTACGAACGGCATATCGGCTGGATAAACCTCTTCCGCTGAAGGTAGTGGACCAGACTTAGAGACATGACCCCAAAGGGCGTGCCCGACGACCTCTTCAGCAATACTCGCAGCTGCAATGACCTTGTCAAGGTTGTAACCGGTCTCGATTCCCATCTGATGGCAGAGGTGCACCATATCCTCTGTTGGGACATGCCCCGCGGCGCGACCGTTGCCGCAGTATGGGCAACCACCCATACCACCTAACGATGTGTCGAACTCGCGAGCACCTAAGGTCAATGCTTCGTAGTAACTTGCGATCGTCGCACCGCGAGTATTGTGTAGGTGCATATGGAAATCTTCGATTTCGGGGTACTTGTCGCGAATTGCCCGGATAAACTCGGCAGTTGTGTGGGGCATATTCCACCCCATTGCGTCCAGGAATGAGACGCGTTTGACCTTCATCCCGCCGTTGTGCCATTGCGCAACCATGAAATCAAGTAGCTCCATGCGTTGGTCAAGCGAGAATGGTCCTTCGAAGTTAGAACCGAACGGATTTCCAAGTGCCACCGAACCATGCTCAGCGCCCGCTTTTCGTGCGTTCTCGACGGCACCGGCTACGCCAGCCATTTGCTCTCCCTTCGTTCGGTTGTAGTTCCGCCGCGCAAACGTGTCGCACAACTCAACATGTGAGCCGAAACTGCGACCACGCACATCGATTTTCGGAAAGTACGCATCCGCACGTTCGAATCCTCGTCGATTGAATACAGCGGCGGTGTACTTGATACCGGGCTTAGGTTCGAACTGTTCGGCAATTTCATCAACGCATGCCATTGACGGCGTCCATTTAGGATGTGCGAAGGAGCCGATTGAGATAGTTTTTGCCCCCATCTCGCTTATTGCATTCAATAAGCGGAGTTTCTCCGAGACGGGTATGTCAGGGCGTTCAATCTGTAAGCCTTCGCGCATCGTGTCGTCAACGATTAATACAGATTCAGGTAGCTTGCTCATGGTTCATTCCGATGCCACTCGTGGGAGTCCGCGCATGCTCGCCGCGAAGGACATCGCCTGGAACTAACGAGGGCGATGGAAGATCAACGGGTTTTAGCAACGCGACTTTTATTCTACCAACGAAGCTTCACAGGTTTTGATCGCAACGCGGTGACGACTAAACGTGATCGTGTGTAGACGACTCTGCTATTCTTTGGCAGAGACTCTGCTGCGAACACGGAACCGTACCGATGTTCGCGTGAAAAAAGATGCGGTGTTGACTAACTTGAAGTATGGAGTAAATCGTGCTGGTCGAACAGATCTGGACTGGAAACGCCTTTCGGAATTTCAATTACTTGATCGCATGTGCCGAGACTGGCGAGGCACTTGCCGTTGACCCGCTCGACCACGAGAAGTGTTTAAACGCCGCAAAGACTCGCGGTTGGCAGATCACGCAGGTTGTAAATACCCACGAACACGGTGACCATACAGGCGGCAATCAGGCAGTCATCGATGCCACTGGTGCTAAGTTGCTTGCTCACTACGGTGCATCATCGAAGATCGCTGGAATGGATGTTGGGCTTCGAGCAGGTGACGTCGTCAAGGTAGGCAAGAGTGTTGAACTTGAAGCATTGGATACGCCTGGTCACACGATGAGTCATGTGTGTCTTCTCTCTCATACCGACCGTCCAGCGCTCTTTTCAGGTGATACGCTCTTCAATGCGGGCGCGGGAAACTGCCATGGTGGCGGACATCCGGAGGAACTCTACGACACGTTTGTTTCGCAGTTGGCGAAACTACCGATGAATACGCAGATCTATCCAGGTCACGATTACCTTGAAAACAACCTCCAATTCACGCTGAATAGAGAGCCTGACAATCAAGACGCTCGGGTATTACTCGACGAAATTGAAGGTTCGCACGATCCTTCCGATAGTCTCGTCACCGATCTAGACCAAGAAGCAAAGATCAATACGTTCTTTCGACTCCATAGCCCAACCGTCATTGCAAAACTGAAAGAATCATTTTCAGATCTTTCGGACGAGCCGTCGCCGAAGGAAGTATTCCTCAAGCTGCGTGAACTACGCAATAGCTGGTAGAACCAATGCGTACTGCGCCACTCTTCGCAGTCTCAATATCACTTGCCATATGCGGATGTAACAACGCTGACCTGAGTAGAACCGAGGAGATGTTGCAGGAAATAGCGTCTATGACGCGATTCAGCGTTGACTACACCGGCGTATCGACGATCAATCCGGCAGTCGTCGAAGCGCTTCGACGAGTTGATCGTTCTGAATTCGTCCCTGAAGAGCAACGCCGTTTTGCGTTTGCCAACCAACCGTTGGAGATAGGCCACGGGCAGACGATTTCACAACCTTTTATTGTGGCCTTAATGACGCATGTTCTTCAGGTCAAACCGACGGATAACGTCTTAGAGATTGGAACTGGTTCAGGATATCAGGCTGCGATTCTTGCTGAGTTGGTAGCCCATGTTTACACGATCGAAATCGTCGAACCATTGGCTAAGGAGGCCGAACAACGATTGACTTCTCTAGGTTATAAGAACGCGTCCGTGCGTGTGGGAGACGGTTGGTTTGGCTGGCCGGAACAAGCTCCATTCGACAACATCATGGTGACCGCGGTCGCTCCGAAACTACCGCCTGATCTGGTTTCGCAGTTAGAAATCGGCGGCAAAATGGTGCTGCCGATTGGGGACTACGACGGATATCAAGAGTTGGTGCTAGTGGAAAAAGTGAGTGAGTCTGAACTCAATCGTCGGGTGATCTTGCCCGTTCGGTTCGTGCCGATGACTGGGGAAGCCGCACAGTTCGATTAGATAGCGTTGAGGAAATATCCTTAACTTATTGATATGACTACAGAATATTTGAATGATTGCGGCCGCAAGTTACTGCGTGAATTGAACTCGAAGTAACAAATGGGTAGTAAATGGCGCGGCGAACCAGTCGTCCGCGCCATTCTCAGCTTCGCTAAAGCAACTCTTCGGCCATAAACTCGAGCGTGTCACGGTTACCTGTCCCGACGTTGATCGTCGTGACTGGACTTTCGCGCCATGCTGCGAGTCGCTCTCGGATGCGTTCCTTGGGTCCGAGTAGCGCGATTTCATCACAAAGTTCGTCCGGTACTGCGGAGATCGCTTCATCACGTCGGCCGTTCATGAATAGATCCTGAACGTGATTCGCTTCCTCCTCGAACCCCATCCTTGAGATGTGGTCTTTGTGCACGTTGAAGGACTTAGCGCCCATGCCACCGATATAGAAACCTACGTTCTGTTTGACAGAATCGATCGCGGTTTGAATGTCATCTGTCACAATAACTGTGACGGGCGCAGAGATGTCAAAATCTGAGCGCATCCGCTTCAACGATTCGCCATAGAGCCGGTCCATACGATATGGCGAAAGGAACATAGGTATCCATCCGTCACAGAGTTCAGCACCTAGTGCAACGTTCTTCGGTCCTTCCGCGCCAAGATACAAGGGAATCTCTTCACGAATCGGGTGCAATATGAGCTTCAATGGCTTTCCGAGACCGGTTCCGCCATCCAATGGCAATTGATAGTGGTCACCATCGAAGGAGACAGGTCCTTCTCGGGACACAATACTGCGGAAGATCGAGATCCATTCACGTGTCCGTGCAAGCGGCTTGGGATAGGGTTGCCCGTACCATCCTTCGACTACTTGAGGTCCAGAAACACCGATCCCTAACTTCATCCGTCCGTTTGACAGGTAATCGAGGGTCACGGCATGCATGGTCGCACTAGCGGGGGACCGTGCAGAGATCTGCATGATCGATGTGCCGAGATTGATTTTTTCTGTGTTCGCACCGATCCACGCTAATGGAGTGAAGCAATCAGAACCGTAGATCTCTGAAGTCCAAATGGTGTCATATCCAAGGTTTTCAGCATACTTAGCATGTTCCACGATCATGTTGCCGCCTGCCGGTCCCAGCGGACCAACACCTACGCTTAATTTCATGAAGCTCTCCTCATATCAATTTGATTTGTTTAGGAATTTTGTTTCCAGATCTTGTGTGAGATGATCGTCTGATTCAGAGTAGATCAGAATCGCATCAGTCCTTCTTGCATGCATGTTGCTACCAATGTCCCGCTCTCAGTATAGATCCGACCGGACGCAACGCCTCGACCATCACCAGTCCATTCCACTTTCTGATCGAATAACAACCACTCGTCGGCGCGCACGGTTTGGTGGAACCACATAGCGTGATCTAGGCTAGTGCCATCGAAATCTGAATCTTGCCATCGTTTACCGTGAGGTAATGTGATATGGTCGATCAGCGTACTATCGGAAAGGTACGCGACACCGGCGTCGTGGACGTGCGGATCCTCTGATAGATCCCAGTTCAGGCGCATCCACATCAGTTGGTTTTCGATTTCTTCGCTTGGTTCAAATTCTGTAGGCGGGTTTATGTACTTGATCTCGAAAGGTCGATTCTTGACGTCGCGGATGTAGTCTGGATCGGGCATTTGGTCCCGACAGAAATCTGTGTATGTATAGTCGACGTCACTTGGAGCTGGAGCCTGAGGCGCCGGGCAACCGACAAACGTCGGACTTTCGGACGCGACCGCGTAAGAGCAGATTAATTGGAATATCTTCTTCCCGTTCTGCGTTGCGGCGACTTGACGGTGTGAGAAACTTCGACCATCGCGAACCCTCGATACGTCGTATTGAACTTGCTGAGTCGTATCACCAGGACGAAGGAAGTAACAGTGTAGCGAATGAACTGCCCGGTCTGGTTTGACTGTTTGTTGACATGCCGCCAAAGCTTGTCCAATAAGAAAACCGCCGAACATGCGTTCAGCCTGATCGGGGCTTTTAGCGCCTTGGTAACTATCGTCGCCAAGTTCCTCTAACCCGAGTATATCGTCGAAACGAGGCATCGAGATTTGTTGGTCACAATACACTGAAGGCGCGATATGATAGCTGTAATTCGTTAGCGAGTGTGACTCTGCGGCAGTGGCTGGGTATCAAAGCGAATCCATCGGAATTAGCAAGCGACGGGAACCCATTCCGTACCAACCGGAATGCTCGAAAACCAATGCCTTGCAACTTTCAGCGGAAGAAGCCGAGTATTTCAAACGCGAAGGCTATATCGTTAAGCCTGGGCTTGTACAGGCCGCAGATGAGTTCGAGCGAATTGTCGACTATGTTTGGGAAACGGTTCCGGATGGCGTGATGTGTCGTGATGACCCGTCTACATGGATCGATGAGCCGCACAAACGTTGGCCAGTAGACGTCGCAAGAACAATTGGGATTTTGCAACATACCGGCTGGAAGATGCGCTCACCGCACCGATATGGCCGGGAGACTTCCATTCTTGAAGTTTCCGCGAACCACAGGTGCGTACGGGTGTTAGTTGAGCAGTTCTTAGGTAACTGTGTAGCGCCGAGTGAACGCGTCAGAGGGATATATCTGGTCCTACCGAAGTCGCCATCAACTGAAGCGAAATTAGGACCGCATGTAGATCACTCAGCCGCACAGTTAAGCGCCATGGTTTTGGTTGATGACATACCTCCGCGCACCGGCGGATTCACAGTTTGGCCACGATCACACGTTCGATTACATCGCTTTTGGGCTTCTCGTCAGGGCGCTCATTTCAATCATCGAATCAAGCACGAATTCGACGCGGAA
The DNA here is from genome assembly GCA_963664665.2 of Pseudomonadales bacterium. GTDB lineage: Bacteria > Pseudomonadota > Gammaproteobacteria > Pseudomonadales > Azotimanducaceae > Bin55. The sequence goes on from CAXXMH010000002.1 coordinate 146,045, forward strand.
TTCAAATGCATACTGCACGATACCGATCCTGTGGAATTCGTCGGTAAGGCTGGGGACGTGGTGTTTTGGCACCCGCGATTGATTCACTCTGCCGGGGTCAACTACTCAGCTGAAACTAGCGAATCGCGTATCCGGTATGTCATTCCATGTGATTTTCAGAAGAGCGGCTACACGTTCTACGATGATGAGGACCTTGGACCAGGTACGAAGCAACAGTGGTGGGTTGACACTCGACATATTCGCGAGGATCCTGCCCCGTCTCCTACCAATATGTGGGACGATTGGGTCATCTAGTACAAACTAAGAGATCTGCGTACTGACCCTAAAGGGATTCACATACGCTAAGCATGCCTGATGACCCGATCACACTTTAGTGACGACCGTATCGAAAGGAAGGCGTTCTATGGCGGGAACCTTTGCATCTGGTTTCGGATACCCAACGACGAGCAAGAGATAAGGTCGTTCGCGAGCGGGTCTATCCAGAATTTCATTCAGAAAGCGCATGGGACTCGGGGTATGCGTCAAGGTTGCTAATCCAGCATGATGCAATGCAGAAATCAGAAATCCCGTTGCTATGCCTACCGATTCAGGCATGTAATAGTTTTTGACTCTTCTGCCGTGGCTATCGATACCGAATCGTTCGAGAAAAATCGCGATCAAGACCGGTGCCTCTGTCAAGAAGGGTTTATTCGCGTCAGTGCCTAGAGGCTCTAGCGCGTCTAACCATTCATCAGGTGCTCGCGATTCGTAGAACTCTTGCTCTTCTTTCTCAGCAGCCTCACGTATTCGTGTCTTTGTTTCTTGGTTTTCGACTACGACGAATCGCCACGGCTGGCGGTTCGCACCACTTGGCGCTGACACCGCAACGCGAAGCGCCTGATCAAGCACCTCACCTGGAATTGGGCGTGTATCAAAGTCCCGTACGGTTCTCCGACGCGACATGTGCGATTGGTACGCCTTCGCTCGCACAAGCATCTTGTCTTCGGTGAACGTGTCGTATTCGAGCTTTATTTGTTGCATACTGACTTCCAGCTGAGAAACGATGGCGAATCGAGAAACAGAGACTTCAATGAACCGTAGCTGACTAAGGATGACGCAGACGTGATGTTGTAGTCTAATCTAGGCTGAGTGAATTTAGTCAATGGCATAACGTGATAAGGCTAGGCTTATATTCCGTCATGCGGAGGATAAAGACGTGAGCGACACCGAACGTGAAAACCCGTATCTGATTAAGTTACGACGCCTTTGGAAGGGCACTCTGTATATATGTGTTGTTGCACTGTTCGTTGCCGTAGTCGTAACAACGCTGGTATTGCTTGGTTGGCAGTCGAGCTTACTTGCATTAGGTTTGCTTGCGTTATCTCAAGTGTTCCGTTATGTCGCTAGCGAAGTCGACAGAATAGGTTGGGTTCTTCGGCTCCAAAACGATAGCGAGAACCAGGAGCAGTCGACGACTCGACTACGACGGACGTTACTTGTGCTGCTCATCATTCTTGTCCAACTGCCGAACTTCGCGCTACTTGTGTATGTCGTCTACGGGGATGTTGGTCTTTATTGGAGTCTTGCGTACTTTGCGACCTTAAGCGTGATCGAAATCTTGTTCCAAGAAATTAGACGCGTGAATCGGCGGGTAGCATATCGTGAAGCTAGCTATGGCTTACCGGATAGATCGCCGCTGAATGTCGGACCGCACGAAGGCTCAAAGCACGAAAGTCAAGACGCGATATTGTTGGACAGACTTGATCGGTTGGAGAAGCTCGTTGACGAAGGCAAGATATCAAGAAAGTCGTTTGAGAAGGCTCGCGACAAATACTGGGTTCGGCATGTGATGGAATCTCGCGAGTAGCGCTACCTTTAATGCAGGCGGCTCAACGCAGTAGTCTCGATTAGTTTGAGGAGAACGCCATGAGTGTAGAAGCAAATCCTAGGGCGAAGATGATTTTCCTCATAAAGCGTCGGGAGAACGTCTCACGAGATGAACTGATCATGCAGTGGTACAAGAACCACATGCCTGCGGTTATTGCATCTCAGAAGCAAGCATTAGAGGCAGGCAGAGATGCTGCGTCACGGTATATTGCACAACTCTTCAGCTCATCGAATAAGACCGAAATGAGCTGGGATGGTATGGCACAGCTATGGTTTGCGGAGGCGCAACGACCGGTTGAGGCGAATCACGGACGTGAACCAACCGACACTTTTCAACAGAAAGCAGAACCGTACTCTTCGTGGGCGACTCGCGAATACGTCGTGATTAATGGTTCGGAGCATCTGAGGATTGATCCACTCACGTTGAACGACCCGTATCCTACAACCCGATCCGGTTTCTTTCGCGTTAACTATCTCGTGCCAGCTCAAGTCGGGACCGATTTCGAACTGTTCTACAGACACTGGTTACAGGTTCACGTACCGAACATAGCCGAATGGATGAGGGAGGCAGGTGGCTTTAGATATGTGGTTAGTCACAGCATTTATCCAGAGCACGCGCCGTACGCGGGAATGGCAGAACTGTATTTCCATTCAGAAGGAGATTGGCAGAAATGCCAGTCTCTTATGCGCGCCGATGGCATGGAGCGATTCGTCGATGCGTTTACTATGGACATCATGTTCGGTGAAACAGAAATGGTTGGTGTGCCTTAGCAGAATATCCGTGAGCGGCAACGGCGAACTTCGCGCGAGGAGTCGTGCAGTTCATTCCTCCGTCATGCCGACAAGGCGATCTGTGGCCGCGGCGTAGTCTTCCATGAATTCGTAGACTACCGTACGAACACTCTTTGCTTCGTTCATTAGGCCGACGCCCTGGCCAACAAAGTAATTCACTAGTTGCTTCGCACCTTCGTGATCTCCTTGTGCGAGCTGATTGATTTTTCGAAAGGCCGCATTCGCGACGACACCCTGTAAAGGCATAGGTAACGGGTCGGGGCTTTCTTCAGCTTGCCACGCGTCGGTCCACGCGCTCCGCAGTTGGCGCGTGTATTTGCCGGTACGACTCCGTGAACGTACCGTTTGACGGGAATTCGCGACCAGCATCTTCTCCTTGACGATTGGAAGTGTCTCCGCTTCTGCGGTAGTGAGCCATACCGAGCCAGTCCAAACGCCGTCAGCACCCATCGCCATACAAGCGGCCATTTGTCGTCCGGTCACAATGCCTCCAGCCGCTAGCACGACCATTCCTGAATCTCGGATTTCTTCGATTACCTCCGGTACTAAAACCATGGTCGAGACCTCGCCGCAGTGTCCACCGGCTTCAGTACCTGCAACGATGACGAGATCAATCCCGGCATCTGCGTGTTTGATGGCATGCTCTCTTGCCCCAGCTAGGGCGCCGACCACCACATCATTCGCACGGGCACGTTCGATCATAAAGTCGGGTGGTACGCCGAGCGCGTTGACCACCATCTTAACGGGGTGACTAAACGCGGCTTCAAGTACGGCATCGGCACCAACTTTTCGCATGTTGTCGCCAACGCCTTCATGTATCACGTCATCCCACAGATCACGTGTATCTATGTTGTGCCGTGCAAGTAGCTCTTCCACGTATCTTTTGTGGTCGAATGGAATTCGATCTTCGAGTTCCTGCCGGTTCAATCCGGCTTCTTTACTGTCCATGCTAGTGGGAACGAGAAGATCGACGCCGTACGGTTTGCCGTCGCAATGTTCATCAATCCAACTCAACTCTATGTCAAGCGACTTAGGCGTATGACCTACAGCGCCTAAAACGCCGAAGCCACCAGCGGCACTGACTTCCGCAACTACATCGCGGCAGTGACTAAATGCAAAGAGAGGAAATTCGATTCCAAGTAGTTCGCAGGCTTTGGATTTCACGCAAGTCTCTCCGAGATCGATTTCAAAAATTATGCCCACATGTGAGAGAGATGTGGGAGAAAATGTCGTGAAATGGGGTATCTACAATGCCGCCAATCGAGTAGGGAAACCCACGGCTTAAAAATGACCGAACGATCCAAGCATCGTAATGACATCTACGGCGATATCGAAAAGCGTGAGGCGACGACCGCCGCTGTTCCAGCCGCCACTGTGGCGCTGCTTCGAGATCGGAATGGCGTTGCAGAAGTATTGATGCTCAAGAAGAACTCAAAGATCGCCTTCGGTGGACTTTGGGTGTTCCCAGGTGGTCGTATTGACGACGAGGACTACGGAGCGCCTGACGATCTCGAACAGGCTGCACGAAATGCTGCTGTACGAGAAACGAGCGAAGAAGCGAACATGTCGCTTGAGGGAGACGCATTTCATTGGTTCGCACATTGGACACCACCTGCAAGTACACCGGTTCGGTTTGCGACATGGTTCTTTGTTGCTCACGCACCTATGGAAAATGACAACGTCGAAGTAGACGGTGGTGAGATTAAGGAACACGCGTGGATTACGCCTGCCGAAGCGTTGCAGCGTCACGCACGAGAAGAGATCGATTTAGCTCCACCAACTTGGGTGACGCTCTACCATTTATCCAAATACAGTCCAAGCACGAACGCCATTGAGCATTTCAGTCGACTAGAACCACGCTATTACGAGACACACTTAGCGAAAAACAGCGACGGCACTCGTATCGCAATGTGGGATGGCGACGCAGGATATGGCGACTACGATGCGAACGCAGCTGGCGGGACACATCGACTCGTGATGGATCCCGCCGGGTTCAAGTTCCTACATTCCGCCGCAATTTATTAGAGTCTTTGAATCGCTCATGCTTACCGAAACAGAACTCCGACGTTACCATGAGGACGGGTTTGTTGTACCGGACTTTCGCTTACCGGATGCGAGGATTGACGAAATACGCGAGAACCATGCGAGGCTCGTACATAGTCACCCGCAGTTCACTGATTACTGTCCGACTTTGCTTAGTTACGACGCGAGTTTTCTCGATTACGCCCGAGATGACGCCTTGCTTAATATGGTGGAGCAGATACTCGGTCCTGATATTGCACTTTGGAACTCGAGCTTCTTCGCGAAACCAGCAAAGGTCGGCAGCCGTACGCCGTGGCATCAGGATGGAGAGTACTGGCCGATCCGACCGTTGGCCACGTGTTCAGTTTGGATCGCAGTCGATGACTCGAACAGTGAGAATGGGTGTTTGCAGGTAATCCCAGGCTCACATCAAACCCGGGAGCTCAAGCCTCACCACGTAAATAACGCGAAAGGATTGGCGCTGCCGCTCGAATTGGATGAAGATGCGTTCAATCAAGATAAAGCCGCTAGTATCGAACTTGAGAAAGGTCAAATTTCGCTACACGACGTGTATCTGATGCACGCATCTGAACCTAATCAATCGGACAAGCCACGTCGCGGTATGACATTAAGGTTTATGCCTACTACCTCCATTTATCGTCGGGATATCGAGATGAAAATGGGTGGAAGCGCGTTAACTCAACAGCGTTCGCTGTTTCTCATGCGTGGTCGAGACGTGACAGGCGAGAATGATTTCAGAATTCGTCCTTTGTCGTCAAGCTAATCCGACTTTCAGTTTTTCCGTACACCGATGCCAAATGGTTTGGCCCACGAGAGTCCAACTTCGACATTTGATTTAGGTCGGTATTCGCAACCAATAAAGCCCTCATAGGAGAGGTTTTCGAGCAATTCAAATAAGTAACTGCAGTTCACTTCCCCGAATTGAGGTTCGTGGCGACCTGGAACACTCGAGAATTGAATGTGCGCAATTTGGTCGAGGTGATTTCTCAAGGATTGACCCAAATTTCCTTCCATGATCTGAAGGTGGTAGAAATCAAACTGTAGACCGACGTTTGCATCGACTAAATCTATGACTTCTAGCGCTTCGATTGACGTGCTAATGAGATAGTTTGGGTTGTCAACATGATTCAAAGGCTCGATGAGCAATCGTGTATCCATGCCATCTAATTGTTGAGTAGCCCAACTTAAGTTGCCGACAAAAGTGTCGATGTGTTCACTGCGAGCTTTTGGGTTGGCACATTGTCCAGCCATGACGTGGATCATTGGAATCTGGAGAGTTTCAGCATATTCGATCGCTTGCGCCATCGCAGTCTTAAATTCGTCCTCGCGTCCCGGCAAAGCACCAATCCCGCGATCACCGTTATTGGCGTTACCCAACGCTGTGTTAATTAGCACGAGTTCGACATTTAGGTCGTCGAGTCGCGTGGCGATTTCGCGTCGATCGTAGGTGTAGGGGAAAAGCCACTCTACGAACTGAAAACCAAGTTCAGAAGCATGTTCAAGTCGAGCCAGCTCATTGGGTTTATCAAACATTGTCGAGATGTTCGCTGCGAATCTCAGCATGTGGACGCTCATATTGACCTTCTTTCCGGCGTGTATTTTCCGTATTCGGGTTTTCTTCAGTTTTCGGAGGAAGCAATATGACGCTATGTACGCGAAACTCACTGTTCGGATGGATGAACCTCATGCTTGGATTGGTGCCCATACTGGCCGCCGAAATCTGAGCCACGCTATATAAAAAACTCCTATAATCAAAGCGATTCCTAATTTAAAAGATAAGTACGTCTGGTTTATCTAGAGCCAGCTTTATTACAGATAAAGTTTTGCGAGGGCTTTAAGCTTGAGTGATCATATCGGCGTTTTCATAGACGGTCGCTATTTACTACGATCTGGTGTCAAAACTCTCGTACGAGAGGGCGTGCCAAAGATCGTTCCCCACCGATTCAATGTATTGGCATTTAAGAACGCGGTCGTGTCGATGGTGGAGCGTCTCGTACCGGATTCGAGAATTCTCAGAATCTATTGGTATGAGTGCGAAGCTGAAGCAGAACACGTTGAATATCGTCGTCGGGTCATTTTGGCGAAGAACGGCATAAAACTCCGCACTTTTTCACATGAGACGGACGAAAACTCACTAGCGATTGCGGCTCGTGATCGAATTAGTGACGATATTCAGAGCCTTACCAATAACGCAGCGATAAGCGACGCTCTAATAGTCAGTGAAAGTGTTGAATTTGACGACCTGATCGATGACGTACAAGCAAAGGGTATCCATGTTCATTTCGTCGAGATTCAGCGACGTGAACTCTATCTTACGCTTGATTTACGCGCGAAAGTAGACACCTTTTCACCTTGGACTACTGATGGTCTCACCCGCTTTCTCCTTCCTAACGTTGGTCGAGTTCGCGAAGATCAAGATCGGATTCTCGATCCTCAAGAGTACGACCTCCCTCAGTCCTTTGAAACTGAAGATGATCAGGAAGACCAGGAAGACGCCACGATTGAGCGATCCTCCGTAGCGCAAAAAGATGAAATAGAAGTTTCTGAATGGGCCGAGGATGAAGGGTTTGAGGATTTCGCGGTCGAAGGAGAGGATTTCGCGTCGGTTGCTGTTGACAGCGAGCTCATTTCGCCGTTTGTTAGAGACTATGTTGAGAAGATGCTAGATCCTCAGATCCGAGCTTGCGTTCAATATTGGAGCGTTGGTCGTCGCGATGTTCCGACGACGCACGATAAGAGCGTATTAGCCGCGTGTCGAGAAGGAATGCAACGAAATCTCACGCCGGATGAACGGAAAGTGATGCGAGATGAATTCATGCGCATCGTCAATCAACAATTCGTTGAGCGTGGCTTGGAGGCGACAGCGCCAAAGTCCAACTTCCGGTCTAAGTTCGCCGCCCCGCGTTTCCAAGCGGGCGCGAATCCGGGAGAGAGTCAATTAGGTAATCGTTTTGGCGGAAATTTCAATAGCGCGTCACCCGATGAGGTTGACGAAATCGCTCAGACAGAGATTACGGAATACGTTGAGATCTTCGTTGCAGAACTCAACGACGATGAATTGAGCTCATGCCTAATGTATTGGCAAGAAGGTCAATACGGTGTGCCGTCGATGTTTGACAAAGGCGTGATGGCAATGTGTCGTCAAGAGCTCGGTCGAAACCTTGGAGAACAAGAGAAATACTTCATGCGGGCCGAATTTAAGCGTATCGCCAATGAAATAGCCTCCGAGCGTAGCGTCACGTAGGGACTAATTAGTCAGCGTCCAGTGCGCGTCCCGGCTTAGTTAATTTCGAGCCAACCCCTATTAAATGCAGATACACGATGGATTGCGGGCAAGAAGGCGCACGTTCTGGGGAGGCGTTAGGTCTCGATTCTTGAGTGCACTACTTATCGATTGCTAAGGCGCTGACCAAACCTCAAGACGTACCGAGCGACAACAGATTGTCGACCGGCCGATAGAGTTCCTCAAGAAATACGTTGTCGTCGTCGGATAAATCGATCGAAGCCGCTTCTATCAGTTCGTCAAGCTGCTCAACTCGCGACACGCCGACAATAGGTGCGGTGATCTCGGGTTTGTTCATGAGCCAAGCAATCGCGATCTGTGCAGGCTTCTTTCCTAATCGGTTCGCTAGTTCGATGACCCGATCAGCAATCTCAAAGTCTGCATCTCCGCGGTACAAACTCTCAGTTCGAGCGCGATCACGACCTGATGAACGTGCTGTCGATCCTTTTTCAAAACTGCCGCGATAACTGCCGGCCAAGATACCGCGCGCAAGAGGAGACCAAGGTGTTAGTGCAACACCCGTACTGGCACAATACGGGTTCATCTCCCGTTCCTCTTCGCGATAGATTAAGTTGTAGTGGTTCTGCATTGACACGAACTGCACCCAACCATTTTGTGCTGCGACATGTTGTAGTTCAGCAAACTGCCACGCCCACATAGAAGAACCACCTAGATATAGAACTTTACCGGCTTTGACGACGTCGTTTAACGCTTCCATGGTTTCTTCGATCGGTATATCTGGATTCGCCGCAACCCCATGTGGGTGTCGATGGATCACCAAGTGATCGACGTAATCATGTCCAAGTCGCTTCAAACTAGCGTCAACACCTTCAAGGATGTGCTTTCGCGACAACCCACTGAAGTTTGCGCCGCGACCCATGGGCATCGCAACTTTCGTTGCAAGGACGTACTCCTCGCGACGTGCTAGCTCCTTCAGTAGTGCACCAACGACCTCTTCGCAAGCACCTAATCCGTAGACGTCAGCACAGTCGAAATAAAACAGACCATTCTCAAGTGCTTTCTCAAAGATCGGTCTCGCGTCATCAATCCCTAATGTCCAGTCGCCTTGGTGTCCACGGCCAGGTTGACCGAAATTCATCGTCCCTAAACACAGCTCCGAAACTTTCAAGCCACATCGTTGACCTAGTGGTTTTGCGTTGAGCATGTGCTGCGATTCCTAAGAAGACGAATTCGCAAAATAGTATTAATTGGAGATTCGAGGAATCCATGCCTAACAGCAGAACTGCACTGCAACAGACACGCATTGTTGATCTCTCAGACGACAAATCCATCTATGGCGTCAAGTTACTTGCCGATATGGGCGCCGATACCGTACGACCGGAAATATCCGCGGGTGATTTACTTCGTCAGCGTGGACCGTTTGACGACAACAGTGGCGATTCATTGTGGTACACGTTTTTTGCGTCGAGCCGACGACACTTCACGGTGGATGAGAACTCGTCTGCGTCACTGTACGAACTGAACGCACTTTTGGGGTGTGCGGATTTGTGCTTTGTTGGCAAAGAGAACGTTCTTGCCGAAAAAGTCAACTTAGATGCAGCACGTTCAAGAAATCCAAAACTGGTGGTTGTCGATGTCTCGCCTTTTGGGTCTACTGGACCATGGCGCGACTTTAAGGCTCCGGATCTCGTTGCTAGCGCGCTCGGGGGATCCTCCGGAGTCACCGGCGATCACTACACGCCACCTTTGAAGTTATTCGGTGAATTGAACTTCATGATTTCAGGTGCGTATGCAGCCACCGCCGCGTTGGCCGGTCTGAACCATGCGCGAGAATCGGGTGAAGGTCAACGTATTGAAGTACCTGTGCACGAATGCATCGCATCCTCCCTTGAGCACGTATTCATGTGGTACTTCCATCACGAGCAATTTCCAAACGCGCGTGCGCCCGCACTTGAACGTCGCGGTAGCTTACATTGGACCAATCTTTACGTGGTGATGCCTACCAAGAACGGACAGATGATGGTGACACCCACACCGAATATGGAAGCTCAATTAGCGTGGCTAGTTGAAGAAGGTGCGTTTCAAGATTTGTTGGATCCGAAATATGAAGAACTGGAAAACCGCAGGCAGTATTTCGCGCGCTTAATGGAGGTGTTGCGAGAGTGGGTAGCTACCGAGGATTCAGAAGAACTCTTCCGTAAGGCGCAAGAGCGCCACGCACCATATGGTTGGGTACAGACCGTGGCTGATGTTGCGAAAAACCCACAACTTGAAGCTCGATCATGGTGGGATTCGTTGCGGTTAGGAGATCGAAATTTGCCAAGTCCCGGTGTGCCATTTCAATTTTCTGACACGCCAGGTAGTGTCGTCGAGTCCGAGTGGCTCGCAACGAATGGTTCCAGTGTACTTGAAGAGATCGGCTGGGAGGCGTAACGTGAGACCTTTAAACGGAATCCGAATTCTTGATTTCACGCACGTCCTCGCCGGACCGTTCTGTACGCGTCTACTTGCGGATATGGGAGCCGACGTCGTCAAGATAAATACAAAGATGCGGGCGGCCGCGAACAACGCTCCAAATTCACCTTACTACGCAATTTGGAACCGCAACAAGCGCGCCTTAGCCCTAAACATGAGCGAAGACGAAGGAAAGGACGTCGCGAGATCGTTAGCAAATCAGGCGGATGTCGTGATTGATAACTTCTCGATTGGGATTTTGGACCGTTGGGGAATCGGATTTGACGAAGTTTGCAAGACAAACGATCAGGTTATTTACGTACAGATGTCAGGGATGGGTGCCGGCGGTCCTTGGAGTGATTTCGTGACCTATGCTCCTACGATTCATGCATTAGCAGGATTAACGTATACCACAGGCGTACAGGATGGTGGTCCGATTGGTGTAGGCTTTTCCTACAACGATCATCAAGCTGGCTTGCATGCCGCCGTCGCGATCTTGGCAGGGATTGAAGCTCGACGTCAGACTGGGAAGGGTCAACAAATCGATCTTGCCCAATTCGAAGTCGGTGCGGCGATGATTGGCGTTAGCTTGCTGGATTACTTTGCGAATGGAAAGGTGGCGCAACCATGCGGTAACCGACCGCCGTACGACAAATTCGCGCCACACGGTTGCTACGCGTGTCGACCAGAAGGGGACGACATATTGGATGAAAGATGGTTAGCGATCGTATGCCGGAACGAAGACGAATGGCAAGCACTTTGTCATGTGATGGGAAATCCCGATTGGTGTCGAGGCGAGGCGTTCAAAACGATGGACGCTCGTTGCGAAAATGCTGAGGCGCTTGATAGTCATATCAATTCCTGGACAAAAGAGAGGGACGCGACGACGCTCATGTACGCGCTGCAGGAGAAAGGCGTGCCTGCCGGTAATGTTCAGACAGGGATCGACCTCGCGGAGTCCGATCCACAGCTTAGGGCGCATGAGTTTATTCGGTTCATGGAGGAACCTCACCCAGGCTTAGGCGTCACGTTCGCTGATCGACTTCCTATCTATTTTGAGAAAACGCCTTGTGATACCTATGAGCGTTCCCGGACGCTCGGCGAGGACAACGTGAGTGTCCTTGCCGATTGGCTAGGCATGTCCGAACATGACGTGCGTTCAGGCGAAGAAAATGGGTACTTAACTTAGAGTCGACCTTCTAATTAATCGAATTGAGCCAGAATTTCTTCATCAATCCGTTGGTAGTACTCCGCCCGTGTTGGTATACCCGAGAACATAACTTCCTCAGCACCAGCATCAATGTATTGCTGAATTAAATCGGCAATGTAGGACGTTGTGCCGGTCAGCGTCCAAGGTCGTGGCCGACGTAATTCCTCCCCCCGCGATTCGTCATCTTCGACGCGCATAGGGATCAATACTGTCTTGCGAATTTCGGACGGGTCACGTCCGATCGACTCGCAGTGCTGTTCAAGGACCCGGATCTTGTGTTTGAATATTTCCGGTGACCCCGGATTATTAAAGTCAATATTGCATACGTCAGCATATTTGGCGCAGGTCAGTAACGTACGTTTTTCTCCGTTTCCGCCAATTAAGATCGGCGTGTTCGGCTGAGTCGTGCAACTGGGTGAGAGAGGTGCGTTGTCGAGTGAGTAGTACTTTCCGTGATAGGTAACGGGTTCGGATGACGTAAACAGCTTCCGAATCAGTTCAGCTGCTTCCTCGAGCCGATCACACCGTTCTTTCAATCCTGGAAATTCCCAACCGTACGCTTCATGTTCCCGCTTAAACCATGCCGCGCCGAACCCCAGAATGTATCGTCCGCCTGAGATTTCGTCAACAGTCGTCGCCATCTTGGCAAGCAAACCGGGGTTTCGATACGTATTCCCGCTAACCAACAAGCCAAGCTCGACTCGTGACGTAATCGCCGCAGCGGCGGTAATCAGTGACCATCCCTCAAGTGCGCCTCCGTGCTCCATGTTTCCGCCTACAGGCGGCAAAAAGTGGTCTGACCACCACAAACTATTGAAGCGTCCGGCTTCGACCGCTTTAATCGTTGGTAACGTTGCTTCCCACGTCGTGAAGTAATTGACTAACTGGGCACCAAATTTCATCGCTTATGCCTTGTTGGATTTACGGACGCGGAATTAGACAATACACGATCATGCGCTAAACGAGCTGAACCTAGGGACATGAGTACTCGAAAATCGTTGTATCTTGCTAATGACTATGGGTTTAGCAAGTTAGAGAAATTTGGTCCACTACCGAGGTTAGTCGAAGAGTTAACGCGTCTTGGTGTTGATGTGTGGGAACCGTTTGAGCGAAATAACCAAATCGATTTTTCAAGAGAAGGTTGGGCTTATCGTGTGGGTCAGGCGGACTATGCGGATGTGCGTAACTCAGACGGCACATTCGCTGTAGTCAATGGGTGCCCGCCGGACGAAGGCGTGATGATCGAGCTGGGTATGGCAATCGCACTGAAGAAAGCGGTGTTTTTGTTCAGAGATGACTTTCGAAGAAGTACTGACAGTGAAGACTATCCGCTTAACCTAATGTTGTTTACGGCGTTTCCAAAAGAGAACTGGCATGACTATTACTTCACCTCAATTGACGAAATTGCAGATCCGAATAAAGCGCTGGTTCGGTGGTTGCGATCGAAATAGGAAACTGCATTTGACAGCGAGACATCCATCTATCACGAGATCAGTAGCCGCAGAAGCGTAGGACGTTTCGGCCGAACGTGAAGAGTCTTGCTTTTTGCCGTAGCTCCGAACTAGAGCTGAGGCACGAATTTCTCTAGGTATTTCTCGTAGAACCTATTTCCCATTCGAATATATCCCGCAGGGTTGGGGTGTAGGTCGTCAGGTAAGTCGACACGATCTGGTTCGCCAAAGAGCTCAAGTCCACTAAAGTAATCGAGATTTACATCTCCTTCTGCGCGTCGACTCTTGACAATATCCTGCAAAATCTCGCGCACGCGCGTCAATGTCATCGAACCGGTATTGAGATTAGTCTCGTTTGTCCGAAATTTACCATTTCCGTCAGGAATCGTTGGACCGGGATACGTCTCGGCGCTGGGGCAGTAGATTGGTGAGATCACAAGAATCGGGGTCAGCGGTTGTTTTTCCCTAATCGTATCGAGAAAGCCATGCATCGCTGGCGTGAATACACGCTCTTTCATCGAATCCATGTTGATGATGTTGATACCAATCTTCATGCTAATGAAGTCGCAGTCTTGTTCGCGAATGGTTCTTGCGACAAATTGATCAAGGTGGCATTGACCACCGACTCCAAAACTCATCAGAGATAGACCTGCGCGCCGAGCCGCAACTGCGGGCCAAGTTTCTGATGGGAGCTTCGCTTCCATGCAGTGACTAATGGAACTGCCGTAGTGGATCCATCGCTTTCGCGATTCGGTAGGTAATGGAAGCAGTGACGCAGAATCGTTGATTTCTAGTCTTCTAAGCGTGACATAAGCGTTATGCGGCAACCATATCTCGCAATACTTCTCACCATCGGGTAGGTCGCTGAAACTGATAACTTCGGGTTCGCCTCGAACTAGCTCGAATCCATTAGGTGACGACTCATCCGGCTTGATGTAGTGACCTCGAGACATGAATTGCGTATAGAGAGTGTCCCCGATCTGTAACTGGAACGGTACGCTGGCGGGATTGCCTTCTTCGAATCGAAACGTTGTTGTTAGCGCTTCGATGGCGATTTCCCTAGCGTTGGTGAAAAGTTGGATGCGAACGCCAGACGGCATGCGTGCCATCACGTCGAGACCTTGGGGAACTTGCGGTCGCGTCCACCTCGGTAACCTGCGAACACCCAAGCCTTCCGGTCGGTCATCGAAATCGAGCGAACCGTGGACGCAGACGAACGATGAATCTAGTTCTTTGAAATCAAACGAAGCCATATACGAACAATCTGGTACTCGGCACCTAATTTAACCAAGCACATTCACGAGTAAGAGAGTGTGGTTACTCTAGGTGATGCGCGACCAGATTCTTGAATGAGTGTTCTACCTGCTGATCCGTCGCAAGATCGGCTTTCGCATACAGTGCAGCATTGTGTGAAATCGTTTGTGGCTGCCGAGCCTTGATATGGGCTTCGGCGACTCGTTCCATCATGATGAACCAGACCACGGATTCCTTTGGTGTCTTGCCAACTGCGAGCAAGCCATGATTGCGCAAAATCAATCCGCGATTGCGTCCAAGGGTTTCCGCGATGCGGAAGCCACAGTCGGTGTCCTGAACTTGAACTTCCTCGTCATCGAAGACGTCGTGATCGTCAATGAAGATACAGGCTTCTTGTGTGATCGCCTCGAATTTACGAACTTCGGCGGCGAATGGCGTCCCATACTGTGTATGGGTATGCGCGACGCTGTTGATATCTTGGCGCCGAGCTAGGATTGGGTAGTGAATGTAGAACGCGGGCCAGTTGGTAGTACCGACACCTTCGACGACTTTGCCATCCGCATCAAGACGGACTAGATTTGATTCGCTCGCGTGCTTAAACGGTGTTTTTGAATCGAGCAACCATAAGGTTTCAGGATTAACAGGGTCACGACCACTAATGTGACCGTCGCCTAGATCACCCCAGCCAAGCTCAGCAAAGAGTTGATAGCCAAGGACGATCTGGTGTTTCAGTTCCTGCTGTCGCGACTGCAGTTCATTCGTCATAGTCAGATTTCACGAAGTGGTTAGCGAATAGGAAGTCGAAAATACTGTGTTCCGCGCAAGACAAGTAAGATCATGGGTCTACTTGTAAGGTCAATTGAATTCAAGTCAGATAGACGAGAGACATTAGTTCGGTTGATCTCAAGAATGATGTCGCCGACTAGCAAGCGAGTTTGACTGAGTCGAGTGTCTACCGCCGACACGACGACACCTCGGATTCGACCATAGTGTGGGTGGCTCGCGGGAATATCGTCAACATAGACGCCTGGCAGTAACTCGTTCCCTCTCTGATATTCCTGGACGTTGCCTTGAACTTGGATTTCATCGCCGTTGCGGAACACAGTGAGATCGAATTCCTGCCCGACTCGGAGCAACGCGATTTTTGTAATCAAGTCTTGCGAGTTCTCGATTTCCTTGCCGTCTACTTCAGTAATGACGTCGTCAATCCGCATACCCGCCTTGTCAGCACCTGAACCGGCGATTACTTTGGTGACAACAACCCCGTTGATAGTAGGCAAATCGAGTAAATCTGCGAATTCCTTCGTGACGGGTTGATATTCAATACCAAACATACCGCGACTGATGTCGCCGTATTCGATCAGTTGTTCGCTGATAGCCTTCACCATGTTGGATGGAATTGCAAAACCTATTCCACTACTAGCACCTGATGGGCTCAGGATTGCGGTATTAATGCCGATCAGATTGCCCTCAATGTCTATTAACGCACCGCCGGAGTTACCGGGATTGATTGACGCGTCCGTCTGAATAAAGTCTTCGGTATTTACGATCCCAACCTGATTTCGACCGAGCGCGCTTACGATCCCAGAAGTGACCGTTTGCCCGAGTCCAAACGGATTTCCAATAACAATGACGAAGTCACCGACACGCAATTCATCGGAGTCGGCTAATGCGAGTTCGGTTAGATTCTCTGCATCGATCTTTAATAACGCGATGTCGGTGGTTGGATCGTTACCTAGGAACTCAGCATCGAACGTTCGGCGATCCTGAAGTGTTATGACCACACGCTGAGCTTGGCTGATCACGTGGTTGTTCGTAACGACTAACCCCCGTTTAGCGTCAATAATCACGCCCGAACCCGCAGCTTGTACATTACGCTGCGATCGTCGAGGATTCAATTGACCCCACTCATCGAACCAAGTGATGGTGTAACCCTGACGGGTGGTCACACTGATATTGACCACTGCGTCTTTCATGCCTTCCAAGACCGGCGCAAGTGAAGGTCGCTCACCTTCCATGAGTACCGGAATGTGGGCGAACACAGATGCGCAAGCCAGTGTAAGTACTAGTCCCGCTACAACGCGAATCAACTGCAGTTTAAATCGACGGAAATACGGTAATTTAGTGGTCATTCTTTAATGCTCTTCAATCGTGTTGACTCGGGTGATTACGGCACGTTGTTAGATGAATTTGGTACGTGTAAGTTCAGGTGCGAGTATTACGTTGTGATTCAACGCTCTCAACTTTCTCCTTCAACGATTGTTGCCGATCAACTCTCGTCCCTAATTTGATTGATGTTGATATGCGCGGTGCACCCATCGTGTGGATTTTCTCATGGCAAGCCTTAATAGCGCTGAATACTGCATCGTATTCGCCTTCAATATTCGTGCCATACGCGTGAAGCGTGTGAGAAAGCTCAAATTCGTCGAGTATGTCTTGGCACGCGACAATGTAACGAGACACCGAGACACCAACACCTATTGGCACAATACACAGGTCCACATGAACGTTCATAGTCAGTCATCGGGTTAGATTCGACTAATTTTCGCAATCCGACGAGTCGACCTAGTAGCTCGAACGAATTCTCGGCGGTACACCAAGACAAAACGAGATATTAGAAATACTTTATTATCAATGAGTTATATTACATATTCTCGTAGCCAAATAGTCGCTTTGTAGTCCGTCTGTAGGCGAATTGTGCTCCCCAATTCCTGAGCATTCTCAGCACCGGATTTCCAAGATGGTAGACGGTTCGGTTTCGCGCCGAAATCTTCTGGACTTGGTTAACTCGAGGGATTCGCACGGTTTCAAATCTTGATAGACGACTTGCAAATGTGCCTAATCGAAGCTCCGACAAACTCCTCGCCAATGTGATCGCGTCCTCGATTGCGAGAGCTGCACCTTGGCCAGCGAAGGGCAGAGTGGTATGCCAAGCATCACCGACTAGTGCAAGTGGGTATTCGTTTAGCTGATGCACTTGGACTGGAGGGAATTGAAAGAGCGGCCAACGATACAGGGAGTCTTCAGACGCCTGTTCTAACAGCGTCCCTAGGAGCGCACTCGGTGAATTGATTGTCTTGGTCAGGGATTTTCTAGAGGACTTCTGACGATGCATGTCTTCGGGGATATCTGCATCATCGGATTCGACTACAAAAACGCAATTTAGGACTGGTTCTGCACCTACGGGATACGTCACCACGTGAAAACGCTTGTTCAACCAAAGCCTGGTCAAGTTTTGAGCAAATGCGTTGTTTAGTTGAGCTAGTGGTATCGTGGCACGGTACGCGAAACCGGCAAATCGACCGTAATCGAATGAGCTACTCAAGTTTCGTCTGACGGTGGAATTGGTTCCATCTGCACCGACACAAAGATCTGCGCGGATGTCACCAGTAGCCGTTTCTATGACGACAGAATCAGCGTGTAGTCTCAGACCTTCGACTGCTACCCCTTTGCGTAATTCAATTCTTTCGTCAATTAAGCACGCACGCTCAAGTGTTCGGATCAGGTCAGGTCGATAGAGCTGAAGATAAGGCGCATCGAACTTTGCATTGACATATGAGCTTATCGGGAAACTCGCAATTCGTTGATCTGTTTCACCGTCAAGCCATTCCATCGTCGACGGCGTGCGACCGATTTCAGCAAGGTCTCTCCCAAGCCCGAGCTGGTCGAATATGCGTGTTGCGTTCGGTGATAGTTGGATGCCAGCTCCAACATCAACCTCGCTCAAATTCCGTTCAAGAACAACAGAGTGAATCCCGACGTTCGCAAGCGATAAGGCGGTAGTTAAACCGCCTATTCCCCCGCCAACAATCGCGACGGATTGAAGCCCGTCAATCACATTGGCTGAGGATAGCTCTTGGATCACCCGCGTTGATATGACCGACTCCGAACGAGCTGGTCTTCAACCCGAGGATGTCCTGTAGGTCAGCGGGGAACGAAGCCAGTTTGGAGCGAGAATGTGCCAGCATCAAGTTTTCCTGTTGGCGTTGTGAGCCAGCGCAATAGTTGATCGTAAGTGCCCAACGGCGCTGGTCGCTGACGTTCGCGCCTCCACCGTGATAGCAGGTACCTACGACGAAGCACACACTTCCTGCGGGCATTTCAGCCTGAATGCACTCGAAGTCTTGGTCAGCACCGGTAGGATCAATTTTCTGCCGTGCTCCGCGGCTTAATTGATAGTCGGGGTAGTGATCGAGCTTGTGACTATATGGCACTAAGCGGGTTGCACCGTTCTCCTCGGTGAAGTCGGAGAGCGCCCACATGGTGTTGCACACGAGGTGCTTGTGCGGACGTGCAATGCCGTAAAGTGAATCGTCGCAGTGGATTCTCTGAGTTGTTTCTCCTGGATCGATCA
The DNA here is from genome assembly GCA_963664665.2 of Pseudomonadales bacterium. Classification (GTDB taxonomy): domain Bacteria; phylum Pseudomonadota; class Gammaproteobacteria; order Pseudomonadales; family Azotimanducaceae; genus Bin55. The sequence goes on from CAXXMH010000002.1 coordinate 164,713, forward strand.
CCGCAGTCCCCATCGTGGATAGTAGGCAATCTGAACCTAACACACCTCGAATAACGTCTAGTACGGGCGGGTGAATGGCGACTTGCTGCCAAACTGCGTCTTCGTTTAGCAAATCGAAGTAGCGAAGTGTCTTGTAACCGGTGAATTCGTTCTGCACGATCGCAGGCGGCTCAACGTTTTCAAGACGACTTATTTCTCCCTTTATCCGATTGCAGAATTCCGGATCAATGATTCCCTCCGCAATGCTGAAGCCTTTTTCATTAATCTCGTCAATGTGTTTTGCGGGGTCAATTGGCATTTGATCGGTTCCTATTAAGTGCCTCAGGCCAATCTAGGCATTACTTCGTCAACAAACTTCACGAAGGATGCGTGACTCAGCGGAGCCGCGAGAAGATAGTGAAGCGAAATTGTCTCTTCAAGTTCAAGCAGCCGGTCGGCGACCCTCTCAGGCGTACCCCAAATTACCGTATTGGCAACGTAGTCATTGATTCGATCCTCAGCGGTTTGCACTTCGTGGGAGCCTCGTCGATTTTGATTGAAGTAGCTGCCAAACATCCATTGGCTGCCATTCCTGGCGATTTGTTCCGCTTGCTCGTCGTGATCAGCGATAGCTAGCAATCGAGCCATCGGTGTTACTTGATTTGAGCTATGTTTATGAGCTCTTAAGGTATCTTGGTAGAGCTGGTACTTCGCGCCAAGTTCTTCACACGAAGCATGCGGATCCATGAGTATGGCGAAGCCTTTTTCTGCTGCCCATTTCATGGCGTCAGGAGAACCCGCAGCAACCCAGAACGGCATGGGTTGTTGCAGAGGTTTCGGTAACACTTCGACGTCACGGAAACAATTGAATCGACCTTCATAGTTAAGTTTATCGCTTTGCCATGCTTCCAACACGATCTCAACGTGTTCCTGAAATTGTTCCCGCGAGTCATCGAGATCTACGCCGAAGACGTCCATTTCTTTCCGGTCGAATCCGCGACCAGCGCCCCAATTGATACGCCCTTGCGTCAAGTGATCTAGAAGTGCGACTTCCTCGGCTAATCGTAGTGGATGGTAGAACGCGGCCAAACTAACTGCGGTGCCGATGCGCAAGTTTTTCGTAATTCCAGCAACATGCGCTGCCATCACATGGACTGACGGGCATACGCTGTAGGTTGAGAAATGATGTTCGGCGAGCCATACCGCGTCGAATCCTGTCTGATCCATGATTCTGATTCGGTCTAATGCGCGCTCATACACCGTGGACAACTCGCCTCGACGATTTGGCCAAGAGAAGAACTGTAGGACGCCGAATTGCATGAAATTAGTGTTTACCTTAGAAGGGTTGTTGCTCGGTGAAGACCACGCGGTTGTCAATTAAGGTGTCGATCTGGTCCTGCGAACGACCCAAATGAGTTGATAAGACTTCAATGCTGTCCGCGCCGACCTCAGGTGCGCGACGAGGCTTAACCTTCTCTTCTTCCGCAATTGCGATAGGCGACATAACCGTGTACGGGTAATCGTGACTCTCGGGTTCCGCACTCACCACGATGTCATTCTCCAGTACTTGCTGGTCATTAACGACCTCAGACATAGGTTTAACGTGGCTGTGCGTTATCTCGTGTTCGACCAGTTTCGGTAATAGTTCCTCGAGAGTAAGTTCGCGAATACGTTCTTGCGCCATGTCAATCAGTTCGTAACGGTGAGCGATGAGTTCGCTTAGTGAGCTGAATCTTGGATCGTCCAACCACTCTTCGCGATCCAAGGCACGCGCGACCAACGGCCATTCTCTCGTTGCATTCACAATCGAAAACAACACAAACGCGTTGTCTTTTGTCTCATAAACTGAACTAAACGGGTTGCGTAAACCTGTTGCCTGTTTTCTTGCGCCGATGTCCATCCCGGCGATGACGCCCTGTAAAGCCATCCCATTCGACCAAACGCCATTTGCCAGTAGCGAGGTTGATACGTACGCGCCTTCGCCTGTTCGTTCACGCTTGTAGAGTGCACACGCAATTGCGCTGAATAGGGACATTGAAGTCGCATGGTCACCCATCCCGGGTGCTGACGTTACTGGTTTAACGTCCTTATCGCGTACGAATTCCATAAGTCCAGATCTAGCCCACCACGCCGTCGCATCAAATGAGCGTCGCGTTACATCGGGACCTTTCGTACCAAAACCTGTAACGTGAGCGTAGATCAGGCGAGGGTTGATCGCCGAGAGACGTTCATATTCGTATTGATAGCGTACGATGTGGTCGCCGATGAAATTAGTCACGAAGATGTCTGCGCTCTCGACAAGCTCGTGAACAAGCCGGACTCCTTCTTCGCGTTTTAAGTCAATCGCGATGCTCTTTTTGTTTCGAGATGTGAGTAACCAGTTGTAATCGACATCGTATGCACCTTTGAGCGTGCGATAGCGGTCGCCATTGGGCGGCTCGATTTTGATAACCGTTGCGCCGAAGTCACCGAGTACGGTTGCAGCGCCTGGCCCAGCTAGAAAAGTTGCGGCATCGATGACAAGCAAGTCTTCAAATAAACGCTCGATGACTCAATCTCCGTTCCTGACAGGATGTCTCTCGTGAAAACGTCGTGACGCACCGGACTGTAGCGTAACGTCTCTATAACGTGATCACATCGGTGCGATATTTTCGCTTTAGGGGCTTGCTTATGCTATTCGTATTCAAGGCAACTAGGGAATATGGATGCACCTTGGCTATTGGGCAGCAAGTTACCCTGATAAAGTCGCAGCGATATTAACGTCTACACACGAAGAAATTACGTATGCTCAGCTAGACGCGCGTTCGAACCAATACTCGCAATTGTTGTATGAGCGAGGCCTGCGACGTGGTGATCACGTCGCTGTATTTATGGAGAACGATTTAAGCTTTTTCGAGGTCGTGTGGGCTGCGCTTCGATCGGGTCTGTACATAACGACGATAAACCGCTACCTCACGGCCGAGGAAGTCGCCTATATCGTCGAGGATAGCACATCGAAATCACTGGTTTCGACAACTCAGATGTCTGAAGTCGCGGAAGCACTCGCCCCTTTGATTCCAGGTTGTGAAAATCGACTGATGGTTGGTGGCGAAATTAATGGTTGGGAAAGCTACGAAGCCGCGATTGAGTCAATGCCTGACACGCCGCTTTCAGAACAATGGATTGGCGGCGCGATGCTCTACAGTTCTGGTACCACAGGTCGACCGAAAGGCATCGTCCGTCCATTGCCAGAATTGCAACTTACGCAGTTGCCTGATCCTGACGGAGCGCCGTCGGGTCCATACGGATTCGATAAAGACACGATTTACCTATCACCAGCTCCGCTGTACCACTCCGCTCCGTTCGCCTTCACGACCAATATTCAGCGGCAAGGGGGCACCGTTGTCGTGATGCCTCGTTTTGATGCGCTTGATGCGTTGCGATGCATTGAGCAATTTGGCGTCACGCATAGTCAATGGGTACCAACAATGTTCGTACGGATGCTCAAACTGACCGATGAAGAGCGTATGCGCCACGACCTTTCGTCACACGCAGTTGCGATTCACGCAGCTGCGCCGTGTCCAATGGATGTCAAACGACGCATGATCGAATGGTGGGGACCGATTATCGAGGAGTACTACGCCGGAACGGAAGGGAACGGGTCGACTCGAATTGGTAGTGAGGATTGGCTCGAACATCCGGGTTCTGTAGGCAAAGCCGCGTCCGGTGAAATCCACATCTGTGATGAAGATGGGATTGAGCTACCGACTGGTGAAGCCGGGATCGTGTACTTTGAACAGGAACGAATGACGTATTCGTACCACAATGCGCCAGAGAAAACTCGCGAAGCACGCCACCCCGATCATCCGAATTGGAGTGCATTGGGAGATGTGGGTTATCTCGATGAGGACGGATACCTATACCTAACCGACCGAAAATCCTTCATGATTGTCTCGGGAGGGGTAAATATCTACCCGCAAGAAATTGAAAACGCGCTTATTCTTCATCCGACAGTTATGGATGTAGCTGTGTTCGGAGTTCCGAATGAAGACTTCGGAGAAGAGGTGAAGGCAGTCATACAAGTCGTCGAAGCCGTCGATGAAAGTGACGACCTCAAGGACGAGTTGATCGAATTCGCGCGAGAGAAGCTCGCGAATTACATGGTTCCACGAACGATCGATTTCATCGACGAGATGCCACGACTCCCGACTGGGAAGCTATACAAACGACTCTTACGTGATCGATACTGGGGAAGGCACGATACACGAATCATCTAGTCCTCCATGCGCAACGCGACCGAGCAGAAGTGAGTTCGTATTCGAACTAACGACGGATTTCGCGCCGGCTGGAGACCAGCCCGAGGCTATCAGCGAGTTAGTTGATGGTATCAATGGTGGAATGAGCCATCAAACGTTGCTTGGTGTCACGGGTTCCGGAAAGACCTTCACGATGGCAAATGTCATTCAAGAGCTACAACGCCCAACGATCGTGATGGCGCCAAATAAAACGCTCGCCGCACAACTCTACGGTGAATTCAAGGAGTTTTTCCCGAAAAATGCCGTTGAGTACTTCGTTTCGTATTACGACTACTACCAACCCGAGGCGTACGTACCGGTATCTGACACGTATATCGAGAAAGAAGCGACGGTCAATGCACACATCGAGCAGATGCGCCTTTCAGCTACGAAAGCTCTGCTTCAGCGCAAAGATACCGTCATCGTTGCTTCCGTTTCCGCGATCTACGGATTGGGGGATCCGACGTCGTATCACGAGATGATCCTTCATCTAGATCGAGGAGATCGAATCGATCAACGCGTAATCATCGACCGCCTTGCGGAACTTCAGTACACACGTAATCAAGCGGCGTTCACGCGTGGTACTTATCGTGTACTCGGCGACGTTATCGACATTTATCCGGCGGAGTCAGAACGAGACGCAATCCGCGTTGAGTTGTTTGATGATGTCATCGACTCAATCAAAGTGTTCGACCCGCTATCGGGTCACGTGAGTGAAAACGTAGCTCGCTTCACGGTGTTTCCAAAGACGCACTATGTCACTCCAGCGGAGACGATTGAGAACGTAGTCGGTGATATTGAAGAGGAAATGGTTCGACGCCGCGATTACTTCCGCGAGAACGAGCTGTTAATTGAAGCGCAGCGGATTGAGCAACGTACAAGGTTCGATCTCGAAATGATCAGAGAGCTCGGTTACTGTAACGGAATCGAGAACTATTCGCGGTATCTTTCAGGCCGACGCGAAGGCGAAGCACCGCCAACATTATTTGAGTACTTACCTAGCGATGCAATGTTGTTCATCGACGAATCACATGTATCCGTACCTCAGATCGGCGCGATGTATCGTGGCGACCGTTCCCGCAAGGAAACTCTAGTTGAATACGGTTTCCGCTTACCGTCTGCACTCGACAATCGGCCATTACGATTTGAGGAATGGGAGGAGCTCGCGCCACAGATGGTGTTCGTATCCGCTACTCCGAGTGATTACGAAGCGCGGCAATCCAAGCAAACGGTTGAACAGGTTGTGCGACCAACCGGGCTTGTTGATCCGAAGATCGACGTAAGACCAGCCATTTCACAGGTGGACGACTTACTCGAAGCGATTCACTTAACGGTTGCCAATCAAGAACGCGTACTCGTCACGACTTTGACGAAGGCAATGTCCGAAGATTTGACGGACTATCTGAACGAAAACGGTATACGGGTCCGATATCTCCATTCAGATATCAATACGGTTGAGCGCATGGAAATCATCCGTGATCTCCGCTTAGGCGAATTTGACGTTCTCGTCGGAATCAATCTATTACGAGAAGGGCTCGATATGCCTGAAGTATCGCTGGTTGCCATTCTCGACGCGGACAAAGAAGGATTTCTCCGCAGTGATCGGTCGCTGATTCAGACGATCGGTCGGGCGGCGCGAAATATTCGTGGTACGGCGGTTCTGTACGGCGACCAGATAACAGGATCGATGCGGCGTGCGATTGACGAGACAGATAGACGTCGGTCGAAGCAGATTCACTTCAACAAAGCGCACGGAATCACGCCTAAGTCGGTGGAAAAGGACGTCGCAGATATCCTTGAGACGGGACAAGCAAGCAAACCAGGTGAATCACGTCGGAAACGTCGAGAGCGTCTGGACCAGAAGAGTCCTCGCTCAAACGTCACCTCCGCAGTAGAACTTGGGCGATTGCTTGAGAAGCTGGAGAAAGAAATGCTCGAACACGCCGCGCAGCTCGAATTTGAGGAAGCGGCCGCACTTCGCGATGAGATCGAAGCACTTAAAGTAGAGGCGTTTGTCGAAGGCAAATAAATGGTGGGCGTACCAAGGATCGAACTAGGGACCTCTACGATGTCAACGTAGCGCTCTACCGCTGAGCTATACGCCCACACCGTAAATTATGACTACCAGCGACTTCGCTATGACAGGGTAAGAAACGGTAGGCTCTGTTCTACTCGACTAACGAGTCAATGTATCTGTAAAATTTCGCACCCTGAAAAGCGCATTGTGTTTTTCAATGCATCGCATTGGGCTATGCGCTTCTCAAAATCGTCTCAATGGAGAATTGCTGATTAACAAGAGATCCGAGGTTCGCTCTTAACGTGGCGAGTCAATCGTCACGAGCGCCACGCGCGTTATTAAATGAAGACATCAAGGCACTCCAAGTTCGCTTGGTTGGGTCAGACGGAAGACAGGTTGGCATTGTGCCTAGGAGTAAGGCATTAGCCGAAGCTCGTAGTGAAGGACTTGATCTGGTGCTGATAGCACCGGATTCACATCCTCCTGTATGCAAGATTCTTGACTACGGAAAGCATGTCTTTGACCAAAAGAAGAACAAAGCAGCGCAACGCAAGAAACAGAAGCGTACGCAGATCAAGGAACAGAAGTTTCGGCCAAATACCGACACGGGTGACTACAACATTAAGTTAGGTAGGCTGATGCATTTCCTTGATGAGGGCGATAAAGTTAAAGTGAGCTTGCGATTTCGAGGAAGGGAAATGACCCACCCCGAAATTGGTATGGATCTAATGAGTCGAGTGACCGAGGACCTTAACGACTGGGCGACGGTCGAATACCCGCCCAAGATGGAAGGTCAGCAGATCACGATGGTCTTGGCGCCTAAGAAACGCCAGAAAGGCGTCAGCTAAAAGCTCCACTCGTTTAACTAACTTCAGAGCCAAATGCCAAAACTCAAGACGCACAAAGGTGCAGCGAAGCGATTTAAGCGCACCTCAAGTGGTTACAAGCACCATCGCATGGGCAAGAACCACATGAACATGAAAAAGTCGAACCGCAGGCGACGCGCCTTGCGAGGATTCAAGGATGTCTCATCTGCGGACTCGCCTAAGCTTGATCGGCTCTTACCTTTAGACAAATGACGACTACATGGCACGAGTAAACAAGAGCGTCGCCTCACGCGCTCGACGTAAGAAGATTCTTAAGCAGGCGAAAGGCTACTACGGCGCCCGGAGCCGTACGTTTAAGGTCGCCAAGCAAGCGGTAATCAAAGCAGGTCAGTACGCCTATCGGGACCGTCGCCAACGTAAACGTCAGTTCAGGTCACTTTGGATTGTTCGGATCAACGCGGCGGCACGCGAACACGGCTTATCCTATAGCCAGTTTATGAACGGACTTAAGAAAGCGTCCATACAACTCGATCGAAAGGTGCTTGCTCATCTTGCCGTCAGCGAGACAGATTCGTTTGCAGCTGTAGTTGAACGCGCTAAGCAGGCAATTGCTGCTTAAAACCTAAATCGTGTGCGCTATCGAGCGTTGCATGAATTCCGTAGTCCTTACTTCCGCTAGAGTAGATTTTGGCAACTGAGCTTGATACGTTGCGTGTCGATGCGTTGGAGCGGATCGCCGCAGCCGAGACTGAGCGCTCGCTTGAGGAATTAAGGGTCGCATATCTGGGTCGTAACGGGCAAATTACCCAGCGCTTGAAGTCCATCAGCACTCTGCCGAAGGACGAACGCCCAACCGCGGGCGCTTCCATCAACGCAGTCAAGAAAGCGATAGAAACCGCGCTTGATGAGCAAAACGGAGTTCTTCTGCGGTCCGCGCGGTCTAGTAATCTCACAGAAGAAATCGATGTTACATTGCCGGGCCGACAGCGACACCCAGGCGGTCATCATCCAGTCAATCAAACGATAACTAGGATCGAAGGCATATTTGTCGCCGCGGGGTATCGAATTGCGGTTGGTCCGGAAATTGAAGACGACTATCACAACTTCGAAGCCCTCAACATCCCAGCTAATCATCCAGCGCGGGCGATGCATGACACGTTCTATCTCACTGATGGTTCATTGTTGCGCACGCATACATCGCCTGTACAAGTGCGAGTGATGCAGAAGATGGCGCCGCCGATCCGCATCATCTGTCCAGGACGCGTTTACAGGAAGGACCTGGACCGGACGCACACGCCGATGTTCCATCAGGTCGAAGGACTCGTCGTCGATCGCGGGATTTCTTTCGCGGATCTAAAAGGTACTGTATTAGGTTTCTTAAACGAGTATTTCGAACGTGAAGTCGAAGTTCGATTCCGACCGTCTTACTTCCCCTTTACGGAGCCTTCCGCAGAAGTCGACATCATGGGCGCCAAGGGTTGGACTGAAATCATGGGCTGTGGCATGGTGCACCCGAACGTGCTGAAGGGGTGCGGAATCGACACTGAGGTGTATTCCGGTTTTGCGTTCGGATTCGGTGCTGATCGCATGACCATGCTCAAGTACGGTATTGATGATCTACGTATGTTGTTCGAGAACGACATTCGCTTTCTACAGCAGCTGGCGTGATCCGTAATGAAGATCAGTGAAAAGTGGTTGCGTAGCTGGATCGATCCAAGTGTGGATACAGTCGAACTGTGTGACCAATTGACCAATCTTGGACTTGAAGTCGACGGATATGCACCGACCTATCAACATTTGTCGGGCGTTACGGTTGCGGAGATTAAGTCGATCGAGAACGTAAGCAATGTAGATGGAAAATCTGTGAAGAATTGCGTAGTGGACATTGGCACTGAGCAAGTTCAGGTTATCTGTGGTGCGCCAAACGTTCGAGTTGGCATGAAATCAGCTTATGCCCGTGACGGCGCAACATTGAACGAAAAAGATCGGGTGAAGAAAGCTCGTATCTATGGCGTGGATTCCGATGGCATGCTGTGCAGCGGCGCAGAGTTAGGGATCGATTGCGACACAAGTGGGATTTTGGATTTACCGGAGCATCTTCCGCTTGGTGTTGATATCAAGGATGCCCTGAGTCTCGACGACATTACGATCGACATCGACCTCACGCCGAATCGCGGTGATTGTCTCTCGCTTCGCGGAATCGCACGAGAGCTCGGCGTGGTTAATCGATTGCCGGTTGAAGAAACGAAGATCGAGAACATACCTTCGCGGAATACTCGGGAGCTACCGATCGAGTTAGCCAATCCAGTAAGTTGTCCACGCTACCTTGGTCGGGTTATTGCCAACATTGATTCGAGTGCTTCGTCGCCTGATTGGATGGTACAGCGGCTAATCGGGTGCGGTTTGCGACCGATCGATCCGATCGTTGACGTAACAAACTATGTCATGCTGGAACTCGGTCAGCCACTGCATGCGTTTGACTTAGCCAACACGCGAAACGGAATCGTCGTTCGGGATGCGAAGGTCGGAGAGAAACTCACGCTACTAGACGGTACTGAGATCGAGTTTGACCCAGGAACTCTTCTGATCACCGATGGTGACACGCCGCTTGCGATTGCTGGCGTAATGGGTGGGGAACGTAGCGGAATTCAAAACGATACACGAGATGTGTTTCTCGAGTGTGCGTACTTTTCCCCAAGCGCGATTACAGGGACACCACGTTTGTATGGTCTCCAAACCGATGCTTCATTGCGCTACGAACGCGGAGTCGATTTCGGATTGCAGCACGAGGCAATTGAACGAGCGACCCATCTACTCTGTGAAATCGTTGGCGGTGAACCAGGTCCGGTCACGGTCGCCGAATCTTTAGAGCATATTCCTGCTGATCGTCGGATCACGTTGCGGAAGGAGCGATTGGCGATGTTGGTCGGGGAACGAATTCCTGATGAAGAGGTGGAGGATGTATTTGCTCGACTCGGATTCGAGGTCAAATCCGATGACGTAAGTTGGCACGTAGGTGTGCCCACGTATCGCTTTGACCTGGCAATCGAAGAGGACTTGGTGGAGGAAGTTTGTCGCGTGCATGGCTACAACCAGATTGGCGCTTCGCACCCGAACGCTTCGTTGTCTTTTGATGTCGAGCTCGATAGAGTTTCTACGTCGTTGACATCTCGAAGTCGAGTAGCGGAATTAGGTTACTACGAAGTCATCAACTACAGTTTTATTGAAAAGGACTTGAACGATCGATTTGTTCCGGAATTCCAAGCGCCTCAAGTTGAGAATCCGATCGCATCTCAATACGCATCTATGCGCAAATCTCTTATTCCGGGATTGATTGCAAGCGCACGTCACAACCTGTCTCGCCAACAGGAGACAGTGCGCCTGTTTGAGCATGGGAAGTGCTTCACCATCGAGGGTGGGCACACGGTTCAAGAAGACAGACTTGCTGGAATCGCATTCGGCTCGAGTCAACCCGAAGGTTGGACGGACCCGCAGCGTGACATCGACTTTTTCGACTTTAAAGGCGACCTTGAACGGGTACTGTCGCTTCTTGGCACGGACGTTAGTTACGAGCGATCGAAGAAAGCGTATCTACATCCTGGTCAGGCAGCGCGTATCGTCACGGAAGCAGGCGAAGTTGGAGATTTCGGCAAAGTTCATCCGGAGATCTCAATGGCGATGGAACTGCCAGAAGAATCCTTCGTTTTCGAGTTGGACGCCGAGCCGTTCACACAAGTTGATGCACGACTAGCAGAGTACGTCGCTCCGTTTCCTTACGTGCGTCGTGATCTCGCACTACTCGTTGACGAAAGTGTGCGCGTACAAGATCTTTGCGCTGTTATTCGTAACGAACTGACCGATTTGCTCTCCGAACTGACAGTCTTCGACGTGTATCAAGGCGATAAGGTAGGAGCAAATAAAAAAAGCGTTGGTTTAGGCTTAATTCTGCAGGATAGAAAGACGACGTTAACAGACGCGACCGTCGTGAAGCGCATGGACTCGCTACTCGCAACGCTAGCTGCCGAGTTTGGTGTCATACAACGTTGACATACTCGACGAAATTACTATAAAGTCTAAATAATTCAATAAGTTGAAGCAGCGTTGTGGCAGACTCAGACCACGCCAACGAGGCCGCGAATGCTGCTGACCATGGCACGCGTGAGAGTTACGAGCTCGGAGACGATTCAATAGCACCGTTGCGAGATAAAGTAACTCGCGCGACTCTCGCGCGAGTAATTGGTGAACGAATCGGGTTGAGTAATAGTCTCTGCAATGACTTAGTCTTGAGTTTTTTTGATACTATTAAGCAGTCCCTAATACAAGGTGAAAGCGTAAAAATACAGAAGTTCGCAACGTTTAATTTACGCTCAAAAAAGGCACGTCCGGGTCGAAATCCAAAAACTGGAGAAGAGGTTGAGGTTTCGGCCCGGCGTGTTGTGACATTCAGGCCTAGCCGCAAATTACGGAATCTTGTAGATTCTCGTGGACGACAAAGCGAACCGTAGACCTAGCGCTCGTAAGGTCTACTATCAAATCTCCGAAGTCGCCAAGCTTACGGGCGTAAACGAGTCGACTTTACGTAATTGGGAAGAACAATTTGACGAACTTCGTAATGTGCGTCGTATAAACAATCGTCGTCACTATACTGCTGCCGACATTGAGACAATCGAGCGAATACAAGAACAACGAGTAAACAGAGAGAGTCAGCAAGATGGCTCAATAGCGGAGGACTCAAGCCCGAATGCATCGTCTTCAGAAGCCGAGTTGTCGTCTGCTACTGAACAAATTACTCTAACCCCAATTCAGATTAAAGAACTCATTGGTGAGTTAGGAGAGGTTAGAAAAGAGCTCCGGGAAATCTCTGCGCAATTAACCTAAGGTCCTGCGAGAATTAATCGATCAGAAACCGTCTTGGTCTTGACCGGTCGATAACCTAGCTTAAATAAGTTCGCGCCGGACGTAGTTCGTCGCCTGCGGTCACTGCCGGAATTGGTTGCCTCGGGTCGAATGCGTCATTTGGATGCACGATGTCTGACCAGACTTCGCTACCCGCGTGTACTGAGGTTATTGAAGCGAAACCGTTGATCGCCAATCCTAAATCTGTATCGGCTTCAGGTGGGTTCGGCGGTGGGACCATTTTGAGAACGATATGCGTTTCGGTTTGCTTCCCAATCGAACTTCGGATGTTGTTGAATGGTGCCAAGCCTCCCCATCGAACGCCTTTTATCTGATCCATTGGTAGGCTAGGGACGTTTAAATTGACAGCGCATCTTGGAGAGGCGTTCTCCAGCGCTGAAAGGAGAAGTACCGCATAGTGCGCCGCCGTTCGCCAGAATATCGGGTCTGTATTTGATGTGCTGACTGCTAAACCACGCATCCCGAAGTTTTGTGCTGCCAATACTGCACCGACCGTACCACTGTGAATAACTGAACGGCCTGTGTTGAAGCCGTCGTTTATCCCTGAGACGACCACATCGAAATCGCCGCCAAAAGCGCCAAGTTGTGCGATCAACACGCACGTCGCCGGTGGCGCTTTTAAACTATATGCGCGCCCGCGAAAGCCCTCAATCGCTGGTTGCTGTAATGCGATTGGTATTCGCGAGGTGATGGTGCCAAGTGCCGCGCTGAGTCCTGAGGCGTTGTGGTCAGGCGCTACAACCGTAACGTCATATCCTGATTGTTCAATCTCGATCGCGAGAGCATGCAGTCCGGGATGGTCAATACCGTCGTCATTCGTGACTAATACACGTGGATTTGAGCTCATGTGTCTCATTATGCGAACTGATGTGTCGAAGTCTGGATCGTAACTGAGCGCTTAAACGTGTGCGTGCAGTTGCGTATAAACTGCCATGCAACCAAACGAATGAGGCAGCTTTTGATGACAAGACAGGCTCACTTGATCACGGGTGGTTTTCCACTCGGGACAAATGCTGGACATGACATGGATTTCGTTAGGTTGAAATTGTTGGAAGCGCTATATCAGGCGGGATGTCAGACAACTGTCTCAAACAGTTTCGATGACATTGGCGACCGACTAGCGGGAACGGATTTACTCGTGAGTTACGTTGCGGGACCGTATCCAGATCCGGACCAGTGCGACGCGCTCGACAAGTGGATGCGAGATGGTGGACGTTGGTTTGCGTTGCACGGCACAAGCGGAGGTAAAGCCGTGCGAGTTGAATCGGATAGTCGTCGGCGACACATGGTGCGGTTGCCGCATCACGAGTTGCTTGGCGCATACTTTCTAAATCATCCGCCGATACGTCGCTTCAAGATCCAAGTGCAATCTAAAGACCATCCGATTTTTGACGGTTTACCTCCAGAATTTGAGGTTGCGGATGAACTCTATCTAATCGAACCGATGCCTGATAGTAGTCCTCTCTTGACGACTGAACTTCCAAAAGATCCGTCGCCACCAGGATTTGGATTCGTCTACGATCAGGACACGTCGATACAAGAGGACGGTAAGACACGAATACTTGGAACTGAGAGACGTGTGGGTGACGGATCAGTCATTTACATTGCACTCGGTCATACGCATGCACCAGAGAACAACAGTCAGCCATTTGTTGATGACTCAGTCGCGGAAGGAGGAAGCACACCTAAAACATTCCGCGGTGTGTGGGAAGACGTTCACTTCAAACAGATCGTTGCGAACGCGATTACGTGGGCAGCGGCTGCATAACTTTGATCGGAAATTAGGGTTTCATGGACCAGTCTCATCTTGACCACCGCCTTACGGATGAGGAACGGGATTCGTTTGACCGGAATGGCTACTTCGTTGTCCCGAACGCGCTGGATTCCGAAACTGTCGAATCACTGTTGGATGCCGCAGACAGACTCGAAATCGAAGAGAGACCGAAATATGAGGCACGCGGGCTAAAAGAACACCATGCACTAAACGTGCTTGATTTCATGGGTAAGGACGACAGATTCTTACCTTTGATCGATTGGCCAAAAACGTTTATGAAGGTTGTTGACATTCTGGGGTGGCATATCCAGCTATATCACTCCCATATCATCATCACACCGCCGCTTCCTGAAGCAAACTGGAGAGATAAGCGCAGATTAGGGTGGCACCAAGACAGCGGTCGAATAAACCTCGACATCGAATCTGTTCCGAGACCTCGAATTTCGTTGAAAGTGGGATTTTTCCTAACCGATACGAGTCATAGCGATCGGGGTAACTTCCACGTGTTGCCTGGCAGCCACCTGAATAACGACTTGTCGATGCCCGGCGATCCTCAAGCTGACCCACCCAACGCATCTCCAATCCGCACTAAACCTGGCGATGCGGTGTTCTTCGATCGACGCCTATGGCACGCCGCCGGTCGGAATACGTCGAACGTCACGCGAAAGGCATTGTTTTACGGCTACAGCTACCGTTGGTTAAAACCACGCGACAATATGACCGTCGCACATTACATGGCGGACGCTGACCCAGTTCGAAAACAGCTCCTTGGAGCAAGCTCGAACGGCGGATTTGGCTTTACATCCCCTACCGACGAGGACGTACCGCTCAAAACTTGGCTTGAGGAACAACTAGGCAAGGGAGCCGTAGTTCCTTAATACCGTTTCAAACGCCTCTCAGGAATCCGTGTAGTCCATTACCGATTAGTGCTTGACCGATGTGGTCAATGTGCTGAGGTGAGACGGTCGTGTGTTGACGGATAACGCGTATATCTCTTGCGAGCTTCTCAAGGGGATGACCTAGAAAGTTCGCGGTTGTCCCAGCTGCTTCAAGAAGCGACTCGACGACATACACACAGCCCGTTGTCGCGTCGCTCGCGAGAAGGTGTGCTATCGCAATATCTTTGTCGCTTAGTTGATCACCTTGATAGCAGATTTGCGTGACATGCTCCGTATGCTCGTAGACTGCTGCACGGTGACTTCTCAAGCGCGCCTCGGCTTTCGCGAGTTGCCGTTGTGCGAAGGGTCGATCCTTGAGTTTACGATTAGCAAATCGCGGCGTCTTGCCGTGAGCCAATTCGAGAAACGAATCGATCGCTCTACGTGCGATGCCTAGTGCGACGGCGATTTTGTTGAAGGTTAGTCGTACATTGAGAGGGATCGACAATTGGTTTGAGGGCATGTCTCCGTGACCGAGAGTAGCCACGACGTGGGTGTCTGCGACAACCTGATTCTCGACACGCACGTCGTGTGAACCCGATCCACGCAAGCCAGAAACGTGCCACGTGTCGACAATTTCATAACAGCCTTTTGACAAGATCGCATAGTAACGTACTTCGTCTGATTCGTCGTGCTCATCAAGCTTTCTTACGGTTGCCCCGAAGACGTGTGCGTTATGAACACCACTTGCGAATTGCCACTGACCGTTGATCAGCCAACCTTCTTCACAACGACGCGCTTCTCCGACAGCGGCTGTTGAACTCGCCATGATCACGTCAGGGTCTTCAACGACTTCTGCACATGTAGCCATTGAAGGTCCGACTAGCGCAAATGTTTCGATGCCGATCATCAAGTTCCAGCCTGCGCTGCCGTCTGATCGAGAAACGGCTTCTATCACCTGCATTTGAGTGCTAGGATCCGCGTCTGCTCCCCCAATCGAGGTGGGTGCGCCAAGTCGGTAGAGCTGATTTGCTGCAAAAGCGGTCGCTACTGCTTTAGGAAGGTGGCGGATACGCTCCGCTTCCGCCGCGTGCGAGCGGACTAGCTCGTCGAGTGATTCCGCTCTCGCTAACCAATCTAAGGGTTGTTTCTGCATGGATGTCACAATGTGCCACTAGCGTGTGTCAATGTGAAGCGCGTGTTCCGATTACGCCGCTTAAGGTGCATTGTTCATACACGCTGGCGCGAATAAACAGTTTCGTGGGATAGATTTGGCATCTGCTCGAAGTAATCTGTAGTAGTTGGTCAGTGCGGCTAACTCGCTACGCTGAGGATAGATAGTTGGAACTCGCATTACAGGTTGCAGAATGATCGACCGTCGAACGTGGTACCCTACCTATTAGACGTATCGTGACGAAGTGTCTCGTGAGATGAATGACACAATCTGCCCGAACTGCGGCGAAGCGCGGCCGAATGCATTCTGCGGGTATTGCGGTCAAAACAGTCGTGACTACAACGTGTCTCTTTGGGTGGTTCTGAGGGACGCCATCGGCGAGTTATTCGAATTCGACGGTCGAGTCATTCGGTCATTAAGGAGCATCGTTCGATATCCCGGACAACTTTCACTTGCTTTCGCGGAGAATCGACGCGCAAACTTTGTTAACCCATTTCGCCTGTTCATTTTCACAACGATTTTTTGGTTCTTCTTATTTGGCGTAACACTGCCGTCACCGGCGGACAGACCGATAAGGACTAATGAACGTGTAGACGTCGACGAAACTGAACAAACGCGGCTGCCGGAACGCATTCGCGTATCGATGGAGATCGATTCAGAATCGCAGGAACAAACAGCGGCCGAGATCGCTGCGGGATTAGAAATTTTGCGTAGTCACCTTGAAGGCGACCGCATACGAAAACTCAATGATCTACTTCTAGCAACTGACGAACCTGCACGATCTACGCTCGTCAGAGGGATTGCGCAGCTCCTGAATGCGAGCCCTGGCATGCCGCAATGGGCTCAGCGTGTGTTGGCGAATGTCGCGGTAGATTTGAATCATTCACCGCAATTACTGTTGAGCGAGCTGATTGACAACCTACCTTTGATGATGGTCGTCTTATTGCCTTGGTATGCGGTTCTGCTCATGGTGTTTTTCGGAAAGCGAGGGAAGCGATTTATTCACCATCTTGTCTTCGCGATCCATGTGCATGCCTTTTCGTTCATTGTCCTATCGGTCGTACTGCTAACGCCCGGGCAAGCCAATCCCGTCGATAAAACGTGGTGGACTCAGGCGTGGGATTTATTTGACCGATTCGTATTTATCGCGCTGATGGTTCACACCTATTTCGCATTTCGTCGCTTCTATGGGCAAGGTCACATTCGAACTTTTGTGAAGTATTTCAGTCTCGGATTCTTTTACCTATGGGGATTATTTCCTGCGTTTTCGTTTGTACTCGTGCTTTTGTTAACCGACTACCTCTAAAAAACCTAAGCCAATGCTCGATGCACACTTTCTAAAACGTCAATGATGGCGTCAACGGAACGAGCACCAGATTGAAAGATTGCAGTCGCATTGATTGAACCAAATTGGAAACCCCAACTTTCAACTTGCTCTGCGCGCGCCTTTACCCGATCCAGATCTCGATAAAACAAGCGACCCGCATCATCACGAGGTGGCACGTCCATCATCATCTGTAGTCCGAAGCGGTCGGGATCTTTTCCAGCGGCTTCGGCATGCGATAGAACAAGCGCTTTTGAGCGTAGCGCTTCGTCTTCGTCTTCGATTGCGTTCGCTAGCCAGCCATCACCGATTCGTCCCGCTCGCGCTAAAGCGGCGTCGCTCATACCACCAATCCATATTGGAAGGTCTGCACCTTGCGGGGACTTAGGTTCCATCGCCATGCTTTCGGCTGAGTAGTGGTCGAATTGATACGAAATCAGTTCGTCAGTCCAGCATTGCCTCAGGACTTGGATTGCGACATCCATGCGCCGACCGCGATTGGAGAAAGATTCTTCAAGCATCTCGTATTCGGATTCTTGCCAACCGACTCCGACGCCTAGTCTCATTCTTCCACCTGACAGGGTATCGATCGTTTGAACTTGCTTTGCGACGAGAACGGGTTGTCGCTGAGGTAATACAAGCACTTCCGTACCGAGGCCTATCCGCTCTGTATTGCCAGCGATAAAAGCGAGCGTCGTCAGTGCTTCCATGATGGGCATCTTCGACGGGTACATTGGGGGCTCGCGAGATTCAGTCGGATAGCCCATGATGACGTGGTCGAAAATCTCGAGGCGGTCAAAACCAATATCCTCAATCGCCTTAGCTAGGCGAATCACGTTTTCTGGACCTTCGCGATAACTCACGCTCGGGAATTCAACGCACAGCTTCATTTAGATCTTCGGAGTTATCGTCGCGCCCGATTTTATGCAACTTGCCGGGCACAAAAAGAAGAGGCAGAGGGGATAAGCCTCTGCCTCCTTCAATGCGTGAGTGACAGTCCTAAGCGGTTCTGCCCTCAGCCATTGATATTTCCACGATCACCTCCTTTAATTTCTGCCAAAGTTGTTGAAACTTTAACAGATTTGCTCAGGGTATTCAAGAGGAGATCGGTTCTTACTGATGTTGTTAGCT
This sequence comes from Pseudomonadales bacterium, assembly GCA_963664665.2. Classification (GTDB taxonomy): domain Bacteria; phylum Pseudomonadota; class Gammaproteobacteria; order Pseudomonadales; family Azotimanducaceae; genus Bin55. Next base: position 183,008 of record CAXXMH010000002.1, read on the forward strand.
TGACGAGTACAGTGCAAACCAACGACATTTACGGTTAGGAACCTCCTATGAGGAAGCGAGCGAAACTGTTATCGTGCCTTCCGCGGTATGCAATCCAGATTGGTTCTCGTTCCATACGTTTAAGTCCACCAGCTCTTCGCCAGCAGCTTCGTAGCGTCGTTTGACATTGCCATATACAGTGTTCGTATCGCCTACTACATTCGGGTGGCGTACGCGTGTATTCATACTCTTGACTGTGCCATCGTCGCCAACCCAATCTGTAGCGATTTGGCATAACCAACAGACCCGTTGCGGACCCCAATCAAACTGACCAGGCATATTTCGACGTACTTTCGCATGTTTCTCGTCGTAACGACCTCCGCCGCCTAGATCCTGAGATTCTTCCGCTTCAAGCGCTGCGCGAGGTGATCGGCCTGTTCCAACGACCCCGTGTGTAAAGAGAAAAAGTTCCGTGACGGTGTAAGTGCCTTTTTGAAGCGTCTCTATTGCTTCACCTTCGACAATGTCTCGTCCAGTACGTATGCGCTTACCCGGACGGACTCGCTCATGCACGAGCGGATCGGGAGCCGTTTCCGTGACATTCGTCTTGACTTCTCGATCATATTGGATCGTCCGACCGCCGCCGAGATTCTTGTAGCGTGCCATATTGGTTTTCTTGGTTGCCACAAGCTCTTGGCGCTGGTTGAAATACTCGACCATCGCAGTACAGATAAGGAAATCTCCAATTCGCTCAGAGTGCTTACGTGTTGAACCCAAGATGCTCTCTTGAGCGCGAATCTTGTCGTCACGCCAAATCGTTTTATAAAACGTGATCTCTCCGCCCGCATAGTTCATTGGGAAATTAGCAGACGAAAGGCGACGACCATCAATCGCGCCGTTGATTGCGGCAGCGATACCAAGACTCGCTCCGTAGATGAACATAGGCGGAGCGGTGATATCGCCAAAACGACTTTGGGACGCGTATTCCTCATCGCGCCAGAGCGGGTTGTAGTCGCCGACGCCGTCACCAAATCGTCGTATATTGTCGAGACTTGCCTCGCGAAAACCTCGCGAGGGCAGGGTGACGCCAGTCCCCGCGTTGTACTCTTCTTCGAATTCGTCCAGCGTCGTAATTGCTGCTACCATGTTGGGACTCCGAACTGTTGCGAATGAGGATTATGCGAAGAGAACGCGCGTTGATTTGTGCTGTCTTACGTGTGGCTGAGCATATCTCTTACGATTTAAGTAGCCATTAGCCGTGTCCAATACGTCTGGGATTTACTATCAAACAATATGAGTAATACGACACTAAATATTCCCGGAATAAAAACACAGCCGGAATCCGTCACGCGGAAGATGGCTTCCGCACTCCCGGGACTTCGCGCGATCGCTGCGCAGAGAGGACTGAAGATCCACCACTTAGGCGCAGGCTATCCTCATCCAGAAGTAACTAATCCTAAGTCGTTCATTGAGCGAACCGAAACGTGGTTCGACTACTTAGCAAAACGAGAAGGATTGAACGATGCGGATGAATTACCTGCATTCCTGCGAGACGCGTATGCCTATACCGATACGATGGGTCCGATAGGACCAAGGGAGAGCTTCGCGAGTGTGTACGGCGGTGACTGGGGTTTCCATATAGATCCGTCTCAGCTAATACCGACGATCGGAGCTACCGGTGGGATCGCACTGTTATGCTCAATATTCGAACGCATAGGCGTTGAGATGGGTTACATCACGGACGCACCAACCTATGCAGGATTTATCGCACGCGCGACTTTGAATCAGCACGCCGAGATATACAGCGTACCCATGGATCGCGAAGGTGCGGACCCAGATGCGCTGCGGGAGCAGATTCGTCGAGCGAGGGCAGATGGCAGAATCGTGCCGTTTTATTACACGGTCCCTGATGGACATAACCCGGCAGGATTTTCCTTTAGCAACAAACGCAAACGAGAGTTGCTTCGCGTTGCCGAGGAGGAGAACATCCTAATTGTGGAAGATGCGCCGTATCTCTACATTAACTACAACGACGATCGGAAAGCCAGTCAGCCTTTCATTGCTCTTGATCCGCAACGATCAGTGCACCTTTTTACGGGTTCAAAGATTGGATTGCCCGGACCTCGTGTGGGATTCGTGTACTCAGAAGCCATGGTGAGCGTCGAAAATGGGAACGATGTAGCGCTTACAGAACTGCTGCTCTCAGAATCAAGTGGCTCAATCTTGTTTCACAATCCGTTGTCTCTATTGACGTTCGAAGCGCTATTGCGCTTGGAGGATGGTTCATTACGGTCTTCGTTGTGGCCGCTCGCGGAAGAGAAACTTGAGGTCTATCGCGAGAACCGCGAAATCGTGCTTAGCGGGCTCGAGTCTGAGCTTGGTGAGTACCGAGAACACTTTGATTGGACGCGGCCCGATGCTGGATTCTTCAGTGCATTCACCATCAAGCAAGCAGACATTCGTGTAGACGACGAATTCACGAACGCATTGGTAGAACGCTACGGCGTGGTAGTCGTGCCTATGTACGGCTTCTATCCGAACGACTTTCTCGAGCGGTCACCGAACGCAGGATTCGATCAGTTACGTCTATCCTTTTGCTTCACAGAGAGTCATGGCGAAGATCGTCGACGAGATCTTCACGAAGCGACACTCGCGTTTTGCCAAGCAATGAAAGTAGAGACCGGACTGGTCTAATAGTTGCTTCTATCTGCTTGAAATAGAAACTTTTTGGGTTGCGGTGCGACCTTCATCTATCACAAGTGCAATACCGCCTTGCGCGAGTGAAGCGTCACTTGCGGTGACCACTTTTTCCCCGTTTACAAAACCTTCAATCGTCTCGCCGTGAACGACGAGTCGTAGTTGGTACGTTTCACCGAGTGTTACATCAAATTCCGTTTCATCAAGGGTACGCGTGCCGTCCAATTCCTTCACGAGCTGGACTTGGTTCTGCTCGGTCAACAGCAGTCCATAGTACCTTCGTAATCCCTGCGTACGTGCAGCGATTCCAGCGCGTTTTGCGAGGTGAGGCGTTACGTCCGCTTCAACGACATAATCCGACCAGTCTCGGCTTCCGTATAAGAGTAGACCGGTGCCTTTATTGTGAATAAGTCGATAACTCTCAGGATAGAAAGGATGGTAGGTGTCGACGGCGTTAACCCAAGCACGACCCCACATCGTGCCTTTCTTCCGGCTTAACTCAAGCTCTGGGACACCTTCCCAATCAAAGTGATCCATTAATATCGTCGAGTCTGATGAAGCAGCGCTTATTTCGATTCCTGTGCTTGAGATGGGGTACCCGTCCGTTAATGGAACCTGCCAAGTTAGCGTTTGTGTTTCGCCGGGATTTAGCTGAATACTCGGTCCGTGGAGCATGACCGTCTGATCTTCTTCGTTGAAGACACCCACGCACAGTGATACTTCTGCGCTGGACGACGCGTCTTCATTTAGGGTCAACTGGGTTTTGAGAACTTGACCAGGATTTAGATTCGGACTCGTCATCAACCCGTAGCCTCGACGTTCAAAGTACTTCGCGGTTTCCAGTGACTCAATAAAGGTATTTGTGAGCGCGAACGCCTTGTCTTTAGATCGCAGTGGATCAACGTGAATTGCCAGGCTACGCGCCCCGTCTTCATTCGCATGGTTTGTAACTTCACAGTGCGTTCCACGGAATCCCTGTAGAGACCCTGGGTACGAAAAGTGGTACCGTGCGCCATTCTTCGGTTTGGTAAAGGTCGCGCCGTTCAATTCGCTACCGATTTGAATGATTCGTTCAGCTTGAGCCACTGCATCGGAAACGCCGCCGCTCGCGTCTGCGGTCGGAAGATAACAGATATCCGCGAAGGGCGTACGCCAGTCGGTATTTGCGTCAATACCTTCGAGACCGTTACGAATCCCCATCAGACAACCTAGATTTCCGGAGTTGCAGTCCGTGTCCCAACCTGCAGTGTTCACGATCTTCATTGATTCACTGAAGTCGCCGTCACTGTGGAGTAGAGCCATGATGATCAGACCATGGTTTGGCATGATGTGGCAGTTGCCACCGTATTTGTCGTACCCGTAGTTCTCCTGGATTTTTCTAAACGTGTATCGCCAGTCACTTGGACTTTCAGAATGCCAACGTCGTATGTCCTGAATCATGCGAGCGAGCGTGCTATCGGCAGGAATTTGCGCTAATCCGACGTCGATTAGTTTGTCAATGTCATCTTCGACAAATGCCTGTGCTTCCATCGCAGCGAGTACCTGTGCTCCGTATACGGCTTCGCCGTCGTGCGAAACTGAGCCTGCGCGTCGAGCGAAGTCGGCGGCTCGTTCTGGGTCGCCAGGACACACCATCGCCCAGCCATCAATAAAGATCTGGGCCCCGATCTGCTCCGCAACAACCTTGCCGTTCGTCTCGATTGCGCCACTTTGTGGTGCGTCGATGCCGTCACGTAGTCGAAGATAAGCGGTATGTTCCGTCGAATTACCTAAGCCACCCCACCAGAGTACTGAACGACCCTCGATCAGGTAGTTGAGCCAGGTTTGCCCGATTTGTTTTGGCGTAAGTTGAGGGTCATAGTCGTAATCCTCCAACGCCCGAATAAATGTGAATGTCCCGGAAATGTCGTCATCGGTTACGATCAGAGGAACGCCGACTTTGTCGTGAACGTAGTAGTCGATTTCACCTAATTGCTTTTCGATACGCTCATTAGTCCAGCCTTCAAAAGGTCGCCCGAGGTATACACCGATTATTTTTCCGACGACGCCGGCGTAAACACGTTCTGAGTAATCGGCTGGAAGCATGGTTTCTCCTGACTAAGGTGCGCGGATAAGATTGAGGGTATATCCCTTGAATTATTAGCAGGAGACCTTGTTGTGTCCGACAATCTTCAAAACGCATATGACACCCTTTCCACTAGAATCGGCGAGTCGTCGGCTCCGACCGATTGGTTCGAAGTGACGCAGGATCGGATCAATAACTTCGCAGATGTAACGATGGATCACCAATGGATTCACATCGATGAAGACCGATCGAAAGCAGGTCCGTTCGGAACGACCATTGCGCATGGTCACTTGACGTTGTCAATCATGGGTCACTTACCGCGATCGGTTGTTGAAACCGGTCCTCGACTCGAAGGTCAGAAGTTAATGATTAACTATGGCTTTGACAAAGTACGGTTTCCATCTCCCGTACCTGTCGGCGCAAAGATACGTACACATAGCACACTCAAAAGAGTCGAAGTCAAAGGTGGCATGATCGAGACCATGAATGAGATTGTTGTCGAGGTCGAAGGTCAAGAAAAACCTTGTTGCGTTGCCGAAAGCTTGGGTCGGTTGGTCTTTTAGATCGCCTAATTACAGAACCGGCATTAGTTTCTCGAGTGGTCAGCTTACATTGACCTTGCCTACATGAAGTCTGCTGTCACGTATAAGAGCGTGCAGATATGGGACGGACAAGGCGACAGCTATCGACCAGAGACGTCTGTGACTGTAGAAGGCGGGCGAATCGTGGGGCTAGGCTTAGATGACCCACAGGCGAGGGACTGCTCGGGGTTAACGATCGTTCCCGGGTTAATCGACAGCCATGTCCACATGGTGTTAGATCCGGCGATTCTTGATGTCGGCAAACAACTCGCGCAGACTGACGATGACATTCGGAAGAAGATGCCAGGTCGAGCACAAGACATGCTCAAGGCCGGCATCACATGCGCGCGAGATCTCGGTGGCGGAAATTGGCTTGAACTCGAACTACGAGATCGGATCGCTCGAGGGGAAATTCCGGGACCACGATTGCTTTGTGCAGGTCGTCCGATTACGTCGGTCGAAGGTCATTGCCATTTCTGGGGTGGTGAAGTACGCAATGTAGATGAGGCGCACCGTCTTGTTGATCAAAACGACAAACAAGGCGTCGACTTGATCAAGATCATGGCGACGGGAGGTATGTTTACAGCCAAGAGCCATCCGGGGCGCGCACAGTTCACGCAAGATGAGCTTTCCGACATCATCTCGTACGCACACGAGCGAGATTTCGCCGTCGCTGCACATTGCCATGGGACCGAGGGTATCGCGAATGCCGTGTACGCGGGAGTGGATACCGTCGAGCACTGCTCTTGGATGGACAGGGATGGCAAACGAGGTGACTACCTGCACGATGTAGTGATCGAGATGGCGTCGCGCAAAACGTCGGTTTCGCCGACCGTGAATGGAAATTGGTCAAGATTTATGCAGTTCAACAAGGCACATCTTGGAGTCGTACGACAACAATTTCGGGAGATGAGAGCCGCGGGCGTTCGGTTTATCGCTTCGACAGACGCTGGCATCCCAAACGTCACGCACCACGATCTACCCAGAGCGCTACCGGTGTTCGCGCAATATGCTGACATGCAACCCGTAGATGTACTACGAAGCGCGACAAGCGAGGCAGCTCGTGCACTTAATATTCACCATGAAACAGGCGCGGTCAAGGTCGGGCACATGGCCGATTTGGTGTTTGTTGAAGGTGATCCATTAACGGACTTAAGCGTCCTACAACACCCTACATGCGTCATTGCGCGCGGACTCGAATATCCCAGTTAGGAGATTAACGACATGGAATTTAGAGCAGAAATCCAATCGTTCATCAGTGAAAACTGTCCGGAAAGCATTCGCGACCCGGCTCAGCAGGCAACGCGAGAGGACTGGCAAGCTTGGTCAGAAAGGTACTTCGAACGTGGTTGGTCAGCGCCGACATGGCCGACCAAATATGGCGGAGGAGGATTAGATAAACCTGAAATCGCGATTCTTCAGGAAGAGCTGCGTAGGAACCACGCGGTGGTTGGCGTGGGTGGCATGGGTCTGACGATGATTGGACCGGCGTTACTCGAGTATGGCACTGAAGAACAGTGCATGCAACATTTGCCGAAGATTGTTCGTCAGGAGATCGTGTGGTGCCAAGGGTATAGTGAACCAGGCTCAGGTTCTGATTTAGCCAGTCTCCAGACCCGTGCGGTATCGGATGGCGACGACTACATCATTAATGGATCAAAAATATGGACGTCAGGTGCAGATCATGCTGATTGGATGTTCTGTCTGATTCGTACGGACCCAGATGCGCCGAAACACGAAGGCATCAGCTTCATCTTGTTCGACATGAAGACTCCAGGTGTGAGTGTGAAACCAATACTGCTGATAAGTGGCGCGTCGCCGTTTTGCCAAACGTTTTTGGATGACGTCCGCGTACCTAAAAGCCATCTCGTGGGTGAGGTGAATAAAGGCTGGACAGTCGCAAAGCGCCTTTTGCAGTACGAACGGACTTCCATAGGCGGAATTGGCGGAGGTGGCGGTGGACCGCGAGCCAAGACGCTGGACGAGATTGCGAAAGAATGTGCGGGGGAATCCGACGGGAAAATTGCTGACCCAGATTTACGTGACCGGGTTACCCAACATCGAATAAACGACCACGTGTACGGTTTGACAACCCGCAGATCGGGCGAAGAAAGCCGAGCCGGTGTCGCGCCGACGTTTATGTCCTCGATGTTCAAGTACTACGGTACTGAGCAGAATAAGAACCGTTACGACCTTCTCGTCGAAATGATGGGCGTTAACGGTCTGGGATGGTCTGGTGATGAATTCGACCTAGCGGATCTTGGTGTCACGCGGCAGTGGTTACGTTCGAAAGCCAATTCAATCGAAGGTGGCACGTCGGAAGTTCAGTTGAACATCATTGCAAAGCGCATCCTCGGACTACCCGACTGAAGCACACCGCAAGGGTGTTTTGGACACCACCCGCGTCGACGTCAACAGCATCCCTACGTAGCTAGGTCATGGCGAGCTCGACTGTGTCCCGCCTTTCCTTCATACTGGAAAAGCGAATCCGTTCTCCTTTTGCGTTCCTCGTAATCGTCAGCATCGCAATGCCGATCGGTATGTCAGTATGGCAAGCGTTGCTCAATAACTACGCGGTTGAGCAAATCGGGATCAGCGGTTTTGAAAACGGTGTCATGCAGAGCATTCGGGAGGTGCCTGGTTTTCTCGCGTTTACATCAGTCTTCATCCTGTTCATATTGCGAGAGCAGGTTTTCGCGGTTATCGCCTTGGCTGTATTTGGATTGGGAATCGCGATAACAGGGCTTCTGCCGTCGATTTACGGACTTTATTTCGCCGTCGTGTTGATGTCGATTGGATTTCATTATTTTGAGACGGTCCGTCAGTCACTGTCGCTTCAGTGGTTACCAAAACGCGTAGCCCCCAGGCTCCTTGGCGCTTTAATTTCTGTAGGCTCGATTACTGCTTTCTGCACTTTTCTTACCGTATTCGCGCTAGTAAAGTGGCTGGACTTTTCCTATGCCACCATCTATGCGATCGCGGGTAGTCTCGTGTTGGCACTCGCTGTCTTTCTTGCCTTAGTTGCCCCCCGGTTTAAGTCGCGCGTTGAGCAGCGTAAACAGATTGTGTTACGAAGCAAGTATTGGCTCTACTACGGACTAACGTTCTTATCTGGTGCGCGTCGACAGATTTTCGTGGCGTTTGCAGGCTTTTTGCTCGTGCAACGGTTCGGTTTCTCAGTTGCCAATATGACGGCGCTACTACTCGTCAATCATCTAGTCAACGCGATAGCGGCCGAGCGGATCGGCGCGTGGATTGGGAAAATCGGGGAGAGACGTGCTCTCACCGTCGAATACATAGGCCTCGCAGTCATCTTTAGCTGTTATGCGTTTGTAGAGACCGCATGGGTAGCTGGTCTACTGTACGTTCTCGACCACTTCTTCTTCGCGATGGGTATTGCGATCAAGACGTACTTCCAGAAAATTGCTGAACCAGCGGACATTGCGTCAACCGCGGGTGTTTCGTTTACGATCAATCACATCGCGGCGGTCATCATCCCCGTGATCCTTGGTAGCCTCTGGCTCGAATCACCCGCCGCAGTCTTTCTAGTTGGAACTGCGTTCGCCGTGTGTTCGCTCGCACTGGCGCAGAACATTCCGAATTCGCCCGCGCAAGGCAACGAAGTTCAGGTTGCACCTTCGTTCCTACGCGCACGAACCAATCCATAGTCACGTAGCGTCTTCAAGCCATGAGTTCACTCCCACTTTCCGACATCACGGTACTCGATCTGACCATCGCACGTGCGGGTCCGACAGCGGTTCGGTTATTAACTGATTGGGGCGCAAACGTCATAAAGGTTGAACCCCCACCAGCTAAATCCGGGTCGATTACGGGTGGTAGATACGGTCCGGATGAACAGAACCTTCATCGTAACAAGCGTGGTTTGTGCATCAATCTAAAACATGAAGAAGGTCACGATCTGTTCGTAGAGATGGTCAAAAGTGCTGACGTAGTCGTTGAGAACTTTCGCGCGCCGGTGAAGCACAGGCTGAGAGTCGACTACGAAACGTTGAGACAGTACAACGAGCGCTTGATTTACGCGAGTATTTCAGGATTTGGTCAGGACGGGCCGTATAGCGACAGACCCGGTGTCGACCAGATTGTCCAAGGCATGTCGGGGTTGATGTCGATTACGGGTCCTCCTGGCGGCGGACCGGTCCGGGCTGGAATTGCAATTAGCGATACTACAGCGGGTATGTTTCTCGGACAAGGTATCCTCTTGGCGTTGATTCAACGAGAGAAAACCGGTGAAGGGCAGTGGGTTCACACATCTCTTCTCGAAGGCATGCTTTGTAAACTCGATTTCCAGGGCGCGCGTTTTACGATGCTGGGCGATGTTCCAAAGCAACAGGGAAACAACCATCCGACGAACTTCCCGATGGGTACGTTTCAGTGTCAGGATGGCTATGTAAATATTGCGGCGCCCACTGAACGCATGTGGGTGAGTTTCTTAGATGCAATCGAGGACACATCGTTACGAATCGATGAACGCTTTACTTCGCCACGCGATCGAATCAACAATCGAGGCGAGCTTGAAGTCGCTATTAATGAAGCGTTAGTGAGCTTCTCCGTTGACACGCTCGTCGAGAAATTGAATGCGAACGGCGTTCCTTGCGGACCGATATTCGATGTTGGCGAAGGATTTAGCAATCCTCAAGCGAAGCACCTGAAAATGGCAAAAAAAGCGCCTCACAAAGAACTAGGGGACGTGAAGTTGATTCGAACACCGATCAATATGTCTGCGCACCCACATAAGGACGTGTTCGATCGTGCGGCTCCTAATCCTGGCGAGCACACTCGCGAGGTGTTGAGAGAATTCGGTGTAGAGTCCGATCGTATCGACGCACTCTACGACGCCGGTACGATCGGTTGACTCTATTGTTGAGTTAGGGCTGCGACAATCTCGTCGACGCAGGCTTCAGCCTTCTGACGCATCTCATCGTCGGTTGCGTCCTGAATCGGGTGCTGAACGAAGACGCACTTCGCGTCATCCATGCCTAGAGCTTGCGCTTGGGTTTCTGCTGCGACTTCAAACTCAGTCGACGCGATGCTTACTGCGGGGATCCCTTGGATTTCAAACCAAACCGTGTCATGCAAACTGCACGTGGTACAGGATCCTCAGTCAGCCAACCCCTCGACAACTAAGTCGACGTTCGCTTTGATATTCTGGCGAACATCGGTTGGCGCAGGCTTTGTGAATGTCGGTTTCTCAAAACGCTTAACCTCTAATTTCGGATAGCGTTCTGCCAACAATTCTTCCAAGCGATCCAACAAGATGTTGCCTCGCGGCTTCCGTATGTCTAGTAGCGCGAGCCGACCTTCGAGGCGCTCTGGACGCGTCGTAATCGAACGGACAACTGGCTTCCGTTCGTCGGTCGGATCGAGAATAGTGTTCATGCATAACCTCCTTGAAGTTCACATGTCAATTTTGTGCGACACTGGGACTGATCCCATGCTGCCGCTCGCCCAACCGTGAAACACGGCTGAGAATTTACCCGCTTCAGATCCCGCAACCACGATATGGATGCGATCTTCCGATGCGAATTTTGGTATTGGACGAGACAGTTCGGCTTCAGTCATATTCTTCACGGCTTCGGGCGGGAAGCCAACACCGCTCGTCGCATCTGCAATAAGCGCGCGCATCGGTACGCTTGATACGTCCTGAATGCGTGCTCGTATATCAGCCTTGCTCCAGCCATCTCTTTGGATCGTATCGACGTGCTCGGGACTGATTACAAGGATAGTGTCGCCAGCACGATGTGCTTTGACGTGTTGAGACGCACGCATCGAGAGTGCAAAACTGCCGACCAGCGCTTCCGCTGAACGCGATGTTTGATCGACTACCTGCGCAGGTCCACTTGACATCGCAAATATTGAGACGACTGAATCTTCAGCCTCAAAACCTCGTTCGACGTGGAGTGGTTCCCACGGACTACGCTCTTCCCATTCCGGAAAGCACATCGTGAACTTCATCGGATTACCTAGCGTTGAACGCTCTGTGCCACCAGGTTTCGCGCCACCGATGTTGCGAATGGCAAGCCGTATTGCACGTCCTATCGCTGCGTTCGCGCGCGTTCCTTGTCCGAGAGCGGACAGTCTCATATTCATGTCCAACGCGTGTCGAACTGGTCCGTTCAGAATCATGACAGGTGTGGCACCCATCGTGGTCGCAAATACACCATGACAGTTGAATTCATCAGTGCACATCGCTTCAATTGAGGCAATGACAACCGGAAGGTATTCCGGTTTGCATCCCGCCATCACTGCGTTGATTGCAATCTTTTCAACCGTAGCGGGCGCTAGATTTGGCGGAATCGTGGCCACGACATCCTGTGGTTCTCGTGTAATCGCACTGAGCATCCGAATAACACGTTCAGGCGTTGGGGGCACGACGGGCAGGCCGTCAGTAAATCCTTGATCAAACAGGAACTCGTGGACGTCATCGTGCGACGCAATTTCGATTCGACGCGCGCGCAACGGACTGTTCTCGGCTTCGGCGCGCAATTTTTCAGCGATTATCGGATCTTGAGTCAGTGATCCACAACCTGGTCGCCAGTCAGGCAGTTCATCCCAATTAATGTCGACAGTACCTACGTGTTCACTGAATAGGTCTTGCCACTCGGATTTTTCAAAGCCGATCACCTCTTTGACGGGTTCACCGGAATCATCAAGTAACATCGCATGTGGCACTGTATCAAGATCGTAAGTAAACGACACGATCAACGTTGAGTCATCTAGTACAGGTGCCGTTAAATCGTGATTCTTGGCTAGAAGCTCGTTTCCATCCGAGGTTTGCCCGACGAGAAGCACATCGGTATCACCTTGTTGGTGCGCCGCTTCTAGAAGCGGTGCAACGAGATTGCAGGTTGGACAGTCTTCTTTAACGAAACACAGAAGAGTTTTCGTACCCGTTGGTACGCTATGGTCTGCGCCGCTTAGATCTGGAAGTGTAAATGGTTGCACTGCTGTCATGATGGGGACCTAATGAACTTCAGCTGCATCTCCCCAGGCTTTCCTCAGTCGATCGAAATTAAAACCACTTTCCTGAGCGGCGTTGATGATGACTCGTTCACGTCGTGCTATGGCCGCAGCGGCGTCCGGGACTTCGTGTGCGACGTCAATGGGGATAACTACTGCTCCATGTTGATCGGCGTGAATTACGTCTCCGCTCGTGACTCGCATGCCTGCGACGTTTATGCCGCTCCCGTAGGCGACGGGATGTACGAATGCGTGAGAGGGACCGATGCGATCGGCAAGCATTTGAAAACCAGGTGCGATATCCGGTATGTCGCGGACGCTGCCATCTGTTATCAATCCGACACATCCTAAACCGCAATGGATGTTGCTGTTTACCTCGCCCCAGAACGAACCATACCCACGCGATTCGCCATCTAGATCCTGAATCACAATGATGGCGGGCTTCGGACCATCGTCAATATACTGATAGTAGCCGTGTTGAAGGTCGCGCGCTGCTTCTCCCCGCACGTCCGACGGATGCATCGCGCGTATGCACGCGGTGCGCGCATACCCGACCATGCTACCAAGTTCAGGACGTGTGCAAACCAGGGGATCCGTGGTGTACCCGTAGCCGCGACGTTGGGGTACCACCGACTCTAGTGCGTTACATACCGTTGGCGTATCGAGTTCTTTGAGTTTCTCGATTAGGTCGTCAGCGATTGTCGACATTTGCAGTTCTTTCCTTGTGAGGTAGTGTGTGAAAGTGCGATTATGTTAGCGATTTAATGTTGCGGAACTGATGGATGGACTACTGTTCTGTTTTTACATTAGAAGAGGATGGCATTATGCGGGTGTTAGTAAAATTGCGCGCGGCTATCATGTGGGTGTTTAGCTCAGCTGGGAGAGCGGTGGCCTTACAAGCCACAGGTCGCAGGTTCGACCCCTGCAACACCCACCATGTCGGAACACCACGATCTCGGTCGAGGTCAACCCCTCCGGAGCGGTAGTTCAGCTGGTTAGAATACTGGCCTGTCACGCCAGTGGTCGCGGGTTCGAGTCCCGTCCGCTCCGCCATTTGACCTTTGGTCCTTTCTTGGGACATCCTTTACAGTTTGTACCGGAGACATGGTTTACAGTTTTCCTGGTGTGATGATGAAAGGATTGGAGGCGGGCTCGACGCGCGCTTCGTCCTGATCGAAGAATCCAAGGTCATACGTTAGGAAGCTGACGAGCCAGATTCTGTCAGCGACCTCCCGGATGCCTACCACCTGGTTGGCGAAGGCACGGCTCAGGCTGATTTTCCGTTTTCCGATGCAGATCCGTCCGCAGTGGGTCACGCGTACGGTCCGGTCATGATAGGGATAGTCTGGTTCCTCGGGTGGGTGATACGGTCGCGATGAAGGTGTATAGAGCTGCCCCGGGTACTTGCCGCCCAGCGCCTGATGAGGACGTCGCTGATGGTAAACCTCGATGAAGTCGTCGAAGCGTTCCTGTTGCTGTAGAAAGTTGAACGCAGCGGGCTTGGTGGTCTCGTTCTTCAAGGTGAGGTGCATCCGTTCATGGCGCCCGTTCTGTTGGGGATTACCGGGCTTGATGCGTTCGATGTGAATGCCGAGGCGGAGCCACCAGACGGACAGCGCACTTAAGCCGAAGAAGGAATTAGGCGAGGCGAATGGCACACCGTTGTCAGTGCGAATGGTCTGCGGCACGCCGAAGTCCTTGAACGCACGTTCGAAGACGGCGAACGCGAAGTCCCGCTTGGTCGAGGCCAGGCCCTCACATGCCAGCAGGTACCGCGAGCTGTAGTCCGTGATGGTGAGCGGGTAACAGTACTGCTGGTTGCCGAGCTTGAACTCGCCTTTGTAGTCGGCACACCAGAGTTGATTCGGTTGCCGGACATGCAGCAACGAGGTGCCCTTGGGCTTGTAGCGCCGCCGTTTTTTATGGGTCACCAGACCGTGGCGATCGAGCACGGCATGCACGGTGCTCTTGGCCGGCGGCTTGATCATGGGGTAATCCTGAATCAGCTTGTCGCGCAGCTTCGGTGCGCCCCAGGTGGGATGTTCATGCTTGAGTTGCACGATCGTCCGCTCGATCTGGAACGGAAGCTGGTTGGCATGCCGATAGGGTCGGCGCGAGCGGTCTTGAAGGCCTTCAAGACCGCTGTGCTTGTAGCGATTGAAGATCTTGTAACCGGTCACCCTCGAGATGCCGAATTCACGACAGAGTGGTGCCATCTTTTCGCCTTCAAGGAGACGGGCAACGAACTTCAGCCGTTCGTCCATCGGTTTACACTCCTTCCAAGGCATCGGGATACTCCCAAATGCCAAATTGTGTAAACCATGTCTCCGGTATAAAACGTAAGGTATGTGTCGAGAACGACACTTTAGTGTATTGATTTAATTGTTTTTTATGCTACTCCGCAACCAATAGCGTTCCGCCTAGCACTTTGGTGCATTTGATCGACGGGGGTAGTTGCGACCTCGTGAAATACGTGGATATGGAAGTGCCAGTTCCCGCTAGTTGAAGGGATTCTGGCATGCCCACGAAGCACTCCGCCCTCTCTCTGTCCCGCCGTCGTGTCAGCCTGTCTGCGCCTGTCGGCAAATATCTAATGATGTGACAAAACGGTCTCAACCGCGACCGGATAATCCGACGAATCCGTGACGGCTTAATCTGATCAACAACAACGGTACACTTGGGTTCGGTGAAATCCATTAAAATGTATCACTACTATTACGGAGAGCGCAAGAGCTCAGGAACCTCTCGTAGTCTCCTCGGCAACTTCGATCATGAAGGGTCTCCAGATTGTTCCGGCACTTGTGCGGGTTCCTGAGGAGCGGTTCGATGAACGTAGGCGCATTGCGGCAGGTGAATCGCGCATGGTGCAAATGAGGATCTTCGGATGCGGGAGGCATCCAGCCCGCCGCTTTCTCTGGGCACCGGTATTTCTCACGCTTGTGGCGGGTACCGGCCAGGCGCAGACGCAGGACGATCACGGGGACACGCCAGAAACGGCCACGACACTGGTGTTCGGGTCGGCGGTCGAGGGCGAACTCGGCGGGGACGACGCCGACTACTTCCGCCTGGACCTCGAGGCGCGCTCGGTTGTCTCGGTGTGGACGGAGGGCGATACCGACACCGTGGCGCGGCTCCTCGCCCCAGACGGTGCTGAGTTGGTCGCAGCCGACGGCGGCGGCGAAGGCGGTAACTTTCGGATAGTGCGCGACCTGGACGTCGGCGAGTGGTACGTTGAGGTCAAGGGGTCGGAGGGGGCGACGGGCGCGTATCGCATTTCCGCCAACGCCTTGACCGACACCGATTTGGCCGACGCCAGTCTGCGTCGGGCCGTCGAGCGTGCGCTCGGCCTGCCGAGGAGCTCGGTGTTGACGACAACGCACATGGCGGAGCTGACATCGATCAGAGCTTGGGGAGTGGACGACCTCGCCGGCCTGGAGAAGGCGGTCAACCTTGAGCGGCTGGAACTGACCTCCGGCGGCATTGCCGACCTCTCGCCGCTGGCGGGCCTGACCGTGCTGTCGACGCTCGATCTTCGGGATAACAAGATCATCGATATATCGCCGCTGTCGAGTCTGACCTCGCTGGAAGATCTCGACCTGGGCCGCAACGACATCGTCGACATTTCGCCTCTGGCTGGCCTAGCCGCGTTGTCGACGCTCGATCTTTGGGATAACAAGATCATCGATATATCGCCGCTGTCGAGTCTGACCTCGCTGGAAGATCTCGATCTGGGCCTCAACGACGTCGTCGACATCTCGCCGCTGGCTGGCCTAGCCGCGTTGTCGACGCTCGATCTTTGGGATAACAAGATCATCGATATATCGCCGCTGTCGAGTCTGACCTCGCTGGAAGATCTCGACCTGGGCCGCAACGACATCGTTGACATCTCGCCGTTGGCGGGATTGACGTCGCTGATGTCTCTTGATCTCTATTTCAACTCGATTGTCGATCTGAATCCGATGGCGGGCCTGATCTCGCTGGAGGCACTCGACCTGAGCCGCAACGACATCGTCGACATCTCGCCGTTGGCGGGATTGACGTCGCTGATGACTCTGGATCTCGCGCTCAACTTGATTGTTGATCTCGCGCCGTTGGCGGACCTGACCGGGCTTTCGCGGCTGTATCTCCACAGTAACGCCATAGTCGATCTAAACCCGCTGGCTGGCCTGACCAGTCTGACGGTCCTATATCTCGGGAACAACGCGATTGTCGATCTCACGCCCGTGGCGGGATTGACGGCACTTTTCCTACTGTCGCTTGACTCAAACGCGATTGTCGATTTGAATCCGCTGGCGGATTTGACGGCGCTTTCCACGCTGTTGCTTAACCATAACGCCATAGTCGATCTGAATCCGCTGGCGGATTTGACGGCGCTTTCCACGCTGTGGCTTAACCATAACGCCATAGTCGATCTGAGTCCGCTGGCAGGGCTGTCCGGGCTGACGCTCCTTTCTCTCTCGAATAACGCCATAGTCGATCTGAATCCGCTCGCGGATTTGACGGCACTTTTCATACTTCTTCTTGACGGAAACGACATTGTCGACATTACCCCGCTGGCGCGGCTGTCACGCGACGAAGAACCTCCCTTGCTTTTTTCGCTTTCTATTCAAAATAACGACATCTCCGATCTCTCGCCGCTGGCTGGCCTGACCAATCTGGCGTCGCTTAACTTATCGGGTAACCCCACTATCGACCTTACCGCGCTTTCGGCGATGTCCGGGTTGACACATCTGACACTTTGGAATGGTCACGGTGTTCTCGATCTCTCGCCGCTGGCAGAATTGACTGAGCTCACGGACCTGCTTATTTTTGGGGGCTACGAGATTCCCGATCTGAAGCCGCTAGTTGGGTTGACCGGGCTGACAGAACTGAGCATTTTTTACGTTACAGGAGGTGTAGGAAGTTCCGAGCTTTCCGATCTCACACCGTTAGCGGAATTGACCGGGCTGCTCAGCCTGAGCCTCGTAAATCACGCGATCGTCGATCTGAAGCCGCTGTCGGGACTGACGTCGCTGAGATCACTGGACCTCCAGGCGAACTTGATCACCGAACTTTGGCCGCTGGCGGAGCTGACCCGGCTAACAACCCTGCATGTTACCGGCAATGGAATTGTCGATGTTTCCGTGCTGGCGAAGCTGACCGCGTTGCAAACGCTCTCCATTAGGGGTGGCAACCTGGTGGACATTTCCGTACTGGCGGAGTTGCCGGATCTACGGCAGCTCTTTCTTGATCACAACGCAATCGCCGACCTCCGACCGCTGTCAGGCCTGACCGCGCTGACGATACTCCATCTTCCGGATAACGAAATCATCGATATCTCGGCGCTGTCCGCCCTGCCGGATCTGCAACATCTGTTTCTGGGACAGAACGCCATTTCTGACCTCTCGCCGCTATCGGGCCTGACCGCGCTGACGACCCTCGATCTTCGCGCTAACGAAGTCAGCGATATATCGCCGCTGGCGGAGTTGCCGGACCTACGCGGGCTCTTTCTTGATCAAAACGCGATCGCCGACCTCTCGCCGTTGTCGGGGTTGGCCGCGCTGACGACGCTCGATCTTCGCGCTAACGAAGTCAGCGATATATCGCCGCTTTCGAGCCTGCAGAATCTGGAAAAGCTGTGGCTTCGCCAGAACGCCATCGTCGACATATCCCCTCTCGTGGCACTCAGTCGGCTGCAGGTCCTGAATCTGGCGCACAACAACATTACGGATATCTCTTCCCTGGCGAACCTTTCCAAGCTGTGGTCGCTGTCGCTGTCGGGGAACGCCATAGCGGACGCCACGCCGTTGGCGGCGCTGGACAGCCTCGAGCATCTGTGGGCGACCGACAACGCCATCGCCAACCTGTCAGCTCTCTCGGATCTGACCGAGCTGGATATCGCGACGCTGGGTAACAACGCGGTGTTGGATCTAGCTCCGCTCGTTGGCAACGGAGACATCGGCGTCGGCGACTTCGTGGAGTTAGCTGGTAATCCGGAGATCGCCTCAGACGGTAATTTGGATGCCGCCGCTGCGCTCCGGGCACGTGGCGTGGAGGTCGTGATGACCCGCGATGGTGGCTACCTGCGTTCACCCGTGCTCAATGTCGCGCCGGGAAAACACCCGCTGAGCAGCGCCTGGAGAAGAACGCCTGCGGGAGATATCCACGGCTTATGCTTAGGTAACACGGCGAGTTACGCCGACGGCGCCGCACACTTCGAGATCCGGTCGTGGCGCTGGCAGACGCGCGCCGGCGCGAATTCGGCCTGGACAGACATCGCCGACACGGAGGGAGGACGCGATACCGAGACTACGGTGTTGTGTCCATACACGCCGGTCGGCGCCGGAGAATTCAGGTTCGTGGCCGAGATGCTCGTGGATGGCATTGAAGACAAGTACTCAAGCAACATCATCAGCCAGTAGGCGGGTGCAAAACATATCGAATCGAAAAGGATCGATTGAAGATACTGTCGAAAAAGTCCTAGAATTGCCTCAGAATGCAACACACAATTAAAAATAATTCAAATAGATCAATAAGATAGAATTTAGGCGGATGCCTAAATCGAGAAAATCAAGAGCCTCTGAACGAGAAAGAAATGTGACGGGAACGAGAGCGTTCATCGCGTTGGCGGGTGCGCATTTCGGATCCCGGCTGGCGCGGACTAAACGTGCGTTGGCGAGAGCTAGCCGTCGGGCGTCGGCGAAGGAGACTGCCGCGTAGCCGCAGAGACCGAGGTTCACGGGGCGACGATTGATGTAAAGCCGCTGATACCACTATTTGGATTCGGTGGGGCGCAGTGTCAAGCCGTTTCCGCTTCGGTCATCGCCGTAGGTCTTAACGGTGCGGCTGGGCTTGACAATGGCAAGTTTGCAGTTGGAGCGAGAACCGAAGCCGCTCCTGATCTCTTCGGATATATTGGTCGCACGACTGACCTACTGGCCTACTGAGATGGCGAGCCAGACAGCGCATTGTGTAGTGTCTGAGGTTATGCCCCAATTTGTGTGCCTCGTTAGATAGTTTCATTCGTGATTCGATTCTTTTATCACAAGTAGCCGACCACACAGTCGAGTGACGTTGAGGTTTCTCTACAGGAACATTCGAAGGTGGTTTCGTTGACCTACCCGAAGGGGGAGGCGGTTGAATGATGGTGTTTCATGCCATGTTCGGCTACGTCGCGTTGGACGCTATGGTAGCGCTTTCGAGACCAACTGACCTGCTTAGCTGGCGTTTATAGGCTACGCCGCTCTCATGTGAATCGATTGCCAGTGAGCGGACCAAACCTAGACATGACGTCTCAATCTGGAATGCGGGGATCACCTATTTGCTCATGCGTCCGTCCTGTTCCTCCAACACCTCCGTAACTACGAAACTCACGGACGAGCCGCTTCACCGGCTGCTTGAGGCGACTGTGGTAATTCCGGGTTTAGAACATCTAGTTCTCATGGATCCGTGACTCGAGACTACTGGAATCTGATACCGCAGTATGGTTTTTTGATTTCGGTTTAGGACTAGTAACTCATGCAGGGCTCTCCCATCCAATAAGCTAGCCGTACTAAAGGGTTAGAGTCGCTCATTCAAATCGTGAAATTCATTGTTCTCCAGAGTATGAAATTTCCTCAATAATGAGGCTGTTGAAAAAGTCGCTTTTCGGCTTGTATGTTAAGGCGATTCAAGCTAACATTTAGTGCTTCATTAGCCAACGGTGCCACCTGCCATGATTGGAGATGTCAATCGCGCTGAGCCTGTGCTGTTTCCGCCGTCGCTGGAAGAACTGCTGCCGGACGATCACGTCGCACGACTGTACGTACGGGTGGCGGCGCGGTTGGACTTGTCAGCGTTAGAGGCGACGTACCATGTGGATGCGGGGCGCAAGGGGTACCCGCCGGCCGTGCTGCTGGCGCTGTGGCTGTACGGTTACATGACCGGCGTGAACAGTTCGCGCAAGCTGGAGCAAGCGACCCATGACCGGCTGGATTTCATGTACATCGCCGGGGGTCAGCATCCGGACCACACGACGCTGGCGAACTTTCGCCGTGCGCATCGTGCGGCGTTTGAAGCGGCGGCGGCGGAATTCTTGCAGGTGCTGATCGAAGGCGGCGTGGTGCAGTTGTCCGCGATTGCGGTTGACGGGACGAAGCTGAAGGCGTATGCGGCGCGGGAGAAATCGTTGACGGCGAAGCTGGCGCGGAAACGTATCGAGGTCTGTCAAAAGGTGATTGCGCGCTTGTCCGAACAGGCGGACCGCCATGACGCTGAAGGCGCGGATGCCAACGTTCATGCGGCCGGTGCCGCCGTTGACGATGACGTCTTGACGCGGCTGCTGGCGGACGTCAAGCGCTACGAGGCGATGGCGGCAAAACTGGATGCGGCGGACGCCGCTGCGCTGGCGGCCGAACAAGCCGCTTACGACGCGCTGCAGGCGGCCCGCGACGCGCATGAAAAAGCACACGGCACGAAGCCCCGGGGGGCGCCGCCGAAGCCGCCCGGGGATGCACCCAAGCAGGCGGCGCGGGAACACTTGACCGACCCCGATTCGCAGCTGATGAAGACCCGTGACGGGATCATGCCGGCGTACAACGCGCAAGCGGGCGTCGACGTGGACACGCAGCTCATCGTGACCTCGGGCGTGACCGACGCGCCGACGGACTACGACCAGATCGTGCCGACGCTGGATGCGCTCGAAGCGTTGCCCACCGTCGAGCTCGACGCGGCGTCTGACGACGCGGATGACGAAGACGGTCGCATGAACCTGTTGGCCGACGCGGGTTACTACAGCGACGACAATGTTCAGGCTTGCGAGGAAGCCGACGTCAATGCCTATATCGCCACCGGTAAGAACGGGCGGGCGAAACCACCGAAAGGGGCTTGCTCGCAAGCCGTCGAGACCATGGTGGCACGGATGCAGGATGTGATCGGCCAGGTCCTGTATCGCAAGCGCAAGAGCACGGTCGAAACGACCTTCGGCTGCATCAAGGACGCGATGGGATTTCGGTATCCGAAGATGCGCGGTCTCGCCGGCGTTCAAACCGAGTGGCAGCTGGCGTGTCTGGCGTGGAACGTCAAACGCTTGTACAGTTTAGGTAGGGGAAGTCTATTCTGAATGCGGCGCATCGAGAAAACCACCTTCGAGTGGATGCAATATGGCTTGTTTCGGCGACTTTGTGCGCCTAATTTCGTCCGCATCCGGCTTGAACGGCGCTTTGACCCCGATCGAGCCGATCAAATGCCAGCGCGAACGAAAAACGCCGCAAAATCGAATCGAAAATCAACAGCCTCTAATGTCGATAATAGAGGTGCAAACGATTGAGTTTTGAACGATGCGAACCAACAAACTTTTTATGTTGCTTTTGAGCGTTGCACTATTCTCCGGATATGGCGCAATACAAACGACATTTGCCCAGGAAGAAGAAATCAAGATCGAAGAGGTTATCGTAACCGGGTCACGTATCCGCGATGCCAACGTGATCAGTTCTTCACAAATTACGACGATTCAGGTTGAAGATATCTCCGACCGCGGCATTACCCGCGTTGAAGACTATCTGAACGATCTACCACAGATTTCGCCTGGACAAGCCATTACTGCGTCAAATGGCGCGTCAGGCACCGCGACGGTGAACCTACGAAACCTAGGTTGCTCCCGTACCCTAGTGTTGCTTAACGGTCAGAGGTTGGCGCCAGGCACCACCGGCGGTGGCAACTGCGCTGATCTCAACACCATCCCTTCGTTACTCCTTGAGCGTGTGGAAGTGCTAACTGGCGGAGCGTCGTCAGTGTATGGTTCTGACGCAGTAGCCGGTGTCGTCAATTTCATTCTCAATGACGAGTTCGAAGGCTTTAAAACCAACGTGACGCATAGTTTCTACCAACACACTAACGACAACGGAGCGTTGCGTGACCTCGTTCAGTCCTTCGATTACGAACTCGCGCCCGAAAATATCACCACCGGTGAAACAACCAAACTGGCGATCGCGTTTGGTGGATCTGTATTCGACGATCGTGGTCACGTAACGGCCTTTATAGAAAAGACCGATACCCGACCGATTCTACAAGGCGATTACGACACTTCAGCGTGTGCGTTAACTAGCGGTATGAGTGCATGCGGTGGTTCCTCGACCATTCCACCGGGTCGCTGGGCAGACTTTGGGAGGTATGGACGGCTTGGCTATACAAATGTCGATCCGGCTGTAACGAGACTTGACCTAAAAGTGCAAGGTGATGAGTTTGTACCGCGAGCCGGCCAAACATTCAACTACAACCCGACCAACTTTTTCCAACGTCCAGACGATCGCGTGAATACGGGCTTATTTGGTAAATTTGAACTAACTGAGATGTCTGAAGTCTATGCAAGCGTACGATCGATGAGATCTGCATCGAATGCGCAGATCGCGTATTCTGGCACATTCGGCAATATCACCGAACTACCGTGCTACAACGCGTTGTTGTCTCGACAGCAGTATGAAGTTGCTTGTGCTAACTGGATCGGCATGGGTGGTGATCACGCGCCAGATTTCTCAAGTGGTAGAGAAGCCTTACGGTACATCTCGGGATTGGATCAAGCAGTATCTGAAGGTTCGATCGTTGGCTACGGTGCGCCGTTGTATTCGCTAAAGCGCAATGTGGAAGGGTTGCCTCGTCAGAGCATCAGGACATACGAAAACGTCACCCAAGTCTTCGGAATGCGCGGAGATATCACCGATACTTGGTCTTACGACGTTAGCTATCAATTGTCGGAGGTGGATTTCGCCGAAGAATACCGCAATGACCTGTCGGTGACGAATATCAATCGCGCCGTCAATATCGTTAACGTCAACGGCGTACCTACCTGTGTCGCAGCGCTTAACGGCACCGATCCAAATTGCATTCCGTACAACTTATTCGGTGGCGGTTTACCAGGAGACGGCGGTATTCAAAGCGTCATCGACGGAGGTGTGGCACTTCAAAACTATATAGCACGGTCCACATTCATTCTTGGTTCGGGATCACAACGTATCCTGCAAGGAGTTCTATCTGGCGAAACACCGGTCAGCATTCCGGGCGCACCCGGTCCAATTTCCGCAGCGCTTGGATACGAAACCAAGGAATTACAAACTGACTATCGTCCAGATGCACCGAGTATATCGGGCGACCGCGCCGGATCGGGTGGCGCTGCGGTACCGTTGACTGGCGCGTACGACGTAGACGAATTCTTCCTAGAACTTGGCGTTCCCGTCATGGACGATCTCAGCATCGACTTTGGCTATCGCTATGCGGACTATTCCACGGGACAAAGCACAGACACATATAAGTTCGGCGCGTATTTCCAAGCGAATGATGTGATCGCGGTCCGCGGATCTTATCAATCAGCTATTCGTCACGCCAATCTCTCGGAGCTATATACCGCGATGGGCGACAGTCTGACAGATTTGCCTGACGATCCGTGCGGCTTGAACATGACTGCAACCCAAGCTCAGTGTGCTAACACCGGTCTTTCGCCTGCGTTGTACGGCACCGATCTGAAGTCGCCGGCCGACCAATACAACATTCGTTACGGCGGTAATCCGATGACCAGGCCTGAGGAGTCGAATTCGATAACTGCGGGTGTAGTCTTGACTCCAGACCTCTTTGGGGGTGTGACCCTGACTTTGGACATTTTTGATATTGGATTGAAGGATGGGATTGGCGTAGTACCTGCGGCAACTTCCCTAAATAAGTGCCTCGAAACCGGCATTGACACGTTTTGTGACAATATTTATCGACATCCGGGAACCGGTTCACTGTGGCTCTCAGGTGGCTATATCGACACCCAGACCACCAACATTACGGAAGAGACTGTCACGGGCATTGACATCATCTTTGATTACGACTTTGATACGCCACTTGGACCTATGGGATTGGAAGGCGTGACCACTCGTGTGATTGAATCTAGCTTCATCGAATTGCCTGGCGAACCAGTCACCGAGTGTGTTGGTTACTGGGGTCTTGCATGTGGGAAGAATCCGCAACCGAAGTGGAGTGGTAACTACAAGCTATCCTTGGATACGGAATACGACTCCCGAGTAGCCGTAGGGATGCGCTATCTAGGCGAAACCGAAGATCTTGGTGCCAATGCGATCAATTTCGACCGCGAGCTCTACTTTGATCTCACGGTCGAGTGGAACGCCTCGGAGACGTACATTCTTAGAGGTGGCGTGAGCAACCTGTTTGACAAGGACCCGCAAGTCAGTTCCGATGCAGGTACAGCACCAGGTAACGGAAATACGTTCCCAGCATTTTTCGATGCGCTTGGGCGTTACATGCACGTGAATCTTGAGAT
The DNA here is from genome assembly GCA_963664665.2 of Pseudomonadales bacterium. Taxonomy (GTDB): domain Bacteria; phylum Pseudomonadota; class Gammaproteobacteria; order Pseudomonadales; family Azotimanducaceae; genus Bin55. Next base: position 207,579 of record CAXXMH010000002.1, read on the forward strand.
CAATTTCTAAAGGTTGACAAGCTTGCTTAAGTCGACAGCTACCCAATAGGGTACATTGACTCTTTCTTAAGAAGGGTGCGGACTTCGGACTGGAGACCGCACCCTTCGTGTATATGGTTTTAGCGTTCGTTCTTGAATCGCGCCGTCAACTGATCCAAAGTGCATTCGAGCGGCACGGAAGATCTAGTTGTTCGAAGTGATCGATGTATCTTCGCCTGTCCTCGAGTTTTGGGTTCTGAGACAGGAAAGAACTGTATCCCGGATTGTGCATTTGATTTAATTCCGGTTGTTGACCGAACGCTGTTAAAGTGCATCGGTTGCCGGGGATCGACGCGAACGTGCGTCAAGAGCATCTTGAAACGACACCGATAGGGAAATCATCAAGTGGTTAGTCGTTTCTAGCCGTTCGTGAAACCGTCAATCGCTTAATCTGGACTGCGCCTAAGAATCTGTCACCATCGCAGTAGCGAATCCGCACAAGCGGTAAATGACCGCACTATTCTCACTATCTCGCCAAGCGAAGTAACTCTGCGAAAATTTACTTAATCAAAGCGTAAACACATAATTACGGATATCAGAACGTTTCGTCGCAAAATGACCCTGTCTCAGCAAAGACCGAGTTGTCTGAGAAAGCCGTATATAGTCCTGTTCAATTGAATCAATTTCACCGCCAAGCCACGCCTTTGCAACGGGCTCAGAACCTCTACGAAGAAGTCGTTGCCGCCGGGCCATCCATCGATGCAAATCGGGAAATTCCAACGGAGCTCATTGGGAAGCTCAAGTCTGCGAATCTACTTCGCTTACTCGTACCTAGGAGTCTAGGAGGTGAGGAGATGGATTGGTACGAGTATCACGATGTCATTCGCGCTATAGCACATGCAGATGGCAGTGTTGGTTGGTGTATCAATCAAGGAAACGTATTCGCTACCAACGCAGCCAGAGAACCCGTTGAGTTGGCTCGAGAAATTTGGGGCGTGCCGGAGGGGAGTTGCGGAAATGGTCCGCCAATCAACGCGACATCAAAGTCTGTGGCGGGCGGGTATGCCCTAAGCGGTAAATGGATATTTTCAAGCGGTTGCCGACACGCGAACTGGCTTGCCGCTCTCGTCACAAGCTCGGACCATCCGCCACGACTACATTTCATGCCGAAAGATGAAATCGAGCTAATCGACAACTGGCAGGTTCAAGGACTTCGTGGCACCGGCAGTTTCGGATTTTCTTGTGAAGACTATTTCGTACCGGAAAGGCGCGTCATGCGGATGGACCTGCCGCACATTGAGTCAGGACCCATCTATAAGATACCTCAATCACTCATGTTTGCATGTGGCTTTGGCTGTGTTGCACTTGGTGTAGCCAGGTCGGGCTTAGACAGTGTGCTTGAGCTAAGCCGTTCAAAGAAGCCGCAATTTGGCAAACGGACTCTTGCTCAAGACTCGGTAGTGCAGAGTAAGATCGGACTTGCAGAAGGACTATTCGGCGGTGCGAAAGCGTTCCTTTATGAGACAGTCGGTGATGTCTGGGAAAGCGTCCAACGTCGAGGGAAGATCTCATTGGATGAGCGATTGCGGTTGCGATTAGCGGGCACGCACGCTATCAGACAATCTGCACAAGTGGTTGATATTGTTTACAACTTGACCGGTTCAAATGCGATTTTCGAATCCACCACGATCCAACGCAAGTTCCAGGATATCCATGTGATCACGCAGCAAATTCAAGGTCGTGAGTCACACTACCAGACTGTTGGCGCGCACTTGCTAGGCGAGAGTCCTGAAGGCGGAGTTTTCTGACTAGCCGCGGTTCTTAATTTGGATCTTACGTTCCTGCTAGCTCATTCAGAATCTGAAGCAGCTTTCTCAATCTCCGTTGATGCATGTGCTTGAAGTGCGGAGGTCGCGCGCGCGTTTTGAGCTTCTTTCATCGCTTCCGCAGCGCGTTTGTTTTCCTGGATTTTTGCGTTAATCGCCATACCTGCGCGCATCCAGGTTTCACGGTTCTCAATCACATACTGGTTTGATTCGCGATAGTCGTGCAGCAGTCCGTTCACTTCAGGTATGACGTAACGCGCTACGAGGTCCCAACTGCTTAGCGTGTCCGCTCGGTTGGCCCAATCGTGCACGAAACCAATTACGCAGCCAAAGCCACCAGACAATTCTTGCATTTCGTGAATTTTCGAGACTAGATCGTCTGGCGTGCCTATAACACTGACACTTCCGTCGCTAAACGCCATTACGTCTACGGCTTCGTCCGGTGTTTTGAATATCTGACCTTGACCCGCAGCCAGCGTCCCAACGGTGTATTCATTATTGTGTCGGAACAGACCTTCTCGCGCTTGTTCTCGCGCCTTGTCCCGTGTCTCGGCGACGTGCCAATTCAAGACTAACCGCCAATTCGATCGGTCAACCGTATTGCCATGCTTTTCCGCTGCTTCCTCAGCAAAACTCCATTGCATTGGGAGTGCTTGAATACCTGCTTGTGACGTCGATCCAATCGACAGAACACCAATTCCATGCTTGCCAGCTAAGGTCATCCCAGATGGACTGATCAGAGACGCAACCGTGAATTCCATGTTCTTTTGAACTGGTTTGAGTTGCAGTTTCGCATCTCTTAACGTGAACCAATCAGATTCAACGGTGAAACGTTCCTTACCGTCAAAGAGCCGACGAATGACGCCGATGGCTTCGTCTTGACGATCACGAAGAACCATTGGATCCATGCCAAGCGTATGTGCGTCGCTCGGAAGCGCGCCGGGACCCGAACCAAATATCACGCGACCACGAGATTGATGGTCAAGCTGTGCAATCCTTTGAGCTACCATGAACGGATGGTGATAAGGTAAGGACACAACACCGGTACCCAGACGAATACGATGGGTCCGTTCTGCGGCTGCAGCAAGGAAGACTTCCGGTGAAGCGATGACCTCCCAACCCGTTGAATGGTGTTCGCCACACCAAAACTCATCAAATCCGAGTCGATCCATGTGGGCGACGAGTTCAAGGTCGCTCTGCAACTGTAGCGTGGGGTGTTCACCGATCGGGTGATGGGGCGCGAGGAACGCACCGAATCGCATATCGCTCATAGATTCTGTCTTGGATACGTAGGAATACTTGGGATTGGATTCTACCTTTTACTTTGAGCACCAGATTGCCACAAGGCAGTCTGACTAAGTCAAAGTTTCAATGGAGTACGCTAGGTAGTGACCCAAGAATTAGCGACTAGGTACGAATGCGGTCTTCCGCTGATGGTCCGGTTGCCAGATCACCTGTAAAACCGCCCGTTGCGGAAGAGGTCGACGACCCACCTGTGGGTTCTGCACCGAACGCAATTTCCCGCTCTTCCGCAGGTTTGAATGCTTTCTTTAGTTCGGCTGTATCATCGTGCATACGGAAAAGTGACTTAATGTCCTGCCTAATTTGGATCAGGCTAGGCACGATGAACAGCGTGGTAACTGCGGCAAATACGGTCCCAGTCGCAAGACTAACCGCCATTGGAATAAGGAATTGAGCTTGCATGCTCTTTTCAAACAACATTGGCGTTAATCCCAGCGCCGTCGTCGCGGTCGTAAGGAACACTGCTCGGAAGCGACCCCGTACAGCCTCTGTGATTGCGTCTTCGAATTCGATACCGGCTGCGCGTAAGCGTAGGAATAAGTCAGTCAACACAAGTGAGTTGTTCACCACTATGCCGCTCAATGCGATGATTCCAAATATCGAGACGAATGAAAGATCGAAGCCGAGAAGCCAATGACCTGCGATCGCACCGCCTGCACCGAATGGGATGGCGGACAGCACAGTGAAAGGCATGGAATAGTTGCGGAGCTGGCTAGCTAAAAGTATGTACATCAATAAGATAGAGGATGCTGCTAGCAACCCTAACTGAGCGAAGTCCTCCGCCTGTTCTTGTGCAAATCCAGCCTCTCTTATCAAGAGCCGCGGGAATTCAGTCTCTAACGCAGGTAGTACGGATTCGTTCACTTCCGCAATGACTTGATTCGGTGTGCGAATAGCGCTATCGATTCTCGCGTTCACTTCAACAACGCGACGACCGTCAATTCGGGTGATGGACGAAAAACTTCGGTTTTCATCAATCCGCGCAACAGTGAAAAGCGGGACTTCCGTACCGTCGTTTAGTCGAATACGTGAATTCGCAAAATCTCGCGTGCTACTTCGTTCATCGGTTGGCAAGCGAAGCATTACCTTCACTTCATTGCGATTGCGTTGAATCCGCTGGATTTCCTCGCCGAAATAGCTCTGCCGCAGCTGACGAGATATGTCAAGATTTGTGAGTCCGGCAGCTTCTCCCGCTGGTGTTAGCTCGATGTCGAATTGTCGTTTCCCAAGATCAAAATCGTCGGTAATCTGAACTAGTGCTTCAACATCTGTCAATTGTGTTTTTAGGTTGTCGACGGCGCGCAAGAGAACATCACTGTCGCGATGACTAAGCTGATAGGCCATATTGGAGCCGCCGATAAACGACGAGGTGAATTGCAACGAGTCCGAGCCTGGGATATTGCCTACTGCACTGCGCCAAAGTCGCTCGATTTCCGCCGAGCTATTCTGACGAATGCTCTCGTCAGCAAGCTCTAAGATCACCTGAGCACGATTACTACTTTGCGAGACACCTCCTGGTCCACCCGGTCCACCGGCTAGCCTAAGCCCACCGCCAACGACCATGCTGAGCGACTCAATTTCAGTGCCTCCAGCCTCATCATTCACCCGCATAATCGCGTTTCGCAGTTGCTCAGCGCCTTCCTCGGTAGTACTGTAAGGTGTGCCGACAGGGTAAGTCAGGTTAGCGGATACGGAATCCGATTCAATCGAAGGAAAGAACAAAAACCGAACCGAATTGGTATAGAGGAGCGATCCGCACAAAACGAGAAACCCGAACGCGAGGAGCAATGTGATATATCGCCTCTTGACAGCCCAAGCAGCTGCCGGTACGAGCACACGATCGCGAAAACGGTGCACGCCGGATGCAATTAAGGATTGCAGGACGCTTAGAGGCCATCGACTCCAATAACCTTCATGGGATAAGTGAGCGGGAAGAATCAGAAATACTTCGATCATCGAAATGACCAGAACGGTGATCACGACGAGCGGAACCGCTCCAAGTATTTGACCGAACGTACCTGTTGCGAACAGTAGGGGAGCGAAAGCGGCCATTGAGGTTAATACACCGATGCTGACGGGAGAGAAGACGCCTTTTGCCCCGGCGATCGATGCCCCAACACCGCGTAAACCAGTTTCGTGAACGGCGCCAATGTTCTCGCCTACAACGATTGCATCGTCTACAACGACTCCTAATACCATGATCAAGCCGAACAGCGAGACCATGGTGATTTCGACACCGAGTGGCGCGAAAAAGATCATGGCACCAAGGAACGAAATTGGTACACCCATGGCCACCCAGATCGCAAGCTTCAGGTCAAGCATCAGAACCAGAAACGTCACAACAAGCGTAAATCCAAGAATTCCGTTACGAACCAGAAGATCGATGCGCTGCTCCAAGACTTCGGATTGGTCTTGGAAAATTTCAATGTCAACGTTGTAGGGGATGGAAATGCCGTCAAGATTCGACTTTACGATTTCTGCGATTTCAAGAACGTCCTCGGAATCCGAGCGACTTACCTGAACGAAGATTGCAGGTCTTCCGTTGAATTCATTACGAAGCTGGTCGTCTACAAACGCGTCGCGAACAATTGCGATATCTCGAAGGAGTAGCGTCGTACCATTGGGAAGCGCTTGTATTGGGATTGATTCGAATTCCGCGCCGGTCATCAGTTTCTTGTTCGTACGGATTAGGAGATCACCCGCATTTGACTTAATTTCACCCGCTGACAGGTTTACTGAATACTGCCGTATACGGTTTGCGACCTGTTCAAGCGTGAGTCCATATTGACGTAGTGTGCGTTCGCTTATCTCGATGGAGATTTCGTAAGCGCGAGCACCATCAAGTGTTACAAGCGATACGCCGTCAAGGTCGAGTAATGCATCCTGCAAGAACTCCGCTGCACTTCGTAATTCGGTTTCTGGAACAGGCCCAGAGACAACGAGTTGCATTACGCTGCTAATAGATTCAGCGATGGTGACTTCTGCTTCTTCTGCGCGTTGTGGAGGGAAATCAACTAAACGATCAACAGCAGATTTGACGTCTTCATAGACCTCATCCTCATCTGCGAAATCTGTCAGTTCGACATTGATCGAACCACGCCCTTCGGAGGCGACTGACTCAACGCGGTAGACACCTTGGATTCCGGCGACTGCCTCTTCGACGCGACGCGTAATACCTTCCTCTACTTCAGATGGTGTTGCGCCAGGATAGGGGACGTTGACCGCAACTATGCCTGGTTTGATTGTTGGGAATACTGCAGAATTGAGATTGGTTGCCATCCACAATCCGCCAAGCAGAAAAATGGCCATCAGCAGGTTTGCGGCGACCGCATTGCGAGCAAAAAACCCCATTGGACCATGATCAATGGATTGCTCTCTGATCTGATTGGCGAGGGGCGTCATGATTGTGGCATACCTGCGATTCTTACGGAGTCACCTTCCTCGACATTTGGCATCGAACCTGTCACGATGCCGTCGTAATATGGGAAGGAACTAACGAGCAATCCATCTTCCCGACGATCGTGAATTTGAATCTTCTGTCGGATAAGTAGCCCATCCTTGACGACCCACACGGTGCTCTTTGCCTGCTCGGTCTCTTCAGGTAAGACAAAGGCTTGATCGATTTGCCGACCAAAAATCTTCGCCCGGATGAAACTGCCAGGAGTAAGTTCATGATCATCGGCTGATTGAACCTTCGCGTAGAGCGCTGAGGCGCGCGTTCGTTCATCTAAAGACGCACTCTGGCGCTCGACAACAGCTTCGACGAAACCGTGGTCTGATTCCAATATCGCGCGACGACCTTTGATAGGTTCCAGCGCATCGAGGTCCATTGTTGAGACTGCAATAACGGCTTCAAGTTCGTTAATGTCATAGACCTGACCGACCGGTTGATTCATAGAAAGCAGCTGTCCGACGGCAACGTTCGAAGTTAACACGCGACCTGTGAAGGGAAAACTGAACTCAGTTCGACTGAGAGCTAACTCCGCAGCAAGCAACCGTGCCTTCGCGCGATCAATTGCGGCTTGACTCCTTTCGATTTGCGGCTCCTGGGCTACAAGCGGAGGGACGGTGGCGCCTGGATTGAGGAGTTGATAGTTATCCGATGCGGCATCTCGTTGAGCGTTCGCCAGGTTCATTTCAGCCAACGCAACAGCAAGATCAGCCTTCGCTTGGCGTACACTCAGTTCAGCATCGATTGGATCCAACTTAAAAACTGACTCGCCAGCATTGAATTCGCCACCGTTCCGTAACGAGGGTGAAACCCAGATGACACGACCGCCGACTTGCGGCACGATGGAAACTGCGGTCCGGTACGAGATCGAACCTGTCGCATCGACTTCGACGGTAGCACTGATGATGTCAGGACGTACTACTGCGAGCGTTACCTGAGGTGCTTGCATCCCGCCTGGGGGACCCATTGGGAATGAAGGTGGCGTATCTGAAGACGTGGTGCCTCTACATGCGACTAAGGCTGCAGCCGTGACAAGAGCAAGCACGATAAGTATTTGAGCGACGCCGATGACACGTTTCATACGAGCGAGAGATCTCTACAGTAAGTTATCACGAAGGATGGATTGGGCTAGCCGTACCGCCTAAGAGTCATTCTAGGTTTGACCTTAAACGAATACGTAGCATTTATACGGAATCAGAAGATAAACCTGTCATGAAAATCGTTACGGATCAATTACAGTTTCCGGAAGGTCCCGTCGCATTACCAGACGGTTCGGTGCTCGTGGTCGAAATCGCTCGAGGCACGCTCTCACGAGTTGATCAAGATGGTTCCATAGAGGTCGTGTCAGAAGTAGGAGGCGGTCCAAATGGAGCAGCAATTGGTCCTAATGGCGACTGCTTTATCTGTAATAACGGTGGTTTTAACTGGATTAGGCGACCTGGACGAACCTTTCCAGGTGATCAAGCAGATGACTATACGGGCGGGCGTATTGAACGCGTTGATCTTCAGTCGGGTAGGTCTGAAGTAATTTACGAAGCGGTAGATGGCGTTCGCCTAAGAGGACCCAACGATCTTGTATTCGACGATGTCGGTGGTTTTTGGTTTACGGATCATGGAAAAAACCGACCGCGCGAACGAGACCGGACTGGTGTTTTCTACGCGAAGGCAGATGGCTCACACATCGAAGAAGTGATATTTCCATTAGAAGCTCCGAATGGCATTGGGCTTTCCGCGAATAACGACGAGCTCTATATCGCTGAAACACCGACCGGTAGGTTGTGGGCGTACCCTCTGCAAGGTCCGGGTGCATTGAAAGGCGAGAGACTAGATCGCCCGGATGGTGGACGTGTCGTGAAGGGGCGGAATGCCTACTTCATGTTCGATTCACTGGCAGTTGACGGTGATGGTGGGGTATGCGTTGCAACGTTGATCGACGGCGGAATTACAACGCTATATCCTGATGGGCGTGATCCGAAGTTCGTGCCTATGCCTGATCGTCTGACGACAAATATCTGTTTCGGTGGAGAAGACTTACAGACCGCGTACGTTACGCTCTCATCCACCGGGCAGCTTGTCGAAATGGAGTGGGACGTCGCAGGACTTCCCCTTAACTATTTGAATTTAAACTAAATTACTCTTCAGGGCAACTTTCTTTAGTGTCTCGCTGAACGAGGGCACGTCAACGGGATTGTGGTGCTACAGACATGAGATTCTCGACTTCGTTGAGATAGAAATCTCTCGATTTCGTTGGTCGAGCGTACGAGCGATTTTCCCCATCCATGTGCCAAGTGAATCCGTTCCGGAGCCGACCCGTCATGTTCCCCATGAATTCAAATCCACCCAATTCGCCGCGAATTCCGACCAATGCAGCGATCTGATCCCAACTTGAACGACCTTTGAATGAGCCGTTGAACCGCCTGAAGTACGCCTCTCGGACTGGATTCTCCGGCGGCGTCGATGAAAGAGAAATTCCTGAATGTAGATCGCCGCCAAAGTCCGTAAATACAAGAGGTGTCGGTCAGTATTCGATCACCAACTGAGTTTCCTCAATAAGGCCATGTCTTACAAAGTTGAAGTTGTCGTTGACTCGGCCACCCATGACGACAAGTAGACGTACTTTCCGCTTGACTAAGTCCGGATAGGTACGAAATAAAGCAGCTTGGTTATTCAAGAAGCCTAGCGAAATGATGGTGACGCTTCGGTCTTCTTGGGTACTAAGGGTATTGGCATAGAAATCCAAAGCGTTGTCAGCTTTTGCGCCTTTTAAACTGCTGAGTACATTCGCTAAATGACTCAAATATCGTGACTCGTCCGGATCTTCAAGCGTGCCGTTGTACCGTGCTATTGGAGTTTCCTCTCGGTCATACCACGAATTGATAGCAGCGATCGCTCTAACACCGTCCGGGTGTACTTCGTTGTAGCTGACGCCGAGTATCTGCGCCTCATTTCGGTCAGCGAGTGCATGGGTTACCGCGAGTGCACCGACGTCATCAACGTCAAATGTCATATCAGTTTCAATAATTACGTTGACCATGTCAGCAGTAGAAATTCGAGCAACTAAAACCAATAGGAACACAACCGAAACAGCACGAGCAACTAAATTGAGTTGCGTAGTGCGATCTACGAGAGAGGTGACACGCGATGTGTTGTCCCGCAGCCACATCAGAGCAGTCTTGAACGTAGGTGTTGTAAATGGTGATAAATAGTATGCGGTATTGTCCAAGTCGTTGATACTTCCATTGAATGCACCCAGAGTAACGCGTCTTCCGTTTTGGACGCTTGCCTAAAGGTCGCATGGTACGCTTATACGGGACGCGCACGTCTTGGTAAGTTCCTTCTAGGCAGTCGATTTATGAAAGAGAGAGACTAAGTCGTGAATTCATACGACCTCAGATTAATCACGCTTTCGCTTCTCATTTTCTTTGGATCGTTTCAAAGCGCGAACGAAGCCAATGTGTTTTCTGACGAGGCACGATTCACGTCGAAACGCTTAGATAACGGTCTACAAGTTTCAGTTTACGAAGATCAGCGGATGCCGATTGTTACCGTCCAATTGGCCTACTACATTGGGAGTTCTCACGAAGAGGACGATTCTCGAGGACTTGCCCATTTGTTCGAGCATCTGATGTTTAGTGCTACGGAAAAATACCCAGAACGGGCTGTGTTCAATCTCGTTGAACAACACGGCGGATCAACTAATGCGACGACCAGTTTTGATGAAACCCGATATTTCGCATTGGTCCCACCTGGTCCACACATTGGCGTGTTAGAAATATATGCGGACCGAATGGTGAACCTGCTCGTCACTGAAGAGGATCTCGATCGGGACAAGAAGATTGTCTTAGAAGAACTGCGTGTTAATGCACAAAACGACCCGATCAACCGCATAGGTTTTGAAGCGCTGCGACAAGGATTTGGTGATCACCCATACGCGATTTCGCCTTTAGGAACTGAAGACGACGTTAACCGTGCAACCGTAGCGGGCTGCATTGAGTTCTACCAACGATACTACGGTCCCCAGAATGCCCACTTGTCGATCGTAGGTCCCGTAGGGATTGAAGAGACCCTTCAACTAGCTGAGCGCCTCTTCGGAAGTATTGAAAAACAGGTAGAGACTCCTCGCGCGGTGCCATCACTTGCGAGTTGGGATTTTCCTGAAGAACTCAACCTGAGTGATGACATACCGCCGGTCGAAGCCAGCGCGCTTGTATTTGAACTGCCAACCGCGTCGTCAGAAGATTACGAAGCGATTAGATTGATGATTTTGCTCATCTCAGGATTGGATGGCTTTGAGGACGAGCTAATTCGTAAACGACGACGTGCTTTATACGCGCAGATGCTCGATTTACCTACAAAAGCGGGGCGTGTACTGGCATTCGCTTCAATTTCTCTGCCGTATCGGCGTAAGGCAACAGCATTTCTACATTTAGATCAGACGCTTGAGACACTTGCTCGTTTTGAATGGCTAGATGAACAATCGCTCCGCGCCGCAAAACGACGTTACCTTCAAACTGAATACCGAGGCAGATATCGATCATCCACAATGGCGAGCCGAATTGAGTTTGCGCACGGGTGGCAGAGTGATGTTAGGAGAGCATTTGACAGGGAAGACCGGATCAATGCGGTATCGCTCGAGGACGTAAAAAGAGTCTATCAACGTTTTGTTGTGAACTCAGAGCCAACCAGGATATACATTGAACCTACGCGTGTGCCTTGGTATGTATCTACATTTGGTTGGCTTTATCCACTCGCTGATCGGATGGGACTGACGAGGTTTTTTCTATGAGATTTGCGGATAGAGCAATACGAGATTGTGCCCTCTTTCAGGCGCTAATGTTGGGGTTAGTTGCGTCACCGGTTCTCGGAACAGACGAAATCCAAACATGGTTCTTGGATGACGGAACAGAGGTCCTACTGTTAGAAGATCATCGTGCGCCGCTAGTGAGCATCGAGGTTAACTTCGACGTCAATCGTCTAATGCCCTGGAGCGTCGAAAACAGCGCTCAAGCGGCGTTCGTTTGTCAATTTTTTGATACGGATCGACAAATTGAACGAAAGATCGAGAGTTCTAGTGTGTATTTGTCTGCTTCTATGGGGTGGGGAAGAGCTCGGATTGGTGGATCGAGTTTAGCAGTTGATTTCCCGAAGCTCATAGAGTTGATGCAGGAAGTACTCGAAAATCGGGATTGCAGTCGAAAAGAGCTACAAAAATGGCAACGCGATCGCGTCATTAGTTGGAGGTCTACCACTACGAGTCCTCGCACGACGCTCAGTCAATCAGCTATCAAACTGTTGTATCCATCCGAAGACGATCCCCGACACGGGCTATTTGATCGTCCTGCTTCAATTACGCGTTCCGCTGAGAAGCTCTTTGAGATACGAGATGCTGTTCTTACAACTCCCGCACGGAATATAGCCGTCTCAGGATCAATCGGGAGAGAGGAACTACACGAGCTAGTTGAGCATCTGCTTCCCAAAGCAACGGATTTGAATCGATTCAAAGATATCGCACTGGATCCGCAAAAATTCACTGAAACAAAAACTGCGGTCACGGAGCTCAAGAATCTAACGCAAGTTTATATGGCACTAGTTAGGGACAGTCTACCGTTTGTTCATGAGGACTATCCTGCCTACTTAGTCGTGAATCAAATCGTTGGCGGAACTTTTAACTCACGGCTATACCAGAAATTGCGACATGAAACTGGTGATACATACAGCGCAACGCTGGGTTCGTTGTTTACTACCGCGAATCGTCCAGGCATGCTTAGCTTGCAGACTTACACACGGGTGGACAACGAATCTGATACAGAGAGACGGCTTAGGTCAGTGTTGGAGGAAGTACATGACCACGGAGTGTCGGATGCTGAATTAAAACAGGCGTTGGCGTATTTGAAGGGACGATTGGTATTCGATAAAGAAACACCAGATCAGATCGTGAACCTAGCGGCGATCAATAAAGTATCGAATCTGCCAGCGAACTTTAGAGAGTTGACATTAGAACATGCATCACGGATGTCTTTACACGAGATCAACCGATTCGCTCGACGTTATTACGATCCAACCAAATTCGCCTTAGTCAAGGTCGTGCCGGACTCTGGGTGAAACGGTGTTCTCAAGGAGAGGTTGGGCGATACACGAAATCGTTAATTCTTGATTCCGTTTTGACGTAACTTGCGTCAGATATAGTGAACTCGAGATCAAAAAACCCTGATTGTCGAATAAACTGCATATTTAACATAATATACATTATACGTACTAAAAAGGATATGGGAAAATGTTGCCGGTAACTCATTGATATGACTAGAAACTAGCTGAATTTAACGCCTCGTCGCTTCGAGTAAGACACGATAACGAGGACAACGATAAACATGACTGCACACGCGACGAATAGCGCGACTTGCGGTCCGATATGCTCCGCGATGAATCCCCATAGCAGCGCACCGACAGGTCCAGCTCCCATGAATGAGAATGAGAAGAAAGACATCACACTTCCACGCTGGTCGTTAGGCGCTTCCTCCTGCATGATCGTTCGCGACATACTCATCGCAATTCCGCCGCATGCGCCCCAAAAGAACATCATGGTGAGGAAATATGGAAAATCGAATCCGAATGACGCCATTGCGAGCATTAGCGCACCGAGGCCGTGGGCGATTAAAAGTGCATTGCCTTTATGGCGAATTTCTCGAAGAATCAGTTGTGCCAAAATCGTCAGAACCAATCCTGCTGAATTCACAAGGTTGACGAACGCGAGATCGTCGGATGACCCATCGTAACGCTCACGAATCAACAAAGGGATCGTAACGACGTACGAACCCATGAAGCACACGCCCATTGCAAAGTTCTGGACGACCACCATACGCATTGACGGATTGGACCAAACCGTGTCGAATCCATTTCGGATCGACCTTACGATCGCTGGAAACCATGGCTCTTGTGCTAACGGTACGTCGACCCGTCGTTGTGGCAACCGACTGAGAGCAACGGTACCGAACATTACGATGCAGGTCTGAATAGCGATGATCACAAAACCGCCAATCGTATCGGCGGCACCAGCAAGCGTAAATCCTCCCATTTGAACAAGAAATTGAATCAACGTAACCTTCACTACGGTGCGTTGGATGTTTCCTTGTGCTACGGAATTCAGCATGCCGTCGCGAGCAGGCGTGACAAATGCCTGTAGCGTGCCGATTCCGATTGCATATGCGATCATGACCCCAAAACTGAGTTGATCGAATAACAGGAAGGCGGCTAAAGTGCCTAGTGGAAGTACTGCGAGGCTTTGAGAGACCACAGCGACGCGTTTTCCACCTAAACGGTCAGCCAAGCTGCCACCGATGAGCATCAACAGCGTAGCCGGAAATAGCAGCGCTACTTGTGCGACGCCAACCATTGTTGGTGATTCATTGAGGACGATCGTAACGAGCCACGCAAACATGACATTTTGAATGCCATGTGATGCGAACCACGACCCGGTTCCAACAAGATACCAAGCTAGCGGGTTAAGACGAGATGACTCTCCTCTACTCGATTCGTCGAATAGCGCCAATAGCTAACGCAGCAAAGCGAGTTTATTTCTTTCGATTAGCTCAAAATCGATCTGCGCGCCAAGACCTGGCTCGTTAAACGCGTGCACTAGACCGTCGGAATCTACGTTGATGTCTTCGACGAGACCGTGCTTCTGTGCCGAAGCGGGTAACAAAACCTCAAAATACTCGCAATTCTTAATTGCCATAAGAAGGTGTAGGTTGGCGACGTTATTCAGTGAGTTACCACCATGGTGCACTTCGTAATTCATGTGAAAGGCTTCCGCGAGGTGAGCCGTCTTCAAACAGGAAGTTAGCCCACCTTTTATTGCAACATCACCACGCAAGTAATCCGTCGCTTGTGCGACGACCCAGGGCGCATAAGACGTCGGACCGGCTTGTGGTAACTCCGTAGCCATGATTGGTACCCCAAGTTGGCCCCGTAATTTGACGTAGTTGTAAATATCGTCTTCGAATAGTGGATCTTCGTACCAGTAATAGTTCATTTCTTGGATCGCTTGCCCGACGCGGAGAGCCTGCGGATAGTCATAAGACCACGTCGAATCGAGCATTACCCGATGATCGTCTCCGACCGCGCGTCGTACACCTTCACAAATCGCAATCCCTTCCTCTGGACTAACTGGCGGGTGAATCTTGTATGCGCCCCATCCCTCTTCCTGTAGTTTTACTGCCTCTTCGGCATATTCCTCAACTGAACCAAGCACCGCAGAACTTGCGTACGCAGGAACGCTATCTCGATACGAACCCATGAGTCGATGGATGGGCACGCCAGCCGCGCGACCTGCGAGATCCCACAATGCGACGTCTATCGCGCCTAGGATGCGCATTGATGTACCGCGCGTGCGTCGCATCATCGTTTGCCACAATCGTTCCCGAGCCAGCGGGTCTTCGCCTACGAGCATGGGTTTGAATCGTTTAATGAGCGTCTCGCTATCGCCCGCACCGGACCCTAACGCAGACCCGAGAAACGCGTAGCCGTCCGCACCGTCGTCCGCAACAATTCGAACTAAACCCATCTGTGTCGACATGCTTCCAGAGCTAGCAACAGTGCTGGTATAACGCGTCGGAGGTATGTCGCGCCACTCCCAAACAGTAACGGTCACGTCCTCGATTCGCATGAGATATCGCCTTATTTCTTGGTCAAAACTGCCACCACTAACTTGCCGGGTAGCAGAAAGTTATTGGTCCGGAATTAAACGCCTGTGGGACGGGTTCCTGAACCGCCAGACCCCCCAATAAATCCAGATCCACCCATTGAGTCATTGCCGAACGGCTCGGACTCTGCATCAGGGTTCATCTCAACCCAACGTCTCCGCCTTTCAGCTTCCATTTCATCAGGGTCGCCCGTAAGTTGCGATGCAGTCGCACTATCTTGAAACTGTAATTGGTGCAGCGTGTAGTAGATCCCTTGTTTCTCGAGCAACTCTTCGTGCGTACCAAGCTCTCGAACTTCGCCCTGGTGGAGTACCAGGACTCTGTCGCATTCTTGGATCGTCTGCAGTCTATGGGCGATGATGATTGACGTTCGGCCAATTGTGAGGTTGTGTAGTGCCTCTTGTATTACGAGTTCTGTACCTGTATCGATGCTTGAAGTCGCTTCGTCCAACACCAGGATCTCGGGGTCGGCCGCAAGCACCCGGGCGAATGCGAGCAGCTGTTGCTGACCTTGGGAGAGATTGTGTCCGCGTTCTGCGAGCTCAGTCTCGTAGCCATTTGGTAATGCTTCGATGAAGCGATGCGCATTCACTAAGCGCGATGCCCAGATGGCTCGTTCTCTCGAAACGTTTGGATTCGATAGTGCAATGTTGTCGAGAATCGTGCCCGAAAAGATGTGAAAGTCCTGCATGACCACACCGATACGCCGGCGGAGATCATTGGTTCGAATCTGATTGACGTCAATGTCGTCAACAAAGATCATGTTGTCATCAAAGTCGTATGAGCGCGCAAGCAGTCGAATAATCGTGCTCTTCCCCGATCCCGTCGCACCGACGATTGCCAGTTTTTCACCTGGCTCAATCGAGAATGAAACGTCCTTAAGGATTTGATCGCTTCCCGCGTAGGCAAAGTTCAGGTTTTTGAATTCGACAGCACCGTTCAGACGTTCAGGCAGAGTTGCCGGTTTTTCGGGTTCGTGAATTTGCTCGTCCCAGTCGAGTGCCTGGAAGATGCGCTCTCCGGATGCCATCGATCGGAACAATACATTGAAGAAGTAGCCGAGGCCCATGATCGGCGCAACCATCCGATTTAGGAACTCCATGAAGAGGTAAAGCATGCCAAGACTTATCTCTTCCTGCACTACTTTGCCACCGCCAAACCACAAGACTCCGGCACTCGCGAAGCTAGTAAGGCTTGTGTTGAAACTCTCGTAAATCACTTCCCAGTTGATTGCTCGGAATTCTTGGCGTCGATTCTCCTGATTGAGTTTGCGATACTCACTGATGTTGTACTCCTCGCGACCTGAAAGCTGGACCACCTCAATGCCCATCAAGTCTTCCTGCATGTATTGATTCAGCTGGGATACGGAATCACGTATTCGTCTAAATATCTCGCGCATGACCCAGCGGAACGTGACCGTCGCGATAGCTGCAAGCGGAATGATCATCATGCCTACAAGCGTCAGCTCGAAGTCGAACGTGAAACAAATCGCCACGACGAAAATGAACGGCACGAAGTCGCCGGTGTGCTGTACAAAGCTTGTTATGAGGTTGAACAGGTTCTCGACATCATTTGTGATTCGTGTCATAACCCGTCCTACGCCAACGTGGTCGTAAAACGATGCCGGTTTGCGTTCAAGTGACGTGAAAAGATCGACGCGCAAATCGCGGAGT
The DNA here is from genome assembly GCA_963664665.2 of Pseudomonadales bacterium. GTDB lineage: Bacteria > Pseudomonadota > Gammaproteobacteria > Pseudomonadales > Azotimanducaceae > Bin55. The sequence continues at coordinate 224,509 of CAXXMH010000002.1, forward strand.
GTCTTTAGCGCGCCACTGGTCAAGCTGAGTTGCTGCGCGATGCTCATCAAAGATGTAATCAGAAACATCGCAACGGACATAGCAAGTGCAATCGTCAATGGGTGCCATTCTGTAAAGGCAAGTAACCACTGATATGCGTCGACGACACCAAAGTCCTGAAAACGCGCGGGTGCGTGCACGGGGACCAGGATCGTGTCGATAACTACCCTACTATGAACAATTGGCATCAACACTGAGAGCGCAGACACCAGAGTGATCAGGATAGAGCTGGTGATCAACGTGAGCTTGTAGGGTTTAGCCCATCGAAGCAAGCGCATTAGCATGCGCAGATTTAGCGCTCGATGGGTTAGCTCCTGATCAAATGCGGAGTAATTTCGCATCTCTGTACGTACATCGTCGTCCGATGTCGTCTCAGGCGCGTCACGCGACTCCGCTACCGACTGGGTTGAAACTGCCTCACTCATGTCGTAGAGGATGCAACTTGCACATCGTTCGAATCAGATGTTGGATTTAACTGCTCGAGCAGCTTCTCTTTCTCCTGTGCAGTTTGCTCTTGATTACTTTGGACTTTCTCAAGATTTGCGTAATACCCATCTTTTTCTAGCAACTCGTCGTGAGTACCCGCCTCAATAATGCTGCCAGCATCAAGGACGTAAATGTAGTCCGCGTGGCGGGCGGTGGAAACCCGGTGAGAGATCAGGATGGTTGACTTTCCGGCTCGCATTGTCTGCAAACCATCAATGATGAGTTCTTCGGTGCGTGTATCAACGCTTGAAAAACAATCATCTAGGAGAAGGATTTCACTCTCGCGGATTAGGCCGCGCGCAAGCGTCGCGCGTTGTTTCTGACCACCTGAAAGCGTGATGCCACGCTCACCCACGACGGTGTCAAGTCCTTGAGCAAGATCCTGTAAAGCCTCTTCTAAGCCCGCGGAATTTGCCGCATGCATGACTTCACTCTCATCACGCTTCGGATTGTCGTAGGTGATGTTCTCCTTCACTGACGCTGAAAAGAGAAACGCGTGTTGAGGGACGAGCGTGATCGTCTCGCGTAATTGCTTGACGCTGTAGTCGCAGATATCGTGACCGTCAAGGAATACATGATTCCTTGGCGTATCGATCATCCGTACTGCTGCTTTAAGTACGGTAGATTTACCCGATCCGATCCGACCAAGCAGCGCCACGGTCTTCCCGGCTTCAAGCTTAATGTTGACTCCGCTGAGTGTATCGATCGTCGTTTCTGGATATCGATAGGTCAGTTCCCTAAATTCGAGGCTTCCTTCGATGTTCTGAGGCACCGCAGTTTCGGCATCGTCAGTAACTTCAGGATCACTTTCAAGGACCTCAAATATTCGAGCAGTGCCCGCGGCCGCTGCAACAAACATCGCGAGCGAAAATCCAATTGATGACACTTGTCCGACCAGCATCGTTAGGTACGCGGAGAAAGCGGTGAAATCGCCAATGCCAATTTCACCGTCCATGACAAGCATGCCACCGTATACCAGAATGATCATTGGAGCGATCATCGTAAGCGCGCTGATATAAGTATTCATGAACGTTTGGTATCGGGTCGCACGATAGAATTTTTTAATATATGACGTACTCGAATCCTTGAACCGTTCTATTTCGTTTTCTTCTTGCGCCATCGCTTGGATGGTGCGGATCCCGTTTAGGTTTTCTTGCGTAAATGAGGTCACATCAGCCAGTGCTTCCTGACGTTCGCGGTAGTACGGATAGACACCTCGAGCCATTAGGAAACCCACGAGTCCAACCAATGGCAACGGAATAACTACCGCCAATGTGAGTTTGGGCGACATGGACAACATGAACGAAATACTCGCGATCACGGTAAACACAAACACCATCAGATTGACCCAGCCAAATGAAACGGCCATGCGAACCATGTTTATGTCGTTAACGGCTCGCGACATGAGATCGCCGGTACCGAACTTGTTAAAAAAGCTTGGTCCTTGGTACTGAACGTGGCTGAAGAATCGCTGTCGCAAATCGTAGGTGATTGATATCGAGAGTCGTCTTAATGCACGTCGAGCTGGAACGTACACAATAATGCTGACGATCGTCGTGACGAGTAATCCAATCGCTTGCTTATAGGTTTCGGCTTCGACGTTCGGATTCGCGAGATCATTGAACGCGACCTTCATAAACTGAGGCATGTAAGCCATCAGTCCGCGATGACAGAGAATCGCTGCAATACAAATGATCAGAATCCATTTGTATTTAAGGATGTATGGAAATAACTTAGCTAGGTGACCTAAGTGTTTGTACGACGAACGTTCACGGTTAATTCGACTACTTACACCGCCACCCCAGCGACCAGACGAATATCCTCCGCCGCCACCGAAGCCGCCGCTACGCAACTAGTATCTCGCTACCGGGTATTTGCCTTTGACTTGGTCGTATCGCAGCCGGATACGGGAAGCTATACAAAACGGGCAACACTAATATTGAAGGCGTTATTATAAATATTCGTCTCCGAGAGTGCTTTTCCCGTTGCATCGGCGGTTAATTCCAACTATATCGTTGTTTGTTCGGCACACTTGAATTTTTGAAATTCCTGTCCTCAAATGTCCGTTTCTTCTTTAATTTGTAGGTGAAGTACCAAGTTAGAAGGATAGTTCCCACTCCAACCCCCACTTTCGGTGGGCATTCAGCATAGCGGTTAGATTGTTAAAGTCGATCGAACCGATTAATGACACATCGTTAGTCAGATTTCGGACATAAGCTGCCACACGGTGTTTTTCCGATGCGGGTGTGTAGTTGATGCGAACTCCGCCATCGATTCTGCTAGCGTCGCGATATTCAAGACTTTCGTAGAGGGTGAAACGAATGTCGTCGTGCCAGATCCAGTCCGTGCTGATCGTCAGCAATCCGGTTCTCATTGGTATTTCATAACTGAGAGCTGCCTGCCACATTAGCTTGGGCGCGTTGTAGAGCGAATTACCATGAATCGAATACTCGCCATTAGGTAATCGCGTGTTTGTCACTGTGCAACCGTATAGAAGCGTTGCCGATCCACACCCGTTTACGGACAAATCTTGGTCATCAATGGACGTTTCATTGAAGCTAAATCCCGCGTCGAGGAGTAATGACGCACTAGCGAAAAACTCAAAATTTACTTCAAACCCGTGCCCAGTAACATTTTCAGCGTTCACCAACGAATTGGTATGGCCTGCCCCACCGATCTTGGTCAGCTGAAAGTCATTGATATTGAATTGATAGACTGAAGCGTCAAAACGCAAGCGACGGTCGAGCAGAAGGCTTTTGAATCCGGTTTCAACGGATAGTCCGCGCTCTGCGTTGCCAATTGAAATTTCGTCCTGAAACAGCAACCGACCTTGAATCGAGGGTGCGCGATAGCTTCGAGCTAACCGCGCATACCAGTTTACGTTCGTTGACTGATCGAAGAGAGCACTTAGATCCCAAGTAAACACGCGTGAGCTCGGCGTCGCGGTTAGCGGTCCGATTGGTCCGACGCCGGCGAATGAAAGAGGCGAAATCGTTCTTGTCGCTTCAAATTCCTTTGCGTCAGAGGACATCCTAGCGCCAGCTGAGAACGTCACTTGCTCGCGCTTCACTAGGTCCATCGAACCGAATAACGCCCAAGCAGACGTTTTCTGATTCTGATGTACGTAGCCGTTCAATGGATGTGTGGGATCGAGTGTTGAGTAGTTAAACGTCTCAATGTCAAAGTCCTCGCGGAATACATATGCCCCGATCACCCAGTTATTTTCGGATTGTGTGCCTTCAAGTCGAATCTCCTGACTCAACTGCACGTGACTGGGTATGCCGTCCGCTGTCTGCGCATCGAAAGGAATTCCTGGAGGCGGTCCCGATGGTTGTACGCCCGCAAACACAGAACCGTGGCCGCCATCAATATCTCCTCTTGACAGGCTTTCGAGGATACTGTGAACACCAGTTATTGAGACGAGATCGAAGGAATTCAATGAGTGGTTGAGCTTCACAACCATGCCGAGTTGTGATGCGTATTGCTCAATCTTTTCGGTATCCAGGTTGACTCGATCTCGACGAAATCCGTTAACTAAATTGCTGGACCCCTCCTCGATCGCGTTTCCGTAAAACAAGGTTGGCGTCGCATCACTTAGCTGCCGAGCGTGAAGATTCAAAAGTACATCTGTATTTGGGCTTGGTGCCCACGCGATTTGAAAACGAAATGCTAGATCTTCGAACCCACCCAACATCTCTTCTTGCATCATTCCTGGAGCCTCGTTGTTTACCCAATCCCCTAAACGGTTGTAGAGAAACGAAAACCTAGCTTGAGCATCGCCTCCCCTCAACGGACGATTAATGACACCCGCTAAAGACCGATGACCGTGGTTACCGACTCCCGCTGTGAAATTCATCTCCTCCAGCGAAGAAGGTTTGAACGAATCGAATTTGACGATGCCAGCAGTTGTGTTACGACCAAACAGCGTGCCTTGTGGACCTCGGAGGACTTCAACTCGCTCGATATCAAATAATGGGAAGCTCTTAGCTGTGGGATTCTCCAATACGACCTCGTCCAGGACTAGGGATATAGGTTGTGAGGCGTTCAAGTCAAAATCGATATTGCCGATGCCTCTAATATAAAAACGAGGGGCAAGACGGCCATTAGATGATTCGACGCATAGGTTAGGTAATCGAGCTGCAAGCGTGAGAACATCTGCGCCACCCGCAAGAGACTCTCGAAAACTCTCGTCGTCGATAGTGCCGATTCCAAAGGGAATTTCCTGAACGTCCTGGCTACGTTTTTGTGCGGTAACCGTTATTTCTTCCAACTGCTGTGCCGAAACCGGTGAGCACAAGACTACTGGAAGCATTAATGCACTGACGATGAAGAATAATCGCAATTTCATGATTGAGTTTTGATTGAATGTAGGACATGAGTCCGGTTTAAAGTGTGTGAAACCACGTATGTTGGTTCAAGACACGCTACGCAGGTCACCTCCACTTAACTTTACTCGCTCTGCAAAGCATCTTGGTGTTTTAGCTGAATCACTTAGACGAGGTTTCGTGTTCGACGCCCTGCACTGCTCGCTTGTCCCAACGAATCGTTCATGACAGGTTCCCATACTAGCTAGATTAAAAGAAAGGCGCGGATTTCGCCGCGCCTTTCCCTTGGTATTAACGAGCTTGTTACATCCGATATTGGACCCGCAAGTAGTAGGCTCCGCCTAAAAAGCCATACGGGGATTGCTCTGGATAAATGAGACCAGACGCACCACCTGCACCACGAGCATCCACAGGACTGGTGGGATTTTCAGATGGGTAATGGTCCAACGCGTTTTCGACACCGAATACAGCTGTGAAGTTGTCGCCGAAATCCTTTGCAATCTCCAGATCTACCAGTAGTCCTGGATCAGGACGATATGAAACGCCAGCCGAGTTCAGTGTCGCATCGTAATGCGAACCGTACCTTCGTACCCTGAGAAAGCCTGACCAATCGTCGTAGGCGTGCATCCAAGTTGCAGTAATACGATTCGCGGGACTTCCGTCCTCAATCGTATTCTTCAAGTGCAAACTTGTGAAGTTCGGGTTGAACTTTACGAGTTCCAGGCTCTTCCAGTTCCCAGCGACGACGAGCTTTGAATCTCCACCTTGGAATTCAAACGGTACGTTTAGGACGAGATCGATGCCAGATGCGTTCGCATCCTGCTGATTCGAGAAATATCGCACTGATGAAAAACTCGTCGCGTCAGGCACACCTGCCGCAACTAATGCCGCGATATCTTCATCACTCAGATTGAAACGACTCGTGAAGGCGATTCGGCCTTGCATCTTGATACTGTAATAGTCAATGGTAAGGTCGCCCCAATCAAATTCCCATACTGCGCCAAGCGTCGTATTGGTTGATTCTTCTGGAACGAGTGCGACGGCACCTTTCTGTTGCGCTACTGGATTTGTTGGCGGTAATGTCGCGATATCGGCCAATTTACCATCCGTGAACTCAGTGGTCACGTTTCTCAAATTAGATTGGCCCGCAGTGGGTACTCGAAAACCCGTGCTATATGCACCTCGGAATGAAACCGTGTCATTCATTTGCACGCGACCGGTTACCTTCCAGTCAAGCGTCGTACCGAATGCATCGTAATCCTCGTATCGAAGCGCGGCACCGAGTTTCAGTGCTTCGGTGGCGTCGCCTTCAAGGTCAACGTACGCAGCCCATGCCTCAATGGTTCGTTCACCAGCGTCGGAAGCAGGGAATCCAGCAAAACCGTTTGAGCCGATGCCAAACCCCTGTCCAGTCAAGCCGTCAGGGCTTGGATCGATAAACCAGGAATTCGGTTCGCCTTGGACGAGTTCAAATGTTTCGCTCCGATTCTCCAATCCGGCTGCGACGTTCATCGGACCGTAAAACCGAGGCAGATCAAATGGCTTTGACACGTCAAAATTGACGACGGTGTCAGTTTCAATGTAAGTGCCCGGATGATAGCCTAGCTGTACGGAGGCTGGATCTTGACCCGCGTCGTAGAGCTTTGCCCAAACCTGCGGGTTAACCGTGTTATTGATGAAGTAAATCGCTTCGCTGGAACCTTGCACAACGCTTAAGTCCCAATACCATCCGTTCTCGTATGAACCTTGGAGACCTGCTGCGATGGATTGGTCCGTGACGTCGCCACCGAACTGTGGTGTAAAGCCACCCGGTTGTACTTCCTGAAACATGAAGCAATGGCTAGGTAAGCCCGCGATGATTGAGGTGTAGTTAGCACCAGCGTTTTGTTGTGCGTAAGAAACTAAGGAGTCCGGATCCTGAATCGTATCGGGTCCACAACCGCCCATAGTCGAGTCTAGATTTGCAACTCGAACACTTTCAGCCCACATTTCAGCACCTGGAGTATCCGCATCCACCACTAACCGCGTCACAGGATCGAAGTAGAGGTCGTCTGCTCCGTTAAACACACCATTTCGTGTGTTGGGGTTCCGGAAGTAAAAACCACCTTCGACGGTTCTTACTGAGTGATTGACCCAACCGTACGCTTCGACATCTGGCGTTAAATCAATGCCGAAATTACCAAATAGTTTGATATCGTCGCGAATTTCTGGACCGCCCCAAACCATTGCGTGAGGAGTCCGTACCGAAGAATTACCTGCGTCGATCAGATCTTGAGCATCACTTCGCTGTACGGCGCGGTCGGTTGGGTCCATAGCCTTGAACTCAGCACTTAGATTTGCAAAACCGTTGTCTCCCAACGGCAGACCAACATTGCCGGCGTATACCATCCGTTGGCCATCGCCTTCAAACGTGCTGCCGAGCTTCCCTTCAAAGATTCCGCCGCTTCGATCGCGCTTAAGTACGAAATTCATGATGCCAGCGATTGCGTCAGAACCGTATTGTGCGGAAGCGCCGTCTCTTAGTACTTCCAATCGATCAATGGCGATCCCAGGAATCGATGAAAGGTCGGGGGCTTGAGAGCCACCAGACAGGCCAGAACCAAGTAATGCGATAACGGCACCACGGTGACGCCGTTTGCCGTTCAGTAGGACGAGAGTTGCATCAGGTGACATGCCTCGAAGAGAAGCAGGGCGCATGATCGTCGCTGCGTCGGATATGGGTTCCTGATTGACGTTGTACGAGGGCACTAGTGCAGCTACAATCGCATCCAAGTCGCTAGCGCCTTGAGCAATGAAGTCTTCGCCCTGAATTACGTCCACCGGAACCGGTGAATCTGTTTCGCTGCGTCCACGTACGCGGGAGCCTACAACGATGAGTTCCTCTTCAATCGGCATCGCTGTTGAGGCTGCACCTGCAGCATCAGCGTCTTCGCTCTCGTCTTGAGCTAGCACAAATTGTGAAAGCCCGAACGAGAACGCAATTGTCATACACGCGATTGAGCGCGTAATTGAGCGGATAAGTTCTGAAGTCATAGAAATCCCTTATGTTCCAGCTCGGTTTCGCGCATTATATGGTTAGATCAACTTGTTAGCATAGTAGGGACAATGGATTCGGGTCAGCGACAAAATAAGTGAAAGTACCTATCGAGTCTATTCAGAAGGCGCCCCAGTACCGTATTCGAGAACAATAGCTTGATTCAAAGCGATACCAGTAAACACTTCAGCGTCCTCGTTCGGCCAAATGACCTCCAGTCTCTCAATAACTGATGTACCCCCGGTGGCGAAATGCGCCGAAGCGTCGAATTGGGCAAGATAGCTTCGCGTTCGGGTTATATACCGAGCTTGCGTGAGACCGTCACCGGTAATACGGACAGTTGCCCCGATTCCGTATTGATTTGAATCCTTGTATACAAGCCGGACGTTGAGCCAGTTATTGCCTGTTGCGAGATCGTTGCGGATCACACTCGCTTTGCCACCGACGCTGGTAACTACGATGTCTAGGTCCCCGTCGGCATCCAAGTCACCGTACGCTGCGCCACGACCTACGATGGCGTTTCCAAGCGCGGAATCTTTGGTCTCTACTGGTTGGAAAGTTCGCGCACAGTCTGTGCCGCAATTCCAGAATAGTTGAGGTTCTTGCTTGTAGGACTGACTCGCTTGGACCATCGTGATCTCTGGTTCAATGTGGCCGTTAACAGCAAAGAGATCGGTTCTTCCGTCGTTATCGACGTCGAAGAAAAACAAGCCGAACGTAAGTACTTTTCTGGTATGTGAACCTATTCCGTGTACGATCGCGTCGTCGCTGAAGATATTCGCGTCGCTGGCATTGACATAAAACGATGACATCTCGTTCGCGAAATTTCCGATCGCGATGCCGAGTCGATCGTCATTGGAGAAGTGAGCAACGTCTAAGCCCATTGCGCCTGTCGCTGCACCTGCAGAATCGAACGCTACGCCATATTCGATTCCTTTTTCGGCAAATGTACCGTCTAATTGATTGATAAATAAGAAATTTCTTACTGTATCGTTTGCCACTATCAGATCAGACCAACCGTCATGATTGACATCAACTACGGAAACCGCAAGCGCTTTGCCGATCGGTTCGCCAGTCTGTTCATTCAAGACTGTGATACCGGCGGAGTCGGATACGTCAGTGAATGTATGCCCGTCATTGCGATACAACCAAGAGGTCGAGCCGGGAAAGTCAGTTGGCGGTCCATATGCTCGACCCACACCCGTCAACTGAAAATCCACAGCCTGGTCAATCTCGACGGACCATGCAACGTAGTTGCAGACGAACAGGTCTAGGTCGCCATCGCGGTCGTAGTCGAAGAAGGTCGCACAGGAACTGAACGCGTTAACGTCGCCACCTAATCCATACTCGTCGGTTGCGTTGATGAAGCGATCGCCATTCTCGTTTATGAAGAACTGGTTCCCACCAACTGCGGTAATGAACAGATCGGGGTATCGATCCCCGTTTACATCTCCCACCGCAGGCGCCATACCATAGACCGAAAGGTCCAGGTGTAATTGCGTTACGTCGTTGAACTGCCCTCGCCCATCATTTGCGTACAGTGCGGATTTCGCGATTAGGCCTGCGTTTTGTCCACTCTGTGGCCACTCGCGTGAATTGACGAAGAGCAAATCGAGATCGCCGTCAATGTCGAAGTCGAATATGGCGACTCCGCCTCCCATCGTTTCGGGCAAAAGTCTGTCGCCAGTTGCTCCGTTTTCATGCACGAAAGTGATTCCGGAAGCTTGCGTGATATCAGTGAAAGCGAATGAAGGGACCGTAGCATCTACGCTCGGAACGATGCTTGTCGCTACTGGGGTTTCAACCACGGTATCCGCAGGCTCTTCACATCGACTTACAAGTAGTACAGTCACTGCGATTAAGGCTATAACGCCTACGGCAATTGCTGATCGCTTAACCGCCTTTGTAAGCCTCTCAGATTCGGCATCCCTCGTCGCCATCAAGTCGCGCCAACGGAATGCAGACTTTTTCGATGTAAGTCGTAGATAACGATGGATTCACTTGCGTGGTTCGCAGCGGGGTTTTTCTGTCGTGCGGCATTTACCGCACGATCCTTTGCATTGTCATCAATGCGGTACTTCTGATGTTGCGTTCGATGGTACGCTGCGTTTTCGGTTGCACCGAGGCGTTCGAATGTTTGCATAAGACCGTAATGAGACGTCACGTTTTCAGGATCTTCTCGTAGTGCCGCCTGATAGGTTTCGGTCGCGAGCGCCAGCAACTCGGTGCGTTTGTCGTCTTCCCTAGCGAGTTTTGACAACTCGAAGTACGAAAGTGCGAGTTCGTTTAGTAGGTTATAGTCGCGTGAAAAGTCGAATCCTCGCTCTACAGCATCTGTAAAAGCGGTTTGGCGAAGCTGATTGAATTTCTCGATTGCCGCTTCAAAGTTGCCAAGTTGTTTATCTACGAGACCTGAAAACCACGCAATTGACCACGGATACGCGCCGCCGTTATAAGCGTCGTCTAAAGCGCTAGCAGCCTCGTCTAAACGTCCTTCTTTAAGAAGAACACGGGCTAAATTCAATTGACCTTCGGCCCGTTCAAGTGCGATCACTTTGCGAAACGCGAGTTCGGCCTGACGAAGACCTACACGCTTAGGTTTGAGCAGCATGCCTATGCCGTAGTCGTTCCATCGTTCCCAAGCGGGGATGTCACTTGTCTGAGTCGTTGACGCAAGTGGACTTTCGCCAATCGGTAACGTTATTGAGTCCTGTGCAATAGCGACGATTGGTAAGTCATTCTTCAAGCCTGGTTCGTCCGAGAAAAGAGCGTAATAATGCTGGTCAAACTTGCGATAGTTGAGTGATACTTCGATGTTGAGCTCAGAAATGTTCATGTCATCGGGTACTCTCAATCGATAGAGTACGACGTCAGCGCTGCCGGGACCGATTTGATGGTCATACAGTTTGACGAATATGTCCTCTGCATTACGACGGTCGATTCGATTACCAGCGCGGTCGATGACGTATGCATTCACGAAGTGCGACCATGGATCAACCGCTGCTGTGTCAGGATTCAAGCCCCCACTTCGTCCAATTACCTCGCCTTTGTCGGATTTCGAGTCCAATGCAAGCCAAACTTCGTTGGAGTCAATAGTTCCTTGCGTGAATTTATGGCCTACGCGCAAGGTGCGAATGACTACTTCAATCAGATATTCCCGACCTCGTTCGAGGATTGGTACTGCGGGTCGTAATGGCGCGATAAGGGGTTTCGTTATGTCTTCGCCTTCGCGTAGTCCAAAAATATCGAGCCTCAAGGAATCCTTAAGTAATTCGATTTGTGGTTCGTTAACGGCAGGATCAAGTCCAGCCATGACTTGTATCGCGGTGTTAGCAGCAGGGAACTGATGACTGTGAATCTTTGAAGTTCCTGACTCGTCAAAATCTGCCGCGGCGAAATCAGTGGACTCGAGTAATGGCATATGGCAACCATTGCAATTACTGGCGGCTTCTTGTGGATAGTAGAAACTCCCTACACCGTGTCCGGACACTCCACTCACCAGAAACGAGTCGTAATGATTCTGACCTCGAAGCCATTTGTATTTATTCAGCTCCTCAGGTAGGTGCACCTTATGACACGTGCTACAGAATTCCGCAGTTTGATGGAATGGTTTTAGGTAAGAAGTCTTATGCAGCTTCGGCCTCCCCTTAAGCAGCACGCCATGGACCCACTGCAAGAGTTCATCGTCGCTCGCCGCGAACGGGTATTGCTCAGGTAAACCAATGGTGAACTCTCCGTTTCCACGCACACCGTTCACTTCCTGAATCGCGTGACAACTTACACACGTCAGTCCAGCTTGACCGGCCGGGTGAGTTTGGAAGTCAATGGTGGGATCGTCGAATAACCCGGAGAACAGGGGTACCGGATCATGGCAGCTAGCGCAGAATCGAGAGGCATCAACGCTCCCATCCCGTTCTAATACTTTCGCGCGCGTGTTATTCACTGCGAATGCGTACGCTGGATTGTTGAACGAGGCGAATCGATGTGCACTTACGGCCCAGCTTGCGTGAACATCGGCATGACACGATTGACATTGGTCGTCGGTCATCAGTGCTTCTGCCTCAATGTAACCCCCGTGTGTCGTTTGCGCCAGTGATGGTGAGAAGTCAGCCGCCGTAGCAGTCTCCTCGAAATCGAGTTGCAACGCGATTAATCCACCGATTGCGAACACCAAACTGACCGCACCGACCGCAACACCAGATTTCCATCGAATTCTTGGGCCAACGAGCCGATGCAAAATGAATAACCATATAGCCGCTACCGGCGCTAATACATGCAGCCAGTAGGTCAGTGCTCGTGCGGTCTCATGCTTGAGTTCAAACCACGGGAGTCCGCGCGTCAAGGCGATTCCAGAGACAAACAGGATGAGGATCGTCACAAACAACCCAATGCCTAAGCGGACCGCCGTTCGATTGGGTTTCGAGATCGCGCGTCGAAGATGTAGTGCGCCGAACACCAATGTAGGTACGATCACCAATATGCCTAATACCAAGTGCACCAGGAACATCACTTGGTAGAAAGCGTTCTCAATGATCTGATCGGAAATCCACTGCACGAAACTCACGACGACGAGATAAACCGAGTCCACGACGAGTAAGGAAATAGCTACCAATACCGCGACGAGTAGCCTTCGCATTCCCCGTGTAATTACGGGCATGGTCCGTGGAGACTTAATGTCAGTCATTGCACGATTTGATCCAGTGTGCGTTGCATTGCGACACGGTCGACGACATAGAGGGATTCAAGTGGAAGTGGCCGAACGATCTAGCCCCAACGCCGACCACTCTTCCTTAGGGTGTCGTGAAAGCGCCAAATCTGCAAGGTATTTTCCCATTAACGGACCATAAAGGATGCCTTTTCGTCCACCGCCCGTACCAACATATGCGTTGCTCACACGCGATATAGGACCGATGACCGGATCGCCATCGAGTGAAATCGGACGAAGACACGCTGTTTGTTTAACTACCTCGAAGTTACCCAACTCCGGCATCATCTGCCGAAGGACATTTGAGATCGTATGGCGCCCTTCTTCCGTTGGAGATTCGTCGAATCCGGCGTGTTCCTCTGTTGTACCGATCCACACTAATCCGTCTGGTTTGGTACTCATGTAATTCCCGTCCGTTGAGAAAGAGTGCTCGAATCCAGGTCCATCGATCTGGATTCGAAGAATTTGTCCTTTCAAAGGCTTAATTGTGCTTTGCAACCCAAACCATCTAAATACGTGCTCAGACCAAGGTCCCATCGCAAACACAAACGCATCCCCTTCAATCAAATCACCGTTGCTTGTCCTCACGGCCATAACGTGATCGTGTTCGAATTCGACACCTACGATCTCGTCAGAACGAGTAACAGGATTCGCCACTCGATGGAGCGTTTCAGCCAATACGGCCGAATCCACCTCCGCGCTTTCTGAGTGAACCAAGCCGCCAAGGACTTCTGTCGAGACGCGAGGTTCAAGTTTTCGTATTGCATCTGTCGAGAGCCATTCATGTGGTGAAGCTTGTGTCGATGTAGCTGATTGAAACAAATGCGCATCAGTCTCACTCCACGCTAGCGCAATGCTTGATCTGGGACGCCACGTCGATCGAGCACCGTGTTCAAACTCTAGCTGCCGGTGAAGCGATTGATGTTCTTCGAAGCTCTTGGCTACGAAGCTCGGCATGATGGAATCGCTTGATGCATTGACTCTCGGATGTAATCCGCCGAACGCAAAGCCAGAGGCGTGAGATGCAATGCCGTCACGTTCTATCAGCGTGCAATCTGCGCCAAATCGATTCGCGTAATAGCATGTCGATACGCCAACGATTCCGCCTCCAACAACTACAAGGTCCGTCACCGGTCTGGTCCTTAGTACAACCGCATCATGTGCGAGATATCGGCATCAGATATTCGTTTCTGTTCGGCTTTATGTGACTGAAACGGGAGCGGATTCGTTGTTGATGAGCGAGTTTGATTGTTTGGAAATCAAGCGTTAAGTGACTACTCCCCGACCCAAAAGACGGGGCTTCTTGCTTCTCAGGCGGCAGCGGGCAGTGTGCCCGTCTTACGCATGCCTCCACAAGCAGAGACGGATAGCCCTTCCGCCTTTAATTGCAGGATGCCTTGCTGTTTGATGTTAAGCGCCGCGTTAAGGTCCCGGTCATGCGCCGCGCCACATGCCGGGCACGTCCATTGACGTGCTGACAGGGGCAAGCTCGCCATTTTAGAGGCGCAGTGGCAACAGGTTTTCGTGGACGGATACCAGGCGTCAATCCGCACCAGATGCTTGCCTACCCAAGTCGCCTTGTAGTCTAGCTTACACACCAGTTCACCCCATGCCGCATCCGCGATATGTTTGGCTAGTCTTCGATTCTTGAGCATGTTTTTGACGTTTAGTGTCTCCACGCAGATTGCTTGGTTTTCGTCAATCAGTCGTCTCGACAATTTGTGCTGGAAGTCGTTGCGCGCGTTGGTGGTTCTTTCATGCGCTTTGGCAACAAGCACACGCGCCTTGTTGCGGTTGGCCGATCCCTTCTTTTTCCGAGACAGGGCTTTCTGCTTGCGCCGCAAGTTCGCAGAAGCACGCTTTAAGAAGCGCGGGTTGGTTTGCTTCTCCCCTGTGCTGGCAATCACCAGATGGGTCAACCCCATATCCAAGCCCGTGACGTTCTCCTCCGTAAGCTCTTTGATGGGTTCAGGCGTGGGCTGTCCGTCATCGCACAGGATCGAGGCGTAATACTTCCCCGTTTTCGTGCGCGAGACAGTCACAGTTTTAATCCTGCCAACTAGCTCACGGTGCAGCACAGCCTTGACCACACCCACTTTGGGCAAGTACAGGGCGCGTCCCTCCACGACCTTGACCCGTTGCGGGTAGGACATGGATTGCTTGCCGTGCTTGCTTTTAAAGCGCGGGTAACGCCCCATCCCCTTGAAGAATCGCTGGAACGCATCATCCAGATGCATCACCGCTTGCTGCAACGATTGGCTGTCCGCCTCCTTGAGCCACGCGGTTTCCTCGGCTACTTTCAATGCCACCAGGCGATCCAGGGTCATCAGCTTGCTGATTCGTTCGCGCCGTTCCGTCCAAGCTTCGTAGCGCCAATGCAAGGCGAAGTTATAGACCCACCGCATCGCCCCGAATTGAAACGCCAGCGCGCGGCGTTGCTCCGACGAGGGGTACAGGCGGACTTTGGCGGCTTTGAACATCGCCTAATCGTAATATCGGTCTATGGCTTTCACTAATCGAATTTCGCACCGGCAGGCATGGCGTTTTTGCCCTGTACGTTCACTTGGTCTTTATCACCAAATGCCGGAGAGACGTGCGCTCCGAACGCGCCATACAGGACTTGCGGCATAGTTTCACCAACGTCTGCGAACACTCTGAAGCACAACTGATCGCGTGCGACGGCGAAGACGACCACGTACACTTGCTGGCGAACTGCCCACATAAAGTAGCCTTCTCCAAACTGGTCAAAAGCTTTAAGGGTGTACCCAGTAGGTTCGTACGGAAAATTCGACCTGAAGTTGCAAGACGCCACTGTATCGGTGTTTGATGGTCGCCATCCTATTTCGCAGCCTCATGTGGTGGTGCACCTCTCGATGTCATCCGCAAATAGGTTGAAGATCAACGCGCCGCCCTTAAAACACGCTAACATATCTATGCCTTGTATCCCCGCCCTAAAGGACGGGTATTACGGCGAGTCGGATTACACGAGGTTCATATGCGGCGCATTCCCGCACTGCTGCAAGAGGATTCGTTCATGAAGTTATTAAAGGTCTTATCCGCAGGAGCATTGCTCTCGTTAAGTCTAACTACCTATGGTGCGGTTGACGGTGAAGTTGCATTCACGTTCAACACCTTTGCATTCCTGCTTTGGGGTGCATTGGTCATGTGGATGTGCGCCGGCTTTACCATGCTTGAAGCTGGTTCAGTTCGAACGAAGAATGCGTCTGTCATCTGCATGAAGAACATCGGGCTGTACTCAATCGCCGGTCTGATGTACTACATGATCGGCTACAACATCATGTACGGCGATGGCAATGCATGGTTTGGTGCGCTTGATTTCGGCTTTTCTTCGTCGAGTGCGGAGATCGCGTTATTCAACGACGACGAAGGCGCAACGATCGATGCGGTCCTTGCGGAACAGAGCCATTCAAACATGTCGATGTGGTTCTTCCAAATGGTCTTTGTTGCAACCACTGCGTCGATCATTTCAGGTACGTTGGCTGAACGGGTGCGATTGATTTCATTCTTTTCATTCGTAGTCGTCCTAACGGGTTTGCTCTACCCGCTTATCGGCAAATGGACGTGGGGTGGCGGTTGGTTGGCAGAGCTAGGATTCGTGGATTTCGCGGGATCAACCATCGTTCACTCAACTGGAGGTTGGGCAGCACTCGCCGGAACTTTGATCGTAGGAGCAAGGACTGGGAAATTCCGTGAGGACGGTACAGCGAAAGTAACGCCACCCTCGAACGTGCCAATCGTGACGCTGGGTGTGTTCATTCTCTGGTTAGGTTGGTTCGGCTTTAACGGTGGATCTCAACTAGCTCTAGGCTCTGGTTTTGATGCGATTTCAATGGGCATCATTTTGGTCAACACTAACCTCGCCGCCGCAGCTGGATGTGTCATCGCGATTGCGATTTCGCGTCCGATACTTGGTCGTACGGATTTGTTCGCCGCCTTAAATGGTGCGATCGGCGGGCTCGTTGCCATCACGGCAGCGCCAAATTTCGTGGAGCATTTCTGGGCGATTCCCGTCGGTGCGATCGGCGGAGCGGTTTGTGTGCTCGGTATGCGTTTTCTCGACTTCCTCAAAGTTGATGATGTAGTAGGTGCGATTTCGGCACACCTCTTTGCCGGGATTTGGGGAACACTCGCCGCGGTCTTCACGGTAGGTGCAAATTTCTTGATTCAGCTACTAGGAATCGCTGCCGTTGGCGTTACGGTTTTTGTCGTGTCATTTGGTGTATGGTCACTCATCAATCTCGCGTTCCGAGCGCGCATCACTGCTACCGTAGAACAGCTCGGTCAAGACGTCGCGGAACTCGGCATCGAGGCGTATCCTGAATTCGTGCTAGTCCCAGAAGAGGAGCTAATGCCAGATTCAGATCGGTGAGTCTGTTTGAACTGGATCGCGTCTTGGTGGCGCGCGTGTGATTGATGTTCGACGATTGAGTGGTAGTAGCTCGATTGACTGGCTATCGCCGTCGGACCAACGCACAGTTGCCTCTACGATCACGGGTTCGCTAGGAAACGTCAAGTGAATCACAGGTGAGTTGGTGGCAAGATAGCTGCCACCAACTTGCACTTCCTCTCGATACGAGCCAAGATCCGTATCGAGGATCAGCTGTGCGTTTAAATCAGGACTACCGAAATGGGATAAGAGATCAACGGCGAGCCAAGCGCCTTGTGTGTGTGCAGTGTTTCGAAGTACGTAAGCAGGTGCGTCACGGTTAGTGACTAATAAATCGACGAAACCGTCGCCGTCGAGATCTCCGGCAGCAACGGCTCGACTTGTATGAATGAGCCTCTGCTCGTGAATGAGATCGGCCGACACAAACTGAAACTTCGCGTCCGCCCAACCCCGAAATAGCGTGTTCGACTCGGCATAGGGATCGGTGGTTTCGCTTTCGGGTGATAAAGTAACGCGACCGTTACCTTCATAGAAATCCAGGCGACCGTCGTGATCAAAGTCGTACAACGCTACGCCAAAACGCGTGAAGTTTCGGCTAAATCGAGTAAGCCCGACTTGCGCGGTCGCATCCGAAAAATAGGTTCCGTCGTTACGGTAATACGAATCCGTTTCTCCTTGAATATTGACCACGATGATGTCGACATCTAAATCGTGATCTACATCGCGCGCGACTACCCCCATGCCTGCCTTTGCGATGCCGTGGTCGTCAAATGCAGTACCGCGAGTGAAGGCTTCATTCGTGAATGTGAAATCGCCATGATTAATCCATAGGTGGTTTGGTGATTTATCGTTAGCGACAAATATGTCTAGATCTCCGTCGCCATCGAAGTCTGAAGCTACCGTTCCAAGACCATTGCCACGCACTTCCGCTATCCCAGATGTTTGCGAAACGTCGGTAAACGTGCCGTCGCCATTATTCCTAAACAAGACATCAGCGGTGGGGCGGTCATAGTTTCCCGGATCACAGTAATTTCGCGCTCCAGTTCCATAATCGAAACAATCCCGTTCAGTTTCGATCGTCCACTCGACGTAGTTGACCACAAAAAGGTCAACATACCCGTCGGCGTTGAAGTCGCCGAAGGTTGATGCGGTGCTAAACCCATCTACGCCAACATTGGCAGTGTGGGTTTCATCGACAAACGTGGCATCTCCTGCATTCCGGAACAGCCGGTTTTCTCCTACGTTTGTCACATAGATGTCAATAAATCCATCCGCGTTGTAGTCACCGACTGCAGACCCCATGCCGTAGCCGGTATCTTCCAATCCCGAAGAAGCAGCTAGGCTAAACACGCCAGTGCCATCATTCAGAAAGAGCTCATTGCCAGTTCGCTGGAATGCATTTACCGCGCCACCAGATTGCACGAAATATATGTCGAGATCGCGATCGTTATCCACGTCGACAAGCGCTACACCAGCACCCATGATCTCTGGAAGGAGAAACGATTCGGAAGCGCCAGAAACGTGTTTGAAGGTAACACCTGATTCCGTCGCAACGTTAGAAAACCAATGCGCCGGAGTCTCGTCTCTAGTTTTATCACCGCAACTCACGATCAAGGCACATAGCGTTAACGTGAGGGAACGCAGAACTTGATTAAGAAACAACACGCTACTTAACTAAAAACTCACTGCAGCCAGATATAGTCAGTTCGTTGGGTGAACTGCTCTGCTCTATCTCAACAAGCCGTGCGAGCTGGTGCTTAGCTTTGGGGAATTCCGGATCAAGTTCTAATACTCGGCTCATGTGACAACGCGCACGTGTCCAGTCGGCAAGCTCTGCATATGCGTGCCCAAGGTAGTAGTGAATTTCGGCTGACTCCTCCTGTCGTACTGCCTGCTGTAAACTCGTGATCGCTTCGGCGAACTTGCCTTCTTGTGCGAATAAGATGCCACGTTGCAGCAATCCCCATGCATTAGTTGGTTCCATATCGAGGACTTCGTCAAGGAGCCTAGTCGCTGCGGCTTTGTTCTGATCGCCGATTTCCAATTCCGCGAGAGCGAGTTTGAAACTGACGTCGTTTGGCCAGATCTTATGCGCCTGTTCGATTAACGTGCGAAGCTTTACTATGTCTCCTTTCAGCCTCAAGCCGTGCGCTTTGGCGATCACAACGCGCTTGTTTTGAGGATGCTCTTCGTAGAGGGAATCAACGAGCGCAATCGCAGCGTTGTGTCGCTCGGGGTTTATTATTAATTCGCGAAATCTTGTAAGCTCTGCGCTAATACTCACCTCATATGTTCGCTTTTCTGCGCTGAGAGGATCGGCAAACCCAAATTGACCCGGACTTGTCGAACTCGGCTGTCGCGATGTGTCATCGGTCAGATCTAGCCGCCTCCGAGCATTTTGAATCAGAGCATCGATTCGCGGGTGTGAACCCCCGCCATGTAGGTCGTCAAGTAGATTGAGCACGTCTTGGGGTCGGTCTCTACGGAGAGCCACTTGAGCCAATCCGACCTGACCTGCTTCGTATTGACCTAATTCACTTGCCCGCTTGAACGCTTCAGTAGCTTCTTCTAATTGGTGAAATTCGAGATGCCACCTACCTTTCCAAACCCAGCCAGGTGCATACTCGCCGTCGATTTTCAACGTTTGGTCAAGCGCGTCCAATGCGTCTTCGTAATCGCCAAAGCTAGCTAGTAGCAAACCTTCGAAATATGGCCACTTGGGGTTTGTTGGTGCCAGTGCCCTTGCATTGCGATAACCAGTGAGAGCCGCGTCAGCGAATCCGTTCATCTCGTACGCCATTGCTAATTCGCCTATTGCGGCTGAGCTATGCGGGGAGTCTTGTACCGCCTTTTGCTTGCGGACTAGGAATTCCCGCACCTCGTCATCGACATGGGATAGATCGACGTCGAGCGGAACATCAGAATCCGATCCGACGTCGTCAGATTCGGTCGGAGCACAACCCACGACGTAGATCACGAGAAAGAAGATTGCGGGAACTAGGCGCAGGACTCGCATACCCCGTAAATCATGGCTTCGATTAACGCGATGCCATGCCGCTTTGGTGACGTACGTTGTAACGCGTATGCAAATCGTCCCGTGTGGCTAATTGATCAGAGGAGATGTTCTCGTGATGTGGAACGGGCTCGACGGTGTCGCCAGTCTTGGTGTATAGATCCATGTCTTTTGCCCAGCCATGAAACTCTAGTGCATAGTAGCGCCGATGACCAGGCTCTGGCGGCTCCGGCACTTCAAATTCCAGATGAACCTCTTCGCCGCTTCCGACGATTGCGACCGCACTGTCTGTTCTTTCGACGAGCTCAGCAGCGTCTCCCATGGACGTGTAATACCCTCTTGCGAATTTCGCATCCCCGTGAGGAAGACGGTGGTCATAGTCGTAATACGGCGTGCGTTGTGGTCCAGTAGTACGACGTGCAAATCCTGTCGACTTTACAACTGCTCGACGCAATGGGAGCGTATTAACCGAGCTAATTTCAGGTATTTCTGCGCGAACGACTCGCAGCCTATCCCAATAGATCTCTAGATTGGAGCGAAAGCGTAGTGCGTCAGTGCCTAGTGGAAGTTTCGGTAAGGGCAGCGCCATCTGTCGAGGCATACCACCAGGAAAGCCGAACTCCTTCGCAACGACATGCCATACGCCGTCACGGTCGCGCGCTTCAATTGTCGGCGCCTGGTAAGGGATATCAGATTGGTAAGCGGCGAAGGAAGTTTGCGAATAGGGAAACTCAATCCAACCATCGGCAACTAGAACAGCGTCTGATTCTGGCAGTGGTTCCTTAAACTCAAGTGTAAGACTATGTTCATTTGCCAATAGTCCGATGTATCGGGGATCTACAGGACCGGGACCCACAGCCACATGATCAAGATCCGTGACTGCATCAGTAACGTCTTGTTCAAGGTTTGTTTCTGCTCGAATAGGCAGGTGAACTTCTCGAAAGTAGATCGCTTCGCTAGACGGTTTTGCGCTTTTGATGTTGAGTCGCTCGTCCAATGTCATATCCCACGAATCTGGCATATCAAAATACAGCAACGCCGCGGAATCAAGGTACAGGACCTCTTCCATCGGTTCCCCGATCTTAACCTCAAATTTGCCTTCCCGTGGTTGAATTAAGCTCTCGGGAAGCAACAGGCGTTCCATAGATCTGACCGGTGTCGTAACGCCAGGCGAAGCAAAGTAGCCGAGTGCGGCAACACCTAGCACATCGCTTACGAACTCATACTTCTCGCCGTTCCACACAAACACGACTGGGCAGCTTGCGAGCTGTCGTTGAATCTCCTCGATCTCGTGTAGTTTGCCGAATTCGAGCGCAATTTCTGATTGAGTCACACCATCCGACCACACGAGCTCGATGTAGTCTGCTTGATCCGCCCCACCCGATCCGAGCATGACTGGCATCAGGCTCTGTGATGATCCCGAATAATGAGAAAAACTACTCGTTAACGCCCATCTCGTGTCGGCTCGAAGTTTGAGGTAGGTCCCAATCCCGGAAGCGTTCGAGCGCATTTGATCGGCACTGGTTTTGCCTGTTGGCGCAACAGCAAGAAACGGGAACCGACCTGGACCTGATGGGTGAACTTTGATGCCTGTTGAAGACGCGGACACAACCGCCGGACCAGATTTCGGATCACTGTAGATCGGTAGCGCGATATCAAGACCTTCAAGATTCACTTGCGTAAGGATCCTGGAGGTTCTGGGATCTACGATCGAAAAACCGGTTTCGTACGCGATGAAAACATCGGTTTGACCATCACCGTCAAAATCGTGTGCGTCGAGCGCTAATACATCATTCGCCGAAAGGTCCAATCGAACTTGAGTCCACTCTGGATCGCCGAATTGCCAGACGTCAAGGTTTCCCTCTTCCGACGCTGTGAGCAATTCCAATCTCCCGTCGAGGTCAACATCCAATGCGGTGACCGCACGGATGGATTCTTGCTGAAACGCTTGAAATCCGGGGAAAGGCGCGTACCGCCAGGTGAGCTCATTTCTCAGTACGTGACTTGGCGAGTTGTGACCAATGACAACAAGGTCAACGTCACGGTCGCGGTCTAAGTCTTCCGCGAGCAGCTGCACGACGGGAGCATCGAATAACGTGTCCGCGTTTGCTTCGTACGGGATGTAGTTGCCGTTCAGATCGTTGTGATAGATTTGAAGTCCCGTAGCACCACCTACCAGGACGTCCAAGTCACCGTCGTGGTCCGCGTCCAAGACTCTAAGCGTGTCACATGATGCATTCGCGATCGATATTCCTTCTTGATCTTCCGAGTCATCAGCGCGGTGTACGGCGACACCGTATGAGCCGCAAGTCAGGAGCTCGGTGGAGCCATCGTTGTCCATGTCTCCCCAGCCACTCGCTGCGTGAGGAGGAATATTGGATTCATGAAGCGAATAACCATCAGCGCCTCCAACGAGTGTGATCGTTTGCTCGCCGTCGCTGATCAACACGTCCCATCGACCGTCGTCGTTTAAATCGAAGCTTGAAATGGACTTCACGGAATTCAAATCAAGAGCCAACAATTCCGGTGAGTCGAATAACTCGCCATCCGGTTTTGCGGTCCTTTCAACGACGTTTTCACCCACAGACCTAGCTTCTGCCTTGGGACCCATTTGCTTGTAGGAAAATCCGGCAGAAACACTTAACGGGTTATGTTCGAAAGCCTGATACTCCTCGATTAATGACGTTGCCCGTTCAACGTCGTCCAGGCGTCTTGACGCAGTTGCCGCCGCCCAATATGCACTGCGGATCGCTGGATTTAATTCAAGCGTTTCGAGCAGTCGTCGTTGTGCTAGTTCGTAGTTTCCGGCTTGTAGGTGCGCTTGACCGAGGAAGTAAGTTGCGAACGCATCATTGGGGTCGATGGCAACTACCTTTTTTAGGAAATCTATCGCCTCAATCGTGTGTCCTAGATAGAGATTTACGATTCCGGACGTGTACAGAGCCCTGATGTTGTTGGGATTCCGCTCCAGCACCGTCTCAAGTATTTCAAGGGTTTTGATCTCGTCATCTGGATTCTGACGATTGAGTGTCGCAATAGCGAGATTTACCCATCCAACGTCCCAATGCGGTGCCTCCTCAGTTACTTTCGTGAAGTCATCGTGCGCGGCAACGTATTGAAATTGCCCCATCTTCGAGACGCCACGATCATTCTGTTCGATGATTTGGGGAGCCACAAACGACGAGTCTTGTGAACAACCTATAAATAGAACGGATAGGCAGGTCAGTAGCCACCCAATACATCGCGCCATTTTGCGTGAGGCGGCAAATTCTCGCCGCCAATCTCTAACTGAGTTCGGTGTCAATGTCC
>CAXXMH010000003.1:0-47759 GCA_963664665.2 Pseudomonadales bacterium
CTTTAAAATCTCTTTCGGGTAGATTGTCACACCTGATGGAATTGTGACATCCTTCGCTCGTCCGCCGCGACCAAAGCTCTCCCAATAAAGACGAGCGCTCGATGCACCGCTTGCGGAAAGCCAGTAAAGCATCACGTTATCGAGTAGCTGATCGCGTGTCAACACGTTCTCAGGGTGGCCACTGCAATCTGTCCATTGATAAAACTTCTCAAGAATCCACGCGGCTTGTCCGATCGGTGAATCAACGAGACCGTAGCCCAAAGTTTGGGGGCGTGTGCTTTGTTGTTTCGAATAGCCGGAATCCCAATCTTGATAGAACTGACTTCCTTTAAGCGCCTCTTGTTCTAGTTCCGTGAGGGTCATCCATCGTGTCACGGTCGGGACCAACGGTTGGCATGTTCGTGGTGCATACCAACGCAGTGGTCGTCCATGATTGGTGGCGAGAGCTGTCGTGACTGCCGCGCCCCAGTCTCCGCCTTGAGCGAGGTATTCGTCGTATTCAAGGCGCAGCATGATCGTATTCCATGCATTCGCGATTTTCTCGACATTCCAACCATGGTGTTCAGGCTTACCTGAGAACCCATAGCCAGGTAAGCACGGGATAACCAAGTGATAGGACTTCTTTAACGGTTCAATTACGTTAAGGAACTCCACGATTGATCCTGGCCAACCATGAGTAAGTACGAGCCGCTTGTGCGTCTGACGCTTCACTTTTAATATGCATGAAGTGAATGTCTAGGCCGAATACTTCAGTAGTAAATTGGTCGTATTGATTGATCGTCGCTTCACATCGTCGCCAGTCGTATTCATTTTGCCAATAGCTCTTGACTTCGCTCATGTAGCCAAGAGGGATTCCTTGGGTCCAATCGTCAACCGTTTCTGACTCAGGTAGACGGGTAAGTTCAAGCTTTGATTTCAGTGAGGTGAGATCACTGTCTGAGATTTCGACGCGATATGGTTTTAGTTCGAACATATGATGAATCAACAATTAAGGTTTGTAGAAGCTAGCATAGCCAGCAAGTTTTGCAGGGAGATTGGTCTTGCCTTCGGTATTTGATCTAGCGGGTCGCGTCTATGAGACCGCTGCATTACAAGCAAGTTTTAAAAAGTTAGATCCAAGTACCCCGAGAGACTATCGTGAACTCGCCGTGGTCTTGGTGAATTACTGGCGTCAACGGGACTACAAGGTCATTGGATTAGGTGGCGGTCAAGGTGCTGGAAAGAGCACTTTGAGTGAGTTGATCAAATTAGCTGCTCAAGATGTTGACGAATGCGTAGTCACACTAGCGCTTGATGATTTCTACCTCACGAAGGATGAACGTGAGCAATTAGCGGAAGATGAGCATGAGCTTTTCGTAACCCGCGGTCCGCCTGGTACACACGATATCAACTGGTTATTGCACTCCATGGATGAGATAGTTGCGGAACGCTCGGTGGTAATCCCGCAATTTGACAAAGGTCTCGATGAACGGGTGAGAAGCATTGAGACCGGACTGCGTTGCGATCGCTTATTGATCGAAGGATGGTGTGTGGGTGCCACCTCCCAGCCAGAATCGGAGTTGAAAGACCCGGTCAATGAATTGGAACGCGACCGTGATCCACAACGGGTATGGCGGTATGCTGTGAATGGCTTTCTCGCTGGTTCTTATTCGCAGTTGATTGATCGACTGGATTGCTTTGTTTTTCTACGAGTACCGGGTATAGACAGCGTTGAGAAATGGCGACTACAGCAAGAGCAAGCGATTGCGCCTGATCGACGTAAAGATGCTGAGTGGGTTTCCGAATTCGTACAGTTCTATCAGAGAATCACAGAATGGATGCTCGACGATGCGATCAATCGAGCGAATGTCGTTGTCGAGCTCGACTCAAACCATCGCGTGTCGGGATTGACGATACGCTAGTCACCAAGACGTTTTAGTAATACTTCCATCGCTCGATTGAATCTGTCTCGCAATGGCTGTTCACCGTGCGCGACCGCGACCCAATCCCGGATTAAGCCTTCGGCGACGTCCTTTTGAGAAGCTTCACTTCGACCCATCGTAGTCGCTAGTTCGCCAACCCGTAGTTGGAGGCGACGTTCTTCATCCTCTGTTGTTTGCGGTTCGATATCAGCTTGAATCTCGGTACGAAGCACAATATCCCGCAACGTTGAGTCATCTTGCAGCGGCGTACGTGATTCGAATAGAACCATGTCATTCTGGACCGCGTCGTACCATTCGACTGGAATCGGCGAGTTGCTCGATTCATAACCGGCTAATTCTGAATCTTTCTCGAGTAACAGATTCAAGCGTTCACCAGCCTGCATCTGCAATGCGGCTAGTTTTCGATCGGCGAGGATATCGTCAACTTGAGCAAGCTTTTGATCAAGGTCTTTCTTGATCCTCGCAGGAAGAACCAACTCTACGAGTTGCTCCTCGACTTCGTGAACCGCATTGGCATCAAACTGTTGTTTACCGCCTCGAGCACGACGAAGCAGCTTATCGACCATGTCTTTCGCTTGTTCGATATTTCTCGTAATCGTTTCCTTCCGTTCGTCGCGCTGTACTCGACGGGACTCGAATACGGAGTTGCATAGCGTTCGAAATTCGGACCAGAGCTTTTCCTCGGCCTTATGGAAGGTAGGCCCAACGGATTTCCACTCAGCCTGTAGACCCTTGATGGCGTTGATACGCTCCTGGTCGTCAAGCTGTTCGTCGTCACACACCTCTCGAGCTTGCTCGATTAAGGCTTCCTTTACCTTGCTTGTTTCTTGTCGATGCTTTATCAACCGGTCACGAATCGTCTGATATGCGTTGAAGAATCGTTTGTTGACCGTACGACTTCGCGAACGATCCGTGTCGCCAATGTCCTTGAATTGCTTGAGGTGTTGGCTGAGTACGTGCTGCACGTCACGCCAATCTGGTTCGTCCCAGTTGGTGTCTTCGATGAAGTTTTCTAACTCGCGTGCGAGTGCTTCCTTACGGTTCGCGTTCTCAATTCGAGTTTGCTTCTGCTCTTCAAACCATTCCGCGCATATTCGCCACGCGCCGTCTGCGGCATCGTCGTAGCGCTTCTGAAGCGATATCTCGTCGCGATTGCTCGGTGGACCGAGCGCATTCCAATCGGCACGTAAGGCACGGATTTGGTCAAACTGGTCTTGAGGCGTTAGAGGTGAATCCCTCAGCGCCTCAATCTTGGTGCAGAGTTCTTCCCGCTTCGGGAGTAATGCGAATGCCTTCCAGTTAAGTAACTGCTTTAGCTCTGCAGCAAACGGCGCAAGTAAGTCGAATTGATGCTTTCGGGCTCCTTCCGGTAGGCGCAGTATCAGATTCCGAACATGACGCTCGGTATTGATCGCCTCCTTTAAAGTTCCTTCCTGGATCTTCTCCTTAAGCGTTGGAATAGTCTCATCAATGTTCTTTAGCGTTTCATCGAAGAGTTCGTCAGCACGTTGGATGATCTGCTGACAGTTAGCGCCGACACCAGAAAGTTGCTGACGCCATGATCCTTGGGTTTCGGAATCAAGGGATTGGAAATCACGATGCGCTAGAAACCGTTCGACATTTTGGTTGTGATCCTTCGCGAGTTTGCTCACACGCCAAACTTTCGTCCAGTTCTCCTTGGCTTTGAGGTCAGGAATTGCAAGCTCTACTGACGCGAGCTTGTTGAAACGTTCTGTGAGTGCGTCGCGAACCGCGCCATGTTTTTGCTCAGATCGGATACTCGCCGTGATTTCGAAGAACTGATTGGATAGTTCCAACGGTACTTTCTGAACACGCAACGCTTCTAGCCACGCTTGTTCCGCTTTCTCGAGCGCTTGTAATTGGTCTTCTGCCGCATTAAGTTCCGCGATGATTGCGCTAAACCGTGCTGGATCCTCGGCGTGCTCGTCGGTTGATTTTGAGCGACGCGGAAATCGTGTTCTCAACATGTCGAGGTCAAGGTTCTCAACGCCGAATTCGTGCAGTCGTCGGTTGAGTTCCGTTAATTCGTCGAGAATTTCAGACCAGCTTGTCTCTTGTGCGTCTCGTAGGGAGGCGTAATGTGCATCCGTAGCGCTAGTGCGAGTTGCAGATTCGATGAGCTGCTCAGCTCTTGAAAGCACCTCGTCACGATTTGTGGTGAGGCGTTTGACTTCACCAAGGCGATCACGGATATAACGATTGACTGATTTATCCTTGTTTCTCGAGATTCTTTCGCAATGACTCAATACATCGACGTTAGCGATCAGCGCGACAGCATCTTGCCGAACAGTGGCGGAACTCGCTAAGAAGATTGTTTCTGCGATTTCTCGCGTTGTTGCGCGTTGTTGCGCGATTTCAACGAGTTCATTGCCATTCTGGATGTGTTCAAGCATGTAGGTCCGGACGTTTTCCCGACTTACTAACGGGTGACTGGTATCAATCTGGGCGCAAACAAGCTGAACAGTCTCGTTCGCGAGGTCCGGGTCGTCTAAGAACTGCGACAGCTCCTCGACTGACTCCAATCGACGCAGCGCCGCGGTTCTGACACCAATGTCTTCGTCGTCACGAGCTAACTTTACGATAGCGACTCGTTCCGAATCAGGTAGCGACTCCAAAGCTTCCATGCGCTTTGAAGCATTGGGATGGTCTAACCTTGGTTTTCGTTTAAAGATGCGGTCAAGCACGATACTCTTTGTTACAAATTCGCAGCAGGATAAAGAGTCCTTGGTAACAATGACTCTAGCGCGTTCTAAGTGCAGTTGGATACATAATGATAGTTGGCGTGCGGAACAGGCAAAAATGCAATGGCGTTGCGTAATGTTCTCCGAATACGTTCCAGTCGCCGATGGCAAGTCAACTTTAAACGAGGTCCCGGTTATGGCACGATGGGATAGACCCACATCAGGGGGAATTCCTGATTGGTTTTGGGGGAGTGTTGAGGCTAAGGGGCAACCCGCGACGGTAGAAGTTGAGGACTGCGACGTTGCGTATCAGACTTGGGGGAACCGCGATGGCAATCCAGGTGTATTGCTGATTCACGGGATGAATGCCCACAAACATTGGTGGGACTTCATCGCGCCTCAGCTCTTGCCAGATTACTACGTGGTGGCGATGGATCTCACCGGAATGGGTGATTCTGATTTTCGCTACGAGTATGACTCGGACACCTACGCCGCGGAAATCGTCGCAGTCTCAGACGCCGCTGGTCTTGATGAACAAGCGGTGTTGGTTGGTCATAGTTTTGGGGGACGCATGGCGACCAAGGCTGCAAGCGTGAGAACGGACCGCTTTGGCGCTCTAGTGCTCGTTGACTCCGGAATCAGACATCCAGATGAACCCGAACCAGACTATCCTGTCATGGGAGGAGGTCGAGCCAAAGTGTATCCAAGTCGCGAAGCGGCAGAAGCTAGATTTCGCTTATTTCCGCCGCAGCCATGTGACAACGAATATCTTCTAACGTATATCGCTCGGAAGTCGCTGCTCTATCTTGATGGCGGTTGGGGTTGGAAATTCGATGAAGAGTTGCCGCTGGTATTAAAAGACGCCGAGGCTACGCCTGAAGACTTCACTGGGTTGCAGCTACCAATAGGACTTATTTACGGCGCTAACAGCTTGTCGTTCACGGAGGAGACGCGCAGTTACGTTGCGTCACTCGTTCCTAACCTAGTAATTACTGAACGCATCGAGGACGCACAGCATCACGTGTTCCTGGATCAGCCGCTAGCGTTCGTAGAAGCGCTGCGCCGCGTTCTTCCGTTGGTTATACGACAAGGGTAGAAGGGTAGTAGCGCGTTCAACGCGCCGAGACAATGCGTCAAGGCTGCGAAGACACTACTTACGTGCGCGACGAGCTATCTAGCGTATTGCTGGGTGATTTGGCTGGACAAGCGGTGTAACGGCTTGAAGATGCTTTACCAGTCCCCTTTATCCCACTGAATACCACCGCCGATCTGATAGTCGGCAACGTTCTGTTCAAAGAACGAGACTTGCTTCTGCTGATCGATGGTTCGTGTCATCCAAGGAAATGGATTGGTAGGTGCGTCGTACTGTTCAGGTAGTTGTAACGACGTAAATCTCCGGTTCGCGATGTACTGAAGATACGTCGTCATCAGTTCAACGTTCATACCTTGAATACCGCTTGGCATCGTGTCATGCGCGAACTCGACCTCAAGCTCGAGACCTTCCTTGATCATGTGAATTGCAGTTTCCTGCATTTCCGCATCCCAAAGGTGTGGATTCTCCTGCTTGATCTGATTGATCATGTCGAGACCGAAATTGATGTGCATCGATTCATCACGCATGATCATTTCGAACTGCTTCGCCGTATTGATCATCTTGCCTTCGCGAGCCATTGATAAGATGAGCGCAAAGCCACAGTAGAAGAAAATCCCCTCTACGACACAGTAATACGCGATCAGATTCTCCAACAGTAGTCGATCAGAAGCGAGTGTGCCCGTGTTAAAGTGCGGGTCCGATAGCAAGCTTGTTTGCTTGAGAGCCCAAGCGGACTTGTCCCCGACTGATTTAATCTCGCGGTACATGTTGAAGAGCTCACTCTCTTCCATACCAAGTGATTCGATGCAGTATTGATACGCGTGAGTGTGAAGAGCTTCTTCGCTCGCCTGTAATAGCAAATAGTTACGACATTCTGGATTCGTGATTAATCGATAGAGGCCAAGAACAATGTTGTTCGCGACCAAAGAATCGGCGGTCGCAAAGAATCCGAGACTGCGTTTTACGACTTGCCGTTCTTCTTCGGACAAAATCCCTTCGCTCTTCCACTGGGTGATGTCATCCTGCATCGGAATTTCATCCGGCATCCAGTGATTCTTTCGAGCTAGAAGATATTTCTCCCAAGCCCAGACGTACTTGAATGGGATTAATTGGTTTAGGTCAGCGCGGCAGTTGATCATCGCCTTTTCGTCGACTTGGACGCGCTGAGTAGTGGCGAACGCGTTAGCTAGGTCGTCGCCTACGCGGAGAGGCGTACGATCATCATTGTCGGCTGTGCCGACCTTGATTGGCGCAGGCTTAGCGGGCGAAACCGGTGGCGTAGGTGTGACCGCCTTCGTAATCGGTGTTGGTTCGACGACTGGTTCGTGTCGTGTTTCTGAGTTTAAGACCGCCTCGTCTTCTGACGTATCCCAATTCGCCAACCGCATGAATCTTCTGCTCCGTCCGTATGTTCTGTAGCCGTTCTCACTGCTATGCTTCCGTGCACTAGCTAGAGCATTGCCACTGTTAACACAAAGCTAACATGCGAACTATAGCGAAAACAGTCGAGAGGTGCCGCTACAGAATAGAAGGTGCGGCGAGAACTCGGGCGCGTGTCAGACGTAAACCGCCAAAGTAACGCTTTAGCCGGCGCAAGACTCGCAAGTCGGGTCGTTGATATCGCAGAACTCGTAATCTTCTTCCACGTCGTTTCCACTCGTCGTCGGTAGCGTATTGCTTGGCGTAGCGGCTGGAATATCCGCTTCAGCAGCCGTCGCGGTTTCAGCCTTGACGAATTGCAAACGAGCATCGACCGACGATGTTTTTTCGACTCGTGTAGCGCTTCGGGAATGCAAGTAATACGTCGTCTTAAGACCAAGTTTCCACGCGTTGAGATACCAGAGCTTCACTTCCCTCGGCGAGACGCCTCGACTAGGATCAACGTATAGATTGAGCGACTGGCTTTGGTCAATCCACTTTTGCCGTCTTGCAGCACATTCGATGAGTGCAGGGTTGCCAACTTCGAACGCAGATTTGTAAAGATCTCTGAGCTCCTGTGGAATCGACTCGATTTCGTTTAAGTTGCCGTCCAAATCCATGATTTGGTCGTATAAGTCGGTTGACCATAGACCTATCGCCTTCAAATCTGCGGTGAGATAAGGGTTGACGACCTGAAAGTCACCGGACATGTTCTGCTTCACGAATGTGTTCAGGAAGAAAGGTTCAATTGAAGCGACCGATCCAACGATGTTGGCGATAGTCGCTGTTGGCGCAATCGCCATCACATTTGAGTTACGCATACCTTGTTGCGCCAATTTCTTGCGCAACTCATCCCATGGCATGGTTTGAGAGTAATCGAGGAGTGTGTAGTCCGAGCCTCGCTCTTCCTCCAGAAGTCTTAGCGAATCGATCGGCAATATCCCTTCGTGCCAAAGTGAACCTTCATAAGACGGGTACGAGCCTCGTTCACGTGCTAGGTCAGACGACGCTTCAATTGCGTAGTACGAGATCCATTCCATGGAACGATCGGCAAACTCAATCGCTTCATCCGAGTCGTACGGTTGTCGACGCCGGTACAACGCGTCCTGGAACCCCATAAGTCCTAAACCAATCGGGCGATGACGTTGGTTGGAATTAGCCGCCTTATCGACCGCATAGAAATTTATGTCGATGACGTTATCCAGCATGCGAATCCCGGTACGAATCGTTGCTCGAAGGGCTTCGTGATCGATTTCTCCGGTATCGTCGACATGCTTGATGAGATTAATTGAGCCTAGATTACAGACTGCAATCTCTTCGCGAGAGGTATTTAGCGTAATTTCTGTGCACAGATTCGAAGAATGAACACGACCGACATGACGTTGCGGCGAGCGGATGTTGCAAGGATCCTTAAACGTGATCCAAGGGTGACCGGTTTCCGCGAGCGCTCGAAGCATGGACTTCCAAAGATCGTTAGCCTTGACACGCTTGAAAAGCGTGATAGCGCCCGATTCAGTGTCTTTTTCATACTGTTCATAGCGTTCTTCGAAAGCACTACCGTACAAATCATGTAAATCTGGCACGTCGCTGGGCGAAAACAACGTCCATTGCGCGTCTTTTTCGACACGCTTCATGAATAAATCGGGAATCCAATTGGCGGTGTTCATATTGGGTGTACGCCGCATCGGATCGCCAGTGTTTTTACGAAGGTCAAGAAACTCTTCGATGTCTAGGTGCCACGTTTCCAAGTAGCTGCATACCGCGCCAGCTCGTTTACCGCCTTGATTGACTGCCTTTGCGGTGGCGTCGACGACCTTGATGAACGGTACCACGCCGTCAGATTTTCCATTGGTGCCCTTAATCTCTGAGCCCATTGCCCTGACAGGAGTCCAGTCGTTACCCATACCGCCCGCCCACTTCTGTAGCATGGCGTTGCCGTAGATTTGCGCCCCGAAGATCGATTCAAGATCGTCTTCTACGGTAGATATGTAACAGGACGAAAGCTGCGGGTGGCACGTACCGGCGTTAAACAACGTTGGTGTTGATGAGATGAAGCGGAATGAAGAGAGCGCGTCATAGAACTCGATAGCTCGGTCTTCACGATCGTCCTCGTCAATCGCCAAGTACATAGCGACTCGCATCCAAAACACTTGTGGCATCTCGAAACGTATTCCTGCAGATTGCAGCACGTATCGATCGTAGATCACTTGCAGTCCATGGAAGTCGAACTGTCTATCGCGATCAGCGACAAGCGCGCGTCCTAGCTTGACTAGATCGTAACTCAACAATTGCGGGTCGATGAGCTCTTTCTCGACGCCAAACTCAAGTGTGCGTTGCAGCACC
Source organism: Pseudomonadales bacterium (assembly GCA_963664665.2). Taxonomy (GTDB): domain Bacteria; phylum Pseudomonadota; class Gammaproteobacteria; order Pseudomonadales; family Azotimanducaceae; genus Bin55. The sequence goes on from CAXXMH010000003.1 coordinate 9,480, forward strand.
ACGGCATATGCGTCGTCCAAGTCGGCGTGATTATCTGGTACGAAGGTGCGACCGCCGATCGGAATTTCGAGCAACTTCAGGCATTCTTCTCGAAGCTGGATCAGCAGAAAGCGTGCCGCGATGGTGTCGTAGTTTGGATCTACCTTGATCATATCAGTCGCGGTGTCGACCATCGCCTGTCGCAGCTCATGCTCAGGCATACCTTCTCGGATGTTGCGTCGGATGTTTTCGACGATTAGATGATCGTCAATATCTAGGACACCTTCACTCGCTTCATCAACCTGTTTGTGGAGTCGAATCCAATCAACTGGGACGCGTTCACCGACTTGCGAGATGACGTGAACAAGCGGTTCGTTCACGGTTTGCATCAGCGACTGATTGTCGCGTTCTTCTTTTCGTTTTTGCCGGTACTTCGAGTAGCACTCCGCTACCGCTCGTTGTTCAACGTCTATGAGTCGAGCGATAACGTTATCTTGAATCTCCTCAATATGGATATGCCCGCCTTGCGGATAACGGGAAATGAGGCTCTCGTGCACGTTGCTTGTAATGCGATCGACGAGTTCTTGAATACCAGGAGTCTTCGTCATTTCCTGGCCAATTTCACTGATGTAGGCCTTCTCAATCGCGTTATATATGCGTTTGCGGTCGAAAGGAAGAGTCTGATGATTACGTTTGATAACGTTCCATACGCCGGGGGGTGAAATAGTTGGTTGCGATACGCTGCCGTTGCTAGTCATCGTGGAACCATTAGCAGGTGCGGCTCGTAAATCCGTGTTTGATTGCGCTTCAAATACCTTTGGCATCGCAGCTCCGGTTGTATACTACTGATTATATATCCAGTAGTATAGACTGATGTAAACAGTACTCTAAAGTTGGCTAGCTTGCCGGGTTTGGACTTCCTTGTCATAAACCGGTCACATTCGAGTCATCCGTGACGAACAGCATTCTAACAACTAGAGTACCCTTATTCAAGAACGTTTATATTCATCAAATCTTGCCTTCGGAGGGCGCGACTTCGGCGTTGATTTTTTAGGCTATCTTGCGTCAATACGAAAGCTAGGTAAAAATCAGGTTCTCGTTCATCCTGAAGATTGAAAGAGTAGTGAAAGACTCGGGTTTTGATCGATGAGTCCTTTTAAGCGGTTTACCTGCTTCTTGTTTCTACACTGATTTTTCTATAGTGATTGTGCGAACCGAGGCAGAGACTTAGGCATTGGGATCTCATGTGTATTGCCACTGTCGAACGTAACGCCGCTACGGTGAAAACTTGACGAAAATGAGTTTAGAGTGAATCGAAACGATGTTTGATCAGCCTCTTCGACCGAAGGTGTTGGAGTCTCGATATCAATCCGCTATGACGCTACTTACACAAGTACTAGGTCATCGCAATGGCGCAAGAGCCCGTTTACGCCGTTTTTCTGACGCCCCAGACCCCAAACTGATGGATTTGCACGCTGCTTGTGATTGCGTAGCGACTGAGTGGGGATTTGACGATTGGGAGTCGATGTGTCGCGAAACCGCTGCGCCACCCGCGGATCCTCATCAAGCAGCTCGCTGGTTTGCACTTCAGTTGCTTAACGGGAACATAGACGACATCGAAGTCAGCGGCGCGCTCTCTTCACTGAGTTCATCGGACTCATTGGGTGTGCGATTGGCGATGATGAACCAGACTGTTTCGATCGAAGAGGTTGTTGCATCCGGCGTCGACAGACCCTTACCGCCACTCGACGTGCCCGCGCTCGTGTATATCTGTTGCTCTAAGTTTGGCGCGTCGAACGCGACCGTACGCGCACGCCGTCGTGCCTGGTCAGATCAGTTACTCCGTAACAATGCCAATCCGAACGTTGGGATGCCTGAGCGAGATTCCATTCGTGGGTTCAGGACATGTCTAGGCGGCGCGATTGGTTTTGCACGGGATGTCGAGTTGGTCCAACGATTAATTGATGCCGGTGCCGACATAAATGATGGACCCACACTTTACGAAGGCAGTGCGATGTGGGAAGCAGTGCTGTCGCGCGATCATGCTGCACTCGATCTACTGATCAATGCGGATCCACCGCAATGGCACGTGTGTCATGCACTTACTCACTGTCTGCAATTTCAGGATCCTGGCGTTGTCGAGAAATTACTAGCCGGCGGTGCGGACCCGAATTGGAATAAGACTGTATTCGGCATGGTTGGAAACGCACTGCACGAAGCGATTCAGTGCGACGTGCCTCTCACCACGATCGAGACACTCATCGAACACGGTGCAAACATTGATATGACAGACGGCGGAGATCGGACGCCGTTAGCAATTGCGACCGCGCTAGGTCGCGACGACATCGTTGGCGCGCTGGTTGCGCACGGTGCGGATCTCGAAGAGGTAGGAGACTTCGAACGGTTCGTAGGAGCGTGTTTTCGCGCGAGCAAGTCGGAAGCACAAGAAATCCGAGAGAACGCCGAGATCCGGGAAGCTAAGTCATACCACGATCAACTCTGGTTGCATGAAGTGATTAAGCGGGGTTCCCATGAAACGCTCGACCTGTTGCTAGCGGTCAGCTTTGATTTAAACACTATCGACTATCAAGGTGAGACAGCATTACATCGAGCAGTTCGCGAGCAAGATGAACACGCGGTTGAAAAACTGCTTGAACGAGGAGCACCAACTTCTGTGCAGAACTTCAACGGGGACACGGTCGTCGAATTAGCGCTAAGGTCGACTTCACCCGTGAACTCGCACATCGTTGACCAATTAGCACATTCACTTTCCGAAGAACGGTTCAATACGCGTGGTTCGCGTCTTCGACAACAGGACATTGAGTCCTTTGAGCTTGCGGCGGACGCAATCGCGAATGGCAACGCAACGTTGCTACAGGACCTTCTCAATGCGAATCCGTATTTCAACAAAGCACGTTCGACGCGACCGCATCGATGTGCTCTTATGAACTACATCGGCGTGAACGGTTTCGAAGGAGAACGCCAGAAATCCGCCGAGAACGCGGTTGAGATCATAGACGTGCTCCTCGAGCACGGGTGCGATCCCAATGTCGTGTGCTACACGTATCGCGGCGGACCCGGAGAGAACACGCTTGGGTTGTTGTTGTCGAGTGGCGTGGTGTCGTCAGCCGAGCAACAAATGGGCATGGTGCGCGCGCTCGCCAGAGGCGGCGCGACTATCAGCGCTGGTTACAGACTGCTATTTGAACTACTCGACGCGAACGAGACGGACACGGTCGACGAGGTTATCCGCTCGATTGACATGAACGACAGCGCCGTTCGAGAAGCGTTCTTCGGGTTGGGGAACAGTCGCGAATTCTCGTTGATGGAAGAGCTGATCGAAGCGGGATTCGACGTGAACGTCACCAACGAGTTAGAACAAACGGCCCTTCATTGGGCGGCGCTCAACGGCGATGAAACATTTGTTGACTGGTTGCTCGAACATGGCGCCGACCCCACTCTGCGCGAATTGCAATTCGATGGCACGTGCGCGGGATGGGCGGACGCAGGAGGTCACGCCGAACTGGCCAAGCGGCTTGGCCGCTTGGTGTCCGATGCGACCTGAGACCTAGTTAAGGAGAAACTCGATCAGCGCCTTCTGTGAATGAAGGCGGTTGCCAGCCTCCTCCCACACAACGGAACGCGGGTCATCAAGTACAAACTCGTCGACTTCCTCTCCGCGATGAGCCGGTAAACAGTGAAGAAAAATGGCGTCACTCTTCGCTTGATCGAGCAAGCTAGACGTTACCTGAAATCCATCAAATGCCTTGATCCTGTCGGTGTCATCTTCATGACCCATCGAAGACCATACGTCAGTTACTACAACATCTGCGTCTTGGACAGCATCGGATGGCGAATTGACAAAATCAATTCGCGTACTGCAAGTTAGATATTTGACATTCGGTTTGTAGTCGACTGGGGTCGCGACTCGCAGATCAAACCCGAGTAAGCTTGAAGCCTCGATGAACGACTGACACATGTTGTATCCGTCGCCAACAAATGCAACCTCGCGTCCTTCAATCTCGCCTTTAGCTTCAACGATCGTCATGATGTCTGCCAACAGCTGGCACGGATGCAGTTCATTACTCATGCCGTTGATCACTGGGATCTCAGAATAGTGCGCGTACTCGTCGATTGTTGACTGTTGTTTCGCGCGAAGCATGACGATATCCACCATCTTGGCGAGTACTCGCGCGGTATCTTTGATTGGCTCGCCGCGGCCTAGTTGGGTGTCTCGTGGGCTTATGAAAACCGACTGCCCGCCGAGCTGCGCCATACCTGTTTCAAATGCCACCCGTGTTCGCGTCGAACTTAGTTCGAAGATCATCGCGAGCGTCTTCTGAGGACACGATTGAGGGGTGGAACCATGAAGCTGTAGACGTTTGAGTTCTAACGCACGTCCGATCAGACTCTGCAGCTCATTGACGGATAGGTCACTGAGCCTTAAGAAGTGGCGTGCCATCACACGTGGTTCTTGATTAATTCAGTGACGATCTCGACCATCTGATCCGCTTCCGCAGAAGTGATATTCAGTGGCGGCAACAAGCGAACGACAGTGTCAGTGGTCACGTTCATGAGCAAGCCCTTCTCCATGGCTTGCATAACCAATTCCGTGCAAGGCTCGGTGAGTTCGATACCGATCATCATGCCCTTCCCACGGATTTCTTTCACGTTATTGCTATCCGCAAGGTTTCTTGCGAAAGCATCGCGCATCGCTTGTCCGGTTTGAGCACCTTGCTCAATCACGCCATCCTGAAGTTCGGCGACCGTTGCGTTCGCCGCGGCACACGCCAAGGGGTTTCCGCCGAAGGTACTCGCGTGCGTTCCTGCAATGAGCGTTTCAGCAGCGACCCCGCGCGCGAGACACGCACCGATTGGGACACCATTCGCCAAGCCTTTTGCGGTCGTTACGACATCAGGAAGAATTGAGCTGTGTTGGTAAGCAAAGTACTTTCCCGCGCGCCCGTTTCCGGTCTGCACTTCATCCAACATAAGCAGCATGCCGTTGGCGTCGCACACGCGGCGTAGCTCCTCTAAGTAGTTGTCCGCGGGTACATGGACGCCGCCTTCACCCAGAATGGGTTCAACCAGAATAGCAACTACGTTTGGGTCGCTTGCTCGTTTTTCGACAGCCGTCACGTCATCAAATGGGACGTGCTCGAAACCTTGCGGCAGTGGATCAAAACCCGCACGCACTTTTTCTTGTCCTGTCGCGGTCAGAGTTGCAAGGGTGCGTCCGTGGAAGCTCCCCTCAATGACAAGCGTGGTCGGGATATCGACTTCACGGTCGTTACCATACTTACGAGCGAGCTTTAAGGCGGCTTCATTCGCTTCGGCACCGGAGTTGCAGAAAAACACGTTATCCATCCCGCTGATCTCACACAACGTGGTGGCGAGTTTTTCCTGCTCAGGGATGCCGTAGAGATTTGAGGTGTGGACCAGTTTTTTAGCTTGTGTCGCTAACGCTTCGGCTACTTTCGGATGGGCGTGACCTAGCACACATACAGCGATACCCGACAAGCCATCGAGAAACCGTCGGCCGTCATCCGCCGTTAGGTAAGTGCCTTCGCCACTCACGAACGTGACGGGATAACGGTTGTAGGTTGGCATGATGCTCGTCATGGGACTAACCCTCTGAATTCCTTTAGCATGTAAAAACAAAAAAGTAGCCGAGTGGCTACTTTGTTAAGCGCGATAGTTTAAGCAGATACGCTGAAACTTCAAAGTTCTAGTCTTCAGCAGAAGCACATACGGACGCGGTTTCGAGTCGGCTGATCCCTCTTTCGAGCACAGCTCGAGGCGTTGCGAAGTTAAATCGGACAAAACCTGGTGCGCCGAATTCAACGCCGTCGGAGAAACCCAATCCGTGTGACTCAAAGTATGCGGCGTGGTCTCGCACCGGTAGCTTGCGTGCGTCAATCCATCCGAGATGCGTGCCTTCGACGGGAGCGATCGTCAGATTCTCAAGCTTGTCGACAGCATCTGTCAACAAATCTCGATTTGTGCGAAGGTACGCCTGAAGATCAGGCAACCAGGTTGATTGATCGTTGTACGAAGCTATCGCTGCCTCATAGGCCAATGGTGAAACCGAGCTTATCCAACCACTCTTTGCGGCTTCGAAACGTCGCCGAAGATCTGGGTTCCTTATCACAGCAAATGCGCTTTTGAGTCCAGCAATGTTGTAACTCTTCGTATGTGAAATGAGGGTGATGGTGTTTTCATCAACTTCGTCACTTAGTGTGGCTAGCGGTGTGTGCGTCAAGCCGGGTTCGAGGCAGATTCCCCAATGAATCTCATCGCTCACGATGACGGTATTAGTGCGGAGGCAAATATCGGCGAGCGATTGAAGTTCATCACGTGTATATACGCGACCGGTTGGATTTTGAGGATTGCATAGCAAAATCGTGCGAGACGATTCATCGCTCGTCTTGCGTTTTATGTCATCGAGATCCATGACCCATCGCTCGTCGTGCTTTTGCAAAGCTGACGTGATTAGCCTACGGTGATTAATCGCGGCGGTCTGCAGAAATGGTGGGTAGATAGGAGTCATGACGATAGACGCGTCGCCGTCGTCTCCAACGCAACGCACGGCCGCGTTCAAACCGGGTACGAGAGACGTGAGTGCGACGAGCCAGTCAGGGTGAATTTGCCAACCATAGCGTCGGTCCGCCCAGTCAATAAACACACCAACTAACTCCTCAGGGAGGTCGGTGTACCCAACAACTGGGTGTTCGAGGCGAGCGCGAATTGCGTCAAGAACGAATTCAGGAGTTGCGAAGTCCATATCGGCGACCCAGAACGGCAAGACGTCTCGTTCGCCGTATTTCACCCACTTGGAACTTGAGGTGGCGCGTCGATCGTATATCTCGTCGAAGTTGAATTTGGACATCGGTGAAGGAGACGGCGACTTAATCAAACTGGATCATCCAATCTATTCGAATTGAGTGAATTAACGGCTATATCTGACATGCACAACCTTGATTTGTTTCGATTTATTGGACTGAATACAACTGTCCGCATTCATACCACGAAACGTCTAACCGAGGAAGGCGCTTAGTTCGCGAGTCTCTCGTCAAGTGTGCCGGTCAGGTCCTCATTAACGAGACTGCGATAGGTGGCAGCATCTATTCCAAGCTCTGCTTCAAATACTTCTTGGCTATGTTGACCTACGCACGGTGCAGGTCTGATAGGCGGTGTGCCTAAAGTAGAAAAGCGGAACGGTCGCCCTGGCATCCAATTACTCCCGGATTCAGGATGATGGACCTCTTCGATAAAACCGGCATCACGAAGGGTTTGGTCGGGTTTGCTGTACAGCTCGATTAGTGGTACGACTCGAGATGCACAGATCCCATGGTCTCTCAACTTCGTTGCGATTGTGTCGGCATCCTTGTCGCGCACCCAGTCGGAGAGAATCTCATCGACTTGTGCTTCTCTTGCTTTCCTCACCGCTTCGTCCTGCAACTCGGGATCATCCAAACGACTATCTCCCACGATGTGAACAAGCGACGACCACATCTCTCCTGTCTCGACGGCGATCGCCACCCAGTCAAGCTCTGCCGCTTTATACATGTTGTGCGGGGCGTGCTTCAAATGTCGGTTTCCGCCAGGTGACGGAACTTCCCCGCAAGCGTCATATTCGATCACTGCGTCACCAATTACGGCCGAGACTGCTTCCATCATGGATAGATCGATTCGTTGCGGTTCGCCGGAAAGATCACGTTGGCGTAACGCTGCCATGATCGTCGCGACCAAAAAGTAGCCACTGATTGGGTCTGGATACAACCCGCCAGTATTCATGCCGGGGTCGCCGTGGTAGCCGTGAATTGAAGCCAAACCGGCCATCGGTTCGGTCGTTGCGCCGTTCGCGGGGTAGTGGCTATACGGGCCAGATTCACCATACCCGGAAATCGATGCCCAGATCATGCCAGGTTTAGCCGCGTGGAGTCGCTCAAGCGTGATACCCCAGCGAGGGAGCACGGTCGGTCGGAAATTGTCGATGAGCATGTCGAACTGAGGAATCAACTGCCAGAGAATCTCCTGACCTTTTGGGTGAGTCAGGTCAAGGTCGATTTCTCGCTTGTGCAAGTTCACTGAGTTGTAGTGACCTTGGGTATTCGGTGGGTGTTGAGTACGCGTCTCATCTCGAACGCCAGCCGGTACCGCATTACTAATTCGCCGAAATGCATCTGGATGCTTTACGGAGGCGACTTGCACGACATCTGCACCGAGTAACGCAAGAAGCTCAGTCGCAAACGTACCCGACCAAGCTTGTCCGAAACTGAGCACACGAATGCCGGTGAGTGGGCCTTCAGCAAACGATCGGTCAGTTTTCGATCCTGATTCTGGCGTTCTATTTGTTGTCACATCACTTAGAGCGTGATCGCCGAGCTTTGGCGCGGGGGTTGCGATTGCCCACGGGGAAGGCTGGAGCTTCGCGGGAGCCCCAGCGACGCGCACCTGTCGACCTGATATTTCAGTTTGAGCGAAGTACTCGCGAGCCAGCAAGTGTTCGTTTTCCACTAGATCGCTGATATCTTGCACGACCCCAATGACACATCGCAACTCCGCCAACGCATGAAACACAGGCCATCGCTGCAGCTTCGGAAGCGATTCGGCGAGACCTTCGACGACATCGCGCATGACCTGTGAGTGACGGCCGATATCGGGGATTAGCTCGGGCTTTCTCCCTTGCTCAGGAAGTCCGCAGACATTCATTGCTTCGGTCCAGTTGTGAAAATCCGCGAGACCTAGATTCATGCGACCGTCTGACAAATTCCACAACGGTCCGGACGAGCCGCGTGGTCTACCACCGCCTGGACCGCGATTTGCAGTTCGCCCTTGAAACACACCTGCAACACCCCAAGGGTGAACAGTTAGGGCATACGCCTCAAGCTCACTGACGTCGACGCGTTCAGGCACCGACTGAGACTCGCGACACCGTAGTGCACCAGCAGCAGCGATGTATCCCATGACCCCACCGACGATACCGTTTTGATTGCGGGGCATCGCTAGAGGCGGCTCGTCTCGATACCCGTTGATTGATGCCCAACCACAATGGGCGCTCAGCGTCAAGTTATTTCCCTGTCTTCCTTGCAGCGGACCGTGCAAGCCGTAGGCTGTGACGCAAAGGTGTACAGCGTCAGTAGTTAGCGCAGCTTCAATGTCGGCGAGATACTCGTCGTCAAACGACGTCGTAACGACGACGTCAGCGGTACGGATTAACTCGTTGCGGTCACGATCGTTGCCTACAACGACGGATCGTTTGTTCCAATTGACGAATGCGTTGATGACGCTACTTTCGGTTCGATCGGAGGCATTGGCAAATGGTGGTTCGCTACGACACGGATGACCTTCTGGGGACTCCGCGAGGACGACATCGGCACCAAAGTCGCCAAACAGACGCGCCGCAAATGCACCCGAAAACCTTGTCGATAAGTCAACTACGCGTAGTCCTTCGAATGGTCTTGAATGCATGTATCGAAGTGCGCCTATGAACTGAAATGTTCGCTTGATTATCTCACGGGCGATAGACTAATAGACGGCCGCCTCAGACGCGAATCTCGAGTGAATTCGTGACGACGGATCGCTCATTTCGCGTTTGCGGCCAGCAATATAGCTACTTTAAGTCCTAGTTAGTGCGATACAAATGAAAGAGGCAGCTGGCAAGGCGCTCTCAATTTGTCATTGATAAAAAAGCGCCGATTTGAATCCTTCGATTAATAACGTGAAAACTTGCGACGTAATGTCAGCTGACAAGCGGCGGACGCCATGTGACGCTCCGTGTGTGTCGGTTTAGATCTTCTGATTAGAAGCAAGCGCAGACCCAATTCGAGAGCGCGATGCTTCGCCGACGTCACAATCGCGAGCAAATCTGTCCCAGTCCGCCACGGCGGCGGCTGTACGTTCGATTATCCGTTTGGACTCGGCGTCATCCAAATCCGCGCTTTTCCCGAGCGCCACCAGATGCGAATCGGTAATTTGCTTACCGCGTCCTAATACTGAAGTTGAGTGCTCTCCACCAGGTCCCGGCGAAAAAGTAAGGTCATATGCGGGCGCAAGCTGCCACTGTCCGTTCCGCGTCATCAAGAACGTGAATTGACGGGTGTGATCGTCTCGATTGTGCGCAAGGACGTTAAAAACGGCTAGCGCGAACATCGCTGAAACTTCCCGCCGATCATGCGTAATCGCTCGTGTAAGCGTTATTAGATCGCGGTAATCGAGTGATGGAAGTCGATAGTCTGCATAGAGCAACCCACTTGCGGAGTGGGTGTGTAGTCGCTTCGTTCCAACTCGATCAAATCGCTGCGAGACGAAGTATTGATTTCCCTTGTAGTCCGCGATGAGTCGAGTAACCGGCACGCGTACGCCGGCGGCCTCCGCCATATTAGCGTAGGCTTTTTCGATATTGGCCGCATCGGTTGGATCGTCAGTTCCTCTAAATTTCACGAGGCAGTATTGATATCGAGCGTCAACCACTGTCGGTCCGTAGATCGCGCCATCATCCGCGTCAATAGCAACCATAGCTTTCGGGCGAGCGCCTCCAGGGGCTCCGCCAAGGTGTCCGAGCTCGGCAACGACGTCAGATACGTTTCCCTCAAGCACGTTACGAGCATTGCTAGCTAAAAGGTCCAAATCCAACGCGGATTGCTTCTCATGCCAAACGTTTACGCCTGGCTCGTAGCACAGAGCGCCGATTCCTCGATCGCCGACCCACGCCAGCCGATCGAAAGGCGTCAATGTCGCAGGTTCGATGCCAAGTTCGCGGGCGCGACGGTCGGTGAGCAAACTACCCCAACGGTCAGGGAGACTGTCGTGAAATACACCGTGTAGACCTTCGAATAACGCAACGTTAAAGGGACGGATAGTTGCTGACCCAACTGAGAATCGATGACGAACGGGCGAGATTTCCATGCCTGAAGACCGAAATTCATCGGCGTATTCAAGGTGAGCAACTCGGTTGATGTATCCGAGTCGGCCTACAGACTGAATGTCGTTATCAGACCATCGCAACGAAATTCTTAGCAGATCACTTGGAGCGAGGAGTTCTGTCAAGTTAACCGACCACGTTTACGTACTTTTGGCGTAGACAACAGCTGATCCAGTGTCGCGTCGCGCTCGTCTGATTCGAGCAACTGTTCAAGACCATCTTGCTCGTCGAGGGCTACTAATAAGCGGACAAATGAGACGAGAGAAATTGAACCCGAGCGTTCAAATTTCTTAAGCGTACCTAATGGCACACCAGATCGTGCGGCAAGTCCCGCTTGAGTCAGGTTTTGTGCCAATCGACATCGCTTCAGACGAGCAGCCAAATCCTTAGCGATGTCAGGAGCAGGTAATATTGTGTATATTTCCATATCTCTTAACCAAAATATTTGCATATAATAGATCTTATTATATCTATTAGGTTAGATTTTAGTCTTTTGTAATCAACAGCCGGATCGGACGTGATTCACATTGCGTTGAGAGGCACACGTATTTCGCCACGACCTCGTGGATTGGGACCGAACCAACGAATAGGACATCTTTGAATTTCTACACGGATACTAACGTAGTACTTCTGCAATCGGTTTCTATACACCGAGGATGTAAGCCGTCTGCAAGAACGCTAACACGTTGTTAAGAGCATGCATGGCCACAGGCACCACGAGCGTTCCACTGCGATGTCGGGCAATACCGAGCACTATTCCAAGCACAAAGATCTGACCGAAATCGAAGGCATTGTCTTCAACGTGTAGTACGGTGAATAGCGCTGCTGTGAGAAGAATCGTCCCTGTCGACCCCAGCTTGGATTGCGACCAACCTCTGAATAGAAACCCACGAAAAAGTGATTCCTCAAACAATGGTGCTGCAATCACCGCAAGTACCAGGAGAGGAAGTTTCGAAGACGAACTGTATACCTCAACCCAAAACTCCTGTATCGGTGGTCGATTCAGCAACATACCGATGATCCCCAGCAACACGACAACAGCAACCGTGATGCCTAACCAGACAAGCAACTCCTTCGTCGGTGGTCGACGTATCGCGAGGTATTCCGACCACGAGACTCCTTTCCGTCTTGAAGTGATCAACAGAATTAGCAGGGTGCCGATGACTGCCGACACAAGCGATGAAATGATGACGATGTTTAGGTCTGAGCTGACTGTTCCGAGTGGATCAGCTGCTGGAGTTACGCCACTTGCATCAAAATCGAAGAGGGCTATTGATGAAGCCGCAAGGACCGATAGGACCAAATAAACCACTATTACGGCAAGTCCTATTCCTGCGGTCGCCCAGGCACCCCACGGTTGCCAACGCTCAGGTCCCTCCGACGGCGGTTCGGTTTCAGTCATAGGATGACTCCTTTTCTAGTTGCCGGGTTTCGAGCAATTCATCGAGTGATCTGTAATTGACTCCTCGCGGACGCCGCAATTTTGTCGGCTAACACACTTTAGCTGCAAATTCAAAATGAACTGACAGAAACCAATTGCACGTGGTGCGCGTCCAAGTGTATTGCTTGCGCTTTAACAGCTCAATTTCTTAGCGATCTTACGTGCATTGTGTGAGGATTCTTATACGAGTCCCGTCAGATTACTGATCCCAATCGCTAAACTATCCATGCTGAATCAAGCACCGCCAAACGAGGAACCCATGAGCGAAACGAGTGTCGAGGACACGATTCGTGGCCAGATAAACGACAACCCTATTCTTCTGTATATGAAGGGATCACCGTCTGCTCCGCAATGTGGCTTTTCTTTACGTACGGTGCAGTGCCTCATCGATTGTGGTCAGCGGTTCGCCTATGTCGACATACTTAGTAATCCAGATATAAGAGCGACATTGCCGCAAATTGCTGACTGGCCGACTTTCCCTCAGCTATACGTAGAGGGTGAGCTCGTGGGTGGCTGCGACATCGTTTCAGAGATGCACGAGAACGGTGAACTCAAGCCGTTACTTGACGACGCCGCATCAAAAGCTCAAGCATCCGCCGAGTAATTCGACCGGTTCACAATCGCGCAGAACACCCTTGCGGTGATTTCTGCGTCGTAGCTCGCCGAATGGGCCGCATCCGTATCAAAGTCCATACCTAGACGCTTTACAGCTTCGTTTAACACGGTGTGGCCTACTGCAACCGCGCTGAGTGACGCAGTGTCGAGTACTGTGAAAGGGTGAAACGGGTTTCGACCCACTTTGTTCCGAGCTGCCGCATTCATGATGAATTGATGGTCAAAGTGAGCGTTGTGTCCGGTTAGCACGGCACGCTTACAGTCAGCGTCTTTCACTGCTTTTCGAATCACGCGGAAGCTCTCCCGAATCGCCGTTTCTTCGGCAACACTCTCTCGTTCGGAATCGTCCGGATCGATTTGGGTGAGCTCGATGGATTTCTCAGTCACCGAAGTCGAAGGATGTGGCTCGATGTTCCAGGCGTGGATTGCGGCGGGGGACAACTGATTGTTCTCCCAATCCAGTAGCACTACTGCGAGTTCAAGTAGTGCATGTTGGGTCGGATCGACGCCGCCTGTTTCCACATCAACGACGACCGGAAGAAATGCACGGAATCGATCGTTTAGGTTCAAAGTGCGAACTGTCCGTGAGAGTGGGCCGCGCTAGACAGCCAACTGCAAGTTTGTTGCTAATGCCTCCGTGCGATTCAGACCCGATCGTTGGATGCCTGGTCTCGCACAAGCCATCAAAGCATACATAGGTTTTGCCCTGATGCACCAAGATACGACGACGGGTCTAATTGAACGGCTAGTCGTACTCTTCATGTCCTAGTGGGTTCACTATGTCGTTGGGCTACAGTAATTCGATAATTCGCTTTTCGCGGGTCGAATCCATCCAATGGAAAAGGTAGTTCTCGCCTATTCAGGCGGGTTAGATACGTCGGTAATTTGCCGTTGGTTACAGGAAGAACGGCAAGTTGAGGTCATCACGTTTACGGCGGACATCGGTCAGGGCGAAGAGCTAGAACCGGCGCGTACGAAAGCCGAGACCATGGGCGTGTCGGAAATCCACATCGAGGACTTGCAGGAGGAGTTCGTCCGCGACTACGTTTTTCCAATGTTTCGTGCGAACACCGTCTATGAAGGGGAGTATCTCCTCGGAACCAGCATCGCGCGACCATTGATTGCTAAGCGTCTAGTCGAGATCGCCCAAGCCAGTGGTGCATCAGGCATTGCACACGGTGCGACTGGCAAAGGAAACGACCAAGTTCGATTTGAGTTAGGTGCAATGGCTTTAGCGCCGGAAATCGAAGTTATCGCGCCTCATCGAGAATGGGATTTGAACACCCGAGTTTCGATGATGGACTATTGCGAGAAGCACCAAATCCCCGTTGAATTTACGCGTGGTGTTGAGTCACCGTACTCGATGGATGCGAATCTTCTGCACATCTCGTACGAAGGCGGGGAACTGGAAGATCCAGGTGTCGAACCGTCCGAGTCGATGTGGCGAAGAACCGTTTCTGTAAACGACTCGCCAAATGATCCCGAATACGTCGAGATTGATTTTCAAAACGGCGATCCGATAGCCGTAAACGGAGAGGCGCTTTCTGCTGCGCCGTTGCTAACACGCCTAAACGAGCTCGGCGGTTCGCATGGCGTTGGTCGGCTCGATATGGTCGAGAATCGCTTCGTAGGTATGAAGTCCCGTGGGTGTTATGAGACTCCAGGCGGCACGATACTTTTGGCGGCGCATCGAGCGATGGAATCCATCACCCTTGACCGCGAGGTGACCCACCTTCGGGACGAGCTGATGCCGAAGTATGCCCGGATCATCTACAACGGTTATTGGTGGTCGCCGGAACGAATAGCGATTCAAACTTTCATTGATGAGACGCAAAAACCGGTCACCGGTCGCGTGCGCATGAAGTTGCATAAAGGTACCGTTGCGACGGTTGGTCGTTGGTCAGATGCGAATAGTCTATACGACACCGCGACCGTGACATTCGATGAAGATGAAGGTGCATACGACCAAGCAGATGCGACCGGTTTTATCAAACTCAACGCACTCCGTTTAAAGACAGCGGCGCGACTGGGTCGGAGCAATGAAACTGGCGCAATAGGTTGACTAAGCACCGCCTGGCGATCATCCGCACGATCGTAGGTCGAGACTAAAGTAGTCTATTCTGTGTCCTGATTCTTGCGAGTGTACTCGCACAGATCATTAATGACACAACGCCCGCAAAGCGGTCGTCGTGCTTTGCAGACATATCGTCCGTGCAGGATCAACCAATGGTGAGCGCCCTGCTGGAATTCCTCAGGCACAAGACGGACTAATCGATCTTCAACTTCTCTCGGTGTTTTGCCGTGTGCGATTTTCGTGCGATTACCGACGCGGAAGATGTGGGTATCCACCGCGATGGTGGGCATGCCAAAGGCTGTATTTAGGACGACGTTTGCGGTCTTGCGTCCAACACCTGGCAAAGTCTCTAGTTGCTCTCGATCTCGTGGAATCTCACCGTTGAACTGCTCAATCAGGATACGACTAGTCGCGATGATGTTCTTAGCCTTCGCACGGAAGAGACCAATGGTTCGGATGTAGTCTTGAAGACTTTCCTCACCTAGCTCAAGCATCTTGTCGGGCGAGTTCGCGACTTTGAACAGCTTAGAGGTTGCAGCGTTCACGGAAACATCGGTCGCTTGCGCTGACAGAATCACGGAAATTAGCAGCTCGAAAGGTGAACCAAAGTCGAGCTCAGTGGTCGGGTTTGGGTCCGCCGCTTGGAGTCGTTCAAAGATTTCAGTGCGTTTTGTTCGATTCAATGTACGTCTGCTTCAGCTCTTCTTTCTGACTCGAAGGCTTCTTTCGTGTGAAGGTTGATGAATTGAAAAACCGCAAGCAACAAGCCAAACGTCAGGAACGCACCGGCAGGATCTAGTGTCAGAGGTAGCGCATGGGACATCAATTCTCGAACCGCTCCGAATCCCACTAGAACTGCGGCAAAACCAGCACTGGTCGTCACCGCGTCAAGTACGGCAATACTGAATTTCTGCTGACTAGCGACTTGATTGATCCGACCCAGAATCATGCAGTTAGTCACGATGATCTGCATGAACAATGCGATCTGCATATAGAGCGAGAATGCGAGCGCTTCCATGATCATCACCGCAATGGTGGTAAAAGTCGCGATGACGAGTACGAACATTGGAAGTCGCACGACTTCCGGGATAACACGTCGCAGTAATGAAATCAGTGCGGCTGATCCGACAAGCACGAATGCGCTCGCAACCGCTAATCCGGTGGCGGTTTCGATTGATGTGCTAACTGCTAGTAAGGGGCAGAGACCGAG
The DNA here is from genome assembly GCA_963664665.2 of Pseudomonadales bacterium. Classification (GTDB taxonomy): domain Bacteria; phylum Pseudomonadota; class Gammaproteobacteria; order Pseudomonadales; family Azotimanducaceae; genus Bin55. The sequence goes on from CAXXMH010000003.1 coordinate 25,726, forward strand.
AAGCTGTACCGAGGCAACGTTCTGCGACCAGAGGTTTTGGGTAAGGAGTTGCTTAAGCATGCGGCTCAGTAGCGGATATTGGCTAGCGTTCGGAAGGAAGTGTCGAGCCGTTGTCGCGCCAAGTCTCGCTGAACCAAGTCATGTACATGCGTTGTAGGATCAATCGTTTCGAGGAAAACCGAGATCCACAGAGCTTTCTGCCAATGACGACCAGCGCGAAGTTACCACCTTCGGTCTGGTGAAGAACCGGACGCCATCTGGACCGTACATACTTGTGTCGCCAAACAGCGAGTCATTCCACCCACCAAAGCTGTGATACCCGACGGGGACGGGGATCGGCACGTTGATACCGACCATGCCCGCCTCGACTTCATCCTGAAACGCGCGCGCAGCACCGCCATGTCGTGTGAAAATCGCCGCGCCGTTACCCCATCGGTTGTCCTGAATAAGTTGAAGCGCTTCTTCGTACGAATCGGTACGCACGACGCTGAGTACGGGTCCAAAGATCTCGTCCGTATAGACCGACATGTCAGTGGTGACATGGTCAATCAAGGTAGGTGCTAGAAAGTACCCGTTACCTTCAAAGGATTGATTCCTGCCATCAACGACGACAGACGCTCCGTCCGCGGCGCCTTGCGTAATGTAGTTAGTAACACGGTTTCGATGTTCCTCGGTCACCAGTGGCCCCATCTCCGCAGTGGCATCCGTGCCATCACCAATGACCAGCTTCCCCATGCGATCGCTCACGGCTTCGATCAAGTCGTCTGCAACATCGCCAACCGCGACGAGGACGGATATTGCCATACAGCGTTCACCGGCCGAGCCGAATGCGGCAGAGACCGCAGCATCTGCGGCAACATCCAGGTCAGCATCCGGTAGTACGACCATATGGTTTTTAGCGCCAGCAAGTGCTTGGACACGTTTCCCATTTCTGGTTCCCGTTTCATAGACGTGCTTCGCTACTGGGGTGGAACCTACGAATGAAATTGCCTGAATCGTCGGATGCTCAAGTAGTCGGTCGACGGCGACTTTGTCGCCTTGAACGACGTTGAGTACCCCTTTGGGGAAACCGGCTTCATGGAATAGCTCACCCAACAGCAATGCAGCTGATGGGTCACGCTCGGACGGTTTGAGGATGTAAGTGTTGCCTGCCGCAATCGCATTGGGAATCGTCCAGAGAGGCACCATCACCGGAAAATTGAACGGTGTAATCGCGGCGACCACGCCAAGGGGTTGGCGAATCGTGTAGACGTTTACGCCGGTTGCCGCTGCCTCGTTGTAGGAACCTTTAAGGTGTTGTGCGATTCCGCATGCGAATTCAATGTTCTCGAGACCGCGAGCCACTTCACCGGCTGCGTCGCTGAGAACCTTGCCGTGTTCGAGTGTGATGGCGCGTGCGAGATCGTCGGTGCGTTCTTCCACTAGGTTCCGGAAACGGAACATTAGTTTCGTTCGAGTTGCGATCGACTCACGTCGCCACTCAGTGGATGCTTCGTTCGCTGCCGCCACCGCCGCATCGACGTCTTCGACCGACGCCAGTCCAAGGTTGGCGGTTCGCTCGCCAGTTGCAGGATTGAATACCGGACTTGCGCGACCCGATGTAGCTGCCAAGCTCACGCCGTTGATTAAGTGGTCGATCTGTCTCATCGATTTGTCTCCGAAGAGGTCTTGTTGCGCGACATCCCTGATGTCATCACACAGTCATTTTGAAGCATAGACACGCATAAGGTGACATGCTTGTCGGGCTAGTTCTGCTGATGCGGGTAGCACCTGGTTCGCGTAGGCTTCAAGCGTCTATTTCTGGGCATGATGCATGAGATAGAACGCGAACTGGTCGATACCCAGTTTTGCAAGATAGGGAGTTTAGCGACATGCTTCACAACCGATCCAAAGAGGCAAAACCGATCAACGATCTCGTCTATTACAAAATCGATGTCGAGGTTGCCGGCGCGACCCATACGCATATATTGTGCAAAGGTTCGCATTTCGTTTATTGTGGCGAAGAGTGACGCAAGAACCGACCAATCGAGTGTACCAGGATTCGTCACCATTGGACTGACCATGATTTCTTGAGTTTTCACTTACACACGATTCCCGCAGCATCGGATGTACGGAATGTTTGAAAGCAACGGACACTGGAGAATCTCCACTAAACATCGAGCAAACAGAGCTGCAACCACTCGACTTGGTAAGCGACGCGTTGTTTAACGGTCTCAAGTACTGCTCTTGTCGTAATGGTTGCGCGGCTCACTGTGTCAATGCCACTCAATGGTTTAGTGCCAAACGCGCTAATCCATTCGTCAGGATCGAGTGCGTCTGCAAACCCCGGGGTTTCTCGATGCGAGAGAACTCGCACGCCAACCAGTGACCCACCTAGGAACGCCATGGCGATTTCCATATTTCCACCGTAGCCGTTTGTTGTATCGCTTGTGATCTCGATTTGATACTCGCAACTTTCGAGTTGACGCCCAGTCAGCTCAAGGTCTTCGATACGGGCACGAATTAGCTCTTGAAGTTCTTCGAGCTCCGCGGCTGCCGCTTTGGATCGGTTTTGCTCGATTAATGGCTTGGTGTAGTGCGCGGTGACCGCGAGTAGGCCGCCGAGGATTCCAGCAGTTAGAGCAAGTATGAAGATTGGCGCAAGAGACTTCATGTGGCGGAGATTCGAGTTCGCCCGACTCGTTCCAAGAGCGGCACGAAGCAGTTCGCAAGTAGCACTGAAAAGGCGAAGCCATCAGGCCAACTTGAGTATTTCCGAATGAGCATTGCGATCGCACCGATACCTAAGGCGTAGATCACAATGCCGAATCGGTTCGATGGTGAAGTCACGGGATCAGTCGCGACAAAGAACGCCGTTAACATCGTTCCGCCGGCAAACCAATTGAATAAGGGTGAACCATGGCTAGTCGAACTCCCACCGTCATCAAGCATGAACACCGCGATTCCAATTCCCGCTAGCACACAAAGAGGCATGAGCGGTTGGATCACACGTACCGCTATGAGATAGAGGCCACCTGCCAGAAACGCCAGATTGATCCATTCATGATTTGACGCCCCAAACACACCGAATGCGGCAGACGTTGAGATTTCGTCGATCGTGGTCGAGCCTCGGTGCGCTAATTGCTCGAGCGCAGTTGCGCCGCTGATCACGTCGAATTCCACGATTAGTGCTGGATAGGCGATTAATACAGCCGCATAACCAGCCATCGCGGGATTGAATACGTTGTTGCCGAGTCCGCCAAAAGCGTGTTTGGCTATCGCGATCGCGATAACTGACGCAACCATACAGACAAACCAGGGTGTGGAGACGGGGAGGCATAACCCTATTAACAATCCCGTGACGACGGCACTGCCATCGGATAAGTCGCGCGTCCTGCGCGTGCAGGCGATTTCTGTCGCGAGCGCCGCAACCGTTGCGGCGCCTATCACGACTAGCGCGCGCCAACCGGTGAGCCAAACCTGAACGGCAACGCCGGGGAGCAAGGCGACCATGACATGGATCATGACGCTCGAAGTTGCCCGATTAGGGCGTAAGCTCACCATTTAGGAGGCGATTGGATTCGGGCTTCCCGAGCCGTTTCTTCCTCAGACACAAGTTGCGACTCGCGCTTGTTTCGACGCTCAAAACGCGCGCGCGCGCGTTGTTTAAGCCGTGTTACTTCTGCTTCAAATTTACCTTGTCGAATCCAATCCAATAACGGGATTTGGCTGGGGCATGCAACCACGCACGCACCGCACTCGAAGCAGGCGTCGACGTGAGCATCGATGCTCTCTAGTCGCTCGCGGTTTTGCAATGATCGCAACATGGATTCGACTGGCAATGATCTCGGGCACACGTCATCGCACCACCCACAATGAATGCACGCCCGCGCGAGTTGTGAGAGGTCGCGTGCTATCGCGTTGGTCGTAAGCGTTACGGTGGCATCGTCCGTTGCCTCGACGCCCGTCGCGACGCTGCCTTGACGTAAGGTAGATGAATCCGCTTCAAGACTTTGGATGGGTGTATTGATCGTCACCCAGCGGTCGTCATCAATAACCGAAATCACCCGATCAGTTGGCCGGTAACCGTCGCATACGGCTTCGCAAATTGCAAATAGCGTAGCGACATTGAGAACAACGAAGCCATGCTGCGAGGGGTATACGTCGGAGGGAATCGTTTTTCCGAACAACGTCTGAATCAATACTCGTTCCTCGCCATTAGCAGGATCGTCATCGACAATCTCACACGTCACACCATCAATCTCTGCGGATTGAAATTCACGATGGGTTTGGCGGTCGCTAACGGCAAGCATGAGTTGGTCACAGTCAAGACAACGTCCGACGATACGTAATCCCTCGATGACTTGCCTTAAGTAATGTCGCATAAGGGCGCGGTCAGCATTTACGTTCGGTTCACATTCGACCCCGTTTGCGATCACTTGCTGGGCGTCGTAGTGGCGTCCGGAAGCCAGTTTGGCGGCAGTCGGGTAACCCGCGCCGCCCATTCCCACGATTCCCGCTTCTTTAATGCGTGCCAGGATGCTGGATGTCGTTGCCTGTTGCCAGTTCATGGATTCGAACTCGGGCGGCGGTCGAACCGAGCGTTCAAGCATAGGCGGTGCGCGAGTGCATATCGATACAGTCAACAGGGCATACCGGCATACACAGTTCACAGCCGGTACACTGATCGATGATGACTGTATGTGCAAATCGTTCCGCGCCGATAATTGCATCCACCGGGCACGCGTCGATACACAGGGCGCAGCCTACGCATCTCGACTCGTCAATCAGGGCGATCGTGTTGACGGACATCGTCTCAGTAGGTTCTGCAATCGGTCGTCCTAAAAGGTCGGCGAGTGCGATCGCCGTTTCGCGACCGCCTGGAGGGCAGAGGTCTGTTCGCTCACCGGAGACTACGGCTTCTGCGTAGGGGAGACAACCCGGATACCCACATTTCGCACATTGGATTTGTGGGAGTAGCTCATTCACGCGATCGGCGAGACTGTTTACAGGCCGTTTGGATGCTGCCCACGAAGCCAACAGTAGGATCCCACCACCAAACACGACGCCAAGCACACCGAGCGTGAGTCCGACCCTAAGTGCTTCCTGCAGTACGACTGACATCAAGCCATTCCCCGGAAGCCTGCGAATGCCAACGCCATAAATCCAGCGGCAAGTAGCGCCACGGGGGTTCCCCGAAACGGTCGCGGAATCGATTCAGACTGCAATCGCTCGCGGAGACTCGCGAAAGCGACTAGCACAATGCCAAAACCGATCGCGCCTCCTAAAGCGTAGACCATCGATTCGTGCAACGGCAATTCAGCGACTGTCAGCGCCAAGCCGAGAATAGCGCAATTGCTAGTAATTAACGGTAGATAGATACCTAAGAGTTGATGCAGGACGGGACTAATTTGCCGAATGTAGAGCTCAGTCATCTGAACCACGGAAGCAATCGCGAAGATGAACGCGATGATGCGCAGATATTCCAGTCCCAATGGGACTAGCAAATAGGTGTATAGCGTGTGCGTTAACAGCGTGGTCAAGAGCATCACGAAAGCGGTCGCTAACGTCATGGGAACAGCTGTCTCTAACCTTTGGGAGGTGCCGACATACGGACACAGCCCGAGGAATTGCACCAGAACAAAGTTGTTTACTAACGCGATCCCGATGAATAACGCAAGTAATTCAGACATGGCGTTCGTCTAATTTAGGTGACGCGCATTCCGGGTTTGGCGCCGTCGTCTGGCGCGAGCAAGAATATCTCTGAACCGCCAGGGCCGGCCGCGAGGACCATCCCTTCGCTCACCCCAAATTTCATTTTGCGCGGTTTTAAGTTAGCCACGACGACGGTACTTCGTCCGACTAAATCCTCCGGTGTGTAAGCCGAACGTATGCCTGACAGGACTGTTCGTTCATGGTCACCAACGTCAAGTAGAAGGCGTAGGAGCTTATCTGCGCCATCAACCAGCTCGGCTTGCACGATACGGGCAACACGCAGGTCGACTTTCAGGAAATCGTCGATCTCGATGTGTGGCGATTCGCTTTCAGACTCAGAGTCGTCTTCGACAGCTGTATTTTCCGCGCCAGCTTCAATCATCGCGTTGAATGTTTTGAGCTCAATGCGGTTCAACAGGCGGCCGAACTTATTCAATCGATGTGACAGCAGCGGCTGAGTCGCGTTTTCCCACGTCAGATCGCCAGCGTTTAGAAATTCCTCAGACCGTTGCGTCAAACTCGGTACGATGGGTTTTAGGTATGCGATCAGTGTCCGATAGAGATTTATGCCCATCGAGCAAATACCCTGGACTTCATCTTTTCGATTTTCGTCTTTGATAAGTTGCCACGGTGCCTTGTTGGCTAGGTATTGGTTGCACTTATCGGCAAGTTCCATGACCCTGCGGACGACTCGCCGGGTATCTCCTTCTTCGTACCACGCGGCGATTCGCTCTTCCTCATCAACAAACTCCTGCCATAGTTCCGGCTCCGCGAGCTCGCTGGCTAATGTGTTGTCAAAGTTCTTTGCCAGAAAGCCTTCGCTACGCGATGCGATATTGACGAGTTTTCCGACCAAGTCGCTATTCACTCGTGATACGAAATCTTCACTTCCCAGATCCAGATCGGCTGAATTTGGTGCAAGGCGCGCCGCCAAGTAATAACGCAAGTAATCAGGATCGAGAAAGTCCAGGTACGTGCTCGCAAGCACGAAGGTTCCGCGTGACTTGGACATTTGCTCGCCGTTCATTGTGAGCATCCCATGAACGTGGACCTTCGTTGGTGTGCGAAAGTCCGAGTGGTGCAGCACGGAGGGCCAAAACAAGCAATGGAAATTAATGATGTCCTTGCCGATGAAATGGTGTACCTCACATGTACTGTCAGCACGCCAGTATTCATCGAAGTCGACGTCACTCTTAGAACACCAGTTTTTGAAACTAGCAAGGTACCCGATTGGTGCGTCCATCCAGACGTAGAAGTACTTATCGTCAGCATCAGGAATGGGGAATCCAAAATAGGGCGCGTCTCTGCTAATGTCCCAACCTCGCAACCCACCATCGATCCACTCGGTTAGTTTGTTGGCAACCTCTAGTTGCTGCGACCCGTTATGGATGTACTCACGCAGAAAATCAGTGAACTTTGGTAGGTCCACGAAATAGTGGTCTGAGTTACGGAGAATCGGCGTCGCGTTTGAAATCGCCGACACTGGGTTTTTCAGTTCGCGAGCGTCGTAGGTCGCACCACAACTATCACAGTTGTCTCCGGGTTGATTCGATGCACCACATCGGGGACAGTCTCCTCGCACATTGCGATCCGCAAGGAACATCTTGCGTTCGGGATCGTACAACTGTTCGACATCTTTGGTATATACAAAGCCTCGATTGCGGAGGCGTGTATAGATCAAATTCGAGAAATACTGGTTTTCGTCTGAATGTGTGCTGTAGTAGTTGTTGTAGCTGATGCCGAACCGTTCAAAATCGGCCAGGTGTTCAGCGTGAAGGCGATCGATAAGTGCTTCTTCGCTAACGCCTTCCTGTTCAGCAAGCAACATCGTCGCCGTCCCGTGTGTATCGTCTGCGCAAACGTAGATGCACTCGTGCCCGCGCATACGTTGAAAGCGCACCCAAATGTCAGTCTGGATGTGTTCTAGAAGATGACCCAAGTGAACTGAGCCGTTTGCATACGGCAGTGCACTTGTGACGAGGATACGTCGCATGAATAGACCGGGTTTTTAGATGTGAAACTGCGTCTGGCTGATGCCAGCGAAGAGCAACTATACAATAGAAAATCACTGCAACGCGACATATCTCCTTGGCGCGCCCTCTCGAAGAGTTTCCTGACCCAATCCTTAATGTCGCGTGGGGTGAGCTCGGCGCCGTGCGTCATGCCGCCAAACTAGACGGCATGTGGCACGCGGATATAGCGCTAGGCTACCCCGTTGAAGGGCTCGTTGACGACTATCGACGCGAAGCGGCGACGTGGCTAGGTGAAGCTGATGTCGAGCTGGACCTAATTTTCAAACCACCGCAGAAAAATGCGCTAACCGGCGTAAACAACGTCATCGCGGTGGCGTCTGGCAAAGGCGGCGTTGGTAAATCAACAACTGCCGTAAACCTAGCGCTTGCTCTCGCGGACATTGGTGCTAAGGTCGGCATCTTGGATGCTGACATTTACGGACCGAGTCTGGGCTTGATGTTGGGTGTTCCTCCGAACCGAAGGCCAGAGGTAAGAGACGGCAAGTACTTTGTGCCGATTCGAGTTCACGGAATTGAGACTATATCGATGAGCATGCTCGTTGACGATCGCACTCCGATGGTTTGGCGAGGTCCGATGGCGTCTGGAGCACTACAGCAGCTGTTGCAACAGACTTTGTGGTCGGATGTCGATTACCTAATCGTTGATATGCCTCCTGGTACGGGTGATATACAGCTGACGCTTTCACAGCAGGTTGCGGTGAGTGGTGCTGTCATTGTTACGACTCCTCAGAATATCGCTTTGGCGGACGCGGTCAAAGGGATCGAGATGTTTCAGAAAGTCAACATCCCAATCCTTGGTGTGGTCGAAAACATGAGCTACTTCGAATGCGATGAGTGTGGGAAGCGCCACGAGATCTTTGATAATGCAGGTGGCGCTACGGTGGCGCGTGAATATTCCACAAAGGTGCTGGGAGAGTTTCCATTGCACCCCATGATTCGCACTAACACGGATTCGGGAAGACCGCCCGTCGTGTCCGAACCCGACAGCGACATAACTGAACGTTTTCGCAAGGCGGCGCGTCTTACCGCAGCTTCATTGTGGGAGAGTGCAACCCAACAGGCGGAAGCCCCTACGATAGCAATCGATAACGAATGAGTATTAGGCCCGATACTTGGATCCGAGAGATGGCTCTCGAACACGGAATGATTTCACCGTTTGAACCCGGTCAAATACGACGTAACGAAGCGGGCGAACGGCTCATCAGCTACGGGACTTCGTCGTACGGTTACGACGTCCGCTGCGATCGTGATTTCAAGGTGTTCACCAATATCAACTCGACGATCGTGGACCCAAAGAACTTCGACCCGCAGGGGTTTCATGATCTCAAAGACGTGGACGAGTGTGTGATTCCACCGAATTCCTTCGCGCTGGCAAGTACGGTAGAAACTTTTAGCGTGCCCGCTGACGTACTGGTGCTATGCGTGGGGAAATCGACTTATGCACGGTGTGGCATCATCGTAAACGTGACGCCACTTGAACCGGAATGGGTAGGTCAGGTCACGCTCGAATTCTCAAATACGACGAGTTTGCCAGCGAAAATCTACGCGGGTGAAGGTGTTGCGCAGCTGTTGTTCTTTCAGTCCGACCAACGTTGCGAAACGACCTATAAAGATCGAGAAGGCAAGTATCAGAACCAGCGTGGCGTAACCCTGCCTAAGGCTTAAATCAGACGAATTCGAAGCAGTCGCTGCTTACGACAACGTCGCCTTTTTCGACACGGCTGTGTCGCGCGTGTATCTGACCAATCACGTACGCGGTTTCATCTACCTCACGGAGTTCAGTCATCACGGACTTCAAGTTCTCTGGATCAACAAAGAGCACCATACCGATTCCGCAGTTGAACGTCTCAAGCATTTCAAGAGCGTCTATAGCAAGTTGCTCTTGGAGCCAGTCGAAGATATCGAGTTTCGCCCAAGAATTCGGCTGAATATGTGCCTCCAACGTCTTTGGAAATGCTCGTGGTAGATTGTCTTTGAAACCACCGCCAGTGATATGTGCCATGGCGCGAAGTTGTCCGACCAATCGAAGCAGTGATTTCGCGTAAATCCGTGTTGGTTCGAGCAGCGAGGATAGCACCGACAACTCGGGTGGCGTGTCAATTTCCAACAGAAGTTTGCGGATGAGCGAGAAACCATTGCTATGCGGACCTGATGACGCAATGCCGACGATTGCGTCGCCAACTTGGACGCGGTCTGGTTTAAGGATTTCATCCTCTTCGACCCAACCGATACAGAATCCAGCTAAATCGAATTTATCGCCTGGGTAGAACCCAGGCATTTCAGCTGTTTCGCCGCCGACGAGCGCGCATCCAGCCATATCGCACGCTTCCGCAATGCTCTTGATCACCACTTCCGCGGCATCGACATTGAGTTCCCCTGTCGCGTAGTAGTCCAAAAACAATGCGGGTTCGGCGCCGTATACCAGTACGTCATTGACGCACATCGCTACCAAGTCTTGTCCAACCGTGTGTAGGTGATCATGTTCTAAAAGCAAGTCCAACTTTGTACCTACGCCATCGGTACCCAACGACATCACTGGATTCTTGTATTTCGTTGGTACCTTGCATAGTGCAGCGAAACCGCCTAAGCCACTCAGCATGTCTGAAGTTCGATTGCTACCTAATGCGGGTCTTATGCGGTCAACAAGCTCGTTACCTGCGTCGACATTGACGCCGGCGCGTTTATATGCGTCTGACATAGCGGAGAATTGACTCGGAGAACTGTGAAGGTATCAAGGATGTACGGCGGATTATCGGGTTTAGGCAAACTTCAGCGCAAACGTTCTGCGTTGGCTACTGAGATTCGCCTAACACAGAATCCTTCGAGATGGTCGCAACTTTAACGATCGATGGCGAAGACGAAGACAGGAACTCGTTTAGAGTTTTTACAATGATTTTGTTTCGTGGATTTGTCGGTCGTTTGCTGGTATTGCTAGAGTGTCGCCTTTCCGATCAAGTGAGCGAAGAGGCATGCTGAAACTCGCTCGCGGTTGGTGGCGTCGGCTTATATGGACGTATGTGCTATGCCTGACGGCATGGATCCACGCGGAGGATCTTGATTGGCTCTACAACGTTGAGTTTCAAGTTGCAAGTCAGTCCGAACAGGAACGCCTCGAGGCTTTGCGGGAAGGTCTTGAAATCGTTTTGATTCGTGTTACTGGTCTACGCGAATTGCCGAAGTTGGACTTAATCGATGGCGCGTTTAAGGATCTAAATGCGTATCAGATGCAATTCCGCTATGAACAGGTTGAGGCGCCTGATGATTTAGAAATCGGGACGCGGCTAATCGTCAACTACGATGAAAATGCCATACACGCTCTGATCCGCGATGCCGAACTCCCGGTGTGGTCAGCCCAACGACCTCACGTCCTGTTCCTGATAGCGATTGTCGATGGCGAACGTCGTATCGTTCTGAACGAAACAGAGATAAACGAAGTACAACGCGTCATAAGGACGACCGCTTCACGGCGCGGCGTCGCGTTCAGTCAACCACTTATGGACTTTACCGACCGAGAGGAGTTGCGCGAGGGTTCAATTGCGTTTGGTTTTCTGGCATCCGTTGAGTCGCTACGGCATCGAGCCCGAGCTGATTTGGTTGCGGTAGCACGGATAGATCCATCAGTTTTCCAACAACATCGAGTATGGCTTGCCCTACATGACGCAACAGGGCGGCGAGTCCAAGTGTTCGATGACGGTGATTTGCTTCAAACGGCGGAGGAAGTAGTACACCGTACGGCGGACTACCTCGCGCAGCGATACGCGGTCACCGGCGGCGAGACAACCGCACTCCAATTGGTGGTAACTGGCATATCGGACGTGATGGAATACAAAGGCGTGCTCGACTACCTTGAGAAGTGGGAGTTCATTGACCGCGTGTTGCTCAGTTCTGTACAACATGATCGTATTGAGTTCGAGCTGCGCACGTCATCAACGTGGGAACAGCTAGCGATCCATTTGGATGAGGATGGCGTGCTGACCCCCAATCCGAGCGCCAGTCCGTCGTACGAGCAGATTCCAGAGTACGTGTGGCACGATTCACCATAAAATCTCGCAATACAGGCAACCGAAGACCCCTTTACCAACGAAGGAAGTGAATGCGACGGGCTCAGACCCATCTTCTACGTCACCTACGATGAGTCTATTACCGAACACACTGACCGTCATTCGGATCATCATGGTCGGCCCCATTGGATGGACGCTTTGGAATGGTCAATATGGCATCTGTCTGGTTCTCCTCGTTATCGCGGGGCTTTCAGATTTACTGGATGGTTTTATTGCACGTCGATTCAATTCGACCTCGCGCTTTGGCGAAGTAGCCGATCCAATTGCGGACAAGCTGCTGGCGATGGTAGTCGTCTCTGTGATGCTTCTAACCGAATTGCTCCCGCTTTGGGCTTCGGCAGTCATCATTGGGCGCGAAGTCGTCATTCTCGGCGGGGCGATTGCGTTTCGATCAATCGTCCAACGCTTAGACATCGAGCCGTTGATGATCAGCCGTATCAATACCGTAGTGCTCGTCGTGGTACTGTGCGCGATCATCGCCGCACGGACAGACGTACCGCACTTAGCAAGTCTCACTGCGATATTTGTGGATCCCATAGGCGTCTATCTCATGGTCTTGTTCACCGTGGTATCAGGCATCGCGTACGTCTATACATGGTCAGTTCGTCTAAGAGAGCACCTTGACGTACCTGAGAAACACGCCAAGTCGCCGAACTCTTGAACGACAGGGTCGGCCTCGGTCTTACGACCGCGTCTGAAGCATCATTCGACACGTTTTTCGTGGGCGAAAACGAACTCGCCCTTGATCGTGTACGCGAAGGTGAAAGGGTTTGGTTGTTCGGCGAGGCGGCGACCGGGAAGTCGCATGTGTTGCGCTCGCTGGCCGTTGAAGTCGAAGACGCGCGATACATCACCGAACATCCCCCGAATCTCAACGAGGATTTGTCGCCATCGTTGCTGTTGATTGATGACTTCGATCTTCTTTGCGGCAACGAAGAGAACGAGTACGCCTTGTTTGCGGCATATGAAGCGACCGATTTTGTAGACACCCGATGGGTCGTGAGCGCTTCGAACGCACCTAAAGAAGTCCCGTTTCTTTATCGGGATCTGGCCTCGCGGATGAGTCTATTCGAACGCGTGGAATTACTGCCGGTTCCTGAGTCCGCACGAGCGCGGTTGTTGAAGTTTTGGGCGAATGATCGAGCGATAGGCATTTCAGACGAAGTGATTCAGTTTTTACTCGATCGCATACCTAGAACTCAGCAAAGTTTGTGGGACACATTGCAGAAGCTCGACCGTAAGTCCATGCTTGAGAATCGGCAGCTGACCATTCCGTTCGTACGCGAAGTCATGGGTTTTGAGTAGAGCTAAGCACGTCGTGGTGACTGGAGGCGGCACCGCCGGTCATGTCATTCCGTCGATCCCGATCATTCAACGACTCTTGGCTGATGGTTTGGAGGTTTCGTTTATTGGGTCAACGAGTGGCTTGGAGGAACTCCTAGTCACGGATCTCGACTTGAATTTCTACGGCATAACCACTGGGAAGCTGCGACGCTATCTCTCGATGGAGAATTTAGTCGATGTATTCCGGGTATTCACCGGTATTTGGCAAGCACTTGCATTGATACGGAAGATCAAACCAGTTGTTGTCTTCTCAAAAGGAGGCTACGTTGCTTTTCCGGTTGTATTTGCGGCGTGGCTAAATCGTGTACCGGTGGTAGCTCACGAGTCTGACTTAACCCCAGGCTTAGCCAACCGACTGTGCATTCCGTTCCTTAAGTCGCTGTGTCTGAACTTTCCCGAAACCAAAGTGCGAACGCGCAATGTGCTCGTGACGGGAACGGCAGTTCGACCTGAATTGTTGAACGGAGATGCGGAACGTGGGCGCGAATGGTTGAGAGCACCTGCGGGTTCACGTGTATTAGTGGTGGTAGGCGGCAGTCTCGGTGCAGCAGCGATCAATGTCGTAGTTCGTGAGGCACTCGCACAACTATGTGAGAGTTACTTCGTAGTACATGTTTGCGGCGCACATCAGATTGACGCTGGCTACGATCGCCCAGGCTACGTACAGTATGAATATATCTCTGACGAATGGGGCGATGTCCTTGCAGCGGCGGATTTAGTAATCTCAAGGTCAGGCGCGAACGCACTGTACGAATTGCTTGCGCTACAGAAACCCAACATCCTTATCCCGTTGTCCCGTCGCGCGAGTAGAGGGGACCAGATCGAGAATGCGGAAATGGCGGAACGGCACGGTTGGAGTTTTGTGATTCCGGAGGAATCGCTAAATTCGGCTGCGCTCGTCAACGCACTAGCTTTCGTCGAGCGCGATCGAGATTATTGGATAAACAATCTCAGAGCATTCGAAACCCGAGATAGCGTCACGATGATCTACGAGGAACTCGCACGCGTGGCACGCCGCTAGCTATAGATCGAATATCCGCGCAGGGTTTTGTAATTCGACTCTGACAAGGTTGCCGGCGCGATCAAGCGCTTGAAGGACCTGTACGAAACCCTCGCGTTAACGGGTTAGGTCGACGTTCTTGCCGGTGTCGGAATCGATCAGGCGCGAGTAATCGAGGTATACCGGATGAACCTGGGGGTACTTCATTTAGGATCGTGCTTGCAATGAGCTCTGCTGCAAATGGTGCGCTGATCGTGCCACCACTGCCATGAACCCCGCTGACCCAACATTGATTGGCGATTTCGCCTACGATCGGGAGTCGATCGGACGTGACGACCCGTGACGCGCGGAAACTGTGTTCGTGCTGCAGAGAAACATCAGCTAAGAGACTCTCGATTCGCGCTTTGTTTACGCGCCTCGCTTCGCCGTCCGGCCATGGCTTGTATTCGTATGTTGATCCTGCAAATAGCAGTTTGTTTTGCGGAGCCACGTATCCGTTATGCGCGATGATGTGCTGCAGTGGCTTGCTGGAGTTGCTGATAGAGAACGCGTCCACTTGACCCGGAATGGCGATCGCCTCTATCGGTAGACCAACGATCTGATCCTGCATATCACCACCTGTTGCGTAGATGGTTGGTATGTCGTCGAATGCCAGAAATTCGCATTCCCGGTTCGTTGACACTTGGATGAGGTCGTCCTGAAGAAGCTCTTGGCACAGCTGAGCACCGTGCACGATAGCAGACCGTGGAAACCACACACTCTGTGTCTCTTGGTTGGTCCGGTCCGCAGTTGCCTGTGTATCGAGGAGAGTCATCCAATCGTCGCCTAGCAATTGCGCGACACGGGTCAATCTTTCGGTGGACATGCCGTCGTCAGGCAAATGGACTGCACCGATGGCGGAAACCGCCTGGAAGTCGGTCAAGAATGCTTGAGCGTGTGCGTACGCATGAATCCTGAATAGTGCGAGTATCGTGTCCGCAGCAGATAGACGCGGGTGTTGAATGGCTGCTGGGATTGCTGACGTTGCTGAGCCTACGCTTTCGGCTCGTTCACATACTTCAACGCGAACACCTTTTCTCGCGAATGTTTGCGCGACCGTTGAACCGGCCAATCCTCCCCCAACGACGCGAACGTGATTCGGGGAGCGTACAGGCGTGCATCCATTTCCGTCGAGCGTTGCCAATGTGGTATGACGTTTTTGAGTGTTCTGACCTTCCACCCTCTGCACGTTAAAACCAGCCTCCTGTAGACCGCTTCGAACTCGCCCCGCCGCAGAAAAAGTCGTGACGGATCCTCCGGTCTTCGTTACCGTGTGCATCGTTCTGAACAGATCGGATTGCCACATCTCAGGATTGCGATCAGGCGCAAATCCGTCAAGGAACCAGGCGTCGACTCCGGATTGATCAGACGCTATGAATTCGCTTAGAGCATTGGCGATGTCGTCGTAGCAGAAGGTGAGCTCCAGCCGACCGTCGTGGAAATAGCGTCGATGCCAACCCGGTACCCGGGGTGGCAACTGCGCCAGCAACTCATCGACCAACCCAATATCAGACTTGAACCGGTTTAACGCACGCGCGACATCCGCAGAACGAAGCGGATATTTGTCGACGCCGATGTAACGAAGTCGGGTCGGGATCGTCTGCTCACTTAACACTCGTGCGAGCGTTAGGAAATTGAGACCAGTACCGAAGCCGAACTCCACGATCGTAAACGTCGGTTGAGTTCGAATACGTTCGATAAGTCTCGCAGGTTCAAGAAAGACCCGATGCGTCTCGCGTGGTCCGTCTTCACTGAAGTAAATGTCGTGGAACCGCCTGGACCGAATTCGATCCCCCTCCCACACCACGTCGGGATCAGGCATCGAAGCAAGATCACTGCTCAAGCTAGAATTCCAGAAATCGTTTCCAAGTCAACCATCCATGTCCGTCGTCATCGATTGCGATTCTCACGTAATGGAGCCACCCGATCTTTGGCAAAACTATCTTGAGTCGAAGTATCAATCTCGTGCTATCCGTATCGAAGAGAACGATGGCGTCGAGCAATTGATTATCGGTGAGCAAGTCGTTCTTCAAGGCGTCTTAGCTGGATTAGGTGGCGCGAATCTGAAACCTGCAGAACTGTTTTCGCAGGGCGCTAAATACATGGATGGTTGTCCGCCTGCTAGCTACGATCCGCGAGAACGAGCGACCATGCTTGATGATTGGGGTGTGGATCGTGGCGTGCTGTTCCCGACTATTGGAATTCTCCCATTTCCAACGGATGATGTTGATCTCGCATCAGCGTATTGTCGGGCATACAACCGTTGGCAAGAGGATTTTTTCAAGACAGTACCCGAGCGTGTTGTGCCGATCGCCGCGTTGAATTGGCTCGACGTTGACGAAGCGGTTGCTGAACTGAAGCACTGTATCGAAGCAGGATTTCGGGGACTATTCATACCACCTGAAGTAGTTGGCGGTCACCGTCCTGGCGAAGCACACTTCGACCCGATTTGGCAACTATGTAGCGAAGCGAATATTCCAGGCTGTTTTCATGTGATCGTACGCTTCTCCGGGACAGCATCCGCATTCGGCGGCTGGTCAGGAGGAGGTCGCAATCTCGGCGGCGTGTTCACATTCGGTTTAGGCGCAACGGGTCAGCTGATTCCGGCGATGGCGAGCGTTGTGCTCGACGGCTTGTTTGATCGATTTCCAACGTTGAAGATCGTCAGTGTCGAAGCAGGATGTGGTTACGCTGCATATCTAATGGATAGACTCGACGAGAAGCATCACTTCTTCGGTTTTGCGAGTGGGTTGGACATGAAACCGAGTGACTACATCAAGCGAAATTGCTATTTCGTGGCCGAACCGGAAGAGCGGACCATCGACGCGATGTGTGATCTCGTCGGTGAGGACCATATCCTTTGGGGTAGCGACTATCCGCACATCGATTCGCGGTTAGATGCGCGGCAGCTAATTGATACATCTGTGGCAGCCTTGGCGCCAGCGCGGAGGGCGAAGGTGCTTGGTGAGAACGCGGTGGCGTTATTCGATTTTTGATAAATTAAATCTAAAATAACAACCTGTTTTGCGGTCCCGTCGATGACGAGATCGTTGTTGTCCTTGCGCGCATTGCGCGACGTAAATTTCTCTCAGTTACCAGTTGAGGTTTCTCCTTGCCAGACGTGATGAATTGGTTATTCGGTGTGGTTGGTCTCTCATTGTGGGCTCCAATCATCTTCACACTTGTGATGACACAGCTGACGTTTGTCGCGATTACGGTCTATCTTCACCGACACGCTGCACATCGAGCACTTGAACTGCATCCGGCGTTAAAGCACGTGTTCAGATTCTGGCTTTGGATTACGACCGGCATGTCGACAAGGGAGTGGACGGCCGTCCATCGGAAGCACCACGCGTTTACTGAAACGGAGCAAGATCCTCACAGTCCGGTCGTCTTAGGACTCGGAGAGATCGTGTTTAAAGGCGTGAAGCACTATCGAAATGGCATTACGCCGGAGACACTAAGAATCTACGGAAAAGGAACTGCGGACGACTGGCTTGAAAGAAACGTCTATATGACGCGAGAATATTTAGGGATTGGCTCGTTTCTAGCTCTCGACCTGATTTTGTTTGGTGTCACTGGATTGCTCGTATGGATCGTTCAGATGCTATGGATTCCGTTCTGGGCCGCAGGTGTCATAAACGGAATCGGACATGCATGGGGCTATCGTAATTTCGAGTGTCCTGACCACGCGAAGAACATCGTCCCGTGGGGATTCTTTATTGGTGGAGAAGAGCTGCACAACAACCATCACACCTATCCGAACTCGCCGAAAATGTCGGTGAAACCTTGGGAGTTTGATATTGGTTGGATGTGGATTCGAATCTTTGAAATGTGCGGGCTCGCCAAGCCGAATCGAGTTGGACCTGTCGCGACAAAGGACCTGTCTAAGAATGAGCTAGACCTTGATTCCGTGATTGCCCTTGCGAATGACCGGTTCAACGTGATGGCGAAGTTTGGCGCGAAAGTGGTGAGGCCATTGGTTCGAGCGCAGTACCAGGAGAATCTCGCGAATCAATCTCGTCGTCTGCTTCGACGCGCGAAGAGGTTGATTTGTCGGCACGAAGAAGTCCTGAGTGAATCCGATCAGCGCCGCCTCGATGAAATCAAGCATAGTTTCCCTACGCTTGAAACAGTCTATTCGTTACGTGTTCGGCTATCAGAAGTCTGGGCGAAGCGAACTGGCAACAAAACGGATATCTACGAAGCATTGCGCGAATGGTGCCTACAGGCCGAGAATAAGTTACGCGAAGTTGGTCACGCACAAGAGCTTCATGCCTTTATCAACGAACTGAAGTATTACGCGACCCCGCAACCTTCGAGAGCATAGGCGGAAATTCGGACGCTATCTGACGCGCTGAGCCGATCTAAACTAAGTAGGTAACGCCGCGCTACATGCGCGCGAGTACGCGTATCCCAAGCGCACCTAAACCCATCTCTAGCGTCGCGGCCGTTCGGCTACACAGCGTTAGCCGACCGTCCCTGATGGGACCTTCCTCGCTCAGGATCGGACATTGCTCATAAAAACGCATGAAGCGTACGGTCAATTCATAGAGATACGCACATAAGTAGTGCGGTTTTGCGTCAGCTGCAACGTGCTCGACAACCTCCTGGAATCGCAGCAAATGCACCGCGAGTTGACGCTCTACTTCCATATCTAGCTTTGGCGGTTCGATGCATTGGCTGCTATCGATATTGCCCTTTTCAAAGATACTCGAGATACGTGCGAAGGCATACTGCAGATAAGGTGCAGTATTCCCGTCGAAGGCGAGCATCTCATCCCAATCGAACGTATAGTCGTGTAATCGATTCTTCGATAAGTCGGCATACTTCACAGCGCCGATTGCTACCGCACGGGCGACTTCGTCACGCTGCGTTTCATCTAGCTCCGGATTCTTTTCGAGAATCAGTGAAGACGCGCGTTCGATGGCTTCGTCAAGCAGATCGCGCAAGAGGATGTTGTCCCCGGAACGTGATTTGAGAGGCTTGCCGTCCTTGCCAAGGACTTTTCCGAATGGGTGGTGTTCGAGCAACACACTTGGTTCGACGAGATTGGCAAGTCGACTAGCAGCGAAGAGCATTTCAAAATGAAGGATCTGACGAGCATCCGTGAAATAAAGCACGCGATCGGCATGGAGCGTATCAAACCGATAGCGTAGCGCGGCGAGATCCGTGGTGTGGTAGAGGTAGCCTCCGTCAGACTTTTGCACGATCATCGGTTGAATTTCGCCGTCTTTGTTCTTGAACTGAGACATGAAGATGCACAGTGCACCGTCTGACTCTACGAGTACGTCGTTCTGCTTTTGCAGGTCTTCGATCAAAGGTGCAATGTCGGCGTTATAGGAACTTTCACCACGAGTGTGTTCAGGTTGAAGCGAA
Organism: Pseudomonadales bacterium; assembly: GCA_963664665.2. GTDB lineage: Bacteria > Pseudomonadota > Gammaproteobacteria > Pseudomonadales > Azotimanducaceae > Bin55. The sequence goes on from CAXXMH010000003.1 coordinate 45,276, forward strand.
ACATCTAATTTGGTGTAGATCTCACTCATATGTTGTTGAGCAAGTGCCATAAAGTGTTCCCACTTTGCCATCGCATCGGCGTCATGCGACTGGAGAGCCAGCACCATCGCGCGCGATCTGTCGGCGAATGCAGAGTCCGACCCGAATCTGCTGCTCGCTTTGACATACAGCTTTTCGATGTTGCGTAGATCGGCGTCTTGCGCGAGCCCATCTCCCACGTCGTCGAGGTAAGCGAGGAGTCGTCCAAAGGCAGTCCCCCAGTCGCCAATATGGTTTTGACGGATGACGTCGTGACCGACTAGCTCCAACGTACGCGCAACCGCATCACCTATGACCGTGCTGCGCAAATGCCCTACATGCATTTCCTTCGCGAGATTCGGCGACGAGTAATCGACGACGATGCATTTGGGTTGCGCTTCAGTTTCGAGAAGGGTTGTCTTCGTCAGTTGTTCGCTGAGAAAGGATGGTTTCAACCGAATGTTCAGGAACCCAGGACCGGCGATGTCAATGGATTCGACCAAGTCATCGAGATCGACCTCAGCAAGAACATCTGTCGCGAGCTGTCGGGGGTTGGTGCGAATCCGCTTTGCTGCCCCCATGATGCCGTTAGCTTGGTAGTCACCAAATTCCGGGCGACCGGCTGGAACTACGACCGCAGGCGGTTCGCCCTCAACTAATTTGTGGAGAGAAGTCTCAACTCGATCGTTGAGGGTGCGTTGAAGATTGATTGTGATGTTCGGTTAATCGATTATTACGTCTCGCGGCGAGCTACCGCGTGGCTCACACCCAATGCGCCGCACATGACTACAAACACGATCGCAAATAGCGCTCGATAGTTGATGACAGGTTCAGGATTCAATGGGTCGACTGGCAATAGGTAATGTACGGTCATGACTGTGATGAAGCTGACAAGCATCGCTAGACCCAAGATTAGCGCAAGTTGTCGCGCTCGAGCCATCATGGTCAGTTTACTGAATCTCGACGCTGTGGATTACCGTTTTCTCCACAGGTACGTCACCATGCCCTGCTTCATTACCGGTCTCAGATTTCTCGATATCGCGCACGACTTCCATGCCGCGGACAACTTTGCCAAATACCGCATAACCAGCCTGCGTGCCCTGAGCATTGAGGAAATCGTTGTCGGCGACATTGATGAAAAACTGAGCACTCGCGGAGTCCGGATCGTTGGTTCGAGCCATCGCGATCGTGCCGGTAGCGTTGCTGACGTGATTGAAAGACTCATTCTTGATGGTCTTCGTTGCAGTCCGCTGATTCATGTTCCGATCAAAACCACCGGCTTGAATCATGAAACCTTCGATCACTCGGTGGAAAATCAAACCGTCGTAATGATCTTTCTCAACCAATTCAAGGAAGTTGGCGCCGGTAATCGGCGACTTGTCAACGTAAATTTCCAGTTCGATCGCGCCGCGATTGGTGTCAATGATTACGGTCGGATTAGATTCCTCTGACATGGTGGCGGCTCCAAAAGCGAGTAAGCAAGTAAATACACCGCATTGAACAACGGATCTCATCGTGAGTGGCAATGGAGCGCTTCCCAAGGTGTGCGTAAGGCGGGAATTATGCGAACCGTTGGAGCCAAGTCGATCGGTTGGGAATCGTCGTGTGCTCTTTTGGGTAGTGCTGCATTTTGACATTAGCTTAATCCCAAAACGTGCGTGACGGATTCCTGACGATAACGCGTCGCATGCAAGTATGGCGTCAAACGACGACGTGCATCGATTAGCGTCGTGACAGGCACGGTTCCCTTGCGTCAAGAAATCCGATTCCGCGATCTGCCAAGTTCTTCTTAAGCTCCATGTTTGAGCGTCACCAATGTGCATGTCAACACTTGACGGAAGAGTGACTCATGACGACATTCAGGGTCGCGCTGCGTTTTAACGTCACGTCATTTGGATTATGAAAGATAAACCCTACCGAACCGTTCGATTGCGCCTGAGACCTCTTAAGAGAGGCCAAGCCACACAGCTCTATGCCGTTGCGGGCGCGTGCCGCTTTGTATGGAACAAGTACGTCGAGAGCGCGAATCGACGTGGGTTTAAGCGCTACACGTTTTTCGCCTTATGCGAGAGCTTCCCCCAGCTCAGAAACCTCCCTGAGTACAACTGGCTCCAGGAATACTCCAGTGCGTTAGTCAGGAACACGGTATGCAGACGCTTCGCAGCTGCGTACCAAGCCTTCTTTGACGGGGTGAGAGACAGGCCCAAGTTTCATTCAAGATTCGGCCGTAAATCCTTTGACCTGTATGAGGGGACGTTTAAGCGGAACGGTGGGGACCTCTACATTCAGAAAATAGGTTGGATGAAGCTCAAAGGGGCTGATGCCTACGAAGGCTTAGGCGAAGTCAAGAAGATGACCGTTAAGGAAGAGCTAGGAAAGTGGTACGCCTATCTCGTGTACGAACTCGACGCAGACCCGCAAGACTACCCCACCGAGCGTACTGTCTTGGGCGTCGACGTAGGTGTC
>CAXXMH010000004.1:0-1525629 GCA_963664665.2 Pseudomonadales bacterium
GCACTCTGGCTAACGGCGCGAGCCCTCAATTTCGGCTTCGGTGAACCCGCAGTCCGGTGGGGTCTTGCCCCTATAGTTTGACTCATCAGACATTCGTAATCTCCGTCTGATCGGATCGTCGACGGTGCCAGCCGTGCGACGAATTGTGGTGGGGTGCAGTTAGTTGATTTCAACGACTGCATCCTCCACCCCCTCAGACACCTGTCGAGGGTGAGCTCAATGAATAACTACTTCAATCGTCTTTGACGACAAACCCAAGCGCACGTGCGTGGTGAATTCAACCGTGCAATATGAAGCTCAACGCGTCAGAAAGTTCATGGAAATCGCTGGAATTTCTCCAGAACGCTGGGCGGAAGTATAAAAAAAGCCTCGGCGATACCGAGGCTGAGAGGTGACGTGCAGGTTGAAACGGCTGCACGCTCGCATTAGACCATACTACATGACATATATCAAGCGATAAACCCATGAACACAGCACACCAATGTGCACCCGATCCAACCGTATCGCGTGAGCCGAGCATCAATCGATGCGTCGAAGTGTTCAGCATCAAAGAAATCATGTACCGAACCTAGCATCGATACCGCGTATACAGCCATACCTAGAAACACAACCGTCACGTAGTACTGCCCGTCCGAGAGTGTCGTTCTCATACTGTACACGAGACCGGAAAACACCATCAATAACGTGACGTAGAAATACCAGCGCGGCTTCTGTGCCATTGAAATACGCGCCCAACCCGAAACCTCGGGCGGGTTTGGATCGAACGTCTTTTGTGTCACAGCCATAGCTAACACTCCGGCAGGACTATAAACGACCTGCCTTCCCGCCACATGTCCCGAATCAACCAACGATACTGGTTGTCCATTTCGTACACGTTGTGCGGGTACTCCGGGTGTGGCAAGTAGTACTTTTCGGTGAACACGGCAAGGAACTCGAGCGCATTCTGCTCCCATTAATAACCATGCCCACCGTAACAATCGAGAGCGTGCTCATAGAATTGATGGATTTTCTCGTTGCGATAGCCGTCCTCGACATAATGGGCGTGCCACCCATGTGCGAGCTCGTGTAAAACAATGCGTGGGTTTCCCCATACCTTATTGCGTACGACAACTTCTTCACCACCCTTGTGCGTATCTTCAAGCATGTTACGCGTGAATGCGAAACAGTTGAAAACGACACGATTGATCGTCGAGAAGTAAATCGCCCGCCCTCCATTTGAGAACGTGCAGTCGTCGTCAATGGTGATCGATTGCGATTTCGCCAACTTCATGTACGCTTCCGGCGGAGTCGCGACCGAAACGCGCTTGAGCTGTTTACGAAGCAGGTCAACCGACACCAATACGTCCATCGACTGCTTGGTTGTCATATCCGGTGGAAACAAGATAACCGTCCGAAAACCCTCAACCCATGGCGTGACAGATTTCCATTCGGAACGGTCATCAATGAGCGGGGTCGATTCAACGACATCACCGCGCGCTGACCATGCCACAATTGACATGGCGAGGAGTGATAGCATCGCAAGCCGTTTCATCTTGCGAACCTCGCTGTTGCAGCGACCGCTATGCTGCCTCCCGACATGGGAAGGCGTCGGCCGTTGCTAACCAAACAAAGTGTTTGGAATCCCGCTTATTCACCCCGCCAGGTCAATTACTCCTACCGTGTTCGGACTGGTGTATTAGACGGGCAACCCGATTCACGGGTGCCCTTGTTTCGTTAGCACGACCATTGGTTACCTTTACAGTCTCGGTTGCCATACGTTTATATGGCGAAAATAGAACGCGTGGAGTGCCCTCTGGACCGGTGAGTGTAGATTCGATTAAGCGGCGATTTGTAGAGTCCCGCTATCGTTACAGATCCCGGTCGAGGGCATCCACCTCCTGAACGAAATTTGCTAATAACGCAGGAAAAGAGGAAACAACATGATTAAGTCTGGTCCAGTGACTCATGAAGCAATTTCTTTTGTATATCGGACAACAAATGTGCCCGTTGCTTCGCTGGCATCCGTTGAAGCCAAGAGTTACACGTCAACCGATGAACAGGTCCTAGTCTTACAAATACGGTACGACAACGGCGGCGACGGATCGGAGACTTCCGTTCATCCTTTGGCACTTGCTCTGTCTCCACAAGATGCTCTTGATTTGGTAAGGACTGTCGTTCTGTCTTTGGTGAATTGCTTCGAGAAAGATAAGCTAAATGACCTAGAGGAAACTGAATGATCTCAGCCATCAATTAGACCTCCACCATCGTTGTGACTTTGCGATATAAGTTCGCAAGATTTCAACATACTTAGTTCATCTCGCTTGTAAGTGCGACTCGTTCAATCGGGTGAAATAAGACTCTAAGTTGAGCTAAAATTAGACGAGCGAAGAGGGTTTGCTTCGGGGAGCTAATCATGCTTACCGCAGCTAGAGAAAACGCGCAACGGCTTTCCCGGAAAGCGACTTACTCTAGCACGCGTTTGAACTGCCGAATGGTGGTGACGCTATTTTCTCTCGCGCTTGTCGGCTTACTCCCGCCATCCATCGACGCGGAGACGGCTGATCGTGCATTTACGCAAACCTCGGTTAATCTAACGTGGAGCGAATCACCCGATCAGCTCGCCGCGAACCTTCAAGCACTCAACGACGCGTATCTATCGGCTAAAGGTAGTAAGGGCGCACGATTCGCGACCTACTCAATCCGAGATGCTAATCGTTCCCTCTTTGAACTGAAGGATCGAGAACGCCGTTTCATCTCATCTTCAGAGCTTATCGACTATTCGCACGAGCTTGAGTTACAGCTCAAGCCCGCCGTTTCCATCGACTACGAAGCGCTGAATCAATCGAAGACACTGAGCATCGTCGTTGACGCGGTGGCGAAACGCGAAGCAGACATCCGCCGGCTCGTGCACTCATCAGAGGTGGACGACGCACTTAGCGCTCGAAACATGCTCGGTACGCCGTCTTCGCTAACGATCACGATCGCGGTGACCGATGTTAATGAGCCGCCGCTCGTATCGCCTGCATTCGATCCCGATTCCAATCACCGACGCGGCTACTTACTTCGATTGAATGAGATGGACGGCACGGTGAGCTTTAGCGGCGATCGTCTATTCCACGACCCTGAAGGTCAACCCCTTTACTTCAAACCGAATTCAGAAGATATTGAGATTCGTGAATTCGCGGGAGTCTCACCAAATTTCGGTACCTACGCAGTCAAGATCGGCGATACCGACTTGGACACCAACTATCTTGAAGGGAATTCCCCGTCTACGGATGGTCGAATAGTACAAGTGAGCGTGTCTGGAACGACGATATCTATCACTCCGCTTAAAGGCGTTAGCGAGTCCATCCGCAAGGCGGAGATTTGGATACGCGGTTGGGACCAACGAGGACCTACCGCGGGTTTTCCCAGCTTGGATCCGGCTACGGCCGAGAAGGTCGCGAAAATCACCGTTCTCGTACAGACTGGTACGAATCGATTACCACAATGGGGAGGTAACGCGACCGGTTTCTCCATCAGCGTTGATGAGGGTTTTGAAGGGTTGTTACAACCTCGGTTCGGCACATGGAACGCGACGGACCCAGATGGTGAACACGTGACCTATGAGCTTCTTGATGCGTCAACACTCGGTGCGTGCGCGAGTATCCAGGCGAGGCCCGGCATCGCGTTCGCCGGTACGTGCATCCGTTTGGAGTCGAACGTCTCAGTGCTATTTAGCCTGGACGGGAAATTGGACTACGAGCTGGTGCGCGAGGATCCAGTAGGACGATTCACGCTGCTAGCAATCGATTCTCGTGGTGCAATCGCGGAAGCCATGTTCGCGTTGCGCGTCAAGGATATCGATGAGCCAATTACCGGGGGGTTCAAAACCAGTGCGCTTAGCATTCATTTGCCGACCACACCTCTAAAGCGCATCGATTTAAACGATCTTTTCATGGACCCGGAAGATCGCGACAACCTGACATTTCGCGCCACCAGTAACGCGCCTTCAATCGTATCCGTGAATGAGGCGCCGGACCCGGTACTGGCGATCAATGCACACAGAGTCGGTAGAGCCGTCGTAAACGTCTGGGCATCTAGTTCAACAGGTGGCTCACATCACTCGTCGATAACGGTCATTGTTAAGAATGACAACAATCCACCGACATTCGATCCGAATGTCGAGAACTATCGTCTAACGGTCGCTGAAAACGCGCTAATCGGCACAAAACTGTCCAGACCACTCTCGGCGTCAGATCCTGATCCTGGTGATGTGCTTTCCTTCCGCCTTGTCCCCGAGTCACACTTCGGTTTAACCTCCGAAGGACTGGCTACTAATCAAGTTCAACTCGTCACACGAGCGCCTCTTGATTTTGAGACGCAGAGTGAGTACATACTCACGCTAATCGTCAGCGATGACGTAGCGACGGTTGATACGGAAGTGCGCGTAAGTTTGACGAATACTGACGAATCAGTCCAAGCCACAGCAGATCCGATTCCGCCAATCCGTATGAGCGTAGACACCGTGCGAACACTAGACGCGACGGCGCACTTCTTTGACGAGGATGGTCAGGTGCCAGAATTCAGCATTGGCCAATACGACTCGTCCATCGTCGATATCTTCATTCGCACTAACGGCGAGGTAGAGATCTATGCCAAACGCAATGGCTCAACCGATGCGGCGCTGCTTGCGACGGATACGTTAGGCGGTGTCGCGGCAAAACGCTTCTCAATCGTTGTCGAAGCGAACGAACCACCCGTTGTTAATCAACCCATCCCCGACCAAACCATGCAGGTAGGGCTGCGCGAACTATCGATGGCGGGACTGTTCTCTGACCCAGATGGTGAACTAACGGACGTCGAAGTTTCTTCTAGTGATGAAGACGTGTTGTGGGCGATCATCCCTAAAAACGAACCGGATACGCTCGTGCTCTACGCGTGGAAGATCGGACTAGCCGAGATCAGTATATCGGCTCGAGACTCATCCGGCAACGAGACCACGCATACGTTCTCGGTCAGAGTGACAACCGAGGAACCAAGCGTTAGCGACGCTCTCATTCCCAATCAAGTTATTGGATTGGGTAAACGTTACGGCGCTGTGAGCTTGTTTGAAGCGTTCGCGACCGACACGGATGAACCTCAATCATTCGATGTGAGCTCGGATCGTCTGTCGATCGTAGACGCTATCACCGGCGATTCAGACGTGGTTGCATGGTGGCACTCCCTGAATTGCACTCAAAAGGTTGCTGCCGTCGGAGACACCGGCGCCGCCGAGACATCAAATCCATATTGTCAGGACTTCGCTGCGTTGCGTCTGCAACACAAGGTAATCGTTCGCGCCGTGGCAGCCCACCACATTTTGTTGCAGGGAATCGGGACGGGAAGTGCCACGATCACGGTGACCGCGACGTTCGTGAGTGGGGAGACGATCACAGCGACCTTCTCGGTGACGGTTGAAGCAACTGTCGCCACGGTTGCCGCGTCAGTACCAGCGCGAGTCGTGTACCTTGATGAGACGACCTCGTGGTCGATACAGGAACTCGTCGGCGGGGAAGGAGTTGTGAACGTGTCAACGGTGCGGGTTCGCCAGAAGGACTTGGCCGAAGTTAGCCTCGACGGCGATCAACAGACCATTCATATCCGGGGACGGGAAATCGGTTCGACGACGCTTGCGCTCATCGCGTCGGATGCAGAGAAGAATTACCACGCTATCCAGTTTAGCGTTCGTGTCGCCAATCGAGCGCCACAGGTGTCTGCATCGAAGTACTCTATGGCACTCGAAGTGGGCGAAGAACCACAGGTCCAAGACCTCAACTACGTCTTCCTAGATAGCCACGCGTTGCGTTTTGAGTTACTTTCACCTGAAAGTCCGTTCGTCGCACTGAGACTACAAGAATCGAATCTGATCGTCTCACCTATACGTAAAGGCACGGTGGAATTGTCACTTCGCGCAACTGACCCACACGGCGCGTCAGCCACCGCGAAAATTGAGATTAGAGTGAGCGAGGATCGTCTCAACAAGGCTGCTTCGAAGGCAATCGCAGGCTACGGACGGGCGATATTGAGTAGTGTGAGTTCGGTCATTGGATCGCGCGTACGCGAACCTCTTAGTCCGCCAGAAGCGCGGTCTGAGCAAGGGCGAAGGGATGGTCACGCCTTGAACGCCGTGATGTCCGATAAGGCTCGTTCGCTGGCACCTGACGCGAGATTAGACGAGACAATGCGTTGGAGTTTATTAGCAGAATCTTCCGCACCGGCAATAGGCGACCGTTCGATCCCGAGAATCTCTCATACGTTCGCAAGAGAGGACGATACAAGATATTGGACCTTTTGGTCTGACTCGGACACGCAGTCATACGATGGCGATAACCATCGCGGACAAACGCGATCGCATTACTTAGGCACGGACGTAGTTTTGAACGGCCGAATTCAGGCAGGTATTGCTGGATCGTACACGGTCGGCTCTGGCGATTACTCTTTTGGTAACGCCGAGCGATGGATCGAATCGGAACAGACCATGATTTCGCCGTACGCACGTTATCAATTCCGCGATGATTCATCGGTCTGGTCTATATTGACCATCGGTCGAGGTGATATGGCGACGACAACGCGTCTGGACGAAGCGCCTGCCACGTCGCATAAAGTACGTACTTCCGCCCTTATCCTAGGCGCGACGACCGAACTAGCAAGTGTCAATCGACTAGATTTTGGATGGACGTCGGACATCGCGCACCTGACACTGAAAGCGGACGCACTGGATCTAGATCGGGATTCACTGGTCGCGTTCGTCCAGCGATTACGCAGTGGTCTGACTGCTACTTATAACGTTCCTATCTCGTCGAACATCACAATTGAACCATTTGCCACACTTAACGTACGTTACGACAGTGGGAGCGACCAGGAAGGCGGTGGTCTCGAGACCGTCGGCGGCGCGCACATTACCGCTGGAGCATTCGATATCGAGTTCCGTGGACGTCGATTCGAGCTTCGCGATGAACACAGCTATATCGAAGAAGGATTTGCGATTTCGACCACCTACAACCCTTCCAAAGACGTAAGAGGCTGGTCCTTCTCGCTTACGCCGACATGGGGAAGTGCACAACCGTCCTTCGATCCGTTTTCGTCAAGGCACGCGGTTGGAACGCGCTTTAGCGTATCTGAAGAGTCAAATTCACACCCTTCAGCGTTTGGTATTGAAGGATTGCTGAGTTACAGCATCCTGGCGAATCACCAGCGATTTGTTTTGACGCCGTATCTGCAAACACGTACATACAACGTGAGCGATCACCGACTAGGTTTGCGCCTTCAAGGAATCGCTACTTCCACGCGAGCGTTAACGATGGATTTGATGGTCCGCCGTATGGATCAGTTACGTGACGAGCCCGATACAGGGGTTCTATTCGCAGCGACGTTACGCCTTTAACTGGGCTTGCTATCTCTAGAGAGCAAGTATTGAACTGTGCTCTAATTGCTCTTCAGCTTTGAGCACGGCGTTCAGGACCTTTTCCTCCGAGTGCTTCGCGATGTTAGGTCCGTTAGATAGCTTGCAATCAGATCATCGCGGTCGTTACGATCTTGCTCGTTCATTTTTGTATTCCTGTGCAATCGAATGGACAGCGTCCGAACGGTTCAACACGTGCGGGCGCATTTTTTTATCTAATGTATTTGCAGAAGAATATTGTCACAACCCACCTTGTCCATCACCGCCCGACTGGCGTCGATCCGGCAGGTTAAGTGCTCGATATGCTCGAACAAAGTGACGAGCTGCTCGCGCACCAACGATGGAAGTGGTTCCGGCGTTTCTAGGGTGTCGTCCGCCAAGGCGACGCGTATGCGTTCCAGCGCCGCGAAACCCTTCCCAATGACGATCCCGAATTCCTGCAGGTGACTGCGGATCGCATTGGCCGTCTGCGTCCGCTGGCGAACGTATAGCGCGCGAGTTCGATAGAGCGACGCATGGGCTTGTGTCTCGCGCGTCTTGACCACGACGCCGCGGTTCGAGGCACGGCTCGCGGCTTCCGCGATGGCGACCGCATCGTTGGCATCGTTTTTTTGGCGTTTCACGTACGGCTTGACATAGGCCGCTGGCAACAATTTCACGTCGTGACCAAGCTGCTGAATGGCGCGCGCCCAGTAATGGGAACCACCACAACACTCGAGCGCCACCGTACACGGGGGATGTTGCTTTAAAAACGCCAACACCTTGTTGCGACGTAATGTCTTGCTAAAACAGGTGGCACCACTGGCGTCCGCGCCGTGCAGCGCAAAACTGTGCTTCGCCGTATCAATGCCGATCAACGTACAATGATTCATGGACTCGTTCTCCTCAATGACTTCTTTGTGAAAACGTCATTATTGGCACATTGCAATGCCGTATCGAGGGCGAGTCCACACCTTCTTGACATAAATCATCGTCGGCGATGCCGTACGTTCATTGACATAAATCGCGTTTCAAGCTAAGCTTCCCCCACGACTGGTTAGTGATGTTATAGTGATGAGTGCGAACCTGCACGGTGAGTGGGAAGCGTATCAGACTTTAGATCGCCTGGGCGACCCGTGGGCGGCGCTCAACGAGTTGGTGGATTTTGAAGCTTTTCGGGCCATCCTGGAAGACTGCTGGCGCCCGGCGGAGCAGCAACCGGCGAAAGGCGGGCGCCCCCCGTACGACGCGATCCTGATGTTCAAGTTGCTGTTGGTCGGTCGCAAGTGCGGGTTGTCGGACGAGAAGTTGGAAGTGCTGGCGGTGGACTCCCTGCGGATCATGCGCTTCCTCGGCGTCGGCATGGGCGACCCAATTCCAGATCGCGCCACCATCGCCCGGTACCGTACTCAGTTGGACGAGAACACGATGCGTGAGTTGTTTGAAGCCTTCCATGCCCAGCTCGCGGCGCGGGGCTATGACGCCAAGGATGGGCAGATGATCGATGCCTCGTTCACGCTGGTGCCGATTCAGCGCAACACGCGGGATGAGAATGCGACGATCAAGCATGGCGACACGCCCGCCAAGTGGCAGGAAGACGCCGCGACGGCGAAGTTGCGGCAGAAAGACGTGGACGCCCGCGGGACCCAGAAACGCGGGAAGAATTTCTACGGCTACAAGAACCACATCTGTGTCGATGTGGGGCATAAGCTCATCCGTGGCTACGCGACCACGCCGGCGAACGTCCACGACATCAACGTGTTGGAAGACCTGCTCGATCCGACGCAACCCGGTCAACCGCTGTATGCGGACGCGGCTTATCGGGCCGAGGAGGTGGAACGTGCGCTACGCGCACACCGCATCCGATCCCGGGTGACGTTCAAGCGGTCGAAGGACCAGCCGCTGACGTCGTATAAGAAGCGCGAAAACAAGCGTCGCGCCAAGGTCCGTGCCCGGGTGGAGCATGTGTTCGGCAGTCTGGAGACGGCGATCGGTGGCAAGCGGCTACGGTGCATCAGCATCGACCGCGCCTCAGTTCAAATCGGTCTGCAGAACCTACTCTATAACATGCATCGATTCGTGTATCTCGAAGGCGCGACGACTAGCTGAACGCAATCGCGTAGGCCACGTCCGCCCAGGCATCGCACAACGGCGAAAAACACCTGAAATAGGGTGCCATTGAGGTCGATTTCGACCCTTTTTACGCTTCGAAAAACATAAATTCAGCATCCATCGGTTATATGTGTTTACCAGTCGCCAATTCATGCCTCAAAACGTCGTTCTGAGAGGTTCCCTAAATTTCCAGACATTTGGGACGGGGAAAAGGATGGAAAACCCAAAATCACGACTTCAAAAAACTTATAGCGCACGCGGTACCGATAGTTAGTCAAGTATTGAAGAGGAAGATCATTAATATTGCGGGAATGTAGCGCGACAATCAGGGTGAGAAGTGCGCGACAATCAAGGTGAGAATGGATCGCGACGGTTTTATGATACTTTATTTGGTGGCGGACGCGGCAAGGGGCGTTCAAAACGCCGCTGCCGGATCATGATTCGGCGTGGTGTCACGGGTTGGTTTCCTGGACCTGCTGGGTCTTTGATGAGGCGCTATCCGGCAGTTTGACCTTGGTGTTGGCGAGCGTGGCTCTGGAGGCGATCCGCCCACGCCCGCGTTTGGTTTCCATGGCGGTGCGCCGGCGATAGCTTTCCACGTTGAGTTCGAAGATGGTCGCGCGATGCACGAGCCGGTCGATGGCGGCTAGCGTCATGGCTTGTTCGGGGAAGATCGAGCCCCACTCCCCGAATGGCTGGTTGGCGGTGACGAGCAGGGAGCGGTTTTCGTACCGCGAGCTGATCAGTTCGAACAGCACGCTGGTCTCGGCTTGGTCCTTGCGCACATAGGCGATGTCGTCAAGGATGAGGAGGTGGTACTTGTTCAGTTTGCGGATCTCGGCTTCGAGCGTCAGTTCGCGGCGCGCGACCTGGAGTTTTTGCACCAGATCGGTGGTGCGCGTGTACAGGACCCGGAAGCCATGTTCGATCAGCGCGAGCCCGATCGCGGCGCCCAAGTGACTTTTCCCGGTTCCGGGCGGGCCGACCAGGATCAGATTGGCGCCTTGCTGCAGCCAGCCGTCACCGGCGACCAGGGCGTTGACGTGGGCCTGGGAGACCATGGGCACGACCGTGAAGTCGAAGTTGTCGAGCGTCTTGCCGGGTGGCAGTTTGGCTTCGGCCAGATGGCGTTCGAAGCGCCGCCGGGCACGGTCGGCGAGTTCCTGTTCCGCCAAGGCGGCGAGCAGGCGGGCGGCAGGCCAGCCTTCGGTATCGGCGCGGTCGGCGAAGGTCGCCCAGGCAGCCTTGAAGGTAGGCAGGCCTAGCTGGGTGTACATCAGCTCAAGCTGGGCGGCGTCCACGGCGCTCATGCGCCGTCTCCGGTGCGGCCGGTGGCGCGAACCGCGGTCGGCGCGGTGAGCAGCACATCGTAATCGGTCGGCGACCCCAACTCGACGCGGACGTCCGGCACGCGGCCCTCGGTCGGGGCGAACAACGTGGCCAGGACGTCAGGATCGGGCAACGTGCCGGCGGCCAGACAACTTTCGATGGCGGCGGCGAGCGCGGTTTCGCAGGTGCGTTCGTGCGCCAGCGACAACAAGGCCACGGTATCACGGCAGGCGGCACGTTCGCCGTTGGCTTCCATGATCGCGTCAAACGCGTGCTGGTACGCCTGGCGCGGGAACAGGCGGTCGCGATAGACGAGATGGCGCAGCGCCATGGGCTTGCGCCGCAGCGCATGGATGACGTGACGGTAATCGATGACATGGCCATTGCACCCGTTCGCCTGTGCGCGGCCGCGCCGCAGTTGCATCAGATGCGAGGCGCCGAGGAACAGTTCCAGACGGTCGTCGTACAGACGCACCGTCAACTGATGGCCCACCAGCCGCGACGGCACGGTGTAAAACACTTTCCGCAACACGAAGCCGCCGGAGGAGGTCACGCGCACCTGCACCGTGTCGAAGTCCTCGGTACGCTGGCGCGGCAACGGCTTGAGCACGGCGCGCTCCACATCGATGCGGTCGCGTTGGTGGGCGTTGCGCCGCCCCACCACTTCGTCGACGAAGGCGCGGTAGTGGTCTAAGGTATCGAAGTCGGGCGTACCGCGCAGCAGCAGCGCGTCGGCGAGGCTGCGCTTGAGGTGCCCGTGCGGGCCTTCCACGGCACCGTTCTCGTGCGATTCCCCGCGATTGTTGCGGGTCGGCGCCATGCCGTAGTGCTCGCACAGCGCCACGTAGCGCGCCGTCGCATCCTTGCGTTGCGCGGCATCAAGGTTGCGATACGCCGCCGAGAGACTGTCGCTGCGGTGTTCCTGCGGCGCCCCGCCGAGGCTCCACAGGGCGTTCTGCAGCCCCTCGGCCAAGGCCGTGAAGCTCTCCCCGCCCAGCACCACGTGCAGGTGCGAGAACCCAGAATAGGCCAGCCGGAAGTGGTACAGACGGTGCTTGAGGGCCACGCCGGCGATCGTCACCCCCAGGCCGTTGGCGTCGGTGAAGTCCGAGAGCCCGAGCTGACCCGGCGGATGGATCTGGCGGAACACGATCTCCTGCTCCGGCCCGTGCACCGCACGCCATTGCCGCACGCGCCGTTCCAGCGTGCGGCGAATGCCGGGGTCGAGCGCGGGATGGCGACGCATCAGCTCTTCGAACAGCGCCACCGCGCGAATGCCCGGCGTCTTCTCCAGGATGGGAACAATCTCCTCGTCGAAGATCCCCGCCAGCGGATCGGGCCGACGACGGTCCCGTGCCTTCGTCTGGGTGGAGGGAAGTCGCGGATCGGCCTCGATCCGGTAGGCCGTGGCGGCGCTAAAGCCGGCCTTCGCCGCAGCCGCCTGCGGCGTGGTGGTTTGTCTAGATTGCATGTAAAGCCTCACTTGGTGATCGGAAATATGACTGCCTGGCATGGTTGTCCGTCCTCAAGAAGACGGCATAACTTAGCCAATTCCGTCGCGATCACGTAGCTCGGCGCTCGGCCTCGCCGGCTCGCGCCTTGCTCGGTCGGGCTACGCCCTCCCTCCCAACGCGCGAGCCGGCGGCATTCTCACCTTGATTGTCGCTGGATTCTCACCTTGATTGTCGCTAGACATAGCATGGCACCTACCCACATGATGAGTTGAGACACAACCCAGAAAACGCTCATCCGCGAGCGAAACTCCGCGACGTGCACCTTGTCGAGATAGCGTGCCCACATGGGTAATGTGACGGTACCAACCGCATGTGGGATGATCATGCTTAAGGCGATACTGACCGTGTAACTGGCGTCCATCTCGCGCGACACAAGATAGATGAGAGGTGCTTCAAGCATCATGTTCGATACGCCACCTAGGAACTGGTAGAACTCGTAGCGAGCGAAATTCGTGTCGTTTCGAAGGATTCGCCAGAAACTCGCAAGCGGCACGCGAGACGCTCGCGAAACGACTTGACGTACGCGCCGTTCCGCGACGCGATGGCGCATTTCACCGGTTACTTCAATCCGTGAAAAAGAGAAGATTCCTAGCATCGCGATGACCATCGCGACAACGTACATGATGCGGAAGCTAGTTGGATTTCCGTCGAGGATAGGTGCGCCGACCATGGTGGTGACCACCATCACCAGACTGGTGATAAGTTGTAGGCGACCAGTCGTGCGTGCTCTTACCTCGCGGATATAGTTCAAGCTCCAGACGACGCTACGGATCGTAATCGTGCCTGCAGTAAAGATACGCGCCAACACGACACCGGTACTGAGCGTGAAGATACCGATCGGTGTAGGCGGGGAGAATGCAACCAGTAGTAGACAGACTATTGTGAGGGTCTGCAACAACACCACGAGTGGAACTTTCGAACGTGCGCTCGCCACGCCGTTCCACAGGTAGCTGGAGAGGTTGCCGAACATCGGTGCAGCGGTGAGAAGTGCAATGACTGACGGCGGTACGTTGTAGATTTTGTCCGCGATTACGCCGATAAATCCACCCTCGAGCATCGCCAATGCGACAGGGACCGTGAGTTCGGTTATCTGTTCACGATTGAGGCTGCGACGAGCGGCCGGCGTAAGTTGGACCGAGCCAAATACGCGGCTAAAAAGTCCCACCTCTAGTTTGGCATGGTCACGCCCGCGTCTGCGGGTGGCAATTTAGTGAGGTCGAGGCTGGCACGCTCGGCATAGTCCTGGACGACCGAAACAGTTTCGCGATTGCATCGCGCAAGTGAAGACAGCGCAGCAAATACGATCCAAGATGAGGACACTTCGAAGTACTTGCGAAGTGCTTCACGCGACTCGGACAACCCGAAGCCGTCTGTTCCTAACGCGACGAATTCGTTTTCAATCCACTGTGCGATCGATAACGGCAGACTCTTCTGATAGTCGGACGCAGCAACCACGATACCTTCTTCGGTTTCAAACAGCGCTTCGACGTAAGGGCGGACCGCAGTATCGTCGACTGCGAGCATCCGTTCGCGTTCGGCATTAATACCTTGGCGCGAAAGTTCGACGTAGCTAGTAACGCTCCAGATAGTGACTCGCTTGCCAAGTTCTTCGAGTTCCTTCGCCGCGTCCAGTACCTCCATCATGATCGCGCCACTGCCTAGCAAGTGGACATCCGCATTCTCGGTATATTGATACGGATACATACCCTTGACGATGCCTTCCTCTACCCCTTGTGGTATCGCGGGCATGGGATAGTTCTGGTTCGTCACGGTGATGTAATAGAAAACTGATTCGTTTTCCTGATACATACGGCGGATGCCTTCACGTACGATCACCGCGATTTCATAGGCGAACGCGGGGTCATAGCTAATTAAGTTAGGAACTGTCGATGCCATGACATGAGAGTGGCCATCTTGATGTTGAACGCCTTCGCCGTTTAAGGTTGTTCTCCCAGATGTGCCACCTAAGAGAAAGCCACGACACATCATGTCACCACATGCCCAAATCATGTCGCCAACACGTTGGAAGCCGAAAATCGAGTAAAAAATGTAAAACGGGATCATCGGTAACGCGTGATTGGCGTAAGCCGTGCCGGCGGCGAGAAACGAAGCCATGGCGCCTGTTTCGCAGATCCCTTCTTGAAGAATCTGACCGTCCTCCTTCTCACGATATGGAGCAATGGTCCCAAAATCAACGGGACGGTAGTGCTGGCCTTCAGGTGAGTAGATACCAGCCTGTGGGAAAAGACCATCCATACCAAACGTCCGCGCCTCATCAGGAACGATCGGGACTATGTATTTACCAAGGTCGTCGTGACGTAACAAGCGTTGCAGCATGCGTACGACGCTCATCGTCGTGGATACCGCGCGTCCCTTCGAGCCTTGTAGCATGTCACTGAAAAACTCTAACGTTGGAGGAGCGAGAGAGCGGCAATTGACTTGCCTCGCAGGTACACCACCGCCTAGCTGATCACGGTGTGTTTTTAAGTACTGAATCTCGCTGCTGCCGTCGGAAGGCCGGTAGAACGCAGCTGCCTGCACTTCTTCGTCGCTGAGCGGAATCTCGAATCGTTTGGCGAGATCCGCGCGCTCCTCAGGTGAGAGGAACTTCTTTTGATGCACCGTGTTTTGACCAGCGGCATCCGGTCCCAGACCATCGCCTTTCACGGTTTTGACCAAAATCACGCAAGGTTTGCCTTCTACATTGCGCGCCTGCTCGTACGCGGCATAGATCTTACGGTGATCGTGTCCGCCGCGTTTGATCGTCGTGATCTCTTCGTCACTTAAGGTCTTCATCAGATCGATGAGTTTTGGGGTGTTCTCGACCCAATGCTCACGCACCACATCGCCAGGCGAGACGGTATACATCTGATAGTCGCCATCAACAGCTTGTTCCATACGTTGCTGCAGAATGCCTTCGACGTCGCGTTGGAGCAGTGCATCCCAGCCCCCACCCCATATAACCTTTAGGACATGCCAATCTGCTCCGCGAAAGCGTCTTTCCAACTCTTGGATGATCTTGCCGTTTCCGCGTACAGGACCATCCAGTCTTTGCAGATTGCAATTGATCACTAAAACGAGGTTGTCGAGATGCTCGCGCGACGCAATGTTGACTGTGCCGAGCACTTCCGGTTCGTCTGATTCTCCATCGCCGATGAACGCCCAGACTTTGCCGTTGTCCTTCCGCTTCAGCCCCCGTGACTCGAGGTATTTGATAAATCTCGCTTGATAGATCGCGCAAGGTGTGGAGAGTCCCATACTTGCGCTGGGCATCGTCCAAAACTGACTAAGTCGACGAGGGTGTGGATAGGAAGGTAATCCGCCTTCCTCTGCCAGTTCACGGCGAAAGTTCTCTAAGTGAGTTTGCGTTAGGCGACCTTCAAGCCAGGCGCGGGCGTAAACGCCTGGTGATGTATGTGCCTGAAAGTGAACGTGATCGCCACCATCGGGATGACCGTGAGCTCTGAAGAAGTGATTGAAGCCGACTTCCATCATGGTGGATGCCGACAGATAGGTAGCGATATGACCCCCGACCCCAGATCCGCTGTCGTACGCCTGAAGCACCATCGCGACCGCGTTCCAGCGTAGGATGCTCTCTATGCGAGACTCTAGTTCAATGTCACCGGGATAAGCGGGTTCGTCCGCAACTGGGATGGTGTTGCTGTACGGCGTGTTCATTGCAGCGTCCGTAAGCACCATGCCCTGCCCGGAGAGTTGGTGCTGCAGGCGTGAAAGCAGGTGCTTAGCAGCGTCACCGCCTCGTTCTTGCATGACGACGCTGAGTGCGTCGAGCCATTCTTGTTGTTCGAGCTCCCAATCGTCGTCGCGAAAGGACTGTTCAGGAGTAGCCATGGGTGTGATTGTTGAAGCTTTTGTAGCGAGTTCTTCGACCGCACCTGATTTTAGTGCTGAGGTAAAGGCTGCATCAATTGACGAATTGGACCGATTGACCCCGAGCATAAGTGGTTAGCATTCACGATATATAGTGTGATCTAGCAGATATAGGGAATACGTCATGCGCTTGCTGTGGGTCAAAGTAGTTTTGTTTGGAGTGTTAATCCTTGCACTTGCTGGGTGCGCGCAGGAAGCACCACAAGAAACAGCCGTCGCCACTTCTGAAGAACCTCAGTTGTCTGCTCTCGCACAGAAAGCCCGGGAGGTCACTGCGACGATCGACACGACGAGGATAACGAACGCGAACTCGGAACCGGGCAACTGGTTAGCACATGGTCGCACGTACGACGAACAACGCTATTCGCCGCTCAATCAGATCAATACTGAAAACGTTAAGGAATTGAGTGTCGCCTGGTATTTTGATACGGATTCCAAGCGAGGATTGGAAGCATCGCCAATCGTGGTGGACGGCGTCATGTACACCACGGGTTCGTGGAGTACCGTACAAGCGTTCGATGCCACGTCCGGCGAAGTTCTTTGGGAATACGACCCGATGGTACCCAAAGCTTGGGGTCAGTACGCCTGCTGCGATGTGGTTAACCGTGGCGTCGCAGTCTACAAAGGTCGGGTCTTTGTTGGTGCGCTGGACGGTCGGCTCATTGCATTAGATGCAGGTACAGGCGAAGTGCTTTGGGAAGTCCTCACTATCGATGCCTCGCTTCCATACACGATCACGGGCGCACCTCGTGTCATCAAAGACATGGTGATCATTGGCAACGGCGGCGCGGAACTTGGTGTTCGAGGCTATATCACGGCCTATGACGTCGCGACCGGCGACGAGAAGTGGCGGTTCTACACCGTGCCCGGCGATCCTTCTCAGCCGTTTGAATCGCCCGCGATGAGTTTGGCTGCCGAGACTTGGAAAGGCGGCGAGTGGTGGAAGATAGGCGGTGGCGGTACCGTCTGGGATTCCATGGCTTACGATCCGACCTTAAATCTACTGTACATCGGTGTTGGTAATGGCTCGCCCTGGAACCGGTACATCCGCAGTCCGGGTGGCGGTGACAATCTCTACTTGTCGTCCATTGTTGCAATAAATCCCGATAACGGATCAATGGTGTGGTATTACCAGACGACCCCCGGCGATAACTGGGACTACACCGCGACCCAGCACATCATTCTTGCGGATCTCGAGATCGACGGCGAGATGCGTCAAACCGCGTTACAAGCACCAAAGAATGGCTTCTTTTATGTGATTGACCGCACCGACGGCAGCTTTATTTCAGCTGAGGCCTACGTCCCGGTGACATGGGCAAGTCACGTCGATCCGGAAACCGGACGACCCGTTGAAACACCTGAAGGTCAGTACCGTCAGGAAGAGCGCACTGTGCGGCCTGGACCATTGGGTGGTCACAACTGGCATCCTATGTCATTCAGTCCTGATACGGGTTTGGTATACATCCCGGCTATTGATCTAGATTTCACTTACTCGCATGAGGAAGTTTTCGAACACGAGCCGGGTTGGTGGAACTTGGGTTTGGCAGGAGGTCCAGATGCGAGTGATCCACCACCTACGGTCGAGGATCAGATTGCCGGCCTACAGAACGTTCGAGGACACTTGTTGGCTTGGGATCCAGTCGAGCAAAAGGAAGTTTGGCGTGTCGAGCACGGTTCGGCGTGGAATGGCGGTGTCCTAACGACCGCCGGCAACTTGGTATTCCAAGGTCGTGCAGACGGTACTTTCCGTGCATACGCGGCTGATTCCGGCGAAGAGCTTTGGGAGATGCCGGTCCATACTGGCATCATCGCAGCCCCCGTAACGTACGAAGCCGATGGTGAGCAATACGTTGTCATCGTCGCAGGCTGGGGTGGTGCTTTTGGAACCACATCAGGCGTGCCGCGGCACAAAGGCAATGTACTTGAGGAAGGCCGTGTCGTGGTGTTCAAGCTTGGTGGCGCGAGTGAACTACCTGAACCAAACGTGACGCACGTCAACATCCCACAGCCGCCCGAGATCGCGGCAACACCGGAACAACTGCTTCTTGGTAATCAGAAGTACAACGCTTACTGTTCAACTTGCCATGGTCCGAGCGTTAACAGCGGAAGTCAGATTCCTGATCTGAAGTACTTAGGCGAGGCAGGTCACGCACGTTGGGAGTCAATCGTGCTAGGCGGCGTGTACAGCGGCCTCGGAATGCCGAGCTACGCAGAGATGTTGACGCCTGAAGAAAGCGAAGCGATTCAAGCTTACGTAGTCACGGCTACCAACGCTTCGATTGCCTTCTGCGAAACAAGCTATCCCTCTGACTACCCCGAGCTGTTTGGGACTTCGTGTACCAAGCGCGTGATTGAGGAGCAATAGTCGCTAGGTCACCCACCGTGACGCGCGAGCCAATGTACCACTCGGAAGCGTGCGTCAGGAATTAACGGCGATTGCCTGCTCTCGTGGTTGACTCTGAAACAGAGGTGGCCGACCGCGCAAGCTGATCCGCCAAAGTAATCGCGTGTCGGTTGGACCCGACCCTTGATCAATCGGCGTCGCGCTGTGCATGACGGTCGGGTTATCCCACATCACGATGTCGTGCACCTGATGACGATAGGACGTGGTAAATCGCGATTGCAAGGCGTGCGCACTTAGTGACGTTAGCAATTTCTCCGCAGCGGACTGCGACATCCCCTTAATTCCTTGCGCGGTGCCGGTGACGGCATAGAGGGTTTTCTGATTCGTCTCAGGATGGCGACGAACAAGCGGATGAAATGCGGTGTACTGGGGATCCCAATTAGGCGGCGGCAAAGGCTTGTGGTCGGCTTTGGGTGCAGAGACAGAGATGCCGTGACGATGTACAACCACCAACTCGTCGATCGCTTGACGCGTCGATTTCGGTAATGCGTCGTAAGCCGCAGCCATGTCACAGAACTTTGTTTCGCCACCAATCTTCGGCGCATGAACGGAATACAGCATCGTAACCGATGAAACTGTTTTTTTAAACGACTGATCCGTGTGCCAGTGTGCTGCTCCGAGCCGCGACTCCTTTGTGCTGGTTTGCAGGTTGGAGATATGTGCGATTTCAGGGAAATCAGAGTCCTTACTCAGCGGAATCGGTTCACCGATTCGACATGCGAAATCTCGATATTGCGCTTTGCTCAGACCATTGGTTTTGAGAACGAGGAAGCGATTTGCATAGAGATTGGTCAGCAGCTCACGCAAATTGACGTCATCAAACGTTGGGATGTCAATATCGCGAACGACTTTGCCGAATTTTCCGTTGAGCGCTTCGAACCTCATGGGCGTTTGGTGGCTCGTAGCAGCTAATTCGCGTGCGGATGCGGCACGATCGGTAAAGAGCGAACGACGCCTTCCATGTAAGAGAGCGAAGCGTCTTCAATCAGGAGGTCAGGCGTTACGATCGAAACAAAGACTGGTACGTTTCCAGAGAATATCGATACATCACCCCCTTGAAACAAGTAGGTTGAATTGTGGACTGATGTTTTCGCCGAGTAACCAGGTAGGTTACGCAGTTCTTTCAGCAAGTCGGTTCGCACGACTGCATCCCGCACAAGTTCTTCATCGCCGTTGGGATAGACCTTGTACGCGCGTAATCCCGGTAAAGACTGACCGATTTGTGATCCAAGAAACGGTGACGGTACGCCAGTGATCTGGATATAAGGACTCGCTACTCGATCAATTCGAAGGCCGAAGTCCTCTCCGTTTTCTGCGACGATGTCGAGAAGCAGTTGCTTGAGCTCTTCGTCGCTCAAGCCATCGTTCGCTTCGATGAAAAGATTCGAGACGGCGGGTCCCGAACCGGTTGCATTGTTTCCGGTGCTGTATTGAATGTCTTCAGTTGGGTTGCGATCACTCAGCAGTGTCTTCAGAATACCGTTTTCAACTAAATTGACGCGTCGCGTCAGCACACCGTCGGAATCGACTAGGTAGTGTCCGACGAGTTTCGTCCCTTGGTACGTCGTCTGTGTTGGATCTTCGTATACACTCCAACTACGCGGCAATACGCGCGAGCCTAGTCGTTCCTTTAGGCTACTAACAAGCATAGCGCGATTGAACATGGCAGCGATCGCCTCGTTTTCGAACACCGGTTGCTTGTAGTTGATGAGGTTGCGTGCTAGTGCCTGTCCGATTAACTCTGCTGCGGCTTGTCCTTGAAACAGGACGGGACCGTTGTAGCGATCGAGGGGTTCTGCTACGCGTGTTGTCCGCAAGCGTTCGTGCATGGCTTTCACTTCGCGCTTGACTTCTGGAAGATCGGCAATTTCATTCCAAGACCGTCCGAGAATATTGACGTAATCCGATACATAGCGACCGTCTTCCGATTGGGTCCATGCTGTGACGCGGATATAAGCGGTGTCGTCCATTCGTGTGAAATGAGAACCTTCGCTATTCAAATAGGTGTCAACGTGTTGATTAGCGAACACCTGTACGTCGCTGTCGTGGATGAACGCCTCATCTTGACCTACTTCCGACAGCTCGCGTGCGAAGTTTCGTACATCCGCAAAGTCGAGTTTTGGCGAACGTCGTTCATCGATGTATATGGTTGGCTCTTCAATTGAGAAATCCAGTGCCGACTCCTGTTGGGAGTTCTTCATTGCGGCCTCTTTCGCCGCATAGATTTCAACCGCATCTCGATATGCAGTATCGGTGGCTAGCCGGATCTGCTTCCGGAGCAACTGGTAGTCGTCGTCTAGCGCCAGGGTCCTGTTGGTGCGTTGATTCCTAAAGTTCCGCGACATGAAGTTAGAGTTGTCAAGTTCACGTGAACCAACACGCATTTCAACCTCTAGACGACGGGTTTGCCCCGTGTTCATGTTTTCGAGACCGCCTTTTGAGGCAGCGACCGTAATGGAATGATCCGTGTGTACGGTATAGCCAATGAAGTAAGGCTCTACCACGCCTTCTAGTTCTAGTCCGTCTATGTTCCGTTCCAGCTCATCCTGCAAGGCTTGCACGAGTACGCTGTTTTCGTCAGCCGCAGCAGCGGTGCTTGCGAGAAGTAGAACTGCTGTTCCTAGTAGTTGGCACAATCGATTCATGAGCCGGTACTCCCTGGTGGCGGGAGTATCGGAAGGATTGCGCGTGACTGCGACGCACGCTGAACTTCGATCTGCCCAACGAGTATGGATGGCGAAATGGCAGATACCGGCACATTTCCTGATTCAGCGCCACATTGCCCATTGAACACCGCTGTGTCGTCCGCAGCCGCAATCACATTATCGAAAACCGCAAGAGGCGTTCCGATCAGGTCCACACCGCGCACAAGTTCGCGGGAACCGTCTTGGTAGATCTTGTAGACAATCACGGGACGTACCGTGAACGAATTTGGCAGACTACGCGTCGTGATCGTGAATCCCCCGACGATGTCGTCAAAGTACAGTCCGTACTCAAGATTGCGTTCCTTCAGAATCGCAATCATCTGCTCCTCAAGCTCTAATGGCGTGTACGGGTCATCAACTTCGACGAGTAGATTCGATTGTCGGGCGACAGATTTAAGTCCAATGGCTTTGCGGCCGTGACCGTTCGACTCGCGAAATCCCTCATCGGCCAGCGTCGAGCGACCAAGTAGAAAGCGTTTCAGGATCCCGTCTTCAATGACACGAACCTTTTGGCCGGTTACTCCTTCGCTGTCGTATTCGTAAGTCCCGAGCAGATCAGTGTCGCCGAATTTCTTCATCGATGGATCGAAAACCACAGACATGGATTCCGGCAACACGCGTTGATTGATCTTGTCTTTGAATGTTTGGGCATCGTTGGTTTGCTTCAGGCGGTGCCCCTCTAATCGATGTCCGAGGATTTCGTGAAACAACACTCCGGCGGCGCGCCCAGACAGGATCGCCGGACCTGTATACGGTTCAATGTTTGGTGCATTGCGAAGATTGATTAGGGTGGTGACAATCTCGTCTGCGGTTCGTGTCAATTCTCGATCGGAAGGTAAGCCGGACGGTTTGCGCGCGTGAAACAGTTTTGATAGATTCAGGTTTGAGCCATCTTCCGCCTTCGTTGTAGCGGAAAGAACGATGGTGTATGTGAGCTCGTCTGACTGAATGCGCGAACCCTCACTATTTACGAAAAACCTTACGTTCTTGATCACGGAGCCTTGTGCATTACCACTAAGAAGGGTTGGGTGTCCGTTGAAGACGTTAGATATGCGCTGGAGTCGTTTTTCCCACTCAGTGCGAGCGAATTGAATCGGTATGTCCAATTCAGAGTGGGAGACCTTTACCGAGGGTGCGAGGTCGAACGCTGGTCCTTCGGTATCGATCTGTATTTCGCTTTTAGTTCTGACGTTGACGAGTTCCTCGCTCGCTTGCTTGAACGTGCGGTCTGTTAATAGCCAGAAGTTATTGCGGATGCCCTCTTGGCTAGCTAGAGAGCCGAGGGTCACTTGAGGAAAGCGACGCCGATCGGTGAGGTGGGTGTTGTCCATTTCTGATTGACCCACACGTAAATCAATGTCGTAATACGTCCCGCCGGATTCTGAGCTACGCGTCACCCTACCGAACGTGGTGCTGACACTCGCACGGTAATTGTCAGTGACCTCATAGCTGATGTAAAAAGGTGGGTCCGGTTGCTCCGCCAGCTCGGACATTGAGCGTTCAAGCTCTGCCTCCATGGCGTTCAGAATATTGCGATCGTCAATGCGTTGTGCGTCTACAGCGCCTACGGTAAAAACAAGCGCGAATACGGCACCAAGCCGCGTCCAACGACAGTCAGATGTATGCATTTCAGGTCCAGTAAGGAGGATTTAGCAAGCTGCGAGTAGCTAGCTTATGAATCGTGCAACGGTATTTTCCAATAGTTCTTGATTCCCCGATGTCGGTTGCAACGAAGACTTGCGTTCGCGCGCCATCTCAGCCAGCTTTATTAGACTTGAACCGGGTGCCAGAATACGTTGTCCTAGTTCGCTTTCCCAGCCAGCGTAACGAGTTGCCAATGCATCGCTAAGCACGCCGTCTTCAATCAACGCTGCCGCGTTTAGGAGACCATGAGCAATCGCGTCCATACCACCGATATGACCGTAGAAAAGATCTTCGCGATTCACGCTTTGGCGCCGTAACTTAGCGTCGAAGTTGAGACCGCCAGTCGAGAAACCGCCAGCTTTGAGGATTTCGTAGAGTACGAGCGACCATTCAGCAGCGGAATTTGGAAACTGATCCGTATCCCAACCATTTTGCGGGTCGCCTCGATTGGCGTCGACGCTGCCAAAGATGTCGTTAGCGATCGCGAATGCGATTTCGTGGTGGAAACTGTGTCCCGCAAGCGTCGCGTGATTACATTCGATGTTGAGCTTGAATTGTTCGTCAAGACCATATTTTTGTAGAAAAGCGTAGCAGGCGGCGCTGTCATAGTCGTACTGATGCTTTGTAGGTTCACACGGTTTCGGCTCGATCAGCAACGTCCCTGTGAATCCGATCTTAGCTTTGTGTTCGGCGACCATGGACATGAACCTACCCAGCTGTTGGGATTCATGGCGGAGATTGGTGTTCAGCAATGTGTCGTAGCCTTCACGGCCGCCCCAAAGGACGTAGTTTTCTCCGTCTAATTCGTGAGTTAGATCCATTGCCTGCATGACCTGTGCAGCGGCAAATGCGAAGATTTCAGGATCGGGGTTGGTTGCAGCGCCGGCGGCATAACGTGGATGACCAAAAAGGTTTGCGGTGCCCCAAAGTAACTTGATCCCTGTGCGCTCTTGAGCTTGTGCAAGTTCGTCGCCGATTGTTTTTAGATTGCGCTCGGTTTCTTCATATGTATCGCCTTCAGGTGCAACGTCGCGGTCATGGAAGCAGTAATACGGGTTACCGAGTTTCTCGAAGAATTCGAATGCACAGGCCAGCTTTTGGCGCGCCCCGCCGAGATCATCGTTCCAAGGTCGATCCCAGGTACCGTCGCCAAATACATCGTCACCCGGTGCGGCGAAAGAGTGCCAGTAACAAACAGCGAAACGCAAGTGCTCTGCCATCGTCTTGCTAAGCACCGTCCTGTCGGCATCGTAAAACCGAAATGCGAGCGGATTTGTACTTGTGTCGCCTTCGTAGCGGATCTTTTCAACAGAAGGAAAGAAGGACATGGTGGATGGTGAGAGCTGCGATTTGCACCAATGATAGGGAATGCCCCTGTAACCTAGACTCGGAAAGGAGCGCAATTTACATTCGAGCGTACCTACGCGTTGAGACGCCCAAAATGTGATCTGAGGTCTTGGTAAACCGCTTTAAATTCGAAATATCTGGATTCAATCTCGTTGATTCGATCTGTCCGTGGATATACCGTGAAATCTGCGCGTGCTTCGCGGCACACGCTTTCAACTGCAGATCCTTCGACAGCGAGCATCGCAAGTCTGGCTGCGCCGAGAGCGGGACCGACAGCGGCGTCCTTACGATAAATCAACGGTTTCTGTAGTACGTCAGAAATCAATTGCCCCCAATAACGACTCTGTGATCCGCCGCCAATGACATTTATTTCCTCAAGGTTGGCCTTTGCCTCCACCAGCTCGGTGTAGCAATCCCTCAAAGCGAACGCGACTCCCTCAAGAACCGCATAGCCAAGATCGGCTCGACTAGTATCTGGGGTCAACCCGCTAAAAACACCTTTTGCTAGCGGATCGTTGTGCGGTGTGCGCTCTCCAGAAAGATACGGTAAGAAAAGCACGTCAGTGGGGGTTGACTCTCGCGATTCAACCTCATTGATCAGCGCTGATTCTGATTTCGATGCGGTAATACCCGCAATCCAGGTCAATGACCCTGCTGCTGAGAGGATGACCGCCATTTCATGCCAGGTATCGGGAAGCGCGTGGCAAAATGTATGGATACCACCCGCGGGATTTGGGTGGTAGCCAGAATCAGGCGCGAACATGACGCCAGATGTCCCCAGCGAGAGTGTGCATTTGCCTGGTGCCACGGCCCCAGCGCCGACTGCACCAGCGGCTTGATCTCCAGCACCACCAACGACTGGTACGCGATTCATCCCCCATGCGGTGGCGACCTCTGAAGTCAATACACCGGTTACATCGCTTCCTTCAAAGAGGGCAGGCATCCGTTCCTCCGTGAGAGCTGTCGCATCTAACATGTCTGGGTGCCAACATCGATCAGCCACATTCAGCCAGAGTGTTCCCGATGCATCAGACATATCGGTTGCCAATTCACCGGTCATTCGTAGTCGGACATAGTCTTTTGGAAGGAGGACGGTTTTGGTAGCAGCAAAGACGTCGCGTTCGTGTTTTCGCACCCACAGTAGTTTCGGTGCAGTAAATCCAGGCATTGCGTGATTGCCTGTGATTTCGGCGACATCGACTGCTTCTTCGAGTTCGTGACATTCTTCGCCTGACCTGCCGTCATTCCAGAGAATTGCAGGTCGCAGCACTTTATGGGATTGATCAAGCAGTACGGCGCCGTGCATTTGACCTGAAAGCCCAATCCCGCGAACTCCGGGTGTGTACTTTGAGAGCGAGACGACTGTTTGGTTAACAGCGTCCCACCAGGAATCTGGTTGTTGCTCGCTCATTAACGGATGTGGTCGCGAAACCGTCAGTGGCGCAGAGGATTCAGCAATGATCGTCCCGTGCTCATCCATCACGATGGATTTAACAGCGGAGGTCCCGATATCGATCCCGAGATACATCAAACTCGCTGTTGCGACGTGGTAGCCGGGTTCCTACGATTCGGTGTCGCGCTGAGCTCGGCGATCTTCGAGAACTTTGGCCACGAGGAAATCGACAACGTCCAATATTTGCCGATTGGTCATCGTGTGGGTACCACCGGCAACATATCGACCATCCACGATCATAGATGGAGTGCCATCAATGCGCCAACTACGAACGAGAGCATCGCTACGTCGTATGCGATTCTCGACGTTGAAACTGCTGTACGCAGCTTGAAAATCCGCCATAGCTGTTTCACCTCGCCCCTCGAACAAGCGCACTAGGAGATCCAGTTGATTCATTCGTAAGCCATTGACGTGTATGGCAGTGAACATTGGAATGTGGATTTTCTCCGTTACCCCCAGTTCTTCTGCCGCGTAAAACGCCCTGGCGAGACTCAAGCCGGCACCGCTAAATACGACGTGTTCACGCTTGAATTCAACGGTTTCATCCTGCCTCCCAAGCCACTCCGAAAGATCACCCTCAAAGTTGTAGCAGTGAACGCAAGAATAGGAGAACATCTCCGTGACGGTGACCGTATCGGAATCGACGTCTGAGGTCTCAAACCGCGTGGGGAGTTCCCGGTAGTGTTCGAATTCACGAAATTCAGGTTCTTGTGCAAACACAAGAGCGGAGAGCGTGACCACGACACAGACGAGAAAGGCTTGGATTTTCATTTCGAGCTCCTGCCGCCGAAAGCAGTCACAGGACGGGAGGTGGTTAGTACAAACCTTGAATGTAGTTCGCGACAGCTTCGATTTCGTTATCGGTCATACGTGCCGCGATATCTCGCATCATGCCATTGACGTATTCGTCGCTGGTACGTTCGTCCTCGCGATAACTTTTCAATTGTGCCACCGTGTAGCCGACCGGTTGTCCTGAAATACGTGGGAACCCAGCAAGGGTATTCCCATTACCGCTTGGGGAATGACACGCGGTACATGCGGCGACGTTTTTATCGAGAATGCCACCTCGATAGATGCGTTCACCAAGCTGAAGGTTTTCAGGAGATGCTTGTCCAATTTTCCCGGGCTGCGAGGCATAGTACGCAGCAATGTCCTTTAAGTCCTGGTCGCTCATCGCATCAAGCTGACCAGCCATTAAGGGTATGTCACGCTCGCCATCGCGCATTTGGCGCATCTGCACTTCCAGGTATTTTGCGTTCTGACCAGCAATATGAGGATAGTCGGGGATTGTTGACGTACCATCGTTCCCATGGCATGCGACGCAAGCGGTCGCCTTAGCTGCACCAGCATTCGCGTCGCCCGCTTCCTCAGCTGATATGGATTGTGCGAAACCAATCCAACTTACCGCGAGAATGAGGCAAGCGCGAAAAATCAAGGTATTTGATAGGTAATAACGACCCATAAAATCTCCGTCAGCGCCGTTACGCCAACTATCTCAGGGGGTGGAACGCGCGGAATTATAAGTGTCAGTTTCACCTGTGAATTTCCCTAAATGACCGAGTTACCAACCCTTTCGGCGGAGTTTATCGGGAGCGCTGCGAGTCTGTCGCAATGTCCTCAAGACGATGTCGTCGAGATTGCTTTTGTTGGTAGATCCAACGCGGGAAAGTCGAGCACGCTGAACCGAGTCATGGCTAACAAGCGACTTGCACGGGTGAGTAAGACACCAGGTCGCACGCGCCTGATCAACTTATTTTCGACCTCGTGGGGTTTTCGTGTCGTGGATCTCCCTGGTTACGGATATGCAAAGGCGAGTCGATCTGAACGAGCAAACTGGAACGCTGCGGTTGATGAGTATTTGGAGCATCGGGCGAACTTGCACGGTCTAGTTCTTGTGATGGATGCGCGGCATCCTTTAAAACCAATCGACCAAAGGATGATTGAGTGGGCGAATGCCCGTGCACTAAATCTACTTGTGTTGCTCAACAAAGCAGACAAGCTGAAACGGAACGCTCAGGTACGGACGGTGGCAGCAACTAAGCGCGATGTTGGACCGAACGAATCGACTTCAATTCAGCTTTATTCGGCAGCATCGGGATTGGGTCTCGATGAAGCCATGGAGTGGTTAAGAAACTTCGCCGAGTGAGGTTTAGACTCATAACGCGGGTGGCTAGTGTGCGGCGGACCAGTTTCTAGCGATACCTAGGTCGACTTCCAGTGGTACGCTCAACTCAACGGCGGTTCGCATCAATTCGGGAATGCGTGCCTTTGCTTCCTCGACCGCTGTTTCCGCGACTTCGAACACGAGTTCATCGTGAACTTGCAGGATCATCGTTATATCGAGATTCGTTTCACGCAACCACTCGCCAACACAAATCGTGGCTTTCTTAATGATGTCTGCGGCACTACCTTGGACTGGAGCATTGATCGCAAGGCGCTCGGCAGCTTGTCTCACCATCGGGTTTCGTGCGTTGATGTCACGTAGGTAAATCCGCCGACCGTAGATGGTTTCGACGTAGCCGTTCTCTTTGCCATACGCTTTGGTGGCTTGTACATAGTCTTGGACGTTTGGATAACGGTTGAAATACGCTTCGATGTATTCCTTCGCCTGATATTGCGGAATCTCCAAATTTCGTGCCAAACCAAACGCGGACATGCCGTACATCAGCCCGAAGTTAATTGCCTTCGCGCTTCGTCGTTGATCTTCACTCACTGAGTCCAACGCAACCGCGAAAACTTCGGCGGCAGTTGCCTGGTGAATGTCAACTCGATTCATGAATGCTTCAGAAAGACCTGGGTCATCGGTCAGATGAGCCATTACTCGTAGTTCGATCTGCGAGTAGTCAGCGGTCAAAAGCAAGTGATTAGCCGGCGCCACGAATGCCTCTCGAACCCGACGCCCATCCACCGTACGAATGGGGATGTTCTGAAGATTGGGGTTCACGGACGCAAGACGACCGGTCGATGCATTTGCTTGGGAGTAAGACGTATGGATGCGCTTTGTCGTCGGGTTGATTTCGCGAGACAGACCTGCGATGTAAGTGGAGATCAGCTTTGTGGTTGCGCGATAGTCGAGAATGACTTGCGGCAATTCGTGCTGTTCAGTTAAGCCGTTAAGTACTTCCTCTTTAGTTGATCGACTGCCGCTTTTCGACGCACGTGGAGCAGGTAAGAGCATTTCGTCATAAAGTACGACCTCAAGCTGCTTCGGTGAACCGAGGTTGAACTCGTGGCCTGCAAGTTCATATGCGCGCTCGATCAATAGATCTTTTCTTGCCTCAAGCTCGGTACGGAGCGACTCTAGAACCTCTGGATCAACGAGAGTACCGTGGTGTTCCATTTCCCATAGGAGCGGTTCTAGTGGAATTTCGACATCCGCATAGATTGAACGCAATGTATCTATTTCAGCCAACCTCGTAGACATCTCGCTATAAAGCGCATGGATGGTTGACACTTGCTCGCTCGCGTACTCGCGGACCGCCTGTGGATCGGCGGCATCGAAACTTATTCGTTTTGCGCCCGATCCAAGCAAGTCCGTTGAATCCATGATCGTGCGATCAAGAACCGTTCCCGCGATGCCTTTTAAGCGATGCTCACCGTGCCCGATGCTGTTCAAGACATAAGACATAAGCATGATGTCTTGGACGTTTGTTTTCACCACTAGATCGAAACTTCGAAGGACGTGGCGAAGTGACTTGGCGTCATGCGTGACGAGCGTCAACGCCGAATCTTCGAAAACATCACGAAGTTTGGACAAAGCTTCGTCAGCAGATAGCGTTGGTTCGGTCAGCGACGACCCGCAACGAACATACCAAACACGGTTGCCGTCGACGCTCAAACTCAAACCGTGTACTGTGTGATCTAGGGTCGTGTGGTTGGAGGCTACAACGAAAACCGAAAACGTATCGGATTGGGTCACCTCATTCACGACTTCGTCTAGTTGCTCGACGGTTTCGACTACGTCTATATTGATCGCAGATTCCACACGATCGGGCGTTTCGGCTTCTACGCCAGCATCCTCATTGAACTGGTCTCGCAACTGCCGAAATTCGTACTTCTGGCAGAGCTCGAGCAACTCTGGAAGATCCATCGGTTTGTGCGCGAGGTTATCGACGGAATGTTCCATGTTGACATCGCACTTGATCGTTGCGAGTCGCTGTGCTAACGGTAGCTGATCCAGGTGCGCCCGTAGTTTTTCCCCGACTTTGCCTTTGACGTCGTCTGCCGTCGCGATGATGGTTTCTAAATCGCCGTGAGTTTGCAGCCATTTTGCTGCGGTCTTCTTGCCCACCCCAGGAATTCCCGGGATGTTGTCGACTTTGTCTCCCATCAAGGCGAGGTAGTCAACAATCTGCTCCGGTTTGACTTCAAATTTCTCGCGTACACCGTCCGGGTCTAGCGTGCTGTCGCTCATCGTGTCCTGCAGATACACGTGGCCGGATACCAACTGGGCGAGGTCTTTATCGGAACTTGAGATCAAGGTGTCGCGCTTCGCGACCGTTGCTTGCGTGGCGAGTGTGCCGATCACGTCGTCAGCTTCCACGTCCGCGATCTCGAGGCGAGGTAGTCCCATGGCATCGACGAATTCGTAAACGGGGTCAAATTGCACGCGTAAGTCTTCGTCGATCGGTGGACGATTGGCTTTGTAATCAGAGTAAATCTCATCACGAAACGTCTTGCCTGGTCCGTCAAATATCACCACGACCGTCGCCGTCGGGTTGTCGCGGACCAGCTTGCGGAGCATCATGACCACACCGCGGATCGCGTGCGTCGGAAAGCCGCGGCTCGTGCGCATTTCTGGTAACGCATTGAAAGCACGAAACAGGTATTGCGTCCCGTCCACTAGAATTAGTGGGTTCACTAGGTTCATGTGTCGCTAGTTCCTATGTGGGGTATTGCGAGCAGGATCGATATGCGTTGGCTGGGTTTATTCATGACGATCGTTGTCATGTCGACACCCATCGCGGCACAGGACGACACAAAGACCACGCCTTCACGAAGTCAGCGAGGTCCCGATGTCGTGCTTCGCGAAACACCTGAACGCACGATCTACGAATATCGGCAAAACGGCCAATTAACAATGATAAAAGTCGTGCCTAAAAAGGGTAAACCATATTTTTTAGTTCCGGTCGATCCTACTGAGAACTTTGGCGAGTTAGCGCGTGCGAAGCGATTAAAGCCGCAATGGGTTATTAAAGCGTTCTAAAGCAACTGCATGGCCGTCATTACGCACCTAAGTGCGGAGGATATTGAGCAGACGCTCGCGGTCTATCCAGTCGGAACCCTTGCTGGCTTCAAAGAAGCTTCCGAGGGCATTGAAAACACGAACTATTTCGTGCGAACGACACAGGAAGACGGCAAAGCTGCGGAATACGTGCTTACCTTGATCGAAGAGGCAAACGGGTCCACTTCGACGCATGAAGACATGGTCAAGATACTGGATCAGTGTGTGGCTGCGGGGCTTCCGGTGCCGCAAGTCATCCGAACTGTTAAGGGCGCCACCGAAACTAGATTGTTCGAGAAACCTGCGTTGTTGTGCAGCAAGCTAGACGGCATGCATGTGGTGAATCCTGTCAGATCTCAATGCGCCGCGATCGGCCGATTCCTGGCTAGATTTCACGCCGCCACCGCTCCAATTGGGGATGACGTTAAACCTTACATACGCGACAGCGACTGGCTCACGTCTAAGACGGACACGGTCAAGGCTGACGTGGCATTGCTCGATAGAGTCGAACTCGAAGCGACGCTCCAGACGGTGCTTGACCTACTATCGCGCCCCGACGTTGCGTCCTTGCCGCAGTCGGTCATTCACGCGGATCTATTCCTTGATAACGCGCTTTTCAACGCGTACGGTCTAGCTGGCATTCTTGATTTTCATCACGCCGGCAGTGGGTATTGCGTTTACGATCTGGCAGTTGCGATCAATGACTGGTGCCGCAACGGGGACATGCTTGACCGTGACCGTGCGATCGAGTTGTTGCGGGGGTATTCGTCCATTCGAACGCTGACACAAGCTGAACTGTGGTTCCTGCCGACGTTCTTGCTATACGCAGCATTAGCTTTCTGGCTTTCTCGTCTCTTGATATATATTCGCACTGACCTGCCAGCCCACTATCCGGTCAAGAATCCTGACGAGTTCAAGGACCTGGTAAAACGCCACTCACGTTCACCATTTAGTGTGGTTCGAGAGAGCCTACTCTAAAAGTCGCCCAACTCGATGTCGTCGGGTACGCGCAGCAATGCGACATAGAACCACGCTTTGCTATCTTGCCAATGCGTAACAAGCGACATGCCGGCTTTGGATGCGAGCTCCCGCACGTCCGTTAGGGAGTATTTGTAGGAGTTCTCCGTGTGTATCGCCTCGTTACGGGCAATTCGAAACCTCTCATCGTCCAGCGTGACCGTCTGCTCAGTCTCGCTGATCAAGTGCATCTCAATTCGGCCAATTGATTCGTCATAGAACGCATGATGACGAAACTTCGTCTGGTCAAAGTCGGTGCCAATCGTGCGGTTCAAATGGGTCAGTAGGTTCAAGTTAAACGACGCGGTGACTCCCTGCGTGTCGTTGTAGGCGGGTTCGAGGATTGCCTTCGGCTTACGACTATCAAACCCAATGATGCAATGACCGCCTGGTCCAATGTCACGTGCTAGATTGATTAGAAAACGTAATGCGTCATCACGCTCAAAGTTTCCGATGCTTGAACCCGGGAAAAAACCACAACGGGGCGCGCCATCGATCGCATCGGGTAATTGGATTGCTTCGGTGTAGTCTGCGCAAGTTGGATAGACATGTAACGAGTCAAAGTCGTCGTGAATGGCTTTGGCGGATGTATGAAGGTGTTCCTTGGATATGTCAACAGGCACATAGAACCTAGGATCGATGGCATCGATCAGAGATCGGACTTTTCGACTAGAACCGCTGCCGTACTCAATTAGGCAACAGGACTTGTCGACGATCCTGGAGAGCTCTTCTTTGTTCTCATTGAGGATTTCGATCTCGGTACGCGTCAGGTAGTACTCAGGTAGCTCCGTGATCTGCTCAAATAAGGTTGACCCATATTCGTCATAGAAATACTTCGGCGGCAAACGCTTGGGAGATTCTCGTAGGCTTTGCTTTACCTCCTCGACGACGTCGGGCAGTATTGGGTTATGGTCAAAGAACTGATATCGCTCAGTTGTCAAGGTTCCTCCCTAGTCGGATTCCGGTAAACTGCCACCGGTCTTTACTGTAGAAAAAGTTCCTATACGAATGGCGATAGTGACTGGTTGGCGTCGCACACGAACCGCCACGTAAAACGTACTGATTGGCCATGAATTTGCCGTTGTACTCGCCAAGTGTCCCTTCTAAGGGTTGATATCCGGGGTAAGGCGCATAGCTCGAAGAAGTCCACTGCCAGCAATCGCCACAAAACGTAGGTGGTTGAGGTCGCGGATGGAAATGGCCGTCTTCTGCGAACGTGCCGCGTTCGCAGTGATCGGATGTCTGCGCCGCTGCTTCCCACTCGAATTCAGTCGGTAGACGAGCACCTGCCCAGCGCGCGTAGGCGTCGGCCTCGAAATAGCTGACATGGCAGACGGGCGATTCGAGATCAACAGGTGTCACGCCGTGTAGCGTGTACTCAAGCCATTCACCATCTTGTTGGAACCAGTACTCGGGCGACTCCCAACTGCGAGCGATTTTCTCCCCCCAACCGTCCGATAGCCACAGCGATACGGTTTCATAACCGCCGTCTGCCATGAATTCGAGATACTCACCATTAGTGACTAAACGGTCCGCGATTGCATACGGCGCCAACCAGACGGAGTGTCGTGGTAGTTCGTTATCAAAACAGAACGGGTCCTTGTCGAGCTCTGCGCCGATTTCCAGCATCTGCCCTCTATATTCGATAAACGCGGTTTGAACCGAAGTTGGTTGTGTGAGCGGAGATGGCTTCTCAAGATAGATCGGATGAATTGGATTTCGACCAAGATTACATTTAAGGTCGGTGATCAGGAGCTCCTGATGCTGCTGTTCGTGATGCAGTCCGAGCTCTATTCGTCTCAGGCATTCAGTGTCAGGTGTACCTGCCAACAGACTTCGCAACGCATCATC
Organism: Pseudomonadales bacterium; assembly: GCA_963664665.2. Classification (GTDB taxonomy): domain Bacteria; phylum Pseudomonadota; class Gammaproteobacteria; order Pseudomonadales; family Azotimanducaceae; genus Bin55. The sequence continues at coordinate 33,873 of CAXXMH010000004.1, forward strand.
GACGTGTTTGCGGTACGCGTAGATTTCGCTGACTAGCGGTCTCGAAAGGAGTCCGCGGTCGGAGCGGGGATGGCGAGTACCAATGCCTTCGTAATAGGAGTTAAAGAGGTACTCGTATGCTGGATCAAAAACCTGGTAACCGGGGACAGCGTGGTTTAGTACGAAGGTTTCGAAAAACCACGTCGTGTGCGCCAAGTGCCACTTCGGCGGACTCGCATCCAACATGGGCTGGATACAGTAGTCCTCCGTTTCTAGCGGCTCGCACAGACTCTCAGTCTGCTGACGAACGCGCTCTAATTGCGCTAGCGCGCTCGAGCAACCCAACATATACGCGGTTTCTTATATGCTCGCAATAATATAGAGAGCAAGTTGCAGCGTTATTACCGACGTTGTTTCCCGTGACTAGCCGAAACGAGATATCCAATCGAACCTGTCCGTGAAATTGACCCCTACACGCAGGGGCATAACGAACCTGTTGAGCCACCGAAGACCTTAACAGGCCGCTTCCGACATCTCGGACCGAGCGTGATCGTGTCAGGTTCGATTGTGGGTTCAGGCGAAATCCTTCTGACCTCAGGACTTGGCGCAGCGGCCGGTTTCACACTCCTCTGGTGGGTGCTGGTGTCATGCTGGAGCAAATCGATTGTTCAAGCTGAAATCACCAGATACTGCATCTCAACGGGCGACACCTACATGCGTGCGCTCAATCGACTACCAGGCAAGATCGAGGGACCCAAAGGACCAGTTGGTTGGCCGGTTTGGCTCGCCGTCCTCTCATTTTTTCCTGGGATCTTCGGCTTAGGCGGGATTGTGGGAGGCGCAGGTCAAGGCTTAGCGCTCATGTTCGATGGGCTGAATCCGATACTAGCGACCGGGCTCGTAAGCGTCGGCGCAATTGCCATCCTTGCGACCGGTTCCTACCCCTATCTCGAGCGCATCATGCTTGCGCTGGTCATTAGTTTCACCGTGATCACGCTCTTTAGCAGTGGTGTCATGCAGACCACTGAATTTCAGATGACGCTCGAAGATCTTGCGGAAGGGTTCAGCTTCCACTTTCCACTCGCCGTCGCGGCTCTGGCGATTGCAATGTATGGCTATACAGGCGTGAATGGCGGTGAAATCGCGGCGTACACGTATTGGTGTGTCGAGAAAGGCTACCCGAAGTACATCGGTGCAGACCCGACGGATCCTCGCTGGGTCGATCGGGCTCGTGGCTGGATTAAAGTGCTTCATGCAGACGTCTGGCTAACGTTGCTGATACTCACGTTGGCGACCGTTCCTTTCTATGTCCTAGGTGCAGGTGTTTTGCATGCAACCGGTGCCCGTCCAGAAGGACTCGAGACGATTGAGGTGTTGGCGGGTATGTTCACCGGTACATTAGGGGGGTGGTCCATCCTGCTGTTTGCGGTGGGTGCGTTCTGCATTCTCTTTTCTACGACTTTGTCAGCCGTTGGCGCAGGCGGTCGTGTATTCCCCGACTACATTGTGGAATTTGGGTTTATCAAGCGCACGCAAATCCGTCGTCGCCAATGGACGCGTGGCTATGTGATTGTTATTCCAATCATCGCCTTCTGCCTTGATTCGGGTTTTCAGAACCCAGTGATATTGGTCATGATTTCCGCGTCATTCGCGGCCATCACGTTACCCATTCAGAGTGGCGCTACGCTCTGGCTCCAGCGAAACCACATGGATCAACGCATCAAGCCGCATTGGATTTTGAAATCGGCGCTATGGGCGACGTTTGTATTTCAGCTATTAATGGCCGTATTCGTGATCTGGTTTACAGCCCAGAACCTATTTAACTGAGTTCCGCCATACTGGAGAAGATACGCGCCAAAAGGTGTTCTTCAAACGGCGATTTGATAAAGCCAAAACAATTGCCGTCTCGATCGAATATGACAATATTGCCTTGGTGCTCGACAAGGTAGTCTGACTCCTTGGTCGGATCACCAAGTTGCTTATATCCCACAAAAACACGATCCGCTAAGCGTTTGACTTCAGCTGGTTCGCCGGTGACGCCGATCATATCGGGGTCAATGTTGTCGGTGTAGGACTTGACGGCTTCATGATGGTCACGTTTGGCGTCAATTGAGACGAACATCCGTTGCGTGTTTTGCAGTGTTTGTGTGTCGTTCTGTTCTTTGAACTGGTCGAATACGGTCTTCATCTGACCAAGGGTAACTGGGCAGATGTCGGGGCAGTGCGTGTAGCCGAAGAAGCCGAACGTCCACTTGCCTTTCAGTTGGGAGCCATCGAACAGCTCGCCGTTTTCGCCCACGAGCTGCAAGTCTTCCATCGGAATAGGTTCGGGAAGAACCACGACGCCTAAGGACTCAAGTTCAGAGTTTGTAACGGGTTCCGAACGCAAGTTCCATGCCAGCAATGCGAGCGCGATTACCCCGACGGTTCCGAGCAGTGTGAACCGGATATTGAATTTCATCGTTCTTGAGATTCCTTATCTTTCCTAATGGTAAAAAACCAATAGCCACCAATGACTAATCCGCCAATAAGCAGCCATTGCGCGGCGTAGCCCCAGTGTATCGCGGCTGAGAACTCGACCTGTAGTGGCGCAGCCTGAAGAACTCCTGGACTTTCTGCAATCAACCGGATTTCCAATGCACGAGCGCTTGTCAGGCGTGCCATTTGACCGATATCGACGTCGCGAAGACGGATTGGAAAGTCTGGTTCGGGCATTGATGCGGACGAGCGCATGACCGGGTTCGGCCACGCGATACCGATTATAGAAAGGGTGCTATCGGGTATGTCTATTGTCGGATTTACGCGAATTGACGATTCGACGGAAACCCACCCTCGGTTGACTAAGTAGCGATCGCGCTCGGTGTCGAACACTTGCAGCACCCAATACCCCGGGCGTCCTCGATGCCTACGGTCTTCGATGAAGAAATAGCGTTGTGCGTCAAATTGACCACGCAGTTCGACTTTGCGATAGTCGACATCAGTAGCTGACCAGGAGGCCTCTTGAACCGCTTCTAGATTTAGTCTAGTCTCGTAGTCTTCTTTGTGAGCGAGCTTTTCGAAGCCACGTCCGACCTGCCATACACTCAACGCGATCGCGACCAGTACAGCGATCCCTACCTGTGTTGCGAGTGGCCAGCCGCCTGGGGGTGTTTTCATGTTGAATAAAGAAGTTTAGACGTAACGAGGTTTCGGAATCGTTGCTTAAAGTCGTTCGTAAGGTGTGTCTCAAGTCACACAGTGCTTTTCTATTTACGTAGATCCAATGAGACGTTGCCATCGATATCTTCGCTATAGCTACAGGAGTGACACGCACGTAGCTTGGCGTTTCCAGATAGGTCGCGTTCGACGTATATCGTATCCTGGTTGCCGCACCGAGGGCAGGAAGCGCCAGCGATGAACTGCCGTTTCGGGTTACGAATCCCCTCGAGAACGGGGTGCGATTGAGGTCTTACATCGTGCCAAATTCGAAACGCTTCAGCCGCTTGTTCCACCAACATCCCAAGACCGTCGGACACGTCGAGAGCGTAGGTCTGTACCTGCTGGATGAAAGGGGTTTGGCCATCGCGCTGGTAGCCGAGGTCGTAACATCGCGCTGCTTGGAATGTTGAATCCGGTATCGGAAGTCGCTGTTGTTGCCATCCTGCAGCAGTGGCATTAATCACAACATCCCAACCGGGAGTTAGTTCGTCAAGTCCCAAGACGTCAAGTCGTGGGAATTTCGTCGTCAGAGCCTCAGCACGCGCCTTCGTCCGATTGGCTACGCAGAGTTGGGCGCCGTGGTCGAGAAGCGGAAGGACCACACCTTGAGCTGCTCCTCCGGCACCAATCAACAGAACCTTGGCGTCCTGCAACGGCCAACCAAGACGTGTCAGATCGGCAACCAGACCGATACCGTCGGTGTTGTAGCCAAGATACCTGTCGCCGACAGCGTGGATAGTGTTTACAGCGCCTGATGCTTCAGCCGCCGCATCCCTCTCGTCAACGAATGCATAGGCGTTGCCTTTAAAAGGGGCAGTGACGTTTAGGCCCGCCCCCTCTGCGCTAAAGAAACGTTGCGCCGTAGCCTCAAAATCCTCAGGATCAGCGAGGATACGCTCGTAGCTGATCTCGATGCCTGTCTCTAACGCGAATGCCGAGTGGATCTCGGGCGAGAGGCTATGTGCAATCGGATTGCCGATGACTGCGAATTGCATGCTTATCGGATTTGATTGCCACTCACAGCATCAAAGATATCGCTTGAACCCGTTGAGTGGCTGATTGAACCACTGACGACGTAGTCGACACAATCCTCAAATGTGCTGCGTGCTTCTGCCTCGGTGAGACAAGGGTCTTCGTTTGCGATGTTGGCAGATGTAGACACGAGGGGCTGTCCAAACATAGCGGCGATGGTTCGTGCCTGTTGATGATCGGGAACACGCGCTGCGACGGTTGCGTGATCCCCGATGATCCAATTCGGAAAACGGTTCGTCGGTAGGAGCCAGGTAGTGCGTCCGGGCCAGCTAGCCGTAATGCAATCTCGTTTGTCGCAACTCAGTTGCGCCAATTCAGCTCCAAATTGAGCAGCTTCATGTGCGATGACGATCAGACCCTTGGATTGTGGTCGGCGTTTGATCTTAAGTATGCGGCTTACAGCAGCCTTGTCGAACGGGTCGCACGCAAATCCCCAGACTCCCTCACAGGCATGACAGATGATGCCACCTTCGCGAAGCAGATTGACAGCTTCGCGGATTTCCGCTCTCACTTGAGCGAGGCCTGAACCTCAGCGTTTTTCTGTTTGATTGATTCGCGATTTTTCACGCGGTCTTCGTTCACCTTGTCTGCTAACGAACCGTCATTCAGGGCAAGGATTTGTGCGGCGAGATATCCCGCATTCTTGGCACCGGCTTTGCCGATTGCGACAGTGGCGACAGGCACGCCGCCAGGCATTTGAACAGTGGACAAAAGTGCGTCAAAGCCACTCAACGGTCCACCGTCCATCGGCACGCCAATTACAGGTCGGGTAGTGTGTGCGGCAACTGCACCTGCAAGGTGTGCGGCTAAGCCTGCAGCGCAGACAAACACTTGGCAGTCGCGTCGCTCAGCGTCTCTTACGTATTCGATCGTCTCTTCCGGTGTCCGATGAGCCGACGACACTCTTACTTCATACGAGATAGAAAATGCGTCAAGCGTCTCCACGGTTGCTTGCATTGTGGGCCAATCGGAGTCAGAACCCATCAAAACGGCAACAAAAGGCATCTAATCCTCCATTGGAATATGCGAATATACGCAAGAAATCGAAGCGGCAATTCTATTGACCGCAACCCAAGGAGATATGCTGTTGAGCAACGATCTAACACTGTTTACCCACCCTATGTCACGTGGCCGTATCGCACGTTGGATGTTGGAGGAAGTAGGTCAACCTTACGCCACAGAGATTGTGGAATTTGGTACGACGATGAAGTCGGAGGAATACCTACGCGTCAACCCGATGGCGAAGGTGCCCGCCATTAAGCACGGCGACGTTGTTGTGACGGAGGCGGCCGCAATTTGCACATATATGGCGGACGCGTTTCCGGAAGCTGGCTTAGCACCGGCTCCAGCAGACCGTGGCGGCTACTATCGCTGGTTGTTTTTCGCGGCAGGACCTATTGAACAAAGCTGCGTGACGGTTGCGCTTGGCTTTCAGGTGCCTGCGGACCAACAAAGCTTGGTTGGATACGGCACGCATGCGAGGATGTTAGACACGCTTGAAGGGATGTTGTCGACCCAGGAATACGCGGCTGGCGACCAATTCAGCGCGGCGGATGTGTACATAGCCGCACAGTTGCAGTGGAACATGACCATGGGGGTGATCGACGAGCGCGAAGCGTTTGTCGATTACTCAAGACGCACGCATGAGCGACCGGCGTGCGCGAGAGCCGAGGAGATTGACAACAAGCTGTTTGCGGAACTGCAGGGAAGCTGACTGGCGCCATGGTGCCTTCTGGACAAGGATTGAGCGCGAACGAAGCACGGAAGCGGCTAATAAACGCGGCGAAAGCTGGCGATCTTGACGAAATCCGGCGCATCCTGGAGCTTCGTGAAGACGCTGCCCGCCTTCGAAATTCGCACCACAACACCGCATTGCGGAGTGCTGTAGGTGCTGGACAACTCGAAGCGGCTAGGTTACTGGTAGAGCATGGAGCGGATGTCCATCAGGTCAATCATGGTGGTTCGTCGCTCATGGAATCTGCGGCAATGACAGGACGTCGTGACATGGTGCGTTGGTTGGTTCACAACGGTCTAGAAGTCGGTGTCATCGAGTTGAGTGCGATCGGCGATCTCGACGCCGTGAGGTCCATCGTTGAATCTGATCCTAGTTGTCTTAGGTTGCGCGACCGTAGAGGGTTATCCGCATTGCATCACGCCGCTCACTGCGGTCGCGTCGATGTGATCAAACTCCTGATTGACCTGGGTGCAGACATACGAGCGACCAATCGACATGGTCATGAACCACTTTCAATTGCGGTCGAAGCGAATCAGATTGAAGCTGTCGTGTGCTTGCTTAAAGAAGGCGCTGATCCCAACGCTCAAGGTGGGCATTACCGAGGCACAGTACTTCATCGCGCGGTTCTACACCGCAGTTTGCCGGTTGTTGATGCGCTATTGAGTGCGGGCGCTGATCCTAATCGACGTGATGCCAATGGGAAGACACCGCTTCACGACGCAATCATCCTCGGAAATAGAAAAGTTGCTGCGAGATTGCTGGGGTCGCCCAACATAGACACTTCATTGCGTAGCGGGAAAACCAAGTTCAGCAAACTTGGTGAAACACCTCTGGAATACGCGCGTAATCGAGGTAAGCAAGGTCTCGTAAAGCTACTCGAGGAATACGCGCATCACTAGTAGTCGAGGTTTAGGAAACCGTTAGTTTCAAGGAAACTCACGATTTCGTCGACTAGTGTCGCGGGGGATTCACGATCGGTTCGCAAATGCAGATCAGGTGTAAATGGCGCTTCATACGAGTCATCTATACCGGTGAAATTTGCGATTTCGCGCGCTCGAGCACGGCGATACAAACCTTTAGGGTCTCGTGCCTCGCACACCGATAGCGGCGCATCGACAAAGACCTCGAGAAACTGACCGTCTTCGAAGAGTGATTTCACGGCTGCACGTTGACTTCGCAACGGTGAAATTAGCGCCACCAATGCCACGTAGCCTTCGTTGAGAAAAAGCTTCGCTACTTCGGCGACGCGTCGGGTGTTTTCCGTACGATCCTCTTCGCTAAACCCCAAGTCGGCATTCAAGGTTTGACGGAGATCGTCTCCATCGAGCGTACAACAAAGCACGTCACGTTGCTTTAAGTCTTTTGAAAGCTCGCGCGCGAGAGTGGTTTTACCAGCGCCAGATAGACCTGTAAACCACAAGACGCAAGGTTTGTGTTGTGCTAGATCAGAGTTCAAGTTGCTTTATCGAATATGGCTCCAGGTTACGACGATCGGCGTGGTCATGCGCTTCAGGTAGCTATTGAAAACCCGAATGTAGCGACTCGTCTGTATCCGTTAGAAGGATCGGTTCAATGGTCGGTGACGACCTTCTCCAAGAGTTCTCGCAAATTCCGACTCGGATCTTGTTTGACACTTGATTCAGCATCCAAAACCATCGTGTACTTCATCTCTGTGTCGTAGTTTGGCCACTCCGGCAAACCCGCGCCGTTGGGGTCGCCAGTTTTCGCAAACATGATGAGGGTATCGGACCATCGCTGCGCGAGGTCACGTGCAACGGCATCGCTGGGGTCGTAACCGAATATGCGGTCGGGATTTGTGCTGTTGAAACGGTTGAACGTAAAAGGTATCTCTGCGGCGTGGCCAGCCCCGACATCGCTACCGAATACAGGCTCTGTCGTCGCATAATCGAATCGATAAAGCCAACCGCCTTTACCCGCGTCTGTCGATTGCGTCGCACTTCCGAGCGCTGCTTTTAAGAACATCGCATCAAATATCCGTTCCAAAATCTCCATATCATCAGCGGATGGGTACTCGGTGCGCAATGCGTCAAGCAAGGGTTGAGGATCGGCCCCAGCAGTTACTGCACGTGCGATACCATCGAGTAGACCGGATGCTGCGTTCGGCCCGCCCAACCTGATCAGTGCAGAGAAGAAAGCGCCCTCATCGCGATTGGTCCCCGCGATTAAGGGTACGCCTAGCTTATTTCGATCCCTAATAGCGTCATAGGGTGTGCGCGTAACGACGATATCGTCAATCGTCGCGCCCATGGTGACATCGGGTATTTGACTTTGTAGCGCGAAGACCTCCGCAGCCGGTAGGCCGTTGAGCTTTTGTACGACGAGCTCACTTGGTGTATCCAGAATTGCGATTAGGTCCTCGACATGATTCGACGGAGGCGTCTCGGTTGTGCCAGGACTGTGCGCAATGGCTTTGTGATACAAACCATCGGCTGATGGGGTGGCGAGCAGCGTGAGAACCGACGCGCCGCCTGCCGATTCACCGAATATCGTGACGTTGTCGGGGTCACCGCCAAAGTCAGCGATGTTGTCCTGCACCCATCGAAGCGCAGCCACCTGATCGAGCATTCCGTTATTTGCGGATCCGGCGTAGTCTTCGCCCAGCGCTGATAGGTCAAGGAATCCGAGTAGCCCAAGTCGGTAGTTGATCGCTACCACGACAACATCGCCTTGACTTGCCAACATCGAACCGTCGTACCCATTGGCCGAACCTTGCGTGAATCCGCCTCCGTGAATCCAGAACATGACCGGACGATGCGATCCTTCAGTGCTAGGCGTAACGATGTTTAGATACAGGCAATCTTCACTTAGCGCACCAATCGCGTCTCCGAATAGTGCTCCGGCTGGCGCTTGGATGCAACGATTCGGGAATTGCGTTGCATCTCGGACTCCAGTCCAACTCACCGGAGGCTGCGGAGCTTTAAATCGGAGGTCACCGATCGGCGGGTGTGCATAAGGTAGACTGCGAAAATGCAATGTGCCGCTTTGGTGCAGACCTTGTACGTCGCCAAGTCGTGTGCTGACAACCGCATCGCCGCCTTCCTCAGACACTGCACTCTCCTCTTCCGATTGTTGTGCCGATTGCTCGCCTGTTGCAAACACACATAACAGGCCAAACAAAGTTAACACAAACGCCCGTGGAAAGTTGCCGAACGTGCGGGGACGATGGTTTGTGGCAAGACTTTCGCCACCGGTCAGATTTCGATTCATAGACACGATCATGACTAAATGGCTTCGTCTACTCGGGTGAATTAGGCGGTGAAGTGTAGTCTTTGCCCACAGATAGAAAGTTGTTCACTTCCCGAACTTAACTATGTTGGACCCGACCGCCTTCATCTGCTGTCGATTTGTCGATCAACTCTGAATTCGTCAGAGGCAAACGTTCAACAGAACTCGTCGCATTCATGCTGAGCTTCACGACCGACGATCACGGGTCAGTTTCGTCGAGCGGTCCGTTTGACGTACTCGCGATAACGTGACATTCGTGCCTTGTCAATCCTCACTCTGAGTGGATCAAGATAACGTTCAAGCAGTTCTTGTTGGACGAGCTGGTAGCCAGAATCAGCCACTAGATTGCGACTCTCATCAGGAGTCTCAATGCGATCGATGAGCTGTGATGCTTCATGGGTTTCCGTGTTAACCGTAAATTTGTAACGCTCGGTGATCACAGTCGTTTCACCAAATAACTCCGAAAATACTGCTTGCCCCAAATCTTCGCTATGTTCGCCCGAGACTGCGGGTTTAAGAGACTGTCCAAGCGAATCAGTGAAGCCATCGACCTCTCCCACGTCCAATAACGTGTTCGTCAGATCAATTTGCTGCACCAATTGGTCATATCGGCGAGCTGCTGTCTTCGGCGCATGGATGAACAACGGAACACGTACCGACGGTTCGAAATAGACGGTCTTACCCATCAAACCTAGATCACCAAGCATTTCGCCGTGGTCGCTGGCAAACAAGACCCACGTGTTGTCAGCAAAGCCTGACTCTCGCAACGTATTGATCAGTTCGCCGACCCAATGGTCGACAAGAGAGATGTTGGCGTAGTAGTTAATTCGCCACTGTCGTCGCTGTTCCTGTGTTGCGCGTGCGATGGGATTGCGTAACGCGAAGCGAGCCTGCAAGCTCGGCGGAGGATTCTCGATTCGTGTCGTGCTACCGATATCGATGTCTTTGTCTTGATACCAGGCTCGAAAATCTGAAGGACCGTCATAGGGATCGTGGGGACCTGTGAACTGGACTTGAAGATAGAACGGTTGCGACTTGTCGTAAGTTTGTAGCCATTCGCATCCGGTACGCCCGATAAATGAGTCGATGTCCATGAGTTTTGGGGCGGGTGAAGGCGGTTGAGCCCAAGGTGTGGGATTGCCAGCGTGCTTCTCAGCAATCCAATCATTGATGTATTTCCGATGGGCGTCGACAAAGCCGTGTTCCGTTGCGAAATCTGTATATGCACAACCTTGAGATCCTGTGCCGATGGGGTCATTGACTTCGACCCGGTGGTTGAAACCCCACGCCGCCAATACATGATCCATCTCCTTGGCGTGTAAGCCCGGTTTAGGTCCGGGTCCTGTGCGCCACAAATGTGTTTTACCGACTACAGCGGTGAAGTAACCCGCGTCTCGGAGACTTCGAACGTGGCTGGGACCGTCGACGTCAGCGCCTCGTGCATTACTCCAAACGCCGTTTTCACGGGGTAACTGCCCCGTCATGATGGCTGCTCGCGCCGGAACGCACAAGGGCGAATTTGAAATACAACGCGTGAAAACGGTGGAGCAACTCGCAAGCGCGTCTAGGTGAGGGGTGATCGCATCTGCTTCTTCGTAGCACCCCAACGCATCGCCTCGCCATTGATCGGTGGCGATGAGCAGGATGTTAGGTGGTACAGGCATGTGCTAATTCTTAAAGTGCACAGTGTCCGTCGCTATTTTCGGGTTGCGAGCCCCGCGAGAACGCGACGTGGGTCGAACGCATCGCGCACACCTTCAGAGATGAAGATCAGCAAACACAGCATGATCGCGAGCGTAAAGAAGCCGGTTAGACCCAGGAACGGCGCCTCAACATTGGCTCTTCCTTGATTCATTAGTTCGCCTAGAGACGGTGCGCCTTCTGGCAACCCTAAACCAAGAAAATCGAGCGCTGTCAACGTCGTAACTGCGGTGCACAGAATAAACGGCATGTTAGTGAGTGTCGCGACCATCGCGTTCGGAAGTACGTGTCGACGCATGATCACCGGATTAGGAACCCCCAATGAACGAGCGGCGCGTACATAGTCGAAATTTCGGGTACGTAAGAACTCCGCTCGAACCACCGCCGACAAGGACATCCAGCTAAAGAGGGTGAGCAAGATCAGCATGACGAATAGGTTGCGCTCGACGATCGTCGACATGATGATCAAGATAAGCAACGTCGGCAGACCTGTCCATATCTCCACCAATCGTTGTCCTACCAAGTCCGTTAAGCCCCCGAAATAACCTTGGACCGCGCCAACCGAGATGCCAATGACTGCTGCCATCGCTGTGAGAATCAATCCAAACAGCACAGATAGGCGGAATCCATAGATTAGGCGAGCAAGCGTGTCCTTACCGCGATCATCGGTTCCCAGCCAATGTTGCGCTGATGGCCAGGCCGGTGTTGCAGAAAGTACATAGAAATCGACGGTATCGAAGGCATATGGGATGGGTGGATAGATCGTGAAAGCATCTTTGCTTTCAAGTAGGTCATCAATGTACGGGTCCGTGTAATCAACGAGAACGTTGAGCTCCCCACCCAAATCCTTTTCGGAAACAAACTCAACGACCGGAAACCAAATTTTCCCGTCCATGACAACCACAATGGGTTTGTCATTCGCAATGAATTCGGCAAACAGCGTTAACACGAACAAGCCACCAAAGATCCACAACGAGTAATAACCCCGGCGATTCGCCTTGAAATTGGCAAATCCGCGTTTGACGAGTGGACTCATTGTCGCGTTTCGAAGTCGATGCGGGGATCAATCAGCACGTAACAGAGATCACCAATCAAGTGCATGAGCAATCCAATAAGCGAGAAGCAATATAGCGTCCCAAACATGATCGGGTAGTCACGTTTTATCACGGCGTCGTAACTCAACAAGCCGAGACCGTTGAGATTGAAGATCACCTCAATAAGTAGCGATCCGGTGAACAAGATCCCAATGAGCGCGGAAGGAAACCCAGCGATGACGATTAACATCGCGTTTCGGAAGATGTGACCGAACAGCACGCGTTTTTCGTCGATCCCTTTCGCTCGCGCGGTCAAGACGAACTGCTTGTTTATTTCTTCCAAGAACGAGTTCTTGGTGAGCATGGTGAGATAGGCAAAGCCGCCAACGGTAAGCGCGATGACCGGAAGGGTTATGTGCCAGAAGTAGTCAAAAATCTTGTCGAGCCACGCGAGGTCACTCCAATTGGCAGACGTTAACCCTTGCAGAGGGAACCAGTTAAAGGTGCTTTGTCCGCCTGCAAACAGCAGGATTAACACGATCGCAAATAGAAAACCCGGAATCGCGTAACCGACGAAGATAACCGAACTTGACCAGAAATCGAAGTGGGTGCCATCCTTGACAGCCTTGCGTACGCCGAGCGGCACAGAAATGCCGTAGATCAGCAAGAGCGACCACAAACCCAACGAGATTGAAACGGGGAACCGTTCTATCACCAATTCATGGACTGGACGATTTTGGAAGTAGCTCTCACCAAAGTCGAACCGCATGTAATTCCAGACCATCTCGAAGAAACGAACATGGGCGGGTTTGTCAAACCCAAATTGCTTCTTTAGATCTTCAACCAGGTCTGGATCAAGCCCGTAGGTGGAATTGCTGTGGACAGTACCGGCTGCTGCGAGTGCGTCGGATGACACGCCCATATCGCCGCCGCCACTGATGCCTTGCGTGGTCGACACTTGGCCCATCATCATTTTCGCGACGATTTGCTCGATCGGTCCGCCAGGTGCGAATTGCGCAATCGTGAAATTGATTAGGATGATGCCGAGAAGCGTGACCGGCACGAGCAGGATGCGCTTAGTGATATAGAGAAGCATTAGCTAGTGATTGCTACTTTCATTCTGAACGAAGTGCGGCTAAACCTGCCTGGAGCTCAACCTCTTTCTTGGGATCCCACCACCAAGCATCTATAACAGGTACGCGATTTAATGGTCCGGAATCGACAGAATTGAATCGATCCCAATACACGGCTCTATACCCGGGTTGGCCCATGCCGGGCACCATGTAGAACTCCCATAGCAACAAACGGTCCAACGCGCGTGTGGCCGCGTACAGGTCGTCGGCCGTTCGAGCTTCGTTTACTTTGTCAATCAGGTAATCGACAGCAGGATTCTTGACACCAGCCCAGTTTAGGCTGTTTGGTTCGTCTGCGGCGAGGCTACCAAACCGATTACGCAAATCAATTCCTGGCATGTTTCCGGGAATGAATAGATAGCCACCACCATCGAATTTGCGTGCTCGCATACGATGCTGCCAATTGGAAATCTCAGGTGCTACCGCGGAGGTTTCGATGCCAACTTGGTTCAGACGCTTCATGTAGGGCGTCTTTGCACGAAGAAGCATCGGCGAAACGAATACGAAGTCGACTTTGAATTGCTCGTTCGTTTCCTTGTGCCTCATTTCGCCCTCTTTCAAGACCCATCCTGCTTCATCAAAAAGTTCCAAGGCTCGCTTCATTGCCAAGCGGTTCGTGCCATACCCGTCCGATTCAGGTTGATCGAATTCCTCGGTGAACAGGCGTGGAGGCACCGAGTCGCGGACAGGTTCGAGCAGCTCGAGTTCTGCGCTCGACGGCAATCCTTCCCACGCCATCGGTGAGTTATAGAAATAGCTATTACCGTAGTCGTAGAACCCATGAAGGATCACGCGATTGATCCAAGGAAAGTCGTAAAGGAGAAAGAGCGCCTCGCGTACGCGTCGATCTTGGAAGCGTTCGACGCGGACGTTCCAGAAAGCCGGCCACCACATACCCCACGATCGTTCGAGATAGATTAAGCGTTTCAGAAATAAGCCAGCTTCTACTTCCGGGAAGTCGTACTTCACGGTCCAGTTCTTTGAAACAGTCTCCTCTCGAAAATCCAATACGTCAGCTTTATGGGCTTCGGTGATGACTTGCTCATCTCGAAAATAGTCCCACTGGATTTTGTCGAAGTTGTACCGACCACGCATCGAGGGGACGTCTTTCCCCCAGTAGTCATCGTATCGCTCGTAGACCGCAAGCTGTCCGAAGTCGACCTCAGTAAGCTGGTATGGACCACTACCCAACGGTGGATCGGTCACAGTCTTCGATAGATCTCTGTCAGCCCAGTAGTGTTTCGGCAGAATGCCTTGGCCGCCATAGATAAACGGCGTAGCGGGATTGATTTCCGCACCTTCTTTAGTCACGAAACAAACTTCGCGCTCACCAAAACTGAAGACACGATCAAGATCACGCAGCGCCGTTTTTAACCCGACGTTGCCATGTTCTAGAAATGCTTCAAACGTCCAAACCACATCGTCGACGGTCAACGGCTCACCGTCGTGCCAATAAGCCTTGTCACGAACTTTGAAGGCTACCCATCGATAATCTTGTTCTACAGCGACCCCTTCCGCTAGACGTCCGTACGCACTTTGTGATTCATCAGCCGCTCCGGTCAATAGTGAGTCATAGATCAATGCGCCGGGTCCGCCGCTTTCGTATCCAGCCAGCAAGCGGCCTTTGTCCGGCAAGAAGTTGTAGTTGTCAAACGTACCCAATTGAGGCATTCGCAGGATGCCGCCCTTAGGGGCATTCGGATTGGTATAGTCGAAGTGTTCGAAGTCTTCGTCGTATTTAAGCGGCAACACGTACGACCAACCGTGTTGGTACTGCGGATTGGCGCAAGGCGCTTCTTGGGCGTTCAGGGTTGAACCGAATAACACCAAGCCGATTGCGGTCCACCAGGTGAAGTACGCAAATGAGTGATGGTTTAAGCTAGTTGCTTTGTGCACGGCCAAATTAAGGAATTCGTATGTCTGTATCTACGCAGTTGTTTGATCTCACCGACCGGGTTGCGTTGTTAACGGGTGCTTCCAAAGGTATGGGATTATCAATGGCCGAAGGATTGGCGGAACATGGTGCACGCGTGGTGATTTCAAGCCGCAAATTAGACCAATGTGAAGCGGCTGCTGAGCAGGTAAATAAGAAGTGTGGTGCGGAACGTGCGATCGCTGTCGCCTGCAACATTGGATACAAGGACCAGCTAGAAAATCTAGTTGAAACTACCCGCAGTCGACTAGGGCCAATTGACATTTTGGTCAGCAATGCGGGTGTCAATCCATTTTACGGAAGGATGTCAGAGATTCCGGACTCCGCATTCGACAAAACCATGAACTCAAATGTGCGATCAAACCACTGGTTGGCACACATGGTTGCACCCGACATGATTGCGAAGGGCCAAGGATCGATGATGATTACCGCGAGTACTGGCGCGTTTACGGGTTCGCTGACTTTAGGCACTTACAACATATCAAAATTGGCCGACATCGCCTTGGTGCGCAATCTCGCCTTGGAATACGGACCAAACGGAATTCGGGTAAATGCGATCTGTCCTGGTTTAATCAAGACAGACTTTGCTCGTGCGCTATGGGACAATCCCGATGCGAAGCGGAATGCAGAAACCAACACGCCGCTACGCCGACTGGGTGAGTCTGATGACTTGAAAGGCATCGCTGTCTTCTTAGGCTCAGATGCGAGCACGTATGTGACCGGCCAAGCCATTGCTGTATGTGGCGGCACGCACATGTGGCGTTAGTCGCGTAATGGGGTGATCTGCGTGCAATCCGTAATAACGAGTCAGTCAGGATGACCTTCAAAGGCTTCATCCTGCAGAGCACGTATCGGGTTGTTAACCGCGAACCGATCATCCTCATCTATGGTCGCCTTGAAGATGGCCGTACCTTTTTGATTCGCGAAACGCGCCAGCAACCGACTTTCTACATTCGTACGGCCGATGTTGAACATGTCGATTGGAGGAATGCGTCGGTAGAAACCACTTCATGGAAGACGCTTGATGGGATGACTGCGTCCCGCGTGAAGGTTGCGGAACCGTCGAGAGTTGTGCCTCTGCGCGATCGAATTCATGGTACGGGAGTGCGCACGTATGAGGCCGACATACCGTTTGCGACCGCCTACCTGATTGAGCGAGACATTCGTGGTGGTGTAGCGATAACTGGCGATCCCTCGCCATCGAAAACGCAGCTCGATTTGGAATTCACGGATCCATCGTTAGAGCCATGCGACGTGGATTTCATGCCGAGTTGCTTGTCGCTCGACATTGAAACTGACCCGGACGCCACACGATTGTTAGCGATTTCCCTTTACAGTGAAGACGTTGACGAGGTCCTGGTGTGCGATCCTGATGGGCGCGATATGCCGGCAAACGCGATTGGCTTCGCAAGCGAAAGCGACACGATCGAGGCGTTTGTTGAACGAGTACGAGATTTGGATCCCGACGTCCTCACCGGTTGGAACGTCGTTGACTTTGACTTGGATGCGCTAAGTCGCATGAGCCGTCGAACAGGTTCCTCCTTCGAGCTCGGACGAGTACCTGGTCGCATGGTGCTACGCGAGGCACAAGGGTATTTTGGCAGTGGACGCGCCTTGATTCCTGGCAGGATAGTTCTCGATGGGATTGATTTGGTGCGCGGAGCGTTTATCCGGTTTCCCGAGTACTCGCTAGAGGTCGTGGCGCAGGAAGTTCTTGGTGAAGGTAAGCAGATTGAAGGCGACGTACACGATCGAGCAGAGGAAATTCTGGAGCGTTACCAACATGACTTAACGGGGTTTGCTGCGTATGCTCGAACTGACGCGAGGCTGGCATATCAGATTCTCGAGCAACTGAAGCTGCTATCCCTTGCGAAGGTAAGTAGCACGCTTACGGGGATGCCTATGGATCGCGTTGCTGCAAGTGTCGCATCGTTCGATTTTGTTTACATTGCGGCGCTTAAAAAGCGACGAGTTTGTGCTCCGAGTTTTGATCGGTCTCGCAACGACACGTCCGAGTCGCATGCGGGCGGAGCTGTGTTGTCGCCCGAAGTGGGCATCCACTCGAATGTGTGGGTGCTGGACTATAAGAGTCTATATCCGAGCATCATTCGAACGTTCAATATCGACCCGTTAGGTTATGTACGTGAAAACGAATCTGGTGGCGGCATTCGACTTCTCAATGACGCGGAGTTCTCGAGAAGTCCAGCCATCCTGCCCAGCGTCCTAGATGGGCTCTACACTGCTCGAGAGCAGGCCAAGCAACGTCGGGACGGCGTGGCATCTCAAGCTATCAAGATTCTGATGAATTCCTTTTACGGTGTCCTGGCGACACCGGTGTGTCGGTTTCACAACAGCAAGATTGGCAACGCGATTACGACGATGGGACGTCATTTCCTGATGTGGTCAAAAGAGTGGTTTGAATCACGCGGATTTGTGGTGTTGTACGGCGACACCGATAGTGTGTTCGTGGCGTCTGGTTCAGAAGATTCAGACAAAGCGATGGAATTAGGTCATCAATTAACACTTGAATTCAATGCGGAACTAGCAAGTTACATCGAGGACGAGTGGCGGGTTGAAAGTAAACTCGAGCTCGAATTTGAGAAACTCTATATCCGCCTGTTTTTGCTACCTCTGAAGAAAGGTAGCGGAGGTGCGCGGAAGCGATACGCGGGTCAAATGAGTACCACGGGCGAAGTCGAGTTCGTCGGAATGGAAGTGGTACGTCGAGATTGGACCGAGCTTGCTAAAGACGCGCAGCGGGAGTTGTACGCGCGCTTATTCAAAGGGGAACCTGTTGAAGGTTTCGTTCTTGAAACTGTCAATGCGGTCCGTGCCGGTAGATTGGACGAGAAGCTCGTGTATCGAAAAGGGCTGAGTAAACCGCCGACGAGTTACACGAAGGTAAAACCGCCCCATGTCGTGGCTGCGCTCAAATCTTCAAATCCAACCCGGGTCGTACATTACGTCATGACGCTGGATGGCCCGGAGCCGACCGACAATATTTGTCACGAAATCGATCGCGAGCACTATATTGACAAGCAGCTAAAAGCCGTAGCGGAACCCGTATTAGCTACGTTAGGGTCGACATGGGAATCCGCGTGCGGCATCCCAGTTCAGCGATCCCTATTCGATGCCCTTGAAGAAACGTGAGCGATATATAGAAGATGAGTGAAACGGCACTTGAGGCTTACTGGCGTTTCTTTGAGACCTTCAATACACGGGATGCGTATACCTTTTCGTCTGCGATGAGTTATCCGCATGTGCGTGTGTCTTGGGCACGTGAGCCGATTGTTCTCGCAGATCAAGAAGCGCATGCTTTGAGCGTGAGTTGGGATGCGTTTATTCGATCAGGTTGGGACCATACGGTCGGAGACGATCCCGAGGTGATCGGGAGTTCCGAAGACAAAGCTCATATCGTAGGTGGTTGGACTCGCTTCACCGCCTCCGGTGAGCCGCTACTTGCCAATCGTGTTTGTTACATCGCGACGCGTATTGAAGGTCGGTGGGGTATCCAGAGTCGGTTTGGCACGGACCCCGGTAGCGTCGGTGACGAACAAACTGAAAATGAGCTCGTTGCAGCGCAGGAACATGCTAGTGGATTCTTGCAGACCTTGAACACGGGCAAAGGTTCTTTCGGTCAATATATGAGCGACGAATTTTTCGTGATAGATGCGGGTTCGGTACGACGGATCAAGCGGGATAGTGATCCAACTGTTGCGGGTATGCGCGAGCCGAAGGTGCGAATCATCCAGAGTGGACCGTCATCAATCACGATTAACGCGGTTGAAAACAATCACGCAACGCTACTCTATGCTATCCGACGCAATGACGAATGGGAAATAAAGGCAGGATCATGGCTTTAGAAAAACGCAAGATTGGACGTACGGGTGTTGAAGTTACGGCATGGGGGATGGGTTGTGCGCCGCTTGGTGGCGTTGGCGACCGCATTTCGGATGACGACAGTGACGCCATACTCAATGCCGCATGGGATGCGGGCATCCGCTATTTTGATTCCGCGCCGTTATATGGACATGGGCTTTCAGAAAAGCGTGTAGGCCGTGTACTGAGTCAAAAACCACGCGACGAATTTGTCCTTTCGACGAAGATCGGTCGTTTATTAGTCCCAGCCGAAGAGGGAACGCGCGATCCCATGATGCGCGATAACGAAGACTTGGCGATTCGATATGACTACTCCAGCGATGCAGTAGTTGCCTCTATTGAGAGTAGTCTTCGACGGCTTAACTTAGATCGAATTGACATACTGCTGTGTCACGATATCGATCAATGGACGCATGGCGATGATCAACCCGGAATTTATGAGACTGCCGCAAACGGTGCGTTACCTGCAATGCATCGTCTACGTGAAGAAGGGTTGGTGCGAGCGATCGGTCTCGGCGTCAATGAGTCTGCGGTATGCGTGCGCGTGATGCAGGAATTCGAACCCGACTGTTTTCTGCTGGCGGGAAGGTTCACGCTGCTTGAGCAAGAACCGCTCGACGAGATGTTGCCGATGTGCGTCGAAAGAAACGTCTCTGTGATTGTCGGTGGTCCATACAACTCCGGGATTTTGGCGAATGCGGAGCGTCGGCGTGCAACGTACGACTATAAACCTGCGCCAGATGAACTTTGGGAAAAAGCGCAAAAAATCCGTGCCGTTTGCGACTCCCATGGCATCGACATGCGTGCCGCGGCTCTCCAGTACGTGTTAAGACATCCGGCAGTCGCAAGTGTGATCCCAGGCATGTGGGCTTTGCGCGAAGTATCCGAAAATTCTGCGCTACTCGACGTGTCGATTCCAGATGCGTTGTGGGCGGATCTGGCAGACCAAGAACTTTCTCGAAGCTGGTGAACGGCATGGTCCAGGACCGAGTCACCGTATGGGACTTGCCTCTGCGTATCTGGCATTGGCTTTTTGGTGCTGCCGTTTTGACTGCGTTGGCAACCGGACTGATCGAAGAGATCCATTCAATCGAGGTCCACCAATGGGCAGGCATAAGCGTCGTTTCGCTTCTAGTCTTCCGCCTTACATGGGCTATTTGGGGTGCGACCTATGCTCGTTGGCAGAGATATTGGACTACTCCTCGCAGGGTCATCAATCACTTTTTACGTAAAGGTGAACTAACTCCCCATACCGCGCCAGGAATTGTCCTCGTGGTCATCTTGATGCTTGCGGCACTCGTTCAGTCCTCGACGGGTTTGTTTATGACGGACGATATCTTCTTTGAAGGTCCGCTCTACAAGTACATTGAGGACGACACGTTCGATTGGGTGTATTCGCTACACCACAACGCATGGCGGTTCATCTTGGGAGCGGTGGGAGTTCACCTATTAGCTCAGCTGGTCTATGGTGTGTTTCTGCGTGACCCCACGCCCCTTAGCATGGTTACGGGGCGGAAACGTGTAGATTTACCACCGGTTTCGACGCCTTGGTTAGGCGCACTAATTAGCTTGGCAGCGGGTGCAACAACGTTTGCGGTATTGGCATCGCTCGCCGACTAACAGCTATTCTCGGAAGCGTTGGTGGCAACCTCGACAGGCTCTTCCTACCTCGCCGACTGCAGGTCCGATCTGAGCCATGTCACCCGAGCTCGCAGCGATGCGAAACTTGCTGGTTGCTTCCTTGAGTGCAGTGAGTCGTTCGGCGAAATCCTCTGGTTCTTCCCAAATTTCAGGTAACGCATCACCGCCATCCGATCCTTCTGGGAAGACACGTTGTGCAGTATCCGCGAGTTCATCAAGAGCAGCTGCGAGTGGGGCAATGTCACCTGGGCGATCGACTTCTTGCTTGAGAATCTTTCCGATCGCTCCCATGGAACCGCCAATTGCGGACATGACTTCTTGTCGATACTCGACTTGGTCCTCGTCAGCTATTGCGGTGACACTAATAGACGCGGCAACCGCGAATGCAAGTACGCGCTTCATTTACGACCCCTATCGCTTGATGTGGCGATTTTAGATGCGAGACTTAATACGAGTATGCCGACTACGTGCCGGTAAATGAAGGTTTTCGCTTCTCGATAAAAGACAGCTGCGATTCCTTCTGGTCGTTTACGGCCTTCCGAGGGGTTGCGAGATTGCTTAGCTCAAATCGCAATGCGTCATCGAGCTCAACTTCGTTGTTGTGTTGCAGAACTCGTTTCGACGTGCGGAGTGCTAAAGGTGGCCAGCCTGCCATCTGGGCAGCCACTTCCTGTGCGGATTCCATTAACTCATCGTCGCCGACAAGACGATCGAGGAGACCGATTCGATACGCTTCTTCTGCCTCAACGGTTCGACTCGTGTAGATCAAATCGGCCGCTCGCGAATAGCCGACGATTCTCGGTAGAAAGAACGACATACCGCTATCTGGCGAGAGATTACGCTCGATAAAGACGGTTTTAAAACGCGACTTATCGCTCCCGATGCGCATATCGCAACCCAAGCTGAGACTCATTCCAGCCCCGGCTGCGACGCCGTTCATCACAGCGATGGTGGGTTTATCAATGTTGTAGATTGCCAACGCTTGACGACCCACCCAGCCTAAGTCATCCATGAGATCGTTTTGTTGCGACTTAGGTGTTTGCTGCGAGGCTGCGCTAGGATTAGGTGTGAGATCAGCGCCTGAACAAAACCCGCGTCCTGCACCGGTGAGAAGGACGACGCGAACGTCATCGTCTTGCTGAGCTTCTGCGAGCGCCTCGCGAAGATCATGCCGCAGCCCACCATTGAGCGCGTTGAGCTTTTCAGGTCGGTTGAGAGTTAACGTTGCGACGTGGTCTTGAACGTCGTAAATCAGGTGCTCGTAGGACATAGAGACAGCTTGCTTTGTGCGAAATGGACTACCACGCAGTTGGTATTCGCGTGGCAATAGACCCAATATTTAACGGTTCAAGACTAGACTCGTAAGTCAGGTGTCGACTTTCCACATGATTTTTATAATCGAGAAAGCCTTCGGCGACAGCGAATGGTCGCCCAAATACTTGGGAGCGCTTAAACGTGGATATGCCAGGTCATCTAAGGTGGATTCTCGTGAATGTGGTCAGCTGCATGGTGATCTTTGGTTGCGGCGGATCGTCAAGTAGCGACTCAACCCCGCCACCCACACCCACTACACCACCACCAGCGCCGCCGCCATCTCCCCCGCCTCCGATGCAATTGGGGAACCCCATTGAAGGTACCATCGAAATTGGCTCTATTGCAGTCGATGCAGTGGGGTTTGTTCAAGCATCAAGCACGGAGGATCGTGTTCGTGGCGGCGGACTGAACAATCCTGATACTCGCATTCAATACTTGCGGCAAGTTGGCGAACGATTCTTTTTCAATGACACACGTGGCGTCCTTTGGGTAACGGATAGTGAAGGGTCGGAACCGATCAGCTATCTGGATCTTCGGGAGGAGAATGTGGGTTTCAACGCGGACCGATTCCCACAAGAATCTGGTTTTATGAGTTTTGCATTTCATCCCGATTTCGCCAACGACGCTGCAGCGGGATTTGGTAGGTTCTACACAACGTTTAGCGCGACTCCAGACGGCAACGCGGACTTTATCGAGGAGGCTTCGTCGGTTCAGGAGAGTGTTCTGTACGAGTGGTCAGTGACAGAGCCGATGGCTTCAGTATTTGCTGGTGAACGGCGTGAAATGCTGCGCGTTGGACAGTTCGCACCTAACCACAACGTTGGAACCGTTACGTTTAACCCTACGGCGGAGCTAGGCGATGCGGACTACGGTATGCTCTACGTCAGCTTCGGCGACGGTGGAAATGCACACGATCCTCGTGAGCACGGCCAGAATCCGAACAGCATCCTCGGGTCGATCATCCGCATCGATCCGCTTGGCGGCGGGGATGAAGCGAGTTATGGCATTCCTGAAGATAACCCGTTCGCGGACGGCGCAGACGGTTTGCCTGAGGTGTGGGCATACGGTCTTAGGCATCCGCAGCATTTTTCGTGGGACACCGATGACGGTCGCATGTTCATTCTCGATATCGGTCAAAATCAGATCGAGGAAGTCAATATTGGTGTAGCGGGCGGCAACTACGGATGGCGTATTCGTGAAGGCACCTTTGCAACGGCGATGGGGATCGATACGAACGATTCCCCTGGCGGTGTTTACGAACGTGAAACCGACTCTTTGAACCTTATCTATCCCGTCGCTCAGTACGACCATGACGAGGGTTTTGCGATTGGTTCAGGCTATGTGTATCGAGGATCGGAAATCCCTAATCTCGTTGGAATGTATGTCTTCACCGACATCGTTCGGGGACGCTTGTTTTACATCGATACCGCCTCACTCGAGGCAGACGCGCCAACCACGATATTTGAACTGGATCTCACCGTGGATGGCGAAGCCGGTTCGCTCGCGGATGTCGCGGGACACCCAAACACCAGTCCAGGACACGCTCCCTATAACCAGCGGGTTGACTTGCGTTTGAGCGCTGACGCCGCCGGTGAGCTATACATCCTTTCGAAAGGGGACGGATGGATTAGAAAACTCCAAACGAGGTAACCCCTGCTACTTATCCAAAGTCACGAAACAATCTAGATGTGAGCTGGTACGCTTGCATAGGAAGAAGCGTTAACTGAGTTAGCGAACGTCGGATGCGCTAACTTAACTACGATGGACTAACCAATAAATAAGCGACATAAACCATGAAAATCACTACGGTAAAAGCTGTACCCGCTTGCGCACAAATGAATCCAAACGCTACACGCAACTTTGTGTACGTCAAGATCGAGACGGATGAAGGGATCGTCGGCTGGGGCGAAGCAACAAGTGGGCCACTGGCAGTGGCGACCATGGTTGACGAATTCGGGCAAGTGCTGGTGGGTGAGGATCCGATGGCGATCGAAAAGCACTGGCAGACACTCTACCACTATTTCCACGTAAGAGGAGGTGTGGTCCAAATGTCGGCGATTAGCGGTATCGAGATCGCGTTATGGGATATTAAGGGCCAAGCATTAAACGCCCCGGTATACGAGTTACTCGGCGGCAAGATTCGTGATCGTATCTGGACGTATGGCAGATGGGACGGACCAACGCCGGAAGCTGCCGTGAAGAATGCGATGAATCACATCGAACGAGGATTAACTGCGCTCAAAGGTGATCCGTTTGAGCATCGCGGTATTTTCATTGATCGCCGGTCGGAGGATCTCGCCATCGAGAAACTCAAAGCTGTTCGAGAGGCTGTTGGCGACGATGTTGAGCTATTTGTAGAAGTGCATGGTCGTCTTTCACCATCAGACGCGATACGGGTTGGGAATCGCATGGAACCATATCGGCCGTTCTACTTCGAAGAGCCGATTCCGCCACAAAATCTCGACGCGTTGAAGCGCGTGTCGGACCAAGTCAATATCCCGATCGCTACAGGTGAAAGGATGTTGACCAAGTTCGATTTCGCTGACTTGCTGCCCTTACATGCCGTGGACTTGATACAACCTGACATCATGTACGCGGGCGGGATACTCGAAACGAAGAAGATTGCGGCAATGGCGGAGGCGTACTACGTTGGCATTCAACCTCACAACTGCTACGGTCCGTTTGCCACGGTAGCCGCATTACACCTAGACGTGTGCACTCCGAACTTCGTGATTCAGGAAGGCGGGATCCATCCTTGGTTCGCGGACGCAACTATCGGCGACTTCCCGGTTCAAAAGGACGGTTACTTTGGATTGCCGCCCGGTCCCGGACTTGGGGTTGCGATGAATGAAGAATGGCTTGCGGCGCACCCGTGGGACGACAACGCGCGTACATGGACGCATCGATTGGGAAGCAATCCGTCGAGACAAGGGGTGGATTGGTCATAGGACGCTCGCCAGAAGCTACTTATTGGGAGTTTTTTCGTGCGGACCGGGCGCAGGATGCGAATGCATGGGCAGCGGTGATGAGTTATCCACACATTCGTGTGGCCGCACCCGGACGTGTGGAGTTTTTTCAGACTGCGGAGGAATATGCGGCCGCAGCGTCGTGGAGCGAACGTGTAGCTACAGGCTGGGTACGTACAGAAGGCATAGAGCCCGAGTGTTTCCAAACGTCAGCTGACAAGCTGCACTTTGCAGGAGGCTGGGTACGGTATGACGCCGCCGACCAGCCGATTCTCTCAAATCGTGTGGTTTACGTGCTTACGAGGCTGGATGACACTTGGGGAGTGAAAGCGCGTTTCGCGTGTGGTGCTGCGAAGACTTGGCAGGACATTGCAGACGGGGAATCTGGTAATACGGTAAAACGATTCCTTCAGCAATTGAAAGATGGCGATGTACAAGGATCTGCCAGTGCACTTCGTTATCCGTTCATCGTCGTTGAACAAGGTGACGTTCAACGATTCGAGACTGTAACATCCTATATCGCCAAGTCGCCCGATTTAAGCATGACACATTACGAAGGACTTGATGTTGCAGTGGTTC
Source organism: Pseudomonadales bacterium (assembly GCA_963664665.2). Classification (GTDB taxonomy): domain Bacteria; phylum Pseudomonadota; class Gammaproteobacteria; order Pseudomonadales; family Azotimanducaceae; genus Bin55. The sequence continues at coordinate 59,243 of CAXXMH010000004.1, forward strand.
AAAACGGCTCTAGCGGAGCGAACGTTGCTGTTTCAATGCGTACTGATGCTGGACCTACGAACCAGTTAGTGTTCCTAATCGATAAACGGGATTCCACGCATCTCATTGCGTCGGTATCGACTATCTCGGAGTGATTGGTCTACGACTTGGATCGCCAAGTGTCTCGCGCAGGATACTTTTCTCGCGCGTATTGACGTTCGCGGTATTGTTGGGGTCAGGTTTCGATGCGTTTGCCGCAGGCAGTCCTGCCGAACCTCACAGTATGGCCGTAGAGACCATAACGTTACCGAAGGTGATTAAGCGCGGAGTGCCCAAATACCCTCAGCGACCTTTAACGAAGGAAGAAGAGGGTTGGGTATTTCTATCTTTCTTCGTAGACACAGATGGAAAACCCTACGAAATCGACGTTTCGGATGCATCTGGAAGTCCTGGATTCCAAACGGCTGCAATTCAAGCGTTGAAAAGAACCAGATTTGAACCCGCGACGTACAACGGCAAGAAGATCGATCACGAGTATCGCATGCAATATACGTTTGAAATAATGGGGAAGGACAATCTTTTTCGCGATTCATTCAAACGTCGGTTTTACGAAGTCGTAGAAGCTGTTTCAAGGAAGGAAAAGAGCAAGGCTGAGAATGAATTGGAAGTACTCCAGGAGTTGAGAAAGACGCTTCATGAGGATGCGATGTATTGGACAGCTCAGTATTACTTTGACCAGGCGTGGGGAACGGTTTCAGATCAGCTGGTGAGTGTTAGTCGGGCATTAGGTCATGACAAGAGTCGACGCTACATGAACATCAGGTTGCACCATCAGCTACTATGGGCGAAATTGAATCTCCAATTGGAGCAAAAAAAGTATGCGTCGGCGATGAATACTCTAAATCGATTCGAAGATATGGAGGGTGTTGACGAAGCATTACTGCAGCAAGCCGCTAAGTACAGACGCGCCATTGACGATCTGAAATCATCGGCTAAGATCATTTCAGTGGAAGGCACCATCGCTCAAAACAACCAATGGCGGCATGAGCTAATTCGGAATCGATTTAGTGTCGTAGATGTGGAAGGCAACATTGACGAATTCGATCTAATCTGCCAGCGAAACCGACTTCGTTTTAAGTACGAGCCTGAATTTGAGTATAGCTTCGCCGGCTCAAGCGGAACATGTAGCGTTTCGGTTCGTGGCGACCCTGGAAGCAACTTTAAGCTCATTCAGCTTTGAGTCTAGTCACAGAGTGAGAACGTTCTCCTTTGGTCTGTTGAACGATGGCATTCTTCTACTGGTATGCCGTAAACCCGACGCTGCCGATGTCTTAGTTCCACCTTGTTCTCGGGGTAAGTCGTAGATCATATGGCTCACTTGACAGATGACATTCCTACGTCACGATCCGGAGCCGCTTTGTATATCAGTGTATTTTGTCTCTATTAATCAGATATCCGAACTCTCGATGCGTCATCGGAGAAACACGGTGTGGTGTTCACGTGCTTTCACGGACGTTCCGTTTTCGCTTAGCGAACGATTTGAGTAGAGTGATGGAGAGACTGTTTCTACTATCTCTCGCAGTGAGTTTGTTCGCTCTGAGCAGTGCAATTGGTGCAGAATCTGACGAAAAGCAACTCTCTACGCGTAAGGCACCGAAAGTAATAAAACGTGCTCCAATCATGTACCCGCGCGCGGCTATTAGGAGGAGTCAAGAGGGATGGGTTGAACTAGAAACCATGGTCGACCGAAACGGACGACCGTATGACATGGTAGTAGTCGATGCGACCGGTCATCCTGCATTTCAAAGAGCCGCAATTCGATCTTTAAGCGAAACGACGTTCGAACCGGGTGAATATCAGGGCGAGAAAGTTGATGCTGTGCACAACTTCAGAGTCGTTTTTTCGCTCCACGAAGGTTCTGCAGCGTACTTCGGTCCATTCAAGACGAATTTCGTTAATACCCTTCGTGCAATCGATACAGGTGATCAAACAGACGTGCTCTCTCGACTCGAAAAACTTCGAGACCGAATCAAAACGTTATATGAACACTCGATGTATTGGACTGCGCATTTTTATTATGAAAGGAAGTGGGGTACGCCGATTCAGCAGTTGTCAAGCGTGAATCGAGCGTTAGCGTACAGCGAAAAACCGCGCAATATGGACGCTAGTCTGTTTCAGAAACTTCTATGGTCGAAGCTTGAACTACAGATCGAGCTAGGTCACTATGGCGAGTCGTTGCGTACGATCAGGTTATTAGAGAAATTAGACGGAGTTGAAGAAGCCCTTCTCTCACAGCTAGTGCAATACAAGAATTCGATTGAAGAATTGAGACAGGCGGACACCGCGTATCCCGTACAAGGTGTTCTAAATAAGGATGGCAAGTGGAAGTACGTGTTGCTTAGAGACCAGTTCGGCGTAACTAATGTCAAAGGTGTCATTCACGAATTCCAACTGTATTGTCAGCGCGAGCTAATGCGCTTTAAATTTGAGCCCGACTTTGAATACACCTTAGACGGAACGAACGGTACTTGTAGTCTGTGGGCGATCGGGAAACCCGATACAGAATTCACATTCATTCAGCTTTAGCGAGCGCCTTCCTGTTCACAGCTCCAAACAGTCGGTGGCGAGCGTGTCAATTCTGTACGGTGGCGAGTCGTTGCACTTTCGCTTGATCGGTCCACCAACTATCAAGGACTCGGATGAAGCTTCCCGTCAAGTACTCGAGCTGTGCGGAACTTTCGCCCGCCGGCCTGCCAAACTTGTCCCAATAAAGAAACCGCTCCAATTCAACCGCATTGATTGGAATGTGATAGAACCCCCATAGGACCACTCGATCTAAAGCCTTTACGGCGACACGCATTTCGTCAATCGTTGAAGCCTGTTCGGCTATCTCGACAAGCGCATCAACAACTTCATCACGCACACCGACCATGTTTCCTCCCATCTGGACCCCTGCTGCAGTTGAACTGAAATGATTGCGCAGTTCGCCGACTGGCGGGTTTAGAAATAGGTGTTCGCGAACGTATGCGTCGAAATTACGTCCACGTAGAAGGTTGATGGCAGTCACGTTGTCCACTAATCTCATACGGCCGTCAATGCCCAGAAGTCGCAAGGTGTCCGTGTACGGCAGTAATACCCGCTGCATCGACTGATCTTGGGTGAGAATTTCGAATTCGAACGGCTCTCCCTGCTCATTGACCAAACGTCCGTTTTGAAGGTGCCAACCCGCTTCCTCAAGCAGTTCGCGTGCGCGTTCTAATGCTTCACGATTGCTGCCATAACCGTTCGACACAGGAAGCGTGAACGCGTGCGTGAAAACCCGCGGTGGTAACTGGTCCTGGAATGGTCGGAGTATTTCAAGCTCGGGTTCAGTAGGCAATCCATCTGCAGCAAATCGTGAATTTTCGAAATAGCTCAGTGCGCGGGATTGGGTACCATGCCGCATTACTCGGTTTTGCCATTCGAAATCGAATGCCAATGTCAAGGCTTCACGTACTCGCTCGTCCGCTAGGTAGCTGCGACGGGAGTTTAAGGCGATCGCTCGTTCGGCCCCAATGAATTTCCGGACTTCTCGAATCGATTGACGTATCCGATTTTCCTCTAGCGCAGGTACATCGTAGGACGACACCCAATGGCGAATGTCGTTTTCGAACATGACGTCGAATAGACCTTTTCGAAATGCCTCTCGAGCGACGCTTTGATCTCGGTAGACCTCGTAGCGTATCTCATCAAAGTTGTAACGTCCCCGATTTACTGGGATGTCGCGTCCCCAGTAGTCGTCTACACGCCGGTAAGTGACGTATGAACGTCCAAAATCAGCAATGCGATAAGGTCCGCTGCCAACCGGCGGTATAAGCGTCGGCTTGTTTGGATCGCGGCTTGCCCAGTAATGTGCTGGACGGACCGGAAACCAAGTCATAGCGACTAGGTTTGAGTTGTTGAATGTCGATTGATGATGGACAACGAAGTCCTTGGGTCCGAGGACTTCCATCGATTTGATCCAACTCCGAAAATACACTTGGCCCTGAACAGACGCCATGAGTTGGTCATAGGTGAATTGAATGTCATCGGTCGTGACCGGCACGCCGTCGTGCCAACGTGCGTGGTCGTGCAGACGGAAGTACAACGACCTACGATCCGGCGATAGAGCGATACCCTCAGCGAGTTGACCGTATAGGCCGGATAGCTCGTCCGCACTTCGAATGACCAATCGATCAATCGTTCGTCCCAACCCCATCGCATTCGGCAATTCAGGACCGCGAGCGCCATTGAAATTCACTATGGGGGCGGTTGTTGCCAAGACGAGTTTGCCGCCTTTAGGAGCGTCTGGGTTGGCGTACTCGAAGTGCTGGAAATCGATTGGATATTTGAGTTCGTGGAGCAGAGACACGCCGTGCCTATATTCCAATTCCTGCGCCAGCAACGCATTGGGCGATAGAAGGCATACCGCGACTGACAGGTAGAGAATATTCGCGGTCCTTAAGCAGGCCGAGATCATGTTTGGCGCGTTTCTGTTATTAAGTTGAAGGTGTGAAAAACTGCGACGCACGATGGCGCTCATCCACTACGTCCCGAATTCGTTAAAGCATAGGAAGTTAGACCGGAACGGCTACACACATAACCGTGCACACATGGGTGCAGGACAGGTCAAAAAAATTGGCATCGTCGCACCGAATTCGATACGACGATGCCAGTTTATGTATGAGGCGATGCCTACATTTTTACGCGAACGCCAAATTGGAAGCGACGTCCCGCATTAATCGCACTCGAAAAGTGCTCCTCTGTTCCCGTTCCGAGCAGGTTGTAGTAGTACACGTTTTCGTCCCCAATGTTTATGGCTTCGAGACTAAACGCGACCCGCTCATTCAACGTATAGCCGAACGACGCATCAATCTGCGAGTACGCGTCAACAAAGTAGGGATGACCTTGACCATCGGCGGTTTGATCCAGGAAATCATCTCGGAAGTTGTATGACACGCGTGCAGCGATTTTGTCTTTTTCGTAGAACAAGGTAAAGTTGATCGTGCTCTCGGATAGACCAGGAATGCCGTATGCGGCATTCGTCTTCTCGTTACGGAAGTCAGAACCAGAGTTGATGATTGTCCAGTTTGCGATCACGCCCAACCCATCTAGGGGCGCAGGCAGTAAACCTTCAAACGTTCGCTGGAATGCCAGTTCGAGACCGTTCAAACTCGATTGACCAGTGTTCAACGGTCTGAATAACGTGAAAACCAGAGGTAAATTCGTTTCCGGATCCAACAATCCTGGGAATGGCACTTCTTCTAGATCAGGTTGTACAAATGCTTCGATGTCCTTGGTGAAAAAGCCGATCTGGGCGATTGAGTAGTCTGCGAAGTACCACTCGAAGGCAAGGTCGAACTGAGTGGCCATCGTGGGATCCAGTTCCCCGTTACCACCGCGCATGGTGCGGACTCTGGCTTGGACAGACTTACGGGGATTCAGATCAAGATAGCGCGGCCGACTCATGACTTTCGCCAGCGATGCACGGATCACAATATCGTCACGCGGGTCAAACCGCAAATTTAGCGATGGCAATACTCTGGAGTATTCGTGTCCGATGTCGACGTATCGAGGATCCGACAGGATGATCTCAGGTGTTGTTGGATCAGAGTAGTCGATGGAGATCGGCTCAGCGATTTCGCCTTCTGATCCGGTGCTATTACTGACATAGCGAACACCGACGTTTCCTGAATACGGCGTTTCCCCGAATTCACCTGTGAAGGTGATCATGGCATAGACAGCGGTACCGTCGTCATCGTGGTTCAGGTCTTCATTGAATCGACCAACACGGAAATCCTCCAAGGCCTTCGCCGTTCCCGTATTGAATCCGCCTCCAGCGCGAATTTCATCAGCGCGGGTTTCGAACGTCCGCTGAATGACGTCGAGATTCGGAGTGATGATCGGCGATGGGAAATTAAGACCGAGACCGCTCAGGAAATCGTCCTCCGCGGGGAATGGATAGTTGCCGCCAAACTCACTGATCGGGGCACGTATAAACGCCCGACTATTTAGGTAGCGATGACGGTCGCGTCGATTTTGATCATACCGTCTAACACCAAACTGCGCCGATTCGAGCCAAGCGCCGCCTATTTCGAATGTCGCATCGGCTCTAAATTGGATAACTTCGTCGTCGACTAGATGGTCTTGAATTGAGTGCTTCACGACTTCAAAGAAATCGGGATCGTTAATCGGCGATGTGGTCGTTAATGTCGGTAAGCCTCCTGGACCATACTTCCCATACGACATCTGCGTTCTGGTGTTTCGAATCAAGTAGTCACGGTTAGTGATGGGTGATTCAGTCTGCGAAATCGTTGCATCAAAATTCAGAGAGAGTCGGTCTGTTGCTTGAAATTGAATATTTGCGCCAAGATTCGTCGCTTGAGTATCGACTACTTCGGTGGCATGCTGCACGAAGAGACCCGCACCGGAAGTCGAAAGCTCAGTGAAAATCCCGGTACCGTTATCGTCTGTAATGGCCGCCGATGTAACCCGCGGATGCCCTTGCTGTAATCGAAAATCTCGCCAGAAATCTCGCTCGTTTTCGGCGTTGTCCGTGTGTAGCAAGTCAACCGTAATGTCAACTCGATCTGATGGGCGGAATTGGAGGGCAGATGAGATATTCAAGCGATCGCGGTCGGTTATGTGCATCTCACCAAGGAGCTGGCGCGGGTAATACCCCGTCATTGTTACGCCATCCAAGGTCACACTTCTCGGATCCCCAATGTAAGAGTAGTGGTGCAGTGAGTCTGACCGGAAGACCCGGTTGTCCCACTGCGCTGAAACCATGAAACCTAAATCATCGGAAAGGAGATCGCTGTATAGCGCAAACACGCCTGGTGCCGTGTCGTCAGCCAGTTCATTGATCGTGGTGTCAAAGTTGAAGGCCATGTGGCGCTCACCTAGATCAAAGGGCTTGCGCGCCTGAATGTCAACGAATCCGCCAAGACCGCCTTCAACGTGATCAGCGCGAGGCGACTTGTGGACTTCCACCGCCTGCACAAGCCCTGATTGAAAGGAGTGGAAACCCACGACACGAGAGCCCGCATTCGTCGCGCCTCGCCCGTCGTGACTTCCTGGTGACACGTTAGATGCCGACACACGTCCACCAATAGTTGTTTGTACGAAATTTGGACCAAGTCCGCGTACACTGACAAACGCCCCCTCGCCGCTCTTGCGGTCGATTGCGACACCGCTAATTCGTTGTAACGCCTCAGCTAGATTCTGATCTGGAAACAAGCCGATGTCTTCGGCTGTGATTGTGTCTTTGAAATGATCAGCGAGTTTCTTGCGATCGAGGGACTGCTGCATACTGCCGCGAATCCCATATACGACAACCTCTTCAGTTACGCTATCTGCTCCCTCTTCTTCGTCATCCGTTTCCTGTGCCAGCACACTGACGTAACTTGATGAAGCTAAAAATAAGATGGCCATGCCAGTCCAGAAGGACTGCAATCTGAGTTTTGAGGACGCCATTTAGACTCCCGACTTAAGAAGGATGGATTTCTTTAATCATACCTGATTTAAGCCCTTGGGAACATTGCTGACATCAGCTGGAAACGCACGTATTTGTAGCGTTATCGATTGACGAATTAGTGGTTTACGTGATCGAGCGTCGGGGGTCAAATGCGTCTCGAACGCCTTCGCCAACGAATACCAAGAGAGTCAACATGATCGCTAGGGTAAAGAACCCGGAAAGCCCAAGCCACGGCGCGTGCAGATTTGCTTTACCTTGTGCGAGTAACTCGCCTAAGGATGGGTAGCCTACCGGTAGCCCAAAGCCCAGAAAGTCCAGAGACGTGAGAGTCGTGATCGAACCGTTGAGGATGAATGGGAGAAACGTTAATGTAGCGACCATGGCGTTTGGCAGTACATACTTGAACATGATTTTGAAGTCTTTCTCCCCGAGTGCGCGCGCTGCATTCACGTACTCGAAGTTGCGCGTGCGAAGAAACTCTGCTCGAACGACGGCAACGAGAGACATCCAATTGAACAAGACGAGTAAGAAAAGCAATACGAACGGGTTCGGCTCAAAAATGCTGGCCAGGATGATGATGACGAATAACGTAGGCAATCCGGACCAGACTTCGACAATGCGTTGTCCAATAAGGTCGATCAGTCCGCCGAAGTAGCCCTGGGTAGAACCCACGGCTATTCCGATGACAGAAGTGATCAACGTGAGCGCCAAGCCAAATAGCACGGACAACCGAAATCCGTATATGAGACGCGCAACTACATCACGCGCCACATCGTCAGTACCAAGCCAATGTCGTTTACTCGGCGCCGCAGGCACCGTCCCTTCAGTATGACGATCAATCGTATCGTGGCTGAATGGAATCGGTGGCCATAGCATCCATCCATCGCCTTCTTTGACTAAATCTTGAACAACCGGTGAGGCATAGTGAGCCTCGGTTTCAAATACGCCACCAAATTCTGTTTCCGGATATTCGAAGATCAAAGGGACGTAGAACTTACCTTCGTAGCCCAACACAATCGGTTTGTCATTCGCGATAACCTCTGCAAACAAACTGAGAATCACCAAAGTCCCGATGATCCACAGACTCCAATAACCTCGTTTATTTGCCTTGAAGTTCGCCCAGCGACGCTGTGTGAGGGGCGAAAACCCAAACTGTGGACGTCCTCGTGGGACTAAAGACTGAGCCTCAAGCGCTTGCGTTTGTGTCTCTGACATCAGTTATTTCGCGACTCAAAATCGATGCGGGGATCGACGAACGTATAGGTAATGTCGCCAACCAATGTCATGATCAAGCCGACGAACGTGAATATGAACAGCGTGCCGAATATGATCGGGTAGTCCCTTCGCAAGACAGCGTCAAAACCAAGAAGCCCAAGCCCGTCCAAGGAAAAGATCACCTCAATCAAGAGTGCGCCGGTGAAAAGGATCCCTACTAACGCAGCCGGAAATCCTGCGATCACGATCAGCATTGCGTTTCGAAAGACGTGACCATACAAGACACGCTGTTCGTCTAAACCCTTGGCCCGGGCGGTTAGGACGTACTGCTTGGCGATTTCGTCGAGAAATGAGTTCTTTGTGAGCATTGTTAGCGTCGCAAAGCCGCCGATCGTCAATGCGACAACCGGTAACGCCAGATGCCAGAAATAGTCGGCGATCTTCCCTGCAAAACTCAACTCGTCAAAGTTGTTGGATGTGAGTCCGCGCAATGGAAAAAGGTCCAAGTACGCGCCACCCGCAAACAGCACGATTAGAAAGACGGCAAACAGGAAACCAGGTACTGCGTAGCCAACGAAGATGACACCACTCGTCCATGCGTCATACCTACTACCATCACGTACAGCTTTTGTGACGCCGAGTGGAATGGAGATTAGATAGATAAGCAACATGGACCACAGGCCGAGCGAGATCGACACGGGAAAGCGCTCGACAATGAGGTCTATAACAGGACGACCCTCAAAGTAGCTCTCGCCGAGGTCTAATGTGAGGTAGTCACCCAGCATCTTGAAATAGCGTATATGCACGGGTTGATCGAAACCGAATTGGCGCTCGATCGCTTCAATCAGTTCAGGATCTAGACCTTGTGCGCCAGCGTATTGCGACTGTGCCGAGTTCGACTCGTTCATCTGTCGCGCTCCACTCTGCGCTCCCGCTACGCGACTGGTGGCACCACCTGTGTCTTGCCCAGTGAGCGCCGCGACCATTTGATCTACGGGACCGCCAGGTGCCAATTGCACGATAAAAAAATTAAGGGTGATGATCCCGATAAGTGTCGGTACGAGTAACAGAAGCCGACGGAATAAATACTTAGCCATTGTGGTTTTGGCTAGAGACGCACCAGAGAACTTTGAAAGCGCCGAAGTCTAACGAGCAGGTGCAAGTCCAATGCAGATCTAGTCGCATCCGATGAAAGATTCACCATTCAATAGCAACTATGACCACGACGGATAGCCGTAGAATGCTGGAGCATAAATCAGGGTTTCTTCGGGCTAATGAAGTCACTAGAAGACACTAATCGAAATCCCATCGGCGAGGACCAGATTTCGCTCACGCAAAGCCAGGTAGAACAGTACGACAGGGATGGGTACGTGGTCGTTGAGGATGTGATCGATGCCGACACCCTCAGTGAGCTTAGGCTAGTGACCGACGATCTTGTGGCACAGGCGCGAGGTATTACCGAGCACACGTCAACACTTGATCTCGATCCTTCTCACACACCCGATAAGCCGCTGGTGCGACGGATCAAACATCCTTACTTCGCGCATCCGTTCTACCAATCCATTGCTGCCTATCCTCCGATGATGGCCATACTGAGTTCGTTGATTGGAACTGATATTCGCCTGCGCACCGGAGGGAAGGTCAATCTAAAACTCGCTGGCGACGGCGCTGCCATCGAGTGGCATCAGGATTGGGCGTTTTATCCACACACCAATCAGGATGTGTTAGCGGTCGGAATATTGCTTGATGACATGGACGCTGACAACGGACCGCTTTTAGCCGTGCCAGGGAGCCATGCGGGACCGATTTACGATCATCACAGCCAAGGGGTGTTTTGTGGTGCGATCGATGTGAAGCGAGAAGGTCTCGATCTTTCCGATGCGTGTGAGTTGCACGGTTCTGCCGGCGCCATCACCGTCCACCATGCTCGATTAATACACGGATCAGCCATTAATCGCTCATCGCGTGCGCGACGAATCTTGTTCTATGTATACGCAGCATGTGACGCTTGGCCCCTAATGGGCGTGAGCGATCTGGATGAGTTTGATGACATGATCATGCACGGCAATGCCACGCTACGACCTCGGTTAGAGAACGTGCCGGTACGAATGCCGCTACCCGCGGCTCCTAATCAAGGATCTATTTACGAGAATCAGCGTACGCTAGAAAACAAGTACTTCATTGCTTAGTCAGCTTTCGCCCTGTATCTGTCAGCGTTGGGAGTACTGAACCTAAAGCGTTATTAGCGGGAATGCGAGTGTGCTACCCGTGACAGCCATGCGCGAAAGCAATCAGAATCGTTCGATCGGGCAACCGTACTTCGTTTCGTAATCCTCATGTACCATGCGTTCGTATGCAGTCACCTCTTGTAGCGGTAGCTGTACGGGTACTGCCCCCGACCCTTGTAGAGAAGACTCGTAAATCGCCATCGCCATTTCGACATCTTTTCGACCGCCTAGACCGTATTCGGCAGGATGATCCCCTAAGGCTGCATTGGCGATGCTCATGATTTCGGAAGCGTGGCCTACGCACCAGTCGTCGATTGCATGGTTACGGAATGGGTTCTCAAACACGATTTCTGGTTTCGAGTGAACGATGATGCGTTGGATCACGTCGATGCCGTCAATTCGGCGTCGTTCTGTTTCCACAGGAATTTCATCCCATGATTCGCCGGTGAGCAATCGCAACGGAAGTTCCGGACCGAAATAGTCGCCATCAAGGATGCTGCCGAGTGTGCCCGTAATCTGGCAGTATTTCTGTAGTTCACCGAGTCTTGATGTCTCGTAAATACCCGTCGCACCACTCTCAAATTCAATCAGCGCGTGAGCCCAGTCCTCGTGTGCTCGATTGGGGTCTGAGTGGTATTTTTTGACAATCGCAGAGATCTGCTGAGGTTCACTTTGAGCGTAGAGTCGCAGTTGCGATAAACGATGTGCGCCCATGTCCATACACATACCGGATGTACGACCGAAACTCGAGACAGGACGCCCGAGTCCTCTAGGTGTTATTTGGGGTTCAAAAGGAACTTGACGTTTCGGTTCGCTGAAATACACGCGTACGATGTCGCCGAGGATGCCTTCCGCGATTAGTTTGAGTATTAGTCGTTGCTTCGGCATCCTGAAATAGTTTTCCGCAACCTCGAACTGCACGCCGTTACGCCGACAAGTGTCAATGATTAGGTCACAGCAAGTCAACGTCAGTGCCATTGGTTTCTCGACCATGACGTGCTTGCCGCGTTCCGCAATCTGACACGCTAGAACATGGTGGGTTGGATCGCCTGTCACGATGTCGACGACTTGAATGTCCTCGTGCCGGTCAAGCATTTCATCTAACCGGGTGTAGTGCGGTACGCCATACTTGGCACCGCTGGCAGCAGCAATGTCCTCAACCATGTCGCACAGGGCGACAAATTCAATATCACCCTTTCTAGCAAGTTCGCTGAGCGTAGGCAAATGCCACTTTTGGGCTGGATTTCCGCAACCTAGTAACGCAACTTTCGCTTTCATGCGTTAGCTTGGTGTTTCGTCGCATGCTCGCGTAACATGGCTGCGGCATGAGGAACCTGTTCCTCTGAAAGTCCATGCAGAATGACAGACACGTCGAACGGCAATCCACAAAGTAACTTGACGTAGTGGTTGTAATCGAGCTTGCCAGTACCCGCAGCAAGATGACCAGCGTCGCCGCCATGGTCCAAGTCCTTACCGTGCGCGACCGCGATGTGCTCACCTAACAGATCGAACGCTTCATCTAAGACCTCAGTCATGCGCGACAGATCGTTTTCACCAAATATGTTCGCAGCATCCATTACTACCTTTAGGTTTGGCGAACGCATGTCGTCGATAAGCTTTCGGCTCTTTTTCGCATCGCAAGCGACGTTGTTGAACTCCGGTTCGAACGCGATGATCACGCCAGCGGCTTCCGCAATCGGCAGTATGTGTTCTAGCGTGGTGCATAACACTTGCCATGTAGCTTCAGAAGCGTTTTCAGGATGATGCCGCCACATGCTCTCCGGGTGTCGAGAGCCGGTGCATGTTGCGATCACGGAGGTTCCAACGTGTTCGCATGCGGAAATCAATACCGCCATCCGGTTAATTGCTTGCTGACGTTTCTCCGGATCAACGTGCACCATATTGACAGGGCCACCTAAAGCGGCAATGACCATATCACGTTTGCTGATTTGATCGCGGATGTAAGGGCCTGCAGTTTCGATTTCCTCTTCGATCGGTCCTGGAAGGTGGGCTGAGCTCATGTTGAATTGCAGATGCCTTATGTCATGAACGAGTATGGCATCAAGCGACTCCTCAAGTGACGGTCGATTGAAATGACCCGACATGATTCCTACTTGCATGGTGCTTCCTTACGTGTTAAGTTGCTTGGTTCGGCAAATCTGGTAGATTCATGAGGAGCTCGGTGATCTCCTGTTGCTGAAGTGCATTCAGCTGTTCATACGCTGGTGTCGCTTGCCACCGTTTGCAGGCTGGTCGCGTGTCTCGTTTTGGGATGACGTCAGCGGCTTGGAACGATGAGAGCATCGCAGCACGATCTCGTTTGCTGTGATTGAATCCTGCCCGATGCCAGGTTCTGGCGTCATACAGAATGATGCTCCCCGCGGGTGCCTCGACAACATCTGCGTCAGGACCACTGTAAGGTCGTGCATTAGGCGGACCACCAGATCGCGCCGGGTTCCACTCGGGAGGTGGGTTACCAAATGCGTGAGAACCCAACTTAAAGGCCGTCGCGCCGTTCTCTTTTTTGAAATCTGAAACACAAACGTTTCGCTGTACTGCCTTAATGGGGCCGTCGCGGTCGGCGACTAGATTGCCGCCTTCTGACGGTATGTATGGAATGTCTGCATGCCAACCTTGAACTCGACTCTTGCCATCGTAAGGTCCTAATACCGCAAATCCAGGTGGGTGGCCCAGGTGCAAGTCACGCGTCTGCATGTACTGTCTTATCAACCACAGTGAAATTGGTTCACCAATTGCGCGACCTACGCACGCACCTTGACAGATTTTGGGCGAGTCGTTGTTGATCGTCAGGTGTTCGTAGGCATCGGTTCCCGCAAGCCGCTGTAAACCATCAACCACGTCGTCAGGAAGAATGCACGTGAGACAGACCCACCCTTCGCGTTTCATATGTTCGAGGTATTCAGAAGGAAGTTTTTCGGGGCCGTGGTGGACGCTTAGCGACTTTTTTTGATCGTCGACGACGACATCACAACGACCGTCTGCGACTTGGACTGACACGGTATGGCCAGATGCAACATGTTTGAAACCCTCAGGACACTCATCCCAAATTACGCGGTCGTCGGCGTCGTTAAAGAAGGCTAACTCTCGTGCGTCGCTTAGACCTAGCAACGAACCGTCGTGTGCGACCAGGAAATTGAAATGATGGGATGGCCGCTCGACCCGAACGACGCGTTCTTGAAACTCTTCTTGCATCGTCATTGTGATTTCTCCCGTGTTGTATTTCCAGTGAGGCTCTTGTCACTCACGGGTCAAGAATCTCAACTAGCCTTTCCGTACTGTTTTTCTTCCGCACGATGGTGAAAGGCATACCACTCCGCTTCGGTCAAATGCCTCGGTTCACCCAACGCTTTCGATAAAACATATTGTCTGCACATGATCTCCAATCGTTGAGCAGTTTTGACCGCGCGCCGTAATGTTGGAGCTTTGCAAATCATGCCATGGTTCCCAAGCAAGCATGCAGTCCGGTCGTTAAGCGCCGCCGCCGCATCATCGGCAAGTGCCTGGGTGCCGAAAGTCGAATACGGTACGCAAGGTACATCGTCACCGCCGAAAACTCCGACGAGGTAATGAAACCCCGGAAGAGCCGTAACGTGACTTGACACAGCAACACAATAGTCGGAATGCGTGTGTACGATCGCTTGCGCGTCCTCATGCGCTTCGTAAATTCCTGCGTGCATGCGCCATTCAGATGATGGTTTACGATCACCTAGATATGCGCCATCGAAAGCCGTATTCACAATGGAGTCTACGGAAATTGACTCGGCAGAGGCACCATTTGGCGAAATCAACATCCGATCGCCGAATCGCACGCTTAAGTTCCCTGAGGACAGTTCGTTCAATCCAAGCGCTTCCACCTTCTTGTAATGTTCGGCGAGTTGCTGACGCAGCTCTGTTTCGTCATTGGTATCAGTCATTGCCGTTTCCTGAGTTAATTCGCGTTCCGTCGGCTGTCTGTAACCGGGTCAAGGCGGTTTCGTAGAAATCTTCATCTCCTGTCGAACCCGCTTTTAGAACGAGTGCTATCGGGTCCTCGCCGCCAAGATGACAGTACCCGCCTTGCAGGTCATCGTGCACCGCGACATCCATGCGACCTGCTCCCAGTGCTTCGAGAACTTTACCGGACGTTTCACCACCCGCCAGAATGAACTTCCGTGCGCCAAGCGCGTGAAGTCGTCCCGCGACACGACTCAGTATGTTTTCGGCTAGCGCCGATGCGCCTTCTCTGCCTAGTTTCGATTGTGCACGCGCCACGACATCGTGGTTGGCTGAAGTTGCGACGCCGATAGGACCTTGCGTGATGTGCTTCGCCGCCCACTCAGCGATTTCATCTTCAGTTTCGGCTTGTTTTACCGATCGTAGCAGGTCAATCCTGAACACAGGGTAGTGTTGCTCAAACCTGGCGAGTTGGCGAAGGCTCTTTGGCGTGCAACTCCCTGAAATGAGTGCCGTGTGACCTGGTGCTGGCGGTAATAGCGATTGACCAGGAGCGATATGTCCACGATCCGGCCAATGGTGTGCCAACGCAACAGGGAAGTCGTCGGCGCCCGTGGTGAGAGGTGTGTCGTGTGCAAGCTCGGCGACGCGCGCGAGGTCAGAATCTTCGATCGCGTCAACGATGAAGAATTTCACGTCCGCTGCTAGTTGCTCGCTGAGATAGCTCCGCGCAACCGTCTCACCGGCTCGAAGGGTGTTTAACGGTAAGAGCCCGACGTTAACTTGGCTTTGCGACTGCAACACTTCAACGAGATTTGAGTTGGTCATCGGCGTTACGGGGTCAAGTCGTCTAGGCGTTTCATGGAGCATGTTTTGACCAAGGAATAACCTGCCCTGATAGACCGTCGCATTGCGTTCCGGACGTGCTGGACAGAACAGAACTTGGTCGGCTTTCGTAACGGTCATTAGTGCTTCGGCAACAGGCCCGATGTTTCCTCGTGCTGTCGAGGAGAAGAGGGCACTGTATTTGTAGTAGATCTGCCGTACACCCTTGGCGAGAAGTGACTCGGCGGTCTTACACGCGTCGGCTACTGCTTCTTTGGCGGGAAGCGCCAGCAGTTTGCGACCGATAACAACGGCTTGCTCATTGCCGGTTAGCGACTCCAGTGCCAAGTTCGACGTCAGTAATGGACAACGCACACCTGCGGTTTCGAGCAAACTCGCGACCTTCGCGCCACCCGTAAGATCGTCAGCTATGACGCCGAGTTCGATTCTTTCCAGCGTCACTTTGAAAGATACTTTGAGAAAAACCGTGCGATCAGTCGAATGACGGTTGGTCCACTGATTGAGGACGGATCTAGGATGTCGACCATACGCTCTTGCGCTGAACTGCGTCGGTCAAATGCGTG
Organism: Pseudomonadales bacterium; assembly: GCA_963664665.2. Lineage (GTDB taxonomy): Bacteria > Pseudomonadota > Gammaproteobacteria > Pseudomonadales > Azotimanducaceae > Bin55. The sequence goes on from CAXXMH010000004.1 coordinate 75,523, forward strand.
TCCCTCGCCTGCAAACGAATGTAACTCGACGGTTCGACCCAGGTCAACGAGTTTTGCGTAAAGGTCTAGGGTGCCTGAAAGTGGAACAGCAGGATCGTCTGCACCGTGAATGAGTAAGCACGGGGGAAAGTCTGAAAGGTCGTAATTTATCGGTCCTGCCAACGCGTAGTCGGCATCGGAAGCATCGGGTTTTAAGAGCTCCATTCGTGAGCCGTCGGCGCGTACTTTTCGTGCCCTAACAGGACCATACATGGAGCCTACTGCTTTGACATGGCTAGCTTGGTCATTGTGACCTCCGGTCCCTTCGAACTCGGACTTGACCGCGGCCATAAGCGCCAAATGGCCTCCCGCGGAGTCACCGGTGATACCTATACGTTCTTGATCTAGTCCGAATTGCTGATGGTTAGCTCTTAGAAAGCGGATCGCACACTTGACGTCTTCAATCTGCGCGGGCCAATGTGCTTCGCCACTCAAGCGATACGCTGGACACAGACAAACGAATCCTGCGCGGCTCAGAAATTCGCCGAAGCCGCTAACGCCTCGCGGCGAACCCTTACGCCACCCGCCGCCGTGAACGATCACGAGCGCTGGTCGCGGTTCATCAATGATTGGAGGTAGGTAGATGTTGCCCGTTAGGTCCCGGTTGCCGGCCCGTCCGATGACGACATCGTCTTGCTGACAGATCTCCTCAGTAGGCAAAAGATCGTAAATCGGTGATGTCGTCCCCATCCCGTAATTTTGGCGCACGAGAATGTTTCACGTACCGTTGTAGGAATAAGACGGGTATCGCTAGTGCGTTCTGACGAACGATTTCTTAGTTTTTGCTGGTCTTCTGTGGCTAGTGTGCGGTTACATCAAGTTGCCGGACTGCCTGCACTTCATCCAGTCGACCAATGGACTGTTGGTGAGGTGCCTGCTTAACGAACTCAGGTTCTTGTTGAGCTTCTTTCAGAATCGCGATCATCGCGTCTGTGAATGCATCGAGCTCTTCTTTGGTTTCGGTTTCCGTGGGTTCAATCAAGAAGCACTCGGGGATCAGCAACGGGAAGTAAGTCGTAGGTGCGTGGAATCCATAGTCGAGGAGTCGTTTCGCAAAATCCATAGCGGTCACGCCTGTCTCTTTCGCTTCTCGTCTTAACGATATCGCAAACTCGTGAGTCGCTTTACGGTCTGGATAAGCAGGATGGAAACCAGCGTCTGACAGTCGCTTCATCAGGTAATTCGCGTTCAGTGTCGCATACTCGCTTACGCGGCACAACCCATTGCCACCCAGCATCAATGAATACGCATATGCTCGCAACAAGATGCCGACGTTTCCCATGAACGCGGACAAACGACCAATCGATTTCGGACGCTCTGTTTGATTAAGCCATTGATAACCTTGCTCGGATTTCGTGACCATCGGCGTAGGTAGGTATGGTGCAAGTCGTTCGTTAGCGCCAACCGGACCAGCGCCTGGACCACCACCACCGTGAGGGGTCGCGAAAGTTTTATGCAGATTTAAGTGCAACACATCAAATTGCATGTCGCCAGGACGCGCTCGACCAAGTATTGCATTGAGATTCGCGCCGTCGTAGTAGAGCAATCCACCCGCGTCGTGGACGATGTCGCTGATAGCCTGGATGTGTCGTTCGAAGACCGCGCATGTACTCGGGTTGGTGAGCATTACGCCAGCCGTTTTGGGACCTACGACACGCTTAAGACTATCTAGATCGACATCGCCGTAAGAATCAACCTCTACTTCCTTCGCAATCAATCCCGCCATACTTGCGGTCGCAGGATTTGTACCGTGAGCGGCAGTAGGTACGATGATTTCATCACGTTGATCGTCATTGTGGTCAGCGTGATAGGCTTTGATCATTAACGCGCCAGTCAGCTCTCCTTGGGCACCCGCCATGGGTGCGAGGCAGACTTGGGACGTTCCCGTCACGTTCTGCAATATCTCTTGCAGCTCGTATAAACATCCTAGTACCCCTTGGCTATGTGACTCCGGCGTTAGCGGGTGTCGCTTAAGAAAGCCGTCCTGCATTGCTGCACGATGTACTCCTCGTGGGTTGTACTTCATCGTACAAGAGCCTAAAGGATAGAAATGCGTGTCGATCGAGAAATTTTTGCGAGCTAGGTTGGTGAAGTGCCTGACGGCTTGTAACTCCGATACTTCTGGTAGTAAAGGGGGTGACCCTCGCAGTTGATTCCTCGGTAATAAACCTTCCACTGTGTCGTCGTCAACACGTTGAGCCGTCGCTCTTCGAGTTGGACGCGATTTATCGAAAATCGTATCAGCCATCGGCCAGTGCCTGAACGTAACGTTCGATGTCTTGTGCAGTCCGCGCCTCGGTTGCGCACACGAGCATGGCGCGATCACCTTCTTCGAACATGCCGGTCAGCGGGTGACCAGCGAGAAGACCTTGTTTCAACATTCGTTGCTGAAGCTCAACCGTCGATTCGGGAAAATCGAGAACACACTCATGGAAGTAGTGCCCCGCAAAGCGTTTCTCGATATTGGGGAGTGTTGTTAGTCGGTCCACCAACTCATGGGTGTTACGCACACAGGCAGTCGCGACCTCTTTTAGTCCCTGGCGTCCGAGTAGCGTCATGTAGATGGTTGCGGCAGTTACGAGCAACCCTTGATTTGTACAAATATTTGATGTGGCTTTAGCACGTCGTATGTGTTGTTCACGGGCTTGTAAGGTGAGCACGAATCCATCGTTGCCGTCTTTATCTTGAGTGCGACCCGCGATACGCCCAGGCAGCTGTCTTACATGCGCCATACGGGTGCAGAGAAATCCAAACGAAGGTCCTCCGGACGCCATAGGAATTCCTAACGGTTGCCCGTCCCCACACACGATGTCTGCGCCGTTGTCGCCCCATTCGCCTGGAGGTTTTAGTAGTGCTAGTGTCATCGGATTGACCACGCCAATGACGAGCGCGCCAGCCGCGTGGGCGTGCTCAGTTAGCGTGTCAGCATCTTCGAGCAGTCCAAAGAAATTGGGCTGTTGCAAGACGACGGCGACTGCGTTGTCAAGCTTGGCCTTCAACATTGGCGTTAAACCGTCTTCAGTCGGAAGCAACTCAACACTAATCCCTTGATGACTGACGATGGATTCGACAGTCGCGAGATATGTAGGGTGAAGAGTTGATGGGACCATCACCCGACGTGATTTTGATTTGCGATTGATTCGCACGGCCATGAGAATCGCTTCGGCTAGAGCGGATGCGCCGTCGTAAACGGAGGCATTCGCTACATCCATCGCCGTGAGCGAGGCGAGCATCGTCTGAAATTCGTATACGAGCTGTAGTGTCCCTTGACTGGCTTCAGCTTGGTATGGGGTATATGCGGTCAGAAACTCGCCACGACTTGTGAGATCCCAAACTGCGGCAGGGATATAGTGGTCATAACACCCGGCACCGAGAAAGCAGATTCCTGTCTCATCAATGTGCGCCTTCTCAGACATGTGGCGTTGCATTGCCATTTCGGAAATGCCATCCCGTAAATCTGGCAAACCATCGCACTGAATCTCAGTTGGAATCTCGTCAAATAGATCGTTGATTGACTCGATTCCAAGGGTTGTCAGCATGCTCTGGGTGTCGGCATGCGTGTGAGGTATGAACGGCATAGGAACCTACCTGTAATTCACTCGCCTTCTTCTACACAAAGCGCCTCGTACGTTTCAGCACTTAATAGCTCATCCGGCAATGAGTCGTCTGACATCTCAATCATGAAAAACCATCCGATGCCATATGGATCTGAATTAACGGTCTCAGGAGCGCTGTCGAGTTCTTCGTTGCTCGCCACGATCTCGCCGCTTACGGGTGCGTAAATATCTGAAGCAGCTTTCACTGACTCTACCACTGCGACCTCCCTTTGAGCCTCGACTTGTGACCCGATCTCAGGCAATTCGACATACACAACATCGCCAAGTTGCGTTTGTGCGTAGTCCGAGATACCGACGGTCGCGCGGTTTCCTTCAACACGTACCCACTCGTGGGTTCGGGCGTAGCGTAATTCGGATGGGAAATCGGTCATGTGAGGTCTTATGTGTTCTTTCGTACAAATGGCAGGCGTGCAATTTTCGCAGGAATCTCACGTTTCCGCACCTGAATTCGGCATGCTCCGTGCATTGCAGTAGGTACACGCGCTAGCGCGATACCTTGTCCAAGGGTTGGCGAGAACGAGCCACTAGTGACAACTCCCACACCCGCGTCTGACAGGACCGTAAAGCCTTCACGCGGGATTCCGCGTTCTGTCATCTTGAGACCTACAAGCTTTGTGGCAGCTCCCTGATCGCGGACTTGCTCAATGGCTGCACGGCCGACGAAAGATCGATGTTCATCCTCCCAATTGATGGTCCAAGCCACGCGACATTCAAAGGGATTGGTGTCGTCATTCATATCGTGTCCGTAGAGATTTAGTCCAGCTTCAAGACGAAGCGAATCGCGTGCGCCAAGTCCTGCGGGTCGAACGCCAATCTCAACCAACCTCTCCCATAACTCGCATGCCGCGTCCGGTGGACAGATGATCTCAACACCATCTTCACCTGTGTAACCGGTCCTAGCAATGAAATAGTCTTCATGTTCAGCAAACGAGAATGAGTGCAGTTGGGTCAATTCGTCGAATCGAAGTAACTCCCTTACGTACGCAATCGCTTGCGGTCCTTGCACAGCGACGATGCAAAGCTCTCTGTGATGTTGAATGTCGCAGTTTAAACCGAGCTCACGCTCTGCCCGTGTGAGCCAAGTGAGATCTTTTTCTGTCGTACCCGCATTAACCACAAGTCTGAAACCGTCCGCCTTTCGATATGCGATGAGATCGTCGACTATTCCACCGCGGTCGTTCAGCATGAGGGTGTAGACTGCGTTTCCAACCTTGAGTTTGGCGACATCGCTCACGAGTAAGTGTCTGAGCAATTGTTCGCCATGCTGATCATTGACGTCGACGACCGCCATGTGGGATACGTCGAAACAGCCGGCGTGATTGCGAACTGCGTGATGCTCGTCGAGCTGAGATCCGTAGTGAACGGGCATCTCCCAACCCGCGAATTCGATTAAGCGCCCACCTGCTGCTGCGTGAAGTTCTACCAAAGGAGTTTTCATTCGACACTCGCAATTGGTCCGACGCCCATCGCTTCAAGAATTAGCTGTCGCTTCAATCCTTCGTTTGCATTGACCCATCTCACACCGATATTGCGGAACAGTCTCATATACGGTGACTTCAGTGAATAAACGCTGGTAAACAATGACATGAGCTGCACCATCCCCGCTGCACGCAACTTCCTCTTCGCATTGAAAGGCCGCCATAAATTCGGTTTGTTGAGACGGGACGGTTGGTTGTGAAGGACCTTATCGACCGCCCGTACGTCCTCAAGTCCAAGATTCACGCCTTGCCCCGCAAGCGGATGCAGCGTATGCGCGGCATCGCCTAAGATCAGAATCCAGGGCGACGGGTTGAAGTCGCAGACTAACTGCTGACGCAATGGGAAACTCACGCGTCGATCAACCGCGGTAGCTGTACCCACAACGTCCTCACAAGCGAGATTCAGACGCAAAATGAACTCGGAGTCTGAAAGTGCCATTGTCTCTGACGCAGCATCGCTGGGGAGACTCCAGATAAGTGCCATCAAATCATCCTGCGGGAGAGGGAGTAGTGCTAGCGGTGTAGGTCCAAATACTTGCCATGCCATGTTGGTGTGCGCTGCATCAAACTTGATGATCGTGGCGATTGCATGTTGTTGTAGGTCCTCGTCTATATCAAGACCAACGTCTAACAACTTGCGTGTGCTGGAGTTAGCGCCTTCCGCGATGACCAGTAAGTTTGTTTTTACCGGTCCAATACCGTCAATATCAAGAGTGCGCGTCGCCGCGTCTATGGCGGTAACACTCGCACGAAATTTCATTTCTAGCGATTTGGGACACCGGGCTTTCAGTGCGTCGGTAACTACTTGGTTTTCGTAAACAGTCGCGAGATGAGGTTCTTGTACTTCGTCTGCTTTCATCGTAATCGCAGCACTACCGTCACTCTCCCAAACGTGCATGGTATCGACGAAACCCGAAGTCGAAGGGAGCTCAATTGCGAGTTCAGCCAACTGGTCTATTGCGACTGGCGAAAGCGCGACGGTGCGTAAATCCACACCAAACACACCTACCGTGTCAGGTGTTTGATCGGGATCAACAAGAAGGGTACGGTAACCGTGGCTGGCGAAGGTTTGGGCTGCGGCTAATCCGACGATACCTGCACCGCTTATAACAACATCGAAGCTCAAATTTGTCGTCAGCCAGCCATGAGCGCTTCGATGTCGCTTGCAGATTTAGGCACATCTGCTGACAGGACATGGTTGCCACTTTCTGTTACGACCACGTCATCCTCAATTCGAATGCCGATGTTGTGCCATGTGGGATCGAGATCTGGCATGGTTTCGACATTACCGAAATAAAGACCGGGTTCGACGGTCAACACCATCCCAGCTTCTAGCGTGCGATCCTCACCTTCGATTTCTCGCTTGCCGACATCGTGGACGTCAAGACCGAGGAAATGTGAGCAACGATGTACAGTGAAGGGTTTCGCAAGGTCGTTTTCAAGTATTTCATCAATCGACCCTTTTAGTACACCAAGATCAACCAGACCCTCGGCAAGGATTTGCGTGGACGTGGTGTGCGGGTCAGTGAACACGTGACCTGTTTTAACCTGGTCGATTGCGGCTAATTGGGCGCTGAGGACAAGGTCGTAGATGTCGCGCTGCGGCGATGTGAAACACCCATTAGCAGGGAAGGTTCTTGTGATATCGGACGCGTAGTACTGATACTCGCATCCAGCGTCGATGAGTACGAGATCGCCATCGTGAATGGTCGCGTCGTTCTGGATGTAGTGCATGATGCATGCGTTCGTACCACTTGCGACAATCGAAGGATAGGCGGTAAACCGAGCGCCTTGACTTGCGAACTCGTGCTGTAACTCGGACTCGAGATCTAGTTCAGAGATACCGGGTCTACAAAAACGCATCGCGCGTTGGTGCGCTGCCGCTGAGATTCTGGCTGCTTTCTGCATGAGTTCGATCTCGGCGTCAGATTTAATAAGCCGAAGTTCGTGGAGCGTATCCGCCAAATTTGCCCGGTCTTGGGGTGGTTTAAGACCTGCCGCTTTCGTCGCGCCTATCCACACATCAACTTGAGGTCCGGTCTCTGAATCTTCGACGACATGCAGTACGTCTCGACCATCGAAGAGATTGGGTAACAACTCACGGATTTCCTCGACAGTAAATGCGCTCTCAATACCAAGCATCTCTTTGACGCGATCAGCGCCGAGACGCCGCCCATTCCACTGCTCTGCTGCGATGTCACGGGGCAACACGAACAGCGTTTCCTCGTGCGAGGCATGACCTGGAGCCAGCACAAGCAACGCATCGGGCTCGTGAAATCCCGTTAAGTAGACGAAATCGCTATTTGGTCGAAATAAGTAATCGACATCGGCGTTGCGGCGTTTCTCACTTGTTGCAAAAACCAAGGCGACGCTCTCGGGCCCGATCGCTGCCATGCACTGCTGGCGTCGACGGCTGTATTCGCGTTTTTCCTTAATGTTGAGCATCTGGAACCAATGAAGTCATTGTGGGAATTATCGAATCTGCGATGACGATGACTCAACCTTGCGACTATTACAATCACGGCGGCATGAACGAGCGGGATTGCGATGGAAGAGCAACTTTTACAACTAGAGAAGGCGATCGAGAAACTGGCTGACCGAGTTTCCTCAACGCAAGAACAGCATCAACGACTCGTTGATGAGAAGGCTACGTGGGCAAAAGAGAGAGCGGCGTTAAAGGCAAGGTGCGACGCGGCTTGTGACCGCATCGAAGCGCTCATCGAGCAACTTCAAAGTCCAACCGCGAAGATTCAGTAGCGTCCCGTGGCAGAGCGAACAGTCCAGGTCGAACTCTCCATACTTGGTCGTACGTTTCGGCTGAAGTGCACGCCGAGTGTTGAGAGCATGTTGACGAAGGCGGCTGAAAAGTTAGACGCAGATTTACGAGCTGACTTGGGAGAAAACGAAGCATCAGCTAAACGAATGCTCGATCATTTAGTTGCTGTAACACTCGAGTACCTGTGCGAAGAAATGGATAGCACAGCGGAAAAAGAACGGGAAGCTATGGAGCGACGAATTGAAGCCGCGACAAGTCGGCTACACGAGATTGATACGGAGCTTTCTGATCCCTAGTTGTTCCTTCAGCTTGCTATACTTTTTGAACCGGGGTTATCACCGGCTGGTTTAGTACCGAACCGTATTCAAGAATTAGGAGTAATCGCTGATTTTGTCGGTGTGCATGCCCTTCGGGGAAGCCTAATGACGCGATCGGATTCTCCACCTGTTACCTCTCGGTTCAGGATCGGATCAGCCGTGATATCCCGGTGACTATGCGCCAACAAATCCGTATTTCGTGAAATTGCGGACACGACTCCGTACGGCGCGGAGAAGTCTTTCGTCGGAACTGCAGCAAGCGCATGCAGCCGCGATAGGTGAGCATCTCTTGTGTTCAAATCTATTTGACTCGGCCACGTGTGTTGCTGTGTATCTCAGTAACGACGGTGAAGTAGACCTAAGCGCCGTCATTGAGAAACTGCATTCAGGTGGTACCAAGTTGGTGGCGCCGCGAATTGACGAAGCAGAGATGTTGTTCATGTCGTTTGATCCATCTGAAGCACTCTCGTTAAATAAATGGGGAATCAGGGAACCGATTGCGGATACTTGTGTCGTCCAAACTGAGATCACCGTCGCGTTAGTGCCACTTGTCGCATTCTCCGACGATGGCGATCGATTGGGGCGAGGCAAAGGTTATTACGATCGTTACTTCAAAGATAGCGAAGCGTTTTTGATCGGGATTGGCCATGATTTGCAGAAGGTTGAATCGTTAGAACAGAAAGCATGGGACCGTCGATTGGATGCCGTCGTAACGGAATCGGGATGGCGCGTGTACTCTCATCGCGCAGAAGCGTATCTAGTGTTGGAGGCAGGGAATAGCGCGTGAGCATTCGCCAAATCTTGACCGTTGGTGCACCGAGCTTGCGGGAGAGGTCCGCAGAAGTGACCAAGAGCCAAATCCGCTCGCCGAAGATGCGACGGTTAGTTAAGGACATGACAGAAACGCTGGCGCACGCGAAAGGGATCGGACTTGCAGCTCCGCAGATTGGCGAACAAGTGCGCGTCGTGTTGTTTGATGTTCCGGAGGACAATGGCTATGCGGACGATGGTCAGGGGCTCACTCGAACGATTTGCATTAATCCCGAGATCACTGTGCTCGAAGGACCGGTCGATGGATACTGGGAAGGATGCCTGTCCGTTCCGGGTAAACGGGGTTTTGTGGAGCGACCTCAGCATATACAGCTTGACTTCTTAGATCTCGCCGGAAAGTCGCGGTCGATGGAATTTCATGGGTTCCTTTCGACTGTATGTCAGCACGAAATCGATCATTTAGACGGTGTGCTTTATATTGACCGTGTGAAAGAGCCTGAACTGTTGGTTTCTGACGTCGAATTCGACGAGGAAGTCGAATAACGTTCGACACACTAGGACTTTTGTGTGAACCAAGATCAACTTAAGCAGCAAGTCGCTGAAGTCGCGGTCGAACTGGCAAAGACATGGCTCAGTCCGAACGACATATTAGGTGTCGGTACCGGTTCGACCGTAAATTTCTTCATCGAATTACTGAGCCGAGAGAATCTTGAGCTACGGGGTGCTTTTTCCAGTTCGGATGCGTCTACTCGGGCACTCAAGAAGATTGGGGTCGATGTATTGGACTCCAATTGCGGCGAGCGGGCATCGCTGTATATCGACGGCGCAGATGAAATTGACACCAACGGTGCATTGATCAAGGGGGGGGGCGGCGCACTTACACGCGAAAAAATCGTGGCGTCGCTCAGCGATCGTTTCCTGTGTTTGGTGGACGAATCTAAGGTCGTCGAACGATTAGGCGAATTTCCGTTACCAGTCGAAGTGATTCCAATGGCGAAGGCATCTGTGGAAGCTCAGATCGCGCAACTCGAAGGCCGGTCACGAGAACGCGAGGGGTTTCGAACCGACAATGGCAATCTGATTCTCGACGTGGAGTCTATTGATCTCAGTGACCCGCAGAGTGTAGAGAAAGCGCTTAACAACATTCCAGGCGTGGTTGAAAACGGTGTGTTTTGGGCGAATCGTCCAACATTGAGCTTGATAGGACGAGAGTGCGGCATAGAGGTAGTTGCCACTGCCGAAATACTTCGACGGCATGCGTCCAAATTGCAAACGATTGGGGTGTGTTGCGAGACGGTTTTGGACTCCGGCGACGCATAGTCGAGCCGCGCGATTTATGAGTCGTGTCTATCTCGAAAGCGCGTACTTCAGACTTCATGGAGTCGCGATCTCGATCAAATTTGTAGCGCTTGAGTTTTCGACGAATTAATCGGTTAAAGCCACGTTCCGACATAGCTCGAAGCGCATAGCAACATTGGGAAAGACTAGATAGCGCACTCATCTAGATAATCCTCAAGGCAATCGCTTTCTCGTCGACCAAATCAGTGTTGAGTCGCCAGTGCTTCAATCAAGAACCACTGTTTAATCAGTTTTACTCTAGGAGGTTAGACTGATGATCAATGAAGACGCCACGGCACCTTTAACGTGTTTGAACGGTTTGTTCAAGCCGGGATTCACGAGCGACCACAAGATCGTGATCGATGTAAAAGGTCAACGTCCGACGCCTGGCGTCTATCCGTTCGGCGAAGGGCCGACTATTGCTATGTTGAATGGTCGAGAGTTGCAGGCATCTGAGGACGATGGGCAAGCAGATTTTCATAGCCGGTTCTTCAAGAAACACGGGTTCGTGTTGCTACAGCACGAATCAAAGGTGCAAAACTGGGATTCTGGCGCAATTGGAGCTACTGCGTCTATCGGTGACCATTCTGTAAAGACGCAGGCAGATGTGAACGAAATCGAAGAGCATTACTTACCCGAAGTTGAAGACATCCTTCGTAATACGTTGCTACCAACTAAACAGATAGCTATCCAACAAGCCCCCATGCTCTTGCGGCGTGGTGATGGCACGGCAAATCCATTCTACGGCCAGGTGGTGCACAACGATTACGGCTTGACGGCAGATGATTTCGAAGAAAACGTGGCAGCTTTTGCTGCTGAGAAAGACGCTCGTGGATGGCGTGACCTGTTCGAGAAGGACGAAGTAAGCGGTTTCATGTTGATTAATTTCTGGCGCACGGTCCATATGAAACACCCACTACAGCACTTTCCGTTGGGAGTGCTGGATGCGAGCTCTGTGCATCGTGACGACATCATCTCGACAGGTTTAGAAGGCTTTACGATGTCGGGACGAATCACGAATCAGTTATCGCTGCGCTATAACGAGAATCAACGATGGTACTACTACCCTCGCATGACCACGAACGAAGTATTGGTTTTGAAGCTGTTTGAGTGTCACAAAGATGACGACGGTACCGCTGTTTACAACTCTTATCACTCGGCGTTTGAAGAGCCGTTTCCGGAAGGTGATGTTGAGCGTCGGCAAAGTTGCGAACACCGCGTAAGTGTCTTTCAATTGAGGAACCAGCCAAGCCAAGCTGAATAGGAGCCTGTTCTTGAAGATCGAATCTATCAAGACTTTTACTTTCTTTGACGAAACACAACGAAAGTACTTCATCGTCAAAGTCGAGACCGACGACGGTATCACAGGTCTCGGTGAAGTCGGCATCGGTCATTGGGGCGCTGCCATTCAACAAGCGATTCAACATTTAAGCGACCTGTGCATCGGCGCTGATCCACTCGCGACAGAACGACTATGGCAACGTATGTTTCGACGCGGTTTTTTCCCGGCGGATAGGGTCTACGCCTGCGCGATCAGCGCAATCGATATCGCCTTGTGGGATATCAAAGGCAAGGCATTAGACCTCCCGGTCTACCGACTGTTAGGTGGTCCAATTCGGGACAAGGTTGTTTGTTATCCCCATAACCGCGCTTCTACTCTGGCTGAAACCGTTGAAAGTTGTGTCGAAACTACAAGAAAAGGCTGGAAATTCGCTCGGTTCGACCTGCTGGCAGATCTATCAGAATCCAATGAGAGCGGTCCCCTCTTTGAACCTCGAGAGGCGATACCTCGCGCAGTTGAGTTAATTTCTTCCGTAAAAGAAGCAGTCGGCGACGCCATTAACTTGTGCATTGATGTACACACTCGGCTAGACACGGCCAATTCCGTCGCACTCTGTAAAGCGCTCGAACCGTTCAACATGTTTTTTATTGAAGATCCATTGCGATCGGAGAATCCCGCTTCTTACCGAACTCTGAGGCAGCAAGTAAGCGTGCCGATCGCGGCGGGAGAGCAATGGTCGTCCAAGTGGGGTTTCCGAGAAGTCATTGAAGAGGAACTGATTAATTACGCAAGAATCGACCTTTGTATCGCAGGTGGTCTAACCGAAGCGCTCAAGATCACGCATTGGTGCGAAACACACTTCATTGATATCGTGCCGCACAATCCACTTGGTCCCGTCAGTGCAGCGGCAGGGGTTGCACTATGCATGGCTAGTACCAACGTCGGGGTACAGGAGATGCCTCGAGCACCAGGCAGCTATGCACAGGATCTGTTCCCTAAGCAAGTACTGTTTGAGGATGGGTATGCACGTCCCCGTGACGAGCCAGGTCTTGGCATCGAATTCAATGAAGCGTTGGCTCTAGAGCGACCGGCGCCATTGAACAGTTGGCCGCCTGAATTTCATCGCCGTGATGGGTCGTTCAACAATTGGTGAACGAAGTGAGTCTCGTACGACTCTAGGTGATTAATAACTTATTAGGGTTAAGGATTCCATGAGGATCAAAAACGCGTTTTAGTCCGCGCATCACCTGGATTTCTTCCTCAGTTCTCGAGTAGCTCAAGAAATCTCGCTTTAGGAGTCCCACGCCATGTTCGGCAGAGATGCTACCGTGCCGACGCTCAATCAGGCTGAAAAGCTCTGGGTTGATTTTGTGGCAACGCTCATAGAAATCGTCGACCGAAACGTCAGCGGGTCGAAGGATATTTAAGTGCAGGTTTCCATCTCCGATATGACCGAACCATACGACCTCTAAGTCGGGGTAGTGTTTGGTCACAACGCTCTCGACGTCCTCCAAGAAACCCGGAATCTCACCAATTCTCACGGAGATGTCATTCTTGTACGGTGTGTATGGTGCGATAGATTCGCTGATTCCTTCACGCAGCTCCCACAACGCGGATGCTTGGCTCAATGACTGACTGACAATCCCGTCTTGAACCCAACCTGATTCAACAACGCGCTCAAAAGTTGCATTCGCGGTCTCGAGTTTGTGGGTGTCATATTCGAGCAACGCGTAGAACGGACTCGCCGTCGTGAATGGACGCGGTACGTCTCGATGCGCTAGTACTTTCTGTAACGCTAGTTCAGAAAAAAACTCGAACGCTGACAGTTCCAGACTGCCTTGAAAGGCGCGTAGCACACTCAAAATATCGTGCAGTTCGGATATAGCAAGTACCATGACCTGTTGCTCTTCCGGGCACGGGATCAGACGCATTTCCGCTTCCACGACGATTCCTAGCGTTCCTTCTGAACCAACGAATAAGTGGCGGAGGTCATACCCCGTTGCGTTCTTCACAAGCCCGTGATTGAGACGCAGTACCTCGCCTGTCCCGGTGACTACCGTGAGTCCAGCCACCCAGCGACGGGTCATCCCATATCGAATGACTCGAATACCGCCGGCGTTGGTGGCGACATTTCCGCCGATTTGACTAGAACCCGAAGACGAAAAGTCAACGGGATAGAACAGGTCGTGTTCGTTCGCGAAATCTTGAAGTTGCTGAGTCACTAAGCCAGCTTGGCAATGCACGATCTTGTCAGTTTCGAAGAACTTGAGAATCTGGTTCATACGATCGAGGGACACGACGACTTCCTGATTTGGCGCGACCGCGCCGCCAGAGAGTCCCGTGCGTCCGCCGGAAGGTACGAGCGCAACTCCCCATGCAGGAGCGCTCTTCACGAGCTGTGCGACCTGCTCGGTTGATTCAGGGAACACCACAGCAAGTGGGTCGACCGTGAAGCTCCTAGTCCAGTCAGTTCCCCAATTCGCGAGGTCCTCAGAATCGGTTTTTATTTGATGAGCGCCGAATACGTTCAACGCTCTCGACTGAAACTGCTCGGTTGCAGTTGTTTTAGAGGACATATCGGCCTGTTCTGACGAGTGACCGCGTGTGTGTGTGGGAGCGCGTCATGGTTTCTGTTTCAGCACCTCAATTCCCGGCAAGCTCTTACCTTCGATAAACTCGAGAAATGCGCCTCCGCCAGTAGAAATGTAGTCAATGCGGTCCGAAATACCGAATTGCTCAATCGCAGCTACAGTATCGCCACCGCCGGCCAGCGTAAAGGCTGAGGTTTCTGCGATCGCATCGGCAATTACGCGCGTACCGTCGGCGAACTGTGGGTACTCAAAAATTCCCATGGGACCATTCCAGATTACAGTGCCGGCATTAGCGATTATTTTGCTGTAGCGACGTGCTGTCTCGGGTCCTATATCCACGATTGTCTCGACACTCGTAACGGACTCGATCAAACGTAGAAATGCGTGACTCTGCTCACTGATGGATTCAGCTGTCATGACATCAACCGGCAGAGGAAGATCTGTCGCCTCTCGAATTGTTTGGGCGTCGTCAACGAGATCATTCTCGACAAGCGAATCACCGACGGCGTGTCCTGAAGCCAGTAGAAACGTATTAGCCATTCCACCACCGACCAGCAATGTGTCAGCGGTCTCTTTCAGATTGCGTAGTACTTCAAGTTTGCCGGATACCTTGGCCCCACCCAAGACGGCTACTAGCGGTCGCTTCGGGTTCGCTACGGCTCGTTCCAAAGCTTCGATTTCCGATGCTAGCAGGAGACCTGCACAGGACTCCTTCGCGAACTCTGCGACACCATGTGTTGATGCATGCGCCCGATGTGCGGTACCGAACGCGTCGTTTATATAAACGTCGCAACGTGATGCGAGCGAACGAGCCAGATCAGGATCGTTCTTGGTCTCCCCTGCTTCGAAACGAATGTTCTCGAGGAGTTTGACCTCGCCGGGATTTATGTCGACGTCGTACTCACACGTTTGAATGAGGTCAACGGGACGCTTAAGTAGGTCTCGGAGTCGATCGGCAACAGGTTGAAGTGAAAGGTCGCGATTAGTAGACCCAGGTTCTGGGCGGCCTAAATGCGATACCACGAGCACTCTAGCGCCTTTGTTGAGTGCGAACTCAATCGTCGGTAGCGAAGCGCGTATACGCAAGTCATTTGTAATCGTGGTACCGTCGAGCGGGACGTTTAAGTCTGCTCGGATAAGTACTCGTTTGTTGCGTAGGTCGGTGTCAGCTAGCGTGTTGACGACCATGCGCTAGGTAAGCAAATTGACTGCGGCTTGCACGACATTTGCCGGATTTATGCCGAGTTCTGCCATCACCTCAGGACCGGGTGCGGATAAACCATAACGAGCGATACCCACAACATCGCCGTCGAGGCCTACAAATCTTCGCCAGTAGTCTGGGTGTGCCGCTTCAACTGCAATACGTTTACGCGCTTCATGCGGTAGGACAGACTCCTGATAGTCGATGGTTTGAGCTTGGAATCGATCAACGGATGGCATTGAGACGACCCGAACGCCGTAGCCATCGGCTTCTAATTGATCTGCTGCGGCTTGTGCTACTTCGACTTCAGAGCCGGTTGCGATCAGAATCAGTTGCAGTGTGGATGACTCGCGCCGTAGTGTGTAGCCACCTTTCGCGATATTGTCAAAAGTTTCGGCATCGCGGTCTTGAGGCTGAGTCTTTTGTCGAGTTAGTACGATCGCACAAGGTCCGTCAGTCCTCTTTAAGGCTTCCCGCCAAGCAATCGCAGTTTCGGCAACGTCACATGGACGCCAAACAGCGAGATTCGGCGTCGTCCTCAAGTTAGTGAGTTGCTCAATCGGTTGATGGGTTGGACCATCCTCGCCAAGACCGACAGAATCATGGGTATATACGAAGATATGACGGAGCCCCATGAGTGTAGCTAACCGTACTGCGTTTCGGGCGTACTCCATGAACACGAGAAAGGTGCCGGTATATGGGATGAAACCACCGTGTAGCGACAGTCCATTTGCGACGGCAGTCATACCGAATTCCCTTACCCCGTAGTTCAGGTATCGACCACCTTCCCACAACCATCCCGCACCGTTCCATTGTGTGTTGTTGGAGCCAGTCAGGTCGGCCGATCCCCCCAGCAGTTCCGTGACTTTTGGCCCGAGGACATCAAGGCACTGACCGGAGGCCTTTCGAGTTTCGAGGGAAGCGCCTTCGGTCTGCCCTCTTTGTGCGAACTCTGTGATCGTCTCATTCCACCCTTCGGGTAATTTGCCTTCAATACGTCGTCTCAGCTCGCTAGAGGGTTGAGGATGCGCCTCAGCGTAGGCGGACATGAGGGAACTCCACTCGTCTTCGAGACCTCTTCCACGATCCGTCGCGTCCCAATCTGCGTAAATCCGTTCTGGAACGGAGAATGGCTCATGTGACCAACCCAGCCGTTCTCGAACAAGCGCGATTTCGTCTTCGCCGAGTGGTGAGCCGTGTGCACCTGCTGTTCCACCCTTATTGGGGGCACCGTAGCCGATCGTGGTTGTGCAACAGATTAATGTAGGTCGATCACATGGCTCGCAAGCCGTATCGAAAGCTCGTTTGATCGCGTGTACATCATGACCATCGACATCGTCAATCACCCGCCAGCCATATGCCTTGAATCTATTCGCCACATTTTCGGTGAACCAATATTTGGTCTCACCATCAATTGATATACCGTTGCTGTCATAGATGGCAATCAATTTGTTAAGACCGAGTGTCCCAGCTAAGGATGCGGCTTCATGTGAGATACCTTCCATCAAGCACCCGTCGCCAACACAAGTCCAGGTGCGATGGTCGACGACGTTCAATCCTTCGCGATTGAATTCATTCGCGAGCTGTTGCTCGGCTAATGCCATGCCGACCGCGTTAGCAAAACCTTGGCCTAGTGGACCGGTCGTGGTTTCAATGCCTGGACATTCGCCATACTCCGGATGACCTGCTGTTTTCGAATGGAGCTGGCGAAAATTGCGGATATCGTCGATCGTCACGTCGTATCCAGTGAGATGCAGTACGGCATAGAGCAGCATCGAACCATGCCCGTTTGAAAGAACGAATCGGTCGCGATTGAACCAATTTGGATTCTTCGGATTGAAACGTAGATAGTTACGCCACAGAACCTCTGCTACATCCGCCAGTCCCATTGGCGCACCGGGGTGACCCGAATTGGCCTGCTGTACAGCGTCCATAGCCAATGCCCGTATAGCGTTGGCGCGTTCTTTGCTGGTGTCCATAAGAGAGGTGTGAGAAGCGAGCGGCTAATTTTGCACACGCGGATTAAAGGTCTATTCGAATATCACTAATTTTTGTTGATATATATATCTTTTTGCACGGAACTATATATAGAAATCGAAAAAGAAGAATCTTATTTAAATACTTTTATACGTTAGATATAAAAACGTTGTGCCGCCTAATTTCGTTTGTTGAAAAGGAAGTAAATCAACTGAATGTTAGCGCTGTGCTCGTGAGAGTGGCGAATTCTCTGCTTACAATACTTCGTTCACTTAAATTCGCCCGCTGCGTTGTCTTCACATGCAGTGAATTGGGAGCTTGTATTGAGCGAGTACCGCACATTCACCTCTGAATCAGTATCAGAGGGTCACCCCGACAAACTTTGCGATCAGATTTCTGATGCGGTCCTGGATGCCGCACTAACGAGCGATCCGAACGCGCGAGTTGCATGTGAAACGCTCCTAAAGTCGAATACAGTGATCATCGCGGGTGAAGTCTCGACCCGTACGAACCTGGATTACGACCATATTGCTCGTCAGGTACTGCGGGATGTCGGATACACGAAAGAATTCGGTATTGACTACGATGCATGTGAAGTCTGTGTGATGGTGAATGAGCAATCGAGTGATATCGCGACGGGTACCAAGGTGGGTGAATCTGAAGCCGCACAGGACGAGGTAGGCGCGGGCGATCAGGGCATGATGTTTGGCTACGCTTCCAATGAAACGCCCGAGCTGATGCCGGCCCCCATTATGTATTCACATCGGTTGATGCGAAAACATGCGGAGGTACGGCGTAATGGAATGGACTTTCTAGGACCGGATGCAAAGTGTCAGCTGACATTTGCGTACGAGAATGGTCGACCAAGTGCGATTAATACCATCGTGTTTTCGGCTCAACACGATGCCGAGCTTGAAGATGAATTCGTTGAACGCGAGGTGATCGAAAACATCATTAGACCAGTTCTCACCGAGAACTTTGATATCTCAGACGCCAAAATTTTCGTAAATCCTTGCGGTCCATGGACGCTTGGAGGACCCGCAGTAGATTGCGGTCTAACCGGGCGCAAGATTATTGTCGATACATACGGAGGGATGGCTCGTCACGGGGGCGGTGCGTTTTCCGGCAAGGATCCGACGAAGGTGGATCGTTCAGCCGCCTATGCGGCGCGTTATGTGGCAAAAAACGTAGTTGCCGCAGGATTGGCAGAACGATGCGAGGTCCAAATCAGCTATGCGATCGGTCAGGCACAACCCGTTGATGTGGTCGTGAATACGTTTGACACGGCAGCGGAAGGGGTTGACGACGAGAGTATCGGTTCACTCGTCACCAAACACTTTGATTTGAGTGCTGGCGGAATCGTTGATATGCTCAAACTAAAAAATCCCATTTACCGGCGAACAGCGACGTTCGGCCACTTCGGTCACACAGACGACGAATACACGTGGGAGAGTACGGACCGAGCCCACCTACTTAAGGCGGATGCCTTTGGTACGTAGCGATTTCGCGCACCTTAGTTTCGAGTTTTTCCCGCCTAAAACACCTCGCGAGAACCGGAATCTCCTTCGGACCGCCAGTCGATTAGCCGAATTTGAGCCAGATTTCTTCTCAGTGACCCACGGTGCGGGTGGTACAGCGCGAGAAGGAACATTGGAAACGGTTCGCTTGCTTCATGAGCAGGGTTTCAATGCGATCCCACACGTAACGTGGGGAAGCGACGCTCGAAGCGAAATTGTGTCATTGCTAGAGAAGTATGTAGATATCGGCGTCTCGGAAATGGTGGTACTACGTGGCGAGGTCAGCAAAGACTCGTCTGGCGAACTGCCAGTTCGATACGCGCATGAGCTTTTAACGCTAATTCGTGAGGAAATGGGGGATCGACTCAGATTACACGTCGGTTGCTACCCAGAAATGCACCCAGAGGCTCAGTCAATTAGTGACGATATCGATCGCTTGAAGGAGAAAGTCGACGCGGGCGCAGACTGCTGCATTACGCAGTATTTTTACAACGCCGATGCTTTTCCGGCATTCGTAAGTAGTTGCCTGAGTGCTGGGATTGATGCTCCGATCGTTCCGGGTGTCATGCCTATTGCAAATTTTGAGAAACTGGTTCAGTTCTCGGAGAAATGTGGCGCTGAAATTCCGCGCTGGCTGACGATGCAACTACGGGCAATGGAGTCTAACTCTGAGGCTCTACGTGAGTATGGCGCAAACTTCGTTGCGAAATTGTGTCGTCGATTGATGGCGGATGGCGCCTGTGGAATTCATGTCTATACGCTGAATCTTGCACGACCTACGCAAGCTTTCCTAGGTCAACTTCTTAGTTCGTAGTCGCTACCGAGGTTTCGTGTCTTCGTCTGTTGTTAGGGACAGCAGCTTAGATTCAAGTTCCGTCAGGGTTGTGATTGACACATATTCGAAACCTAGGTGATCGACTGTTGCACTTAGTTCTCGCGACGTCCGAACAATCAAGGGTACGTGCAGTAGCTGGGCACGCGAAAGTACATTGGCGTACATTGCGAGATCTCGATCATCAATGAAAATCGCATGCGGTCTCTGCTCCTGGAGCGCAGCCATTGCGACCATATCACCATCGGCAAATGAAACTTGGCTAACGAGTCGATTTACCTGTGAAGCGAATGTGACATCACCGAGCGCGAGTAATCGGAGCATCGCAACTGGTTCCGCATTGCGGGATGGCGCACGAGATTCATCAAGGTCATCTCTCGAAATTAAGACGACGAGGCGGCGATCTAGTAGGCTCACGCTGCCTCCAACGTGAATCGTTGCGTCGAATGTGTCCCCAACGACTAACTGACCGGGTGATTCGATTTGATCTACAAACAAAGCACCTGATCCCTCGCCATCCTGAACTAGGAGAGATACCTCATGGCTTGTCCTTGAGGGATCTAAGCCTTTTACGTGAAAGGTCTTGCTGCTACTCTCAGTAGTTTGTTTGAAAGTCGCGTCGTCTGCAGTTCGGGAATAATCAATGTCGTTTACTGAGTTTGTCAGTATCGCGTACGTTGCGCCATCGATCTGAAATACGGTGACTGATTCCAGTCTGACATTCGCTGGCAACGCTGCGCACACACGGATCGTTTTCTCGCGCGAGTCGATAGCGACGTTTGCTCCGAGGACATTGAAATGGTCGAGTAGCGCGGACGATTGAACGAGACGCTCGTCAGCCTCACAGGCGTTGGGAAGCAACACGTACTGTAGATCATCACCGTCGCTTAGCGGTGCGTGAACACTCAGAAAATCTCGCTCGATTGCATTTGCACGTAGTCCGGTCAGGCTTGTTTGGTCCCTCTCAAGAATTAGCTCGATTTCAATCGTGTCTTGATTTGGTTTGAGAGACACGGTTCTATTCGTTTTCGCGTCGAAACTTGCGGTTAATTGGGTCACTAGTGACGTCAAAATCGGAACGTACGTCGCATGTACGGAACCTTCTCCTTCTACATTCACATTGACGTCGGTGCCTCCGAGTTGAAGCCCGAGCATCTCTTCGACGTTCACTAGTGGCACGACTTGACTTCCAGGAGGCGTAGCTGTAAGCGAGTCAAGTAGCTGCCGATGACGCGAAAGAACGTCGGCTAGCTGTTTGCTTATTCCACTTAAACTGACGTAGCGCTCCGCGGTGTCGAGTGAGGCGTGTAAGCGGTGGATCAAGTTTTGAAGCTGCAGGAGTTCATCGTTTGGGTCTACAGATCCGTCGACAGCCGCAACTTCACCCGCTTCAAACGCGTCAAAGCCGCCAGACGCTTCGAGATCAATACGCTCTAGTAAACGAGTAGCTCGGTCATCGATAGAGATGCCCTGTCGCGACGTGCCGTCTTCGCTAAGGATCGCTTGGGCTTCACGAAATAACGCGGTCGTCTCGTCGGTTAACTGAATTGCACCAGCATGGAGTTGGTGGCCGTAATTCGCCAGCGCTTCGAGTAATTCGGTGTAAGTCCCAGCGCCTGAACTCAATGCACGTTCAAGAGCATCGCACAGCCCGTCAAGTGCCTCGATTGCAAAGCGTTCTTCGACGCATCGAGCAAGACTGTCGAGTAATAGTCGATTAGAAAGAGAATCCGACACGTTTACCTAATACTTGCAACAATTGGTGTCACATACTCGAGGCAATCGATTCGATCGTCCTCGGCGTCCATGGAAATTACGCTTTTTCGAGAGAACTGATTATCGTGTTGATTGGCGTTCCTAAAGAAATTAAAACGGATGAAAATCGAGTCGGCCTAACTCCAGCAAGTGTCCGAGAGTTTGTGCTTCATGGGCACAGTGTCATCGTTGAAGCTGGGTGTGCGTTCAAACTCGGATTGACGGATGAAGAATACCGCGATGCTGGAGCAACGCTAACAAGCGAACTGGACCAATTGTTCGAAGCGGACATGATTGTCAAAGTAAAAGAGCCTCAACCTGAAGAGGTTGCGCGCTTGCACAAAGGTCAGATTCTCTTTACCTATCTGCATCTTGCTCCAGATCCGAAACTAACAAGTAATTTAATAAATAGTGAGTGCACGGCGATCGCCTACGAAACCGTGACGGATGGACAAGGTCGACTACCTCTACTCGCGCCAATGAGTGAAGTCGCGGGTCGTATGTCGGTACAGGCAGGGGCACATGCACTAGAGATAGAACAAGGTGGTCGCGGTACGCTCCTAGGCGGTGTTCCAGGTTCGCAGCCGGCGCGAGTAGTCGTTTTGGGAGGCGGGGTGGTTGGAATGAACGCTGCTCGAATTGCGCTCGGTATGGAAGCGGACGTCGTCATTTTTGACGTTGATTTGCGTCGGTTAGCGGAGCTGGAGCTTCTATTTCGACCTGCGCTACACACCCGTTACTCCACTGTCAACTCAGTCCATGAACATGTAGCCGAAGCGGACCTTGTTATTGGGGCTGTTTTAGTGCCCGGTAGTACGACACCGCGGTTGGTGACTGAGGATATGGTGAAAGACATGCAACTAGGGGCCGTGCTCGTCGATGTAGCGATTGATCAAGGCGGGTGTTTCGAGACGTCAAAGGCTACAACTCACTCAGCGCCAATTTTCGTGAAGCATGATGTGGTGCACTACTGCGTCGCGAATATGCCGGGCGCGGTGGCAAGGACATCGACGTTTGCACTTAACAATGCCACGTTGCCATTCGCACTAGCGTTAGCGGACAAGGGAGTGGGTAGCGCGCTATCAGCCGATCCGCACCTGCGCGAAGGTCTCAATGTTTATGAGGGATATGTCACTCATGAAGCGGTTGCCAACGCGACAGGTGAAGACTACGTACCTGCGAAGGAGATCTTCCCGACACGGCGGAAGTAAACTTCAATCGAAAGTCAGACCGATAATTAAAATTAGCGACCTAAACAATGTCTTTTACTGAGACAGCGTACCGCTTTAAGTAAATTAAGGTGTGTTACGTTCGTGATTGTCGCTACTACGAACGAGCAGAAACGTCGCTGTTGAGGTACTTGCGAATCGCATTCTGCTCGCTGAGTTCGCGCTCGTGCGCGAACGTGCCTAGAGTAGTGCGTAAATTCGCGGAAGCGGAGGACCATGCGAAAGATTCTTGATCATCACGTAGCCATATTGCTTGGGATCGTGGTTGTTGGCTCAGTGATCTTCAATGTTTGGAGCCCATGGCAGTTTACGGAGATCGCGTCAAACTGGGAGTTTATTGACTTCACCGTTAAGGTCACCTGGTGGATCTGCGGTGTAGCGTTTGTGCTCTTGGGCTTATTTATGGCTTGGGCGATTTGGCGCTACAAGTACCACGAAAGTGGCGAGTCACACTATGAACCCGAGCACCCAGTTCTTGAAAGTTGGCTGACGATCATCACCTCAATCGGTGTTGTGATCATGTTGGCGCCGGGTCTGATTGTTTGGGACGATTACGTGCAAGTCCCGCCAGATGCTATGGAAGTCGAAGTCCTGGGGGAACAGTGGACATGGAAGTTCCGTTTTCCTGGCGAGGACGGCATCTTCGGCACCACATCCGTTAAGAAGAACGTAGAACGTGGTCCGGATGGTACGACGTTTGAACCAAACATTACATCGCTGAATCCATTTGGGATGCGCGACGGGGATCCTCACGGCGAGGATGACATCCTGATCGCAAGTAACGTACTCCATGTACCGCTGGACCGTAACATCAAAGTTGTGATGCGATCCAAAGACGTGCTTCATGACTTTTGGGTACCTGAAATCCGCGCCAAAATGGACATGGTCCCTGGGATGATCACCTATTTCTGGTTCCGACCGACGCGAACCGGCGAATTTGAAATCCTCTGCGCTGAACTATGCGGCCGTAGTCACCACAACATGCGTGGCACGATGTATATCGATACTCAGGAAGACTTCGAAGCATGGTTGGATTCGCAAGTAACCTGGGCCGAGATGAAGGCTGGACAGGTACCGGAAGAACCCATCGTTGCGAAAGGCCGGCAGGTTGCAGACCAAAACGGCTGCTTTGCATGTCATTCACTAGACGGTACCTCGGTAGTTGGACCGACTTGGCAAGGACTGTGGGGACGAGAAGTCGTTCTCGATGATGGCTCTACGGTAATTGCGGACGAGGCCTATATCGTTGAATCGATCGTTGAACCCAACGTGAAACTCGTAGAGGGATTTGGGTCGGTGATGACCCCGTATGCTTTTGAAGACGACGAAATGGAAGCTCTACTCCGCTTCCTGCAGGAGACCGCTAAATAAAGATGGACCGACGTAACGCTAGCATTTTTGATGAGGAATTCTGATGGCAACAGCTGAAATCCCCTATCAGGAGACCGTGCCGCTTCACCATCCAAAGACTTGGATAGGGAAGTACGTGTTCAGTCAAGATCACAAAGTGATTGCAGTTCAATACGGCATCACGGCGATCGCGGTTGGCTTGGTCGCGCTGTTCCTCTCGGACCTGATGCGTATTCAAATTGCATATCCAGGGTTTATGGAATGGTTCGTCGAGGATTACTACTATCAGGCGATCACCATGCACGGCATGATCATGGTGATTTACTTGCTTACAGCATTTCTGTTGGGAGCGTTTGGTAATTTCACCGTGCCGCTAATGTGCGGTGCAAGGGACATGGTCTTCCCCTTCGTGAATATGCTCAGCTATTGGGTATACCTGATATCGGTGATCATCCTACTACTTGGATACATACCGGGATTAGGTGGTCCAACAGGCGCTGGATGGACGCTCTACCCGCCGCAGACTATTACTGAAGGTACCCCGGGGGCGGATTGGGGAATCATGACGATGTTGGCATCGCTGGCCGTATTCATCGTCGCATTCACGATGGGTGGTCTGAACTACATTACGACCATTCTTCAGGCACGAACACGTGGTATGTCGTTGATGCGCCTGCCTTTAACAGTGTGGGGCATATTTGTTGCCACGTTCTTAGGTCTATTGGCGTTCCCGGCACTATTCGTGAGCGCGATCATGATGATCTTAGATTTGAGGATCGGTACCAGTTTCTTCATGCCTGCCATCGTTTCACTGGGTCAAACACTGGCACACGACGGTGGACAGCCGTTGCTGTTCCAACACTTATTCTGGTTTTTCGGTCATCCTGAGGTCTACATCGTTGCCCTGCCTGCGTTCGGCGTCGTATCGGACCTGATTTCGGTCCACGCACGTAAAAACATCTTCGGCTACCGACTCATGGTCTGGGCGCTGGTATTTATCGGTATCTTGTCGTTCATCGTGTGGGCGCACCACATGTTTGTCGCGGGAATGCATCCATATTTCGGGTTCTTCTTCGCGACGACGACCCTCATCATCGCCGTCCCGACGGCTATCAAGGTCTACAACTGGATTTTGACACTCTGGAAGGCTAATATCAAGTTAACCGTCCCGATGTTGTACGCGCTGTCGTTCGTACTGACGTTCATCATGGGTGGCATTACGGGATTGTTCCTTGGCAACGTGATCATTGACATACCGTTATCCGATACGTATTTCGTCGTAGCCCACTTCCATATGGTCATGGGTGTGTCGCCGATTCTCGCAATCTTTGGGGGCATCTACCACTGGTATCCGAAACTCACCGGTCGCATGCTTAACGACACGGTCGGGAAGTGGCACTTTTGGATTACGTTCTTAGGAACGTACATCATCTATTTTCCGATGCACTACCTCGGATTTATTGGGGTTCCAAGACGGTACTACGAGAATTTCGATTCAAGTTTCTATCCAGCCTCGGCGCAAACGCTGAACGAGATTATCACCTGGACCGCGTTGGTCGTTGGCGTTGCACAGCTGTTGTACATAGGCAATTTGGTCCATAGTTACTTCTACGGAAAACCAGCCGGTGACAATCCTTGGGGCGCGAATAGCCTTGAGTGGTGTACACCTGATACGCCGCCATCACACGGTAATTGGGGCGATAAGCTGCCGACGGTCCATCGGTGGGCGTATGACTACAGCGTTCCCGGCTCGGATAAGGATTTCATACCGCAAACGGTCCCACAAGGCCAATCGTCCTAATCGCTAATACAAGGTACAGATCAAGCAGAAATGGCTGAAGCTGCACAGACGAATCAGGGTCCACTAACCACGATCGTAGACGACTGGTCGTCAGACGTCACCACCTTTAAGGCCGTGCCGTGGGGCAAGGCCATGATGTGGATTTTCCTGCTCTCGGACACATTCATTTTCACGTCGTTCTTGGTCAGCTACATGGCCGTAAGAATGACGCAAACGGACGCGTGGCCATATCCAAGCGAAGTCTTCTCGCTGGAAGCATTTGGCACACCGGTGCCGTTGCTATTAATCGCGATTATGACGTTCATCTTGATCACGTCCAGTGGGACCATGGCGATGGCGGTCAATATGGGCTATCGCAAACGTAAAGTTGCGGTGTTTTGGCTCATGTTTGCAACCGCGATGCTCGGGCTTTCATTCGTCGGCATGCAAGCATTCGAGTGGACAAAGTTGATCGGTGACGAAGGCGTTAAGGCTTGGCAGAACCCGATGGGTGCCCCGCAGTTTGGCTCGTTCTTTTTCATGATCACTGGGTTCCACGGCTTGCACGTATCGGCGGGCGTGGTCTACTTGCTGCTTGTCGCGATTCGGGTACTACGCGGCAAATATGACAACACAAGCTTTGAGATCGTCGAGATTACCGGCCTTTACTGGCACTTCGTCGATCTAGTTTGGGTCTTCATTTTCGCTTTCTTCTATCTCTGGTAAGGATTCACGCTTTAGCTATGGCGGAAGTCGGTCAACAACATCCGATCAAGGTCTACTTTATTGTTTGGGGATTGCTATTTGTTTTTAGCATCGCCTCGTATATGGTGGATTTCTACGAATTTAAAGAACACTTACGTTGGTTCTTGATTGTGGTCTTCATGATGCTTAAGGCGGGGTTCATCGTCGCGGTGTTCATGCACATGAAATGGGAACGTCCAACCCTGATCACGGCGATCCTCGTACCGCCGCTGGTTCTGCTGGTTTTGATGTACTTGCTCGCATTCGAAGCGGATTACGCATGGGCCTCTCGCATTGTTTATTTTGGCGGCGAAGTGGAGCCGATTCCTTTGTCACCACCGTCACACGCGGCCGTGCCACACTAGTCGGAAGGGCTGAAGCCCTTTAATACGAGTATCTGCTTCGCCGTTTTGATGAGGTGTTGCCATTCTCTATACTCCGCAGCTTTCGTGTCGAGATAGCATTCAATGAGTCAACTTGTCGCTGACCTAGTCGGAATTGCTGGTTCGGATGGTGTTCTCACCGGTGAGGATGTAAGTTCGCGCGCAGTTGGAATTTGGCGGCCGCAATCTATTCAAGCCCTTGCAATCGTGCGCCCGCGGACAACTGACGAGGTAAGCGAGATCCTCAAGCTCTGCCACGCGCGAGGTCAGACGGTGATCGCACATGGTGGAAGGACTGGCTTGGTCGAAGGCGCGGATACTGTCCAGACGGATTTAATTCTGTCGCTCGAACGCATGAACCAAATTGAAAGCGTCGATGTCGTCAATCGGACGATGACCCTGCAAGCGGGCGTCATGCTACAGGCAGCTCAGGAGGAAGCCGAACGAAACGGGTTACTTTATCCGCTAGATATTGGTGCCCGCGGCAGTTGCACCATCGGTGGCAACATCGCAACTAATGCAGGCGGTAATCGCGTTATACGTTTCGGGATGACTCGAGACATGGTTCTGGGTACCGAAGCGGTTCTCGCGGACGGAACGATCGTGTCTTCGATGAACGAGATGATCAAGAACAACGCCGGATTCGACATCAAACAGTTGTTCATCGGGACTGAAGGTTGCCTTGGAGTCGTTACTCGCGCAGTCGTAAGACTTAGAGAACTGCCTCGAAGCCAGGAAACTGCGATTGTGGCGGCTGACAGCTTTGAGAAGATGCCGCTCATTCTCAAACACATGGACGCCTGTTTGGGTGGCACTTTGTCAGCGTTTGAAGTCATGTGGAATGACTTTTATCGTTTGGTGACCACACCACCCGCTAAACAACGACCTCCATTGGAACAGAGTTACCCGATCTACGTATTGATCGAGACTATGGGAGGCGACCCAGAGAATGACAGGGTGCGATTAGAAGACGGACTTGCAGAAGCATTGGATAAAGGATTAGCGACCGATGCGACTGTCGCACAAAACGGTGATCAGCGCAAGCAGTTCTGGGCGATGCGCGACGATGTGGAGCAGATATTCCAATATGATCCGGTGTTTATTTATGACGTCAGCCTTCAGGTCCCTTACATGGAACGCTATGTCGACGAAGTCAGGGATAAACTACAACGTCGATTTGGACACCATCAGCTATTCACGTTTGGTCACATGGGTGACGGCAACCTTCACTTTGCAATTTCGGCCGGCGACGACGAGTCGGCACACCATGACGTAAATCTGTGCGTTTATGAACCACTCCGACCAATTGGCGGATCTGTGTCTGCCGAACATGGCGTAGGTCTGGAGAAAAAACCCTATCTGGACATCTCGCGAAATAGTATCGAAGTCAACATGATGAGAACGCTCAAATCTACGCTTGATCCAAAGGGAATTCTCAATCCCGGTAAGGTATTCGCAGCATAGCTAGTCGGTATCCTGGGCTTTATTAGTCGACACCTGAAGTCTTACCTTTTACGCGCAAATGCTCCCATAAAAACTGATACTGCAATGCGGACATAAACGCTCGTTGTGTGTTGTCTGCTGCACCTGCGTGCCCGCCTTCTAGGTTTTCGTAGTAGGTCACGTCTTTCTCTAGTTCACGCATACGCGCGACCAATTTACGAGCGTGTCCTGGGTGAACGCGATCATCAGCTGTAGAGGTCGTGACGAACAATGGGGATAGTCGCCATCGCTCGCTAGATTGTGGTAGGGTGAGAAGCTCTTAATAAACTCCCACTCTTCAGCAATGTCTGGGTCGCCGTATTCCGCCATCCAACTTGCGCCCGCGAGAAGTAAGTGGTATCGCTGCATATCGAAGAGGGGAACCGCTGCCACGATCGCACCGAACAGGTCTGGTCGACGAGTCAACATGTTTCCCATCAATAGACCGCCGTTGCTTCCGCCCATGGTACCAAGCAGTTGAGGCCGAGTCACGTTTCGAGCAATGAGGTCTTCGGCCACAGCGATAAAGTCCTCATAGGCTTTGTGGCGATTTGCCTTGAGCGCAGCGCGATGCCATTCAGGTCCGAATTCACCTCCGCCGCGGATGTTCGCTACGACGTATATGCCACCTGCTTCTAGCCAAGCAGAGCCTGTTACCTTCTGATAGCCTGGTAGGAGCGAGACCTCGAAACCGCCGTAACCGTATAGTAGCGTGGGTCTTGGTGACTTGAGTTCAACAGGTCCTACTTGGAAGTACGGGATTCTGGTTCCATCGTCTGAGGTCGCCCAGTGTTGCGAAACTTCGAGTCCGTTCGTATCGAAGACATGCGGTTCTTGTTTTAGTACTTCGTGAGTTCCGCCGATTTGCCCCAGCGCGAACGTAGGCGGCGTCAGAAAATCGCTCTTCGTCATGAAGTATGAGTCGTTCTCACTCTCGTCGACTGGATGGATAGATATGTTTTGAAACCCTTGTGTTGCGCTTAGCGGTTCGATCTGCCATCGGTCGTCGCGAAAGGAAGCTAATTCAATCTGATTGCGCACGTTTTCCATGACATTCAACAAGATAAAGTTGCGCGTACTGTCGAAGCCAGCTAAGCTCCGGCTGGACGTAGGCTTGAACAAGGCGTGGATATGTCGTTCGCCTGCTAAATAGCTGGCGAGATCGGCAGCGAGCAACGAACCACTAGGGTACGTGGTCCCATCAACGACCCAGTCTTTTTTCGGTGTTATGAGGAGCCATTCGCGGAAAAATGAAGCGTCGGCGTGCGTCGGTTTTTCGATCAAAACCAACTCGTCATCTACGAGCAGATACATATCGGAATTGAAGAAATCGATTGATCGAACTACGCCAGCGCGTTCGAAGTCCTTCGTTTGGTCCGAGAATCCGAAAATTCCCACGTCAGTGCGCTGACCTTCGAAGAGAAGCTGTGCTTCCTCGAGCGACTCGTCACGGGACCAGCGTTTGACGAGGCGCGGATAACCAGATTCCGTCAACGAACCGTCGCCAAAGTCCGTTGCGACCAAGATTTCGTCCTTGCTCAACCACGAGACGTCGCTCTTAGCCTCAGGCAAGTTAAACCCTTCGGTCACGAACTCAAGCGATGTTAGATCAAACTCCCGTACTACGGCTGCGTCAGATCCTCCCCTCGAAAGATTCATCAAACTTCGGTCGTAGGTAGGTCTGAGCGCGGATGAACCCTTGTAAACCCAGCTTTCCTGTTCAGATTCACCGAGTTGATCGATGTCGATGACAACTTCCCAATTTGGAGTTGGTTTTCGATACTCACTCAACGAAGTACGACGAAGGACGCCCCGTTCGTTTTCCTCGTCTTGCCAAAAGTTATAGTAGAAGTCACCTAGTTTCGAGATGTATGGAATACGGTCTTGTGCGTCTAGTATCGACTTGATTCGCACTTGGCTAGCGGCGAAATCTGGTGACTGTGCCAATCCATCGATCGCATACGCGTTCATTTCTTTCGCCCACTCGAGTGCGGCTTCGCTATGAACGTCCTCTAACCATCGATATGGATCTTGCTCTTCGGCAGGCGTTATGTTGGACATGGCGACGATTGACAGAACATAGACAAGGTTTTGTTTGGACATGGTTGTAAATAGCGAGATCAAAACCAATCGAGGTTGATCGGCAACGGAATATTAGCTGCGTGTGTGCGACATGAGGTTCTCAAAGTTACTTTGGCGTAGAAATAGTCGGCGTATTGCGTCATCCTCGTATACTCGTTCAAAATGAAACGTTAGAAGACGGGGCTGTGCGCAAACGCGCATGTAAATACGAATCTTGAGTGTTCCTCAAGATCATTTGGCGGAAGGCGGCGTATTGCTAAAGTTTGTGTTGTGAATTTTCAGGTAGATTGCGATACGAGTATGAAATATTCCATCTCTTTGTTTGTGTTATTGGTGTTAGCGGGATGTACTTCGGTAACGCCAACGGTCGACATTGGAATCTCACCAACCGGCACTGTGTATACCAATACGGGTGCAGAGATCGACGTAGATGTTGCAGATAAGACGAGCGCACTTCAACGTTGCAGAGAAATGGGATTTGACGACGTAAGAACCTATCGAGATGTCAAGCGAACCTGCCATGTTGGCATCATGAGTGGCGTCAACTGCCGCGTTCAGCGCGTCATATTAGATTACGAGTGTGTGGATGAAAGTCAGGATGCCTCCGAGGAGAAAGTCGACGAGGTAGTCATGACGCTGACGATGGATCATCCCATACCTCTCGCCGTTTTTACCGAAATAGACGTAATGGCACGTTTGCGTAACGAGCATAAAGATGTCGCGAACGCAGTACTTGAGAATCAAGCAATACGGAATGCGGCCTTAGCGTCGTGTCGCATACACAACGAAAACGTCAATTTCGTGACGCCGATCTCGACAGAAGTCGAGTGTCTTGAAAGCCGAGCGCAAGCGTGCGTTCGGTATGAAATTCAGAGACGGTTCCGATGTTCAGATACGATGAGTGAATTCTTCAACCGATAGGCCATGACTTAAACAATAGATTCGGTTTTGGGACTTACATACCTGTTTACAAAACAGGCTGCCTTTTGACGGATCGTCGGAGTCACTAATGTGAACGCTCCTCCTCGTCCAGATGCCCCTGTCCCAGAGGCTTTCTTAGCGCTTGGTTCTCGCGCCTCATGTTCAATTGTATAGTATTGCAACCCAATTCGTGAGACTATGTAATCAAGTATGTAATGCCCTTCGGTTTTCATAGGAGAAGGTTTACCTAATCTATTCCGTACTCCGGTTGTACAAGCGCACTCGGTTTGAGTTAGAGAGCAGCCGGGTCGCCTGTAATTACTCATCGGGCCACAAAGCTGAAGTATCAACCCGCCTATCTTGCGAGCCATCGAGTTGATCGAGTCGAGATAAATCGGCGTACGCTAACAGGATCACTTGGGTGCGAGCGTTTGTACCGTCTCGCTCGATGAGCGTAATCACGATATCTTCAAGATCGTCACCATCTAAGTCACCTATACAGTTGACGCGTATACCGTCTCTGTCGATGGCGAGCTCGCTGAAGGAAACGTGCCAAACGTCCTCAATGTCCCGCGCGAGGATATTCGCAAGATCTATGGTGCCATCGTGCTCTGTGTCGAGCATATCCAGCATCGTAGGATCTCGTATGTCGAAAAGGTAGAGTTCGAGCCTATATGTCCTTGGGGAGCCCGGCAAAGCAAGAAATGACGACGCGAGTGCTTGTACATGATTTTGACTGGCGTCAACTCCGCACACGGATAGGCCGTTGATGCGCGGAAACTGCCATGCGCCGCTATTGTCGATTTCGAATGATGTAATTACGCCATTAGCAGGACCTTCAGCTCGGTCGTGTGCATCGAGTTCTCGAAGGTCGACAACAAGCGAGCGACTCTGATTGTTTTGCTGGATTAGTGGCAACAGAAACGTTCTAGTAGTGTCGTCGGTTGAGTCAATTGGCGTTGAAGTCAGGGTACTGGTGGGATTGAATAAATAACCGTCGATCCGAAACGAATTTGGATGACGATATGAGTTGCTCAGATTGACTTGCTGATCAGTTGCGGAATCGAGGCTGTCCATTGCTGCTAAATCACTCGATGCGACTATGTAAATGCGTGGCGGGTTGCCAAAACTTGTGTTTACGAGAAACTCATCAGTTCCGTCGCGGTCCAGGTCAGGGAGTCTACTAACCAGAGCAGCACCGGTACCTGAGAAAATCGAGTCGAATTCGGGGTAAAACGACCATGATCGGGAATCGTCGACAACCGTGTCGAGGAGGACGGTGCCATCGTCCGTTGAAGTACTCGCCGTGATTGCTTCGTACGGCAGAAGGAATGCAGAACCAACACCTGGTTGCGCAATTCGTCGTGATTCATTGGTGAATGTCCCAATCGTCAACATCACGTCGTTCGTACTTAAGAAATTCGTGATCAGACTTCCATTCAGACCGAATCCGTGTCGCCGCTCCGAGCTTTTGATTTGGGTGCAGTACTCACTTTGTACACATGTGTGTAAATCTATCTGACCGTCAGAATCTCCATCTGCAACATCGAGATCCAGCCACTCACCACCGTACACTAACGTGATCGAACCGGAGAAGTCGTAGGACAAAGGATCGAAGATCACAATATCTTGGATACCGTCACGATTTAGGTCACCTACTGTCGCGCCACTGTAACGCGCCGCATCAGATTCACCTCTACTGTCTACAAAGCGCCAACTTGACGGACCTTGGTGAATCTCCTCGAGGTCTATAGTGCGATCGATAGAGCCATCAAGTTCATCGAGCACAGGTAGGTCTGCACCTGATACCAATAGTAAAGGTGTGTCAGTCTCGTGAGGAAGCGCGTTTGAGATTTCGAGATCGTCCGTGCCATCTCGGTCAAAATCACCTAATCGGAACGCTTCGCTCTTGAAATTCTCGAGTGCTCCTGGACTCGTCGTTCGCCAATCCGATCTCAGACGGTACGAAAAGAAGGTAGTCGATCCAAAGTTGTCGCCGTAACCGTCGCCGTCAAGGTCTTCCCACTCGAATGGATCTAAGGGAAACTGATCAGAGTTATCACCAACTCCGTCGCCATCCGAATCGAGCCACTCATCGGCGAGTAATGGAAATGCGTCGTCTTCGTCTAGGTAACCATCGTTGTCGTCATCTGGATCAGCGTTATTTCCGATCCCGTCCTGATCTGTGTCCAGCCATTCGCCAGGATCCAGTGCGAATGCGTCGCCGTTATCCCCTACGCCATCTCCATCGCGATCCAAGCTTTCATTTGGGTCGAGGGGAAACACATCGTCTTCGTCCGGCACGGAGTCGTTGTCATCATCTAAATCTTCATTGTTTGGCAACCCGTCATTGTCAGTGTCTCGAGGGTATTGATCGTCCTCATTGAGAATCCCGTCGCCGTCGATATCTAAGTCGTCTCGGTCGCCGATGCCGTCAAAATCAATATCTGAGTACTCGCTGGCATCCAATGGGTACACGTCAATGGTGTTTGCGTGCCAATCGCCGTCGGCGTCGTATTGGAATTGGCTTAGATGGGGATACGTGTCAAAGAAATCGGGTAATCCATCCCCATCGTCATCACCGTCGTGAATGTTCGGAATCCCGTCGCCGTCTATGTCCGACGCATTGTTATGAAGCATGACTATGTGATCGGACTGGCCATCAGCCTGGTCGAGGAATTCCAACTCTGAGGAGAACACCACGTACATCGTGCTGTATCTTCCGCGAAGGTCTGCCGAATGTATACTGAATGCAAAATCAGTTCTGTCATCTTCGTCGAGGTCGCCAAGAGATACAACCCCGGTCAATGTCGAGCGGCCTTTTGGACCAAAAGGAACTCGTAGTTGATAAATCCCGGGATACCGAATACGAACTGGAATGTTTACGACCCCGTTTGAATCCGCGCCAGTCGGGTCGTCTAGGTAGTCTAGATCGCTTAATTCTGCTGTGATTAACGAACCACGACTGGGTGTTATTAGCAGATTGTGAGAAGCGTCGTTGTCTGGTCGTAATATGGTGGAACTGGCTGGTCCTTGATCCAACCTGATCGTGTTGAGGCGCCACGTACCGAATTCGTTTTCCGGTTCATCTGGTAGCTCAATCGATCCGTCAGGAGATAGGTCGCGGAGGTCGTACAGACGTAAGCCCGCGTTTGTAAAAACGTAATGGTTGCTTCGCCGCCCCCAGACCATCAGGTCGCTTCGATCATCACCATTGAGATCAGCGAGTGAATTGACACTGAGTCCGAATGCGGCATCGTCAGGATTACTGATGCGAAGTGTCTTCTCAGATGACACGAGATCATCGATTGCCACGATACGATCACCGTCTTTGTCGACTTCAGCGATGTTCTGAAGTTGCTGTGCATTCAGGACGTAGACTCTTCCCGCCCCCCTAATTTCGACAACACCGAGTAAGATGTCTGTCAATTCCGCGTCGGCCACATCGCCGTGCGTTCTGATCTCACCAGGCACGTCGAAACCGTTCACCTTTACGATGAAACTACCTTCATTGGATTCGAAGACGCTTGAAATAGATAACTCCCCGGCTTCGAGATTCGATGAAGTATGACTCAAACCTTGTCGATTTAGGAGATATAGCAGAAAATCACCATTGTTGTTTGTCTCTCGACCAACAATCGCTATCTCAAACATGCCGTCTTTGTCTAAATCGCTGATTGAAGAGATGCTCTTAATTTCAAACTGTTCGCCGGCGTGTAGGTTCTCACATCCGACGTGCTCGGTACAGTAAGCAAGATCTATCCGTCGGTCCGATTTCCCGTCTTGTTGGTCGAACATCTCCAGCTGAATTGGGTCTGTGTTGACCAAGTAA
The DNA here is from genome assembly GCA_963664665.2 of Pseudomonadales bacterium. Taxonomy (GTDB): domain Bacteria; phylum Pseudomonadota; class Gammaproteobacteria; order Pseudomonadales; family Azotimanducaceae; genus Bin55. Next base: position 110,817 of record CAXXMH010000004.1, read on the forward strand.
ATCGAGTCTCTATCCAGGATAGAGAGTTCGGGGACGCCGCCGGTGTGTAGGGCGAAGACCAGCTGACGACCTAGCCGGGCGTCCTCGCGGTTGCCTTGTATCACCCAGCTTTCCGGTTCATTGAGGAGATCGTTTAGCTCTTTGCTGCCTGTTGTGCTGCTAGCGGTGTGGCCGGGGTCAATGAAGTCAGAAAGTGAGAAAAGGTAAACCTTACCCGTGTGTACTGCTGATGCATTGCTGGCACTCGGAGCCGAGACCGCAAGGTCCGCGATGCCATCGCCGTCAAGATCGTTTACACGAGTCGAATAAAGACCAAACTCATCTTCTCTCTCACTGCTTGAAATGCTGATTAATCTTGGTTGTGTTAACTTGGCGTCGTATGGGTTCGGGTCTGACAGATTTGGAACCCCATCATTGTCGATGTCGGGGTCCGTGTTATCGCCGACTCCGTCGCCGTCAGTATCCGCCCATTCCAGTGGATCGTCTGGGAACGCGTCTCGATTGTCCCCAAATCGATCACCGTCGCTATCGGCCCACTCATCGGGGTCGATCGGAAATGCGTCATCTACAGCGCCGACACCGTCGCCATCGAAATCGAAAGATGGATCAGGTAGCGAAGTACGTGCGAATTGGTATTTGACGATATTTAGTGTGAGTGCTGAGTTTGCGCTTCCGGCTGAATTAATCTCGGTGTGTGGCACACCACATGGTTTGCCAGAACAATCCAGCTCAGGGTCTGAAAATACATCAACTCCAACGGCTTGAAAGAAAATCTCGGCGTATGACATGACGGTGCCGAATTCACCATGGACCGCATGACCACGCGACCAAACGAAAGCTCCGGTAGACAGCTGTTCGTACGAGTGACCTAATCCCATCAAATGTCCAATTTCATGTGCGGTCGTGTCGATTGAGCAGCTAGAAGGATCGAGAAACAGTTCGGTGTAAGGAAATCGTTCGTTTGGGTGTAGGAATCCTCTATCGTCGCGTGCGCCAATAGTTATCGCAAATCCACATAAGCCGGTGTCTCGCGTTCGGTATACCAGCACTATGTCCGCGTCGTATTCCTCCAATAATTCAAGGTAACGGGATTCCTCCAACGATTCACCTTCAGAGATTTCAGGAACCTCGGACGAATCCAGGATTCCAACCGCTCGAAACTGGACAGGGCTTTTACTGCGTTCGTATATATCGTTGGTGACGCCGAGAACGTGAGCGATAAAGGATTTCGGACTCGTGTTGTAGTGTTCGAATGAGAATTCCTCATGTAGGAACAGAATGTCGATCACGGGATCGGGTGGATAACTATTTGGGTCATTAGGATCAGTACCCTCGAGACGTTCGTTGATGTCGTCTATGCCGTCGTCGTCCGAGTCGATTAGATAGTTGGCATCTCTTAAGCTCAATGTGGATATGGGTGCGGACCACTCGCCTTCAAACCAGATTGAGTCCAGTCGCGGATTTCCACCTACTATTTCATTTTCGTGCAGTAGCACCTCAAAGTAATAAGCCCCTTCAGGAATCGCGCCTAAGTCAATTTCGAAGAACCGTGAATCAATGGTTGAATGTGGTTCTACATTGACGTTCAACGCAACTGTGTCGACAAACGCAGTGTAGTCGACGATCTGACTAGTACTGGAAAGCCGTGTACCGGCGATAGCGAGAGTCGCGTAGAGTTCGTCGACTACATCATCCGTGTTATTGATGACTCCGAATGCAAGCTCAGCTTTTTCACCGTCGCTGCTCGTGAGTGTGCACGGACACGAAATGTTGACGTGGGTCCGCTCAAACTGTGAAAACGCCGGTTCGGCGACAAGTGATAGGAGTAGTGGGATGAGCGCACGAAGTACAACAACTACACGGTTGTTGTTACTTCGCGGAGACGATCTGCGGTCGTCGTGAATTGCACGATCGGATTTACAGGATACGATACTTAAAAACGTATGGTCTATTTGGGTAGCCACTGCTGACCGATCCCACATTTTTATTCGTTACGCCTTGGAACGTATTCAGCTTCTGCATAACGGTCGTAGGATTCATTTAGTACGTCGGATTCGGAATAGTCTTGGGATCGACGCAGTTCGGTACTTGAAACCAACCAGCCGATGCGACCGTCGCCAGTTAATTCCCAGCTACCTTGATTCGTCGAGACATATGCCAAGGTTTGTTCCTCGCCGAATGTGAGAATGAAGCGGTTGAGGTCTTGTTCACCTGTCGCGGGTGAAGCACGTATCGTCGTCGATTCCAACCCATTGGGGGTGATCTGGTCTACGACGGCGTTGTATGTTTTATTGATATGTGGTATGTGGATTTCTATTGGCGTACTTAACAACCACTGGCTAAAACGGTCGTTTAGATCTACGAATCGAGCGTGCTCGGGCACATGAGCCCATTTCGATGTAGGAAGACTGTTATCTAATGTGATTTCCGTCCACGCGATTTGCTGTTTCCGTTGAGGGAATTTGGCTTGATTTGCTTCGGTTTGGATTGCATCGATGGACTCATTGCTTTGAGATGCACGATCTTCTGCAATCGACGAATGGTAGATAGGTGCTGGCGTCGTGAAATAGAAATACGCAGTGACTATTAGCGCCATTGCGACGAATCCTGCAAGGGCTGTATATCGTCGTGCTTTCGAACTCAATGCGTTCTCCGTTAGTAGAGTGAGTCGCTCTTATCGGCCCACGTTCCAACCAATTACAGTTGTCCTATTCCTTGGGTACGTCGAGCTTCTCTACCGTGTATTTTGACAGTTCGTATGTCTGCGTGTTCGACGGGAACCGAGATTGCAATCTGCTTATAGCGATAACCCAGCTACCTTAAACAGAGCGTCGGAGTTTAGTAAAGACCCTGAAGGCTAGCGCGTGAAGCGAACAAGTCTATATCAATACGGTATGGCGCCAGGCTGCCGAATAGACGCGACTTAAACTATTTAGAAGGACTGCGAATATAGATTCAACCAGTCCGTCAGCCCAGGCATATTAATTGACGGTACAGGTACCTTGGTCGAGAACAACATCACCGTTCTGATTAGTCGTTCTGAACACCACATCACCGCCGTCCTTCCACATTGAGACGGTCAATTCGTCGCCTGGAATTACAGGTCGGGAGAACCGACCGGACATAGAGCGGAAGCGCGAAGGATCACCGTCGCAGAGCGCTTGCAATAACGCTCGCCCGGTGAAACCGTACGTACAAAGACCATGGAGAATAGGCTTGTCAAAACCGCCCATGGCGGCAAATTTGGGGTCCGAGTGCAACGGATTGCGATCTCCAGACAGACGATACGTTAAGGCTTGATCGTCTCGGGTCTTTAAAGTTACAGAGTGCGTAGGTTCAGAGTCGGGATACGCGACCTTGAGACTCGGACCGCGATCCCCGCCCCAGCCGCCTTCGCCGCGCAAGAACAGCTGTGAGACCGTTTTAAGGAGCGGTTTGCCGGTCGCTTTATCAACACTTGTAGAGGTCGTCTCGACAACTGCGGCACTACCCTTGTCCCAGATTCCGGAGATACTGCCGGAACTCTCGATTTCACCGTCTGGTGGAATCTCATCGAATAGCTCGATTCCCATATAGCCGTGGACCATCAGAGCTCGATTGAAATCACCAATCTTCTGCATCGGAGCACCACCGCCACCAATAATGACTGCAAAAGTTGGAAGCACTCGCTGTGGTACTTGAGCCGTGTTTTCGGTAGTGAATTGCAGTTCGTCGGTTCCCGCTCCGACGCCAACGGCGTATAGGAGGGCGTCAGTAGAATTCCAGCGACGCGAAACGGGACCGCCAGTTTCGCCAACAGCATCTGGGTTAATAGAAATCGTCTTGTACCGGGTGTAGAGTTTGGCGAAATTTTATCTTTGAACTAGCGCAGTCCCATATACCTGGGGTAATGTCCATGAGTCGTACCATCCGCGGCAAAGTTGCGGTCGTCGGTTTAGGCGAAACACAGTACTACAAACGCGGTCAATCGCCCGATGCTGAGTTCAAACTGGCATTGAAAGCGATTATCGCGGCATGTCGAGATGCGAGAATATCGCCTAAGAAGGTCGATGGTTTCGCATCTTTCTCTAATGATCGAAGTGATCCGTCAAGACTTGCGGCAGCACTTGGATGCGATGATTTGCGCTTCGCGAACATGCAGTGGGGTGGCGGTGGTGGCGGCGGTTCTGGTGCCATCGCGAACGCAGCGGCCGCTATCGCGACAGGCATGGCCGAGTGCGTGATCGTGTTTCGGGCGCTTGCACAAGGGCAGTTTGGTCGCTTTGGTCAAGGACCTCGAAGCAACACGACTTCTGGAGCGGGCGCATACACAGTACCGTACGGATTGATGTCGCCGGCGCAGTCATTTGCGATGAAGGTCAATCGCTTTATGCACGACCACGGCGTGGAGCAGGAAGCGCTTCGAGCCATTTCACTGGCTTCATACCACCATGCGCAGAACAACCCACGAGCCGTTATGCACGGTCGCCCGCTTGACGAGGCTAAATATGACGCCTCACGATGGATCGTTGAGCCGTTCCATCTGTTCGATTGCTGTCTTGAGAACGATGGCGCAGCGGCTATGTTGCTGGTCCCGGCGGAACGCGCAAAGGATTTCCCACATAAGCCGACCTACGTACTAAGCGCGCTTTCAGGCTCGCATTACCGAGCGGGCGCGTCTGCACACAACACGCCCGACTACGCCACTTCCACATTTAAGACCACGGTTCCAAGACTATATGACATGGCAGAACTTGGACCGAAAGACGTCCAGGTAGCGCAGGTATACGAGAACTTCACTGGTGGTGTTCTGATGAGCATTGTCGAACACGGTATTTGTGAGCCTGATGGATGTAACGAGTTCTTTAAGAAGGAAAATCTGATCGCACCTGATGGCAAACTCCCGACCAATACGAGTGGCGGCAACCTTGCGGAGTGTTACATGCACGGACTGGGTTTGAATATCGAAGCAGTCCGACAGTTGCGAGGTGAGTCCACAAATCAAGTGAGCGACGTCGATGTATCGCTCGTCGCATCAGGTCCGATGGTAACGCCGGTGAGTTCTTCTATCTTCGGATCGGAGGCCACGCTGTGAGTTATCTGAATCCAGGATTGCCTATTCCTGTTGCATCGCCCGACGGCCTAGACGCACCTTATTGGGAAGCGGCAGCAAACGACGTATTGAAGCTGCAGGTTTGTAACGATTGCGGTCACTATCAGTGGGGACCTGAGTGGGTGTGCCACCAATGCCACAGCGAAAACCTCTCATTTGAGCCAATTGAACCGCGAGGCAGAATCTATAGCTACGAACGTGTGTGGCACCCGGTACATCCAGCCTTAAACGAACAAGGTCCCTATCTCATCGTTCTCGTTGAGTTTCCAGATCACAGCAACGCCCGTATGGTGGGTAATTTGCTTGGTGATCCTGAGCAAGAGGTTGTGATCGGCTCAGAAGTTGAAGCGGTGTTTGAGCATCACACTGATGACGAGCCACCATTTACGCTGGTCCAGTGGCAGGTTGCACGTTAAGCGATCGTATTTCTGAGGAGAACGAGTTAGTCGGCTGTCTCCGGTAATGTCGTGTTGGGAAGTTCCGCGTAGCTGCGCTTCATCGCAGGATCACCGTCGGCTAGCGCCTTCAACGCCATCCATGCGTGCGCATGTAATGATGATCCCCTAGTACTAGACAGGTATTCGCTAAATTCGGGCGGCGGCGATTCGCCCCTTGCCGAATATTCAGCTGCCAGCGTCATTAGTTGCTGTTCGACGTCGTTGATTGGTAAAGAAATAGGATCCGCACGGCCACCAGCCAACGCTTGTGCAAAAAACGTGAACATCTCCTTTAAACGGTTAGGAATCGTGACACCCGTATGGTCGGCCCAACGGACTAAGTGGTACTCGTGGCGGATGTCGTTATCCCAAAGTACGCGATGAAGAAACTCAGCACCATCGTGTAAGTTGAGAAAATCTTCGTCACCACACTCTAAGTAAATATTCAAGTTGCTTGTTCTAATCGCCTCTGCGTTGTCATGTGCTTGACGTGCTGGATTGTCGGCTGGTCGTAATGATGGCGCTGGACCTCTGGTCCAAGAATTGCGTTTGAAGTTCGGCAATTCAGTGAGGGTTGGTTCAACCGATGGTTCCATGGCGCCAACTGCGAGATATCGTTCAGGGTTGCGGAAAGCGCTCTTAAGGGCTCCGTAGCCTCCCATCGACATACCGCCGATCAGGACGCCGTCACGGTCTGTTCGAGTTTGGAAGCGCATCGCCATGGCGGCGGGGAGTTCGTCTTTGATAAACGTTTCCCACGAACCCAAAAAACCGCTGTATAAGGAAGAGGAGAAAGATACGAACACCATCGGTGGAATCACGTTTTCGTTGAGGAATTCATCGACATAACGCTTGAGTTGCACTAACTGATGTCGGTCGCCACCTCCTCCGTGCAACCAAATAACGAGGGGTAGCCCGACATCAATCTCGGAATCAAATCCAGGCGGTAATAGGGCTGACATCTCGACCGAAGCGTCAACTGCATCAGACTTCAGTTCGAAAAGTTCGACACGAACTCCTTCGCCGACTCTTGCTTGCTGGATATCTGAAGCGATTAATTCGTTAGTAGGCGAAACTAACACCGCGAACAGCGCGATGACAGGAAGAGCGAAGTTGTTTAGACTCTTGATTCGGTATTGGTTGAACATTTGGCTGTTAGCATCATGACGATTTGAAAAGGATACGAGCCTCCTTGATTCTGGCGTACGTCATGTGCGGGTCTAACCGTCGTATTCGCCATTCATCCCTAATACCGTATTTACCACTTCGTTAGGATCGCGATCGCGATTTTCTCGGATCAGATTCGCGAGATCAAGCGGAGGTTCGCCAACCTTGCTTTATGGTAATTCCGAACCATTCGTCGATGCGAAATTGGCAAATTAATGAAGCTCATGATTAAGCCTGATGATGAATTTGCGCGATGTGATAGGGCTTGAACGATTCATCGAGCGTTGCGTTTCGTACGCTATAGGGATAGTGCGGGAGACGCGCCAGCCTTGACTTGACGGTAAATCATCCGCAGATGAGTCGTCACGATAGGTGATCCGAGTCGCTAATTCGTTGGGCGCTGAAGTTGCCTTTCAGCCAGGGGTAACGCTAGAAATGCGCCACCGTGTCGTTGTGTGAGTTCGCGCATCAGGATGGAAAAGCGCATAGGAGACCACGTTAGACCTTGTTCGTTTTCGAATCCGAATGCATGAATTCGCATCGTGCCTTCGGTGACGTTAGCAGAGGCGATGGTTTGGTCAATACTCTGAATATATTTATCGAGATCCTCCGAACCAGAGAAATCATCTCCAAAGATGAATAACGCTATCTTTTTTTCAGGATCATAAAGGTCGCGTAGCGCGACCCGGATACCTTTGGCGGGACTGCTTGTTGAGAATGCGCGCCAGGTTTTAAGTCTAGAAAGCGCTCGTTGACGAAGTTGTAGGGAGTCGTCTAACCAGCGCTTACGAAACGACTTGTAGAGGTAACCTCCTTCGTCGCTGAGGATCTGGAATCCTTTCATTTCAGGATATAGTGACAGAACTCCTTCAACTTCCTTGGTAACTTGATACCAGATAGATCGCATACTCAATGACGTATCGATTACGAATACGACGTACTCGGAATCAACAGGTATTCCGGCGTATTCACTCGGTGTAGTACTAATCGCCTGCTGCGCCTTAGTCCCTAATTGTTGTATCGCGGATTCGGTTGCTGTTGTGCGACGCTGTAGACGATCGAGCTCTGCCGAAGTCGATGCAATGGTGTCACGTACCGTAGTAGATCTTGCGTCTTTGTCATTCGACCGTTCGCTGAGTTGCTGCAAGAGCGTACGGTTTTCCTCGATTTCTCGCGTCAACGCATCGATTTCACTGTCAAGTGTCTGGCGTTGTAGAACTAAACTTCCGTAGTCGACATTCATGGGTTCTGAATCTGCTAAGACACCGAGCTCACCGATAGGGAGGATTAGCACCAACAACACGATCGCACCGAATGCACATGCAATTACGTCGAGAAAGCTGACTGTCGCGCCGCCTGTTCGATCGTCCTCACGTTTCATGAAGTAGGCCAACCGGGTACTGGCGTTAATAGACGACCGCCGTATGACGTGGCAAGTTCCCAATACCCATGAACCGCGTTGCTATCACCTTCAAGCGGGTATAGCACGACATCGATTCGAATACCTCTTAAATCACGCCTGTTTGTTCGTAGTGCGTTGTCGAAGATGCTCTTACGGCATTGAGGCGAGATTAATGGAACTTGACCAGACCTTACTCGCGGACAGCCTCGAATTCGATGGAGCGCGGCGTCGCCGGGAAGGGTAGGGTATCCGTCAGTGATGACGATCACTTGCAGGGGCGGTGGTGAAATAGCCGCGACGGTGGCAAGTGCAGTTCGTAAGTCGGTTGCCCCGTGGGGGACTAGGCCATTCAATCGTGCATCTACGTGAGCCTCAGCAGAAGTTGCATCGACTTTGACTTCCCATTGCGGACTTTGTGTTGCCGTTATGGTGCTGCCTTGGGAGTCGAGTACGACATCGCTGTAGGTCAAGATTTGATACGAAGCACTGTCGGGTATGTGATCGATTACCCACTTTGCAGCACCTCTCGCTGAGACCCACTTCGTGGCTCTCAGCTGCGACTGAGAATTTGAAGCGCGAAGCCGAATGATCTCGACGAGTGTGGAACTCAACATGCTAGCGGACGAATCTAACAACACGACGACCCGGTCGTTATTGACCATGAGGCCAGTCAGATGCTGTTGTGAAGCAATCTGCTGCGCGTCCTCCAAGGCGCGTTGCTGTGCTTCGGCACTGGTCGCCAGCGCTTGCCGTGCATTATTTAAAGCGATGCGCTGCTGCTGTACTTCCTGTAGCAGACTGGCGAGACGGGAGGATTGCAATCGTGTTACCGAGGATTTCGCGTCGTCCCGTGCGGTAAGAGCCACGATTTGACGTTGGGTATCGTCAGCAACACGCTTTAGCTCTGTTTTCTGCTCAGTCTTCGTCGCAATAAGTTCTTGAATCTCTGTTACGTGTTCGATGAGGAAACCTGCGGCATCGATCTCCTCGACTGTTTCACCGTGCTTGACAACAAGCAATAGCAATACCGCCGCACCGAGACCGCAACAGAGAACGTCGAGAAAGCTAAGCCCGAATGCGACGACCGATTGACGTTTAACTGTGCGGCTCATCTTCCATAGTTAGCTGTTTTGGAGTCTCCTGGGCTTTCGCAAGCGCAGTCAACTTACCGATGAGATCAGCCGCTATGAATTGCTTGTAATTCGCGACAAGACGTTCTACGCGACCTTGAAGGAGGTAGGAGGCCAACATGAGTAAAAGACTTATGAAGAGCGCACAAAAGGTGGAGTTAAACGCCACGCCAAGGCTATTTGCGACGCCGGTTATGTCCCCCGCCAAGGCTTCATCCGCTCGACCTAACGCTTCACCGATACCGCGAACCGTACCAAGAAACCCAACGGACGGAATTGCCCACAGAATGTACTTATTAAGGCTCAGTTTGGCATCAAGCTGCTCCAAATACACGTCGCAAGCCGATGCCCCAATATCACTTGCTTCCTTAAATTGAGAAATCGGTCGGTGTGGTTCAAGTGTGTTGAGAACAGTTTCGACTACGCCTAACAATTGCAGGTGCGGGGCGGTCTGAAGTTTCTTAGCTACCTCATGGCGCAGTTCCGTTAACACGGTGTCATTGAATGCAGTTTTATTTTTGAGACCTAGGAAGTCGGTCTTGAGTAGATGTGGCTCATCCATAAGCAACTGGTAGCGGAACAACCAGAGCCAAGCGCACCACAAACCTAAGATAACGCAGATTTCCTGTTCCGGATCCTTGAGGATGATTGCAAGCGTTCTTGGTGGTGGTTCACCTTGTTCTTGGGCGATGTAGAGCAATTGTGAAGCGCTCGGATCGATCCAGATCATGTAGATTAGGTGGACAACGACTCCACTGATGAGTAATCCGAATACATCGATAACGAGGCTGTTGTTGATGGCGAATTTAGCAAGAGCTTTCACGGTAGATCAGCGTATTCCTCAGCTAGATGTCTTGGGGTAAATCAATGTTGGCGTGAGCTCTGATACGTTCTTTGAGCTCCAGCGGTTTTAACTCGGTAGCTGGACTGGCATGCGTGGGCGACTGCACGTTTTCTTCGGACGGGTTGTTCTCGACGCTTGGCTCCGTAGATTTAAGTTCCAGCTCCTTGTTTGTCTCATGTTCGGACGTTTGCTGCGCCTCGTCTGGTTCGTTTTCATCTGCAACCAACAGTGACGCACTTAGGAGGCAGAGCATTAACAGCGGTTGCTTGAGTTTCAATGAATCCATCGGGCTACTCTAAAGCCAAGTGTCGAACGCTTACCCGTTTCGAATTCACGGTTGCTTATTGCCACTTCGTCAATATTGTGAGTCGCGTAATTCGATCCCTTCACGACATTCGCGAAGCCGGTCCTCGGGCCGAAATAGTCTGGTCCGCCATTCGTGTCGCGACGCGTCTCGTAGTAGTCGTGTGTCCATTCGCTAACGTTACCGGTGATGTCATAAAGACCGTTGGCGTTAGGAAGATAAGAGGCAACAGGAGCGTCTGTTTCGTGGTTATCCGTAAAGTCATCAAAATGTCGAGACCGGACCTTCGACGTTTCGCGCCCTGCTAGATTGGCAAAAGCAATGGGGATCGTGCGTGTCTTTCCCCATTCGAATGGCTCAAGGACAAGATTCCTCCGCCAATCGAATCCGGCGCCGGTTTCCCATTCAGCTTCAGTGGGTAACCGAAAGCCAAGCGAAGTAATCTCGAAGCCATCGATGACGCCGTTCTGACCAACACGATAGAACGGTTGTAAACCGTGTTGTGCGCTTAACCAATTGCAGAATCCAACCGCATCCGTCCAAGATATGTCACTAACAGGATGTTTATCCGAACCTTGGATCGAATTTTGATATAGCCTAAACGCACCGACCGTGACCTCGGCTGCACCTAGATAGAACGGTCTAGTGATTTCGATCGACATCATTTCATCGCTGTCGACACCGACGGATTTTTGATAACTAACGGGTGGAAACCTAATCATTTCAAGTCCGCCTGTTACGGTCACCCGTTCACGTGCGAAGTGATAAGCGTGTGCTGCTGGTTCTAGTAATTCGAACACCATCGACTGATCTGCGCCCTGCTTGTCGGACACTTGCTTGGATTGCGCGGTCAGACCTTCGCTCTGGGCTTCTATCACATCCCCAGGGTAAACATCGAGAGCTAAAGGCGCCATTCCTTTTTGAATCCCATTCACGAGTACCGTAGCACTTGGGCTTGTCTGAACCTCAACCCTGATCGTCTTCTGCTCGAAATCGATCGTCTGAGAGATGTTCTTCCCGACTTCCGGAGTGAGCACGGCGTTGTGCTCACGGTATCCTGGTTTGCGTACGACCAGTTCATAAGAGCGCCCGGGTCGTAGCGTAAAAGACGTGCTACTTTCGCCTACAAATGACCCGTCGAGTAGGACCGACGCGTTACTTGGTCTAGTCTCAATTGTGGTCGTGATTAGTGACGGTGTCAGCTCGACGGTACCGAGCACGAGTTTTTCGGCGGGTTCTAGCGAGATGTCTATGACCGTGGTGTCATACCCTGCGTGCGATATACGGAGTTGATGAGAAGTTGCTGGAATCCCGCCTTCAAAAGTACCGTGTCCAAGACGCTCACCGTCAAGTTCGATTGCTGCGGCGAGTGGTTTTGTCGTGACACTTAAGATCGCTTGATGTGCTGATAGGTCGAGCAGGATCTCCTGCGAATTTCCAAAACCCTCGATGTCTACCGCGTATGCGGCAAGTTCGGTATCTCCGCGCATGACCGCAACAACATGACGCCCCTGCACTAACTCGATGCCTTCCAACTGAGTCTGTAATTTGCCATCGATATGTATCGAAACTGGGAACTCTTGAGTAACTATGACATTGAGGTAACCAGGTAAAGGAGTGAGTTGGACGTCAAAACCGCGTTGATCGGATTGACGTACGAACGAGACCGTTTCGCTTGCATAACCCGGGTTGCTAATTTCGTAGTCTGCGTCGTCGGAAAAAACTAGCACTCGATTGAACATCGTGAATGCGTTGCCTCTTTGACGCTTGATCGAATACGTTGATTCAATTTCGATCGGTCCAACCGAATACTGGAATGTCTCCCCGAAGGAAAGTAGTCCGATCGGAAGTAAAAATACCGCGGCGACGACGATGACAACACCGATTGTGGTCAGTCGTTCTTGCCGCAGTGATTGTGTGGGTACTTCGCTGCTTGACGAGCTCGTTTCTGTCAAAACCGTTTGGACGCCTCTATCTCGACGGTTTTAGGTTGGCTGTTTGGATCCAAAAGCAACGGCGTTCGGACCTCTCGGTAACCATCCCTTCGTCCGATCAATTCGTAATGCCCAGGCATTAGTTGGATTTTCTGTGATCGGAATCGACCTAGACTCCGACCGGGACGCAGTAAGACAGTGGTGTAGCCGTCCGAATCTATGTTGACGATAACCGGCGTAGTCCAGCGGCGATTCAATTCGTTCAAAGCCGCGAGTTTGTCGCCAACACGTTTCCCGGGATCCACTTTCTCATGCAAGTTGCGCAGGTGACTGACCTCGTTTTGGGTCGACGGACGTGAGAGGCGTTCCGGATTAGAAAGCAATCGGTCCGCTAGTTTCTCAATTGTTATCAGTGCCTCGCTGCGTTGCATCTGTTCGATGACGGCCAGATCCTGTGTATTCAACTTGGCAGCGATCTCGTTTGCTTCAATCCAAAGCTCCGCGCGCACTGCAGTAGTAAATCTCTCGGAAAGGTCTTGTTGGTTTAGTCGTTCTAGTTGCGTCGCAACAAAATCGCGCAGTTCTTGTGCTGCGGCTGAACTGGGTTCGAGTTGTAGCGCTTCATCTAGCAAACTAGAAGCTTTCTCCCATTGCTCTAGATCGATCGCGCGATGTACGCCTGTCATAATCGTGTTGAAAGCTGGTTGCTCTTTCGCGACGCTTGGTTCAGACGTTCCTTGCTTGTTTGTTGCGTCCGCATTGTGCTTTGCTGTCTGATCAACAATGGTCCGCACTGGTTCATCGTCGAGGAGCTGAGTCAGTGGTTGGCTCGTGATTACTGTCGCATGTATCGGACTTGTAAGTTCGTCATTTGTGCTCTGCGACGTCCGAGTTGGGATTGATTGGTCGCTAGGTTCGGGGGTGGTGTTCGACTGCGACTCAACACACCCGGTAATCGCAACAGCACACGCAAGCGCTGCGAGTCGATGCATTAAAACCATCTAGATTTCGACAAACCGAGTAGTGACGCAGATTGCGCTATTCATCCACAATGTGAATCGCGAATGCGTCCGTATTCTCGTGGGTGTAGAGCTCATGGACAACTTGACGCCATCGTTCGAATTGCGCGGCCGCCTTCCCCTGTAATGTGACGGTCTCACCTTGAATCTCAAGGTTGACCGGTGCGAATGTGTCGTGGTAGCTCTGTGACATCTCGTCAAATAAACCAAGGTTTGCCTTGAAGTCCGCACGATCGATCAAGCTCTTGATAATCAATCCTCCTCCGACTGCAGATCCCACAGCGAGCGCAGTTTCGCGCTCTTTTGTTGAATCTGCACCTGCCGCTGCCACTGCCGAAGCAGCCAAGATGATGCCACCAACGGCACGTTCCACCTTATACCGCCGTTCCTCTAGTCGCATTTCACGCGCATACGGATACACCTCGTTCAACCACTTCTCGTATTTCGGGTTTACCTTTTCGAAAAATGCAGCGTAGTGCTCGTCGTATAGCGACGCAACTTCTTGATCTTTTCTCGCAAAAGCTTGGGTTCGCAGCCATTCTTCGGTGGTTGGGTCTGGTAAGTACGAGATCTCCCATTGGTCTCGATCATTTACGCGTATGGTGTCGCCATATAAATCTGGCGCGAAAAATCTGGCGAGAACCAAGTCGCGTGTATGCGCAATCTCCTCGAGCGTGGATAACGTCGTGGAGCGACCGCGATTGCTCCGCGATTCATTCCTCTTCATCGTGTCGACATGATTTCTTGCGAAACTCTTTAATCGTTCATAAACATCACGTGCGATCTCGTTCCATAGTGGTTGAAACGCATCTTTCCCTGGTTCATAGAAACGTTGATGCCATCCGAGTGCCACTCGATGGTCGGACGTTTTCCAATCTATCCATTCGACACCGCGTGCGTCTATCAGATTCCAACGAATCTTCATTACCTCAGACGTAGACTCGAGAATCCTGCCACGTAGGAAGAGATCAGCGCTGACAGTCGTGGAAGGAGCAACGGTCACACGTTCGAACTGGTTCAATCGAGTAATCGCTTCTTTTATTCGAACTGCGGACCGGATGCTCTCGGTCTTTCGGACCTCAGGCCACACCCCTTTTTCCCGCATTCGATCGTCGTTTTCGTCGAGCTGTGGGTCGAAGACGACTACCGCAAAATCCAGATGAGGAATGTTGAGTGGTTCGTAAGTCGGACCAATGGATGAGGAAAGTGGTTTGGGTTCTTCCTCGGGTAGTTTCGGTCCGACGGGAACGGCGTTCACGTTGAGACAGGCTTGGATTACAAAGATGCCGATGACAAATTGCGTAGATTTATGAAGCACCATGAGATTCATCGCTTCTGGTTGTTCAGGTAATTGGTTAATTCTTTTCCGAGTGCTTCTTTTAGGACCGGGTCGGTCTCCGCGAGATAAGCTTCATGAAGCGTCTTCGCATAGTCGTCGAGAACGAGCTCGTCGTCTGAACCAAGATCCAATAAGGTAGTGTTGTGTTGAATGGTTGTTGACGTGGTGGGGACGTTTCTCAAAATATCAGTGAGTGTGGTGTTAGGGGGTTCCACCTTTGGCGTGCGCGTTAAATCCGTGTTGGACAGTGCGTGCTCAGTTGAAGCTTGATTTTCTTGTGTGCTCGTTTGCGTTGAGTCGCTCGCTTGTTGAGAGGAACTTGACGACGACGCGTTGTTAGCTGGTGCCGTACCTGATTGAGTTCCTTGGGAATTCCCTTGTTTAGTGCTAGCTATGCGAGCCTTCTGCACTCCAATGCAGCGATCCATATCTTGCAGCATACGGGCAATGATGCGTGCCTTAGTTTTCTCGGGATCCGAGGTTAACTGCCTTGTGTCAATAGGTGCAATTTCGATTTCACATGGGTCGTCGACCTGTTCAGATTCCTGAGGCTGCTGGGCTGCCACCCAAGAAGAGAAGACGCACACTACAAACATCGACCAGACGCCAGCATGCAATTCTGAAGAGAACTGAGAGATCTTGTCGAACTGCCAGCGCTTGACAGGACGCGAAACGCGGTATGCGCTCAAAGGCGAACTAGGTTGAGTTAGACGGAACCAATTCATGGCGTTCATTGAGTCTTGTCCAAAATTGCCGTTCTTCAATCCGATTAACACAATTCGCATTAGATCGCTGCACGATCCCACATTAGCCATAAGAACCGTGTACCAGGACAAGCCTTGGGATTTAGGTAACTGGAAATGGGAAGAGCGTTCAAGTTGGTGAAACTAGGATCCGTCAAAGCGTAGTTTGTGCTGGATGCAAGATTGATTACTCCTAATTTAAGGTGTTTGACGGTACTCGTGCATGGTTTTGGAACTAACATGATCTTAGGCGAACTAATTGATCGTATGCTAAAAATTAGACAAACCAGTAAACAAAAGTTGCTGTTCCTTCCCGTGTACGGGTTACCTAATAGGACAATCTCGCTTGATGCTTGACTTAGACAAAATCGAAGCCTATCGACAGGATGGTTACCTGGTAGTACCAAAACTGATCGCCGAAGACGAACTTGAGCGTTGGACGTCGCGGTTTGTTGACATTGTGAACGGCGATCTCCGTCAAGCACATGGTATGGTGCTAATGAAGGACGTCATGGTCGCTAAGGGTGCCGTCGTACCGACGGATCCGTTGTTCGGCGTAAACAAGTTGTTGAACTTCGAGGACGATGCGGAGTTTTATTCCTACGTTGAACATCCGAATCTAATCGCCGTGGCTAATGATTTGATAGGTAACGACCTTTATTCGCTCGTAACCAACGTATTCAATAAACCGCCAGAGGTCGATGGTCGCCATCCATTACACCAGGACCTACGATACTTCAGGATGCGACCGCCTGAGAAGATTGTTGCTGCGTGGACGGCGATATCTAAATGTACACGCGACAATGGTTGTCTAGCTGTTGTCCCGAAGTCTCATCTCTTGGGCGCGTTGGATCACCGCTTACCAGATTGGGACTTCGTGAACTACGCGTTTTACGGAATCAAGGAAACGGCGGGTTTGGAACGGGTTCACATCGAAATGGAGCCAGGCGACACGGTTTTCTTTCACCCGTTGTTGGTGCACGGGTCTGGTCGGAACGTGACGAGTGAATGTCGCCGCTCGATTTCAACTCATTATGCAAGCCACGAGTGTGAGTCACCGGCGCCAGATTGGCGCGAAAATGATCGCGTTCGGCGAGTTCAAGGAAGCTGAGTTCAGCTAAACTCAGGCAGTACCTCTTCGCTGAACAATTGCGCGGGTTCTCGCGTGTCTTTGCCGAAAAACTCCATGACAAACATCGTACAGTCCAGGTCAATGTGCTTTTGAATTGCCTCACAACACTGTTCGGCTGTCCCGGTGATGGCTAGGTTCCCTTTCGGATTGCCCATATGGCCACCAAAAATTCGTTGTGCACTGTCGGCCATTGGTCCTGCTTCTTCGGCCGTACGGGCAATGGTGACTAAACACTGCTGACTCACTGTGATGTCGCCGAAGTCACGATTGACAGCGTCGCAGTGGGTTTTAAGGACATCGACTTTGTGTTTCAGGTTGTCTTGATGACCTGCTAAATTGTTCCACATGTCTGCTTTCTCTGCGACCAGTCTGAGCGTTACCTTCTCTCCTGCACCACCGATGAGGATCGGAACACGTCGAGCGGGTGGGGGTTGGCACACGACATCCGTTGCTTCAACGTAATCGCCTTTAAACGTAACTGGACTATCGTCCTTCCACATTTGCACGAGTAAATCGATCGTTTCGCGCAATTGCTTTAGCCGTTCGTTAGTGTTTAGGAACGGCATGCCGAAGTCTTCGAATTCGCTCTGCATCCAACCTGCGCCAAGTCCGGCAATCACCCTTCCGCCGGCAATGTTGTCGATTGATGCAATTGTCTTACCAAGTTGAGCTTGATTGCGCATACCGGCCGGTGTCACTAATGTCCCTAGTTCGACGCGTTCGGTGATGGCGGCGACCGCCGCCAATAACGACCACGCCTCCATAATCGGTAGCTGCTTTGATTGTGGTCCATAGAGGTGATCACAAACCCAAAGCGAGTCAAAGCCGAGACCCTCGAATAGTTCGGCAGCATCCTTTGTGGCAACCCAGGGGCGCTTGATTTGAGGTAGTGTTACGCCGAAGTGAGCCGTAGCCATCTTGTCTCCAAGGTCATGAGGTTTCTGATCGTTCAGTTGAGAGTTTCATGTGCAATATGGACTGCACCATGCGAATAGTAGGTGCGTCAACACGAGCAAGAGAGGCCAACTCAAGCACAGCGTCTAATACGGCGCTCGTTTCCAGCGGCTTACCTTGAAGGTAATCTTGCAGCATGGATGTCTTATGGGGACCCACAGACGCGGCTCCTTCTATCCTCTTGGGTATGGTCATGCCGAAACGTGCGCCATAGTGTGACCCGATTTCACGGGTCTCTTCCATGAGGCGCGTAGCGATGTATTGTGTGCCAGGGTCTGTTGCTAGTCGGTCTAACGTCCCACCGGTGATGACGCTTAACGGGTTAAATGCCACGTTCCCCCACAGCTTTATCCATATTTCATTCCTAATGTCACGCCGAACAGCAGTGCGGCAGTCTGCATTGGAGAGAATTGTGGCAATCCGTTCCGTACGGTCAGTGTTGGTTGCTTTAGGTTCTCCAATGCTGATCCTGTCGCCAGATACGTGCTTGATAACGCCAGGTCCAATTAGTTCTACAGCAGGATAGAGTACGCATCCGATCGTTCGTTGGGGTCCGATCTCCTTCCAAATGCTGCCATTCGGGTCGACGCTGTGCAACGGTTGCTCTGTTTGTCCACCGCCTAATCCGTAGAAGAACCACCAGGGTACGCCGTTTACCGCGAAGAGTACGTAGGTGTTTTCGTGAATTAAGCTTGTAAGGTGGTGTAATGCAGGTGAAATGGAGTGTGCCTTCAGCGTCACAATAATCAAGTCCTGCGGGGTTAAGTCATCCTGATCGCCAAACGCCTTGACCTGAATCGACTGAGATTTACTAGCTTCGGTAATTTGTAAACCGTCTCGCTTCAATGTGTCAAGATGAGCACCGCGCGCGACAAGGTTTGGTTTGTAACCGGCACGATGAAGGTGCGCGGCTAACCAGCAACCGATTGCCCCCGCACCGTAGATGCAGATTTTCAAGATGTTCGCCGAGTCATTCGTGTAGAAGGGTAGCGTGATTCAAGATGCGGTCTTGTGAGAATTCGAAATAATGGATGAAAAAGCGACTCCTCGCCGTGCGTTAATCCAAGTGCCTACGAACACGCGTTGTGATTGCACGCGATTGGGTAGTGCTGTATTTTGACATTAGGTTAATCCCAAAACGTAAGTTGGCGGATCAATGGAGTCTCGAGTGAGAACGCTCCTCCCGCGCCCAGAAGCCCCACTACCAGAGGCCATTTCAATTCGGTACTGATCCCTATGTGTCTGCGGGCACTTTTCTAGTGCTCGTTTAGCAATGTTGATGCTGGCGTTGAGATCGGCGTTGATTTTCAGACCACATTCACCACAATCGTAAAGGGCCTGTGTTCTTCGGTTGCTGGCACAAACGCAACCACAATGGCTACACGTTTGTGACGTGTGTTTAGGGTCGACAAAGACCGTCTCACAGGCTTTGTACGTGGTCAGCAAAGCGACCTGATGCCAACTTTTATCCAGTATCTCGCGGTTAAGACCTGACTTAGCTTTAACGTGCTTGCCCGGCTTATCAGGGGTGCCTTTGGCTGACTTGGTCATCCCTGCTACGTTTAGGTCTTCAAAGGCTACAACCCTGCTCTTGGCGAGGTCCTTGGATACATGGTGTGCCCAGTTATGGCGGATATGCTTTTGCTTGCGTTTCGCTTTAGCGATGCGTTGGTACGTTCTTTTAGAACGCTTGGAACCCTTCCGCTGACGGGCTACTTTTCTTTGGTAGCGTTTGATCTTCGCCTCGAGCCTGGATCCATCAGGCAACGGATAGTGGTTGCCGTTGGAACACGCGATCGGGATCGCAACACCCACGTCGACGCCCAAGATCGTATGCTCGGTGGGGTAGTCTTGCGGGTCTGCGTCGAGTTCGTACACGAGATAGGCGTACCACTTCCCTAGTTCTTCCTTGACGGTGATCTTCTTGACTTCGCCCAACCCTTCGTAGGCATCCGCCCCTTTGAGCTTCATCCAACCTAGTTTCTGAATGTAGAGGTCCCAACCGTCGCGCTTGAATGTCCCCGCATACAGGTCAAAGGATTTACGGCCGGATCTTGAATGAAACTTGGGCTTGTCTCTTACCCCGTCAAATAAGGCTCCGTACGCAGCTGCGAAGCGTTTGCACACTGTGTTCCTGACGATGGTGCTGGAGTATTCCTGGAGCCAGTTGCACTCAGGGTGGTTTCTGAGCTGGGGGAAGCTCGCGCATAAGGCGAAAAACGTGTAGCTCTCAAACCCACGTCGATTCGCCTTCTCGACGTACTTGTTCCAGACAAAGCGGCACGCGCCGGCAACCGCATAGAGCTGTGTGGCTTGGGTTCTCTTGAGCGGTCTCAGGCGCAATCGAACGGTTCTGTAGGGTTTATCGTTCATAATCTGAATGACGTGACGTTTAAACGCAGCACAACCTTGCATGTCGTCCTGAGTCACTCTTCTGAAGTGTTGACATGCGCATTGGTGACGCGCGAACATAGATCTTAAGAAGACATTGGCAGATCGCAGAATCGGATTTCTTGACGAAAGGGAACCGTGCCGGTCACGGCGTCACGCGATGCACGTCGTCGTTTGACGCCATCCTTGCATGCGACGCGTTATCGCTAGGTATCCGTTACGTACGGTTTGGGATTAAGCTAAAGTCAAAATGCAGCACTACCTCATTTTGCGCACGCGCATGCTAAAGCGGCTTCCGTGTTTAGTCGTCCCACTCTTTGGTTTGCTTCTCGTTGCCTTTGATGGCTACGGATCGGAACCATCCGAACCTTTAAAGGCGCGCCTGAAGACGTCTACACCGATTAACCATGCAATTCAACTCATCGAAACACCAGCTAACACTATTACACCGATAGGCCAAGTGGCTGACGCAACGATTAAGTGGCAATATTCCTCACTCTCGAACAACCTTGAGTCACGGAGCTACACCGTGACCACGATAGCCGCTGGCATTCGAATCGCCAAACGTACTGGCAGCGCGCTCCCGAATAACGATGTCAAAACGACAGTCCGGTACGAATGTACCTCAACCGGTGTGGTTGACGCGCAGATTAAGCTAAATGTCGGTGCGACGACCCGCATCATCTCATGGTTAATTCACTGCGTAGCGCCGCGTGTGTCCGTGGAACCTATAGAACCTTCGATCGCTTTTGTTGGGGCTACAGCGGAATCACATTTAGTTTGGAGTTACGAGAGCTTGGCCAAAAACGCCAAGGAACTGCCATTCAAAATCCGAAGCAACGATGGGTTTCTGCGTGTCGAGCCTGGTGAGGGACACGCATTACCAGAAACAAAAATCGATGTGAAAGTGCGATACACGTGCCAAGCATCGGGCACAGTGGCTCTTAATGTCGGGTTGCAGGTCGGACTCGCCACAAAGGTGGTGGAGTGGGCGGTTACTTGCACGGAAGAGCATGTTCTTGTAGAAATAGCGCCGTCGAAGGCAACCGCGCATATCGGTGGAGAGGCAGAAGCGGAATTTGCATGGCGCTTTCTATCCAACGGGGAGGAAGAAGGCCAAATTGCGTATGTAATCAACGCTGACATCTCAGGGGTAACGATTGGCAACGCGTCGGGAAGTGTGTTGCCTGACGCAACCGTACACCACAAACTAGCTTATCGATGCACCAGTCGTGGACTCGACGAGGTCCAGATAACGATTGCCGTAGAAGATGAATCGCACTCGTTCATTTGGCATGTCGAGTGTGTGGACGAAAGGGTTGCCATCATTTCAGCGCCCCAACCTCAAACGATTGAGGTTGGCGACAGCACAATTGAAAGACTTGAATGGCGATTCGACTCCTCCGGTCCTAGCCGTCAAGTTCGCTTTGAAGTTACTTCTTCAACACGCGGGTTGCAAATTCGCAACGGCAGTGGCGATGTAATCACCGGCAATGTGATTTCGACAACTTTGCGGTTCGTTTGCAACACGAGGCGCTCCTTCGCCATTAAGTTGTTAATCTCAGCAGGAGATGCAAGGCGCACACTGCACTGGCGTGTAGACTGTGCGGGAGAGGATCTGTCACAGTTTGTAGCGACACTGTATCAAGGACCGCAAATCTCAAAGCTTGAATTTAGTGCTACTGAAGACTCTTGGGAGTATGTGGATGTCACTCAGTCTGTAATCGGCGACCAGGATGCACTTCACTTCCGAACGAATCGCCAGTTATTTGTGCAGATTCGGACGCAACACGACGAGCTCGAGCCGTTGCCTCTTGAAGTGAGTCTTGTCAATCCGACAAGGAGCGTCATAGGTAATCAGGTTGGTCAAACGGACACTGTGATAAATAACCTCGCATCTGGTCCGCGTTATTCAAGCACGTTCTTGTTCGATATTGAGGCGCAGGCGTTTGACGCGTACAGCGAGCTGCGGGTGCAAATCGACCCAGACTCGTTGTATGTAGAAACTAATGAACACAACAATCGTGCGAGTTTTATGCTCGATTCACGCAACACATCGTTACTGCCAAGTTTTCAGCTCAAGCTGGTGCCGATCCGCACACACGAAGGCATACCTGATCTGACTGATACGTCGCGTTTTACACGACCAATTTACGAACTAATGCCAATAGGGATAGTCGAAGTCTCCACCTTGGATGAGTTAGATGTCAGTGATCAGTCTTGGTCCTTTGACTCAGGTCGTCTCATACTGGATGAACTTTACGCATTGTTCACGAGGAGCGCCGACTCTGATTCCTACTATCTCGGGGTTGTCCACCAACCTGATCGGAGCGTTGCGTTGTGTGGCAATGCATTCGTCGGCGGTAAAGTCAGTGTGGTACGAGACTTCCCTGATCGTTGCTCGGAGCAAATTACGGCACATGAGATTGGCCACAATTTCTCTTTAAAGCATGCGCCAGCCTGCGGCGCAGAAAATGAGGATCCCGACCTAGATTTCCCGTATATTGAAGGAAATATTGGTAGTGAAACAGGTTGGCTCATGGAGAGACGTCAGTTCATAGATGGCAGTGCGCCGAGTGAGTTTGTTCAACTGAACTACGGTTATTACGACGTAATGACTTATTGTCCGAACACGTTCACGAGTCAGTACAGCTATAAGAAAGCGCTCGCGTACTTGAATGAGAGAACTGCTGTTCAAGCATCTGCTAGAGTTGGAAGACCTGCTGCTTCCCAATTTGAACGAGTTAGTGGCATTAGTATCGCCGTTTCTGGCGTATACACCAGTCAAGCCGCATGGGAAATTCGAGCCATTTCCTTGGTCGAGGAAGATCCTCTGCCGTCTTTGATTGCTCGTACAAAGTATGCGTTTCGAATCATCGATTCAGATTCCGGTACGATCGTTCATCAAGAGAGACTGAACATGCATCGAGCTGCGCATGGTGTCGGAGACCATGTAACTTGGGGCGTACGAGTACCCTACTTCGGTGTTGACGGCTTCCAGTTGAACGTGATTGACGACCTTGGCCGAGTGGTCTTGGAGCAAGACTTTGGGAAGCTGTTGAAAGGCGGGCTTGATTGACCCTACGTATTACCATGCGAACTCACACTTTTCCATGCGGTTACACTCTCTAACTGCAGTGCATTGCTCGCAGGTATATAGCGCGAATACACCAGCTAGTCAATGAGCCACAGATGCGTCTTACGAATTTCGTACGAAGTATGATTGCACGAAACTGATGTAGGGCGAGTTATGCATATTTCGATCAAATACTGTACTTCCTGAGGCTATCGACCAAAGGCGGTCAGTTTGGCTGCAAAGTTCGAGTCCGAATTGGGTGCGACGACGGAGCTACTCGAAGGATCCGGAGGAATCTTCGACGTGCGTCTGGACGATCGATTGGTTTTCTCCAAGCACGAGACCGGTGATTTCCCGAACGAAGACACACTCGTTGGGGAACTAGCGACCGTATAACCGGTTCACCGGTACGCGAACAGATCACACGAGGATAAACCACCTCGTCCAATGAAGTTACGTCATCCGCACTGACAACTTGTCGAAATTGAGGTGATTTTGCAGCGAATCGTGTTGGTTTGGTGGCGAATGCTTGCATTTTCAAGTATCGTCGCGATTGTGGCTGGATGCGGTGGCGGCGGAACCACTTCGACACCCACGCCTCCTCCCGCACCTGCACCGCCTCAAAACATAACCTATTCCATTGACATTTCGTCAGCGCCGGTCGACACGACCTCGTCGGTAGGCAGATCCGCAGAGGCGTCTATTACTTGGTCATTCAGCGCATCCAGTACGACCGCCTCATCCACCAGCTACACCGTGT
Organism: Pseudomonadales bacterium; assembly: GCA_963664665.2. Taxonomy (GTDB): domain Bacteria; phylum Pseudomonadota; class Gammaproteobacteria; order Pseudomonadales; family Azotimanducaceae; genus Bin55. The sequence goes on from CAXXMH010000004.1 coordinate 134,541, forward strand.
CGTCGGCAACTTCCGGGATTCAGATCAGTGGAGGGAGTGGCAGTGTTGCACCTGGCACGTCGATTAGCACGCAACTCACATATACATGCTCGAATACGGGCACTTTCGACGCCCAGATCACTCTCAGCGTAGGTTCGTCGACGGAGACTTTGACGTGGTCAATCACTTGTACGGAAGAGCAGATTACGTTCACACCATTAGAGGAAGTGCGGGTTGAACAAGGCGAAGCTGCGCTAACGACCCTCACGTGGACCTTTGAGACAACGGGAGACGCGGCAAACTCGTTTGCATACGAAGTGGTTGTCGAATCAAACCGACTTCAGATTACCAATGCGACAGGTTCCTCGCTACCTGGCAATGAAATCCAACATCAACTCCGGTACATGTGTCAGGAGATTGGCTTCCACCAGGTTGCATTACAGCTTCGGGTCGGCAGTGCAACTCAGCGAGTTGAGTGGGCGGTGGGCTGCACCGTTGAGGACATTCGTGCGATTACCGCGGAATTCCATCAAGGACCACTACTAGAGCAAGTCGAATTTAGCTTGCTTGAGGATCAGTGGCAGGCAGAAGTCATCCCGTTGTTTTACCACGGCCAACGACCGCTGCGACTGGGTTCGAATCGCCAGATGTTCGTGACTTTCGCATTCGAGACTGAAGTAGAAAGCCAGATCGATATCCACCTAGAAACTTCCAATACCGCTGATGACGTTTCGATCGAAAAGATCAGCACAAGTAATTTGCCGCCGAATCTATCAGGTACTCGGACAAATTACATTGACCGTACCGTTTTCAATGTCACTGCGAGCGATCTCACGACGTTAGGCATGTTGCAGATTCAGCTTGACCCCGACGATGTCGTTCCACAACTGAATGAAGCAGCCAATGACATTGTTTTTGATATTGCAAGATTAGAGATCGTTGAATTGCCGCACTTGAGACTAGTGCTGTTTCCCATCATCTCAGTTGACGGCGAACCGGATTTAACGGATACGAGTTTTTACGAGGACGTACTTTACGATTTGCTTCCTATTGGTACTTATTCGGTAGAGGTTGGGGGAGCAATTGATCTTAGTTCAGAGGAATCGTTCGACGCAAACGCGGCACTCGACGCGATTTACGACCGTTGGTTGACATCGGCGGATCGCGATGAGTTCTACCACGGAATCTTTAAACCACCCGATGTCGTAGATGTTTGTGGGATAGCGCATGTTGGACTTAACTCCGGTGTTACCGTAGAGGCCAATGGGCGGTGTTCGGCCAACACAATTGCGCACGAACTTGGGCACAATTTTTCGTTGAATCACGCGCCGGCGTGTGGCGCCGAAGACGCTGATCCCGATCCTGACTATCCATATACCGATGGATCGATCGGAAACGAGGGTGGTTGGCTAATGCGCAAGCAGCAACCGATTTCAACGGGAGGCTTAACAGTGTCGAAGATACACGATACGATGGCGTATTGTCTTGATTCCTTTACCAGTCAATATAGCTACGGTAAAGCCAACGACTTTTTTGTGCGTCGTTTTGGTTCTCGAGTCGCAGCGTCTGAACCTCCTCGTCGGGAAGTTGCGGGATTCGAACTGATCGAAGGACGAAGTCTTGTACTAATGGGATTCCATTCCGAAACCGAGGGGTGGGTATTGCAGAAGACGGAATTCGTCAATAAGCCACCGTTTCCCCGTTTACGCGAGCGGTCGGAGTTCGAGTTACGGTTAACTCACACCGCCTCTGGAACCCTGCTCTACCGTGATGTCGTTCTGTTAATAGATGTTGCGCACGGTGCCCCCCACAAGAAACCTTGGGGTTTACGTATACCAGCGTTTAACGCATCGGGCTTACATGTCGCGATCGTGGATCGCGACGAGAATGTCCTATTCGAGCACGAAATTGGTGAAAAAACAAAGTAGAACCGCACCGGGCAGAACAGTAATTCTATTCGCGTAGCAGCTCGTTGATTGACGTCTTCGAACGAGTCTGTTCGTCAACCGTCTTGATGATGACTGCGCAATATAAACTCGGTCTGGGAGTGCCGTTTTCGTAACTACCTTGCGGCAGGGAGCCAGGCACGACGACCGAATACGCAGGGACCCGACCGGTGTGAATCTCACCAGTTCTGCGGTCAATGATCTTTGTTGACGCGCCGATAAACACACCCATCGAGAGAACTGCCCCTTCCTCTACGATGATGCCTTCGACTACCTCAGAGCGCGCCCCAACAAAGCAGTTGTCTTCAACGATGACGGGATTGGCCTGCAATGGCTCAAGAACACCTCCGATTCCAGCCCCACCTGAAATGTGACAGTCTTTCCCGATTTGAGCGCACGACCCTACAGTAGCCCACGTGTCAATCATGGTTCCGCGATCTACATATGCGCCTAGGTTTATATAGCTGGGCATCAAGACTACGTTTGGAGCAATATAAGCGGAATGACGAACGTAGGCGGTCGGCGCGGCACGGAATCCAGCTGCTGCGAATCGACGCTCGTCCCAGCCGCTAAATTTGGCGGGAACTTTGTCCCACCACTGCGTACCGTCCGGTCCGCCAGACATCGTTCGCATCGGATTCAACGAGAAACTCAGCAGTACAGCTTTCTTGACCCACTGATTTACAACCCACTGATCCGCGATCTTCTCGGCCACACGTATTTCGCCGCGGTCGAGTTGCTCCAATGCGGCTTCCACAGCATCACGCGTCGTACCGGTTGTATCAACGGATAAGGAGTCACGGTCTTCCCATGCTTCATCGATCGTCTTTTCCAATGACATTTAGCTAAGTCCTGAGGAAGGTAGGTCCAAATGTTAAAGTTGGGATTCGGAGGTACTTGGGGTACCGCGCGTCGCAAGTCTTCCGTTGAATGCACGCTCGATACGGAAGACTCAAAACTACAAGTAGATCATCAATAGACTTCGTTGACGACCACCAATAAATATAGTGCGATGCGGTTAGGCAAGAAAGCGGTCTCAGAGTTTACAAGTAGGAATCGACGAATCGTTGCATTGCACAAAACGAGTTGGTTGTTGGCAACGACTTTACTTGGATTAGCGTGCGTCACTTCGGTCCGTGCGGCTGACGAGCTCTACGTTAACCCGCCCGTCGCGATGGAACTTACCGCTGTACCCGATGTGTCGGAAGCGCTGACTACGAACGTAAGTCGGTATCAAAATGTCAGATCCGCTTCTGTAGTCAATTGGATTGGCGATAGTTTGTTAATCATGACGCGGTTTGGCGATACGCGTCAACTTCATCTGGTGAATTCGCCGCTCGGTATGAGAGAGCAGATTACGTTCGCTCAAGAACCAATTGGAGGCGCTTTGGTGCCTCCCTTGGCAGAACCGGATCTATTGATCTATTCCAAAGACGTTGGGGGAAGCGAGAGCTACCAGCTGTTTCGGATGGAACTGAATTCCCGCGTGAGCGACTTACTCACGGACGGCAAATCTCGGTATACGGGTGTTTCATTCAATCCTTCTGGCACCAAGATCGCGTATTCGTCGACAGAACTGAACGGTCGTGACACAGATCTCTTTATTCAAGATCTCGGCGGCAAGAGAGTCGTCGTCCAACAAGGAGAAGGCGTTGGTTGGAGTGTCGAAGACTGGTCGCCAGATGAACAACGGATTCTCATCTCACGATACGTCAGCGTCGTTGAGTCAGAGCTCTATGAAGTGGATTTGTCGACCCTGGAACGAACACGATTACTCGCGGAACACGGAGCGATCTCCATTGGCAGCGTGGCTTACGGCGCGTCAGGTAAGCATGTGTATTTCACGTCCTACCTCGATGGTGAATTTGCACGAATATTTGAACTGGATCTTGAATCCGGAGCTGTAGGCCCGCGATCACCAAAGATTGATTGGAATGTCTCGTTTTTCCGTCTCTCACGAGATCGAACCGTGCTCGCGTACGTTGTAAATGAAGCTGGCTATAGCAAAACTCACTTAGTCAATCTGGTAAGCGGAGAGGAACTTGCATTACCGGAGTTCCCGCTGGGGCATATGTCGAGCATCCGGTTCAACCACGATGGATCTCGGATTGCGTTCTCGTATCAAACCGCGACTTCTCAGACCGATGTGTACGTTCTCGACCTGGAGACGCAGACATTGAGGCGTTGGACCAAGTCTGAGCTCGGTGAACTTCCTGCACAATCGATGGCTAGCCCGGAGCTGAAGAAATATGTTTCGTTCGATGGTCGTCAAATTCCGGTATTCGTTTACAAGCCTAAATCGGATGGTCCCCATCCAGTGCTTATCTACATTCACGGTGGTCCGGAGTCGCAGTATCGCCCGAGGTTTTCAGCGACATTCCAGTTCTACGTGAATGAATTGGGCGTCGCGCTTTGGGTGCCCAACGTTCGAGGTTCCTCCGGGTACGGTAAGACCTACTTAGGTCTCGATAACGGTTACCTGCGCGAGGATTCGGTGAGAGACATTGGCGCATTGTTGGATTTCATCGCGACAGACGATACGATGGACTCGTCGCGAGTAGGGGTGATCGGCGGCTCGTATGGCGGCTACATGGTGTTGGCGTCGCTTGTCCATTTCAACGACCGATTGAAGGCTGGTGTGGAGACCGTCGGGATCAGTAACTTCGTTACGTTTTTAGAAAATACACAAGACTATCGACGGGATCTGCGACGAGCGGAATACGGCGATGAGCGAAATCCAGAGATGCGTGCATTTTTGGAGTCGATCGCACCATTGAATCAGGTAGAGCGAATTTCAACCCCATTGCTTATCGGTCAAGGTCTCAATGACCCGCGTGTTCCGGCATCCGAGAGCCGGCAGATTGTCAATGCACTACAGTCGCGAGATATTCCGGTTTGGTATGTGCTCGCCAAAGATGAAGGTCACGGATTTCGTAAAAAACCCAATCGAGATTATTGGTGGTATGTGGTGACCCTGTTCCTAACGGAACATCTACTTTGAAGCTAGCGCCTGTTCAATAAAAACTCAATTCCTGAGGAACTAAAGTGTGATCGTAAAGCCTCGCATTCGCGGATTTATCTGCACCACATCCCATCCATTGGGGTGTGCTTCAAACGTTCAGGAACAGACAAATCTGACACGTACACTCGGTAATGCGGAGGGATGCAAGTCAGCGCTTGTGGTCGGTTGCTCAGGCGGTTACGGACTGGCATCAAGAATCGTTGCAGGAATTGGGTATAGGGCTAACACGGTTGGTGTTTCCTTCGAAAAACCACCAGAGAACGACAAACCCGCTTCTGCTGGGTGGTACAACAACGCCGCGTTCGATCACCTCGCCGAAGAAGCGGGATTGAGGTCAGTGACCTTTGATGGTGATGCGTTTTCGCACGAAATCAAAGAGCAGGTGATCGACGAACTCAAAACCAACTACGCTCCCATCGATTTATTGGTTTACAGCCTAGCGCCGCCGATTCGAGTCCACCCAGATTCTGGCGAAAGGTATCGCTCGGTGATTAAGCCTTTAGGTGAAGCCTACGAGGCGAGTACGCTCACGCTCGATGTACTAAAAGGGACCGGCCGCCTCACGCCTGTTTCCCTCGAACCAGCTACTGAAGAAGAGACGGCCGCGACGATTGCTGTTATGGGTGGAGACGACTGGCGTCGTTGGATCGATCGATGTGCTGGCGAAGGTGTGTTAAGCGATGATTTCAAGACGATTGCGTTCACTTATTTAGGCAATGAACTGACCTACCCGATCTATCGTGGTGGGACCTTGGGTCAAGCTAAGGAAGACCTTGATCGCACTTGTGTTGAACTCAACAAACTATATGGAGGAAAAGGCGCCGAAGCGCTCGTCGCGGTTTTGAAAGCTGTCGTGACGCAGGCGAGTACGGCAATTCCTGTAGTGCCTCTGTATTTTTCAATACTCTTCAAGGTCATGAAGGCTGCGGGTACTCACGAGGACTGTATCGCCCACATTAACCGGTTATTCCGCGAACAGTTGTATGGGGAGTCACCACGACGTATCGACGAACAAGGTCGCGTCCGGATGGACAACTTTGAAATGGCGGACGCCATTCAGACCGAGGTACGTCGACGATGGCAGGCTATCAACGAACAGAATCTGGGTGAACTAGCAGATGTACAAGGCTTCGCTGAAGACTTCCTTAGGATCTTTGGATTTGGTCGTGATGATGTGGACTACGATGCGGAACTGTCGGATTTAACGAGTGTAGTTCATTCTTGAGCGTATTTCTCGACGCATGTCGCGGTGAACGGACACCGTATACACCGATTTGGTTGAATCGGCAAGCTGGTCGCTATATGCCGGAATACCACCAGGTAAAAGGCGACACGCCGAGCTTGGCGTTCTTTAAGAATCCGGAACTCGCGGCCAAAGTCACACTCGACGCGCAGCGCATTTTGGACGTTGATGCTGCCATCATGTTTGCCGACCTACTTCCGATGCTCGAACCGATGGGGTTCGAGTTGGATTATTTACCCGGTATCGGACCTGTTTTCGCGAATCCAATTAACGATGCTCGGGATGTCGAGCGTGTTCGAGTTGTTCAGGCAGATGAAGGTGTCGGTTATATAAAGCAGACGGTAGCCAACATATTGCAAGATCTGCCTAAAGACATCGCGTTAATCGGTTTTGCAGGTGCGCCGTTTACGCTCGCTAGCTATGTGATCGAAGGAAAGAGCTCACGCGATTTCGCGAAGACGAAGAAACTCATGTTCGGCAACCTATCCGCATGGAATGAACTCATGGAAAAGCTCACGACCGCAGTGGGTGACTATGTTGAACTACAGATGAATGCTGGTGTCGATGCGGTTCAAATCTTCGACAGCTGGGTTGGCACACTGTCAAGCGCGGACTATGAGAATTACGTTGCGTCTCACGTGAAGCGCTTGATGAGTCGCATTGGTGGACGTGTACCGATCATTTATTTCGCCGTTGGCAATAGCCATCTATTGCATAAGATGCAATCGACAGGTCCTGACTTTTTGGCTCTGGATTGGCGCGTCACACTTAAAGAAGCGTGGGACGACTTAGGCTCTATTGCTATTCAAGGGAATCTGGATCCGTTAGTACTTTGCGCTGACCGCGCAATCGTTCAAACTAAAGCAGCGGAGATCCTCGATTCCGTAGTAGGTCGACCAGGTCACATCTTCAATCTGGGCCATGGCATCGTACCGCAGACACCAGTCGATCATGTGCGCTATTTAGTGGATTTCGTCCACCGACATACGAGCTAGACCCGAACGTTCTTATCGGTCACTGCGCCTTCGCTTGCGTTGGTTACCAATGTGGCGTACTTAGCCAACGTGCCTTTCAATGCGTAAGGGTCCGGTGCGGACCAACGGTCACGCCGGACTGCAAGTTTACCATCTGAAACTTCAAGATTGATCTCATTCTCAACGGCATCAATCGTGATAGTGTCGCCGTCCTCGATTAGTCCTATCAAGCCACCCTCATAGGCTTCGGGTACGACATGACCGACCACGAATCCAGACGAGCCACCAGAGAATCGACCGTCAGTGATTAGTGCGACTTTCCCTGCCAGACCTCGACCGTTTAACGCGCTTGTAGGACTGAGCATTTCACGCATGCCAGGTCCTCCTCGAGGTCCTTCGTAGCGAATGACCACGACATCGCCGTCCTTCACGGTACCGTCCATGATTGCGGCCATGCCTGCTTCTTCGCCGTGAAAGACACGAGCTGAACCGGTGAAGCGTTCACCTTCGTGACCTGTAATTTTGGCAACGGATCCGCCCGACGCGATATTGCCGCGCAAGATTCTGAGGTGACTATCTGGTTTGATGGGATCACTGAAGGGTCGGATGATCTTCTGATCATCAGGATATGGACCAACGTTGGCAAGGTTCTCCGCAAGGGTGTTCCCAGTGACGGTCATGCACTCGCCGTGTAAGAGTCCTTCGTCCAACAAGGACTTCATAAGCGGTTGAATGCCGCCGATGGCGACCAACTCAGACATCGCATATTGACCGGCAGGACGCATATCTGCCAAGACTGGTACTCGCTTCCCGATTCGCGAAAAGTCGTCAAGTTCTAAGGGAATGTCAGCTGCACTAGCGATCGCCAACAGGTGTAAAACCGCATTCGTGGAACCTTCTAGTGCGATTACAACCGTAATTGCGTTCTCGAATGACTCCCGCGTAAGTAATTTCGACGGAGTTAGATCTTTCTCGACCAATTCTGCAACGGCACTTCCCGCTCGATAGCAATCTGAGATTTTCTCCTCGCTGACCGCTTCCTGAGATGATGAATTTGGCAGGCTTAACCCTAGTGCTTCAATTGCAGATGCCATGGTGTTGGCGGTATACATACCGCCGCATGAACCCGGACCTGGTATTGCAGTTTCTTCGACCTCTTGAAGTTCTTTAGCCGAGATTAAATTTTCGGCACGGGACCCGACCGCCTCAAATACGGAGATGATGTCACGTCGATTCGCACCAGGCTTTATGGTGCCACCGTAAACGAATATTGACGGTCGATCGAGTCGAGCCATAGCCATCGCACACGCTGGCATGTTCTTATCACATCCACCGATAGCGACGAGACCGTCGAAGCCTTGGGCTCCCACCACTGTCTCGATGGAGTCCGCGATTACTTCGCGGCTGACCAACGAGTAACGCATACCAGGTGTGCCCATGGATATACCGTCAGAAACAGTAATGGTGTTGAAGACGACGCTCTTGGCCCCATTGGCATCGACTCCTGCGGCAGCGTGCTCAGAGAGCCCGTTGATATGCATATTGCATGGCGTTACATTGCTCCACGTCGAAGCGATGCCGATCTGTGCCTTTTGAAAATCTTCCCGTTTAAACCCAACAGGATAGAGCATTGCGCGACTGGGGGCTTGTTCGACACCATCGACGATGATGCTGGAGTACGGACGTTTCTTGGTCATGCGAGTTCCTTTATCAAGAGTGTCGATTGGCGATCACGATCGTAGGTGGCATGCGTGGCGACGGGGAGCGAGTCCAAAGCCGCCGGTAAGTAGTCGTGACGCGTGAACCAATCTACAGCGTGTTTTGTGAAGACGTACACATGACTCGCGCCACGGGTTCGTGCTTCCGTTTCGGCTCGGCCCAGGAGTCGACTACCGATATTACGGTCTCGGTGTTTTGGTGCTGCGAGCAGAGTTCCGAGCTCTTGCATTCCCTGAGTGAGTGAATACAACGCGACGCAACCGACAGGAACGTTGTCGTGTTCGGCAAGGAAGATCGTCGTTGAGTCACTCCTCAACAAATCACGATCTCGAGGTATGAGCCGATCTTCGTCGATATCAGCTTGGATTAGAGCGAGAAGCGCGTCTGTGTCGCCGTCAGTCGCACGTCGGATTGTTAGATAGTCATCGGTCGAAATCTGCGTCCCAGAGCCATCTGCTGTGAACAGTTCGGCTAGCAACGCGCCGTCGTTCTCGTAGGACACGATATGTCCACGGTTTACGCCCTGACGGCAAGCTTGGAGTAGTGCGCGCATTCGATACGCGGTCGCCTCGCCAAGGTCTTGATGGTCAAGGATGTTTTGAAAGGCATCAGTTGACAGATCGCTGTTTACTACGTCTGCATCGTGGACCAGGGAGGCTGGTTCATGAAAAATGATTAGTTTGTCTGCGCCTAATGCTTCTGCAACGGCAGCTACGGTGTCATCGACTGTCGTTTCGTACCCCTTGTTGCTAATCGCGTCACTTATGGTTGGCGCAATGAGCGCAATTGAGCCTGCATCGAGTGTTTGTGCTAGTCGATTAATCTGCTTCTGGTGTTGATCTTGCAAACCCAAGGTGCCTTGGTTCTGCTGCGACACGTTAGAGGAAACGTAGTTTTCTTCAATCACCGGGATTGCCTGATTGCGATAGCGACTGCTAGGTAGGCCACGAGCAAACAGTCTTTTCATCGCCTTGATTCGAGAGGTGGCGTCCTCCTTAGAAGCTTCTAGGATCAATACCTGCTTTATGTCGAGTACATGAAGTAACGCCAAATCCCTTACGATGTTTTCGATACGGTCATGCTGCAAACTGGCGTCTGGCATGAGGATGACGAACACTTTACCTCGATGTTCGCGGATGTACGGAGACGAATCTCGAAACCAACGAGCAAAACGATGGAATTCCATGTCAGAATGAGCGATGCTAGTGGCGTTAGGGCGTCGCGCAGTAGGTGTGAATGAGATCTTCGAGAATAGCTTGTGTAGGCTTCAGACGATCAAGGCTAATGTACTCGTCTGGTTGATGCGCTTGGTTCACGGATCCTGGACCGAATACGACCGTCTCCATTCCCAACGCCTGATAAAAAGGCGCTTCGGTACCGAATGCGACACCTCCCGGCGCATGTTTTGTCACGTTTGACAGGTGGCGAATTAAATCGCCGTTTGTGTTCGTCTCGAATGGCGGAACGATCGGGCAACATGATTCAACCCGTATCTCTGCTCCCGTGTGTGCGGCAATGTCCGCAACTCGGCGTTGAATGTCGTCTAGTAGAAGCTGCGCGTTCATATTTGGGAGTAGACGAATATCAAACTCCAACTCGGCGTGTGCACAAATCCGGTTTGGCACATCCCCTGCATGTAGGCAACCGAGATTCATCGTTGGATAGTGCACGGCAAATGCTTCATTGGCGTACTTAGATTTCAATTCGTTTCGAAACTCGATCAATTTCGATATGACTTGGTGCATGACATCAAGCGCATTCACACCTGCGTCGGGGTCAGACGAGTGACCTGCGACTCCTGTGATGATGACCTTGGTTAACGCTATGCCCTTATGGGTGTATGCTGGCACGAGGTCGGTCGGTTCGCCAATTACCGCAGCATCGGCCTTTGGAAAACCGAGCGCCTCTAATTCACGCGCGCCTGCCATGCTAGTCTCTTCGTCAGATGTAGCGGCTACGCATAGTGGTTTTTCAAGCTTGGCGTCATCAATTGCGGCACATGCGGCTAGAGCAAGCGGAAAAAAGCCCTTCATGTCGCACGTGCCAAGTCCGTAGAATCGACCATCTTTTTCAGTCAAGGCATATGGGTTGACATCCCACTGCGATTCAAAGCACGGGACGGTGTCAGAGTGCCCTGCGAACACTAATCCACCTTCACCACTGCCTTTGCGTGCAAGTAAATTGGCTTTTTCGTGATTGGATTCGAGTGGTTTGACGACGACGTCAAAGCCAAGATCATCTAGCCAGTTAGCAAGATGATTAATTACGTCGATGTTGCTTTGATCAATCTGTAGATCGGCGCAACTGACTGAAGGCGTGCTCACAAGCGCCCGGAACATTTCAGTCGTGCTGGGGATCATGCGACAGAGCCGGACCAGTGGGCTGAATAAAGTGAATGATAGTCAGGGAGGAACCGTTGTCTGATCGCGATAGAGCGTTTGAATGCCATGTCACTTTGGACATCGAAGCCCTTATCAACGTTACCGATTGCGATAATTTCTGCTTATCCAATACCGTAATAAGATGACGAATTTAGCGTCGAATTTCGCCGACCGAGACGGAAAAATCTGGATGGATGGCGATCTACGGGATTGGCGTTCGGCGCAAGTCCATGTGCTCACCTCTACGCTACATTACGGCGTGGGCGTGTTTGAAGGCGTTCGAGCTTACGCAACTAATCGAGGTCCGTGTGTCTTTCGACTGCTAGACCATACGCAACGGTTGTTTGATTCCGCTCACATCCTGCGCATTGAGATCCCATTCAGCCAAGAGGAAATCAACGCAGCGCAGGTTCAGGTGATTCGTGCCAACGAATTAGATGAAGGATATGTGCGACCGATTGTTTTTATGGGATCGGAACAGATGGGTCTACGTGCGGAAGGTCTTTCGGTTCACGTGGCAATCGCGTGTTGGCCGTGGCCAGATTACATGGATCCCGAAGCACGTGAGAAGGGGATCCGAGTACACACGTCGTCGTACACGCGGCACCACGTGAATATCAGCATGTGCAAAGCAAAAGCTACGGGAAACTACATCAACTCAATACTTGCACTGTCGGAAGCTCAGGATGGAGGGTACGACGAAGCGCTCTTGCTCGATAACGAAGGGTATGTGGCAGAAGGAAGTGGTGAGAACGTCTTTGTCGTAAAGGACGGCGAGATTTATACGCCACAGCTTACCTCCTGTTTACCTGGATTGACGAGAGATACGATCATTACGTTTGCGCGTGAGTCGGGGTATATTGTCACCGAACGCAATATCACTCGCGACGAGGTTTATATAGCAGACGAAGCATTCTTCACCGGCACAGCCGCGGAAGTCCTGCCGATACAGGAATTGGACAATCGTCAGATTGCGGACGGACGACGTGGTCCAATCACTGAGAAGCTGCAAGCGATGTATTTTGAACAGGTGAGAGCAAAGCGCGAAGCCCACCCTGAGTGGCATACGTACGTATCCTGAGATCTCAATCCAAGCGTGGAAATCGACGTCAATACTTGCGCGTGGTGCCGTCCTCGAGTGATTTGAAACGTCGGTGAATCCAGTAATACTGCTCTGGTTTTCTACGAACTGCCTCACCTATGATCTTGTTTAACGTCGTTGCGTCAGCCACTTGATCGCCAGTCGGAAAGTTCTCGATCGGATGGTAATGAACGATCCAATTTGGATTCTCTTCTTGATATGAGAATTCGACGAATACCGCTGCCATGTCATACCGCACAGCGATGCGGGAGAATACCTTGAGTGTCGCGGCTTTCTCGACGCCGAGAAAAGGCACAAACACCGACCGTTGGTGACCCATGTCTTGATCTGGCGCCGTCCAAATGATCCTTTGTCGAGTCGTGTCCGCAAATGCGTCTAGCAGTGTTTTCCTATCGTCACGATCAATAACGCTTGCGTAGATTTTCTTTCGGTGTTTTAGTATCAGGTAATTGCCAACGACAGCGTTCTGTCGACGATGAACAATGTCAACCGGTGCGTCCAGACCCATAGCACAACCGCAACTTTCGAGACACGTAAAGTGTGCACCGATCAGTAGCACGTTCTTCCCCCCCGCGAGCGCCGCTTCTAACGTCTCTCGTCCTCGGATCTCGTAGTTTCCAGATATTGATCTGTATCCGCGCAGGAGTATGTAAGCGGCTTCGAAATACCCAGCTATGGTCTCCTCTAAGTTCCGAATCGCCAGTGATTCGCGTGAATTTACATCCATCTCGGGGAAGACCAGCTCAATATTGCGTCGGATGACGTTGAAACGCCGAGGACTGACCCGTCTCAATAAGTGGGCGATTTTTTGTCCCCAAAGCCGCGACGTGTCAATCGATATAGCTTGAAATAGCAACCTGACGACACCGATGAGTATCCACCAACCCCAAGTGCGAGGATGGAGCGGTAACGAGTCATCGTGAATCGTTTTCTTAATCACGACCTGAAATGAGTTGGCAGATGGAGTTGCCTCCAACCTAGCGTCTTTTGCGAAGATCGCCCGTTGGCGATATCACGCCTGCGTTGCAGGTCGATCCGGAGGAAATGAGTCGCGTATATCAAGCCAGTGATGTACGTAGTTGCTAGTAGGCGCGACCTCATTTTAAGACGACTCGTGGGGTTGCGACCGAGTCCATACTCACACACGTACCGTGCCATTTGTATCACGCATCACGGGTCGACGATTTCGATTTTCGAGCCTACCGATATACCGAGTAATCGGCTTAAGCCAGCATTGATTTCTACAACTGCACGTACAGGTCGAGGATACGAGATGGACTCCAGCGAGTGGGGAGTCGTGTGGTGCTCGATGTGGCGGATCGTTGAATTCGTGTCTACCCACCACATGTCGAGTGGGATTCGAGTGTTCTTCATCCACATAGACGCCGTCTGCGGTCGTTCATAGAGGAATAGCATCGTCACATTTGTCGGAAGGTGCCTGACGTGCATCAATCCCTGTCGGAGGTCCTCTGGGTTTGACACCATGACAGTTTTCAAATGTATCGTTGCGCCATCCACAGTGTTAACGACCATAGGTACGTGTGGGTTTCTATAGAGCGGTGACGCGAGTTGCCCATTGAGGATAGAAGGGTTAGAGAGAAGCAGCAATAAGACGACACAGAGCGCTTGAAGTCGCTTAAATACTGGTGATGATCGATGCGACATACGATGACTGTAGTGCGGACGTGAAAGTTAGGTTACTCGAAGGATAATTCAGACGATTTGATATTAACGACATGAGAGAGTCATGGCAGATCCGTATGTAGGTAAATCGTTGTCGAACCATCGTTTTACGATCGACGAACCCACGTTGACCGATTTCTTTACTGGTCTCAATCTTGACGAGGACCCGAATGGGTGTATCCCAGCAATGATCGCGACAGGCATCGACAATGACTACTTTCGCGAGATTGCGTTCCCTTACCAGATCGGTCATCTATGGATGCGTCAGGAATGGGAATTACACAAACCCCTTCGAGCGAACTATGCCTATAACGTGTCGGGCGAAATCACCGATATTTACATCAAACGCGACCGCCAGGTTGTGAAATATCGGGTGGATATGTCGAATGACAGTGACGAGTTAGTGATTCGAACCCACCACCATCAGAGCTTTCTATGCGAACGGATTAGTGGCGAAAGTGTCGAATTACGTGATCCGACGAAAAAACCCGGAGCGCGGAAGTTCGTTGTTCCAGAAGGTACTCGCTTTGGAGGACTGGAAACGACAATCACGAAAGAAATGTGCGGCGTCTTCTTTCACGGTAACGCAAACTACCATACCGACGACGAGGCAGCAAAGGAACTCGGTTTTCAGCGCGTCGTAGTAGGCGGTCGAATGACGATGGCATATGCGGGAACCGTTCTAGAGTCCTATTTCGGCGACGCGTGGGGCTTGAGCGGCAAACTCGATCTGAAATTCACCAATCCGTGTTGGTGCTATGACTTGGTTGCCGTACATGGAGTTGAATTGGCGGAACAACCCGATCCGAATCGTCGCGCGGCGTTCATCTGGATGCAGAAACCTGACGAGAGCATAGTCTATGTGGCAGAAGCGAGCGTCGCGGCGTAGGCGAGTCAAGGCATTCACTTGCAAATGGAGCATTGGGTGGATTGGCTTCTCGCTCATGCTGTGCTCGGTTCCGGCAATCGCTCAGTCCTCTGTGCTAGCCGAGATTCCTCACACTGATAAGACGCTTCTACAGGTATCTGAAAGCGCACTGGCGAAACCTATTACGACTCCCTCCGGAGCGGAACTTTCGGTCGAACGGAAAGGCGAACTGGTTCGTTTTACCGCTGCATATGAAGGGGTGCTCACACGCAGCGACTGGTACCAGACGACACGTAGCAAGCCTTGGGTTGTATTCGAAACACGTTCGAGTAAGTTTTTTGAAGTCGACAATCGAGTTCTCGTCACGCTCTCCAATCCTAAGCAACTTGAAGTCGTGGCAGACGAGGTCGATGCCATCAAAGCTAAGCAATATCCTGGTCTCGGTTACTCAATCATCTGGCTTCAGGCTGATCGGGATCCTATCGGGACCGTAAAGCGGCTGCAAGCCGATCAACGCGTCGAACGAGCGGAACTTCAGCTCAAACGGCCAAAAATGTTTCCCCTTTGATATCGAGTCCTAACGGTCTTGCATCGTGGCGCGCGGTTGCAGTCATATGTATGGGAATCGTCGCACTTCTGCTACCCAACGGATGTGGGTCGTCAAGTTCGAGTAACGGTCCAGACCCAGTTCCGCCGCTAACTCCTGTTATGGCCACCATCACAGCAGCGGAGACCCAGCTAGTCGAGGGGCGTTCAAATGAAGTTGACATCTGGGTTGATCTAACCCCACAAGTTAATAGGAATGTTTCGGTCAGTCTGCGTTTTGATGGTACTGCAACACGTAATCTTGACTTCGAAATAGATGACGATGTGCTCTCCTTCAGTCCGAACCAGTTACGGGCAACTACCAGATTGCGTGCACTCGATGACTGGTTACCTGAAGATACGGAATCGCTCACCATTCGAATGGCCGAATTCTCGGTAGCGACGTCCGCAGGCGTTCCATCGACTGTGACAATCGCGGTTGAAGATAACCTAGACGCACCTCTTACAAAGGCGGATAAATTAGGAGGAGGCGACCTCTTCGTCAGGGCTAGTGCGAGTTTTAATCAAGAATCAGCCACGATTGAGGTCCGCGTGATAAATCGGGGTGCGGCAAGCTCTTCGGCTACAAACGGCTATGTTGGGAGCTATCGTTTAGCTCGACCGGGAGAGCTTGATCGTACCGCAATAGAGCAAATTGAGATTGAAGTTCCGCCAATTGATGCACGGTCAAGTTTTCATACGGACGTCACTCTTGATTTGCGTAAATACACTCCAAACGAGACGTATTGGGTCGAAGCATCGGTTACCCCGCCACCGGAGGAGCGTTTCGAAGGCGCACTTCCCAATCGACACACTCGTGGATTTACGCTGAATGCGACAGGTGAGATTTTGACGCGTTGTATTGCGCCAAATCGGGTGCGATCGTCGGAGGGCGGTGATCCCTTGTTCGAGAGTCAGTGGCCTTTACGTAATGTTGGTCAAACTGCGTTTGCCGAGAACGGCGGAGAAGCGGCAGAGGATTTGCGTATGAATGACGTGCTCGCGACAGGTGAGCCAACCGGAAAAGGTGTCAACGTCGCAGTCGTTGATACGGGACTGGAGATTTGTCATCCTGACTTGGCAGAGAACGTTGTTCAAGAAGGTTCATTCAATTTCAAGATCAACGCTGAAGAAACGGAGTCTTGGTACAACGCAGATGCCTCTGATCCCTATTTCCCTGGCTCTCGGGGCGACCACGGGACAAGTGTGGCAGGAATTATTGGCGCACACGCCGAAAATGGATTAGGTCTGCGAGGCGTAGCACCCGATGCGAGCCTATTCGGATTCAATTATTTGGTTGAACAGTGCTGCCTCGAAGACGCTCTAGGCGGGAGTGCGGACGCGCCAAATTCCCAACAGATTGACGTATTCAACATGAGCTTTGGCTCTCTCGGTTCTCAGTATTACGAGCTCGCGGATGGCATTCTGCGATACGGCACGTCGGAATTACGGGACGGTCTCGGAGCTATTTATGTCAAAGCGGCTGGAAACGGGTTCCGCTTATGCACCCACTTCATGCACCAAGTCCATCCTACCGTTGGTTGCAATAGCTCAAATGGGGACCGTTTAAACAACCTACCGTACGTAATCGCCGTGGGCGCACTGAATGCTGCGGGAGCTAGGGCTTCGTATTCAAGTGTCGGAAGCAACCTTTGGATTTCTGCTCCAGCGGGTGAGTACGGCGTTCGAGAACCCGCGACAATCACCACGGACCAGTTCGGTCGAAGTCGTGGTTATAGCTCTCGTGGCTCTCGAGGAATCGCGTCAAATGAGAATGCGGACCCATTTGGCGACTATTCCAGTACCTTCAACGGGACTTCTGCGGCAGCACCCCACGTGAGTGGCGTCGTTGCGCTATTGCTTGAGGTGGAACCCACTCTCACATGGCGTGATGTCAAGCACATTCTGGCTCGAACTGCGCGGCGTCCCGGAGGACTGCTGAATCCGAGAACCGATGTGCGTGTGATGATTGGCGATCAATTGGTGACGATTTCTCAAGATTGGGTTACCAATGCTGCAGGATTTGACTTTCACAATCACTTTGGTTTCGGCGTTGTTGATGTCGACGCTGCAATTGCGCTGATAAGGGAAGACTATGAGCCGGATAGCCTTGGCACTCAAATACGTTCTGACTGGTTTACCACTTCATCAGACGGATTACAGATTCCCGATCACGATGGTTCCGGCATCGAACAGCAGCTCAACCTCGATTTACCCGCAGGATCGAATGTCGAAGCGATTCAGCTTCATATTGCGGGTTCGCACGAAAATCTAGTCGATCTGAGTATTCAATTGACGTCTCCATCAGGCACACAGAGCATCTTAAATCCCGTTTTCAACGAAGTTTTGGCGGGGAATATCAGTTTAGATTGGCGTTTGCTCAGCAATGCGTTCTACGGCGAGTCGCCACGTGGCATTTGGACACTCCATATCGTCGACGCAGCTGAAACTGATGTAGGGACGTTGAATTCTTGGGCACTTCGGGTATGGTATGGTGAACATCCATAGCGTTCGAGAGATTTAGCAATCTAACTAGATTTCCCAGTTCCGTGTGACACGCTGAAGGTGGCGCGAAGTCGAGTAGAGCGCACTACTTAAACCAAGTAGCGCTCCCACGGAACAGACAATCCCGACGAACGACCAATCGAGATTTTGTAGGTCACGTCTAACGCCATAACTAGCTGTTAAAGTGCCCAACGGTTCCTCGACGTAAATCAGCACGAGAGTCAGGAGCACAGCCGCCAAAATGCCACCTAGCGCGCCGTACATAAACCCACACCAGAGGAAAGGCCCTCGTGTGATTCGTCTGGGGCTGCCGATCACGTGCAGGATGCGGATTTCATGAAATCGTGATTCAATCGCAATACGCACAGCCGATGCTGACACGAACAGCGCGAAAAGGCAAAACGTTCCTGCGACGACCCACAGCAATCGATTAAAGATCGTATGAATGGCGCTGAAACGAACAATGATCTGGGTGTCGTAACTCACTTGATCTACGGTGTCTAACTGCCGAATGAAATCTGTCAGTGTTTCGATTTCGTGAACCTGGATGTTCTCTTTTACGAAAACGGTTAACGTGTGTGGAAGTGGATTTTCAGGCATCCGATCAGTGAGATCAGGTAAATCAGCAGCGGTCAGGAATTCTTGAAGCGCCACGTTTTTGGGGATCAGGAACGCTTCACTTACAAACCCATGGTTTCTGATAGTCTGAGCCGTCGAACTAATTTGTGTCTCGGATGCATCGTTACGAAAAAACGTATTGAATCCGCGCTCAGTTGGCCAAGCCAAATCTGCGTAGCTCAAGTAGTCGCGAATCACCCACAGCCCAGAAGGCAAGGCAATCGAGACACCAATTAACAACATGACGAAAAAAGTCATGACCACATGAAGAAGCATGTGACGCAGCGCTTCTTTGCAGAACCGCACGTGATCACGAATCCATGCGCGCCGGTTCCGTTTCGTGCGCGGCCAAGGCATTGGGTTTCGGTCGAACATTTCTACATCAACGTGCTCGCGCCGAGGGTATTCGGTGCGGGCTCAAGCCGGCTGGTGGTGTCTGCATATTTGGTCAATTCTTCGTCGTGGGAAACCATGATTACCGCGACTCCAAGCGTAGTCTGAAGCTTGAGTAATTCTGTTACGCTACCGGCCAGTTGGCGATCCAAGTTGCCGGTCGGCTCATCAGCCACGATGATGCGAGGTCTAGTAATCAAGGCTCTTGCAATCGCAACGCGCTGCTGATCCCCGCTTGATAGGTGTAGAGGCAGCACATCCTCGAATCCCCTCAAACCTACCTCACCCAGTACGGTTACCACACGTTGATGAACTTCCTTTCGTTCCGTGCCCCGTAACCACAACCTCATCGCGACGTTTTCAAATACCGTTCGATGTGGAATCAGATTATTCTGCTGGAAAATGGCACCGAGGTGTTGGCGATATAGCGTGAGCTGACGTTCGGACAGAATGCAAATATTGCATTCGTTGACCCAAATCTCACCGACAGCTGGCTGATATAGTCCGAGGAGTAGATTAAGGAGCGTTGTCTTTCCAGACCCGGACGGCCCGACGATGAAGTGAAGGGCTCCCTCCTCGATCGAAAGAGAAATGTTCTGCAGGGGCATGGTGCCGTCTGGAAACACATGGTCGACACCATTGAACTCAATAATCTTCAAGAGACGAACAAACCGTCGACGTAGGCGCGCGCATTGAACGGGTGAAGGTCCTCATGTGCTTCCCCGAGTCCGACGAAATACAGTGGCAACGGGTTTTCTTCGGCGATTGCTAAGATCACGCCAGCCTTTGCGGACCCATCCAATTTAGTTACTATCAGTCCACTCACCCCGGCGGCATCCTTGAATTCATGCACTTGCGCAATCGCGTTTTGCCCAATGTTTGCATCCAAGACTAGCAATGTTTCGTGGGGTGCTGCCGGGTCATATCTTTGAAGCACACGACGAATTTTTGAGAGTTCGGCCATCAAGTTCGACTTGTTCTGCAATCGCCCAGCGGTGTCAGCAATGACGATGTCAGTTCCACGAGCCCCGGCGGCTTCGACGGCGTCGAAAATCACCGAGGCACTATCCGCACCAGGGCGTTGGGATATCACGGGTACGCCCGTACGTTGCCCCCACGCCTGCAACTGTTCGATAGCGGCGGCTCGATAGGTGTCCCCGGCTGCCAGTAAAACCGAATGTCCCTGTTCTTGCAGGTAGTGACTCAATTTACCGATCGTTGTGGTCTTGCCTACACCATTTACGCCAACGACCAGAATAACGAAGGGACGCGATGCCGAGGGTTTGAATTGCTTTTGTAGTGGTTCGACGGTGTTCTCAATGTCGACGCGCAACGCTTGTATTGCAGTTTCGCCGTCTTGGAGTTTCCTTCGCCGAATCGCGCGACTTAGATTGTCAAGCAAGCGATCAGTGGCGGCGACGCCTACATCGGAAATCAGCAGTTGTGTTCGCAGCTCTTCTAATATACCCTCATCGAGTTGCCTCCTGCCCAACAGCAGCGAGCTGATGCCGTTGCCAAATTGTGATCTAGTTTTGGCCAATGCTCTACTAAACCGCGCAAGGATGCTCTTCCTTTTGGCATGGTTGTGTTGTTCGTTCAAGCGAATCTCGAATCTGGGTGAATGAGCTAATGGCGGATGTGAAACGACGTGAGTCGTTAGACGGAAGGTGGCGGCGAGGTCGACGTAACCACGCTGGGCATGTGCGAATTATTGCGGGTGAGTGGCGCGGACGCCGTGTTTCTGTTGCCACCCGACCTCAGCTACGACCCACGCCTAACCGACTGCGTGAAACCTTATTTAACTGGCTTGGCGATCGAGTTCGTGGCTGTCAGGTGCTTGATCTCTACGCCGGGACAGGGATACTAGGGTTTGAGTCGCTTTCGCGTGGCGCTCACCACGCGACATTTGTCGAAAACGATCGCCGAACCTTAGTGAAGCTACGAGAGACGTGTCAGCAGTTTGATCTGGTAGCAGCTCAAGCGGCGGTCATCGAAGCGAACGCGGTGAAGTGGTTAGAACGAAACCGCACACCGTGGGATATCGTCTTTCTTGACCCGCCGTTCCACGCGATTCGAGACTATCGACGCCTACTAGGCGTGATAAGCGCACATCTTTCGGATAGCGGCATCGTTTATGTCGAGAGCGCTTCACGTGGCGACGCCGTTTCTTGTCCATTAGACGAATGGAAATCCAAGGAAATCGGCGAGGTAAGGATTCAGCTCTTTAGACGACCCACTCAATGACCGTCATAGCTGAAAGCTACCGCTACAATCCGTTGCTTCTTTTAGTCAGCAGAAGTCTCAGGCGTGTCCACGGTTGTCTATCCTGGCAGTTTTAATCCGATCACTTTTGGGCACGCAAATATCGTTGAGCGCGGCCTAAAGCTATTCGATCACGTTGTCGTTGCAATAGGTACGTCTGCCGATAAGGATCCTGATATTGAATTGCATGATCGTATCGAGCTCTGTCGAGAGGCGCTAAAAGAGTTTGGCAGTCGCGTATCAGTCGAAGGATTCAATACGCTGCTGGTGGAATTCGTACGTGAACACGGTACTACATTCGTCCTACGTGGGTTGCGCACGGTAACGGACTACGACTACGAGTTCCAAATGCTTGAGATGAACCAGGCGTTGGATCCGTCAATCGAATACGTGTTATTGCCCACGTCGAATGAATGGTCTCACGTCTCTTCTACTCGAGTGCGAGAAATTGCGTCTTTTGGAGGCGACGTGTCGGCGTTCGTAGCGCCGTGTGTGGTCGACTATTACCGGTAACTAGGCTCCAATTAGCGGCGCTGACAGTTCGGGCAGAATACGGTTTGACGCTGTCCCAGCACGATTCCCATTAGTTCTTTCTCGCACTGAACACAGGGCTTACCCGCACGGCCATATACATCGAGTTCCAAAGCGAAGTAGCCGGGCTGGCCATCGAATCCGACGAAATCACGAAGCGTAGTACCGCCGGCATCGATCGCTCGTCGCAGGATCCTCTTGATCGCATCCGCTAGACGTTCGTATCGTAATTTGGAAATCGATCCTGCGCGTGTTGTAGGTCTGATCCGTGCAAGGAATAAGGCTTCATTAGCGTAGATATTGCCTACGCCTACGACAATATGAGCGTCCATGATGAAGTTCTTAACGGGTGACTTCCGTTGACGGGATTGTTGGTAGAGCAAAGCGCCGTCAAACTCGTCGCTCAGCGGTTCGACGCCGAGGTCAATGAGTAGCGGGTGCTCAAGGGCATTCTGTTCACACCAGTGTACGCTACCAAAACGACGGGGATCGTTGAAACGTAGAACCCGGTCGCCTTGAAAATGGAAGTCGATGTGGTCATGCGGTAGTAGCTCAGTATGCGGACGCACCACCCTTAGGTGTCCGCTCATACCTAAGTGAAGCAGTAAGACGCCGTGGTCGAACGATAGTAAGAGATATTTCCCGCGACGATCAACGTAATTGAGTTTTTGCCCAACAATATCGTTGGCGGGTAAATCGACTGGCCAGCGAAATCTGTTCTCGCGAATCTCGAGGTCTTCTAGCTGATATCCGACAAGTGCGCGTGCGATGCCGCGCCTAGTTGTCTCGACCTCAGGGAGTTCGGGTATGGTTTATTTAAGCCGAGTTTCGTTGTAGATAACGTGCTTACGTGCGACCGGATCGTATTTTCGCATCTCGAGCTTTCCCGGGGTATTCTGTTTGTTCTTGTCTGTTGTGTAAAAGTGTCCCGTTCCGGCGCTCGATTCCAACTTGACCTTTTCGCGTTTACTAGCCATCAGACTTTAACTCCCTGATTTCGTAAATCTGTCAATACCGCATCGATTCCTTTCTTGTCAACGATGCGCATACCTGCTTTTGACAACGTGAGCTTCACATAGCGATTTTCGCTGTCAACCCAAAAACGATGCGTGTGAAGATTTGGGTTAAATCGTCGCTTTGTGCGATTCTTGGCGTGAGAGACGTTGTTTCCGGTCATAGGTTTTTTTCCTGTGACCTGACATACTCGAGACATGACAGTCGAGATTTAGATTGAGGCGTGAATTAAACTGAAATCATGGGCGATGCGCAAACCGAAATCGCACATTTGTGAAATTAGGGGACTTATGTACTAAACTAGACATGTGCAGTTTTAGTACCCATTTCACGGATCATCGGGCAACCCAACAGTTCAACCCTCCCACGTGCAGATGCGCCAATCGCGGACGCCTTGATGTTCAATGCAGCATTGATATCTGCGTTTGACTCGTGTCCGCATTGGACACACTTGAATTCCGCCTGCGTTCGTCGACTTTTCGCATCGACATGCCAGCAGACATGGCATGTTTGTGAAGTGTAACGCGGATCCACCTCGATGACGTTGCCGGCCTTGTACGCCAACATCGTGCGTAACTGACTCCAACCCGTGTCCAAGATCACCCGATTCAAGCCAGCCTTCTGTTTCACGTGACGCCCAGGCGAATCAACCAATCCTTTCGCGGATTTGGTCATCTGTTTGACGCGCAACGCTTCAACAGCCACCGTATAGGCTTGGTCGGCGATATGACGGGATGTGTCATGCGCCCACCGATTGCGCTTATTACCAATTTTCCGGCTGACTTTAGCGAGTCGTCGCTTCGCCTTGCGCCGTCGATTGCTGCCTAGTTGCCGCCGCGCGACTTGGCGTTGATAACGCCGCCGCTTGATCGCCAATAGCCGCAACCGCTCGCGTTCTAGCTCATCACGTTCGCGGCAGATCAACTCGTGGTTGCTGGTCGCCACTTGACCGACGTTCATGTCAACCCCGATCACGCGTCCATCATCGACTTGCTCAGGTGCGACGATGTCATACGCGATCACGGCATACCACTTGCCATGTCGTCTGAACACACGCACCTGTTTCGGCTTGCCATCCGGATAGGGATTGCCTCCTTTACGACGGAGCTTGCACCAACCGATTTTCGGGATGTATAGCGAACTCGACTGAATGCGAACTTTGTCCGGGATAGTAAAGCCGTCCCGGTCTGCCGCGCGACTTTTGAAGCGCGGCCGACCCGACGTGGGGTCGTTAAAGTAGCGATGCCAGGCGTCCGCCTGGTGTTTCAAGGTATAACGCGTGATGGCGAACGAATGCACTTGGAGCCAGGGCAACTCACGACGAAGCTGCGTGAACGCTTTCCCCAGCGAAAAGAAACTCGTGGGATTCTTGGGCGGGGTTGGCTTGATGCGGTACGTCTCCTCAAAACACTGGTCAAACTGATAATCGGCTCGATTCTTGGCGAGGAAGTAATTCCAGACCCAGCGACAGCTCGAGGCTAGATCCTCCAGCTGCTTGCCTGTGCTGCGCGTGACTGGCAGCAGTCGATGCGTGACGTTCCGATAGGTGGCCGGCATCGGGAAAGCATATGAAGAAAACTGATTATCTGTATATTGATATTTCTATGTCAAGTTCGGTACATAATTCCCCAATTTAGTAGCTATTTGAAATTTACGAGATGAGCCGTTGGTGCGTCGCTCTGGTCATAATTCATTGATATTTTTGACAACGTGGAATATATTGCCCAAATGACGGGGTTTGGGTGACATGCTGGCGGAGAAATGGCGCAACAAACGATCGTCTTAGGCATCACCGGGGGCATTGCAGCTTACAAGGCTCCTGAGCTTATTCGACAGTTTATAGCGTCCGGCTATCGTGTCATTCCGGTGCTAACTAGCGCAGCTTCACATTTCGTCACGAATACCACATTGACTGCTGTTTCAGGTGAAAAATTAAGACAATCCCTGTGGGACGAGGATGCGGAACGCGCCATGGGGCATATTGAGCTGGCCCGGGTGGCGGACGCGATCGTTATCGCACCTGCGACGGCAAATGTAATCGCGAAGATTACGCATGGTATTGCGGATGATTTATTAACTACGATCTATGCTGCCACTCAAGCACCTGTCTTGTTGGCGCCCGCGATGAACCAGGAGATGTATCGTCATTACCCGACGCAACGCAATCTAAGGCAATTACGTGAGAGTGGCGTTCAAGTAGTCGGACCGAATTCCGGCGATCAGGCGTGTGGTGAAACTGGTCCTGGTCGTATGTCAGAACCACATGAAATCGTTACGGCCGTGGAAGCTGTTTTGGCACATTCAAATACGCCTTCGCCCGATGTAAGAGGTTCAGCAGAAGGGATTAACGTGCTCGTTACCGCCGGTCCGACGCGTGAACGAATTGATCCGGTACGTTACCTAACAAATGCAAGTTCGGGTCGTCAGGGCTTCGCCGTCGCGTCAGCAGCGCGAGCGACAGGAGCCGAAGTCACGCTAGTAAGTGGACCAGTGTCGCTCGATACCCCACCCGGCGTGCATCGAATTGACGTCGAGTCTGCGGCGGAAATGCACGATGCAGTTCATGATCGGCTGGGTAACTGTGATGTGATGTTTGCCGTTGCAGCAGTCGCCGACTACAAACCTAGTATTTCACATGACGAAAAAATAAAGAAATCTCAGAAAGCTACCGAGGAGCAGTGGTCGCTTGAGCTTGAGGAAACGGTAGATGTGGTCGCCTCTGTAACCAAACTTGAGCATAGACCGTTTATGGTTGGCTTCGCGGCAGAAACCAACGACATCCTCCAGCACGCTCGCGAAAAACGTCTCCGTAAAAGGCTTGATGTGATCGTTGTAAATGATGTGTCGGACCGTGCGATTGGCTTTGATAGTCTTGAAAATCGAGTTACGCTGATCCACGATGGTGGGGAAGTGGAGATTCCGTACGCAAGCAAGGATGTTGTTGCGGAGCGCATTGTGAGTGAAACACTCGGATTACTCACACGAGAGAGGAAGAACTCGAAATTCAACGGTTCTCCTCGCTGAACGCCATGGGGACGGCGACGGAAGTTGGTATCGGTGAAACGCTGCCAACAATTGAGGCGAGCATTTTTCGCGCCTACGACGTCCGTGGTCTAGTCGGCGAAAATCTATCTCCAGAAATTGTTCACGCGATTGGTCGCGCGTTTGGCTCGGAATTGCGAGATCGGACTGACAATCACACCGTAGCGGTGGGTCGTGATGGTCGTGCCTCAAGCGCAGGGTTTCTGGATGCATTGGCGCAAGGGCTGTGTTACAGTGGCGTCGATGTCATCGATTTTGGATTAGTACCAACGCCGTTGGTGCATTTCGGCGCGTTCAAGCACAATGCGGGGGCTGCGATCATCGTCACAGGCTCACATAATCCAGCGTCATATAACGGTCTGAAATTTGCGATTGGTCATCTGCCGTTTTCAGGAAGCCAGCTGACGCAGCTCTATGATCGAGTCACGTGTGGCAACTTGGGGTCATGTCACGGTGGTGCTCTTCACGCTCGAAAGATCGTGGATGAATATGTCACCGAGGTCGCTGATCAGATTAAGCTGGCAAAACCGCTGCGGGTCGTAATTGACTGTGGTAACGGTGTATCGGGTGTGTTGTCAAGACAACTATTCGAGGCGATAGGATGCGAAGTGGTCATGCTTTACGAGGAAGTCGACAGCACATTTCCAAACCACCACCCTGACCCTGCAGTTCCGACTAATCTGAATGATCTGCGCAAAGCGGTTGTCGAACTGCGGGCGGATGCCGGCATTGCGTTCGATGGGGACGGCGATCGGGTCGGCATTGTCACTGAAACCGGAGAAAACGTGTGGGCGGATCGTTTATTGGCGTTGTTCGCGCGAGACGTGTTAGCGCGTAATCCAGCGAGCGCGGTTGTTATTGACGTGAAGTGCGGTCTTAGTGTGCGAAAAGCGGTCGCTGAGAACGGCGGGAACGCAGTGGTATCACCGACCGGGCACACGAATATCAAACAGCACGTTTGTCAACACGATGCGGTGCTAGGGGGCGAGTTTAGTGGACACTTCTGTTTCCCAGATCGATGGTATGCAATAGACGACGCCGCATATGCCGGAACACGCTTCCTTGAACTTGTCAGTATGGGTGCGAACGCGAGTGAGCTGTTTAGCAACATTGCAAGGCTTCCCGCAACTCCGGAGATTTTGATTCCGGTTGAGGACCACCGAAAGTTCAAAATCATTGACCATCTAACGCGGTGCGCGTCCTTCAATGGCGGCGAGTCAGACAACACCGACGGCGTTCGAATTGACTTCGCAGACGGTTGGGGGCTAGTTCGAGCATCAAACACCAGCCCCAAGCTCTCACTCAGGTTTGAAGCTAAATCTGAAGTCGCGCTTACGCGAATCAAGCAACTTTTCAAACGAGAATTAGAGCGCATCGAACCGGACTTGGCGCTTCAGGCGTGGCTATGAACCGCAACTATGCGGTGACGTTTCGAATCCTCGAGGAAGCGTTACCGTATATTCAAAGATTTCAAGGGGCAACGGTCGTTGTCAAGTATGGCGGAAATGCCATGGTTGACGACGAACTAAAGCATGCTTTCGCTCGAGACATCGTACTACTCAAGTTAGTTGGGATCAATCCTGTTGTTGTGCACGGCGGCGGTCCCCAGATAGGTGAATTGTTAGACGAACTCGAGATCCCGACCAAGTTTGTCGACGGTATGCGAGTTACCGATGCGCGAACAATGGACGTCGTGCAGATGGTGTTGGGCGGATTGTTGAACCCGCAGATCGTCTCAATCATCAATGCGCATGGTGGGCGAGCGATCGGATTGACTGGTAAAGATGGCAATCTGATTAGCGCAACGAAAATGACGATAGAACCGGAGGCTGGGAACTACAACCCTCCGGAAATCATCGATTTAGGTCATGTCGGAACCGTCGACGCGGTTGACACTAAAGTTTTACAAGTATTAGAGGATAGTGGTTTTATCCCGGTCATCGCTCCCGTAGGGGTCGGACCCGAAGGTGCTTCGTACAACATCAATGCGGATGTTGTAGCGGGGGCAGTTGCGACTCAGTTGCAGGCTGCAAAGCTAATCTTGCTAACGAATACCCCCGGGTTACTCGACGAAAACGGAAATACACTAGCAACGGTCACTCGAGAGCGAGTCAACGCTTTAATAAAGGAAGGCACGATTGAAGGAGGAATGCTCCCGAAGACCGAGTGCGCGTTATCGGCGGTAGAGAGTGGCGTTGGAGCAGCTCACATCATCGATGGTCGTGTACCTCACGCGACACTGTTGGAGGTCTTTACAGACGGGGGTGTTGGAACTCTAATCACTTAGAGTTATTCCGTTCATTAGATCTCTTCGATAGACCATCGTGCTCTGCAGTCGACCGCCAGTCCGGTTGACAATCCTCGCCGGAGACGTTCGTGACCGGCATAGGCGATCATCGCTCCGTTGTCCGTGCAAAGCGAAATAGGTGGATAGTGCACGCTCGCGTCTAGCCTCTTCATTCGCGCTCGCAGACTTTGATTGGCTGCAACACCACCCGCCAACACCAATTGATAGATACCGTGGGTTTCAAGTGCGCGTCGACACTTAATAAACAATGTGCTCACAATTGCATCTTCGAGTGCAAGAGCGATGTCTGCACGAGTTTGAACGTCGAGTTCATCGACTGCGTTAACTGCTGTTTGAACGGCGGTTTTGAGACCGCTGAAACTAAAGTCTAATCCAGGCCGATCGGTCATCGGACGCGGGAAAGTAAACACGCCGGGAGAGCCTTTCTCGGCAAGGTGCGCGATTTCTGGACCTCCAGGATAGCCTAAACCTAACAGTTTCGCCGTCTTGTCGAATGCTTCACCTGCGGCATCATCTACCGACTCACCGAGTATCTCATAGTCGCCCAGATCACCGACCTTAACGAGCATCGTGTGGCCTCCCGAAACGAGTAACGCGATAAAAGGGAGCTGAGGCTTCGAAGGTGCGAGCAGAGTTGCTAACAGGTGGGCTTCCATGTGGTGCACCGAGATTGCAGGTACATCTAGCGACCACGCAAGCGCACGACCTAAAGTAGCGCCTACCATTAGCGCGGGTGTCAAACCTGGTCCAGAGGTGTAAGCGATACCGTCTATTTCGTCGATCTTGAGCTCGGAATCCGCAATCGTTTGATGAATCAACGGCAAGGTTTTTTGGATGTGATCGCGAGACGCCAATTCAGGTACGACACCTCCGTACTTCGCGTGGAGGTCGACTTGACTATAGATGTTCTGACCGATGATGCCCTGCTTTGTGTCGTATACAGCGACGCCAGTCTCGTCGCAGGATGTCTCGATACCTAAAACGCGCAAAGTTGCAGGAAGGCTCCAACAGAATCAGCAATTATCGGAGGTTGACGTGGTTGAAATCACATCACTTGGTTTGGATTTGCTTCGTAAAATCGCGGCGATACGAACTTTCCTAGTAGGAGCGCTTCTATGGGACCGTTAGCGGGTTTACGCGTAATTGAATTAGCCGGCATTGGTCCGGGTCCATTCTGTGGCATGATGCTCTCCGACATGGGAGCTGAGGTCATTCGCGTCGACCGAATCGTCGCCACCCCCCGTCAACCACGTGATGTGATGCAACGTAATCGCAGATCCATCGCTGTCGACCTAAAGAACCCGGCTGGTGCAGAGGTTGTTTTGAAGCTCTGCGAACACGCTGATGCCATATTCGAGGGCTTTCGCCCCGGTGTCACTGAGCGGCTAGGCGTAGGACCGCAGGACTGTCTTGATCGAAACGAAAGGATCGTGTACGGACGTATGACTGGATGGGGTCAAGAAGGCCCGTTAGCGCATGCGGCTGGACACGACATTAACTACATCGGTCTCGCCGGTGCCTTGCATGCGATTGGTGAACCCGGCGGTAAGCCTGTCCCACCTTTGAACCTCATCGGTGATTTCGGTGGGGGTGGCATGTTGCTTGCGTTCGGCTTGGTTTGCGCCATGCTAGAGGCGCAGAAATCCGGGAAAGGGCAGGTGGTAGACGCAGCGATGGTCGACGGCGCTGCAAGTCTGATGTCCGCGTTTTTTGGGATGAAGGATTACGGATTCGCGCCCGAACGCGGAAGCAACATGCTCGATGGCGGCGCTCATTTCTACGGAACGTATGAAACAAGCGACGGCAAGTACATTTGCGTTGGTTCTATCGAGCCTCAGTTCTATGAACTGCTGGTTAAGCACTCCGGGGTGAATGCGACAGAATTTGATACTCAGATGGACCGCGATGGTTGGGAGGCAAAACGCGAAATGCTCGCCGCAATCTTCAAGTCGAAGAGCCGAGATGAGTGGTGTGAGATCATGGAAGGCACGGATATTTGCTT
Source organism: Pseudomonadales bacterium (assembly GCA_963664665.2). Classification (GTDB taxonomy): domain Bacteria; phylum Pseudomonadota; class Gammaproteobacteria; order Pseudomonadales; family Azotimanducaceae; genus Bin55. The sequence goes on from CAXXMH010000004.1 coordinate 164,718, forward strand.
TGCACCAGTTTTGTCAATCTGGGAAGCCCCCGATCATCCCCATAACCGGGCGCGTGAGACATTTGTTGAAGTTGATGGCGTTACTCAACCAGCGCCGTCACCAAGGTTTAGTCGCTCACGTGCCGAGATCTCGCACAGTGCGCGTGCGCCGGGGAAAGACTCGCGAGATGTCCTTCTCGATAGTGGATTCAGCGACGATGAAGTTTCCTCTCTCTTAGACGCGCGTGTGGTTGGATAGCGATCGAGAATGCCAACCTATGAAGAGGACTATCGCCTCTCAATAGAGAATCCTGTAGCGTTTTGGCGGCAAAGGCAAGGTGAAATCGAATGGTTCGAAACACCGACGACGACCTTGAGTCAAGACGTCAATGGCAGTTGGCGGTGGTACGAAGACGGCACGCTAAACAGCTGCTGGTTAGCGGTAGATCGTCACATTGCCGCTGGTAGGGGCGACACCCCAGCACTAATTTACGACTCACCAGCTACCGAGTCTGTCTCCACACTCACCTTTAGCGAATTAGGTGAGCGAATTCGGAAAGTGGCTGGTGGCTTACGAAATTTAGGTGTGGGAAAGGGTGATCGGGTGGTCATCTATCTTCCCATGATCCCTGAAGCCGTAATCGCCATGCTTGCTTGCGCTAGATTAGGCGCGATTCACTCCGTGGTGTTTGGTGGTTTTGCGGCAAAAGAACTGGCTCTGAGAATCGATGACGCCGAACCGAGTGTGTTGTTAACGGCTTCTTGTGGAATCGAGTTCGAGAAAGTGATCGCGTATAAGCCACTGGTGGACGAGGCGTTAACACTTGCGAAGCATGACGTTAAAAGCGTGGTGGTTAAGCAACGGGAACAATGCGAAGCGCAAATTACGTCTGATCGCGACCTAGACTGGGATGTATGGGAGTCTAAGGCACCTGAAGCTGAAGTGGTGGAGGTAGGTGCTCTGGATCCACTTTACATTCTCTACACATCTGGTACGACCGGTCGACCAAAAGGCGTCGTACGCGACAACGGCGGTCATGCGGTCGCGCTGACGTACAGCATGAACGCAGTTTATGGCGTTGATACCGGAGACGTTTTCTGGGCGGCGTCAGACGTGGGTTGGGTCGTAGGTCATTCGTATATCGTCTATGGGCCGTTATTCAAAGGCTGCACAACGATCCTGTTTGAAGGAAAACCAGTTCGAACGCCGGATGCGGGGACGTTTTGGCGAGTCATTGCAGATCACGGTGTAAAAACTTTCTTCGTTGCGCCCACCGCATTTCGAGCGATAAAAAAAGAAGATCCTCAATGTACTCTACTTGAGCAGTACGACATTTCTTCGTTAGAGTATCTATTCGTCGCGGGCGAGCGTTGCGACGCGCCGACATGGCATTGGCTCAACGATCATCTAAGTGCGCCAGTCATCGACCATTGGTGGCAAACAGAGACGGGTTGGTCGATCTGTGCCAATATGGCAGGATATGGACTCAAGCCAATGAAACCGGGATCCTTGACCTTACCAGTTCCAGGCTACGATGTAAAAATCCTTACTGACGAGGGTGAAGAAGCTCCGCCTAATACGGACGGAAACGTTGTCATATCACCACCGCTGCCTCCGGGCAATCTCCCAACGATATGGCGTGACCATAAACGCTTCGAGGAGTCCTACTGGACCGAATTCGCGGGATACTACGCGACGGGAGACGGAGGATTTCGAGATGAGGATGGCTACGTTTATGTTATGGGTCGGACGGACGACGTGATGAACGTTGCGGGACATCGCCTATCCACCGGCCAAATCGAAGAAGCAGTTGCTTCACATCCCGCTATTGCTGAATGTGCCGTAGTTGGTGTTCGCGATCTCGAGAAAGGTCAGGTACCGATTGGGTTGGTGCTCCTCAAGGACGGTATGAACATCTCACCCGAAGAACTGCAGGCTGAACTAATTCAGATTGTCCGAAAAGACGTTGGCCCGTTTACCAACTTCAAGCGATGCGTAATCGTGAATCGACTTCCCAAGACACGTTCGGGCAAAATCTTGCGTCAGATCATTCGAAAGATGGTGGATGGTGATGCGTACACGATGCCTTCGACGATCGATGATCCAGATATTTTGACAGAGATTCGCGAGGACTTGACCGAAGCTGGATTAATGGGTGCCTAAATTTGAGTGATTCATATGTGGACGTAAATCGAGACGGTTTCGTTGCGACCCTTACGTTAGTAAATCCGCCCCGCCATACCATAAATGCCGCTGGCGCGGAAGAATTGCTGGTCGCGTTGGAGTCGTTAGATTCGCAATCGGACATTCGAGTAGTGGTTTTAACAGGCGGCTCAAGTGAGATTTTCGTTCGCCATTACGAAGTCGACGAGTTAGCGACATCGGCTGAACGTCAGATTCGTGACGGAGGCGCACCTCAAACTCGATCCAAAGGCGTGAGCCACGCTGGACGTCCTCGTGGCCTCAGAGGCGCGATGGATTTGCTCGAGTCGATGGATGCAATCACGATCGCAGCTATAAACGGCATGGCCACGGGCGGCGGACTCGAACTCGCATTAGCTTGTGATTTCCGACTTGCTCGAGCAGGAGACTTTCGACTGGGTTTGCCCGAGACCGGTGTGGGTATCCTGCCGGGCGGTGGAGGTACGCAGAGATTCGCACGCTTGCTTGGCGTCGCGAAGGCGCTCGACTTGATTCTCCATGGGACTGTATTCACACCAGATATCGCGCATGAGCTTGGGATCGTGAGCCGCGTTTTTTCGAATAATCTATCGACTTACAGGGAAGAAGCCTCGACCTTCGCGCAAACCCTTGCGAAACGTGCGCCAAAGGCGTTAGCGAATTCGAAGCGAGCCATTCGTGAAGGCGTCGATCTCCCATTGAAGGAAGGTCTGCGCCGTGAAGCCGAGTTATTCGGTGAACTAATGCGAACCGAAGACGCCGCCAAAGCACTTCGCGCAGCGTTTGAGGGGAAACCAATCCCAGAATTCGAAGGGCGTTAGGTTTGGTGGTGCAGGATCACGTAGCGAGAGCATGAAGGATCGATTGAAGGTTGGAATCGAAGTCGGAGGTCGGTTGTGCTTGCGCCGATTTCTCTTAATTACATTCATACTCATAGCATTCGTTTCGACCTCGCGAGAAAGCAGTTATCCACTTGACAATGGGCAGACGATAGATTTCGATGCCGTTGTCGGACAGTGGGTCATCATTGCGTATTGGGCGAGTTGGTGCGGACCATGTCGCGAAGAAATACGGCTTTTGAATGAGATTCACAGTGAACGGACCAAACTCAATGTGATCGTGCTAGGTATGAATTTCGACGGTGTACAGGGAGAGGAATTGGCTTCGCAGAAAGCCTGGTTCGGCGCTGAATTCCCCGACTTACTTACCGATCCACGAGCGCGATGGGATGAATCCCGGCCAGACTTCATCCCCCGAACCTTAGTAGTCGACACCGAGGGAGAATTGAGCGCCGTCATAGTAGGTTCTACAACACGTAGAGAGATTCTTGGGAAGATCGCTAATTAGCTCGTAGGAAATGACACAGATTCGCCAGTTAACACGAACGCGCTCCGATCAGTTACAGCGAGCACGCCAGCAACTGTTGAAGGACGGATACTGCCTCGTCGATGGCTTATTACCGGTGGGGTCTATCGAACGACTCCGCGAATGGTCAGATGACTGGTTGGCGCGTACGGAACATCCTTCCCACTGGAAATATCAAGGCTCGGACGTCAAAATCAATAGCATCCGAAATCGTTCCAAGCGTTCACCTGACCTGCCGCAGGATGAGGTCGTTGATTTTCTGATAGAACATCCCATCTCGATCATGTCGGGATTAGGGCTCGGCGACTTTAAAGCTGGTGGCGTGTTTCAGATCATTTCAAAACCACCCGACGCACCGGCGTTGTATTGGCATCAAGACTGGGCACGGTGGGACGATCCAATCAGTATGTCGCCTTGGCCTCAGCAGGTTTTTCTGAACTGGTACTTGACCGATACGCATGTCGAAAACGGCTGTATCCGCGTGATTCCTGGCAGCCACTTAAAACGATTTGAACTGCATGACCATCTGGTACAAGCACATGAAGCTGGTGGCTACAACATTAAAGAAACGAACGAGTGGATGTTTATTGACCATCCAGATGCCATAGACATCCCTGTAAAGACGGGTCAATTACTGATTGGTGACGCACGTCTCTTGCACGGGACACATCCAAACCGATCGATGACGCGGCGCACGGTACTCTTAGGATGGTTTTATCGGAAGTTGAATGTTGCGCCGATGGACTGGGATGGCGAAATACCACAAGAAATCATTGAACGTGATCCTGAAACGCCGTTTCGCTTCAACCGGGAACCAGGCAAGTATCTGCGTCAATAACGTGAGCATCGGATCACTTTCTGAGGAAACGACTCATGAATGATTCAATCGAATCTTCGACCGCGAGTGTCAGCTCAGACTACAACGTCGGTCATCCAACCACCAAGCCAATTGCGGAAGATATCGAGTTTCTACCAAGCACGATCGCTACAGAAGCAGTTGGATCGAGTCAATCCAGCAAGTTAGAGCCGAATGACGTTGAGTTCTTCAAGATACACGGGTATCTGATAAAGCGAGGACTCCTTTCGGAGCAAACAGATGCATTTCAACGGGCGATAGATCAATTTTGGCTAAGTGTGCCCAATCATGGTTTGCGGCAAAACGATCCTGGATCTTGGCTCGACAACCCGCAGTCGCATTGGCGACAAGAAGACCACATTCGTGTCGGTTCCTTGTTAGGCACCAACTGGAAAATGCGCTCACGAGGCGAGAATGGAATAGGCACGGAGAGCTTTCTTGTTGACCAACTAGCGAACCATCCGAAGATGCTTAGGTTAGCGAGTGAATTTCTTGGCGCAACGATAAAGCGGGTGCAACGAGTGCGAGGGATTTACGGTGTATTTCCAATCGCTAGTCGAAGTCACGACCGAATGTATCCACATGGTGATTACATGGCTTCGCAACTCTCGGCGATGGTTCTGATATGTGATGTACCTCCGCGTTGCGGCGGCTTCACGGTATGGCCTGGTTCACATCGACGTATGCATTTGAGCTGGGATCGTGTTAGCGGAAGCACGATCTCTGGCGAACGCGTTGAGATGTACCCTCGCGAGCGGGATCATCTCCTGCGGGAAACTGCACCCGTTGAGTTTACAGGTTCAGCAGGTGACGTAATCTGGTGGCACCCGCGGCTCATTCACTCAGCAGGCGTGAACTACTCGGCGGAAACGGACACACCGATGGTTCGAATTCTCACACCCATTGACTATCAACGGGCGGGAGAAACTTACGTGGATGACCTGGAATACGGTCCGGGACCTAAATATCAGTGGTGGGTTGATACACGTAATGTTGTTGAAGATGTCCCCTCTACCCCGGAAAATCTCTGGCGAGGATGGGGATTTAGCTAGGAGGTTGATACCATCGGTATGAGAAATGAGGTGTTTTTTCGAAGTCGTTGACACGACGGCGTTGTTCAAGAATCGGTACCGGATTCTCGACGGTTAGCCTTACTACCGATAGCCTCTAAGCGACCTATACATTCATGGAGGAACGTTCGTTCTCAACCGTTTGGGTTCAAGGCTAAACGATGTGCGCAATCTTGTGAATTACCCGCAATAGCGCAAAGGGTGTGACTCATTGGATTGACCGTGTTGACCGTACATCGGTTTGTGAACTCAATCTCTACGACATTGGATCGTAGAAGAGCATTGAAATTGGCATATTTCTATGTGTCGAGTGGACAAATCTTTACCTTCTAAAATACCGAAAGACTCGTTCGCTTTTGCGCATGTGAAACCCGTGTGCACTTGCGCGTCTAAAACGCATTACTACCAATAGCACTTTATGGCCGAAGACGAAGAAGCAGTCACTGCCGATCCTCACACGATATTAGTCGTTGACGACGAACCTGACCTAGAAGCGCTTGTGCGCCAGCGCATGCGACGCGAGATTCGTCGCGGTGTATATCAGTTTGAGTTCGCTGGTAACGGCGAAGAAGCGCTAGAGGTTTTGAAGCGTAATGACGCTATCGATATCGTCCTAACAGACATCAACATGCCTCGCATGGACGGTTTAGAGTTGCTGTCCCGCGTGGGCAAATTGGACCAAGAGTTGCGTTCTGTTGTGGTGTCTGCATACGGCGACATGAAGAACATCCGCCAAGCTATGAATCTGGGTGCGTTTGATTTCGTTGTAAAGCCCGTTGACTTTAACGATCTGCGGGTGACGATCGACAGAACGATTAAGAATTTGATGTCCTGGCGTGAAGCAATGGATGCACGCAATCGGCTGGTTTCGATCGAAAACGAGCTCGGTGTAGCCAAGTCCATGCAGCAAAGCATCCTACCAACGAGTTTTGTTTCCGCAGAAAACCATCGCCTGTATGCCAATATGGTTGCGGCACGTGAGGTAGGTGGCGATTTCTATGACTTTTATGTTCTTCCAGACGGTCGAATCGGTTTAGCTATCGCCGACGTATCAGGAAAAGGTGTTCCCGCCGCGTTATTCATGATGGTCAGTCGCACGTTGCTTAAAAGCGCAGCTGCTCAGGGATCAGACCCGGCGGACGTGATTAGAACCGTCAACGATATTTTGTGCGCAGATAACGATTCGATGATGTTCGTGACAATGATCTATGCCATTTACGATCCCAACACGCACATGCTGAGTTACTGCAATGGGGGACACAATCCGATGATGGTTGTACATCGAGATGGTAGTTCAGAATTATCTGACCCACACGACGGCGTTGCCCTAGGAGTGGCGAGTGATTATCAGTACACGAGTCACCAAATGGAACTTCAGGTTGGAGATACGTTAGTTTTCTATACAGACGGTGTTAATGAGGCAGAAAACAGAAACGAGGAGTTATTCGGTATGGAGCGCTTTAGCGACATATTCGAGCGTGGCTATAGCGATGCACGGGCAGCTAGTGAAGCAGTTTTCGACGGCGTTCATTCATTCGTTGGCGATCATCTACAGTCCGATGACATTACGTGTCTGACACTTTGTGTGGGTCCTAGCAACTAATCACTCACCATCGAACGCACTCCAAACGTATCGAAGTTCTTCGGATAGCGACGTTAAGTACTTAGGTGGGTACGGTGACATACCGTAGCTGTGCCGTAAACGCACACAGTCCATTCAAAACAACCAGGAAAACAAACGCATGAAACCAGTTTGTCTCGTGATAGGTTCGGGTGCAGGTATTGGTGGCACGGTTGGTAAGCGATTCGCTCGGGAGGGTTATCACGCTGTATTGTGTCGACGTAGCGATGTAGCCGGACTTGAGAAACTCGTCGGTGAGATCACTAGCGTCGGCGGAAGCGCGACTGGCTTCATCATGAACGCTGTTGGTGAAGACACGATCGAATCGCGCGTATCCGCTGTTGAGGCCGACATCGGTCCCATTGAGGTGGCGATCTACAACTTAGGTGCACAGATCGGTAATCGATCTCTTGATGAAACGGACAAGAGAGCCTTCGAAATGGGATGGCGACTCGGAGCCTTCGGCTTGTTTCGACTTGCACAGTCGGTTGCACCAAGGATGGTCGACCGAGGTCGGGGTACGATCATCGTTACTTCAGCGACTGCAGCGGTGCGTGGAAATGCGGGACAACACTCCCACGCTGCTGCCATGGGCGGACGTCGAATGTTGTGTCAAACGCTAAATGCTGAACTCTCGCCGAAGGGCATTCATATTGCTCACGTTGTCGTAGACGGAGCGGTGGACGCTCCTGATACGCTTGGAAAAATGCTAGGGCCGGAACGCTACCGTCAATTGAGAGAAACGAAAGGAGCCGCTGATGGGCTCATGTTGCCGGAAAAGATCGCGGATACGTACTGGCACCTGGCCAACCAGCACAGATCGGTATGGACCCACGAAATGGATCTCCGGTCGTGGTCTGACCTTCCGTGGTGGAACCACTGAACGTAAGGTGGATCGTCGACAGTAATTACGCATGCAAGATCGTCGTAGCGCGATGTCGGGCTAAACGGGCGCACGGCGTCACGAACGGTTAGTTAGCGAGATTACCTCAGCGTTTGGCCAGCGCTCGAAGTGCTAGGAGGCTGTAACCTTTGCTACCGCGTCGGTACGGTTCTCACAGACATCCAAAATACGATCGAAACCTGCGATCTGGAATATCTCGTTAATCGTAGGCCGTAAGCTACAAATTGCCAGGTTCGCTTTTCGCGACTGTAAACGCTTCGCGGTCATGAGGATGCTGCGAAGACCAGCACTACTCATGTAAGCCAGACCTGCCAGATCTAGGACTACAGCGCTAACGGATTCCTCGATAACCTCGTCGAGCGAGCTATCAAAGGACTGCGCATTTGTTCCGTCCACGCGTCCGGACACTGACACAACCAGCGCATCGCCATCGCGATCGCTCTCTAAGTCAAATCCTTGTGAAATGCGAAAGTACTCCGGGATTAAAGCAATAAGGGCGAATTTCTAGAAATCAAACGAACTGATCAAGAAATGCGGTTAGTTGTTTCTTCGGCAAAACGCCGATTTTGGCGGCTTCCATTTGCCCAGATTTGAACAGCATTAGTGTAGGAATCCCGCGCACACCGTATTTCGGTGGTGTTTCCGTGTTCTCATCGATGTCCATCTTGTAGATTTTCAATCGATCACTGTATTCGTCCGCGATTTCATCGAGAATCGGTGCGATCATTTTGCACGGGCCGCACCATTCTGCCCAATAGTCGACTAATACAGGACTCTCCGATTTGAGGATCTCATCGTCCCACGTGTCATCGGTAACGTGCCGTATCTTGTCGTTCATTGGGTTTGGTTCCGCTCTTGAAATCGAATTTTAGCATTAGCGTTGAGAGTGGACTATAGATTAGGCGATCCTAATCTACCGTTCTGCGTGGACGGCTTCCCACTGGATGCCGTTGCTCTTCCTTCTACCCACGCCTCGGTAATCTTCCCACCCGAGCTGAGAGCTCGTAAACCCTCAAGCAGAATGTTCTTGGACGCGTTGATGTCCCGATCTTCCGAATGACCGCACGCGGTACAGTAGTACCACCTGTCAGCCAGCGTTAGTTTCACCTGTGGCAAAGCGCCACAAGCGGAACATCGTTGCGTCGTGTTTTTAGGGTCGACCTTCACCAACACGCCCCCAGCACTTTCAGCCTTGTATGCGAGTTGTTGGGTGAATTGACCCCAGTTCTGTTCCAGAATGGATCGATTTAGATCGCGCTTGTGTGACCCACCGTGCGCCGTCATGTTCTTAATCTGTAAATCTTCGACGACCACGCGTTTACCGTGATGACGAACGATTGACGTGGTGATCGCGTGCAAGTCATTTCGATGACGAATCTTTTGGCGATGATGCGCCTTACGTAGATACATCACTTACTTTCGTCGGCTGTTTGAGCCTCGTTTTGCTCGCGCAAGCTTGCGTTGCAACCGCTTGATTCGGGAGTTGCTTGCCGCGTGTTTCGGAATCATCGTGCCGTCCGAAAGCACTGCCCGTTGCTTTACGCCTACATCGATACCAATCGTCGCATCCATGCCCTTGACTTGAGGCTCGACCTCGCAGATTAACTGGACGCACACGCCATTCGGGTACTTGACGATCCGAACGAGCTTGACTTGAGCCTTCGTGCAGCGTGCGTCGCGTCGCCACCGAATGCGACCGATCCCCTTGATCTTGACCACCCCGTAACGATCATTGAACGCAGGTCGGATACCCGTCGCTTCAAACGACCGCATACGCCCGCGCCCGCGAAATCGTGGGAACCCACGGTGCTTGAAAAATCGCTTGTACGCCTTGTCGAGGCGTATCAACGCTGAACGCTGGCTCTGAAGGTGGTATTTGGCGAACCACTCATCCTGCGCCCTAATGGTGGTAAGGGATTTATATTGATCGTAGGCCGAGATCGTTCTTCCGGTTTTTCGATAGCAGTCGATCCGCTCCTGCAACGCGCCGTTATAAAGCAGACGTTGTTGCTCCAGGAACTCGTTTAGACGCATATGCGACGCACGCGAGAGTTGTGCCCTATAGGTGTAAGTCCGCATGAATCAAGTTTAAGTAGGTTCGGCTAGTGAGCAATTCCCCGTTGAGAGTCCCTTTCGACAGATAAGAGATTCCGTAGATGAGGCGCCGCTTCGTCAAGACGAATTAGACAAACGCGAAACGTAGAGAACGCATGTTAGTTTTCTCTCCTTTCTAACACTCGTGAATAGCAGACTATCGCAGACGTTGTAATCTGCGTTTGTTGAGCGTATAGACGAGTCCATACAAGCTCAATCCAACAAGAATCATCGCAGCCGCAAATACAGCCTCAACGGCTCGTTCGAAGAACGTGTACCCAATTGCCCAACCTGTTACGAGCAAGAATACTATTGGTGGTAATGGGTAGAACGGCATGCGGTAATGTACGGGCTTACCGTGCTTAATTCGCATCCAAATAGACGCACACACGGTGCTAAACGCACTAACGCCAAGTAATAGTCCTGCGAATAAGAGAACGGATTCGAACGTACCGGTCAAGATAAGAATGATGGCTAATGCGGACTGGGTGAAAATCGCGACAGCAGGGACTTCGTCTCGATTCGTTCTCGCTAACCAACCGAGAACGGGATAGTCATTCCCAATCCGTGACAACACACGAGGACCCGCGAGGATTATCGCGCTGAGTGTTGAAATAAGAATAATCGCAATCATGAGAGCCATTAGTTGTGCTCCGATGTCGCCAAATGCAAATGCGGCGGCAACGAAACCTACCTCGATTTGACCTTTCATCGCGTCTGCTGGTGCGACACTCAGAAACGTGCCGTTCAAAAAGACGTATAGAGTTAATACGGTACCCGTTCCTGCCATAAGCGCGCGATTGATCGAGCGCGTGGGCTGATTGAATTCTTCCGTGACGTACGTTGTTGCATTCCATCCTGCGTAGGCGTAATTCACATAAATGAGCGACACCGCAAAACCCCCGCTTGCGACGAGGTTTAGGTCTGTCGGTTGGGGGAGGAACGAAACATCTTGTGGCACATCAACGAGTAGGTAAGCCACTATGCAAAACAGGACAATGAGCGCGATTTTCACAAGCGTGAACGACGTCTGTAGAGCACCGCTTGATTTATGGCTGTACGCGTGAAGAGGCGTTATCACAAGGATTAATCCGACTGCAGCGAATGTCGGATCAATCCAACCTACACTAGCTTCTAGATACGCACCGAACGACATCGCTACAAGCGCGGCGGGAGCGGAGAAGCCGACCGTGAATGAAATCCACCCTGCTACGAAGCCGACCGCAGGATGAAATACATGGCCTAAAAAGGTGTATTCCCCACCTGAACGTGGAATCGCCGCTGCGAGCTCGCAGTAAGAAACCGCGCCACAAAAGGCGCATATACCACCGAGCACCCAAAGAAACATGAGCGCGAATCCCGATTCGAATTCAGCAAGTTGAAATCCAAGACTCGTGAATACACCTGTGCCTACCATACTGCCCACAACGATCGTGAATGCCGTTGCGGTTCCAAATCGTCGCTTCATTCGGATAGTTTTAGGATCGAACTGGGAAATTCTGTGGGAACATGGCTCGGAGCAAAGCAGTAACGGCTCTTATACTTCTGTTCGCGGTTGTTTTCCGCCAAGGCATGACAAAGGGACTTGAAATTGCCTTACGTGCGTAAAGAAGGCGTGTTGTGCGCTGACGATACCCCTCTGAGTGACATTGCGGCACAGGTAGGTACCCCCTGCTATGTATACAGTTGGACGGACGTCGCCGCTCGCTATCAGGAACTTGAACGCGCGCTTAGTTTAGTTAATGCTCGAATCCGTTATGCAGTCAAGGCGAATTCCAACCTCGCGATACTGAGACGTATGGTCGCGCTCGGCGCGGGGTTTGACATCGTATCAGGGGGCGAACTGGAGCGCGTTATTCGCGCAGGAGCCGATCCGGCGGAAGTGGTGTTCTCCGGGGTCGGTAAAACGCAACAAGAAATCAGCTTTGCATTGAAGTCAGGTGTAGGCTGTTTGAATGTTGAGAGCATAGCAGAAACACGTCGTATCGCCGAAATAGCAGAACGATTGGCGCTTAGAGCGCCTGTTGCACTCCGCGTGAACCCTGACATCAGTGTCGACACGCACCCATACATCGCCACCGGTATGCGCGAGAATAAGTTCGGCATGCCTGAAAACGATGCTTTTGAGCTTGCCGTTAAGATTGACCGTGACATGCCGAGCTTGCAGTTCGTGGGACTTGCGTGTCACATCGGCTCGCAGTTAACAGATCTCCGCCCCTATGCGGATTCGCTTGATGCCGTGCTTGAGCTACGTTCACGACTGATCGAAGTTGGTGTTGAATGTGCGGTAGTCGATATAGGCGGCGGTTTTGGAATCAGGTATCGCGACGAGGAGCCATTTTCGTTCGATGAGTTAGGTGAGTTGGTCTCGAGCCGCTCGTTGCGGGATGTCGCATTGGACGTGGAACCAGGTCGCTCCCTAATTGGTTCCGCAGGCGTTTTGCTCACGCGCGTGGAGTATTTAAAGCCAGCAACCGTGCCTGGCTACCGCGACTTTTGCATCGTCGACGCAGCAATGAATGACTTTATCAGACCCGCACTCTATGAAGCGTTTCACGACATTGAAAAAGTTGAATCTTCTGATGGCGAGAGCCGCGACTGGAACATCGTTGGTCCCATCTGCGAAACCGGTGACTTTATCGCGACGGGGCGTACCCTTCCGCTTCAAGAAGGGGACCTATTGGCGATTCGTGATGCCGGTGCATATGGTTTTGTCATGAGTTCGAACTACAACTCCCGTTTAAGACCTGCGGAAGTCATCGCAGACCGGGACTCTTGGACAGTTGCTCGGCGTCGTGAGTCGATGTCCGATTTACTTGACCTAGAGCAGGATTGAGTTTTAGACGGTGAAGTTCACAAAGATGCATGCACTTGGGAACGACTTCCTGGTCGTCGACGGCGTGCAACAACATTTCGAGCCAGATCGCGATTGGATTCGTGAAATCGGAGATCGTCATCGAGGGATTGGATTCGATCAGTTGCTACACATCAAGTCATCAGACGAATCTATAGCCGATTTCGAGCTAGTGATTTACAACAGCGACGGCGAACCCGCTAAGCAATGCGGGAATGGCACGCTTTGTGTGGCACGGTTTGTACACGAGGAGAGACTAACGCCAAAATCCTCGATTGCATTCAAGACTCTTGGCGGGGTTGTAGAAGCGACTCTTATAGAAAAAGATATTGACGGTGGCTCGGAAGTGAAGGCTGAGCTCGGTGTTCCGACAGTCGATCCGTTGGATGTGCCTTTTATCTCTGAAACAACCAATCTCGACTACGAACTTGACCTCGGACTTCCGTCTATGTCGACGGTTCGACTTATCCCAGTTGGGATGGGAAATCCACACGCTGTCCTATTCATAACAAGTGCTTGTGAGGGAAACCTCGAGGCAATTGCCAACGCGATACAGACCCATCAGCGATTTCCTGATTCGGTGAACGTGGAATTTACCGAGATACTCGATCGAAATCGTATTCGTATACGCGTATTTGAGCGCGGCGCCGGTGAGACGATGGCGTGTGGTACCGGCGCATGTGCTGCAGTGACCGCCGCGAGACTTACAGGTCATGTTGATCGGCGTGTTTCAGTCACCCAGTCGGGAGGCACCGCATTAGTAGATTGGGAGGGTCCCGGCCACCCAATTTCATTGACCGCGCCTGCCTCACGCGTATTCGACGGAGAGATTCACCTTGACTAGACACGGACGGAACGTCGTCTCCCTTACCGACGTGCGCTTACCGCAGCTACGCGCGGAAATCAGTGACCTTCGCGAGCGTTTACAGAACGTCACCGAAATATTCAATGAAAACGAAGAGAGTTTCAAAATCATCGCTGACATCGCGATAGCGTTACAAGCAAGCGACACGCTCGAGGCGCTCGACGATGTCATAGGTGGCGCGATGATTGAACAATCTGCTGATCATGCACGTTTCTACGTCAAGACACCTAAACTGCACGGGGATGAGCCAAAGAACATACGAGATCTCGCTGCGCTTGACCCAACCGCAAGTGCATCGATTTCGGATTTGGCAGCGACGAAGTGTGAGGCTTGTCGGTCTGAAACCTATCGCACGCTGCTTGATGTCGAGGTAGCAGATCCTGTCTCGATTGCGCAGATACCTGTCCTTCATCAATCGCTGAGTGGGGTATTGATCATCGGTGCAGAAGATCCAGACTTCTTTTCCAACAATGTGGGAACACTCTATTTAGATTTTCTTGGTAGAACGTTGGCGTGTGCGGCAAATCGGATTCTGACCACACCAAACGCATACGCACGTGATGAGGAATTCGACGAGCGCTCGTCGTGAAAAATAAGGTTATTTCGGAAGTTGGAGAGGCGTTTCTTACCCACCTAAGGGTCGAGAAGGGTTACTCGGCCGCCACGCTTACGGCGTACGAGCGTGATCTGAGTTTGTTTATCAGGGATCAGGGAGATATTCTGACCGCGACCCCGAACGACATCAAACGGTTTATTGCCGGCTTGAATCAAGACGGACTGGCAGCCAGCTCAATCAGTCGCATCCTTTCCTGTCTTCGATCTTTCTATCGCTACGCACAGCGCGAAGGATTGTGCGCGGCCAATCCCGCTGCGGTCATCCGTAACCCGAAGGGCAAATCGAGACTGCCCAAAACACTCGACGTCGATCAAATGAACTACCTGCTAGACGTGGAAGCGGATTCTCTGTTGGGGAAACGCGATCGCGCGATGTTTGAGCTCATGTACTCAAGCGGAATTCGGTTACAGGAGCTTGTTGGAATTGATGTCAAGGACATTGATCTGAGTGAAGGTTTCGCGCATGTTATTGGGAAGGGTAACAAAGAGCGACTTGTACCCGTTGGCACGGCTGCGAGTACGGCGATTCGAGATTGGCTTCGTATACGAGGTCAGTTTGATCTTAATGACCCCTTGTTCGTATCTAATCGCGGAAAACGCTTGTCTCCGCGCTCAGTACAGAAAAGGCTAAAAGCGTATGGAATCAAACAGCTTGACTCGAGCGGTCTACATCCGCACATGCTGCGCCATAGTTTTGCGACACACATGTTGGAAAGCAGCGGCGATCTACGCGCCGTCCAAGAACTACTCGGCCATGAGAACATAAGCACGACGCAGATATACACGCACCTCGACTCTGGCTATCTAACGAAGGTCTACGAGCAAGCTCACCCACGAGCGAAACGCCAATCGTGACTATCGAACTTATTACGTTCGATCTTGACAACACGCTCTGGGAATCTCACCAAGTCCTTCTCCGTGCAACTCGTGAATCGAACGCGTGGATAGTCGAGCATGTTCCAGGATATACGTCGCTCAGTACCGAGCGACTAAAGGAGCTGAACGACACATTGCGGCGCGAACGACCAGAAATCCTGCATGATGTCAGTGAATTTCGACTAGCGTTTATGGAGCGTTGTTTTCAAGCGATAGGTGTTCCGGTTTCGACAGCTCGTCGATTGGCCCAGGAGGCTTTCGCAGTGTTCATTCATTGGCGTTGTCAGGTTGAGCCGTATCCTGAAGCCGAGCAATTGCTTGCTGAGTTGAGTACCTCTTATCAGCTCGCGTCGATTACAAACGGTAATTCGGATGTGACAAGGACATCAATCAGCGAGTACTTTTCATTCAATGTGAGCGCAGAAAACGCGGGAGCTGCGAAACCATCAGTCAAGATCTTTCGTCGTGCGCTTGAATTGGCAGGCGTTTCTGAGCCGACAAGGGCGATCCACGTTGGAGATAGCCTGAAAGAAGATATAGATGGCGCGGCGAACGCTGGTATGAAGAGCGTGTGGTTAGATCATGAACGAACTCCGATCGAGAACAACGCAACTGCAGTGGTACACGAACTAACCGACGTGGGGAATGCGATTCGTTCTCTTGATGTTTCAACTTAGTCGGGTGAGGATCAAGGGTATCGGATTATTTAATGATGTTTTGTTCTAGATAGTCTCTAACGTTTTGCTGATTCGCAGGTAGCTTGACCTTACGGGCGTGTTTCTCGTCTAAAGTGTGTAGATGCGGATGCTGCGCTAGTGCTTTGCCGATAGCCTGATCGACTGCGCTTGGGAACTTGGCAGGATGTGCGGTAGCGAGGCAGACAACGGGACCTTCTGAATGCGTTTGTGCCGCAGCGGCGACACCGACAGCCGTGTGCGGATCGACAAGGTAACCGTAACGTTCCCAAGTCTTGCGAATGGTTGCGATTGTCTCGTCCGTGTCGATCCGACGTGCGTCGATCGTTGTGTCGACATGTCCGCGTTGACGCAATGTGGCGTGATTGTGTTCCGTGAACCCGTGCATAAATTGAATGAGTTGCTCTGAATCACCGTCTAGATACAAATAGATAAACCGTTCCAAGTTACTAGCGACTTGAATATCCATAGACGGACTAAGCGTTTGCTGAACCACGCCGCGTTGGTATTTCCCGCTAGCGAAGAACCTAGCAAGAATGTCATTCTCATTAGTTCCAAGAATCAAGCGGCGGATGGGTGCTCCCATCCTAATGGCGAGAATGGCGGAAAGGATGTTGCCGAAATTTCCAGTCGGCACGCTAAAAGTCACGGGCTCGTCATAGCGTAATGACGCGTACACGTAATACACGATCTGCACCATGATTCGAGCCCAATTGATCGAGTTTACTGCTCCAAGGTGTGCGTGACGCTTAAATTCAATGTCGTTGAATATCTCTTTCAGTATCCGTTGACAGTCATCGAAGCTGCCATCGATCGCTAGGCAGTGGACATTCTTTTCCCGAACGGTTGTCATCTGCAGTTCCTGCAACCGACTCGTACGTCCATCTGGAAACATGATGAAGATGCCGATGCCGTCACGGCCGCGCACGCCAGCGATTGCTGCGCTTCCGGTATCTCCGCTGGTCGCGCCAAGGATGTTCATCACTTGGTTGTGTTGATTTAGTACGTGCTCAAATAGGCGTCCTAGCACCTGTAGTGCCACATCTTTGAATGCCAGGGTTGGGCCGTGGAAAAGCTCTAGGACGTGAAGGTCTTCGATCTGCACCAACGGTGCAACATCCGCATCGTCGAACGTGGCAAATGCGTCACTGAGGATCCTTCGAAGCGCATCGACGTCGACGTCAGTGGCATAAAGAGACACGATTTCGAGCGCAAGCTCGCTAAAGGACAGATCTTTTAACGAGTCCCACCTGTCGGTTAATTGAGGATATCGCTCAGGCAGAAACAAGCCACCATCTTCTGCTTGACCTTCGAGCAATGCTTGTTCGAAATTTACGGGTTGAACGCCACCCCGAGTGGAGACATATTGCATAGTTCGAGTGAGCGCGCGACGCGTTGTCGTCGGGGTTACCCTAGATTAGTTGCCACACATGGTGACGGTGATTTTGTTAGATTGCTTTAAAGCGCGCTAGGGCCTCTTTCACCATCCCGAACGCGGATTACGTCATCAAGATGGGTGATGAAGATCTTGCCATCGCCGACCTTACCGGTGTTGGCGGCTTTGCGAAGTGCGTCGATGCAAGCGTCGATTTTGTCGTCATCAAGCGCGATCTCGAGCTTTGCTTTTGGCAGGAAATCCACAACGTACTCAGCACCTCGATACATTTCGGTATGACCTTTTTGCCGACCAAAACCCTTCACTTCTGTAACCGTCATACCGGTGACGCCAACGTCGTTGAGTGCCTGACGGGTTTCGTCTACTTTGTGAGGCTTTATGATCGCTGTAACGAGTTTCATGGGTCCTAATCCGGAAGCAATTTCGAAATTCTACTTTGCAGATGGCATAACAGTAACAAGGCAATCTACGATCGTGGATCATCAATTCATCTGCAGAGGGAATTCTCTACAGGCTTTAAGGAAAAACGCGCGGCTTATTGCCGCGCGTTCTTCAAGTTTGCTGAAACGTTCCTAAGAACGTGTTTGCATAGTCCGGTTATTGTGCGTTCACGAATTCAGGATACGCCTCGATGCCGACCTCAGAGTAGTCAACTCCAATTTCCTCATCTTCTTCGGAAACTCGAATACCCATGGTGACTTTGAGAATCGCCCAGACGATTGCGGTTGCGATTCCAACGAATCCGATGATTGCACCAATACCTAGTAATTGCGCACCAATTGTTGCGTCTGGATTCGTGTAGCACACCGCGAGTAAACCCCAGATTCCGCATACGCCGTGGACGCTAATCGCGCCGACAGGGTCGTCGATTTTCAGGTATCTATCCATTACGATGATTGATCCAAACACGATAGCGCCGCCTACGGCTCCGGTGAATAACGCTAAACTAGCGGATCCTGCGGCGGGTTCCGCGGTGATCGACACGAGTCCAGCCAAAGCGCCGTTTAACGCCATCGTTAGATCCGCCTTACCGAAGACCGCTCGCGCCAAAATCAGTGCGACGATCAATCCGCCACATGCTGCGATATTCGTGTTAACGAAGATCTGAGCAACAACGTTGGCTTCTTCGAAGTTCGAGATGATTAGCTCAGATCCACCGTTGAAGCCGAACCAACCGAACCAGAGTATGAACATACCCAGCGTAGCCAACGGCATATTGCAGCCAGGAAGCGCGTGCACTTCGCCATTTGGGCCGTACTTACCTCGGCGAGCGCCGAGAAAGAGTACGCCGGTGAAGGCCGCGACTGCGCCACAGAGATGGACCACCCCGGAACCGGCGAAGTCCAGAAAACCATTTTCGTCTAGGAAGCCGCCGCCCCACTTCCACATGCCTTGAATCGGGTAGATGAAGCCCGTTAAGACTACTGCGAAGATCAGGAATGCCCAGAGTTTCATTCGTTCAGCGACAGCACCCGACACGATCGACATGGCGGTTGCGACAAAGACGACTTGGAAGAAGTAGTCGGCACGGAGGGAATAGGTGCTATCCCCCACGGCACTGTTCTCTTCTCCAATCAACAGGCCAAATGAGGGTAACACCCCGCCAGCGTCAGCGCCGCCAACATACATGATGTGGTAGCCCACAAGCAGATACATGATGCATGCGATCGAATAAAGCGCAACGTTCTTGGTAAGGATTTCCGCAGTGTTTTTTGCTCGTACCATCCCAGATTCGAGCATTGAAAAGCCGCACGCCATAAACATGACTAACACAGCAGTCATGAGCATGTAGAACGTGTCTAACGCATAGTTGGTTTCTAACAAAGTTTCCACGTTTTAGTCTCCTAAATTTGACTCGGACTACGCCTAAATGGCGCTGGCACCGGTTTCACGCGTCCGAATACGGATGACTTCCTCCAGCGAGGACACGAACACCTTGCCATCGCCGACTTTGTCACTATTTGCTGATGCTGTGATTACATCAATACAACGGTCGAGTAGGTCGTCATTGATTGCGACTTCGATCTTTACCTTCGGAAGGAAGTCGACCTTGTATTCAGCGCCGCGATACAGCTCGGTATGTCCTTTTTGACGGCCAAATCCTTTAACTTCAGTGACCGTCATGCCTGTTACGCCGATATCGGACAAGGCAGTGCGAACGTCATCAAGTTTGAATGGCTTGATGATGGCCGTGATCATCTTCATTTCGATGCTCCTCGAATGAAAGGGTGGGTTTGCAGAACGCAGAGACCCTGTCCGGTGCAGCTGAGATGCTGCACCGGTAAGAGCGCTTAGCGTTTTAAGGGAGAGTTGTTAGAGCGATTTGCTCAGTGAGAAGATAAGACGACCTTCGGCTCCCTCACCAAAAGCTTCATCGTCGATGTTGGTGCCGACAACCTGAAAGCCAAGGTCTAGTCCTTTAAGAGGTACGCTAATGCCCACGGCGTAGTCCATGTACGTGTCTTCGCCGTCGCCACCGATATCGTCAGCGGAGTTGAGTCCAATGCTTGCACTGAAGTCAACGTTTTCGCCAAGCGTGGTACCGTAGCCGAGAGAGAGATACGTGAACTGCCAATCATTAATACCGACATAACTCGGCGAATAGACGAATCCGAGACTTATGGAACTGATGTCCAAACTTGCTGCGACTTCCTGGTAGTCCAAGTTTTCTCCGTCGCCAGGATATTCGAGCTGGATCAACGAAAAGCTCAACGATGTCGTATCGTTTAGCGATTGCGTGAAGCCGACATACAAATCCAATTCTTGGCTCGTGCCTAGGCCTTCTTCGGCCTCGCCGTAGTTAACGTTCGAAGCCCAAGTTCCGAACGAGAAGCCGTTCTCCAGTTCGTAATCAAAGCCGCCTTGGATTGCTGGACGAAGGCCGGTTTGTGATATACCCCGGAATGAGTAGTCGGACGCAATGGTGACATTCCCGGAGAATCCTCCTCCTTCTTCATCGGCAAATGCAGATGTGCACATGAGCGCAGCTGCCGCAAAGCCAACGAAAACGTGTTTGATGCGCATGACTGATTCCTCCTGAGTCAGCGGTTCAAAGCAATTCCTAGTTTCTAGCAAAATCTGTGCCAATCGAGAAGCTAGGTTGTTAGCTAACTATATGACGAATTCTGCGCAGTGCAAGAGTAAATTTGATCTAAAACTGAGCAAAGGCGGGTGTAAATGCGCCCAATTTATGCGCGTCGCCAGATTTGCCCGCGGTCACGAACAGGATCAAGTAGGGTCAGATCCCCGCGTTGTACCGTATATCCTTCGGGATACGGCGCTCGAGATGGTAACCCAATTGCGGCCAGGACGCGGCTATCGAGGTAATAGCACGCGACGGTGTGTAATGCGAGGTCCATGAGGAATCGAGGGTCCTCATCGCGTAGGCGATTTAACGTCACATCTTGTAAATTGCGAGACAGCTCTGTGTACAGCATCTTGTGTGACGTGGATGCTTGCGCGTCCAGTTCGTCAAGTTGGCGCGCGATTTCCTGAAACGAGTCTGGGCTCCGGTCCGCAATGTACTCAAACACGCCAACATCTGTTGCGCTTGGTTTGTTACGTGCGGAATCGGCAGGAATCATTTGATCCAAGACGACATCGAGTATCGCGCGTTGACTTGGCGTTAGGAGGGTGTCGGAAGCGATGGGTCGGGACATAGGGATTTAGTCGAACAATGTTGCGAGACGTTTCTTCATCGCATCAGCGATGTACAGCGCGACCGCTTGAATTGTGGTTGTGGGATTCACACCGCCAGACGTTACAAAAACACTGCCATCAACAATGAATAAGTTTCGCACGTCGTGGCTTCGCCCCCATTCGTTGACAACAGAACGCTCTGGATCGCTTCCCATGCGTGCCGTGCCGAGGAGGTGCCAACCTGCCATTCGAATCGGATATGGTGCGACATTCGTTTCTACTGCGCCGGCTGCGTCAAGGGCTTCCGCCGCTCTAGCTGTCCCGTGCGCAAGCATTCGCATCGAGTTCTCACTTGTGCGATAGACGATTTTTGGTGCAGGAATCCCATTGGAATCGGTTAGATGATCGTCAAGTACCACTTGGTTATGTTCTTCTGGAAGATCTTCAGCACAAACGCCAATATGGATACCTCGGTCATATCGCTTTTCGAATTCGTCATGGTGTGCGGAACCCCATGGAATTGCGCCCGAGGCAACACCATACCGCGCTGTTGAAACAGGTGGACTTCCGCGAGTGATCTGCAAGTTGTAGCCACGTACGAATCCTCGGGATTCATCAGTTTCATAGAACTCTTGACTGAGAAGGCAACATCCCTGTGGTCCGAAATGAGAGTCAAGTGGCTCGTCGAATCGTCCTGACACACTCCCCCATGGATGGAGCATTAGGTTCTTGCCGACAAGACCTGACCGATTCGCAAGACCTTCCGGAAATCTTGTGGATTGGGAATGGAGTAGCAACCGCGGCGTACCGACGCCATTGCAGGCAACGATCACAACCTCAGCTCGCTGATGCTGGAGGACGCCCTCAGCATCCCAGTATTCAACACCGGTCGCCATATCGTTTGAATCGACGGTGATCTGGTTTACACGGCAATTGGTTCGAAGTTCGACGCCCATACGTTGTGCGACTGGCCAGTACGAGATGTCCACACTACTTTTCGCGCCCTGGGCACAACCTGTGTTACATGGGCCCAAGTTGAGGCACTGACCTCGACCTTCGTAAGGTTCGGTGATGATTGCGCTATCCGACGGCCACCAATGCCAACCAAGTTTGTTAAAACCCCGACCGATGGTTTCACCCATCTTGCCTAACGGTATATGGGGAAGTGGGGGTTGGTGTTCAGGGATGGCCGGATCGCCGTGGAGTCCGGATACACCCATGTTTCGGTCGTTTTCGGCGAAAAACGGTTCAAGCGCGAAGTAGTCAATTGGCCAATCGTCGGCAACGCCATCTAACGTACGAACCCGAAAATCAGATGGATGAAAGCGAGGGAAATGCGCCGAATACAGGATGGTGCTGCCGCCGACGGCATTGAAATTGACGATTGAGATCGGTGACTCGGAATCATTAATCGGATAGTCCGCTTCTCTATCACGGTGGTTTGGGCTGATGGCGGATGTCTCTCCGCGATGTACCTCCCAATCCTGAAAGTTACTCGGATACGAAGCAGGATTCATCCAGTCGCCCTGTTCTAGGCATACGATGCGCATCCGAGTTTCTGCAAGGCTCCATGCCACTGCAGCACCTGAAGCGCCAGCGCCAATAATCAAGACATCTACTACGTCATCAGGCATCAGGTCAAATCCTTATCTAACTGGTTGGCCAAGCAAGGATCCCCGCAGCTATCGGCCGCGCCATTGAGGCGGTCGTTTCTGCAAAAACGATTCGACCCCTTCCTGAGCATCCTCGGAGTTGCTTGTTGCTTGCGACACAGACGTTTTGTGGCCATCGAATACGCTAGGCTGCCATTCAAGCGATCCGTATGTCAGCTCCTTTATGCTTTTTACCGCAAGAGGAGCACCCGCGGTAAGTTGCTTTGCGAAATCTATAGCATGCTCAACAAGGTTCTCTTTGTCCACCACGTCGCTGACCAATCCAATTTCAAGCGCTTCTTCGGCATCAATAACGCGACCCGAATACATCAGCTCGAGTGCTTTTGGCAGTCTAACGATGTAAGGTAGCAAGTAAGGCCCCGCGCCAGTATCGGGCGTGATTGCACGAAGTGCAAATACCCAGCCAAATTTCGCAATGTCGGATGCAATACGAAAATCGCATTGGACCGTCCATTCAACTCCAACGCCCACTGACGCGCCGTTTACGTCCGCGATTGTAGGTTTCGGGATGCGCGTCTTCGTCCACAGACCGGGCAGTTTCGACTCCGGTCGCTCGATAGGCTGTATGCGTTTATTAGGGGAATTATGTACCGAACTTGACTCTGACAAATTAATGAACGTATATTCAGGTTTCTTGTTACGATTTACTGATGACAACCACCTATCGGAACGTCACGTATCGACTCCTGCCAGTCACGCGCAGCATGGGCAAGCAGCTGGAAGCGCTAGCGTCGAGCTGCCGCTGGGTCTGGAATTACTTCCTCGCCAAGAATCGGTCCGATTATCAGTTTGACCAATGTTTTGACGACACCTACGGCATCAAGCCAATCCCGCCTCAAAATCGTACGAGTTTCTTTGCACTCGGGAAGGCGTTCACGCAGCTGCGTCGCGAATTGCCCTGGCTCCAAGCGCATTCATTTGACATCATCCGCTATACCCTGAAACACCAGGCGGACGCCTGGCATCGCTACTTCAACCACCCCACGTCGGGTCGTCCGCGATTCAAGAGTCGCGACGCAGACCGGGACGGTTTTACCATCCCGCAAGACGTCCGTATAGAAGCGAGTTCGATATACATCCCGAAAATCGGTTGGTGCAAGCTCCGTCGTAAAGGAGGCAATCCCTATCCAGATGGCAAGCCGAAACAGGCGCGTGTGTTCAGACGCCATGGCAAGTGGTTTGCCGTGATCGCGTATGACATCGTCGCACCTGAACAAGTCGATGACGGACGCGTGATCGGGACTGACATGAACGTCGGTCAAGTGGCGACCAGCAACCACGAGTTGATCTGCCGCGAACGTGATGAGCTAGAACGCGAGCGGTTGCGGTTATTGGCGATCAAGCGGCGGCGCTATCAACGCCAGGTCGCGCGGCGGCAACTAGGCAGCAATCGACGGCGCAAGGCGAAGCGACGACTCGCTAAAGTCAGCCGGAAAATTGGTAATAAGCGCAATCGGTGGGCGCATGACACATCCCGTCATATCGCCGACCAAGCCTATACGGTGGCTGTTGAAGCGTTGCGCGTCAAACAGATGACCAAATCCGCGAAAGGATTGGTTGATTCGCCTGGGCGTCACGTGAAACAGAAGGCTGGCTTGAATCGTGTGATCTTGGACACGGGTTGGGGTCAGTTACGCACGATGTTGGCGTACAAGGCCGGCAACTTCATCGAGGTGGATCCGCGCTACACCTCTCAAACATGCCATGTCTGCTGGCATGTCGATGCGAAAAGTCGACGAACGCAGGCGGAATTCAAGTGTGTCCAATGCGGACACGAGTCAAACGCAGATATCAACGCTGCATTGAACATCAAGGCGTCCGCGATTGGCGCATCTGCACGTGGGAGGGTTGAACCGTTGGGTTACCCGATGATCCGTGAAATGGGTACTAAAACTGCACATGGCTAATTTGGTACATAAGTCCCATTGAGTGTGATGAGCGCGATACCGTCACGCTTTTCGTAGAGTATTTCGTTGCTCATGCGAGAAATGGAGTCCCACTTACTTTGGGTTTTGAAATTGTGCATCCGAGTGTCTAAACTCGGGTTTAGTCTGCCTCGCCTATACTACGAATCGGGAGAGAAACTATTACGTCTCAAAACTATGGCTGAAGCAGCGATTAAGAGCGATGTAACTCGTGTAAGCGTTCCGCTCGGCGCTCGGGTGGAGGGCGTCGACCTGTCGTCCGGCTACAACGAATACACGATTCGTGAACTACGTGAATTAATGCTGGAGCATCATCTTCTGGTGCTGCCGGACCAACACCTCTCCGCACTCGAACTGGAAGCGTTTGGACGGGAATGGGGCGATTTACTCACGCACCCAGCAACGAAGCATCGTGATACCCCGTTTGTGCAGTTTATTGGCGGCAGAGCACGTATGTTCAAGTTCACGACTGGCGTACATCCGTTTGGTGGTGGATGGCACTCAGACATGACGTGGCATCCAACGCCGCCCCACATAACCGGCTTGCATGCACAGCAACTCCCCGAAATGGGAGGCGACACGGCTTTCGCTAACCAACACTTGGCTTACGAAACGTTAGACGACGCAATGAAGGAGGAGATCGCGGATTTAAAGTCGTTCCACACTGGGAAAGTATTTGGTCCTGATGTCGAGGACGCGGTCCATCCTGTCGTACGAACTCACAACGAGAGTGGTCGTAAGGCGTTGTACGTGAACGGTAACTTTACGAAGTACGTATGCGACATGCCTCTCGATGACAGTGAAAGGCTGCTCTATAAGTTATTCACCCACGCGACTCGACCAGAGTTCACGTACCGTCACACGTGGGCGTTAAACGACCTTGTACTTTGGGACAATCGATCAGTGATGCATTACGCCGTCGGCGACTACGACGAGCTTCGCACGATGCATCGTATCGTTGTGAAAGGCGACGTACCGGTTTAAAGAAACTCGTTTACGAGGTTCGTGAATAGAAGTTTCGTTTATTCGCCGTAGATCAGGTAGTCGATCGCAGCCTGAAGCTCGGTATCGGTACAGTTCATGCACGTGCCCATTGCTGGCATAACGACGTTAAAACCTGCCTTGGTGTTCGCGAGCAGCGTTTCTGCCCCTTTTTCTTCAAGGCGAGTTTGCCACTCTTCGGCGCCTACCAAGAGTGCCCCAGAAACACCGGTAGCATGGCAAGCAAAACAGTGCGCGTTATAGACCTCAACGCCGCTGCGAGTTACAGACAAGGTGACCGGCGCTACCGTGCCACAATCTTCGCCTTGCATGCAAATATTGCCGAACGGTTGAAGACGATCCTCGACGGTTTCTTTGGATTCATCTTGTCCAATCACAATGAGTGTCGTGCATAGGACAGCAACGAGAAACGACAGCTTGAGAAACTGCATATGGAATGGAATAGGCAGGTTTAGGCGGCGCGGATTATAAGGTCGAGTCAAGTTGCTGGCTACTCAGCGCTAGCAGGCTTTAGGATCGATTTCAGTACAAGCAGAACCACTATTCCGACGGAATGACTCACTTCTCCTTCTTATTGCGGTAGTTCTCAAACGCGCGCTCGACCATGGGTCGACGCTTCTTATCCGGGACGTTGAGAGCGTAGTCCGGATCTTTTTCACCAGTCGCGGACAGCATGTGCATGAGATGTGCAGAGGAGATGTGAGCGTGATATCCCTGCGTATCCTGCATTTGATTCACTGCCATTTTCATCATTCGCAGCTGGAAGGGGTCGTTTCGTGCGATACGGGACGCGTAATCGAGCACCGAGTCCTGTAAATCTTCGTCAGGTACGACGCGATTGACGAGTTCTAGATCAAGTGCTTCATGAGCG
The DNA here is from genome assembly GCA_963664665.2 of Pseudomonadales bacterium. Taxonomy (GTDB): domain Bacteria; phylum Pseudomonadota; class Gammaproteobacteria; order Pseudomonadales; family Azotimanducaceae; genus Bin55. The sequence goes on from CAXXMH010000004.1 coordinate 191,200, forward strand.
TCGATAAAGCGGCTTTCGTAGAGCAGTTCCTTGGCCTTACGTGGGTGCAAGTCCCAAGGTACCGTGAAAAATTGGAAGTTTGAAGCAAGGAACATCGCCGACTGACCCGCATAGATGATGTCCATCGCGCTAGCCAGGATCCAACCACCGAAGATGCAATAACCCTGGACCCCGGCAATGGTTGGTTTTGGAACATTTCGCCAGCGCATGGATTTCTCCACGAATTGCTCGCGTGAATGATCGAAATGCCCCCGAACACCTTGCTGATGCGGACGTTCCTCTCGATCCTGAAGTTCAGCGGCACTACCAAGATCATGACCCGCGGAAAAGTGCTTCCCCGCACCGAAGAGCGCGATGACGCGAACGTCGGGATTGGATCCGGCTTCTGCGAATAGTCGATCCAGTTCTTCTAGCAGTTTTCGACTTTGTGCGTTGTATTGCTCAGGTCGATTTGTCGTGATGACCGCGACATGATCAATCTGCTCATATTTGACGATGGGTTCAGTCATGTTGTTCGGTTAAGAATTCGCTAACGGCGGCGCCCACTTCATCGAGGCGGTCATGGTGTGTCCAATGACCCGCACTTTCGATGCTGACGGAATTGAGTTTTTTGAAGTAAGTGTCAGTGCCGTCTTGGCCAATGCGGTGAGGGTAACCAGCATTTGAATTGATTATGAGCACGTGCGCTTCAATGGCTTGCCAAAGCTTGATCATATCGTCTGCGGGCATGTCATACGGCGAACGGTTTCGGGTGTAGTTATCGAATTTCCAGGAATACGTACCGTCCTCGTTCTGATTGCTCGCGTGCATGGACAAGTGTCTCGCCTGCTCATTCGTTAAGTGCGGGTTCATCTCATGCATGCGTTCATAGGCTGCCTCAATCGTTGGATACTTCCGAACCGATCTAGCCGCCAAATTACGACCAGCGTCAATCCAATGCTTGATGCTCGAACCTCGATTAGTCGATCGAAAATCCGGATATAGACCGACACCTTCAATGATTACGAGATTCTTCACATTATTTGGATACAGACCAGCATACATGGACGCGACGGTGCCGCCGAGCGAGTGCGAAACAATGTTTACGGGGGCTAAGTGTTGCTGCTGAATAAGTTGCGCGATGTCGTAGACGTAATCAACCAGCATATAGCTGCTCCCAACCGCCCAGTCCGAATCGCCGTGGCCACGTAGATCGGGCACCACCACGTGATAGTCAGAGCGAAAAGACTCGACAAACCAATCCCACGATCGACAATGATCGTGGATTCCGTGAATAAGAAGCAACGGCGGCGCTGTGTCGTTCCCCCAGTCGAGGAAATGCAAGCGGAGGCGATGTGAGAAATAGGTGTGCGAAGACGGACGCACCCGATTCGGAGTTGGCACCGGCATGAGTTTACGTTACCGGATCGACCCGGATATTGACGATGTCCATGTCGAAGTACTTCTGATGGCGTATTTCCGCGGCGAGGAAGTGAAGCAGTTTTATCGATAGATCGGTACTTGCGTCATCGTTCGCCGCATCGTGGACGAACATTGCTCGATCTTCAATATTCTGTTCGTCTGCGACCGCGATATATTCGAGTGCTAACTGACCTGCGTCGTGTCGAACAGATACCTGTAGACGACGTTCCGTGGTTGTTTCTTCGTCATTGCCCTCGATGAGCGTCAATAGTAGCTCCTCGTTAACTTGCTGAAGTCGATTCACAGATGCGTCGTTCCAATTCCAACGTCTAGCCGCTTCAGAGAGAAACTCAGTCAACTGAGGCAGATCGTCAAGCACGAGACGGGTTCGAATGCGTCGACGACGTGAACCCATGACCTCCCATAGCAGCGTCAACGCAATAGCAACCAAGCCTCCAATGGTCATGCCGTTGCGTAAGAGCGTGCCCCAGAAACCGGATCCAGTCAGCATCTCAGGAAAGATCAGCTCGAACTGGAACCCAATCCCAACCCAAAGGGATACACCGGTGATAACGGATTTGCGGAAGTCGAGACCGTCTCGGAAGACAAGCTTCATACCCACGATAAACAACATTGCGAGAATGACCGTTAGATAGGCACCTGCGACCGGATTAGGCAGCGCGATGATTACGGCTTTTAATTTCGGCAGGAAGGCGAGGATCAGGAATATCACACCGATATAGATGCCGACTCGCCGTGACGCGACTCCAGTAAGCTCTGTGACTGCAATGCTTGATGAGTACGTCGTATTCGGTACCGTGCCGAGGAAACCGGATAAGAGGTTACCAATTCCGTCAGTGCCAACTGCGCCTTGCACAACGCGATAGTCTGGCGCTCTTGGCCGTCGTTGCGAAACTCTTTGAATTGCTACACTGTCGCCGATTGTTTCGACAAGGCCCACGATCGTCACGAGTACGAAAGCAGGTACCAGTGCCCAGAAATCTGCGCTGAATGAAAGGTCTAAGCCAGGCCATCCCCAGTCAGGGATGCCGAGCCAGGTAGCTTCGCGTATGGGCGTGGCGTCAAACATACCGAGGAGAGCGGCAGCGATCGTTCCGAGGACCAATCCAATCAAAGGCGTCCACAACCTAAGGAATCCAGTCGCGCGCATTGCCAGTCCTACGGAGATGACGATCGTGATCGCGGCTACCACCGGTGCGTTAAAGCTCAGATGTTCTTCGGGCACATCGACCAAAAGATCGAAAATAATCGGGAAAATGGTCACCGGGATGAGCATGATCACGATACCTGCGACTGTCGGCGTAATGACGCGCCTAAGAACCGAGAGTTTGAAGGCGATTACGAATTGAATGACGGATGAGATGATGATCAGCGTACACATCAATGCAGGTCCGCCGGTAATCAGCGCCGTTATACAAACCGCGATGAATGCACCGGATGTACCCATGAGAAGCACGTGACCGCTTCCAAAACGCCAAACACGAACCGCCTGAAGAATCGTCGTCGATCCCGCGATTAGCAGGACACAGGAAATCGACCACGATAGGAACGGTTCACCAATGTTGGCAGCTTGTACAACAATGACAGGGGTTAATACAACACCGCTAATCGTCAATACAACGAGCTGAAACGCAAGTCCAACCGATAAGGGAGTTGGTGGTGCTTCGTTAGGCTCAAAACGAATATCCTGAGCGTCGGTTTGAGCCATATCTACTTCAATCCGTTATTGGTTTTTCATATTTCACGTCATGCTAGCAGAATATGCCTGTCCGCGAAAGTACTTTCCTTAAGTCGGAGCGTAACCAGATTGCGAATGTGCGATAGATGCGGAGACCCGTTGTAGGTGTCAGCACATCGACCGCAGCTCACTGGATCACGCACCTCAACAGTAACTAGGCAAAGCGATCCGGCGCGCGCGAATCTTCGGCTCGCGTGTGAACGTCAAGCAACACCGTCTTGCCTTCTTCGTTCAAGCGCTTTGCTTTCATTAACGCTGGTCCCATTTCAGCAGCTTCCTTAACCTCGATCCCCTCTGCACCAAGTGCTTGTCCGAGTTGCGCGTAGTTTCCTTGCATATACGACACGCCGAATTCCTTTCGTGCAGTAGGAAAACCGCCAGGATAGGTCGCCATGATTCCGTTGTTCAACACGATCGTGGTTATGGGAATCTCTGCGCGAGCGGAAGTTTCAATATCAAGTCCCGACATACCGAATGCGCCGTCCCCCATGAGATTCACACACATACGATCTGGCATTGCCATCTTGGCGCCGATCATGAGCGGAATTGAAAACCCAAGGTGAGTCGATTTTCCCCAACCGATGTAACCGTGAGGCGTGGTGGCATCGTAAAACGGAACGATCTGATCTCTTGGCGCACCGGCATCGTGCGTCACAATACTCTTTTCCTTGTCGAGATTCACGTTCATTTCGTGGATAACTCGATAAGGTGAGAGTGGACTGTCGTTATTGGTTAGATACGGTTGCCACTGAGCGCGCCAAGCGTCTTTTGCGGTTTTGATCTTCTCTTTCACGCCTGTGTTGCGCGGCTCTTCCCCAACAAGCCCTTTCACCGCGTCGATCAAAGCCTGTAGCGTCAACTTAGCGTCGCCTACTAGCGGAATGTCAGCGTGGGTGTCTTTGTTGACTTCGTTGTCATCGATCACGTTGTGGATAAGAAACGTCCCACGGCGTACCCGTTGCGCGTAAGGTGAGGAAGTTAGAGATGCACCAACTGCGAAAATCAAGTCACTCTCGCGAAGCCATTGCGCAGCAGGTCCCGTAACGGTTGAACCTCCCGCGCCTACCGAGAGCGGATGGTGCTCGTTGAATGCGGATTTACCAGGCATGGTCGTGAATACCGCGACATCTAGAAGCTCTGCGAGTTCTTGGAGTTCTGCGGTCGCGTCGGCGCTCATGACGCCTGCACCTACCCACAACAGCGGATTACTTGCCTCTGTCAATTGTTGGGCAGCGTCCTGAATTGCTCCAGCCGAAGGGACGAATTGAGCCGCGCTTGGCGACCGATATTCTGGGGTGTTTTCGGGTATCTCAGCAGCACAGACATCGCCGGGCAACTCGACAACGACCGGTCCAGGTCGGCCAGTTCGAAGCGCATGGAATGCGCGACGCATGACGGTGGTCGTTTGCGAGGGACTGGTAACAAATTCAATGTGTTTCACCACCGTGTCCCACGTATTTGCAGCAACGGTATTGGGGCGGACGAACAACATATTCAGCGGGTTGCCTCCGGGTAGTGCCAGAATAGGCACCGCATCTGCGTGGGCTTGCGCTAATCCGCCAACCGAGTTTTCCGCACCCGCTTGTGATTGCATCACGACGACACCAAATCGCCGACGGTCTGAACATCGTGAATATCCGTCTGCAGCCATCACAGCGCCCCGTTCGTGGCGGAATGCGACGGGTCGAATGCCAACTTTGGCAACAGCTTCGATTAGGGGATTGGACGGGTAACAAGAAACCCAATCTACACCTTCAGTTTTAAGTATGTCGGCAACGAGGTCGTTACTGTTCATGGATGTTTGCGATTTAAGAACGGCCCGCAATTATCAGTTTGCGAAATTTCTGGCTCAGACGGGCGATATGCTTCGCAGACGCGACAATCGCCATTCCAAATCACCACGAACTGCATCGAGATGTCAGAATACAAAAACCTGATCTGTGAGTCGAACGGTTACATTGCGACGGTGACCTTCAATCGTCCCCACAAGATGAATGCACTGGACACTACGCATTTGGAGGAAATTGAAGCAGTTGCGCATGCATTTCGCGATGACCCAGAAACACGCGTTGTGATTTTCACCGGTACTGGGAAACACTTCTCGAGTGGCGCGGATCTTTCACCAGACGTTCAACCAATCGATGCGGATGCGAATCTTGTTTTACGCCGTCGTCGTGCGAGGGTTGGTGAACGCGCGATTAACGCGATTTTTGGCATGGACCAGATAACCATCGCAGCGTGGAATGGCGGTGCGTTAGGTGGTGGTGCTTGTTTAACGACGGCGATGGATTTTCGAATTGGAGCGGATGACTGCTTCATGCAATATCCTGAGATCGAGATTGGTGTGAACTTAATGTGGAAGAGCCTACCACTAATCACACACTTAGCGGGACCAGCACGAGCAAAACGGCTTGTCGCTGGTGGTGAGCGGATCTATGCGGAAGAACTCTTATCGTGGGGGATCTTGGACGCGCTCGTCCAGCGCGACGAGCTTATCTCGACTGCGATGACTTGGGCTGAACGGTACGCGAGCCTATCGCCGATTCCTCAGCAGATGATCAAGCAGAGCGTGAATGCGATTACGTCGGCGCTGGACACTGCGGTAATGCATATGGATGTGGATCAGAACCTCTTCAGTGCGTCGACGGCAGATCGTCAGGAGGCGGTTCGGTCGTACCTCGCAAAAACGAAACCAACATTCACAGGGAACTAAGCTGCTTCCCTTCGCTCAAGATCAAAGCGGAATACCTCGCCGTCGAGGTCTTCGACGAACGCTTCGGTAGTTCGTGCTCTGACGTTTGTTGTCAGTGTTTCTCGCACAATGTAATCGCGATGCTGGTCAAGTGCCTGCAAGACGCGTTGCGTACCGTCGACAAATAAATCAATTCGATCCGTGACCTGAAGTTGCTTGGCTTTGCGCGCCAGCTGTATGCGATGCACCAACTCTCGGGCTAAGCCCTCGAGTGCTAGTTCGTCATTGATTTCAGTATCGAGCTCAATCGAAATTAATCGATCAGTGACGACATTGGTACCTTCAATTGCTTCTCGGAACACCTGAATCTCGTCCGTCGAGAACGTCTCGCCATCTATTTCAAGTGAGCCGTTAGTTCGCAAGGTCTCTAGCTCAGTGACGCTCAAGCTTGAAATGCTCTGCTGGAACGCTTTCATACGTTTGCCTAAGCGCTTACCCAGCACAGGGAAATTTGGCTTCGCGTACTGCTTGATGAACTCCGCTTCATTGCTCTCATAGTAGACATGTTTGACGTTGAGTTCAGTGATGATGTAACTTTCGAGTTCGCGCAAGCTGTTCAGGATTACTTCGTCGCGATGGATGATCGTCAGTCGTGACAACGGCACGCGCAGGTTGATCTTTCTTTCCTCGCGTTGACGACGACCTAGAAGTATGACTTGCTGCATGAGTCGAACAGCGCTCTCAAGTTCGGAGTCCACTAGCGAGTCATTGGCTACGGGATAGTGACACAAATGAACGGATTCCGCTAACGTCGCGTCACCAAATTTTCTTAGTTCGTGGAATAGATACTCCGCTAGAAATGGCGCGCATGGTGCCATGGCTTGAGTCAGTTCCAGTAGCGCCTGATACAGGGTGGAATAGGCGGCTTTTTTATCTGCATCGAGACCGTCCCCCCAGAACCGCGAGCGGTTTAAGCGGATGTAGCCGTTGTTCAAGTCCTCGATGAACTCAAATAAGCGCGGGACGACGCCGTATAGCCGATATGCTTCCATTTCTCGACTGATCGTCGATTTCAGCGTCTGAAGCTTTGAGATTAGCCAACGGTCGAGGATGTTGTCAATCTGATCAACGTTGTGCGTGTGCGTCCAGCCGTCAATTTCTGCATAGAGCTTGAAGAACGAAAACGCGTTGTACCAAGGCAGCAACGCTCTACGCACGATCGCTTCCACACCGGAATCAACGAATCTCTGCTCTTCTGCACGCATGAGGCCGGAATTGATCAAATAGAGTCGTAGGGCGTCCGCACCGTACTTATCCATCAGTGCAACCGGATCGGTGTAGTTTTTCAGGTGCTTGGACATCTTGCGCCCATCTTCGGCAAGCACCATCCCATTGACGATTACGTTCTTGAACGCGGGTTGATCGTGAATTGCGCTTGATAGCGCCATTAGGGTGTAGAACCAGCCTCGAGTTTGATCGAGTCCTTCCGCGATGAAGTCCGCGGGGAATCCACGTTCGAACAACTCAGCGTTCTCAAACGGATAGTGCTGTTGGGCGTACGGCATGGATCCTGACTCAAACCAGCAGTCGAGCACTTCGCTGACGCGACGATACTCCCCCTCTTCGCCTTCGACGGTAAATGTCAGGTCATCGACGTGCTCACGGTGGAGATCTTCCGGTTCCGCACCTGTGTATTCACGAAGCTCCTCACGTGAGCCGATGCACACGAAGTTGCCAGATGTCGTGTTCTCCCAGATAGGTAGTGGTGTGCCCCAGACGCGATTGCGCGAAATCGCCCAGTCTCGTGCATTCTCGAGCCAGTGCCCAAAACGGCCATCTCGGATGTGCTCCGGTACCCATCGAACCTGTTGATTTGCAGCGATGAGGCGATCTTTGAATTCGCCGACATTGACGAACCAGGACGGGACTGCCCGGTAGATAAGTGGCGTATCTGACCGATAGCAGAACGGGTAGTTGTGCTGAATCGTGGTGTGTTCAAGTAGTGCATCACCGTCACGCAACAAACGGATGATGTCGCGATCAGCTTCCTTGACATGCTGGCCCGCAAAATCACTTACCTCGGCGGTAAATTCGCCGCTCATGGTGACGGGACAGACAAGGGTCGTTAAGCCGTGTTTTACCGCAATACGTTGGTCATCCTCGCCGAATGCGGGGGCTTGATGCACGACGCCTGTGCCTTCATCTGTCGCGACGTAGTCATCAGCTAGTACGACGAACGCTCCCTCGTTTGCTCTATCCGCGAAGTAAGGGAATAACGGTTCGTATTTACGACCTACGAGTTCCTTGCCTTTTACCCTTGAAACCACCTCAAGACCATGCCGATCTTGGTAGGTCTCCAGCCGATCCTCGGCGAGATAGAACTTCCTCTGCGACTCGGCTTCGAGGACGAGAACGTACGAGATATCCTCGCCTACGCAAAGTGCCAGATTTGAAGGTAACGTCCAAGGTGTTGTCGTCCATGCGGAGATGTACGCATCTTCATCGTTGAGCTTGAACAACACTGTGATCGCAGGGTCTTGAACGTCCTTGTAATTGCTTGTTGCTTCGAAGTTTGAAAGTGGTGTCTCAAGTGCGGTAGACACCGGCATGACCTTATAGCCAGGATAGATAAGTTCTCTGTCCCAGAGCTGCTTAACCACCCACCAGACTGATTCCATGAACCATACGTCCATGGTTTTGTATTGGTTGTCAAAATCGACCCACCGTCCGATTCGCGATATGATCGAACGCCATTCATTCGTATAGCGATCGACAATTGCGCGGCACTCGTCGTTGTATCCTGCGACGCCGAGCTTTTGGAGCGCTTCGTGGGCTGACATGCCGAGATTCTTGTCGATTTCGTGTTCGATCGGCAAACCGTGGCAATCCCACCCGAAACGGCGAGACACATGCCTTCCCTTCATCGTCCAATATCGAGGAACGACATCCTTGATGACAGAGGCAAGCAAGTTGCCATGGTGGGGTAAGCCCGTCGCGAATGGGGGACCGTCATAGAACGTGTATGGGTCGGAATCTTGAGTCTGATCGAGCGACTTCTGGAACGTATCGTGTTCAGTCCAAAACGCCAAAATGTCACGTTCCATCTCGGGGAACGAGAATGGTTCGGGACGGTTGGTAGAATCGGACATGTGAACGGACAATTGGCGTCAGATATAAACAAATCCGCCTGAAAAGGCGGATTTTGAACGCAAAATTATAGGGTTGTGTGCCGTTTCTAACGCTTACTTGTACACTGGGAATTAGCCTTCACCCAAGTAAATTTCGGACTTAGCTCGGAGGAGTCGCATGAAAGTTGGTATTGTTTTCCCGCACAATGAGATCGGTACCGATCCTGGCGCGATCAAGGCATACGCACAAGGTGCCGAAGCCATGGGTGCAGACCACATGCTCATCTACGATCACGTATTGGGTGCGGACCCCAACCGTCCCGGTGGCTGGTCGGGACCATACGACAAGGATGTTGCGTTTCACGAACCGTTTACCACATTCGCGTTCATGGCTGCGGCGACGGAGACCATCGAGTTCACAACGGCGGTGTTGATCTTGCCGCAGCGACAGACAGCACTTGTTGCGAAGCAAGCGGCACAGTTAGCGATTTTGTCCAATAACCGGTTTCGTTTGGGAATCGGAACGGGTTGGAATGCGGTCGAATATGAAGCGCTTAACGTTCCGTTTGAAGCGCGGGGAAGTCGACAAGCAGAACAAGTGGAGTTGATGCGGAAACTGTGGGCTAATGATGCGTTTACCTACGAAGGAAGATTCCACACGGTAACGCAGGCGAGTATTTTGCCGAGACCTTCACGGTCGATACCGGTCTGGTTTGGAGGAGGCGTTCCTGCACTGCTGAAGCGTTGTGCAAGGCTGGGCGACGGTTGGATTCCACTCGGTACGCCCAACGAGGCGTCCGCCGCGATGATTGAGGCAATGAAACAGGCACGTGAAGCCGCTGGACTGTCATGGGATTCGTTCGGGATTCAGGCGCAGGTTCAGTTCCAAGGGGGCAATCCCGATCGTTGGCGCTCGCATTACGATCGGTGGAAAGCTCTAGGGTGTACGCATATCGCCGTGGCAACACACAATGCTGGTAACTCGTCTGTGGATGAGCATCTCGCCTCGGCTCAAGCCTACTTCGACGCTGTTCGTCAGTAACACCAGTGGCGCATTAGCCTAGCCGCGCCAGAGAGTATTGGATCAGCCAAGCGAATTTGGAACGCCGCCTCGTGCGGCGTTTTTCTGGTACTTAACCAGTAACAGCCTATCGATGGCGGCTCTGAGTCTTCAGGGCTTGCTGATCACATGGATTCTGGTAGGGGTACTTGAGGAATCGGCGAGTGTTTACGGAGAGAGTCGCGCATTAATTAACGTCGCTCCAATGATCATCTTGCTTATTGGCGGGTTTGCGGGAGATCGATTCGACGCTCGACGACTTTTATTTGTTCTCTCATTGCTCACGTCCGTCGTCCCCGTGTTGTTGATCTTTGGTATGGCCAACCTGAACGTATGGATGGTTATTGCCTTCGGCGCAGGGACTACGGTTCTTTCGTCTCTGGCTGACCCGGCAAGGCAAGGCATGATCAATCGAGTGTCGCATCTTGACATTCAGCGATCGATTGCGTTGGTCACGATCGTGCCCTCGCTGGTTGGAATTGCAGCGATGAGTTCGGGTACACAACTCGAAAAACTCGGACTGGTTCCAGTTTTACTGGTATTGGCTGGGTTCTACCTGCTTGCGGCAGTTGCAGTGTTGGGGTTGCCAGAGTTACCACCAATCAAGAAAGAACGGGTTGATGTGGTTGAAGGCTTCCGCAAGGTGTTGTCAGTACCAATCGTCCGGAACTTGATTGGTATGAATTTCGTGTCTGCGATCTTCAATGCTGGAGGCTATATGGTGGTGATGCCGTATATCCTGATGGAACACTACATGGGTGGCGCACTACCGGTCGATGACGGCACGTTACTAACTGCGATGTTCATCGCGTTCACGATCGGCAGTACCGGATCGACGATTGTGTTGTATTGGTTGATGCCGTTGAAGCATCCCGGCAAGATCTACGTTTCGCTACAGTTATTTCGGGTCTTGGTCATACTAGGAATCTGGCTGCAACCTTCGCCGTTGCTTTTCTTGTTGTTTGTCACGTGTTGGGGGATCAACATGGGCGTCACGTCCACGCTGATACGCAGCACACTACAAGAAATGGCGCCGCCTGCCCACCGCTCGAAGGTGCTTGGTTTTTATCTGTTTACGTTTACGCTCAGTTCGATCCTAGCTGCCCTGATTTTGGGGCATATCGTGGAATGGCTTGGCGCACTAAACGCCTTGCTGCCGGGTGTCGTAATCTCGGTTGGACTATATCTGTATGGCCGTTACTGGTCAGGTTATTGGGAGTTTAGATCACCTTCTAATCTTTAACTAGCCGCAAATCTCCGCGGCGACTAGATCGGGTCGCTGCATAGGAATGAAGTGTGAGAGGTCGGGTAGATAAACATCGCGTGCATTTGGTAAGGCATCGGCTAGTCCTGGCCACGTGGGCGAACTGGCAAAATCCATGGTTTGTCGCGGTCCCGTTCGCTGTTTTGCACGCATGACAACGGCAGGATGCGTGACATTGGAGAGCAGACCATTCAAGTCGCGTTGGCCTGTCCCCATATAGATTTGCGCCTCAATCTTGGGTGGACATGCGAGCACATATTCCCCTGTATTTGGTAATAGGCCAAATTCGCAGTAGTCGCGGAGAATGCTTGGCTGCCAGAGGCTAAATGGGTGGCGTTCGCGGAAGTTCTCGTACATTACCGACGGTGACTCCCATCGATTTCGTCGACGTGCGATCGGATGCTCGTCAGTACCCATCGCAGCCATGGTTGCGTTGTGTTCGGCGTATTGCTCAGGCGCGAGTACGACTGGATCAACCAAAACCAATGCTCTAAACCGCTCAATACGATTGGCGCTCGCGTATAACGCGCAATGCCCACCCATGGAATGTCCGGCGACCACAATCTCGTATAAGTCCAAGGCGTCTACTAAGTTGACAACGTCCTTACCGATATCAAACCATCCGAAAGGTCCTTCCTTGCTTGATCGACCATGACCTCGAAGATCGACAGCGAGTACTCGAGAGGATTCGGGTAGCGCATTTACAGTCTGGTCCCAACATCTCGCGTGAAATCCAGTCGCGTGAAGTAGCAAAATCGTCGAATCTCGAGCCCCATCCCATTCGAAGTAACAGAGTTCAGAATCTTGAAGCGTGATGCGATGTTCTGTAGGGATTCGGATCAATGGCTGGCGCTGAGTGAAAACGCGCCAATTATTGGCGAACCGCTTGGTGCTAGTCACTCGGATTCACGCAATCTGGATGCGGAATCTCACGAGGGATTTGAGAATTAGCTGTGAAACCGCTCTTTCATCTCCGAATTCCAGCGCTCTAATGAAACACCGTACGTATTACCCTTCGGTTAGGGGTGAATATGACAATTTACGTTATCACGGTCGCGCATGTCAGACCAATTGCAACTCATCAATCTGTATAACCAACGACTATGTAAGCCTTTCTTCATTCGAACGGAAATACAAGCGTCGCAAATTGCGAAGTACCCCTCTCAGCGTTAGTAACTACTAGATTAATTGACCTCAATTGTTTCGCGCGACACAGACCTGCTCGTGCTTGTTGACGCCGATGACCAAGCCATCGGTCTGCGTGATAAGCGCAGCTGCCATGAAGGTCGTGGCATTCTTCACCGCGCCGTGTCCGTTTTTCTGTTTGACCAACAGGCACGACTCTTGCTTCAGCAGCGGCATGCAGACAAACCTCTTTGGCCTGAGTGTTGGTCAAATAGCTGCTGTACGCATCCGTTTTACGGTGAAGAACCACTCGACGCAGCAAAGCGACGTGTCTATGAAGAGCTGGGCTTGAAGGTCGAGCTAGATTTCCTTTATAAGTTCGAATATCGTGCGGAATGGTCGCCCAGACTTTGCGAACATGAGCTATGTTCTGTGTTCGTGGGTAATGTTGATATTGACCCGAACGTTAACGAAACGGAAATTCAGGCTTGGCGCTGGGCTTCCGTCGATGAAATTGATGCGGCGATCACGGAAGACGCCGCCGACCATACGCCGTGGCTAAAAATTGAATGGCAGGAATTGCGGAAACGCGGGATTCCGACGTAAAACCCCGCGTAACCAAGTAGCAACTGGGTTTTAGACCAAAGCTTGATAGCTCAGACGTTGGAATGTTTCTTGGTAGTTGTTTCCAGGCATGGCTCCATGATTAAGTACTTGCGTCAAGCAAACACCGAGTAACTCCTCTTGCGGGTCGCCAAAATAGGTCGTACCTGCGGCGCCTCCCCAACCGTAAGTGCCGACAGAGCGAATAAGTGGCGGAGCGCCACGTCCGTGATACGTTGCAACACCTAAACCCCAGTGGAAACCTCGACCAGTCATCGGGATCGTCATATCGCCCGTGTGGTTACCGATCATGAGATCGACGGTTTTACGACCAAGAACACGAGCACCATCGAGTTCGCCACCATTCAAAAGCATCTGTCCGAACCTCGCGTAGTCTCCTGCAGTCGAGAGGACACCGCCAGCATCACCTCCGCCACCAAAGTGTTTTCTCGGTCCGTTCTTCTCACTATCCGCGGCGGTTTCGACTGGATGTAATTTGACTTCACCCTCGACCTCCCGTGGAACGTAGTTCGTTCCAAAGCGATCTTGCGTGTCGGGTTTCAGATAGAAGTCAGTGCTGTCCATTTTGAGTGGCCCGAAGATATTCTCTTCGAAGAAAACATCTAGTGTTTGGCCGCACGCTTCCTCAAGCACTGCTGAAAGGATTGGATAACCGATGTGATATACAAATCGTTCCCCTGGATGGAATCCTAAAGGCAGTTTGGCCATCGCTCGAACTCGATCCCGATTCGGAATATCGGTGCCGAAGCCGTCGTCATCCTCGTACCCAAGTGAAGCGAGTTCGTCCCGCATTTGTTGGCGATAGAAACTCGGCATCGCCTGCGGACTCATCAGACCCGTGGTATTAGTCAAGCAATGACGTATCGTCAAAGGTCGATTCGCGGGTTCCGTGAGCATCAGTTCATTGCGATTTACAACCTGGAGATCACCCCATTCGGGTAGAAAGCGCGCGACAGGATCGTCGGGTGTGAGAACACCTCTTTCAAATAGGATCAAGGTCGCAACGCCGGCAATCGGCTTAGTGTTCGAATACATACGAAACAGTGAATCCTTACCGGCAGGATTACCCTGTTCAATGTCAAGGACTCCGCGCGATTCAAAGTGAACGATCTGCCCTTTTCGAGCGAGAAGCGTCACTAGGTTTGGTACTTTTTGACTATCGACGAAGTGCTGCATCGCTGGGCCGAGCTGTGCTAAGCGATCTGGGTCGAAGCCTAGTTCCTTAGGATCGCCGATAGGTAGAGGGGCGTCAGACATGAAACGGTTGCTCGTGGGGTAACTAAAAGACGCTGCATTATGACGAACGACGTTGATCACGGTCTCTTATTCGTACTAGTCGTTCGATAGTATCGATTGAATTTTCTCCGCCGTGGGTCCGATATCGAGCTTTCGACTCATCCGCACACTTTCGACGATTTCGTGTACCTGCGCAACGGTTTTTTCGAATAGATCATTGACGACCACGAAGTCATATTCTGTGTAATGCGACATCTCAAATCTTGCCTTTTCAGTTCTCGATTGGAGCGTGTGATCGTCCACTTCCGCTCGATCTAAGAGTCGATTCTGTAATGCGTTAATCGATGGCGGCAGTATGAAAACACTAGTTACGTTTCGCATGAGACGCCGTACATCTCGTGCGCCTTGAAAATCGATGATCAGCATCGTGTCTACGTTCTGATCAAGGCTACGTTGTACCGCCGCTTGACTCGTCCCGTAGTAGTTACCAAAAATGTGAACGGATTCGAGAAACTCGTGATTAGCCTTCATCTCAAGGAAACGAGTTTCGCTTACAAAGTGATAGTGACTACCGTCGACTTCACCTTTGCGTGGTGCGCGCGACGTGTGGGTCACTGCCCGTTGAAGATTCGTGTCGTTATCGAGCACCGCTTGTGCGAGCGTGGTCTTTCCGACCCCCGATGGACCAGAAAGTACGAAGAGATGTGCTAGCGACGAGGATGGACGCGTCACTCGACGTTTTGTACCTGTTCGCGTATCTGATCAACAAGCACCTTCAGATCGACGGTTAGGGTTACCGCTGCTGGCGGTGCTAGCTTGGCGGCTAATGTGTTCGATTCTCGAGCCATCTCTTGAACGATAAACCCGAGTCGCCGTCCTTGTGGTTCATCGCGCTGCAAACAGCTCTCGAATTCAGAAATCTGCACGTTCAATCGATCGATCTCCTCATGCACATCCGCACGTTGCGCAAGTAACGCAACTTCTTGCGCGATACGACTCGGCTCGACGTTAGCTCCGAGTTTATCGAGTCGTTGGTCTAACTTCTGTCGAATAAACTCGACCTGCGACTTAGCCATTGATTCCAATTGTGTTAGTTTTTCACGAATTGAATCGAGTCGGGTCTTAAAAAGTAACCGGAGGGATTCCCCTTCTACTTTGCGACCTTCAACGAGTTTCGTTAAGGCTACTACGAAGGAGTTACAAATGTCCTTGTGCAAATCGGATGTCACATCGATTTGATCTTTCAAAACGCCAGGCCAGCGCAGCACGTCCAGAACATCGAGTCGCTGATCGCGTTCGCTCACAGTATCGTCGGAGCCGGTGAATTCGCGCATCGCAGAGAGTGCATGTTGTGCGTTGATTAAGAGTGAGCGCAATTCTTGAACATTGATTGCGGGTGTCGCTTCGGAACTTTTTGCCGCACTTGAGAGGGAAGCTTCAATACGACCTCGATTCAGCATTTTCTTTGCATGCGTGCGTAAATCGGGTTCGAGTGATTGAACCGAGGACGGCAGATTGAAACTGAGATCTAGAAAACGGTGGTTAACGCTCCGCAATTCCCAGACCCATGCAACGGTCTCGGTTCGCGCGAACGCCGTCATACTGGCAACCATTACCCGATTTTAGCTCCCTATAATGCCGATTCGTATGTACAGATAGCTAGTAAAGTTAGTTAATATGAGACCTAATAATCGCGGATTAGACGAACTTCGTCCAGTTTCAATCGAACGCGGGTTCACCAGGAATGCGGCAGGTTCTGTATTAATCTGCATCGGCGATACGAAAGTCATTTGTACTGCAACGATTGAGAATGATGTACCCAGGTTTCTTCGAGGGTCCGGTCAGGGTTGGTTGACAGCGGAATATGGTATGTTACCGGGCGCTACGTCCGAAAGATTTGACCGTGAGGCTGCCCGGGGGAAGCAGTCGGGGCGGACCGTTGAAATTCAAAGATTAATCGGACGTTCGCTAAGACGTTGCGTTGACTTAAATCAGCTGGAGGGTATCACGATATATATCGATTGCGACGTGATCCAAGCGGATGGCGGAACACGAACCGCATCGATTACCGGGGGCGCGGTTGCCGTGCTGGATGCATTGCTATCGGTCGGTAGAGAATCAGCATTTCTAGGGTTCGTAGGTGCGATCTCGGTAGGCATCGTCGAGGGGGAAACTCGCTTGGACCTCGAATATGTTGAGGATTCGAATGCGGACACGGACATGAACATAGTTATGTTAAATTCTGATGGATTTGTGGAGATTCAAGGCACTGCTGAAGGTGCCTTATTTAGTAGTGAGGAACTAAACGACCTGATTGATCTTGCAAAGAAAGGGATTAGCGAGTTACAGTCCTTTCAACAAGCTGTATTTGATGATGCGCCTACGATAAAGGTACGTGCAAGTCCAAGCCGAAGCTAGGAATTGAGTCCTACTTGCCGCTCTGATCTGGTATGCGATAACTCTTAGTTCTAAGCCGTTTTGAAGCGAACTCGTAATACTCTGGAACTACCTCAAATCCAAGATACCGACGGTTGCGTTCTTGCGCGACAACTGCCACTTGCCCTGATCCTAGGAACGGGTCCATAACTAGCTCACCTTCGATTGACGCGTAGTCAAGAATCTTCTCTATCAGCTGTCTTGGTAGCTTGGTAGGCGTCTTAATATCGCCGGTCCAATATTCACGATTGATTACCCATACATCCTCCATATCTTGGTATCGGGCACTCTTGCCGGAATCCGTACGGTCCTCTTGAGAAAAACGTGAATTCGCACGAAACGTTCGTTTCTTGTCGTCTTTGGCGACGAACAAGCAGTGGTAGTGAGACGTTACGAATTTGCGCTTTGTGACAACCCCAAATTGATATTTCCAGATGATGTGGTTAATCGTTTCAAGACCAACGTCATTCAACGCGTTCAAAATGTCCTTTAGATTGTTCCAACCAGAGAACACGAATGCAGACCCCGTTGGTTTAAGTACCCGATGTATCTCCGTGAGCCAGGAATTCGTGAACTCAAGGTAATTCCTCGCTGAAACTTCGGAATACCCATCCAATACACGATGCGGAACTCGGTTGTAGTTGGGACGTTTTGCCTTGAATTCGATGCCAAACGGCGGATCGGTGATGACGAGATCCACGATGTTGGACGGAAGTCGCTGCATGCCGGTTATGCAATCTTCATTGAAGATCACATCACTGTGAACATGCTGCTTCTTCGAGTCGGCATCAGTTGATTTAGACGCCATATTCAGCTTAGACCCAAAGTCAGACTATTCGAATCGAATCCTCGATTCAAATAAGCAACATCAACAAGCACTTCGAATCTCTGCGAGCCTCTTGATTCGGTTGAGTCGAAGCATTTGGCCATAAGCAGGTCCTTGTTCGCCGCTAGCTTTTATCTTGCGCAATTCGTTTCTTAGGATCTGAAACTGGTCTGGATCAACATCGGTGATGTAACTGAGCGCCCTCATCAAGGTCTCGAATCGCGTGTCGCCATGAAAAGCCCCTAATTGTTCGAGAATATCAATGGCGCTCTCGTGATCCAGCTGCTCAAATTGTTGAATTAGACGTCCGGATTGACTGATTTCGAGCGCAAGCAGCTTAGCTTTCTTAGGAGCTGCCAAGCGTTCGAAGAACGCGTCGAGTAATCGTTTGGAGTGGAGCCATCCAATAAGTGCGAAAGCTCCTTGAAGCGGTAGTTTACGTTCTTTATGACTTTCGATCAGTGCATCGAGGTCCAGTTCCTGAAACCACGGCTCAGTCAGCTCGGCCGTTCTCAGTACCTCGTAGAACCGATACGGCGCGACTTCTTTGAGAGCCTTGACCCACTCATTCCAGATCCGTTCTGCTGACAGCTCTTGTAGCTGTGGACTCATGCTTCGTAAGAGCTCCAACGTTGTGGGAAAGACCTCAAAATTGGTCAGCCTCGCCGTAAAGCGTGCGACGCGATAACAACGCAATGGATCTTCTGAGAACGCATCCGAGACGTGACGCAGAATCCGGTCACGTAGATCTTGCTGACCGCCACTAGGGTCGATGAGTTCTCCCGCATCAGATCTCGCGATCGCATTAATGGTAAGGTCGCGACGCATAAGGTCTTCTTCTAAAGTGATGCTAGCATCGTTCTCAAAACTGAATCCGCCGTGCCCGGGTCCGATCTTGGTTTCAGTTCGTGCTAACGCATGTTCCTCAAATGTCTTGGGATGAAGGAATACGGGAAAAGCCTTTCCTATTGGGATAAATCCGGCCTCGAGCATGGTTTCAGGATCGGCGCCGACGATGACCCAATCGCGTTCAGTTGGCGTGATGCCGAG
This sequence comes from Pseudomonadales bacterium, assembly GCA_963664665.2. Classification (GTDB taxonomy): domain Bacteria; phylum Pseudomonadota; class Gammaproteobacteria; order Pseudomonadales; family Azotimanducaceae; genus Bin55. The sequence continues at coordinate 209,801 of CAXXMH010000004.1, forward strand.
AAGCTCGTCGCGCACCGCACCACCGACCAAATAGCGGGTACCGGGAATCTTCACGTCTGACATGTAACGTTACCGTCGATCCATTGAAACTGACGGCGATCCTCCAGCCGAACAGCAGTCAAGCCGCGTCCCCACACGCATCCTGTGTCAGTTGCGACGACGCGATCAGTAGGTACTTCACCATCAAGCGCCGCCCAATGGCCGAACACAACTGTTTCTGGTCGGTGACGGTCATGTTCAAACCACCCCTTGAATCCGGTTGGTGCAGTGTCGAGCGTGGTCTTGTGAGCGAATTCGAGCTGCCCGGTACTGCTGATGAAGCGCATACGAGTCAGGTAATTCGTGATGATGCGTAAACGATCGATACCAACCAAGGACGCGTCCCACGTGTCCGGGTACTTGCCATACATCTGCTCGAAGAATCGGACGTAAGCCGTCCCACGAATGGTGTTCTCGACTTCTCCAGCGAACCCCTTCGCCTGACTCACAGACCAGATGTGAGGTATGCCCGCATGGACCAATACCCAGTCGCGGAGTTGGTGCATTAATGGTTGTACGCGCAACCAGTGTGAGAGCTCCTCGCAACGCGGCGAGCTTAAGACATCGTCAAACGTGTCACTGCTTTGTGGTGACTTACCACCAAAAACGATGGCTAACAGGTGGAGGTCGTGATTACCCAACACAACGGTAGCCTGGGGTCCGAGTTGTTTCACGTATTCAAGCGTTTCAATGTTCTGTGGTCCCCGATTTACCAAATCACCGACGAACCAAAGACGATCCGTGACCGGATCAAACGGTAGCGCGGAAATCAACTCACGCAGGGGTTCATAACACCCTTGCACGTCGCCGATTGCATATGTCGCGCTCATTTCTGGTCGATGTGGTTCGCGATTGCTACGTAATCTGCAACACTCGCGTGATCGGCGCGCATGGTTGAATCCAATCCCAACGCCTGCCACGCAATCTGAAAGCTGGATAGGCTGTTAGCGAGGGTCTTCCGACGCTGCGAAAAAGCTACTTTGGCCACGTTTTCGTACGTACGAAAGTTGATCGCTAAGTTATCTGGATTGATTGGAGTAAACCGCACAAACATTGACTCGACTTTGGGAACCGGACGAAACGAATCAGCGGGCACGTCAAACAGAGGTTCGATTAAACAACGGTATTGCGCCATTACCGATAGACGTCCCCATGCTTTCTCACCCGGAGATGCGGCGAGTCGTAGCGCAACTTCCCTTTGCAGCATGAAGTGCATATCGACGATTCGAGGCTCCTTGAACAATCGAATGAGAAGCGGGGTTGAAATGTTGTATGGTAGGTTGCCTACCACCCGATGTTCAGCAAAGGTCTCGAGCGGAACGTCAAGAACGTCGATCGAACGCAAATCGGTATCCGGAAAGCGCGTTCGCAACAGCGCCGCGAGATCCCGGTCGAGTTCAATTAACGTTAGATTTGTCGTCGCCTTCGACAGCTTATCTGTCAGAACACCACGACCTGGACCGATTTCGATGACGTGATCGTCTTGCTGAACTGATACGGCGTCGTGAATACGCGAAATGACGCCTTGATCAGCTAGAAAATGCTGTCCGAAGCGCTTTCTTGCTCTGATGGTGCGGTTCCTGCCAGAATCTGAACGAATGCTTCATCGCGTACTTCCTTGATCCAACCTTGAAGTAACTCGTCAAGTCGTCGTTCATAGATTGCGCGCAACGCTAGGTCGTTTAAGGCGTCCTCGCTGAGGTCCTCAACGCGGCGATCTTGCACTTCAAGTATGTGCCAACCGTAGTCTGTTTGAAACGGTTCGGTCACAACCCCAATCTCCGCCTCAGCCATCGCGGCCTGGAATTCTGGAACGAAATTCTCGCCGTTATTCCACCCCAAATCACCTCCGGCTAGCGCCGATGAAGGATCGTCCGAATACTCCTCGGCTAATACCGCGAAGCTTTCACCATCGTCAATGCGCTGCTTCAATTCGTGAATGAGGTCAGCTGTTTCCTCTTCGGAACGAATTGCTGACGGAGAAACGAGGATATGGCGTATTAGGGAACTCTCACCAGTCGTCGTGGAGGCGCCTCGTTTTTCTATTAATTGAACGATGTGGATGCCAAGCGAGTTCTGAATAGGTTCCGCTACCTCGCCAACTTCCATCTCGAGTATCTGATCGCTAAAGAGGCTAGGGATCTGTGATGCCTTGCGCCAGCCGAGATCACCACCCTCTAAGGCTGTGTTCGAGGCGGAGTAATTCACCGCAAGTCCCGAAAGTGCCGTGCCGCCGCGTAGCTCGCTTGTCAAGAATGCTGCGGTGTCTCTCGCACGCGATTCCGCGTCCGGTCCAGCGTTGTCATCGATTGCGAGCAGAATATGACCGATACGGTATTCCTCTGACGCAAGCTCCTGGAAGTAAGGCGACTTTCGAAAGTCCTCGATGTCGCGCTGCGATACGTACAGGCGACGATTGACCATGATTTGTTGAATACGTGCGAGCGTCATTTGTCGTCGTATTTCGGCGAGGAACATTTCGTATGTCACGGCTTCTGACTGGAGGGCTTCCTGCAGCTGTTCAACCGACATGTTCTGTTCTGCTGCGTAGTTGCGCGCGGTTTCGTTAACTTCCTCGTCATCGATCACGATCCCACGGAGTTCGGCCTCCTGCAATTGGATGGACTCGACAATCAGTCTCTCCAAAATCTGACTGAGGACTGCGCTCTGATCAGGAATCTGACGTAACTGGGCAGGAGTTAGTTGAGCTCGAAAGCTCTCGTAGCGTTCGTCGAGTTCAGAAAGCAAGACTACATCGTCATTGACGACAGCTGCGATGCTGTCGAGTCTTTCGACTTCAGCAAGTACAGAGGTAGCGATCAGCGCCAAACAGACAGTGAGCCATCGAGTACAGTGACTTCGAAGCGTCAATTTCATATTGGTGGTCCGGTGGAAGAACGGATAGCTTAGCGAAAACCGAAGTTTTTGCGTTCGATTAGCGATTCTATGCGGTTGCGACCCATCTTGCCGAGACCGAGAAGATCAAAACGCAACATCACTCTATTTTCAAGTTCGACTTGATACCGGTCTTCGGCGAAGTCCCAATCATTTGCGCGTTGAACGAACAATGAAGCACGGTAGCAACAACCATTAAAAGTGATGCCGAGATGGGTATCCGTGACGCGATGATTTTCAACGTCGAACCCATATGCACCAATTGCTTCCCAACGTGTACTGATGGGCCATCGAAAACCAATCTCTGTCTGATGGACTCCGTCGCGTTCTCTTTTACCAATCGATACGTACAGCGATTTCGTTAAGGATGGTTCATAGACAAACAATGTAGCGAATTCGTTCGATTCGGAGTTCAGACGATTCTGGTATTGCCGATGCTCAAGGGCAAATCCGTTTTCATTTTGAATACTTACAGACGCACCCCATCCGCGGCTTTGAGAGGACGCGCCATCGAAACCATCGATATGTGTCATGTGTGCGATTCCAGCCCTTACGACGTTTTGGGAGTGTGTGTGTGGCTGAGCGTGAAATCGAAAACCCACGGCGAGTCGATGTTCACCTGGAATATGGTCGAGACCGCTAACTCTGCTTTCGTCAAACAACTGCGGCGTGTACCAAGTAGAACGTGGATGATCGAAGGGGGTATCTAGCGGCGAGTCGGAGAATGAACGGTCAATATAGTGCAACCGAGGCTCAACGGTGTAAAGTTTTTCGGCAACTTGCTTGTCGAAGAACAATCCAGCGCTTAGTTTCAGGCTATCACTGTATCTTGTGTGCGTTGTGGACTCGTCTGAGGCATCAATTGAGAATCGCGTCATAGATTTTGACACGCCTAACGTCACTTCACCCCAAGCACGTGAGAAATCCGCCTGGATCGCTTGTTCTAGGTGGCCACGGTGCGAACGAAGCTGAAAGTCACGGTAACTGGCACCGTTTGCATACGAAGTAGCACTAATAGCTGCCCACCGAGGCTGCCAGCGTACGCTAAATTCTGGGTAGCGCTCACCCAGCAAGCGATCCTCAGAAGTCGAGTTGATTCGTTGCGAGATTAACCCAACGTCCCAATCACGCGATTTGTAGCGTAGCGCAGCCGTGTTGTTGGTGGAGAAACTGGGTTGTGTTAAAGAATCAAACTCAAAATCGTGTTGATATGCAAAGTCGCTTGGTTGCGTGAAGTCGATTAGGGATTCCAAGCCACCCCATGACTCACTGTAATTTACCTTGACACGCCAACGTGACGGATCAATGAGTTCCTTTCGAACCAGGTCGAGATTCCTGTCACTCGGGACCCAATCGAGCGTCGAGCTGATTCCAAACAAGCTCATACTTGCGCCAATCTGGACGCCGTTTTTTGCTAGATAGCGAGGTGAGAATTCAAACTCGCCTGATCGACCGAAATAACGAATTGGCTGTTCAATGATTACGCCGTTATCCGAGCGATAGCTGAAGCGAGTTGTCGCGAATCCGTTACGATCTGATTGAGGTCGAAACGTAAAGTAAGGTATATAGAAGATCGGCAATCGACCAATGTAGAAGCCGACTCCCGTCACACTGACGCGCGTTGTTTCTCGGTTAATCCCAATTCGTCTGATCCGGAAACCCCAACGCTCGGCGCGGGGATCACAGCCGCTAAGGCGCAAGCCAGCTGCTTCGACTCTGTTGTCATCTCCTACTAGTGATTGGAGAGAACCTTGAAGTGGGAAATCGAACATGACAAACGAGAGATCTCCTAAGCGTGCTGATTGGTTGTCAGATTCCAAGTCAAATATCGCTTCATCAATTGCCATCGCTCCCTGTTCGTGATACAGCGACAAGCCGTGTTCAAATTCCAAAGGACCTTCGTTGAGCCACTCCAATTCTTGAGCGGTCAGGAGTAAGTCAGCACTTTGTACCTTGACTTTTCCTGTAAAGTGTCGGCCACGCTCGGTTTCTCGGAATTGATTGCTACGGACGACGGACTTCCCGTCTCCATCGGCTTTTGGCACAAATCTCGGGGCAGGCAGCGCGGTAAACGCAGTCGGACAGACATCGTGAGCGGTCGACGAAGGCCAATAATCTGCCGTAAAATCCGACGCGGTCGCGCTGTAGCTCAGGCCAATGCATATGCACAGTATTGCGCCCATCAACAGACGATGTTGTGCGACCTCGCATCGGAGACCCCGCGCCATGTCTAACGATCCCCCTCCTGTTATGCGCGCTTGGCTTGCGAGGACGTTAGGAACCGACCGCTTCGTGCTGCACCCTTTAGTACCTGAGGCGAGCACGCGACGCTTCTACCGGCTTGAGTCCAGTCAGGGAAGGCCGCGAATGGCCATACATGCGCCGCCCGAGACCGAAAACAACGAGCAGTTCTTCGAATTGGCACGAGTGTTCCGACGACATCATGTTCCGGTTCCTCGGATTTACGCATACGATGCGGAACATGGATTCTTTCTTGTTGACGATTTCGGCTCGGTTGAATATTTGGCGGTCTATGAGAATCCAAGTCAACGTCGTCACGCAATCGGTCTCGCGCTTGATGCGTTAGTAGCCATTCAGCGTACTGAGGATGTACATGTGCCACCCTACACCCGCCAACGGCTGCGTGATGAATTAGGTATTTTCGAGGAGTGGTGTTGTGACAAGATGCTCGGACAGAGCGCTAAACCGTTACACATCGTAGCCGATCCTCTTACAGCAGAGATAGACCGCCAACCCAAGGTCACGGTTCACCGGGACTATCACGGTCGAAATCTCCTCCTTCATGGAGATCGACTTGGCATTGTAGATTTTCAGGACGCGCTTGTTGGTTCAAGCGTATACGACCTAGCTTCATTGCTGTATGACTGTTATTTTGAACACAGTGACGAAGATGTTGCTACATACATAGATCAATTCCGGAACCTAGCGGTCAATTCGGCTCTTCCCTGTATCCAACCGAGAGCGGCATACGTACGTGCGTTGGAATTGACGGCAGTCCAGCGCATGTTAAAAGCCGTAGGTATTTTCTGTCGACTCTGGTTTATTCAACGTAAGAGCACGCATTTACCTCACGTACTGCCGGTCCTTACTCGTCTGATCACGCTTGCGGACCGAAACGAACTATCGGCGCTGGCTTCATGGCTGCACTCGGATATCAAGCCGAATCTCAAGCATTCAATTCAGAAGTTGATGCAGTGAGAGCGATGATTCTGGCGGCGGGAAAAGGAACGCGACTTGCGCCGCTCACCGAAAAAATCCCTAAACCGATGATCCCAATATCGAGCGAGCCGCTGATCGTACACCAGATCCGGTGGCTAAAACGAGCGGGTATCGTTGATATCGTAGTGAATCTACATCATTTAGGTGACCAGATACGTACATACGTTGGCACTGGCCGTGCATACGGTGTCAACATCACGTATAGCGTTGAGGAGGATCTCCTTGAAACAGGTGGCGGGATCGTGAAGGCGCTACCTCAGTTAGGCTCGGACGAATTTGTGCTGTTGAATGGGGATGTTTGGACAAGCTACCGATTCGAGCGAACCGTTGTAGACGCGGCCGCCACAATGCATTTGATACTTGTACCGAAGCCTGACCATCGTGACCATGGCGATGCTGAACTCAAGGGAAATAAGGTACTTCGTGACGCGAACCCAGCCTCAAATCCTTTGGTATATAGCGGCATGGCATTCTTGAAACCTGAGATATTCGAAGGTGAAACGATCCGACCATTCTCGCTCCGAGAGATCCTGTTTCGCGAGATTGCAGCAGAAAGAGTGACGGGGGAGGTTTACGAGGGTATTTGGTATGACATTGGCACGCATGAACAACTGAAGCGCGTACGGCGCTTGATGTTGTAGCCATTTGCCTAAGATTCGCGCCGTGAATCCCAAGATTGCGCCATCAATTCTGGCGGCTGATTTTGCGTGCCTGGGCGACGAGGTGGAAGCTGTTCTCGTTGGTGGCGCGGATTTGATCCACTTCGATGTCATGGATAACCATTTCGTGCCTAATCTCACAGTTGGTCCGACCGTGCTGGCTGCGCTTCGAAAGCGTTTTCCCGAAGTCCCGTTTGATGTGCATCTCATGGTTGATCCAGTTGAACGGCTGGTCGATGAATTTATTGAAGTTGGTGCTTCAATGATTTCGATACATCCCGAAGCGTGTCGAGACTTGGGTGACGTACTTAAGCGAATCAAGAACACCGGTGTGAAAGCAGGCGTCGTGTTAAATCCCGAAACGTCAGAAGCAGTGTTGGAAACCTGCTGGAACGATTTGGATCACGTCTTGATCATGTCAGTCAAACCTGGCTTCGGTGGCCAATCGTTCATGCCCGAGGTCCTTCCCAAACTTACCCGCGTATGCGATGCGATTAAGCAAGACAAGCGCGATATCCGCATTGAAATCGATGGGGGCATAAGCGGCTCGACGATTGGATTCGCGGCAAAAGCCGGCGCAGAGATATTCGTTGCAGGTTCGGCGATATTCAGTACAGATGACTACGCCAATGCGATTACCGAGCTACGTGAACAAGCGGCATGAACACCACCAAGGTACCTGCGTACGACGCGTATCTCTTTGACTTGGACGGCACGCTCATTGACACAGCACCCGATCTGATGCACGCGCTCAACGAGACGTTGGTTCATGCGGGTTACGAGAGAGTTGGGATTGAATTGACGCGGCTATGGGTTGGGCATGGCGCAAAAGTCATGATCGGACAAGCCGTAAAACACCAAGGCGAGGACGAGTTAAACCCGGCTCAACTAGATGGATTTTTCGCTTATTTTCTGGAGCGTTACAGCGAACACATTGCGGACGAGAGCCTTCCGTATCCAGGCGTTGTTGAGTCACTCGAAGTATTAGCCGGACGCACCCATAAATTAGGCGTCGTGACAAATAAGATGCAAGGCCTATCGATGCAACTCCTCCGAGAACTTGATCTATACAGGTTCTTCAACATCGTGGTGGGTGGTGATACGCTTCAAGTGCGGAAACCGGAACCACAACCGATTCTGTACGCGTGTAATGAATTGGTATCTATCCCGACTGATACGTTATTTGTCGGGGACTCAAGTACCGACGTAAATGCGGCTCGAGCGGCCGGGTGCCCCGTGGTTTGTATGCGGGATGGCTACAACCACAATACCCCAGCTACCGAACTGGGTGCCGATCACGTCATAGATTCATTTTGCCAGTTGCTATGAAATACGCACGCCCGCGCCCTCGTTGGCGCCGAACATTCTGATCTTTTAACCAGCAACTGCCGACCGACTTGGTCGATCTCAGATAACTCGAGAAACTTATGAATCAGAGTGAATTCCAATCTCTTATTGAGCAGGGATACAACCGAATCCCTCTCACGTCAACAGTCTTCGGCGACATGGACACGCCGTTGTCTGTCTACCGTAAACTTGCGGATCAACCTTTTAGTTACTTGTTCGAGTCTGCCGCAAGCAGCGGGGATCGGTGGTCCAGATATTCGATTATCGGGTTACCTGCGTCTCGCATTCTGCGTGTTGTCGACCGCACGATCACCCATGAAGTGGATGGAAACGTTGTTGAACGCATTGAGTGTGATGATCCGTTAGCCTATATCGACGAATACCAGCGGCAATTTCGGGTGCCTGATATTGAGGAGATGCCAAGGTTTTTTGGCGGTCTAGTGGGGTATTTCGGCTATGACACGATCCGGTATATCGAGAAGAGACTTCGGCACTCAGCGCCGCCTGACGACGTAAATACGCCTGACATCTTGCTGATGGTATCTGATGAGGTTGTCGTATTCGACAACCTCACAAGTCATCTCACGATCGTGGTCATGGTCGACCCGGCTGATCCGAAGGCATGGGAATACGGACATAAACGATTGGACGCTATCTCGCGCGGGATGGCAGCGTCCGTGCCGATTGTCCCACGAACCTCCGAAGACGGACCAATCCCTGAGGATGCGTTTGTGTCGGGCTTTGGTCGTGTGCCTTTCATGAATGCGGTCGAGCGGACGCGCGAGTACATTCGAGCTGGCGATGTCATGCAAGTGGTGCTTGCGCAGCGCATGGCGATTCCATTTGAGGTTCCGCCGATTCAGCTATACCGGGCGTTACGTAGTTTGAATCCCTCTCCGTACATGTATTTCATGCGACTTGATGACTTCCATATCGTTGGCTCTTCACCCGAGATACTGGCTCAGGTTGAACATGGCAAGGTTGTCAATCGACCATTGGCAGGCACCCGCCGTCGTGGCAGGGATGAAGATGAAGATCATGCGATGGCACAAGAGCTTCTGGACGACCCCAAAGAGATCGCGGAGCATCTCATGCTCGTCGATTTAGGTCGCAACGATCTCGGCAGAGTGTGTAAGGTAGGCACCATACGCGTTACGGAACAGTTCAAAATTGAGCGATATGCGCATGTGTTCCATATCGCGTCTCACGTCGAAGGTGAATTGGCTCCGGGGAAATCTGGGATCGACGTACTTCGGGCGACTTTACCTGTAGGCACGTTGAGTGGTGCTCCGAAGATACGCGCCTTAGAGATCATCGATGAACTCGAACCCGTAAAACGTGGTGTCTATGGTGGCGCGGTAGGGTATCTAGCTTGGAACGGCAATCTTGATATGGCGATTGCAATACGCACCGGTGTGATCAAGGATCAACGACTCTACATCGAAACGGGTGCTGGAATCGTCGCGGATTCAAATCCGGAACTTGAATGGAAAGAGTGCATGAATAAGGCGCGGTCTCTGTTTCAAGCTGCGAGTATGGCTCAGCAAGGAATTCGATGAAATCTCAGATCGTCCGTCTAGCAAAACAGATCGCTGAATCTTCGTGGTTCTTGAACGGTATTACCACCGTGATTCTGGTCAATGGCGTGGTCATCGGACTCGAGACTGTTGACACGATCAATGCGGCGTATGGATTTTGGTTTCATCTGTTCAATCAGGTCGCGGTTGGCATTTTCGTGGTAGAAGCGATCATCAAGATCGTTGCCCACCACCCACGCATGCACAAATACTTCAGCGACGGCTGGAATGTTTTCGATTTCACCGTGGTGGTTTTGTGCCTAATTCCAGGCTCAGGTTACATACCGATGTTAGCTCGAGTCTTGCGATTGCTACGGGTGCTATCGGTGATCCCATCGCTCAGAGTCTTGGTCACGGTATTAGTGCGGTCGTTGCCTGGGATGCTCAATATCGTTGCTCTGACAGTGGTCATCTTTTACGTTTATGGTGTTGCCGGTCACTACTTATTTGCAGAGGTTGACCCAACACACTGGCGATCATTGGGCATATCGTTACTTTCACTGTTCCGTATCGTCACACTCGAGGACTGGACCGACATCATGTACGCTGCTATGACAGTCCATTGGTGGGCGTGGATGTACTTCGTGTCCCTAGTGCTAGTCGGGACATTTGTCGTGTTCAACTTGATCATCGCTGTGGTCATCTCCAATCACGATCGCGCAATGCAAGACGACTTGCATGAAAAGTACGAGAAGCTACGTGAAAACTTGGGCGAACAATCGAGATCGGAAGCGCTGCTCATGGAAATCCACGAAATCCGGGAAGCATTGAATCGGTTGGAGACTCAAGTCGGTGTTGAAAACTCAAGTCGTTGACGGATCGAGGTTAGTCGTGCGGGAACCCCGCAGAACGAGAGCACAAGCTATGAAGCGATGTATTACCGGCTCTTTTTCGGTCTTGCTGAGCTTCTGTGTCGCGGCGGAACTCCCGTTAAAAAGCAATGCGACGCTTGAGCTTTCGACATCGACGGTCACATGGCTCTCGTTTGATCTTTCGCCGGACGGTCAGACATTCGTCCTTGAGGTGTTGGGCGAGCTCTACACATTGCCGATTGAAGGTGGCATCGCAGAACCGTTGTCGACGGGTCTGGCGTTCGACTCGCAGCCTGTCTATTCACCAGATGGCGAACACATCGCTTTCGTTTCAGACAGGTCCGGTCACGAGAACCTATGGGTCATGCGTGCCGACGGTACCGCTTCGCGAGAGTTGTCGGATACGGCGAAAGACTCGGAATTGATGTCGCCTTCTTGGGCGCCAGATGGATCTCATGTGATCGTTTCAGTTGGAGGTTGGAGAACTCGAGTTTACCGTGTGTGGGCATACCATCTAGCTGGCGGCAAAGGAGTACGGTTAGCTCCACGAAGATCGGGTTCTTCAACCGAGTCACAGAACTATGTAGGTGCGATCTACAGTGCCGATGGTCGATATCTATATCACGCGTTCAAAGAGGGTGGATTCGGGTACAACCAGCAACTACCGCTTTGGCAGGTGCGTCGCCTTGAACTTTCAAGCAATGAGCATGTTGCGTTGACTGCCGCAGTGGGTAGCGCGTTCCGGCCTGTTTTATCACCGAGAGGAACCAAGCTGGTTTACGGGACTCGCTTCGACACGCAGACGGGGTTGCGAATTCGAGACCTGCAATCGGGTCGTGATGAATGGCTTGTGTATCCCGTGCAACGCGACGAGCAGGAGTCGCGTTACACGCGCGATCTCTTGCCAAAACCCGTGTTTTCACCCGAGGGAGACGTGGTTTACTACACAACGAACGGTCAACTGCACGGGGTCCGGCTTGAGACTCGTGAATCGTTCAACGTACCGTTTGAAATCCCTTTGAAGCTTGATCGAATCGAGCGTCTCGAATTTCCGTTCCGGATTGGATTGGGTCCAGTAAAAGCCCAACTCGTACGCGGCATAGAACCTTCGCCGGACGGTTCGAAAGTCGCATTTTCCGCTCTTGCTCAGATCTACGTGTTCGAGTTTGAAACAGGGGAACTAATCGAGCTGACTCCTCCTTCGATGTTCGCCGCGCACCCCACATGGGCTCCGAACGGTCGCCAGTTAGCGTTCGTAGATTGGTCGCAGGGTGGCGGTCATATCTGGCGGATTCGACCTCGATCGAGTGCGAAACCAGTGCAGGTATCGAACGCGCCCGCTTTCTACTTCGACCCGCTGTGGCGAAAGGATGGTAAAGCGGTTCTTGCGCTTCGAGCCTCGGCATTTGAACGCGCTACTAGAGCATCAGATTTCGGTCAAGGCATCGGCACGGACTTGGTGCAGGTACAGGTGCAGGACGGTGCGCTTTCTTTGGTCACACATGCGCCTCATCTATACGATCCTCACTACGGACCAGAGGCCAATCGTGTGTATCTGTATGAGTGGCCTGGCATGTTTTCAAGAGGCGATGCCGGCCTCTATTCCATGAGACTCGACGGCACGGATCGTCGAAAGCATCTTGATGTTTCTGGACCGGGCATCTACAACTCTAGAGAAGGTCTCCCAGCGTTTCGAATTCGCATGAGTCCTGATGGTCGCCATGCACTGGTGAAACAAGCAAATCAGCTATACGTCATGAAGTTATTCGGTACGAGGGCGGCTCCTGTTAAAACAAGAGTCACTAGCTGTTCGCTTCCCTGTGAACGATTGACCGATGTTGGCGTCGACGATTTTGCTTGGAATTCCACGGGCACCCATGCGATTTGGTCTGTTGGACATTCAATATCTCGAAGATCAATTGAGTCAGTTTTCATAGAGGACGAGGAAGATGAGCAGAGTGAGAAAGAGGACAACGACGACGAGCAAGAGCCTCTAGCTGAGGAGCATGAGGCGGTCTCGGTTCAACGCGTGGAGGTCTATGCGCCACGCATCGAGCCCGCAAGGTCGGTGGTATTACGTAACGCCACACTGCTGACCGTCGCATCAGATCAACCTGATGCGTTGGTGGCGACGGATGTTCTACTCGACGGTGACCGGATCGGAGCGATCGGAACGGATTTGGTCGTGCCGGACGGCACGGACGAATTCGATTTCGAAGGTAAGTATGTCGTTCCGGGTTATATCGATACACATGCTCACTTTCCGATTTATCGAGGTGTGCTCAGTGGGGAATCTTGGGCCTTATTGGCAAATCTGGCCTATGGCGTGACCACTGCTATTGATGTCCAGCCAAGCACGGTAGATGTGATCGAATACCAAAACTTGGTTGACGCAGGACGAATGGTTGGGCCACGGGTCATGTCGACAGGTCCCGGGATCTTCAGCGAGACGGCATTTGAGTCTAAACGCGAGGCTCTGGCGGTTTTGAAACGGTACAAGGAGCACTATGGTGTACGAAACCTCAAGTCGTACTTGCCGGGAAATCGTGACCAACGTCAATGGATCATCGCTGCAGCGCGAGAGCTCGAGCTTAATCCGACTACTGAAGGTGCGTTGGATTTAAAACTGGACATTACGCACGTACTCGACGGGTTTACTGGACTTGAGCACAACCTGCCCGTAGTGGGTATCCATGCTGACCTTGTTGAGCTGCTGGCAACTACGCGAGTCGCGTACACGCCGACGCTAATGGTTTCATATGGCGGCCCCTTCGGCGAGAGTCACTTCTTCATCCACGAAAATCCTCGTGCCGATGCCAAGCTCGCGCGATTTACACCACCATCAGTGTTAGAAGCGAAATTGCTACGCAGATCTTGGTTCCATCCAGATGTGCACGTCTTTACCCAACATGCACAAAGCGCTCACGAAATCGTGCAAGCTGGAGGACGAGTTGGTGTCGGTTCCCATGGTCAACTAAATGGATTAGGTTTCCATTGGGAGCTTTGGGCGCTAAGCGCTGGAGGGTTCAGTAACTTTGAGGCGCTTCGTGCTGCAACCAGGCACGGGGCGGAAATGTTGGGAATCAGCGAGGATCTAGGTTCGATTGAAGTAGGCAAGCTTGCTGATTTGGTGGTATTGAACTCGAATCCGTACGACGACATTCGGTCCAGCAATGACATAAATCTGGTGATTCGGAATGGCATCATTCGGCGCGGCGAGGATTTGGCGGAGATCTGGCCTGAACAAGGATCGGGCAAGGCGCCTAGGTTTGAGCAGCTTCCATAGAGGTATTTCGCGCTCGTTCTAAGAAACAAGCGAGTCCTCGAGATTAGAAAAGTAAGTTCGGTGAACCGGAAGATAACCAGCACACAGGTGTGAGTAAAACGATTTTGACACCTGAAGAAGAAGGTGCTTCCGAAATCAAGCCTGATTTGGTATGGGCTCCCTCCATCAGTTCAGCATCTCAAACTAACTCATTCACGCGCTGACTGGTTTCGCTAATGGTAGCTTAGATATATTATTTAATATAGAATAATGTCTATTGAAATAATAATAATAAATTGAATTTCATAGATAGATTCGAGGAGACACAACGACTAGATGCCGCATTGCAGCGGTCTCGGAGCTTTGTGGTTATATGGGGGCGTCGACGTGTCGGCAAGTCCCGCATGCTGATTGAGTGGGCGAACCGCAACGATGGTCTTTATGTCGTTGCAGATCAATCGGCAGCACCAGTCCAGCGTCGCTATATCGCCGCTGCTTTAGGAACGCGATTCACTGGTTTTGAAGAAACAGAGTATCCAGATTGGCGTGTGCTTTTTCGAAGGCTCGACCGTGAAGTTGCCCGAATAGATTGGAACGGACCGTTGATCATTGATGAGTTTCCTTACTTGACGCTAGCGGAACCTGAGATATTGGCGGTCATGCAGAACTGGCTTGATTCACCTACTCGGCAGATCCATATCGTGTTGAGCGGTTCCAGCGCTCGCATGATGCAGAGCGCGATACTGGATCAGAGTGCGCCGTTATATGGTCGAGCTACCGAAGCGTTTCCATTGCGCCCGTTGCGTGCAGGTTTTCTCGCCGAAGCATTTCCGGGTCGTTCCTACCGCGAATTGATTTCCACATATGCGGTTTTTGGCGGTGTACCGCGCTATTGGGAACTAGCAGAGCAGCACGGTGCGAACCTTGTCGATACTGTGGATGCGCTAGTACTCGATCCGAACGGACCATTACATCGCGAGCCTGACCGTCTGTTGAGCATAGAAACGCCACCAGCGATGGCGCTCCGTCCGATTCTGGACGTGATCGGAAACGGCGCACACCGAGTTAGCGAAATCGCAGGACGTCTTGGCCGTCAAGCCTCGAGCCTTGCGGGACCGTTGGCGACGTTGATCGAAATGGACATCATCCGTAAGGAAACGCCATTCGGGAGTGATCCGAAGTCAGGTAAACGCAGTCTCTATCAGATAGCAGATCCGTTCTTGCGGTTCTGGTTTCGCGTAGTTGCACCTAATCGGTCGTTACTTGCCAATGCACCACGTGAATCGAGACTGTTGTGTTGGGAAAAGAACCGGATACAGCTTGAAGCAACAGTTTGGGAGGACTTGTGTCGAATGGCTGTGCCCCATTTGCATCGTGTGGTACCTCAGTTGGCGGAGCATGGTCCATTCGATGTTGCCCAGAGATACTGGTACCGGAACGATCGTGAATTGGATATCGTTGCTCGTTCGCTCACAGGACTAGAAATACTCGTCGGTGAAGCAAAATGGCGGGGGTCTGAGAAATCTAAATTACAGGGCTTTGCTGGCGTGCAGGTGGGTTCGCTTCCAATTGGGAGAGCACCAATTCAAGCGTTCTTATTCACGCCTGATGCTCCAAACGAGAAAGTTACAAACGTTGTCGATGCCAAGATGGTTCTTGATGCGCTACATTAGGAAATCGTGCCACTAAGCTGTCGAGATGTTAGTGCAATCGCGGTGAATATTGTTCGTAGCGCGAACGAACTGACCGGATTGTGGTGTGTAGTTGAGGCGACAAAGATCGATGGATTAGCAAGATCACAGCCGTGGTGCGTACGTGTGTGCGCGGAGACCGACGTCGACATTCTGAATGTTTAGAGAGGTCGAGCTAGCCTGAACAAATTTCGATGCATCACTCGGCACGTGGCGAGCACAGTGAACTAATAATTAGGGACTTACATACCTGTTTACAAAACAGGCTGCCTTTTGACGAATCGTTGGAGTCACTAATGTGAACGCTCCTCCTCGTCCAGATGCCCCTGTCGCAGAGGCCTTTTTAGCGCTTGGTTCTCGCGCCTCATGTGTAATTGTATAGTATTGCGGCCAAATTCGTGAGACTTTGTAATCAAGTATGTAATCCCCAATAATTACGTTATCGATTGCGGGAGTCAGGTAAGAGGTTTTTCACGTGTCCTTTCGTACTGAAATCCGAGAATGGTTAGACTCAAACTGCCCTGACAGCTGTCGCGGTCCTGGAGAAGTACCAGGCGGTGGAACTAAGGCGTCAATGACGGAGGATCAACGTTTGTGGCTCGATCGCTGCGCCTCAGAAGGTCTGACGGTGCCAAATTGGGACACGGAATATGGCGGCGCGGGATTTTCGAAGGACCAATGGGTCGTGATGCTTGAGGAAATGCGTAGCTTGGGTGTCCGGTCACCCGTTGCGGGAATGGGCATCTCAATGCTTGGTCCAACCTTGTTAGAGTTTGGTACCGAAGAGCAGAAGCTACGACATCTGCCACGCATCGCGCGAGGCGAGGTTTGGTGGTGTCAAGGATATTCCGAGCCCGGATCAGGTTCGGATTTAGCGTCGCTGCAGACTCGCGCAGAAAATCACGGTGATGACTACGTGATCAATGGTCAGAAGATATGGACATCCGGTGCAAATTTTGCGGACTGGATCTTCTGTCTCGTACGTACGAACCCAGACGTACCCAAACACGAAGGCATAAGTTTCGTTTTGTTTAGTATGGATCAACCTGGTGTCACGGTCCGACCGATCCGATTGATCTCAGGTGCGTCGCCGTTCTGTGAAACGTTCTTCGATAACGCGATCGCCAACCGTGATGATCTTGTCAGCAATGAAAACGAGGGTTGGACAGTTGCGAAACGGCTACTTCAGCACGAACGTTCGGGTATGCTATCTCTCGCCTCCGGAGGCAACCGCGAAGCAGGTATCGACCTGCCTCGACTCGAGGAGATGTACGCGGATAACGCAGATCCTGCATTGCATCAGCGAATTCTCAAGAATCTGATTGACACAGAATGCATGAATTTGACACAACGACGAACCGTAGAGGAATCGGAAGGGAATACGCCTGGTCCTGCGACTTCGATCTTCAAGTACTATGGAGCAACGCTTGCCAAAGAGCGTTCCGAACTTCAGATTGCGTTAACCGGAACGCAAGGCTTAGGTGATGAGAGGGGTCCGTATTCGCCAACTGAACTTAGTATGACCCGTACATGGCTCGCTGGTAAAGCCCGGTCTATTGCTGGTGGTAGCAATGAGGTCCAACTCAATATCATCGCAAAGCGCGTACTCGGCTTACCTGATTAATTCATGAGACGTCCAATCAGTTTTGCGTTAATCTGCCTGTCGTGTTGTGCTTTCGCAGCCGACGAATCATTTCCGTGGCTGGATTCATTAGATGCTGGGGAGGGCGCTGAAGAATCTGGATCGAGGTTGATCGGATTGCCGTACGGACTGCATGAATTGGAGTCGGAGGAACCGAGTGCTCATGAGCTCGTGGTTGGTGTGCACGGTTGGCGCTCCAGAGGGTATGAGTGGGTGTATCCGCTGCAAACGATTAACAACGACGACCGGCATGTGTATTTTTACAACTGGGATACGAATGCCGAGCGATGTCAGCTAGAAGAGGTTGAGGCAATAAAAACGTCAATCAATGGCGAGCTTGAATCCCGTCCAGGCTATACGTCCGTTTCTGTTGTCGGTCACTCGTTAGGCGGCATGGTTGTTGCTCAACTCGCCGATGTGTGGGACGCTGATGTACCTCTAACAATTCACACGATCGCGTCACCACTTTCATTTTTAGCGGTCGAGAGCGATGAGTCATGTGCGATACAGCTACCGCAGAAACGGCGAAAGGACGTGCGATTTATTCAGTGGCGGACACGATTCGAGCTCGATAACGCGTTTAACCGGATGGACCAGGATCCAATGGTGGTGGACATCCCAGATAGTGTAGTTGTTGAACTACCAGAGACTTACCGCGACCGTCGATTAGGTCACAATTGGTCAATAAGTTACGTAGCCGACCAGATGGCTGATAGCGAAGAAAAATAGCATCCAGTTATCAACCGCGTTGATAGGTGCCAACCAACCTATTCATACCAATGCAATGTGGTTCGATTCGCTCGAACAATTCCAGCATTGACAAACCGGCGGGTAAATCGAGCTCCGCGTCAAGTGCCATCACCCAAAAGAAGTAGTTGTGGACGCCATGACCTTCCGGTGGCATAGGACCTCCGTATCCGGCATTACCAAAGTCGTTATTTCCTTGCGTGTACTCGCCTGAATTCTCAGATAGCTTCCAAACATCACCAGGAATGCCATACAGAACCCAGTGAACGAAACCGTAGCCTACTGGCGTTAGGAGAGGAGCATCAGGATCATGACATACGATTGCGAACGACTTTGTACCGTCTGGGGCTGTGTTCCATGCAAGCGCTGGCGACACGTCTTCTCCCTCCCCGGTGTGCTTCTGGGGGATCGCACCGCCGGCGGAAAAAGCGCTACTCGTCAATTGCATATCAGTTAGCGCGAAACCCATACTCCGTTTACCTCGTCATAAAATGTTGAATTCTTGTCTTATGTTATTTACTTGATTGATTGCGTGGTCGGCCGCACGGTTCGAACTCAGCTCTTGACTTAGCAAACTACGACCATGATCCTGATGATCGATAACTACGACTCGTTCACGTACAACCTCGTGCAGTACCTAGGCGAGCTTGGTGAAGATGTTGACGTGCATCGCAATGACGAGATTACGTTGGACGAAATTGACGAGCTCGATCCAGAACGCATTGTGCTCTCACCAGGTCCTTGTACGCCTAACGAAGCGGGAGTTTCGATCGATGTTGTACATCGATTCGGTCACGTGAAACCAGTACTCGGCGTCTGCCTCGGACATCAGTGCATCGGTCAAGCGTTTGGTGGCAAGATTGAGCGCGCACATACAGTTATGCATGGCAAGCTCTCGAGAATTCGTCACGATGGCGGCGGGATTTTCGAGGGTGTCGAGGACGGATTCACGGCGACACGATATCACTCACTTGTGGTAAGACGAGATTCGTTGTCCCAGGACTTGACGATGACAGCCTGGAGTGAGACCTCAGACGGCGAAATTGATGAGATCATGGGAATAAGACACAATAAATATCCGATCTACGGGGTCCAGTTCCATCCCGAATCGATCAAGACCGTACCGGGTCATGACATATTGCGAAACTTTTTAAGGATTTCTTTGGCGTGAATATCGCAGACGCGCTCACCTCACTTACTGAACGAGAGGACCTCTCGTTTCATCAGTCGAAAGCAGTTTTCGAGTTGATCATGGGCGGCGAAGCGTCCCCCGCTCAGATCGGCGGCATTTTGATGGCGTTGAGAACGAAAGGTGAGTCCGTACAAGAAATTGCCGGTGCGGCGAGTGCGATGCGCGATGCATCGGTGAAAGTTGAAGTAGAAGTCGAGAACCTCGTCGATACGTGCGGCACTGGCGGGTCTGGCACCCACAAGCTCTTCAACGTGTCCACCGCGGCGGCTTTCGTTGCGGCGGCTGGCGGCGCAATCGTTGCTAAGCACGGTAATCGAGCGGCGTCGAGCAAGAGTGGTAGCGCGGATGTGCTCGAGCTTGCAGGGGTGAACCTCGAGTTGAATCCTGAACAGGTTGCGCGATGTATCACGGAAGCCGGTGTTGGGTTCTTGTTCGCGATGGAACACCACCCAGCAATGCGCTTTGCCGGTCCTGTTCGGAAAGAACTTGGTGTACGGACAGTGTTCAACTTACTTGGGCCATTGACAAATCCTGCGTCTGCGAAGCGTCAGGTTCTTGGCGTATTCGCATCAAATTTGCAGCAACCGCTCGCCAGAGTACTTGCGCGGTTGGGTGCGGAACACGTGCTGATTGTTCACGCAGACGGATTGGATGAATTAACCGTTGCTGGCGCAAGCTCAATCGTGGAATTACGCGATGGTCAGATCGAGGAGTACACGGTTGAACCAGCTGATTTTGGATTAGACGAACACGATGTCAGCGGATTGAGTTGTGAGTCGCCGAGTGAGAGTTTGGCAATGATCCAGAGCGCACTGACTGGCACTGAAAATCAAGCGGCATCAGATCTGGTTGCCTTAAATGCGGGTGCAGCGCTTTATGCATCCGATGTCGCTGGAAGTCTTGCAAACGGCGTGGCAATGGCACAAGACCTGATGATCACCGGTCAAGCATCTGAGAAATTCAAGGAATTCGTCGCACTTACTAAAGCAATCGCGGCAGCATGAGTTCTACCATTCTTGACGAGATCATCGCCAAGAAACGATCCGAGGTCGATTCGTTAAAACGAAAAACACCTCTCAATTCACTTGAAGCCGACGCACGAGGGATGCCGGCACCTCGCGGATTCTGCAATGCACTTGGAGAGAGTGATCCCGCGGTCATCGCAGAAATAAAGAAAGCATCGCCCAGTAAAGGTGTGATCCGCGAAGAATTCGATCCATCGTCTATCGCCCGCAGTTATGAATGCCACGGCGCGGCTTGTTTGTCGGTTCTTACCGATGAGAGTTTTTTTCAAGGCAGTGACGCGGCACTGTGCGCGGCCCGTGATGAGACACGGCTACCCGTCTTGCGCAAAGACTTCATCGTCGACGAGTATCAAATCATTGAGACCCGCGTATTACCGGCTGACTGCGTTTTGTTGATCGTATCGGCGCTTGATCGTACTCAACTAGCAACGTTTCATGAGATCGCACTCGAGCTTGGACTAGACGTGCTGGTCGAAGTTCACAATGAATCGGAACTTGAGCAAGCGCTTTTGATTGAAGCTCGCCTTATTGGCATCAATAATCGAGATCTCAAGACCTTCCGTACGGATTTAGCGGTTACTGAACGACTGGCTCCACTTATCCCCGCTTCAATTCAGGTTGTTTCTGAAAGTGGCATCCATACGCGAAGCGATGTCGACCGATTGCGTGCATGTGGCGTACATGGCTTTTTGGTTGGCGAAGCGTTTATGCGAGCGCCCGATCCGGGCGTTGCGATGAGCGCGATTTTCGATCCCGGGCACGAAACAGCCACCAGTTAAGAATCTTCGAGGGAACATGCACGTTGATGTCGATTGGCACGAAGGTGTCCAGTTCTCCGCTAGTGCAGATAGTGGTCACACGATTGGTATTGATGGACCTGCAGATCTTGGCGGCGTGAATGCGGGAACCCGACCGATGGAACTCATGCTCATGAGTATCGGTAGCTGTGCTGCAACGGACGTGGTACACATCCTGCGGAAAGGTCGAATCGAGGTGCAGCGATGCAAGGTTACCGTGGATGCCACGCGAACCGAGACCGAGCCGCGTGTTTTCACTTCAATTCATTTGACGTTTAAGGTCATGGGCGTACGGTTATCCGAGGGCAAGCTGGCGCGAGCGGTTGAACTTAGTGCAGAGAAGTACTGCTCGGCGTCCATTCTCATGCAGCGCGCAGGAGTAAACGTAACTCATGCCTATGAGTTGATAGAACCATGAGGTCGACAAGATCGCGTCCAGGGCTACGGGGTCTTCACCATGTTGCACTTCGCACAAGTAATTACGACGCTACGAGAGCGTTCTACGTCGAAGTTTTTGGTATGACCGTTGAGTGGGAGCCGGATCAAGACAACGTCTATCTAACGAGTGGCACTGACAATCTTGCAATCCATCGAGTTGAGGGTCGAGCGGGCACACTCCAACTCTTGGATCACATCGGATTTATCGTCGGAGACCCGGACGATGTTGATGCTTGGTACGAATACCTCGTCGAGCATGAGGTCGAGATCGCAGCGCTACCTCGTACCCATCGAGACGGTGCTCGTAGTTTTTATTGCGTAGATCCTGCGGGTATCCAGGTACAAGTGATCTACCACCCACCGTTGAGTGGTGATAACACAACTTAGATGATGGCGGTCGTTCGCGTCATGACCTTTGCGGCGAGTGCGTTCGCGGACTTGATTGGTTTCTAGAACACCTACCCGCCGTCCTATAAACACCAATGAGGCAGATCGTTCGGTACGAGCCACACGATCTCTCAAAGCATCAAGTACAGATTCGTCCAACCAGCCTAGTCAACAACGCGTATCCGGAGAGGGTGTCGTGAGTGTCATGAAACCTGAAACACACATCTTGGATGACGCGTTCATCCCCCGACAGTACTACGGCAAGGTTAAACGCCACTTCATTGCATCCAACCCAGTGACCGCTGCATCCGTCTCATCCGTGCTAGCGCACGGCTTTGACGTTGCAGAAGGCAAAAGTTTGTGCTCGTCGGCAATCACCACGAACACGATGAGTGGGATTTGATCAACGAATCTGCGGTGACTCGCAATCCGTTCCCGCGTGTGTCGAAAGGCGAGCACACACTGCGGCTTGTGCATACGAGTTCCGGCACCGAGTTGTACCGCACGGGGCTGCCTGTCTACGGTATCGGCTGCGGAACAGGCGAAGAACCTGGCGGCTGGTCTGCACGGATACCTGCGTATCACGGCAACTAGCTAGCCGTTGAGTTCCTTGATCGTGCGAACGGGGTTGTGTTCGTCCATGACATGGCGAGTGTGGAGTTGTAGGGTTTGCCTGATCCAAACTTCATCTACATCGCAGGCAATAGGTTAGGATTACCGTATGGCGACATACACCATTGATACTGCAGCAGCGATCCATGAACTGACCCAGTCTGGAATGCCTGAACAACAGGCCACCGCGGTCGTACGCACGTTTGCGGAAAGTCAGGAAGAACTGGCGACGAGAGGCGACATCCGCGAAGTGAAAAGCGAAATCGAAGCACTCGAAACCCGTATCAAACTATGGCTGTTCAAGGCACTATCAATCCTCGCCGCGGCTGTGGTGACATTGAGTAAACTCCTGGACTATATCTTGCCAGGGCTGTTCGGCTGAGAGTACGTTAGATTCCTACCCGCAGCTTAATTCATGGGGACTCACGCCTACCGAGCGAAGTGGTCATCTGCCTAGTCGAGCATGAATCGAGATCGTCGCGTTACCGCGTACCCATCGAGACGGTGCGCGTAGCTTCTATTGTGTAGATCCCGTGGGTGTGCAGGTGCAAGTAATCTACCACCCACCGTTGAGTGGTGTCGATACCGATTAGATGATGGCGGTGGAACGCGTCATGACCTTCGCGGCGAGTGCCATCGCGGACTTGATTGGTTTCGAGAACACCTTCCCGCCTCGCTCTCTCGCAGTCGACCGATGTTGTGCTTCGTCTTCACGTATTGACTCAAGCATTGCTTTCGTGCGTTTGTCGTTGTGGCTTAACGTTGCGATATGGCGATCGAGGTGCTTGCAGACCTCGTCTTCAGTTGCCTCAACAAATCCAAGACTCACCCGGTCGCCCAGTTGACCAGCAATAGCACCGATTCCAACAGACGCGGCGAAGAACAGCGGCTCGAAGACGCTCGGTCCTGCGTCCAGTTCATTCAACCGAGTTCGACATAACGCCAGGTGGCCGCGCTCTTCAATAGCCGCTTGCTTCAGTTGATGTTGAACTTCTGGTGAGCGAGCAGTCAAAGCTTGACCTTCGTAGAGTGCCTGTGCACAAACTTCACCACAGTGGTTTATTCGCATGAGTGTCGATGCGGTGCGACGGTCCTCGGTTGATAACTCCTCTGTTGAGGGATAAGAAGCTTCGTCGACGCGTTCGGAGTGGCTGCCGGCCATCGCGCGTAGTCCGCTGTCAACAACCAGCACGACCTCATCTATTAATTCTCGAAACATGGTATCTACGACTTGAGCAGCGCCAGAAGTTCAGGTAATTCTTCTTGATCGATTGCAGCCCCACCAAAACCAGTGCGTGTCACGACTCCATCAAAGCGATTCTTCATCTCTCCGACGACCTCGCGCGGGGAACCAACAATTCCGATCGTATTGAGAATTTCGTCATTAATTAAAGCAACCATTTCACGACGGCGGTGTGCGTGATTCAACGGGATCAGTTCATCCTGTAGCGCGCCCCAACCGTGGAGCTCAAGCACCGGACGATATGCAACCGTACAGCCGTAGAACGCAATTCGATCTTTGACGACAGCTATTCCACGCTCTAGTTCTTCGTCACTGTTCCCGATAGCGAGCATTGGTGCGTAGTCGATCTGAAATGAGTCAAAGGTCCGGTTGCGCTTCTCTAAACCTGCTTCGACTGCTGGAAGCGTAACTTCCTTTAAATAGCGTTCGGTGGAAAACGGGTGTGTGATTAATCCATCAGCGACTTCACCTGCCACCTTCGTCATCAGTGGTCCGGTTGCTGACAGCAATATATCGGGTTTGTATGCCCTGTCTCGATCGGGGGGCGTAAACGTCGAGGGCATCAGGTTATGTTGGTAATACTCGCCTTGAAAATCCAAGCGGATCTCGTCGTACCAACAGGCGAATATGGCTTGCATTGCGTTGATGAACTCACGCATTTGTCGCGCGGGTTTGTGCCAAGGCATGCTATATCGACGTTCGATATGAGGTTTAACTTGAGACCCGATACCCAGTACCAGGCGAGCGTCAGCAAGCCGGTTCAGTTCGTGAGCTTGGAGTGCAAGCGACATCGGGTTCCGCGCAAATGCAACTACGACCGAGGTGACAAGTTCGATTGTTGAGGTCTCGGCAGCTGCGATCGCTAACGGTATGAATGGGTCACGATTGGTTTCAGATACACTGATGCCGTCGTAGCCAATTCGCTCCATGGCTATTGCGGCCGGTCCGATTCGCAGCGGGTCGTTGTTTACGCCGACATCAACTTTCATGGGTCGTGATGGCGGCTACGATTGAAGCCTCTCGACAGTTCGATACCCAATATCGGTGCGAAAGTGCTGGTCCGCGAAATGGATGGATTCGACGCCTTTGTACGCAAGTTGTCGAGCTTGCATGAAATCCTCATCAGACCCAACCACGCACAGGACGCGGCCGCCAGATGTTTCGAACTGTCCATTCTTAAGTTGCGTGCCAGCATGGAAAGTCTTTGTGCCTGCGGGGGATTGATCGAGACCGGTAATCGGATATCCAATCTCGTACTGTTCCGGGTAGCCTCCCGAGGCAACGACGACACCAACGGCAGCCTTATCGTCGAACTCAAGCGTCTTTGTGCCTAACTCTCCATCTAGTGCGGCCAGGCAAAGATTAGGAAGACTAGATTGAAGGCGATACAGAACAGGTTGGGCTTCCGGGTCGCCGAAACGACAGTTGAACTCGACGACGTGAACCTCCTTATTTTGAGAGATCATCAAACCCGCATAGAGAAAACCTTGGAATGGCGTACCGTCCTTGGCCATACCAGCGATGGTTGGTTGAATGACCTGCGTCATGATCTTGTGAGTGATGAAATCGTCGACGACGGGCGCAGGTGAGTAGGCGCCCATGCCTCCGGTATTGGGTCCTCGTCCGCCATCGAAAACGGGTTTGTGGTCTTGTGAGCTCGCGAATGGCAAGACAGATTCCCCGTCGGACATGACAATGAAACTTGCTTCCTCGCCTTCGAGAAATGCCTCGATCACGACTTCACGTCCTGCGTCGCCAAATCGTTCGCCAGACAGCATGTTGGTTGCCGCTTGGATGGCTTCAGAATTGGTTTTGGCGACTACAACACCTTTCCCAGCGGCAAGTCCATTGGCTTTTACCACGATTGGAGCACCGTGCGCCTCAATGTGGGCAACGGCTTCGTCAAGTTGTCCGGTCGTCAAGAAGGCTGCGGTCGGAATACCGTGTCGCTTCATGAAGGACTTAGCAAAGCCTTTGGATCCTTCGAGGCGAGCTGCTTCGGGGCTAGGCGCGAAACACTTTAGACCGGCTTCATCGAACCGATTACGAACGCCGTTCACCAACGGATCCTCGGGGCCTATGATCGTTAAGTCGATCTGTTCACGCTGGCAGAGTTCGATCTGAGCGTCGAAGTCATTTACTGCTATTTCGACGTTTGTGCACTTCGGTTCGATCGCAGTACCCGCGTTACCGGGTGCAACGAAAATCTGCTTGATCTTCTTGTCGCGAGCAGTTGCCCACGCTAGAGCATGTTCGCGTCCGCCAGATCCGACGATGAGAACCTTCATAGTGGATCAGTGCCTGAAGTGGCGCACACCGGTAGCTACCATCGCGATTCCGTGCTCATTACATGCTGCGACCACTTCATCGTCGCGTATCGAACCCGCCGGTTGAACGACTGCTGAGACACCTGCTTCGGCAGCGGTATCGACGCCATCTCGAAACGGGAAGAAGGCATCAGATGCCATGACACATCCTGAAGAACCAAGTCCTTCTTCCTTCATTCGTAGTGCGGCGATCCTGACGCTAACCACACGATTCGGTTGTCCTGCGCCAATTCCAATGGTTGCGCTTTCATGCACGAACACAATGGCGTTCGACTTGACATGTTTGACTACATGCCAGGCGAAGCGTAGGTCGCGTTCTTCATCCGGGGTCGGAGTACGTTCTGTC
The DNA here is from genome assembly GCA_963664665.2 of Pseudomonadales bacterium. Lineage (GTDB taxonomy): Bacteria > Pseudomonadota > Gammaproteobacteria > Pseudomonadales > Azotimanducaceae > Bin55. The sequence continues at coordinate 236,082 of CAXXMH010000004.1, forward strand.
AAAACCTCCCACTCGCCGTCATCGAGGGTAGCATCGTCTTCAGTCTGAACGAGTGCGCCGTTCGCGACCGTGGTTACCCTTAGTCGATGTGCGCTGGGGTGACGGGTGGAGGCCGTCAGTAGGCGGAGCGCTGTCTTGCCCTTTGCGATTGACGCTACCCTTGAGTCGATTGACGGTGCAACGACCACTTCAGCGAACTGGTTATCTAGTACGTGCGAGAACGTATTCCCATCGAGTTCTTGATTGAATGCGATGATTCCGCCAAAGGCAGAAGTCGGATCGGCACGAAACGCTTTCTCATATGCGTCTTGTAGTGTCGAGCCTACCGCGAGTCCGCATGGATTCGCATGCTTGACAATCGCGCAGGCAGGTTTTTCTAGACCAATTAAGCACTGCAAAGCCGCATCGGTGTCCACGACGTTGTTGTAGGACATCGTCTTACCTCGAAGCTGATTCAGACCTCCAAATAGGGTTGCGTCCCGGTAAAACGCTGCTTCCTGGTGTGGATTCTCACCATATCGCATGACACCGTCCCGTTCAAATGTGAGCGTGAGGCGTTCGGGGAATTTCTCGTCCGTAGAAAAATAGCGCGCGATCGCCGCATCGTACGCTGCGGTGTGACGAAACGCTTTAGCGGCTAAGCGTTCGCAGAATGCGGTGTTGATCTGGTCCTTTCTTGCTCGCGCATTTACTTCCACATAGTCCTTTGGGTCGACTACAACTAGTACGTGTTCGTGGTTTTTCGCCGCTGCTCGAATCAGAGAAACCCCGCCAATGTCGATGGCTTCGATGGCACCGTATCGCGTGGCTGTCCACTCCGCGATGGTCTTCTCGAATTCGTACAGATTCACGACAACAATGGAGATTGGTTCCAATGAATGAGTTTCAAACTCCTCATCGTCTTCGCCAGGTCGTCCCAAAATGCCACCGAAGACTCGCGGGTGCAACGTTTTGACACGACCATCAAGCATTTCAGGCGAACCCGTGAACTCTGCTATCTCGGTGGTTTTGACGTTGCTGTCTTGGAGTAGACGACTCGTTCCCCCCGTACTGAGGATGTCATAGCCGCAGCCCACTAAGGTGCGCGCGAGTTCGATCACACCAGTCTTGTCGGTGACGCTAATGAGTGCTTTAGGCATGAATGGCTGAGAAGATTAGGTAGAGCACTTTGCTTCTAGACAAGCCGCTCGTCCGCAATCTTTGTATTTCGGAATGGAGACGGCATGGAAGCATGTGAATTATCGATACACGTTATGACGCATCAGTTTGAGTACCGACGAGGAGTACCCAAGCATTTCGCACAGTTGGTGATTCGAAATGAACATTTGCATACGCTCGCTTTACCTGTTCCTGCTGACTCTCAAGAATCCCTGATAGTGCGAGCAAGCCACGAGGATTGAGTACGTGCATTATTTCTTCGGCGTATTGAACTAAGGTGTCGGCGTAGATGTTGGCGATGACGATGTCGAATCGACTTTCGAGATCGAGATGCGATGCAAACGCTATCGCGACATTGTTGTTAGCAGCATTAGTTTCAGCAACATTCAGCGCCTGTTGATCGTTGTCAATTGCCGTCGCCGACTTTGCACCCAGTTTCATGGCGGCGATGGCGAGGATTCCGGAGCCACAACCAAGGTCCAGCACCTGCTTGTCAACGAGATTCTGCGTAGCGAGCCATTCCAAGCACATAGCGGTAGTCTCGTGTTCTCCGGTGCCGAATGCGAGACCAGCGGACAGTTGAATTTGGACCTGTTGCGTTTCAGCGCTAGAGCGAAAATCGCCAATCACGAACGGTTCAATGATTAGGCGAGGCGCTGGTTGACTGAGTTTCTGAACCCAACTGGATTCTTTAAGCGAGTGTGCACGAATATCTTCGCAATCCAAGCTTTTTAGATCAGCTTCGAGGTTGCCAAAGTCGGTCTGGCTGGGCAATAAGGCAGTTAGTTCGGTGCGTGCCCAATTGCCGTCGAGAGACGGTTCGGATGGATGCAACGTGGCATCGTGGAGTGTGATGGCACTCGCGCCCCACCGCTCTAATTCCGCTTCAACCTCCACTACTCGCGCGGTTTCGCAGCACACTGAGACTTGGAAGAAATCGGTCAAATTTGCGTGGTTTACTCTGGCTCATTCGTCAACTAGTGTTGTAGGAATTTCGCAGGTGGGTGGTTGTAGTGCGAGAGGACAACTAAAGTCGGCTAGTTCGGCGTTCAGATGAAATCTCCGACGGATCACCACGAATTTGACGTCGGCCTGCATTCTCAACTTAGTCAGGATCACCTCCCCGACTTCCGGAACGAATTCATAATCCAACGACTGATTAAAGTCATAGATACGCATGAATGGGTTGGGCTTGAATTCTTCATCGAGCTTCGTTGTTACAAAGTCGATACGTCGCAAATTTGAGTCAATGACCATAGTTGTGATGACATGGTCGTCCAGCATGCCTGCATCGTTTTTTTCGAGGAACGCTAGGGTCGGTCGTGTCTCGAAAACAACACGCTCTGCACTGCGTTCTGCGACTTGAAGATGCTCGAAGTCCACGAGCTCGTACAGATCTAAAAAGGGGTACAGATTACCTCCTCTATGTTCGTATTCTTCAAGCTCGCGTTCGGTTGGTGCACGTCCCTCGATACTCACAAGATGCCAACCTATTTGGTCTTGGTCTTTAGGGTCCGCCGCTAGTTCATCTGTTGGCGTGTACTGTTCGAGCCAATCGGTGTGGTCATTCGAGTCGTTGACTGCTCGATAGGCGCAAACCGGGAAGAGTTGCGCGCCGTCCAAATTCATCGCTTCTCGGACAAGTACTTGGTCCATCTCATCGAGCAATGGCATGGCGACCTCGATGGGAGACGTCATGGGACACCCACGAACGGAGTCGTCTACTTCTTCATCCTCGCTCGGCACCTGCTCATCCAGTACTTGTGCGAAGACAAAATGAGATGCAATGGCGATGGCAACGCTTGCTACCAAGGGCAGAGGTGCAGCTGCGAAGATTTTCATAGTGAGAGTGGACACGTTCTTACGACAGCACAGAGTGGCTGACGTTCGTGTCTGAGGGATGATGGAGACGGATTTTATTGTGAATTCCGTTTCCGAGCCTTCCGCTAAACTTGCATCGTGCGATCGCGGCAGATATATAGCACGACGTAACTTCTGTATGAGCGTATCTAGGATCGAAATCAGTGAAACAGATTGCGGTGATTGAGGGTGACGATGCAGCGCCAGAAGCGATGCGTCCGGTCATTGAGCTTCTGCAGAACCAGAACCTACCGATTAAGTTGGTTTATCCGATAGTTGGACAACCCGCAATCGATAGTTTCGGGAGCCCGTTTCCAGCAGAAGCTCGTGAGTCTATCGATGCCAGCGATGCGACGCTGTTCGGAGCGACGAGCGGTCCTTCTGGTGCCGCGCTCATGTACTTGCGGTGGGGTAAAAACACATACGCAAACGTCCGACCGTGTCGATATTTTCCGGGCATTGCGAGTCCGCTCGCTAGTCCTGAAGGGATTGACTTCGCGATCGTTCGCGAGAATCTCGAAGATCTCTATGTTGCAGTAGAAGGAGACCTTTCCGAACTAGATTTCTTGGATCGACCTGGTCGTACTACGCGAAAACCCGTACGTGAGTTGGGAGAGGGACGATATGCCATTAAGGCGATTACGAGAGAAGGTACCGAACGCGTCGTACGCTTTGCGTTTGATTTGGCGAGAAACCGACGAAAGCAGAACAAGGTCACGTGCGTTGTAAAGCACAACATGCTTCGAGAGAGCGACGGCTTTTTTCTTGAAGTTGCGACGGAGGTCGCAGAATCTAACGCTGACGTCGAGTTCGACTATTTCATCGTGGACGATTTCGCCTGTCGCATGATTCGCGAACCGCAACGGTTCGACGTTATCGTCATGCCGAACCTGTACGGAGATGTGCTTTCGGATGCCGCGGGAGGTCTCCTCGGTAGTTTGGGATTAGCCGCAAGTGGTTGCTACGGCGACGATTACGCGTACTTCGAACCCGCGCACGGCACCGCTCCAGATATTGCGGGTAAAAACATCATCAATCCAACCGCAACGCTGATGACTGTCGGCATGATGCTGGAGCACCTGGGATTTGAGGAACACGCAGTCCGTTTAGCGCGCGCAATAGAACGGGTTTACGCAGATGGAAGGTCGCTTACTCCAGATCAAGGTGGCAACGCCTCGACTACCGATATGGTGCAAGCCGTCGCGGAAACACTGTGAAGGATGAACTGAGCGTTGTAGTTCACGACGGTCAAGGACCGCCGTTGCTGCTAGTACATGGCATGTTGGCAAGTCGGGCACAATGGTTGCTTAATCTCCCTGCGTTTTCGACTTTCGCCACGCCTGTGACCGTGGAACTGTGGGGACACCATCTATCGCCGTCACCATCGGACCCGGACGCGTACAAACCTGCGACGTACTCACGAATCTTTGAGACGATCCGCAAGAACCTCGGCGTGGACGAGTGGTTTGTTGGAGGTTGCTCGCTAGGTGCCGCACTAACCATGCGATATTCACTTGAATATCCAAACAGGATTCTCGGTCAGTTTCTGACCAATAGCTCCTCTGCGTTCGCTGACGAAGACACGTGTCGAACATGGCGAGAGAACAGCTCCGGATCTTACGCAAGAATCATTCAAGGCGGCACGAAGGCTGTCAATCGCATCCCAGTTCACCCTCGCCACGCAAAGCGGCTACCAGAGGAGGTCAAACAAGCACTTCTGGTTGACGCAGAATCGCATACGGTCGAGGGAATTGCAGCAACCATGCGGTGGACGAGTCCGTTTGCGTCAGTGCGAGCGAATCTCGCGCAACTTAAGGTTCCATCAATGTTGTTGTGCGGCTCCTTTGAGCGCAGGTTTCGACCTTTACGGACGTATGCGGAGTCCGCGATGCCAAGTCTGGTCGTACACGATTTACCTGCAGGGCATGCCGTGAATATGGAAGCGGCCGACACTTTTAATGCCCACGTAAGCACGTTCGTGAGCGATCTTACGACAAAATCAACGCATGTTTCTTGACGCAGCCTCGGGTGAGGATCAACCCAAACATATCGTCGATGTACTGATCGATGAACGCGCGGTGCAACTTAGACGACACCGCTACTTGTGGTCATTGCTTAAGTTTCTCTGCAAGGGAGTTCTTGGTTATGCTCGAGCTCTTGAGATGGTCGATGCAACTCAGGGCATGTCTGGTCTCGAGATCATGGACTATATGTCCAAACTGCTGCACCTAAATGTCTCTGTACGGGGTCGCGAACGTATCCCTCGATCGGGTCCTGCGTTGGTCACGCCAAATCATCCGGCTGGTATCGCCGATGGGATCGCTGTTTACGACGCGCTTAAGGACATTCGTAACGACATGTGCTTCGTCGCCAATCGAGACGCAATCCGAGCATCGGCTGGTCTAGCCGACATCATCATTCCGGTGGAGTGGCGGGTCCAGGAACGAAACACGCAAAAGACCCGTGAAACCGTACGTGCCATCAATCAGGCGTTCAAAGAGGAACGCCTCGTTGTCATTTTCCCTTCAGGTCGATTGGCGGAGCCGACGTTCCGTGGCTTGAAAGAACGTCCCTGGCAGACCACCGCCTTGAGTTTCGCTCGAAGGAATGAAGTCCCAGTCATTCCGATGCACATCAAGGGTGAAAACACCTTGTTTTATTACGTAACGTGGTACATCAATACCGAACTGAAGGACATGACATTGTTTCGCGAAATCGTGAAGAAAGAAGGCAGACCCTACTCAATTACTGTCGGCGAACCGTTCGAATTAGCGCAGAAAATCGATATCGCAGCCCTGACGGAGCGCGTGCGTGATTTTGTAATACACGACCTTAAAGCGGGTCGGACGGGTTTTCGCGCGTAAGCCCCTAGTCGATCGGTTGGTAGACCTCCACCTTTTTCCATTCACGTTCACGGCAACCTGCCATGATTTCGAGCTCTACTTTAGTCGGAATTGGAGTCGCTTGAATGCCGTCATTGGTTTCGTACTCTACCTCCGAATTCGAGATCCCTAGATAGCTACCGCCATTCGCAAGGATCGTTGGTTCGCATGCCTGTGCATCGGGCGGCAACGCGGAATTGCCACGTAAATACGGTGTTGGTACGCTACCAGATTCAATCTCCTCGAAGAAGGCGTCGACTTCATTGACGCGTACGCGTCCGTAGCTTCGAGCCGTAGGCAACGTCAGAACATTCGGCGCGAAGCGATGGCCACCTAAATGGGTAGTTCGCCACGCGCGACCAGCAGAAAGTTCGTCTAGGCGCTGCCATGTAGGCAAGCCCTCCCGTGAGCAGCAGACATCGCGTCGAGCATGAGTACAGACGAAATAGAGTATTTCGTCAGAGGTGGGCATTTGAGCGTTGAGCGCATCGATATCTTCAAGCTCAACGTAGTCATTGATCTCCTGCCGTCGAAGCTCGCCCTTTTGAAACGTCATCACGGTTAGTGGATCTGAAGGTCGACGCCGATGGCGAATGAACTGGATGCGCGGCATCAATCCAATGGCTTCGCCGCGACCCATCACATCAGCTAACCATGTATTGACTGCGGCTGGCAGCGAGTTGGATTCGAGGTTCTTCGGTTCCCAAGTGTCTCGTACTTCGAGAAAGATCCATAGCCCGACTTGCGGCGCGCTCCCAAGCATGGGCTCGTTTAATGCGGCGGAAATTCCCGCGCAAGGCGTGGAATCGTTAGTTGCGAAGGTTGTTGCCAAGAAATTCAGCTAGGTGTCGCAGTCAGATATGGGATTCTAGGAACTACTGATGTGTCCTGTTTCGCTTAATTCCGTAAATCCAGCGTTGCGAGTTAGTCGATTTGAACAGCTATTGTCGAGGAAACTTGAACGATTCGATGAAATAGGGCGCACTATTTAGAATAGAAGTGACAAAACGCCGCAAGTGCGATGCTTTAAGCGTCGTCGATTTTGTACAGACGTAGCAAGGAGTTGCCCGTGACTGAAACTCGACCGACCACACTGGGTGAATTGAAGGCTTCTGGATACGAGTTTCGGTCTGTGAAGCAGGAAATGCGCCGGAATCTCATCACCAAAGTTCAATCAGGAGATGAGTTGTTTCCAGGTGTAATCGGATATGACGAGTCGGTCGTTCCTCAACTTGCCAACGGCTTACTCAGCTGTCAGGACTTGATTCTGTTGGGAGAACGCGGTCAAGCGAAATCGAAGATTGTCAGGAGTCTTGGTTCGCTGCTCGATGACGGATTTCCGGTCTTGGCGGATGCGGAGATTCCTGAGTCGCCGTATGCACCGATCACGAAGTTAGGCAAGTCGATCATCGAAGAGCAGGGTGATGATGCAGCTATTCGGTGGTTGGATGGTGAGGATCGTTACGCAGAAAAGCTTGCCACCCCCGATATCACGATTGCAGATCTGATCGGGGAGATCGATCCCGTCAAAATCGCCGAGGGCAGGTACCTAGCTGATGAGTCCACGCTTCACTTTGGCTTAATCCCACGGGTGAATCACGGCATCTTCGCCATCAACGAATTACCAGACCTCGCCGAACGAATTCAAGTTGGATTGTTAAACATCCTTGAAGAACGGGATGTTCAGATCCGAGGTCACAAGATTCGGTTGCCTTTGGATGTGTTTCTTGTAGTCACTGCGAATCCTGAGGACTACACCAATCGAGGTCGATTGATTACACCTTTAAAAGATCGGTTTGGCTCGCAGGTTCGCACGCACTACCCCCAGACCACAGGCGACGAGATGCGGATTGTTCATCAGGAAGCGACGCCACTAGATCTCCAGGATCGATCACTCGATGTTCCAGATTTCATGGGTTGGATCGCTGTCGAAATCACGCACCTTGCAAGAGATTCAGCAGACATTAATCAACGATCAGGTGTTTCAGTTCGAACATCGATTACCGTCTACGAGACCATGCTTGCAAACGCGTTTCGTCGCGCATTGCAGTTAAACGAGAAGGTGGTGGTTCCACGTATCTCCGACCTACAGTACATTCTTGCGGCCCTATACGGGAAGCTGGAGTTCGAGGTTTTCGATGAAAGCGAGGAAGACGCCGTTGTAACCAAGTTGATCAACACAGCGGTCAAAAACGTCTGGGATCGCGTGTACGACTTGGACGAAATGGAAGCCATGATGGAGTACTTCGAGAACGTCGAATCGATCGAGGTAGGTGCTGATGTGCCCCTCGACGTATACGCGTCATGCGTAGCCGCATCGGAAGCGCTGCGAGCTACGTTAAAAAACTACGCGCCAGAGTCTGCTTCACTTGCCTCAGAGCTCGAATTCTTGCTAGAAGGGATGTACTTACACGACCTTGTTAGCAAGGAGTCGTACGCACAACGCGGGCGCTATATGGCGCGTGAGTAGGAGGCGGTTATGCGTCAGATCCAATCACGACACCGTTACTTTGAATGGGACGGAACGAAGGCAGCTAAGCTCAATGTAGACGAGGTCATGCAGCAGCTTGCTGATGATCTCGCTGAGTACGGCGACTTATCCGATGCGTTGCGGCGCTTGATGTCCCGCGGTATTCGTAACCCGGATAGTGGTCAGCGTCGCGGTTTAAACCACATGCTACGTTCGCTTCGTGAACGACAGAATGAGCAACTACGTCGATTCGATCTTTCGAGCGTCATGAAAGATATCAAAAAGCAGCTTGATGAGATCATCGATTTGGAACGGGACGCGATTAAGCGAATGCGCGATCAGCTGAACGATGACGAAGACGACTTCACGGAGGATGCGCTTCGAGCGATTGCGGACAAGAAAGAAGAAGAGCTCAATCAGCTCCCATCAGATACCGCGGGACGCATGCAAGCACTTCAGGATTACGACTTCCTTGATCCAGAAGCGCAACGTAAGTTTCAAGAGTTACTGAAGCAGCTACGCGACGCGGTAACGGATTCGTTTTTTAAGAATCTATCGGAGCGCATTAACAACATGTCTCCCGAAGACATGCAGCGTCTAAAGGACATGATGAAGGCGCTTAACGACATGCTAGTCAAGAAGATCGCTGGCGATGAAGACACCGGATTTGACGAATTCATGAAGGAATTCGGCGACATGTTCGGCGATCAACCACCAGAGTCGCTCGATGAATTGCTGCAGCAGATGCAACAACAGATGGCAGCTGCTCAATCCTTGTTGTGGTCGATGTCAAAGTCACAGCGCGACCAGCTCGCCGATTTGCTGAATGATCGCTTTAACGACCAAGATCTCAATTCGGAATTCAACAAGCTTCGGAAAGAACTCGAGTATTTATTACCGCCCGGCAAATCATTCGGGTTCCGCGGCGAAGAGGAGCTTGATCTCGAAACGGCTCGGCGCCTTATGGAACAAATGCATGAGTACGAAAAGCTAAAGGAACAAATACTCACAGCAGAACGATCCGGTGATCTTGAGCAGATCGATCGTGATTTGATACGAGAGATATTAGGAGACGATGCTGAGGAAGAGCTTGTCGACTTGCAGCGTATTCGAGATATGTTGAAAGATTCCGGTCTTATTCGGCAAGTCAACGACAACGAGTGGGAACTAACTCCGGTAGGAGCTCGGAAGCTCGGTTTCAAAGCTCTTTCCGAGATCTACGCGAGACTACGGCAGGCTCGACTCGGATCACATGCGATGCCCGAAGAAGGTCGATTCGGGGATCGTCAATCAGAGACAAAGACGTATGAATATGGTGATCCGTTACATCTAGACCTGCCTAAGACGATATACAACGCCATCGTAAGGAATGGTCCAGGTACACCCGTGGATTTGAATGCCGACGATTTCGAAATTCATCGGTCTGAACTCAAGTCGTCGACACATACAGTCTTGTGCCTTGATCTTTCAACGTCGATGGCGATGCGAGGCGCGTTTCAATCCGCGAAGAAAGTAGCGCTCGCATTGCAGCATTTGATCACGTCCCAGTTTCCGCATGACTCGTTCTATGTGATTGGTTTCGACGTCCTAGCTCGTGAGGTGAAGCCACACGAACTGCTTTACCTACAGTGGGATGAATACATGACCGGCACAAACATGGAACACGCGCTCTTGCTGTCAGAAAAACTTCTTTCGCAACACAAGAGCGGTACCAAGCAAGTGATCCTCATTTCAGATGGCGAACCGACTGTGCACTTTGTAAACGGTAGAACTCAATTCAACTATCCGCCAACGCGAGCTACGTTGCGAGCCACCTATCGAGCGGTTCAACGGTGTACAAAACGTGACATTTCGATTAACACGTTCATGTTGGATGCCGGCGGTTATTTCGCACACTTCATAGACGAAGTCACGAAAATCAACGGAGGTCGCGTCTTCTACACCAATCCAAGACGACTCGGTGAGTACGTCCTAGTTGACTACATTACGGGGAAGCGAAGCAAGATTCGCTAATTTAAGGGACTTATATCGCAAAGTCACGATCCTAACACCAACACTTGACCTTCCGCAAGGGGCTGACCTTACTAGAGGTCGCTGACATGTTCAGGGACGAGCAATCGTCATGTGCATGGATCGAGTCAATGGCATGGCCGGACGGACCGAAGTGTCCGCACTGCGGGTTCAAGAACGTCCAGTGGGATATCAAGCACAAGACGTAAACCCATCGCTGTCGTGATTGTCCGAAGTGTCCCATTTTCACCGTGCGGGTGAACACCGTCATGCAAGGCACCAAGATGTCGTATCGTACGTGGGCAATCGGGATCTATCTGTTCACGACGAACATCAAGGGCGTATCGTCCATGCGGTTACATCGTGAATTGGGTATCGGTCAGAAAGCAGCGTGGTTCATGCTGTACCGATTACGAGAAGCTTATGCGGTGGGTGAATCAACCGTATTCAAAGGAATTCAATCACGAAGCGGTAAAGCACAGTGTCGGTGAGTACGTTCGTGATATGGCACACTCCAACGGTATCGAATCGTTTTCGGCTTCGCTCAAGCGCGGGTACATCGGTATCTACCACAAAGTGTCTCCGAAGCATTTGGATCGGTACATCGATGAATTCACGGGACCACACAACAATCGTCCTCTTGATACCGAACACCAGATGTCCAATGTCGTCATGGGAATTTCTGGTGAAAAGCGTCTCAGATACGACGACTTGATTGCGGATAACGGGCTGGCTAGCGGTGCGCGTGGCGATCTGTTTGAATAGAGTTGATCGGGCAGGAGAAAATCATGAGCGATCAATCAAACGAGCGGCGCGACGGTTCAGAGCGACAACTCGACGAACCCGACGAGCTCAAGATTCGACCTAAAAACTATCAACCTTCCGCTTCGGAAAAGAACGACACGATTGATATGCCCGGCATGTCGCTTGAGCAGGTCCGCAAGACGTTCATGCGTCCGTTCAAATTCACACGAGGGGAAAGGTGAGAAGGGTGTACGACAAATCTTGCGGATTAAAACTGGACAAAGAGACATATAAACGAGGGAGTTTAGGCGAAATTGCTTCCGTTCGGGTCACTGGTGAGTGCATTGATCGGAGGATTCCTCCACGCCTTGACGTGCGCTTGCGTGATGCGGAGCGTCGCTAACCAAGCACAATTAAAGCGACGTTTTGACGGGCTCGAATCGCCCGTTGGCGTAAAGCGCGGAGGCTCGGCCATGCCATTGACGATGTCGATTGTTGACGATTTCAAGTACCGGTTAGCCTCCCGACGCGCATAGCGCCTAGGCGACGCCTTCGAAAACCAACGGTTACGCGTGAGCTTGAAAACCCTTATGGGACAAGGAATTTGCGAAAATTGTCGTACACCCAGGTGAGAACATTTAGGATAGAGTATCGAGATCAAAAAACGCAGTTCCGATACTGTCAAAGCAGAGTACTTCACCCTGCGCAATGACGAGTAACGGTTTGAGGTGGGGGACCCTAAGCCTGACGGCTACGAGGTCAAGGCATCAATTCCACGAACGGTCGTGAACCTGATCCAAGCTGTCTACGTAGACACTGAGATCCACAGCAACTAGCTTTTGGCGAAATTCCAGTTTATGGAAATTTTCGGGTCACGACGACGGCGAACGATCGTCATACCCCAGATTAGCCGACGTCCTAGTCCAATCTTGTGACATAACTTTATATGGCATATATGGCATATATGGCATATATGGCATACATGTCAATCTATACTTTATAGTATCAACCCAGGAGAGAGAGCGCGAAACTTTGGCAAAGTCACGAACGTATTCCGTGGTCATGAGACCATGCGAGGAGACCGGGGTGATCGTCATAGACCACACAAGCATCCCGGGTCTACATTTAGAAGCACCCAACTTTAACGAGATGTGTGTCGCTATTCAAGAAATGATTCCAGAGTTGATGGGAAATCTAGACCTCCCTAGTGATGTGGATGAAATTATCGTTAAGGTTTTCATGGAGTTGGAAAAATCACGACGACAACAGCCATCCACTCAACCGGGGTTGCGCACTCGGGTGCTAGTCGAACAGTCACTTGAGGAAGCAGTATTGTCAGCCGCGTAGAAGTAATTGAGCAATTTCTATCGCAACATTTCCAAGCAATTAAAGAAATCCGGTTGGGAAAGGATTCGTAATCCACCCGGAAGCCATGAAATTTGGGCGCATCCTGACAAGCCCAAATTGGAAATCACGGTGCCAAGCAATTTGAAAAGTCGTCACACAGCGAATGCGATCCTAAAGAGTGCGGGACTCCCGAAGTTGCCCTGAGCTTCTACCCTCGGACGCGAAATAGCCCCGGAGTTAACCGGGGTTAAGAGGTGACGTGCAGGTTAAAGCGGCTGCATATGCTTATTAGACTTTACTCTATACCATATCTCAACCATAGTTGCTTGGTTTGTCGCGCTCGGCAAGCCATATCTTGCCTAGCCAATATGTTCCCTTCGTTCCGGTTCGTTTTAATTCACACTCGAATCGATTTTTGGGGAAGTCAAACCACCTGTTCACCTTATCCGGCTTATCGGTAGAGATACGCGCATCCTGCCAGCGAATGTTCTTCTTGGCGAACTTTCGAACGTGATGTTCCATGCCGCCGTCGCAGTTGCGATGAACTTCGCGGGCAACGGTAGACGGCGCGATGCCGAGCAGCTGCGCGATGGCGCGTCTGGTGTGCCCACTTGACAAAAGCGCGTCGATCTTGCATCGTTCCACAAGTGTGTCAGGTGGTGGTATTTGGCTTTGGCCATGAGACATGCCTTGTTGTGTAGTAAACGCAAGCATGCCACAACTGCTTGGCACATTTCAACCAAGACGCGAAAACGGGACGGCCCATGGGCCGTCCCGTTTTAATATCTCATGAAAACCTAGTGTTGCACTTCGGAATGGAATTTAGGAGAGACTGTCGAGAAAGTCCTAGAACTGCCTCGAAATGCGACACGCACTCAAAAATAATGCAAATGAATCAATAAGATAGGTTTTACGCAGATTGTCTAAATCGAGAATTTCGACAGCCTCTCAACATGATTCATTTGTTCAATAAGAACGTGGCAGTTCAAGTACGTGTTCCGTGATGTAGTTGAGCACCATTTCTTGAGAAATCGGCGCGATGCGCATTAACCTCGCTTCTCGCCAGTAGCGTTCGACGTGGAACTCTTTTGCATAACCAAAGCCACCGTGAGTCTGGATTGCTTGATCCGCAGCTTGAAAACACGCGTCCGCAGCTAGCCACTTCGCCATATTGGCTTCTGCGCCGCACCGTAGACCGTTGTCAAGCAGCCAAGAAGCCTTACGAATCATCAATTCCGCTGCATCCAGTCGCATCCTTGCTTCACCGAGCGGAAACGAAACGCCTTGGTTTTGGCCAATAGGTCGGCCAAATACCACGCGCTCATTTGCGTAGTTGACGGCGCGACGTAATGCGGCGCGCCCAATCCCCAGTGCTTCAGATGCGACAAGGATTCGTTCTGCATTCAGCCCGTCGAGGATGTGTCGGAAGCCTTTGCCTTCTTCACCTACACGATCTGTGACATGAACTGGCAGGTTGTCGTAGACTACCTCACACGTAGCAACCGCGTTTCGACCTAGCTTCGGAATGGGTGAGATCGAGACTTCAGGTCTTTGCAGTTCCGCGAACAGCAAAGTCATACCTTCAGAGCGACGTTGCACTTTATCTTTACTCTGAGTTCGCGTGAGCAAGAGCACGCGTTCGGAATCAAGTGCCTTTGTCGTCCACACTTTGCGTCCTTTGACGAGATAGTAGTCGCCGTCGCGCGTGGCGGTGGTGCTAATTGAAGTAGTGTCCGTGCCGGCGTCTGGCTCGGTTACACCAAAAGCGACGTGCAGGTCACCATTTGCTACCCTGGGGAGGTACTTTTCTTTCATCTCCTCGGAGCCGTACTTCACGACAGGATGCATGCCGAAGATAGAGAGATGGATACCGCTCGCTCCATTCATGGCGGCGCCGGATGCTGACACCTCTTCGAGGATGATCGACGCCTCGGTGATGCCTTTGCCGCTACCTCCATACTCTTCGGGTATGGCTATACCAATCCATCCACCTTCTGCGAGTGCGTTATAGAAGTCCCATGGAAACGTGTGTTCTTCGTCGCACTTCGCCCAGTATTCATCGGGGAAATCAGTACAGATCCGACTAATGGCGTCTCGGATCATGTCTTGTTCTTCGGTTAACGCAAAGTCCATAGATCAAAATATGAGCATTCGAATGGTGGTAAGGGTACGCCTACAGTGTCGGGGAGATTTTTCGAGGAACTGGAAATCGGGATGGAATTCGATCATGAACCCGGTCGTACGGTAACCGAAACTGACAACCTATTGTTTACTGCACTGACCCTGAATCCCCAGCCGCTTCATCTAGACGCAGAGTTCGCAAAGAACTCGATTCATGGTCAGATCTTGGTTAACAGCCTATTCACGATAAGTCTCGTGGTCGGTCTTTCCGTAGGGGACACGACTCTTGGCACGACTATCGGCAATTTAGGATTCGACAAGACTGTGTTTCCGAATCCCGTGTTTATCGGCGACACGATCAGGGTTTCTTCAAAAGTGATCGCCAAGCGCGAGAGTCGCACTAAACGGGATCGTGGGATCGTGACGTTTGAGCATCGAGGCGTCAATCAACGTGGTGAAATTGTTTGCCAATGCGAACGTGGCGCCATGATGCTGCGTAAATCATGAGACATCCTGATCCCATTCGTGCACGACGTTCTGTGCACTTCGTGCCGGGACCTAATGAGAAAATGCTCGCGAAATCTCTTGAAAGCGAAGCGGATACCCTTGTCATCGATTTAGAGGATGCCGTGGCACCAGTCGACAAATTGATCGCGCGAGACGTAATCGCCGATTGGCTTGCGACGGTTGACTTTGGGCGGCAGGAAGTTGCGATCCGACTAAATCCGCTCGATACTCCTTGGGGACTCGACGATTTAGATGCAACGATGGTGAATCCGCCGCATCTCTATATGATCCCGAAAGCTGAGCGACTAACGGATCTACAAGTGTTAGACTCGTTGATCACGCAACATGAAATGCATCACTCGTCAGGCGATTTAAACGTTGGGTTACTACTGATAGGGAGCGAAACACCTTTAGGTGTGGAAAACCTCCATGTTCTCGCTGGAGAACCACGCGTGCGAGGGCTTACTTGGGGCGCCGAGGACCTTGCTGCATCGATCGGCGCGTCTACAAATCGCGACGCGCATGGGCAATATCTTGGCTTGTTTTCGTCGAGTAGCAATCGGACGGTTTTAGCCGCGAGGTCGAGTGGCGTCCAGCCAATCGACACGGTATTTGTGCGGTTGAACGATGAAGTTGCGCTCGAGGAGGAATGTCGAAAAGCTGTTGAGATTGGATTTGCAGGAAAATTGACCATTCATCCCAGTCAGATTCCAATCGTCAACGAAGCGTTCACGCCTGATTCGGAAGCGATTGAACGGGCACGCCGTTTGATTGAAGCATTCGATGAAGCACGCAAGGAAGGCCGAAATGCTTTCCGATTTGAAGGGCAAATGGTGGACGCACCGCATCTTTCACAGGCAAAAGACCTTCTTGCTCGGGTCGAAGAGACAGGTATAGCATGAAACTAACGCTCAATACGGATCGTATGCTCGCACATATCGAGGGTTCGATCGGCTACATGACGTTCAACAATCCACCTCGCCATAACGCACTTTCGCTTGAGATGTGGTCGGGGATTGCGGACATCATCGATCATTTTGAGTCGGACCCTGACATTCGCGTCGTCGTGATGAGCGGTGCAGGAGGTAAAGCGTTTGTTTCCGGCGCTGACATCAGCGAGTTCAACAAAGTTCGTGGCAATGCAGCACAGGCTGAGACGTATGGTCAGGCATCGGCTCGAGGTTCGCGTGCTCTAAATACGATGACTAAGCCACTTATCGCCAAAATCACGGGATACTGTATCGGTGGTGGGTTGGCGACTGCTTTGCAAGCGGATGTGAGATTCGCGACACCGGATAGCACGTTCGGTATTCCGGCGGCCAAGCTGGGTCTTGGATACGAATACGAGGGTTTAGCGAAGCTCTCACGCATATGTGGACCGGCTCGAGCAAGGGATATCTTGTTTTCAGCGCGGTTTCTAACAACGGAGGAAGCCTACGACGCGGGAATCGTTCAATTTGTGTGCGAGCGTGACGAAATCGACGCCGAGGTGAAAGCGTACTGTGAACGGATTGGTGGAAATGCGCCTCTTACGATCAAAGCTGCGAAGGCCGCCGTAAACGCTTATGAAAACGGCGGTCAATCCGACGAAGTTCAAGCCGTTCGTGCGCTAGTTCGCGCTTGCTTCGACTCGTCGGACTATAAAGAAGGTCGTACCGCGTTTGCCGAAAAACGCCGACCTAATTTCACCGGTAACTAAGTGTTGAAAGAAATGGTTGCTTCCAACGTTGTCTCTGCATGCGTTCTCATTATTGGAAACGAGATTCTGTCGGGACGAACGCAGGATCTAAACCTTCAATATATCGCACAGAGCCTAGGTGAACAGGGCGTGACGGTGAAGGAAGCGCGGGTGATTCCGGATGAGCGCGACATCATTGTTGACGCTGTGAACTACGCAAGATCGACCTATGACTACGTGCTGACAACCGGAGGGATTGGTCCGACCCACGACGACATTACGGCGGAATGCATCGCAGCAGCTTTCGATGTGTCTCTGGTCATGCACCCAGAGATCGAACAACGAATTCGATTCCGGGAGGCACCACCTGATGTCATGCAGAGTCGACTACTGATGGCGAGGGTGCCGGAAGGTGCGTCATTGATCGAAAACTCTACCGGTGGTCCACAAGGTTTCTCGATGGCGAACGTCCACGTGATGGCAGGCATTCCGGCGGTGCTTCAGGCCATGCTTCCGAATATTGGATTTAAAGGCGGCGATACAGTTAAGTCACGTTCAGTTCGAGCATTCATGGGCGAGAGCGAGATAGCGACCCAGCTAGGGGAGTTGCAAGGACGCGTTCCGAGTGTCGACATAGGGAGTTACCCATTCCACCGCGAAGGTGTTTACGGCACGACCTTGGTTGTGCGCGGCACCGACCTCCAACAGGTTGAATCAACCGTAGAGGAAATTCGTGGAATCATTCGGGCGCGAGGTTCGGAACCAGGGGAAGTGGACGAATGAACCAACTTAAATTTGGACAAGCAAAGAGGACAAGGGAGCAATCGTGAATTTTGAAGGTAAAAAGGCCATCGTTCTCGGCGGAACATCGGGAATCGGACTAGCCACAACGCAACAGCTGGATGCAGCAGGCGCTACGGTCGTTGCGGGAAGTCGAAGTCAAGCGCACATTGAGACTGCAGCGGCAGCGACCTCGGATCGTGTTACCTATCGCGTAATCGACGTACTTGACCGCGAAGGGCTAGTAGCGCTTTTTCAAGAGGAGGCACCATACGATTTCTTGGTAAATTGCGCAACTGGCGGCGCTCGAGCGTCTGGTCCTTTCCTTCAAATGGACTTAGACGGCTTCCAAGGTTCGTTCCGCAAGCTCTGGGGGTACACAAACTCCGTCCGACTAGGTACGCAATACCTACCCGACGATGGTGCCATCGTGCTAGTCAGCGGTTATCCGGCACGTAAGTCGAATCCAGGCTCGTCCGCGATTTCAACTGTTGGCAACGCGGTTGAGGGGTTTGCGAGGGCAATCGCACCTGAGATAGCGCCCCGCCGAATAAATGTCGTGTGTCCGGGCGTCATCGACACCCCGATGTTTGCGCAATCTGGTGATGAGCGTCAACAGTTCCTTAATCAGGCAACCCAACGCATGCTAATCCCACGCGCGGGTACCGCGGATGAAGTCGCGTCAGCCATCTTGTTTTGTCTTGAAAACGGTTACATGACCGGTGGTACCATTGATGTTGAAGGAGGTGCTCTGTTGCCGTAGTTAGTTCAGTGGGATGGTCAATTAAGGCATGTCTCAACCAAACGCTTAAGCCCAATCGCTTTCCGCCTATAGCCGAAGAGTAATGACATGACTGACATAGCTGAGACCTTCCAAGCCGTGAGAAGCCGATTGGCGCCATCCGGTCTGCCGACCATCGATTGGACACTCTTCTTTATTTCTGTTGGAACGATTCTGGCAGCGTGCTTACCCATGCTGCTGTTTCCCGAAGCATCTGTCGAAGTCACATCCAAGATTTACGGATGGATTACGAGTCAGCTCGGGTTGCTCTATCAATGGGCGGCGATAGGGTGTATGGTTGTGCTTGCCGTTATCGCATTTGGTAAATACGGCAAGGTTCGGCTAGGTGGTGACGACACACCGCGCGAGTACTCGTTATTGGCGTGGATGGGTATGCTCTTTTGTAGTGGGATCGGCGCGGGTCTGTTGTATTGGACGCCGATCGAGTGGGCGTTCTATCTAGATACGCCGCCGCTTGGTGTTGAGCGCGACAGTGCAATGGCCGTCGAACTCGCCGCTTCATACGGCATCTTCCATTGGGGGTTTTCGGCGTGGGCGATCTATGCGTTGCCCGCGGTTGCAATCGCGGTTCCGTATTACCAGCGCAAGGTTCCCTACCTG
This sequence comes from Pseudomonadales bacterium, assembly GCA_963664665.2. Classification (GTDB taxonomy): domain Bacteria; phylum Pseudomonadota; class Gammaproteobacteria; order Pseudomonadales; family Azotimanducaceae; genus Bin55. Next base: position 255,041 of record CAXXMH010000004.1, read on the forward strand.
AGACTGTCAACCGCACTGTGTGGAATTGCTGGCGATGACATCGCAACTCGACCCGCAGGGCGATTGGTCGATTTCTGTTTCATCATCGCCATGGTCGCGGGTACGGGTACGTCGCTTGGTTTAGCAACGCCTGCGATTGCCGCTTGCATCAGCATGTTGTTTGGTGTTGACCAGGGCATGGCGCTCGACTCCGCAGTGGCGGTCATCGCAATGTCGCTGTTCGCACTCAGCGTTTATCTTGGATTGGACGCAGGAATCAAGCGTCTCAGCATGATCAACCTTGGTCTCGGTCTAGTTTTCGTGATGTTTATTCTCGTGGTTGGTCCGACGGTATTCATTTTGGAGACTGGTAGCAACAGTGTGGGTTTGCTGCTGCAGGACTTCATTCGTATGAACACCTGGACAGATCCTGTGACTGACGCCGGATTCGTGGAAGCATGGACGATCTTTTATTGGGCGTGGTGGCTGGCATACGCGCCTTTCATGGGGATTTTTGTGTCACGAATTTCGCGTGGCCGCACACTGCGTGAGGTCATCATTGGCATGATTGGGCTCGGTACTGCTGGTTGTGCGGTGTTTTTCATCATCATTGGGAACACCGCGATGTGGTTCGACCTCAATGATGTCGTTGCACTTAAGGACTTGGTAATAACTGGCGACGAGCCTGTGGCGATTGCCAGATTTGTCGCGGAGTTACCGTTTTACCCGCTCGCTATGGTCATATATCTGGTATTGGCGTTCATATTTATTGCGACGACGTACGATTCGGCAAGTTACGTTATCGCAAGCATGGCGACGCAACGTCTGCGAGCAGGCGAGCATCCGATTCGCTGGCATCGAGTTTTCTGGGCATTCATGCTCATCGTGTTGCCGATTACCTTGATGTATATAGACGACCTGACCGCGGTTAAAAACGCATCGATCATTGCCTCTATACCACTCCTTGTCATATTCGTTTTGATAACGATTGCGCTATTCAAGGAGTTGAAAGACGACGACGAACGGCGCGTGAAGTCGGCAACGTGAATTGGATTAAACTATCGCGTCTCCATTGAGAACCTGAGTAGGACGGTGCTAACACTCACGGCGGAACAGCGCGAGCAATGGGAATCTGACGGGTATTTGGTTATCCGCGGCGCTCTGAGCGCCGAGGAAGTAGGTTTTTTCTGCGACGAAATCGATCGCATTCGTCGAATCCCGGGATATGAACCAATTCGTGGTGAAAACGTTCCGATAGGCCACTACGGCTGGTTACCACATGCCACGAGTTTGGATAACAATGAATTCATGGATCGGCGCGACCTATTGCCTTACGGCAAGCAATTCGTTGACTTGATTGATCGTCCGAATATTTTCGACCTCGTCGTCGACATCATGGGCCCATATATCGCACTAAGTATGTCGCAGGCAATCGTTCGCGGACCCACTGGCAAGTTTCCCGGCTACACGCACACCGATGGTGGTGAAGCACTAAGACGGATACAGGTATCTGATTCGAGTCCGCCGCTTGCCTTGAAAGCGCTCTATTTCCTCACGGATACGTCCGAACCGGAGATGGGGAACTTAACGATCTTTCCCGGAAGTCACAAGCGTCAAATTCCATATGACGCGCCGGAACCGATGAATCCATACTCTGAAGGCTCTAAGCAGATCTTGGCGCAAGCGGGCGATTGCGTGCTGTTCCCGCACGCCATGTGGCACGGTCCTTGTCGCAACTCTTCTGGACGAGCGCGGAAGACCCTTCTCTACAACTACTGCCAGTTGTTCATGCGCCAGTACGACTTCCAGGTAACGTCGAATATCGCTGAATGGTGTACGCCTCGTCAGCGACGGCTTCTAGGCGACTTGGGATACGACTTCCGACCTGGTTCGTACTTTTATGTGCCAGTCGATCAGGAGGACGTGATCCTGCAAAGAGAAACCGCAAGTTAGCTCGAAACCGCTACCGCCGCCGCATGTGGCGAAGGCACGTAACACCCACCTTCAAATCGACCATCTGGATGGGCAGCGACGATCTGTGGGACTGCGAACTGATTGCCGCCGAGTCCGTTCTGACGAACCTTGGTGGTATCGTACTTGGCATGTAACGCATCGAGAATATCTTCGCTAAAGTGAGCCATCGCCCAAACGTTTTCGTTTCCTGAAACGTCAATGCGCGGTTGATGTACGGCATTGTTGATGTTCATGTTGAAATCGAGGACGAATGAGGTCAGTTGTAGCACCGATGGAAAAATCTTTCGTCCACCACAAGCACCCACCGCGTAGCGAGTGCCGTCTTCTCGGTATAGGAGCGTGGGGCACATATTGCACAAAGGATGGCGGCCGCTGACGAGTGAATTGGGCCGGTCCGGCATGGGGTCGAACCACATCATGCCGTTATTCATCGTCAGACCCGACTCTGGCAGAACTACTTGTGAGCCGAACGGTGACATGACGGTTTGAGTAAGGGAAACGGTGTTGCCATATTCGTCAGCAACCGATAGGTGAGAGGTATGCGTGTCGCCAGTCTGTGTCTTACCTTCGCCTAGATTAGTTAATCGATAGTCGTACGTCTCCCGTAATGCTTCGACATAAGCAATGACATCGACAGAGTTCGGCCGATCGCTGGCGAAAGTATGGTTCTCGAGGATTCCCAGCGCTTGCTGCATGCTTGGTCCTGCCGTCATATTCCCAGGAGTTTGAACGGTAGCGCTCCGGTACTTCGAAGTAATTGGTTCGCGAATAAAAGGCTGGTATTCGTTCAGGTCGCGAAGCGAGATTTTGCTCCCGAGTTCATTGAGGTCTGCCACGATGTTCTGGGCGAGGGCACCTGTGTAGTAACTCTCTGGTCCTTCTTGTTGAATCGTTCGATACGTTTTGGCGAGTTGGCTCAACGTTAGGTGACTAACGAAGCCTTCACCTGCACCTAGTGGTGGTAAGCCATCGGGTAAGTACACGCTCTTCGAACCTTCAAATCTCGACAATCCTCGCGCGAAATTGGTGATGTGCATGGTGGCGAACCAATCGATGGGGAGGCCATCCTCAGCGAGTTGGCATGCTGGCTCGATGATTTCTTCCCATGGCTTGCTGCCGAACGTCTTGAGCGCCAACGCGGCACCTCGGATGTAGCCTGGTACCGCGATAGATAACGGACCGCTCACGTTTACATGACCTGTTACCGCCGGCCAATTGAAAGTACCAGCACCGGTCCTGCCTTGATTAGGGTCCAGGGGGTAGTCGTCAGGTGTCGAGGCAAAAGGCGCTCGCATTCCGAATTCGATTACCTTTGTAGCGTTCGAATCAGCCATGTTTACGGTCATGTAGCCGCCGCCACCAATACCGCTCGACCAAGGTTCCACAATCCCAATCGCCAATCCAGAAGCGATCGCAGCATCAACTGCGTTGCCGCCTTCTCGCAAGACGGCCGCTCCTATCTCCGAAGCAAGGTAGTGTTGAGTTGACACCATCCCGCCACGACCGATAACCGCTGGTTTGTGAAGGGTCCAGTGTTCTTGAGCTAGTCTTTGTTGCATGATGTGAATTGTCGCCTATCGGTCGGTGCTTCGCTGATTACGGGCTCATCGTCCGGGTTTGCGGATGCCGCATCAAGTTTCTACACGCCTAGGTGCTAACCGACATTTACGAGCACGACGTATTTGAGGTGTTGCTCGCTTGGAATAACGAGTCGGATATCCATGTCAAGAAGGTAGTCTGTGCCGACATCAAATGGATTCCGCACTACGTGAAATGGCTATTAAGATTTTGGCGTTTGCCAATCCTTCGAGTCGTGGTCAACGTCGATGCACTGGGTTCATCGTTGCGCGAATGTCCTCGTGTGAAAGTCAAACGGTGCGAGACATAGCGGATAAACGTAGCTGCGCTCGTGAAGCTGAGGGGTCTGATTCGTCATTGCTCCTGGCTTCGTTCGTTAAGTAAGTGACGTGACCATGGTTGAACGTCAACAAAGATGGTTCACGAGTAATCGAGAGTCAGCGTACCTCACAGGATTGGCAACAGGGTTTCGTTAGAGGAATGATTGCATATGGCAAAGTTCGAAGTACTCGTCAATACAGTTGAAGAGATTGTCGAACACGGTAACGCAGACACTTTGGAAATCGCCAAGGTGGGTGGTTTCCAGTCCGTGGTTCGCAAAGGCTCCTATAAACGGGGAGATTTGGTTGTGGTATTCCCTGAACACGCCATACTGTCCAACAACCTCCTGCAGACGCTTAATCTGTGGGATGCGGAGAAGAATCAAGGTCGGTTAGCAGGCGCTAAAGGGAATCGAGTCAAACCCGTGCGCTTGCGAGGGCAACTATCTGATGTCGTACTAGGACGGGTGGAGCAACTCGCTCCCGACTCTAAAGTAGGTCAGGACGTTGCGCAGGAATTGGGCGTTGTGAAATATGTTGCGCCGGTCCCAAAGTCAATGAATGGGAGGCTGGTCGACGCTTTAGGCTACACCGTTCGGAACTGGGACATCGAGCACTATGCCAAGTTTCAAAATGAGAACGAAACGACCTTCGCACTTAACGATCCTGTGGTCGTAACTGAGAAACTGCACGGAACGTGGTGTGCTGTGGGTTGGCACCAGGATTTCGGGTGGATCGTGTCGAGCAAGGGCTTTTCCCATGCTGGTCAGGCATTTGATCTTGAGGATGAGCAGAATCGAAACAAGAACGTGTACGTCACTTGGTTCTTGGAACATATTGAGCAAATGGAAACACTTCGGGACCTCGCACAGATGCAAGGCGCTGACTCGTTTCACTTGTTAGGCGAGCTGGTAGGACCAGGTATTCAGGACTTGCACTACGGCTTGGAAGAAAAGGAATTCTTCGGATTTGACATAAAAGTCGATGCTAGGTGGTTGGACTACTGGAAGCTCGATGGGGTATTGGCAACGATTGGGGTCCGAGGGGTACCGCTCATTGACGAGTTCGACTTCAGCGAGGAACGCGTCGCGCAAGTCATGCGAGATTGCGAAGCAGACCATGTGCTGAAGCGACGGCTTCATTGGTCTTGCTTCGAAGGATTTGTAATCAGATCGGTGAATCGCCACCAGCAACTGAAGCTCGTCCACGAGGACTATCTCACAGGTCGGGGACGAAAACGTCCGACCGATTTTCAGTAGGCGTCGAAGATCTTTTTTCCGGGTGTTCTACGAGTTAACGCGTAGGTTGTGATCAGCCGTGACGGTGCGATTCATGAGCATAGTGGCCTACTCCGTGTCGTGATCCCTAAACTGGGTCGCGACTCCCGACCATCGGACCGTACTTCTTTTCGATGGCTTTTTCATTCATCTCTTTCCATTCACCAGTCCAAATGTACATCATGAACTTGGTGCAACTCGGGAACCACATGCGTGTTTTGCGGTGATAGCCATCATTGATTTGGTACACGCGCATACGCTCCCGCATGACACCATAGGCAACGTAATGATCGTCATCGTGCTTGAATTCAATGACCCACCGATCGCCTTTAGCCATACAGCTCTTTCATAATGCGGTCGTAAGTTTTTTCATCACCTGCATAAAGCGCATTGAGTGCCTTTTGGTTTTGCTCAAGTCGATCTAGATCTCTTTGTGACCCATACTTGAGATTACCATCCTTGTCTATGATGACAGAGATTGGAAGAGGACCGCTAAGCCGTTCTTTGGATGCTGCTTTCATAGCAGCAACACTGGGTTTCTTCTTTGCCATTAGAGAACGATTCTGTGTTCTGCGATCCGCGTCGACATTCGCTTTTCCCAATCAAAGAAGAATTTTGGGTCTTTATGCTTGATTGCATACTCGATCACAGGTGTAGCCACTGGTGAAATCCCAAACCCGATTGGTATTTGATAATCGAACAACGAAGCAAAACGATTGACCGCATCGAGTAATTCTGTGCTAGTGAATTTCTTTCTTGTGGCAACTTCAGGAGGGAGTTCCCATGGGTCTGGATCTAGTGCCATGAGGCAATCCTACTAATTTCCGCTGGACTCGAATAGATAGCTGAACTGCCCAAGCGATGCGTCGAATTCGAGTACGTCGGAACTCGTAAGATCTCCGGAACCGTAATGGCGTATGGCGACACCGCCGAAATGCCTTGGGGCTATAGGGAACGCCACGTCGATGGAAGACGTGCGCGAGGATTACTTGAACTAACGGTTCCGCCCGCGAACAACACTCGCCACCGGGACCAAGCTGAACGAATCTACCGAAGGAAATTAACGCTCGAGTAAGGAAGCAGCTTTACTTGATAGCGATACACCCCGCGAGCCCATACGCATCGGATTCCGGTCATGTCCGTTCGTGACATAACAGAAGGAAAGCCCGGTAGCCGGATCTGCCCATGCGATTTGTCCGCCAGCGCCACCATGTCCGAATGCACTGGTTGAATTCGAGTGACCGAAGCCTCGGAAATTTCGTTGCTCATTACCAGCGACTACGACGCCGAGGGCTCGATTGACCCGATGCCCCATCAAAGGATCGACATAGTCGCCGCTAATCACCTTACGCGCGAAGTCAAGAGTCTCTTGGCTCCATATAGTCTCCCCATTGCGTGCGCTACCGTGTAGCAATCCCTGATAGAACAACGTCATTGCGGCTGCGGTCATGATGCCGCCACCACCCGGAACACCGACCGCTCGAACTTCGGGTTGATTGAAGGAAAGGATTGCGTCTTCGGTGACTTCCGTGACCGGTGGTTCTGGTAAGCCTAAGCGGGCATAGTCTTCACTTGTGAGCGGATCGCCGACGTGTTCAAGCGTCATCACTCGATCGTTCTCACTATTGGGTAACCCTACATAGAAGTCCTTAAGACCAAGCGGCTCTACGATGCGGGTTTGGATGAAGTCGCGGAAATCCATGCCCGTCTTTCGTTCGACAATTTCCGCGATGACCCACATGCTAGACGTTGGGTGGTATTCGAACTTTGAACCAGGCTCCCAGTTTAGACGCCAGTTCGAGAATCGCGCCAGACGCGAATCACGATCGTTCCATTCAATCGGACGGAAAGGCGCCATGGGGAAACCGGAAGTGTGCAGAAATAGCTGCACGACTTTGATGGATTCCTTGCCGTTCGTTGCGAACTCAGGAACGATGTCGGCTACCGTCTCATGAATATCCAACAAATCATCTTGAATGACCAGCCACGCCGCCGCAGACATGACCGCTTTGGTACTGGAGAACACTGGAAATAGGGAGTCATCGCGCGCGGATCCGAGCGACTCCTTCCAAATTACTTCGCCGTCCTTCGCAACCGCATACTGTGCAGCGTGCAGCAATCCCTCATCAATCTCCTTTCTCGCGCGTTGCCGGAGCACATCTAGTTGCTTGGGATTTCCTCCTGCGTTCAGGAAGGCAGTTTGGTCCACGGAGCGCATCCAGTAGGTCAGATATACGCGCGCCATTATGCAATTGGCGTGTCGATGAACGAGACAACCCGAAACGATCGGCATAGAACCTACAGGATCAAAGAGCGATGTGCTCGTGAGTCGGTCTCTACAATTTCCCGCTTATTTCCTTACATAGACATAGTGTCGGCACCTCGCGCGGGATTTGTTGAGTCAATAGGCAAGACTCCTTTAATTCGTTTAAATGCGGCTTCAGAGAGTACTGGTTGCGAGATATATGGTAAGGCGGAATTCTTAAATCCTGGCGGATCAGTTAAAGATCGAGCCGCTTGGTGGATGATCCGCGAAGCAGAGAAAAGTGGGGAACTCAGACCTGGTGGTACAGTGGTTGAAGGTACAGCCGGCAATACGGGAATTGGGCTTGCACACATCTGCAATGCCCGAGGATACAAGTGTGTTATCTACATGCCAGACAACCAGTCACCAGAAAAGGTTGAGATTCTGAGAACACTAGGCGCAGAGGTACGCGTAGTACCGACCGTGCCATATAAGGATGACAGCAACTATCAGAAGCAGGCCGGACGCTATGCCGCAACGCTCAGCGACGGTGTATGGGCGAATCAATTTGACAATACCGCGAATACACTCGCCCACTATGAGTCAACGGGCCCCGAGATTTGGCATGACACAAATCATGAAGTCTCTGCCTTTGTGTGTTCTGTCGGTACTGGCGGAACCATTGCAGGCGTGTCCAAGTACCTCAAAGAGCAAGACGAGAAAGTTCAAATCGTTCTGTCGGATTGCATGGGCAGTGCGCTCTACAACCACGTGTCGACTGGAGAGACCGTGATGAGCGAGGGTCCGTCAATCACTGAAGGTATCGGCAATAGTCGAGTCACGGATAACTTTGCGGAAGCTCGGGTTGACTGGGCTGTGCAGATTCCCGATCAAGCCATGGTCGACCTTGTTTACCGTATCTTGCGGGAGGAAGGTTGGTTTCTTGGCTCGAGCAGTGGAATCAATATCTGTGGTGCAATTGAGGTAGCTAAGAAACTAGGACCCGGTCACACGGTGGTGACGATGTTGTGCGACACCGGCAACAAATATCAATCACGACTTTTCAATCCGGAATGGCTCGCGACACAGAATTTATCTATCTTGACGTAAGTCTCTCATCGAATCGGTTGAGTGGCGACTCGCACCAATTTGATTGGTATCGCACCTTCTTCGGGAATTGGTTCAGTGATCGAAGTGGACGACGCACCGCCTGCACGATCCGATGAGGCGACACCTGTCATCGACGACGCTGCCTCGTCTAGAGTCGACCCGTGAGCACGATCATGTCTATGGTCAGAGAATTCCTATTGTCAGGAGAGCGCCGTGTATCAGCTTGGAAGATATGTCGTCGCGGATTCGGAAAGCACAAATTGAACTACAGTATGTAGTCGTCGCGGGAGAAATGTGAAGAAATTTGGTCGCACTTGGTGGGGCGAACTCTGGTTGAATGCCTTTGAAGGCATCGATTACAGCAATCGCTTGCCCCGGGGTAGAAGCTACGCCAAGCCTACTCGCGTGCTTTCCATGGAAATCTATGGGTCCGACGTATCGGCAGAGGTCCAAGGACGCCGTCCAACGCCCTACGACGTGGATCTATCACTGAAACCCCTTACAACTGCTCAAAGACAACGATTGCTCGATGCAATCAAAGACAATCCGGCTGCCATCGGCAGGCTGATCAATGGCGACTTGCCGCCGTATATCTACGAACTTGCAAAGTCGAACGATATTGAATTGTTGCCGACTTCCTGGCAATCTGTAGAGGGGTTTTGTAGCTGTCCCGATTGGGCTGTCCCATGCAAACATCTCGCTGCCGTGGTGTATTTGTTGGCAAATGAGGTCGACAAGGATCCGTTTCTTATCTTTCGGCTACATGGGATGGATCTGTTAGACGAGATTCATGCGCTGACGGGGGTAGCTATTCAGGGTGAGGTATTTGCTCCCAATCCGCTCAAGGAGCAGGTCGCTCACAACATTCAATCAACATGCACCGAATCAAGTCTGCGATTGCTCGATCTTGACCTTTCAGTCATTCCAAATTTAGGTGATCAAATTCTCGAGCTATTAAGCAAAGAACCTCTGTTTTACGGCAAGGACTTTCATGTAGTACTCGAAAAGCAGTACAAGCGCACGGCGAGTTGGGTGACGCGATTTAACTTGAAATCTGACGACGATCCCATGCAGATACGGGATTTTCGAGGTAAATCACTGGTCCTGCAAGGCAGCGGCGCTTTTTCATGCGTCATTGACGAGTCGGGAAACAAGAGCCATGCGAAAGTTGACGCGTGGGTAGACGATCTTTCAAGGCTGCGCTCGCTCGGAGTTCACGCGGTCAATGACCGCGACGCGCACGCGGTGTTTTGGTATGTCTTGTATCGATTGGCGATATGGCTACTGGACCGAAGGGCTTTCGTTCCGCAAGTTCTTCTGTTTGAAGCCAATAAGGCCGCAATTGGTTGGCGAGCCGCAATGATTGATTCATCGGTGACTGAAACGCTTGAGAGACTCTACGAATGCTGTCCGTCGGAGCTCGTCCTCGTTGAGCACAGAGCGGGGAAGCAGTCTCGCCGACGCAAGCTCGACCAAGAGTCGCAAGTGGGTCTCGCATTGAATGCCTTGCTTACATATTTCGTTCGACAAGCATTCGGCGACAAAGTAGGTGGTAATGCAAACGAAATGATTGAACAGTGGTTCTTCACTGGGTCAGTGTTTCAGTTTGACTGGTTTGGCGTCGCGGACACCCCCATGATGGTTCAGCGTTGGTTGAACTGTCTGTCGTTGCGTGACCGAAAGCACCAGATTCTTCTCGTCGTCGAAGAGGAAGACGATTCGATCCTCAAGCCGGACGACCCCCATGTACAAGAAGAGGATGTAAGCGAAATAATAGAAACGGACGTTCGGATCGCGCTTGATCTCAAGGTCCAGATTGAAGACACGATTCTCTCAATCGCACAGGTGCTCACGAACGACGCCGTCATTGCGAATACGGCAAATATTCTGAGCGACTTGACGTTCTTAGCCTCTTATTTTCACGATCTCGAACGATTTCTGACTTCTGCAAGCGAGAACGACACTTCTAGAATCGAATACGGACTCGAGGAGTTTGCCCCGATTCTATTAGACAGCCTGCCTGCTTTAGAACTCTTAGGCGTCAAGCTCGTGCTGCCTAAGAGTTTGCACAAACTACTGCGACCGAAAGTTAATCTAAGCGTTTCGAGCGCGTCGCAAAGTTCAGCTCAATCCTTCCTTGATCTTGATAAGGTCATGTCGTTCGATTGGCAGATAGCGCTCGGTGACATAAAAATCTCAGCGGAGGAGTTTGAGCAGCTAGTTGCCAATGTGTCGGGACTCGTCCGCATACGTGATCAGTACGTGCTGCTCGATCACGATGAAGTCGAATCCATCGCCAAGCGCATTGCTAACTTGCCAACTTCGTTATCGTCAATCGAGCTGCTCAAAGCTCACCTAACCGAGAGTCTTGATGACGCTTCGATCGACATTGATGCTTCGATTACGAAGTTACTCGAGGGGGTAACGCGTTCAGAGCGCTTGGATATTCCGAAGAAATTAACCGCGGAATTGCGTGAATATCAACGTTCGGGATTCGAATGGCTCGCGAATAACGCCCGAATGGGGTTTGGCTCTATTCTGGCGGACGACATGGGTCTTGGCAAGACTGTGCAAGTCATAACGTTGTTGTTGCATCAGAAGGAACAAGGGGAACTTGAGAAGAATGGCGCCTTGGTTGTTGTACCGACATCTCTCATCACGAACTGGCGCAAAGAGCTAGAGCGCTTTGCGAAATCGTTATCAGTTCATACTTACTACGGACCGCAACGCAAGATGCCGAAAGAGCCTCACGATGTGGTTTTGGCTAGCTACGGCGTCGTTCGAAGCGATATCGAGACACTGAGCAAGCAGAGGTTTAGAACGCTTATCGTTGACGAAGCGCAGACGATAAAGAACCCGACTGCCCAGCAAACGCGCGCAATTAAGCGGGTTCGAGCAGATGTACGCATTGCGCTAAGCGGGACGCCGGTCGAAAACCGGCTTCTTGACTATTGGAGTATCTTCGACTTTGCCATGCGAGGATATTTAGGATCAAAAACCGCATTCGTATCAAAGTTGGCCAAACCGATTGAGTTTCGGCGCGATCAAACCTGCCTAGATCGATTTCGGAAGCTAACAGGTCCATTCATTCTACGGCGACTCAAAACCGACAAGACGATCATTAAGGATCTACCAGACAAATTCGAATCCGATCGATTTTGCACGTTAACCGAGACCCAAGCTTCGTTGTACCAAAACACGATCGATAACTTGAGAGAGTCGCTCGAAGGAGCCGAATCACAGTTCGAGCGGAACGGATTTCTATTCAAGTTAATTACGGCGTTAAAACAGATCTGCAACGCACCGAGTCACTTTTTGCATCGTGCGTATGCTGGCGTCGAGGAATCAGGCAAATTAGCGCTCTTAGTTGATATTTTGAGCGAAGCATTGGACGCGAACGAAAAGGTGATCATATTCACGCAATACAAGCAAATGGGCGATCTATTGGCGCATTGCTTGAAAGCTGAATTCGGCTTGGAAGCTCCCTTTCTGCACGGTGGATTGACACGGAAACAGCGAGACGACAAAGTTGAGGCGTTTCAGAACGACAGTTGCGTGCGCGCGATGATTCTCTCGCTGAAGGCCGGTGGCACTGGACTGAATCTCACGGCAGCGAATCAGGTCATTCACTACGATCTCTGGTGGAATCCAGCGGTCGAAACGCAAGCCACTGATCGAGCGTTCCGGATTGGTCAAACCAAGAACGTCCTCGTGCATCGGCTTTTGACTGAGAATACGTTTGAGGAGCGAATCAATAAGCTGCTGCAAAGCAAACGCGATCTTGCGGAATTGACGGTGACAGATGGCGAGCTGTCGATTTCTGATTTGTCAAACGAGCAAGTTCAGGAGTTGGTTGCGTTGGGTTAGAGTGACTCTCGGCGTTAGAGTCTTGTAGTTGCATGCCAACTCAATCTGAAGTAGGAGGTCTGAGTTGAGGTTCACCTTAATGGTCGAGCGGTTAATCCTATCGCACGCTTTAGTCGATCAAGGGACAGTCGCTTGAGCTGATCCCATATGTTCTTCGCAGCTTTGAGTCACGCTGCAAGCGCAACTCCGACATCGACCAGTTCCGAAATATCGCACGTTTTGTTGGAGATTGTCTCGCGAAAGAGACTCTCACTCTGTCGTTCGATTTGTGCTAACACCGCAGATGGTAACGGAAGATTTGATTCGATGAGGCACGCTAGATGTTGATTCAATGCATCGACCATGTTTTTCATCGCAACATCCTCCGTGTCGCCGAATGCACAGACGCCAGGGACATCCCGGCACCAGATGTCGAATCCTTGGTCGTTTTCTTCCGTGAGCGCGGTGAAATCGAGTTTCATGATGGATCCTCCCGATGTTCGGACATGACAACCTTCATCACATCACTTGGACAATTTAAGTCGATCTGTTGCATTCATACGCTCACAGTACTCGGGGAATAATTGTTGATGAGAATCGTTCCGTTTCGGTGTAGAGGAAACGCGGCTAAACAAAGTGGTGTTTCGGTGCAATTCATAGAACAGATTCAGGAGTCAGTTCGCTGGGTGCGACAGCCGACAGAGTACGTCGGTAACTGATGTCGAAGAGCTCACTTAGTAATGATTGGAAGCCTTGTGACTCGACAACATGGCCATGAATATCTTCGCTCATTGCAACCTCAGGATCGACATTCACTGTTTAGTTGACATCAATATTGAATTGGCGTTTTCGCATCGCCAATTCTGCATTTTTAGGGTGAATTGCACGCATAGCCGACTGATGTCGGGACTCAAACTCGTGATATCGGCGAAACTTAGGCTGCGTTCGCGTGTGAGTGTCTATTAGGAATTACATGTCCCATGTGCGGAAATGCCGGATCTTTTGTATCTGTTCTAGTAAATCCGCTTGGTGTTCGTTTAATCCGTATCCTTCGATGCAGATTTGGTCTGCTCTCCGTACGAGTTCAGGCGCGTGGGTATGAAAGTCGTAGTTCGGAAATTCCTTTCCATAACGTCTTAAAACTAGCTTTGAGCGCGTCAGCACTTCTTCGCTGCAAATGTCTTTTCCGATTTCTTGCGCCTTCTTCCTAGCAGTTGAATGCGCAAGCCATTCTGGAGGGAGATGAACGGTTTCGAAAAGGCTGGTTAGAACATGAAAAGCATCACCGACCATTAACCAGTAAGCGTGAAAAACCGTTGAATTGAAGAGGCAGATACGAGGCCAAAACAACTCGTCGTTCGGGAATGCGACGGACTTTCTTCCTGGTGCGTCAAGTTGCTCTTTTGGCAAGCAAGTAAGGAAGTAACCCGCTGTTGGTGGGAATGTCACATATTTGTCTTTCTTGGTGTGCTGCTGTAATGTGACACCTTTCATAGCTGAAAGAAGCCTTACGAGAGCTTCCGAACCAGCCATCGTCCATTGAGTGGAATCAGGTTGAGGGTATCCCGGCCGATGGAGAAGGATCTTCTTTCTCGAATTCTCGCGCAATCCTATATACGAAGACGCAGATATAGTCGGACTCGGTCCATTACTCGTACGACCTGATTCCATTGAAAAGACAGTTACACGTTGTACATTCTGCGCTCCCTGACTTCCGCCTTTAATGAATGGATGCGGAGGAAACATAGGTGTTGGTCTATTGTTATACGTACGGAGATGAATTGACCGAGATCGCTGAGTGCAAACATCACGAAGTTTCTGTTTCTGATCGGCGAAACATATCGAATGGGGAACAACCATTGTGAGTACCCCGTTGTTCGCTAGTAGGTTAAGCCCTAATTCAATGAATAAACAATAGAGGTCACCACACCTGGCGGTGAGGTAGCCGAACTGTTGAGCAGATTGAGTCTCGAGCTTACTCGGACGCTGATAGGGCGGATTCCCTATCACTATATCCCAATGGTCTTTTCCAAACAGCAGCGGCAATCCGCATTGGCTAACAACACTTTCGTTACCGAGCGATTCGTCATTCAGCCACTCGATCAGATGGGGTATTACAAATTCTGTTTTCTCAGCTAGTCGCCGCCGAATTTGTGCTTCTTTGCCGCGTAGTTTCTTCTTCTCAATGGAGCTATGCGTATAGGTGTAGGAGTCGCGTATTGCTCGCCACTCTTGCATATCGTCCGAATCTAAGAACGATCCTTCAAATTCGCTTGTACCAGTAAGTCGTGTAGCTAATGAGTTGGCTGCGGATATACGGGTCTCAAGGTTGGGGAACGGTCCCAGAGGGACATTAGGTTGAACTGTCAACTGTGTACCGATCATTGCTAAATAGAAGCGAAAACGTGTGACTTGCACCGCCATTGGGTGCACATCTACTGCGTAGAGCTGGTTCGCAATTGCGTCTCTTACACGCTTCACGTCGTCGTATTGATCGTCTCCCAACAACCTTCGTTCGGTTCGTCGCAACGCATTCAGAACCGAAACGATGAACTCACCGCTGCCGGTACATGGATCGAGAACTGTGACCCTACGAAGATGCTCGATCACCTTTTGTTTGAATGGCGTCTGGCTATAGTGGTTTGCATCGTGTTCATCGAGATCGAGTGGATGGATAAGGTTGAATGCGACATCGAACC
Source organism: Pseudomonadales bacterium (assembly GCA_963664665.2). Lineage (GTDB taxonomy): Bacteria > Pseudomonadota > Gammaproteobacteria > Pseudomonadales > Azotimanducaceae > Bin55. Next base: position 270,069 of record CAXXMH010000004.1, read on the forward strand.
CCAAACCTTTGATTTTCTGTGTGAGGTGATACGCAAGTGCATCGCAAACCATCTCTTCCGTCAAGTCCTTAGGCGTGTAGTACGTTCCATCAGGTTGCTTCGCTAAAGGGCTTGGAGTAACATCTGCCGCAAGTGCTAGAAATCGTTCGAAGATACTTCCAATCATGCTTGGATCGAGAGCGGTGTCGGATCGAAGTTGATCGTGTTCGGTCAGTGTCCACTCATATCGCTTGAGAATAGTGAAGAGACCGACATCGGTTTCTCCTGCACGAATATAGGCTGAATCGGCCAATTCCTCACGAAGTAAATTGTGATCATCATTGAATAATGAGCCATTCAGGAAAGGTGCTTCTTCAAAACTCTTCCTAAGGTGAATTAGTCGCTTCGGTATCTTGCGTTGATTGGGCTCCGTTGATAAGGTTTGAGTGAACAGATGCTCCAACTGCTCATGGATACTTAAGTCCAGGTGTTTCTCGAAAAGTTCCGCCGGAATAACTCTGTGCTCTTTCAGAAACCAGGTAAACAGCACTCGAATTAAGTGGCGTAGGTCAGCAAGCTCCGTTCCCGTACGTTCGAACCATTTCGCTATTTCGTCGTAAAACTCAGTTTGTACGGATTTCGCGTTTAGCAGACTGATGAGATCATTAGAGTCTCCTTCTTGCCACCGTGCAAGAGATTCCAACTGGCGCAGGACCCGAGTACCTGGTAGTGCGGGATCGAATAAATTCGAGGTATGCAGACTATTGCCATCCCATGCAAAAATTCGGCACGCTGGCCTTGATTCGTCTTGTTCGTTAAAAGTGATACCGATGCCAATTGCGGTGATTGCAGAATTGAGAAGATAAGTTTCTCGTAGAGGCTCGTAAATATCCGCAATCGGGAGCTCGCCATCTCTCGCAAGAGAACCTATCGTTACAAAGTGGTTCTCGCCGAATAGGTGGCCGGAAACCTTCGGTATATCCGGCAATCTGAGCGAAGAAACTAAATTGGTTTGGTGTTCAATATCGCTATCGACCGGTACTAATTTTTCTATAAGAGTTTTGTGATCGGAAGCTGACTCGAGTTGAGCGAGGATTGCTTGCCCGCCTTCAGTTGAGTGTAGGTCTGCTTCATCAGCGATTTTTTGACGAACGAATAGCGGTATCAATGCATCGCGTAATTCTTCCGAGGTCTTCGCTATCCCAGAGGAGAGCCAAACCACATCGCTCTGTATTCGTCGGCAAACTCGCCACTCCTCTCCATTTGTGAGCAGCCCGTATACGCCGTGCTTCGAATCAGGTCTCTTGCGTAGATATTCCTCTAGCTGAATTTTGGGTATTCGGGTTGCGGGATCAGATTGGGATGGTCGCAAGTCCAAATTGACGTCTAGATCCTTCGCCTCAACGATTAAATCTAGTTCACCATCAAGTCGTCGACAAATGAAGTCTGGGCGTTTCCCCTTTAGTTGATTCTCTCTACGAATAGAGTCGAGGGTATAACCGAGTGCGTGGCGAAGAACTGGTTCGATGATGTTTGCTTTGACATCTTCTTCACTGCGATCGTGCGAGTCGCGCTGCTTCATATTGCCCAGCGCAGTTTCGTAGCTAAAGCTCATTCGTTCGTTGTTCGGATTTCAACTAAGGGAGTGAAGTCCCCGGGAGATTTTGGTATCGATGTAACTTCCAAATCGCACACATTCGCCCATGAATTTATTGTGACGGGACGTGAACTTGTGCTGGCGGGATCGCGATGCCACTTACGGAGGCTTCGTAGCGATACACGCCGCCTCGTCTATCGCCTTCGACACCGTTTGAACCCGAAACGATATAGAGGGTTCGTAGACCTGATCCCCCGAAACAAACGCTCGTGCACATGGGTACGGGGATTGAGATAAACGCGCGTTGACTCCCATCAGGCTCCAAAATTGCAACGCCACCCGCGCCGGCGTTTGCGACCCAAATCGAGCCGTCTTCCGCTACCGCTAGTCCGTCTGGTGCGCCATTTTCAAATTCGTGAAAAACCTCACGGGGTTTAAGGTCTCCATTGCGTCCGACTTCGTATTGATAGATCTGACCACGTCTCGAATCAGAGTGATAGAGTGTTCTCCCGTTTGGGCTAAATCCCAGGCCATTGGTGAGTTGCACATCCTCGGCGACGACGCGACTCTTCCCGTCGAGATCAATGACGTATAGGTTACCAGCACGTGGTTCAAGCCCGTCGTCAAAAACAGGACTCGAGCCAAGTGATCCGACATAGATGCGTCCTGCTGCATCCGTCGTCAAGTCGTTATACCCGACGTTGCCGTTATCAGGGTCCCGATCAAGCAACAGAATGCTCTCGCTTTCACCAAATCGTTTGAAGGATACGTTCTTTCCGCTGACGACCATCCCATCTTCCGCATGGATGGCCATGCCACCGATTCCGCGTCGGTGTTCGAAAACAGGATTTACCTCTTTGCTTTCGTTTACGGCATACACGCCACCAAAGATGACGTCGCTGAACAATAGCCCGTGATCGCCGTGCCAGACAGGACCTTCCACTAAGCCGTAGCCATTAACTACAGGTTCAGGCTGTTCAAGGATGTCGCGATTCTCTGGATCCATGCGGATATCTGGATCCGGCGAAGGAATCGCTGAAAGAAGGAGTTTCGTGTAGTTTCGTTGCGGATGATCGAAGACGTAGTCAACATCGCCTCGCTCTACCACGACTCCGTTGTGCATGACCAGTACGTTGTTGCATATATGCCGTACAACCGCGAGGTCGTGGGCGACAAAAATGTAAGTCAGGTGAAGGGTTTTCTGCAGATCCTCAAGTAAGTTGATGATCTGTGCTTGAACCGAAACATCTAGTGCGGAAACGGTCTCGTCGCAAACGACGAGATTTGGATTCAAGATAAGTGCACGAGCGATTCCGATACGTTGGCGTTGACCTCCAGAAAACGCATGGGGATACCGCGTTAATGAGTCTTGGCTGAGCTGGACGAGATCAAGTATCTCGCGAACTCTCTCGAGCCGTTCATTGCTATTCCCCTCGTGGTGAATGATCAGAGGTTCTTCAATGATCTGCCTAACTGTCATGCGCGGGTTGAGAGATGAGTAGGGGTCCTGAAAGACCATCTGCATTTCTTTGCGGAGAGGCACCAGTTCCTTGTGTCGCAAAGATGAAAGCGATACCCAACCTATTTGTTCGCTATTGAACTCCACGGTACCACCATCGTCAGGGTCGATCGCCCGGAGGATGCAACGCGCCAAGGTCGTTTTGCCGGACCCTGACTCACCAACGACACCAAGCGTATCGGCTCTTTTAAGATCGAACGAAACGTCTCGAAGCGCGACGTGCTCATCGAATGTCTTGCTAAGGTGCCTTACCTTTAGGATCAGGTCATCGTCATTTGACATCGAGGATACTCAAGGCAAACTCACCAACCGTCCGTCCCCAACACTCTTCAATGGGAACGGCGTAGTAATGTCAGCGTCACCAACCGCCGTTGCGATGGTCGAAAGACGCACGTTCTTGGGAACGTTGCCGGGAATAGCCGCCAGCAAGCCTTTGGTGTAGGGGTGAAGTGGATCCTTCAAAACTTGCCGCACCGTACCTATTTCCAACACGCGTCCTTGATACATGACGACGACGTAATCGGCGATTTGTGCAACGATGCCGATGTCATGGGTGATGAAGATGATCGAATTGCTTAACTCGGCCTGTAGGTCTTTGATGAGAGTCAGAATCTCAGCCTGAATGGTTACGTCCAGCGCTGTCGTCGGCTCATCGCAGATAAGGACCTCAGGATTGCAGACCAGCGCCATTGCGATAACTACTCGTTGTCGCATGCCTCCCGAAAACTCAAACGGGTACATTTCAATACGGATGTCTATGTTGGGAATACCCACCCGTCTTAGCATGTCACGGGCTTCCGCCATCGCTTCTTCTTTTGAAACGTCACGATGACATAGGATCGCTTCGGACACTTGATTGCCAACTCGATGGACAGGCGATAAAGCGGTCATGGGTTCCTGGAACACCATGCTAATCAGACCGCCATGCAGTTCATAGATGCGTGGGTCACGATCACGGATCGCTACGATGTCAAACGGCTCGGTCCTTGATGGATTGAATTGAATTGAACCGTTAACGATCTTGCCAGGAGGTTGAAGCAGACGCATGATGCAGTTAGCCGTCACTGATTTCCCGGATCCTGACTCACCGACGATTGCCGTAACTTTGCCACGCGGCACATCAAAGTTGACGTCGTTAAGGGCGTTTGTGACTCCCGTGTCGGTTTGGAAGCGGACACCTAAATTTCGGATTTCAAGAATGTTGTCCGTCATCATTGGCCACCCATGTTGTACGGATCTGCCGCATCGCGCAAACCGTCGCCGAGCACGTTGAAAGCCATCACGGCTATGACCACAAATAAGCCAGGATAGAGTATCCAAGGGGTCATTGAGATCACTTGGTAGTTTTGCGCTTGTTCCATCAACACGCCCCAGCTAACGATGGGGGGCCGAATTCCGATCCCTAGGAAACTTAGTGCCGTTTCACCCAAGATGACGCCTGGAACGGCAAGCGTTGCGGTGGTGATCGTGTGACTTAGAAAACTGGGCATCATGTGTTTGAAGATGATGCGGTTCTGTCCACTGCCGATCAGTCGAGCTGCGATGACGAAATCCTCATTTCGTAACGCGAGAAATCTGCCACGAACCTGTCTTGCGAGTGCGGTCCAACCGAAGAGCGAAAGGATGATCGTGACTCCGAAGTAGATTCGCAGGGAACTCCAATGCGCCGGTAGCGCCGCGGTAAGTGCCATCCATAGCGGCAAGGTCGGCAAGGATTGCAAGACCTCAATCATGCGTTGCACGATTCGGTCGACCCATCCGCCGAGATAACCCGCAAATCCGCCAAATAGGACACCGAGAAACAACGTCAAGCCGATACCCAGCATACCGATCGACAGAGATATACGACCTCCATAGATCACGCGCGAGAATACGTCGCGCCCTAGCTGATCGGTACCTAGGAAGTGAATGTAACCTTCGCCTTCGTCATTTTCCGCGATGAAAAGGTGAATATCACCTTCGAATAGGTTCCAAAGCTCGTATGTTTCGCCGCGCGCGAAGAACCGAAGTGGGTAAATCTTCTCAGGATTTTCGGTGTACTCGCGTGCCCAGGTATGTTCGTTGATGTGAAGGTCATAGCCGTATACAAACGGGCGGATGTGGAACGTGCCATCGTGTTCGAAGAAACGTACGTCCATCGGTGGCGCATTGATCGCCGAAACGTTGCGGGACGTCGTTACGTAAGGAGCGAAAAATTCGGCGAACCCCGCTACGAGGTACATGATTACCAGAATTACGCCGCTTATTAAGGCAAGGCGATGACGTTTGAATCGTCGCCACGCCAACTGACGTGGCGTTAAGAGGTTTAGCTCGTCCGGAGTTTCTAGCGTAATCGTTTTGGGAGGTTGCTCAAGGACTACTTCACTCATATCGAATCCTCGGATCAGACCAAGCGAGGACCAAATCGGATATCAACATTCCGACTACGGTCAAAATCGCGAGCAGCATCAGAAAGCTCCCTGCAAGGTACATGTCTTGAGCAAGCAATGCTTGCAGCAGCATTCGACCGGTGGTAGGTAAATTCAAAACCATCGAGACGATCGCTTCGCCCGAGATCAAGGTAGGTAACAGGAGCCCCAATGTACTGATGAACGGGTTGATAGCAATGCGCAGGGGATATTTAAAGATGAGCTTGATGGGTTTGACGCCTTTAGCCCGTGCGGTAACCACGTACGGTTTATTGAGCTCATCGAGCAAGTTCGCACGAAGGATTCGCATGGTTACGGCGGTCCCCCCCATCCCGACTACGCTCCCCGGAATCCATAACCGGGAGAGCAAGTCAAACAATTTGGGAATTGAAAAGGCCTGATCACGGAATTCCATGGAATACAGTCCACCGATTGAAATACCAAACCACTCCCAGGCAAAGAACATCACCAGTAACGCTAGTAGGAAATTCGGGGTCGCCAGCCCGATAAGCGCAACGACCGTCACGAAGTAGTCGCCGATTGAGTATTGCCGTACTGCAGAATAAATGCCAAAAGGCACGGCGACTACCCAAGTGAATATCACAGCGGAAACGGTGATTAGTAAGGTATAGCCGAGGCGCTCCCATACCAATTCGTTTACTGGTTTTGAGTAGATGTATGAGTAACCGAGATCACCTTGAACGAAATTAAAAATCCAATTTAGGTATTGAAGATATAAGGGTTTGTCGAGGTTGTAACGTGCACGGAGATTTTGAACGTACTCGTCGGACGCCTGCATTCCCGACGCTTCCATGCGTTCAAGTGTTGAAGTTACGATGTCGCCAGGAGGCAACTGAATGACGACAAACACGATGACGGATATGAACGCGAGCGTCAGCACCATGGTGCCTAAGCGCTTGATTACGTAGTGAAGCATTCCTAAATCCGACGCTCGTTTATGCGACTAGCGCGACGGTTCGTCGAGATACCACGTCGCCGGATGATTCGCAAGCGTCCACCGGTTATCCCAACCCCAAATACCTTTTAACGGCACGCCTTTGAGGCGTGACGACACAACAACCGGATGGGGTGCTAAACCGATCGTTCCAATTACCCACAGATACTCAGAACCGGTGGCGAGGATGTTTTGACCGATGACGTGTCGTTCCTTCTCATCCATCGTAACCCACATCTCATCGACCCAGTCTTGAAGTTGTCGCATGACAGCGGGTGGTTCGACACCTGCCTCGCCCGACTTCATATACCATCGAGACCAGTCATTCCACATGCCACGGTCCCAACTGATAGAGCGCGCTACCCACCAATCGGGAAATAGCGGAAATAGGATATCGGTAACCCGGTCTGCGTGCCATAGCGTCATCTGCATCTCTCCGGCTACTGCACGTTCGCGCTGAAGGTTTCCGTCAACGAGTTTTAATCGAAGGTCGATGCCGATCTGACGCCAATACTCCTGCACGAGTTCCATGGTGATGCCTTTCGGCGTCTCGAAGTCATAGAACTCCAGTGTGATCGTGAAGCGGGATCCATCTGGAAACTCACGGTAGCCGTCGCCGTCAACATCGATGACGCCAATCTCATCGAGCAGCTCCCTTGAATAATCGGGTCGATACTCCAAGTACCTCTTTTCCCACTCTTCCTTGTAGAAAGAACTCGTCGGATGAACCGTGACCTGACGAGGGAAGCCACGGCCAAAGTAGATGATCTGATTGAGTTCGTCGCGGTTTATCGCGTGAGATAACGCGGCGCGGAAGCGGATGTCCCAATAAAGATCACGATATCGGTCGTCGTCGTAGTTGTAATTTGGTTGGATCGCGACATCACTCGAGTGTAGGCGCTGCCAAATGTGTACCTTGATAGCCCCGTTTCGTTCCCCAAGTTTTAGAAGTGGAATGTCCTGTGTCCGAAGTGCGAATGCCGCGAAGTCCACTTGCGCCGTGGAAGCCATAGCCGCCATGATTTCGAAGTTTTCAACTGTTTCGGTATTGATTTGGTCTATGTACGGCAGCTGACGACCTTCGGGGTCTACTTTCGGATAGTAGGGATTACGGATGTATTTGCGCTTCATGGAAGAACGTTCGACTAGCTTGAATGCACGTAAAGTTGGCACCTCGACACTGTCATCCGACCCTTCACGACGAATGTCGTTGATCAGTTGAGTCCAGTTAAGCGCTTCGTAGTCCTTGATTCGCTGATCGAGTTCTTCCTCAGAGGTGTAATCGGGATGAAAACGTTGCATGTAGTGCGCAGGGTCGATCATGAAATCGCCGTACTGGGCTACGAAATTGATAAATAACGGGCGAGGGGTCGGGAATTCGTAACGAAATAGGAGGTCGTCGACGACAACCACCTTTGACCCTTCGACGATCTTGTACGTTTCGGGCTGATATTCGTCGTTGTTCCAAAGGTCGTTGAAGGTAAACGCGAAGTCATGACTTGTAAGCGGTTCACCATCAGACCACCGTACACCTTCGCGAAGCTTGATCGTGAGACTTAATCCGTCCTCACTCAATTCGAACCACTCGGCCAAATTTGGCAAGAAAGTACGCATGTCGGCCGAAATCGTGAACGCCGCCTCCCAGCCAAAAAACATCCAAAGATCATGGTTTGTTATGCGAGCGACTCCACCGTGGTGTCCAGTTTCCTTGAGCGGATACACAACGATGGGATCTTTAGGTAGCCGCTCCTCAACTGGCGGTAAATCCTGGAATTCAGGGTGGTCAATCTCTCCTTTGTGAAGGAATGGGCTGTCGCTAAATGTAGTTAGTTCAATCTCGGACGCTGTTTTGAACGGGTGGTACCACTCCTCAGGCCAAATCTCCTCCTCTTCCGCAGCGTTATTAATGCCGACAAGCATTGTTATTAATGCGGCGACTGTGTATCGATGTGCTTTGCTATTTCTATCGCGCAAGGACTCCCCCTTCGCGAGACATACGGGTGTAACGTGGTCATGTTACCAATCACCGCCGTAAAGCCCCGTCCTTCAGGGCGGGGATATAAGGCGCAATCGCGTTAACGTCGCTTTTGATCAGCTCGCTGATTTGCAACGTATGGACGGACGATGTCAATTGCGGCACCACCGCAAGAAGCTGCGAAATAGGATGGCGACCACCAAACACCTTGCCGATAACGGCTGGCGCTTGCGGGTCGAACATCCCACATGCGCCGGTTGGATACGCCCTTTAAGCGGTTGACCAGCTTGGCGAGGGCGACTGTAGGTGGATCGTTCGCCACCAAATGGGCGTGGTCGTCTTCGCCGTCGCATGCGAGCCGGTGCAATTCAGCGTGTTCGCACCCAGCAGTGAAAATCTGCCGCACGTCCTGAATGGCGCGTTCGGAGCGTACATCCCGACGATATTGGGTGACCAAGACCGACTGAACAGGAAGGGCGAGACGCCATGTCTGCCGGTGCGAAATTCGTTTTCTGCAGTCATGTAGATCAATATTAAGATTTGGCGCGATGTTCAAAGCGACCAAAGTCCGACTGTATCCAACGGCAGATCAACGTCAGTCACTTGCGTTTCAATTCGGAGCAATGCGGTGGGCGTACAACTTCGCGTTGAATTGGCGCAGCCAGGCATGGTCGGAGCGGCAGGAACGAATCACCCTGCGGATGACGCAGGATCGCCTGGTCGTATTGAAGGCGGCTGAGGAAACCGCATGGCTCAAGCAAGCGGACAGCCAGGCGTTGCAGCAATCGCTAAAGCATCTTGACTATGCGTTCCAGCACTTCTTCAAAAAGCAGGCGCACTACCCGCGCTATAAAAGCAAGCGCGGCAAGCAATCCATGTCCTACCCACAACGGGTCAAGGTTGTGGATGGACGCGCCATGTACTTGCCTAAAGTGGGTGTGGTCAAGGCTGTGTTGCACCGCGAGCTGGTTGGCCGGATTAAAACCGTCACCGTCTCGCGCACAACGACGAACAAGTACTACGCCTCGATCTTGTGCGATGACGGCCAGCCCATTCCCGAGCCCGCGAAGGCGCTCGCGGATGAGAACGTCATTGGCTTGGACATGGGGTTGACCTATCTGGCAATTGCCAGCACGGGCGAGAAGCAAGACAACCCGCACTTCTTGAAGCGCGCCGAGGCGAACTTGCGGCGCAAGCAACAATCCCTGTCCCGTAAAAAGAAAGGATCAGCCAACCGCAACAAGGCGCGTGTACTTGTGGCCAAGGCGTATGAGCGAGTCGCCAACGCGCGCAACGACTTCCAGCACAAATTGTCGAGACGACTGGTTAACGAAAACCAAGCCATTTGCGTGGAGACACTGAAAGTCAAAAACATGCTCAAGAACCGCAAGCTGTCTAAAGCGATCTCGGACGCGGCGTGGGGTGATCTGGTGCGGAAGCTGGACTACAAGGCGACTTGGGAAGGCAAGCGTCTGGTGCGGATTGACACTTGGTATCCGTCCAGCAATACTTGTTGCCACTGCGCCTCGAACGTTGCAAGCTTGCCGCTGTCAGCACGTCATTGGACGTGCCCAACCTGTGGCGTGGAGCATGATCGAGATATTAACGCCGCGCTGAATATCAAACAGCAAGGCATCCTGCAATTACAGGCGGAAGGGCTATCCGTTTCTGCTTGTGGAGGCATGCGTCAGACGGGAAGCACATTAATGCTTCCCGCAGCTGCCTGAGAAGCAAGAAACCCCGTCCTTGAGGTCGGGGAGTAGTCACCAAGTCGCGAAACCTATCAGAGCGTCCCAATTCGTTGCGCGACCGCGTAAAACCGGAGCGACTTCGACACGTCACGATAATTGCGCCGCCTTGAAGCTGGACAACTAGCCACTATGCGAATTGCAGCAGAGAAGTTGCAGTCACTCACGTCAGATCTCTTTGTAGCCGCGGGTGCAAAAGCAACCGACGCGAAACTAACCGCTGAGCATCTGGTGCTCGCGAATTTGAAAGGCCATGACTCCCATGGCGTGGTGATGGTTCCAACCTATGTGGGCAACATTCAACGTGGCCACTTGAATCCGCAAGCTCATATTGAAATCGTCAAAGACGCTGGTGGCGTGCTCTTGATTGATGGTTGCACAGGTTTCGGCCAAGTCGTTGGCAAAGAAGCGACGACTGTTGCCATTGAGCGAGCGCGTGAAAATGGTATTGCGTGTGTTGGATTGCGCAATGCGCATCACCTGGGACGGATAGGCTCATATGGGGAGTTGTGTGCCGATGCCAACATGGTCTCTGTGCATTTTGTCAATGTCGTTGGTCACCAGCCCGTAGTTGCACCGTTTAACGGCGCGGACCCGCGTCTACAGACGAACCCATTCTGCGCGGTTGTGCCACGTAAAGACGCACCACCCATCGTGTTGGACATGGCGACGAGTTTCATCGCGTTTGGGAAGGTCAAGGTCGCATTCAATGCAGGTAAAACGATTCGGGACGGAGCGCTTGTAGATCACGAGGGAGTGCCTACCAACGACCCGCGCGTGATGTTCTCACCACCTGGCGGCGCGGTTCTGCCGTTCGGTCTATATAAAGGTTATGGCCTTGCGCTTATATGCGAGTTATTCGGCGGCGCTTTGGTTGGCGAATGGACAATGCAACCCGAACATGAGCGAGTTGGAACCGTGATCAACCACATGTTGATGATGGTTTTAAATCCAGACGTGTTTGGTGGTACAGAGCGATTCCAGCATGAAATCACAGGAATGGTCGACTATCTCCACGATACCCAACCCGCAAAAGGCGCGGATCGTGTTCGAATCCCCGGGGAACCGGAGCGCGAGACCATGGCTGAACGTGCTGTGAATGGCATTCCGCTCGATGATCGAACTTGGACAGACTTGTTGGAAGCCGCTAAAGCGGCAGGTCTCGATGAATCGGCGATTGCTCGCTATTCGGACTAAACGCGAATCTCTACTGCGTCTATTGGCGTACGACTACCTCGTCAGCCTTCATATCGAGGGCGGCATCTAACAGCGCTTGGGTATATTCGGTCTCTGGCGCTTCAAAGATCTTCGTTGAGTCGCCTTGCTCCACGATTACGCCATCACGCATCACAATGACCCAATTCGCGAGGGCACGGACGACTTTGAGGTCGTGACTTACAAACATGTACGCGAGATCGTGATCACGTTGCAGTTTTCGAAGGAGATCGACGATTTGAGCCTGCACGGACATGTCCAATGCAGAGGTTGGCTCGTCGAGAACCACGAATTTAGGCTTTAAGACCATAGCGCGAGCGATCGAAATCCGTTGCCGCTGACCACCGGAAAACTCGTGTGGGTAACGAACCATCATCTCGGGCTCAAGGTCAACCTCTTGCATGACTTCAGCTACACGTTCGCGACGCTCGGTTTTTGACATGTCTGGGAAATGAACGCCTAAGCCTTCTTCGATGATGTTCTGCACAGACATCCGTGGTGAGAGACTGCCGTATGGATCCTGAAAAACGACCTGCATATCGCGTCGCAGTTTAGTGAGTTCCTTGCGCTTTAACCCTTGTAGATCGGTATCTTCAAAAGTGAGCTTGCCCTCACTTGCCAGCAAGCGAAGCATTGCGAGTCCAAGCGTGGTTTTACCTGAACCTGATTCGCCTACGACACCAACGGTTTGACCTGCACGAACGGTGACCTCAACGTCGTCGACGGCAGTGAAGAACTTACTCTTACCTAACCAACCCTTGCCGAGGGCATACTTCACAGTGAAGTTCTTAGCCTCGGCTACGACTGGCGCGCTCGTATTCGATTCGACGGGATCCCCCGACGGTTCAGCGGCGAGCAGATGTTGCGTGTAGGGATGTTTCGGTTGGTTGAAAATCTGCTCGTTAGGTCCGCGTTCAACGATCTCGCCGTTGTTCATTACACAGACGCGATTGGCCGTGTGGCGCACGATCCCCAAGTCGTGAGTGATAAGCAGGATCGCCATGTTGAGCTGATCCTGAAGATCTTGCAGGAGCTTAAGAATCTGTGCCTGAATGGTAACGTCGAGCGCAGTAGTGGGCTCGTCCGCGATCAAGAGTTGAGGTTCATTCGCGAGCGCCATCGCAATCATGACCCGTTGACGTTGACCGCCGGAAAGCTCGTGCGGATAGGTATTTAGCCGCGATTCGGGATTTTGGAGCCCGACCAAATCTAGCAGTTCAAGCGTGCGGGTTCGTGCGTCGTTCTTGGTCATGCCACGATGCACGATGAGTGATTCGCCAACTTGCTTCGAGATCTTGTGGAGTGGATTGAGCGAAGTCATCGGCTCCTGGAAAATCATGCTGACTTTAACGCCCCGAATATCCAACATCGTTGTGTTTGGTGCTCCCATCACTTCGATGCCGTCTACTTTGATACTTCCGGACGGGTGGTTAGCTTGAGGATATGGCAGTAGCTGCAGCACCGATAGTGCTGTTACTGATTTACCCGAACCGGATTCGCCAACAATTGCGACCGTCTCACCCTGTTGGATGTCAAATGAAACGCCGCGTACCGCTTCGTTTTCGCCGAAATTGACGCGTAAATCTTCGACTTCGAGTATTGCTCCCAAGCTAACGCCCCCTCAAGAATCGCTGCCTTGCGCGCAAGGTCTGTTTAGAACATGGCATGAGATATCAATCCGCTATTTTGCATTAGCGTAGATTCCGCTCGAACATCGCGAATAACCTAGACCAATGTCGCTCGGCAGACTCTTTCGAGAACATACCGTCACGCTGTGGAAATACGAATCCATGTTGCGCTTCCGGATACCACTCAATTCGATAGTTGATGCCGGTCGATTTCAAATGGTCGTCCAGCGGATCGATCATCGATCGTGGTGCAAGTTGATCTAGTTCGGCGCATGCGAAGTACATCTCACCCTGAATGTTTTGAGCTGTTAGGTGAGGCGAATCCTCAGCGTCACTGAACAGTTTGACGCCGTGTACTGACGCTGCAGCTTTGATTCGATCTGGAAAAGCTGCCGCGGCTGCGAATACGAAAGGTCCGCTCATGCAGTAACCGGTGATCCCTATAGGACCGTCGCTCGCGTCAGACTCATTCGCCATGTAGTCGAACATCGCTTGTGTATCTTCACATACCATCGCATTGGTTAGATTCCCCATTAGCTCTGACATACGTTCTCGTGTCGTGCCCGGCATTCCCAATTGGAACTCGCGTACGTCGCGGTAATAAAGGTTTGGGAGCATGACGTAGTAGCCAACGGTCGCGATTCGACGAGCCATGTCGTGCAGTTCCTCGCGCTTACCAGGAGCGTCCATGTAGAACAACACCGGCGGAAACGGACCACCTTCATCTGGCCGTGTCACGAACGTGTTCATCGCGCCATCGCTTGTTTGTATATCGATGTGGTCTTCTTTCATGATTCCGTCCCAACAAATGCGAGAGCAAGCATATTCATGCCGTATCGTTATTAAGAAGGCTCTCTTCCCATCCACCCGGTATAAGGGACGAAGCGCAGGAATCTAAAGCGACGATCTGGTGAAGGATCGCGAATAAAACACCCAAAGCGTATGTTTGTCTTATATTGTGGGCAGCGATTAACCGTGAGTGCTGACCTACTAGTGAGTAGCGGGTCGATCAGGTTAGACGTCAACACTTCGAGCCTCTGTAAACAGCTCACGTAGACCACCGAAACATAACTTGAAGCTTCTTAGATGAAATTAACTCGACCGATCGTGTGCGTGCTTCTCGCAATTGCGGCGAATGTAGGATGCTCGCACTTTGAACATCCGCTTCCATGGGAACGTAGCTCAATTCACGCGGAATTGCCTGGGGTTTGGCGAACGGGAAAGGATTCAACGACGCCGATGGAAATGAACGTTTCAACAGATGAAAGCGGACATTTGACGGTAGAGATCAATATTGACGACTCCGAAGATACCTCCACAATTGACCCATCGTTGCCGTTTTTAGATGAGTCTCGTCATGTAACTTTCGGCGGTGATGTGCTTGCTTCTAACGACGTTCATGTGCTGCAGATTGACATGGAGTCGTACGAGGAACGAGTAAGGGAGGACGATGAGCCGAAGAGGGATGACGGAGAGGGATATCGTTTCGTCAGGGTGGTACTAGAAGGTAACACCGTGTCATTTCAGCTGATTGACATGGAGCAGTTTGCGCGATTCGCGGAGACACAGTTAGGTGCTAGAAAAGTCACCGTGTCTGCTCAGGCGTTTTCTAAGTGTCTCAATGACAAAGTCAAAAGCGAGATTGATACGAAGTTGCTCAATGGCTTGCTGGAACAGGACAGATCGGCTGGCTTACTGACTGATGCGGGTCGTGCGGAAATAGAAAGTGTGGTACAAAGCCACCGGCTTGGAGAAGTCGAACCCTATGAGGAATTGCAGGGAATGCGCGTGTGTATTGCATTCCTGCTTCCTGGTGAAGTGCTGGCAAGGTTGTTCAGTTCAGAACCTACTGAATCCTTCGGTGGCGTGACGATTCGAATGGCGAAAGCGATTTAGCCTCTAATTTAGTTTCTTCTATCAATTACGGTCAGCTACGTCGTGGGGACAGTGCTGGCGTCTCACTCATTTCGAGTTATTAAGTGGACCGCCTTTCGAGAGCGCGGTTAGACGTATTGGTGCGGGTGATTTGCCAACGAAATCTCAGATTCCTGGTTTTGACGCTGAAGCCATGCCAAGCTAGATCGGTCTTTAGCACCCTAGACCTTGTGCCATCTGAGCATAGCTAGTTAGAGGGAACCCGCTCCTTCTGGTCTCCCACTCAGTCTTTTCAATGACTGTCTGATTTATCAAATCAACCATTCCATCAAAGTTGCGCAGCGAAGCATCACCAAACGCTTGTTGATCGATGCAATCTCTGTATTGTGGCCACGCATCGTCTTGTGCGTATCGCCAGAAATCACTTTCAAATTTCGACCCACGGCAGTAGTGCCAGCCGACAAACATGCCATTGGAGAGTACGTAGTTAATCAGGAAGCGGTTCACCATCGGAGCATCGCTTTCGATTGTTTCGACAGCTCGATTCAAGCGCATATGAAGGACCATTCCAATCTCCATTTGTGCAAAACCGATCGCTGTTGCTTCAAGAGGTTCCATAAACGCGCCGGCGTTGCCGATTCGAGCGATTACTCCATCGTAGATCTGACGGTGCAAGAAGTTGGGAAATGGAATCGTGGCACGTTGCTCGAAGTCCATTACGGCGTCACTTTCGAGTAACTCGTCAAAGTCCGATTCGACATCTTCTACCCGAGAAATGTCTTGGTTGAAAATGTACCCGTATGACGTGTGTGCAGTCAGTGGAATCACGAATACCCAACCGTGTGGTCGCGCAACCGCTCGTGTGTAGGTGTGCTGCAACACCGGACCTTCACCGGGTGATTCGACGGTAGTGGGGGCGCGGCGGATTATCGCGGTATTGGTTGGGATGAAAGGGATATTAAAGTGCTGTTCGGGGTTAATTTCTCTAGGAAAACCCCGAGCGTCAAATACTAAGTCGTATCGTTCCGGCGGCATCTCTTCGAATTCCACTAGAGCGCTGCCGTCCACCCGCTTGATATTGGTTACATTCGCATCAATATGAGTTGCTCGAATGCTCTCGTGGAGCAGATCTCCGAGGAGGTCCGCGGAAAGATGGTATGCATAGCACACCTGTTGTGGGGTGAAATAGTGGGTGAAGTCTTGATTGAGTCGGCCCCAGCCTTCAAATGCAACGCCGTATTTACGGGTACCGTTGAGACGTTGTTGCACAGTTTCGTGCGGTATCTTGGTAAAGTCGTGTAGTTGCTGGACCAAACTCGGCCAGCTTCCTTCTCCTACGCCTATTACTGGAATCCGCGAATCGAAAATGTGGTGAAGTTCGAAGTCTCCGTCTGGAAGCTGATGCGTTATGGTCGCGGCCGCGAGGGAACCCGCTGTGCCTCTACCTACGACCGCTATCTTTCGTAAGGATTTGCGTCCGGGTTGTATCACTTTGAGATACTCCTCATCCTGTCCAACTCCACATCCCTAAGTGTTCGCGCGATTTGAATTCCTGATCAATCATGGCAGGATCGCAACGGCGCTTGTAGTTCAGCCAGTGCGCGCGAGGTGTTCATCGGAAACCCACCGAATCTTAGCCATTGCAAATTTAGTCCCCAGAAGTTGCCGAAAACGGAATGAATCAAATTCGCATACCGAGCGCGTTGAAAGAATTTAGTTACTAACGCGAGAGAGGTTAGCGGCTACAAGCTGAAGGACAATAGTCGCAATTCAAGCATGGGGATGTTCATGAAGGTTACCAACGGGGTGTATTTACCGTCCTCGAGCGATCGAGAAAACATAGAGGTCGCATCACCGCGTACGTTCGTTAGTTGAGGCATGGTTGAACTTTCGAGGACGCTGAAGAAAAGTCTTGAATTTCAATAAGAATGAGTAAACTTTGCTGACGAACGTCGTACCGGACGGCTCCGCTTGTGGCGTGACACATCGCTGAGCACGAACGGCTGAACACCGAGCATGGAGGAAAATGCGATGAGAAGTGGCGACGACATGTTGAAGCAAATCGTTGAGAAATCTTCACTCGATACAGGATTTCGGCAGCAGCTTCTCTCCGATCCTAAAAGCGCCATCAGTCAGGAATTGGGAATAACAATTCCAGAATCGATGAAGATTGAGGTTCATGAGAGCGATATGCAAACGGTCCATCTTGCGTTACCGCCGGATCCGAATATCACCGAAGAGCAGCTCGAAGCTATATCAGCTGGGCTGTGTTGTTGCTGGTAAAGTAAACCAGTCGATGAAAGCTGAGTCGGATCATCCGACAGGCAGCCTTCAGCAGATAAATAGTTAATAGTGAATCCCGTCCTGATTTCAGGGCGGGATTCCTTTATTTAGGTTCCATTCAAATATCACGCGTTGACTGCGCTCGAAAGCACCATAAAAACATAAGCTTTTGCCTTAGACAACCGATCTCCTTCTAGAACTAGCTTTATGTGGTGAATTCCGCGAAGCAGCACAAAACGACCCGACTTGCCGAATAGCGTCGTCGGTCTGGTTACCCAGTCAGAGAGAGCAGTTAGTTTCGTCGGGATCACGATACTCTCTTGAGCAAGTGCGTCAAGGAAGGGATCCCAATCGGTCAATCCGTCGAGCCAATAT
Organism: Pseudomonadales bacterium; assembly: GCA_963664665.2. Lineage (GTDB taxonomy): Bacteria > Pseudomonadota > Gammaproteobacteria > Pseudomonadales > Azotimanducaceae > Bin55. Next base: position 287,626 of record CAXXMH010000004.1, read on the forward strand.
CGTGAGTCTTTGGTATATCGTTGCTTGACGATCAGTGTCAGACCAAGTGTTGGTCCAATTCCGCTTTCCTGTACGTCGATATTCGCTCCAGTTCGAACAATGGTCACACGTTCCTTAAATCTAGAAATCACCTCTTCAACCGCGGAGAACTCGCCGGCCCAATTGAGATCTTGAAGATAGGAACAGATTTGTCGCTCGCTTGTGAACCCCATCACGGCCAGGCGGATGGATCGCGCACGAGATGGGAACACGCCGAACGAGTCCATTCGTGTATCGTGTGGCTGAGCAAGGTACGCTTCTCTGACGTTCTTGCGCTCGGTCTCGCTCACTTCCCAACGTACACACGAGACCAAGGCGTCTGCCAGAAGACTAACGTCGTCCGCTTGTCCACATTTACCAACGATGGCTCGTTCACCTGGTCTCAAGAATAAACCTGGATCTGAAGGACCATTTACCTGTGCAGAACCGATGTCATACTCCAACATGACTTTGCGACCGACGATCTCCCGCAATTCGGAAGATCTATCCTCCATTTGTTGAAATAACAGGCTTAGCGCTCCGGCGGTTCGATCGTTCTCGTCGGATTGAGAGAGACTTTCAAAAAACGTTGCAGGTCTTGTGCCGCTTGCGAGTGATACGCCTAGATCGGCGATGGTTTCTGGTTCGTGAAGAGGGATCTCGAAACCAAATGGACTTGCTCCCATCGTGATCGGAAGTTTGTTCGTACACTGGAGTATTTGTTGCCAACTTGGCTCACCGATAAGATTCGGCGACACCTTATCTCTGAAGTAGCCGAGTAACTCGGCCATTGTGGTTCCCTCATGAACGAGTTGATCTTGAGTTAGTCGAACTGCTTCGTCGATTTCCATGTTGGCTCCTCGAACGATATCACGTGCGTTGTGCAAGTAAGTTGGACGCTTGACTGCAAGTCAGTCCGAACTTCCATCACGGCTGAAGGGTGAATCTAAGCTGCAATCTAGAAATGAACTGAGCGATTAGCGCGTATTTTGGCTTAAGTCCGTTACGCAGTCTCAATTTGAAGTAAATCTCGACCGAGCGCTGATCGATGTGTATTGTGAATGTGTTGCAGGGCTTCCTCGTTCCGTCCGAGCAGAATCTCCGATTGAATTCCGGCCTCTGCATTGCATTGAATATTCGCCGCTGCCCCATAGTCTTCGTTAACGACGATGTCTCTGAACCGTGTGATCCTCTCCTCGTACGAAATTCCAAGTTTTTCGATGTGTGGCTGAACTTTGGGGTCTATGTACCAAGTATGCGTCGTTCGAGAATTTCAAGGTGAGTTTTGGCCTGGAAAAATACGCAATAGATCGATGCCAAATGCGTCCACAATCATGATGACGTTTGGGTAAATGAAATAGAGGGTTGACGTTATTTGTTTGTACGGCCAACGCCCCGGGTCTGACACGAGGAATCGCATAAGATCGAATTTCTGATTGGGATAGACCAATCGAAGATTCTTCCCGAAACGGTCGCATATCTGCAAGTTCGCCTTCACTTCTTTGCCGACTGACTGTGCGTGAAGGATGTTGAGGTGGTAGTTCTCTCCGTAGGTATCGATTGCTAATTTCCAATTTGCGCGTACATCGATGGTGTATGAGTCGGTTCGAGGATGCGTGGGAATTTGCCAATATGCTAAATCGTCTCGAAGCCCACCTAAACACTCGTCTTCGTCTATCGGATCACCAGGGATTGGTCGAACCCACAAAGTCCCATACATTTCCGCAGAAGGTAGTTCGATCAGCGGTAATTCCAATCGAGACACATTTCCGAAATGTCGATTCTGGTTAATAGCCAACAGAGTTCCGTCGTTGCCGTACGTCCACGCATGAAACGGACACGAGAAGCGATCTTTACTACCTCGTCCTTCAGGTACTACGATATTGCCCCGATGCCGACACACGTTTGCGTACGCTCGAAACTGACTTTCTTCATCTCGAACCATAAGGATCGGAATACCCGTCGCATTGTCTGCCCAGTATGTGTTGGGTTCTGGGAGTTCGGACGAGAACCCCATTAACAATGGCGTCTTATGGAAATAAACATCCTGTTCCTGTGCGAGAAGGTGCGGACATGTGAAATCCTCTAGCGGTGCGCGCATGATGCCGCCGGCATCCAAAGTTGTTCCTTCTTCGATGTGCTCGGTTAGAGCAGTCAAAATCCGAAGCCGTTCAGATTTGTCCATGCGCTCAGCGTCCGCTACGCAATTGGAGATCCAGTGTCGAGATCATTGATATTCCGGCTCCAATGTTGTAGATCTAAATCGCCACATGTAGTTTCGCGAATGCCTTCGAGATACGCCTTTTTCACTTAAACACAAGGAAGTCTGAGAGCTCACCAAGAGCCGCTTATTTAGATTCCAGACCTAAATTCTCACCCCTCGGAAGCGGATGCTATTTTGTCTCCAGTCGATTCTCAGACCTTCGATCGGGCCTTCGTTTCTGGTTCGACTTTATTCGTGATGATGGGTGAAAATCACCTAAATCAAGCTATTACAGGCGTCGGATTCAATTGGGATTCAGCAAACTGGGACTTACGATGCCCCATAGCGACAGGTACATCGTAGAGCCGTCCGGGCGCAAATCTTGCCCAAAAGTGGCGCATACCTGGGACAATTACGCGTACTACGGGCATGCCGATGTCTGGACGCGTCTGATCAAGGACCAGAAACTCCATGTCCTTGCGTTCGACGAGAGAGCGGCAGAACTCGACGTCGTCTCTCGTGTCATCAGACTCAATGATCGGGTAATCTGAAAATGTACGAGGTGACACGTCCGCAGCGGGAATGAGCCAGCCACAGTCCTTCAGCCGGGCGGTTTGCCACCACCAAAGAGCCAAAGGGTCATCAATCATCGGACGACCGTCACGAGTTCCTGGTCTCGGTAACCAAGTTAGGCACTGATTCAATTCACAGATTGCACGCTGTGCCGCGATTTGTGGGTGCGCGTGAGAACCCGCACCGTAAATAACGTCCTCGGTCGGTCCGTCGGGTCGATGTGAGAGCGCGACGAAGGTAGGAATGCCGATATCTGCGGTGACGTCCAGCACCCAGAGCTCCCTTTCATAATCCGCGTAATAGCTCCGAGCGGACGCTATGAATTCATCATCAAAACTATCTAAATCAACCGCTGGCATTCGCAGTTGGTTATACCACCAGATCGCAAACGCGTCTCGCTCAACTAACTCGTAAAACCCTTGGAGAATTGCTTCCTCCATCGTGTTTCCTGCCGCACAGCCATTTGAGTCGGCGAACAGATCAGCTGGACCTCGTTGTTCAGCCGCCATGCTGTAGAGCATCGAGGTGGGTAGATAGCGGTGTCGCTGTTGGCTAAGCGACCACATTGGAGTCCAGTCGATCTTCGCATTCGGATCAAAACGCGGGGGAACCATGTTATAGAGGTGACCCTTTGCATTGATGCTTTCTGCATTGTCAAGTTGCGCATCGCTGAATAGCTGTATGTCGTTGGGGTGGATCGCCTCGTCGTCGACGCCCATTTCAGAGTACGCCTTGCGGGTCCGAATCTCATCGCGATGGTACGAGCCGGAGTACCGTTCAATCGCTTCACAAAGTGCGCTGACTTCTGACTGTTCGCGAGTACTTCCTTTTCCAGCGCTCTTGCTGCGCAAGCTGCGCCTTAGAGAACTGAGGCTGCGACTGCGTATCGCGGGATTGCTGCCGGCCCAGTAAACATGCAGCCACGAATCGGCTTCATCAGTCGTTCGCGTCAGCCAGGTTACTACACCACTGATCGGACTAATGACATCTCGGTATTTCTCCAATGTAACAAGAGGTGCGACAGCTCGTACGCCACCACTGTTGCGATGAGTTTTGGGGCTTGAGATCAAATGCAGAGGTTCTGGGTGTCGGTTTGGATCGTACAACGCTTCGTCTCCGCACGCAGAACACTGTGGACGCCGAATAACTCGATGTTTCGATGTACTAAACGATCGCGTGTCTATCGCGATAGCGTGCTCGTGAAGTGTTGAGTTCTTTCTCAGAACGACCCATTTGGTGATCTCAGCTGCGATCAATCCGAGAACGGCTTCGAACGTAGTAGCATCTTTCACGAATGGCTTGAATGCTGCATCATCTCCTGCGACGTTGCGTAGGAAGCTATGGACTTCCTGATGACTGCTCAAGCGGTAGCTCAGACACTTCCAGCAGGGACCAGATCCGTCTGCTTGGAAGACCGGACCGAATAGGGGTTGTATACCTTGTGGTCGAACGAGCAGCCAGGGTATTTCGACTTCGAGTTGATGCTTGTTTATTTCCTCAAGTCCAGTGCCAAGGTAATCGTCACAGCGGACAACCACAAGCTCAGGATCGTCGGCGGCGATCTGTACGCCGGTTGCCTTTAGTTTCTGGCTTAGTCCTCTGTCGTAGTCCTCAAGGACGTGAATACGCGAATTCGCCAGACATTCTTCTACCCAGACCGGTGATGAGCCAAGGCTCGTCCAATAAGCTGCTTGGGCTGGGTCCATGTGGTACTCACCCGAAACGACGTAGCCTTTGTTTGCGAGTGACACAATGGCCACGCGTACGTCATGAGCTTTATGTCGATCGCACAGCATTTCCTCAATCTCTTCAAGAGTGTGTTTGCTGTTCAGCAATGGCAGTAAGTCGGCAGTCAGTTGCCCGTGTAGTAATGTGTTAAACGACTCGGAGACAAGCAAGGTCTGCTGCTCACCGATATCGTGAAATCGAAGATGCGGCGTAAGGGTAGGAGACCGAATGAGTCCTTTGTCTGTATCAGTTGTTAGAGTGAGGATCCCGCTTGCGGGCTCCTGCTTTGAGTTTGATTGCACTGAGGATTCCGTGTTTGAACCAGTCAGCGGTGCTACGGATTTGAAACTATGGATTCGATCTCATCAGAAGCTTGAGATGTCAGTTCAGAAACCGCCGAGTTCAATGCGTCGAAGTCGTCAGACCCACACGCTTTCGCGACTTGGTTTTTAATCTTCAATCCAGAATCCGCCACTTTGAAATCCGCGTCACCGATAAGGCGCTGGATTCCGTGCAAGTCGCACCACATGGAAGCAGCTTGTGCGAGTGGTGCCCTACCGGTGCGTTCGAATATTTCTGTTGCAGAGGGCGCAGTATCTCTTGGTTCATCTTCAAATTCAGTTAATTGCAGGATGCGTGCCGCTCGCTCTATTTCATCTAATCCGTCGTTCACGTCAATAAATGTAGTTATCCCCGTTTCAACTGTGTTATCGGTAGGTTTTCTCATCAATTCCACTAATGTCGCGTTAGAGCGGTAAGCCATCAGTACTTCACGTCGTACTTCATCAAATTGATTTCCGATATTGACGTCGCCACACTCATAGATACATCGCGCTCTCGTAAGATCGATTTCACCGCGGTCAGCAGCTTCAGCGTAATGTTGATGCACTTCACCGAGTGTTAGCACGACGCAAGCATTCGAACGAACTGAAAACGGCGAGAACACGAGGCTATCTTTGGCGAGCGCAGCAAGGCAAGCAATCGATCGTCGACATAAACGTTCACACACGTCGGACTGCTGCCCATCGTGGACAAACAGTAGTTTAACAGCGACTCCTGGATACGTGTCTTTACTCGCTAGATCTTCCAAAAACACACCAGCAAAGCCGGCGTCTTGTATGGAACCATTGCGCTCTGAGTAATCTGCGACCACTGCTGCCAGTAGTGTGGAAATCGTAGCTTCCGCCAGATTTGACAGCGCAACTCTCGCTTCTGAGACCAGAAGGTTTCCTCGCAGGACATGCATGCCGATTTGAAAGGCCTTGTCGTTTGACCAGTTTCTCACGATTTCCGCGGTTTCACTGGCATCAGCAGAAGGCAATTCGGCAATGAGATCTTTCATTTCCTGAACACCCATTTCGTGCGTCCAGTAGAGTCGTGTGAGGCCGCGTCGCGCGGTTGATTCATACTCGAGATCCGGACCAAAACCTCTGGGTAGGTCTAAATCGGTAAATTCGCGGTCTTTTAGGTTATCGAGCAATTCTGGATTGCGTTCCACGCGATGGGCGAGACGTGGTGCGACACCGAAAATCTCAAGAATCGCGTCAAATGCCGCTGGGTGTGATGCGGCCAAAGAACTGTCGTACGCACTCCAGTCGTCTATCTCCGGATAGAAATGTGCACGCCATTGATCAACCAATGGATCCATTGTTTCGAACCATTTCTTTGGACGAATCACTAGGCTCATCATGTCACTGTAAGTACCGGGTAATTGCGGCGACTCGTCGCCGCTACGAACCTGTAGTAGCGGATAGTGTCGGCTAGCCATCGCATGATGGTCCGAGTGCCGTTGCATTTTGAAGAACATCCAGTTGCTGAACTTCCAGTCTGCGTCCCACGAATGGCGTGGCATGACCTTTTCCCATCGACCGTTGGGTAACCGTACGCGACGCAAACCATAGTGCTGGCAATAGTTGATGATCTTCATCGAGAAGACACAGCCAAATCCAAGGCATATGAAAACCAATACAGCCCAGATGCCTCCCATCCAGTACGTTAAGCCATACCAGAACAGCAGTCCAATGCCATAGCGCCAGAACGGATTGGAGTAATGCCAAACGGGATGGTGACTTCGCGCTAGCCGATCCCGTGCCGCTTTCCAAGAATTGGTGAGATTACTTGCGACCTCTTTCGGGAAGTACCGCCAGAAACTCTCGCCTTTGGGTGCAGATCCCGCGTCGTTGGGAGTACCTACCTGCGCATGGTGAATGTACACATGTTCCGTCGCATATTGGGGATATGAACCGGATGCAAGCAGAAACTCCGCGATACGCCTCTCCCAACTAGTACGTCGATGCACAAGCTCATGTCCAACCATGAAAACAGCCTGCGCTTCCATGGTCAGAATGAATACGAGTATGACTTCCTCCCAGATCGCGAATGGGTTCGCGACGAGAATTTGCCACATACCGAAAATGAGCGTGGGCGGCCAGAGAAACGCCCATCCCCACACAGGTAGATTGTGCCAGATTAGACGTCGCTCCGGAGTTTTTTTCGGATCCATATTTCGCCCGTCTAGGCCAAACAATTTATCAGCGGGACCTACAACACTCATAAAGATGAACGGAGGTAGTAGCCACCAGCCTCCATATATCAATGCGAGAAAAATCAGCGGGAATACGCCTAATGGCAGATAGTGCGGTAACGCGTTAAGAATTGAAGGTTCTATGAATTGGGTTAAATCAGCCTTGTTTGAGCTTACCCCACTGTCGGTGACTGTATCTTGCGACATGGCAGTTTCTCTACTGGATTACCGCGCCTTTAGGTTAACGTGCATGCTATCACCGTTATCGAGGATTGTGAATAGCGATTCACGTCTTTAGATGCTCGAGAAGTCTCTCTAAGGCTTCAATACAGAAGGCGCCCGTGACGGCTTCCGAGCCGTGCCCGATCTGTCCCAGTGCGCCCCAGTTCAGCGATTGATCACCGAACGCGAGAAGCTCTGGCCAACTGCCATCGTCACGCTGCATATCAATGATCGCGACCAAGTGTCGTTTGGCGTCGATTTTCTCGAGACTTCCAATATTGTAGAGTGCAGCGACTGCTTGAGCCGTTTGAAGAATGTTCGCGAAATCTCCGTTCTCGTCGCGTGTTTCAAGAATTTGATCTGCCAGTAACGGGCATAAATATTTGAAAGCGGCGGGAGCGTGAGTCGCAGTGCGCGAAATCGCGTAGTGAGCTGAAACTACATCCGGATACCACTTGGATGAACCGCCTAGACGATATGTTTTGACCTGTGCTCCACAGTAAGGTTTACTGAAGCCTTACCCTACAAGCAAAGGAGCACAGGCACGATGAATGTTAAAACACAAAGCGCGACGACGGTGTCCGAGGACGCGCGTGGCGCGTCCTTCCCAGTCCATGTCGGTCTCGACGTCCATAAGGAGACGATCTCGATCGCGGTGGCGGCGCCAGCTGATGGCGGGGTATTGGGGACGACGGACTTTGGCAAGGTGGCGAATACGGCCGCGGCCATGAAACGTCAAGTCAAGCGGTTGGTGGACACCTACGGCACGAACTTGCACTTCATCTATGAAGCAGGGCCTTGCGGCTATGCATTGTTGCGAAGGCTGCGCGAGGACGGTTGGTCGTGCGAGCTGGTGGCGCCGACCGCGATCCCGAAGAAGCCGGGTGATCGGGTGAAAACGGATCGCCGCGATGCGCAGGCGTTAGCGCGCTTGAGCGCGATCGGGTACCTCGAACCGCTCTGGGTGCCCGACCCGGCGCAGGAGGCTTTGCGCAACCTGATTCGTGATCGCACGGACGTGAAGGAAACCATCCGGCGGCAACGGCAGCGCGTGCAACATTTTCTGTTGCGTCACGAACGCCGTTACCAGGGCACCCCGTGGACGGCCAAGCATCGTGCCTGGTTGCTGGATTTGGCCTTCGGCGAATCGGCTGATCAAATCTCGCTCCGCACGAAACTGGACCTCATGGGCGATCTGGAACGTCGCCTCACCGAGCTGGAACGGGATATCGAACGGGAACTGCAAACGCGACCCTGGCTGCCGGTGGTGGCCTCGTTGCGCGCCTTGCGTGGCGTCGACCGACTCACCGCCGTGACCCTGTTGGCCGAACTTGGCGACCTGCGTCGCTTCCCCACGGCACGCCAGTTCATGGCTTACCTCGGCTTGACGCCGAGTGAACACAGCAGTGGCGGCAAACGCCGGCTCGGCGCAATCACGAAAACCGGCAACGGCACCGTGCGCCGGTTGCTGATCGAAAGCGCGTGGACGTACCGATTCCCAGCCCGCGACACGCACCATCTGCAACGCAAAGCCGAGGACGCTTCCGCGTACGCGAAAACACGCGCCTGGGACGCCCAGAAACGCCTCTGCCAGCGCTATCGAACCATGCAAGAACAGGGCAAGCAGGTGAAGACCGTGGTGACCGCCATCGCCCGCGAACTGGCCGGTTATATCTGGGACATCGCCTGTCACGAGATGCCCGACGTGGTCGAGGACGACTGACGCCCGTGCACGATGCAAGCAACAAATACAGAAAACGAGGTATGATGACGAACTGAGCGGGACGGCGTGGCCACCAGCGGAAACCCTCGACAATACTATGATGGACGTCGGCATACTTACGTCAACGAGCATCCACGTTACTAGACTGAGGCAAGTCCGCAGAAGCAGCACCGTACTGTGGTATCCAACCCACGCATGTCAGAGTTGGCAATGGTCCATTTCGAACCCACGTCGTCTCCTCAGTTCACTTCTAAACAACGATGACTTGACAAAATCAAAAAGAACCTAAGCACAGGTCAAAACATATCAGTGTTCCGCCTTTAACCAATGTAGCAAGCCAGTCTCGAGCACTTTCGATTTCAATCCGGTCGCCGAGGTACGCGATCACATTTGCGTTCACGACGGGATCCGCTTCCAAGCGGAAAGGCGATACCACATCAGGTTCATCTTCCGCGTGAATCCAGGTCGTAAAAAGCCCCGCGTCGTCGCGATTCGCCATGATGAGATTTACATTTCGTCCCAGCACGATCCACGGGTGAGAGTCTAAAGCCAGTGAACAGAGCGACGTGCTATCCAAATCCGTAGGTAAGTGTCGGTAATACCGCCACACACCTGGGTAATCGATCGTCTTAGCGAGATAGGATTTGGTACGTGCACAAATATTCTTTGCTCGTTCCTCGTTAGAACACCCCAAGGCGAGTGCGCCGAACGCCGAGATGAATGGCGGTCGTTCAAAATGTCGAGGGATCTCTGGTTTCGCGATGTTGAATCGAATGCAATGCCATGCGCCGTCATCGTTAACTGTGGATTCGAGAAATTCGAGACCTTGTTGAATACCGCTTCTTCCAGCGTTTACAAGCGTTTTCGTGTTTAAGACATCATGCTGTAACTTTGAGGGTGCGACATTGACCTTGCGCAGCGGCGGCGCAGGATCGAACAGTGTTTTGCGAAGAAACTCTAGAGATCCGACCCCTGCCTTCGCTTCTTCTCGTTCTTCTTTGCTGTATTTATCGCGCGGCGGAAGTACCACGTGGGTCGAGTCATATGTCTCTTGATGGACAGTGACCTCATGGTCATTTGGGAGCCTAATTCCGTACTCCGCTTCGATGGTTTCTCGAGGTGCTGCTACTAGACGATCGCGGAACTCAGAGTCCTCTTGTGCTTTAGCGATGAGAAGATCAGTACGGGGTTTGGATTTCGCCATCAGTACTTACTATCTTGTAGATCGATTTCAAGTCTGAACACATGATCGGGGAATCAGGTCGTTTCCGTTTGCGGCGTCCGATAGTCGGTTTAGACGATCTGCCGTCTTACCAATTCCTTAAACACGCCCTCGACCTCCATTAGTTCGGTAAATGAGCCACTTTGTACAACCTTTCCAGCCTGCATGACGTAAATGCGATCTGCTTGTTCCAAAGTGGATAGACGATGGGCTATAACGATCCGAGTTGAGGTTAACGCCGTCAGATTTCGCATGACCTCGGCTTGATTTTCGTTATCAAGCCAATTAGTCGCTTCGTCGAAAAGCATGATCTTTGGGCTTCCCATCACTGAGCGAGCGATAGTGACGCGCTGACTCTCCCCGCCTGATAGCACCGACCCACTCGTACCGACCATGGTCATCATGCCCATAGGCATGTTCTTTATTTCATCCTCGATTTCAGCCACTCGTACTGCCCGCCATACGTCGTCGCTGGCTGGATCTTGATGGTGACTGACAAGATTGTCCCATAGATCTTGAGGATGCAGTCCTACGGATTGAGGCACCGCGCCTATCTTTCGACGTAGTTGTTTTAGATTCAGGTGTCTCAAATCCCTACCATCGTAGTACACCGCACCAGACATTGGTCGATCGAGACCAAGGGCAAGACGAAACAACGTACTCTTGCCAGCGCCAGACTCACCGGCGATCGCGATAAATTCGCCCGGATTTGCGTGAATCGTGACGTCATCGAGGATCAACGGTCCGTCGGGGTCATAACGGAAAGAGATCTGATCGAACAAGACGTCACCACCCAAGTATTCGACCGAATCGCCGACGCTTTCGGATTCCGGGATGGCGCCAAGTAGTGGGCGCATTTGTTCAAAAGCCGGGAGTGTTGCAGCAATCATGCCGACTGAGTCAGAAAGTCTGGAAATTGCGTACTGGAAGGTGATGAACACCGTATAAACGACTAGAAAGTCACTGACTGGGACATCACGATTCGTTTGCGAAACCACTACGAAAAGGATGACGCCAGCCGCGAGAAAGGGAAGAGCTGCCCCGAAAGCGCGCGAATGCCCTTCAAACAATCCTAATTCGAGTTCCGCGCGTTTCTGCTCACGATAGTCCTGAGCCCAAATGTCGAAAGCCGAACCTTCAGCGCTCTCGACACGAAGTTTTGACATACCTCCGACGATCTGAAACAACCTACCGGATACACGACGGACTGCGCTGATCATTCGACCGTACGGCGCAATTTGGTTCATACCGAGGACCAACGTGATCAACACAGCCGCCAAACTAAACACGAGTGAGATGATGCCGAGCGTGACGTCATAGAGAAAGATGACGCCGAAAACCGGCAGAAGGAAGATGATGGACAGTAAACTGTCTGCAACAACCCCCTGTACTCCATCCCGAAGATTTTGAAACGTCATCCCTGACATGGCTAAGTCACCGGATGGGCGCCGATTCACGATGCTTGGAGGTAGTCGCATTAGGCGATCCCAGAAGGCTGCTTCGAGCCGAGATGCCGACCGACCTTCTAATCTCATCATTGCGGTGCTTTGATACATGTGTAAGAGTGCACCGAGTAAACCAAATCCGGCAAGTGCGGTGGCGAGCACATATAGAGCGTGAATATTTCCACCGTTGACGGCGTGAGTCGCTACGAATCCGAGTGCGAGCGCAGGTAGGAGTTTGATAAAACCACCCGCAACACCGGCGATTAGCAGACGAAATAGATCTGCCGATGACCCGTGGAAAGCGATGCTCAGCAAATCCTTGGTCTGTACGTTCTCGGATGGTAAGGGTCGATAGAACAACCAAGCATCATTTGCTAGTGTGTCAGCGCGCTCGGCGTTGATTCGCACAGTTTGTTTTGTAATGGGATCAATTTCTCGGTATCGACCAAACACTCCGGGCAGGAGCGCAACGGGTTGACCATCTTCTCGTCGAAACGCCAACATGGCGTTGCTGTCCCCACGCCACCAGCTGTCTTCATTCTTGAGCTTTACGCGCCGTGCGCGAACACCGGACGCATCAAGGACTTCCACGAGACTGACGGATGCATCGCCAATTCCAGATCGGGTTTGGATTTTGAAATCGATTCCTGTATGGTGCCCGATGATTTCTAGGGCGTCTGCAAGGACGCGATCGTCGACACTTTCGTGCCGTTCTATTGGCTGATCGTAAATATTGAAGAGGCGTCGTCTAGCAGCTTTTTCTGCCATACGACGGCTAGTGGTTCGCGCTCGCTCGAGATTTGCGTCGTCGACGACCGCTAACTGACGATTAAGGCGTTCTAAGGCAAAAGCAATCTTGTGAAACGAGGCGAGCGCAGGGAGGAGTGTTTTCCGCTGCACCAAAGATTCAGATGAGATTTCTGTCAATGTAGCCTCATCCATCAACGACAGCCAACTTGAACGTGTCATCGGTATCGCAATATCACTTGAGTCTCTAGAGGATGAGAACTCCGTTGGATCGACCATATCCATGTATAGACTAGCGCCGTGTGGGGGTTGTGACATCCAAACGACGTTACGTCTTACGGAAAGGACGCAAGGTGTATAGGTTCGTTGTCGCCCGGCCTCTGCGAGCGCAGTTGGTCGAGGATGCCGACTCACATAACGTGAGAGCTTCTCGGTGATTTCGATCACCCATGCGTCAATCTGACCGGCCACTTGCTCTGGGGAAACGTCAAAGAGTGCGGATGCGGCTACACGTTTTAAAACCGTTCCTGGTGATCCTTTGGCGATAACGTTGAGCGTTGTATCGTCATCTTGAACGTCAGGTACGACACCGGGCAATATCGCGCCTATTTCGCGACTCAGTAGATGTTGAGGAGCGGCCTGTTCTACCTCGTCCTTGTACTCCACGAGGAAAAGATTGACAGAACCTCGATGGATGAGCCAGACGCTGTCTGGGTCGTCGAGACTTACAGGTAGGTTACCCGCGCATGGAACTGTTTCGAGGATGTGATCGTCGAATTCATCCGTGAAGGCGTGTTCTGTGTACGAATCCGCCATCAGCCAGACCTAACTAACTTGAAATAGGTGCCTGCTTCGTCCAAGATTAATTCATCGTGTGTGCCACGTTGCACCTCGACACCCTTGTCAAGCACGACTATTTCGTCACAGTCTCGCACGGTGCTCAATCTATGTGCTACGATCAGACACGTGACGCCTCGTCGACGTAGCGCGTCATCTACGTCCTCCTCAGTCGCCGCATCCAGTGAGCTAGTCGCCTCATCTAGGATGAGTAACGTTGGATTACCCACCAGCGCGCGCGCTATCTCTAATCGTTGACGTTGCCCACCGCTGAAATTCACGCCACCTTCTTCGACAAAAGTAGCGTATCCATCGGGTCTCACCAAGATTTCGTTATGAATGCATGCATCCCGCGCGGCGGCGAAGATCGCTTCGTCTGGAACTGCAGGATTCCATAGCGTTATGTTGTCTCGGAGGGAAGCGGAGAAGAGAACGATTTCCTGATCCACCATAGAGATCGAACGCCTAAGCACATCTTCGGGCACTTCGTCGCGTGGGTACCCATCGAAGAGTATTTCACCTGACCACGGTTGATACATCCCTGAAACCAATCGTGCTAATGTCGATTTCCCGGAACCGCTGGGTCCCACCACCGCAATCCGTTGACCGGGCTTGGTAACGAGATTGAAATTCTCGATAAGAGGAGGTCGATTCTTATTAAAGCCGAACGTGACATTCCGCATTTCAAGGTGCCCGGTCAGCTGTAGGCGACCGTTCAGCGTTGAGATTGATTGGGTTCCGGGTCTACGTTGACTGAATACGGGATCTTCGGCGGCCTTTGCGATATCGTCGAGCCGCTGCAAATCAGTTTCGAGCGCCTGACGCTCATCTGCGAATTCGAAAAAGCGACCGATTGGCGTTAGAAACATCTCAGCGAGGATGTAGAAACCAACGAGTGTCCCCAAGGTCATTTGGTTGGCTATCACCATGCTCGCACCAACGCCTAGAATCGCTGCAGCCCGCAGGATGCCTATCAAGCCGGGTAGCGCCGTGTCGACCGAAACCAACTCAGAGAACAGCTGTCGGGTATGAAGCTCACGTGCTTGTTGACCGCTCCAGCGTGAGAAAAAGCGGTCATCTGATCCTGTCATACGCAGGTTATCGGCATTGCTCAGCATTTGCATGCCGACGCCAAGCAACAAACCTTGTTCGCGTCTCATCGCTTGACTTCGAACGGCGCGGAACGCGTTTAGAAAACGAGCTAAAACCCCATGGGATACACCGAGTAATAACACGATGAACGTGAGCATCGGCTCGAATATGAACATCGCAATCAGAAGGACTACACTCATCGACATATCAATGAGCAGCACTAGGAATCGCTCCGTAAGGTTCTTCGCGATTCTGTCGATTGACGAAACCCGGTCCGTGAGATCACCGACAAGCCGGTGTTGGAAGAAACCGACGGGTAGGCGTAGCAACCTTGAGATTCCGCGATCGTAGCCAATCACAGAAATTCGAATGGCAAGTCGCTTAAGAAAACGGTGCTTGAGAAGGGACAAAACGTATACAAAGACACCTGCGCCGAGTAAAGTGGCAACCAAACCTAACCAAGCGTTCCGCTCTTCAAGCACACGGTCTACAAAAACACTAAGGGAAACTGGAATCACTAGCGCCAGCAGCGATAGCATCAGTCCGCAGGTAATTACGCCGATGAGAACACGCCAAGAGCCGGCCAGCAAGGTTCGCAGTTGGACCAGCAAACTGGGACGCTCGCCACCTGGGCTGAACTCTGTACCGGGGCTCAGTCGTAGCGCTATTCCGCTGTAAGCTTTGTTAAATTCCTCCGAAGTAATGCGCCGTCGCCCAGTAGCCGGATCGTTTAAGTAGAAGTAACGCTCATCAAACCCTTCGAGAACGACGAAATGGCTGAACTGCCAGAACAGTATCAGCGGTAGTTCAAGGAGTTTCAGCGATTCGGCGCGTAAACTCAGTCCGCTACATTCGAGGCCATAGTATCTCGCTGCGCGGACGATGCTTGCGGCACTACTACCATCTCGACTCACTTCACACTTTTCGCGCAGCTCGGTGAGTGGCACCCATCGACCGAAGTACGCCAAGACGCTACCGAGACAGGCTGCACCACACTCGGTTGCGTGCATTTGCAGCAGGACTGGCGTTGAAATTCTTTGTTTTACACGCGCAGATGCTGTCTTTTTGCCTCCTCCATTAGAGGCGCGTAGTTGCATCTTAGGCTTGTCTCATTCCGAAGAGTGAGATGGGGGATTGTTTGCCAATCTCAATGAGGATGCGACAATCTCTACCGACAAGGGTGGCTTCGCGGACTTCGTCACTTAGCGTAATTTCAATGCGCTGTATCGTCGCAGGCGCGATCTTCGATAGTGCCGTTGCGTCTTCTGTAAATGGCACCGTCGAAACTGAGACAATCTTGCCAGTAAATGAGGAGGTCGTACCATCGGGTGTCGCTACTTCAAGGGAAACCGATTGCCGAGGAGCGATACGATGTGTGTCACTGCGCTCAACCCAGAGCTGTACTTGCACCGAACGGTCGCTTGTAGGCGTTGCCGTTTCGGATTGCACGAAAATGCCGTCAAGTATGAGATTTTTGGAAACTTGTCCGAGGAAAAGCCAAGTCGCAAATATCACAAGCACCAAGCCGATCGCTATGACTAACACTCGCTCGCGTGGTGTGGATATCGTCAATAATCGATCAAGCTGCTCGCGCTCTTCTTTGGCTTCGGCAACTGCGTTATGGAATGAATCAAATGGATTGTCGAACACAGTGGCGCTTGGCAGCCTCAAACGGATAGGACAAGGATAGTGCACCACAATTATTAGCTATGTGTGGATTTACCTCCTCACTAACGCGAGTCATTTTGTTATACATATGAACACTAATACTAGGACTCGAGTGATCGTTCGCTAGCCACCAAGTCGCAGATGATTGAGTCATAGTGAACACGATGTCGACCTGGGGTCCTACCTCTCGCTCGATTTTCAATCAATTCCTATCGCTAATCGAAATCGCCGTTCGTGTCTGCGCTATCTTGGCATGCTACACTTTAATTTGTAACGAGTTGATGTGCGATGGGACAAAGAGACATACGTAAAGCCGGACTGCGCGTCACGTTGCCTAGACTACGTGTACTGCAAGTCTTAGAGGAGGCTGAGCCACATCATCTCTCTGCGGAGGATATCTACAAGAAGCTACTTGCGTTGGACGAGTCGATCGGTCATGCTACCGTATATCGCGTACTTATGCAGTTTGAGGATGCGAAGATCGTTAGACGCCACAATTTCGCGGACGACGGGCACGCTGTCTATGAATTGGCAGAAGGCGAACATCACGACCATATGGTTGATATTGACACCGGCGAAGTAACTGAGTTTATCAACGAGCGCATTGAAGAGATTCAGAGGGAAATCGCGGAAAACCACGATGTGGATCTCGTGGATCACGAACTGGTGCTATACGTTAAAAAGCGCTAGTTTTTCCCGTGTGACCAACGTATTTGGTTGTTTTAATTAGATAAATCTGAAGTTACTCGTCCAGAATTACGCGAAACGCAGATATTCGCGCTGGCTCAAACGAATGTCCTGTCGCTATTGCGATAAATTGTTGGTTTCCAATGAGATACGTAATCGGTGCGGGTGAATCGAACGTTCCCACCAGATCAGTTGCCCAGATTTCCTTTCCCGTTCTCTTGTCGAGCGCTTTCAACTGGGAAGGTTGCCCACCATGCCCCATGAACAGAATCTCAGGTAGGACTAGGATACCGGGATTTGCACCAATTGCACCAAGGTTTGGTAATTGATCCTTGACAGTTTGTAGCAATTTGTGATCGTGTGGACCTATTCCGTTTGCAACCTGCCAAGCGATCTCACCACGGTCCATGTCATACGCCGTAATGCTCGACCACGGCGGTTTGACAGGCGGTAATCCGTCGATGGTAATCGCTCGCCACGATTCACGGTATGGCAACCCTTCTCCCATACCTGTTATGGGTATATTGCGTGCCTCCATAATCAATCGGCGCGAGGATACATAGAGGTGTCGGCTGACAGGATCAAATGCAGCTCCTGGCCAGTTCGCGCCGCCACCAATTCCGGGTGAAAGAACGGCACCTCGCAAGGAAACTGGTGTGTACAGCGGACCGTAGTCCAGATTCTCAATAAGCTCTTCCGATTTCCTTCTGAGTTCCGGTGTGAGGTCGTTGAGATCCTCAAGTGCGAGACCCTGGAGTTCAAATGGAGGTGGTTTGGTCGGATGGGGCTGAGTCGGCGAAGCCACTTCGCCTTTAACCGTGCTTGGGGGGACAGGGAGTTCCTCAACGGGCCAAACCGGTTCCCCTGTAGTTCGGTCTAGTACGAATAGAAATCCAACTTTCGTCACTTGAGCGACGACCTTTCTCGGTTGATCGTCGACAACGATGTCTGCTACGACAGGGGGAGCAGGTAAGTCGTAATCCCATATGTCGTGGTGCGTGATCTGGTAATGCCAGATGCGCGTGCCTTTGTCGACATCAACCGCTACCACCGATGTGCCAAACAGGTTGTCTCCTGGTCGGTCTCCCCCATACATGTGATTAGTTGGTGCAGTGACCGGGAGATAGACATGGCCGAGTTCTGGGTCGCAACTAAACGTTGACCATACGTTTGTGTTCCCCATCCATTTCCATGAATCGTTCTCCCAAGTTTCGACTCCGACTTCACCTTCCTGGGGAATAGTCTTGAACACCCAAACTTGCTTGCCTGTGAGGGGGTCGAAACCCCGTACATCACCAATTGGGAGGTTCTGGCGCCAGTCAGGACCGCGATGTTGAAATTGAGACATATCGTTGGTTTGTGATCCAACCACGATCGTGTCCCTACAAACCAAAGGCGGGTGACTCCAAGAAACTTGAGCGCGGTCGAGCGGCCGGCGCACGCCCTTGGTAAGGTCGACGTTGCCGTCACCGCCGAACGACTCGATTACCATGCCGCTACTCGGATCGAGCGCATACATCCAGCCATTGCTGGTTAGCAAAATGATGCGCTCACATAACGTGTCGTCTGCACATTCTGACTGCTTGTGGTATGCCAAGCCACGAGTTGTCCATCCGAACATGGCGGGACGCGGACCGAGACGGGCTTCTGGATCGAATTCCCATAGTTCCGCGCCTGTCTCTGCGTCGATTGCGACGACCGTCGAAAGCCGGGTTCGAACAAATACCTTTCCGTCCACCATGAGAGGCGTTGCTTTAAAAGGTTGCCCACCCCATGACCGACGACGTCTCGTTTCGCCCGCGAGAGGTCCACTGTCGATTTGTGCTTCCCAAACCCATGCGAGCTCAAGGTCATGTACTGATTGCAGATCTATATAAGGCAGAGGGCTGTATTTCTGAGCCTGTAAGTTCCCGTTGTAGGACGGCCACTCACCCCAATGGGTTGAGTAGTCCATCGGCACGCGAGCCCTCACTGTTTGCTCAGAGTGGCTCGACGATGGCGTCGCCCTCTTCGCAGCCGAATCGCTCGTGATTTCCACGGTACGCGTTAGATCTGCTTCCTCGCCGCGATCCTGTAACCAGTCAACGTCGATTTCAACCGTGTTTCGTCTAGCACGTTCGTCGATTAGCCATGCGCCCCGTTCGTTGACTGCCGAACCACCCACTGCAGTTTGATGACAAAAGGTGCAATCGTTAGCACCGTATTTGATGGCGCTTGGGAACAGCTCTGGCTTTCCGTGAATTGTCCACGCTAGAAGCGTAGTCGCCCAAACGGCTGTGACGGCTAAGGGAGATATGGATCGTGCTGTCAAGAAACTAACTTGCTGACTGCGACGGATACGAACATGCCGCGCCTATGGATTTTGGCGTGGTCTGATTTTAGCTTAGATACATGGTTTTGTAGCAGGTGCACAGATTGAACGACGCGTTCTCATCCATTAGGCTCGATGCGCTGATGTTAGGTATGAATCATCTTGCATTTCAACGATTCGACTCATAGTTCGTTCAAATGACTTTGTTAGCTGGTGTCCACGATAGAGCTTTTGGATTTCCGCCTGAGCATAAAAGATCACATTGACATTTCGATCATAAAACTCATCGATCAATGCGACGAATCGACGCGCGGCACTTTCTGACGAACCGTCCAAAATCGGTACGTCATAGAGAACGATTGTGTGGAACTGACGTGCCAATTCGATGTAATCAGAAGCATTTCTTGGTGATTCACACAACTCGCTAAAGCTAAATCCAGCAACGCCCTCGAGATAGTAGATCGGTCGCAGCTCGCGACCATTGACATGCAACAGTGGGACTTCATCCACCACGCGGTGTAGAAGCGCATATTGGTCAGCCTGAATCGTCTCACAATCCACCGGAAATTGACGGCGATATATTTCTCGCTTATGGAGCGTTTCAAGCCGATAGTCGTGGCTTCCGCAAATTTCGTGTACAACAGTGTTCACTTCAATGAGATGAATGACCGGTACGAATCGACTCCGTTGCAAGCCGTTTTCATAGAGTTTATTAGGCGGGGTGTTTGAAGTGGCGACCAAGACTAGCCCTTCCGCGAATAGCGCATCGAGCAGTTCCGAAAGGATCATTGCATCGCCGATGTCTTCGACGAAAAACTCGTCGAAACACAGTAGTAGAGTATCCTCACGCAAGGCTCGAGCAATTTCTCGCAACGGATTTGCACGGCCCTCGAGCTCATGAAGTTGCTCGTGGACTAATCGCATGAAGTGATGGAAGTGAAGGCGTTTCTTCTGTTCGATCGGCAACCAATCGAAAAACAAATCCACTAAAAACGTCTTGCCGCGTCCGACCCCGCCCCACACGTAGAGACCCCTAGGATGGTCCCCAATCCGAGCTCGATTACGAAACCGGGCGAGTATGCGACGCCAGCTTGAGTTTGTTTCTAGTGCAAGCAGCCTTGTTGCAAGTAAGTCGAGTTGCTTCGCGACAGCGAACTGGGCTGGATCAGGTTCAAAGCCTTGCTCAAGGTACTCTTGATAGTGTGCGAGAAAACTCACCGAGCGATATCTGTGTCAAGCAACCTGTTGGTTATCCGATTCGCCGTAAAACCCCGTCCTTCAGAGCGGGGATATAAGGCGCAGCCACGTTAGCGCGGCTTTGGGACGGCGCGTTGATCTTCAACCTATTTGAGGATGACATCAACAGGAGCACCGCTACGGGAGGCTGCAAAGTAGGATGGCGACCATAAAACACCTTTGTGGTAGCACCCTGCAACTTCATGCCGAATATTCCGCAAGCGTCCGCTTGATACACCCTTCAAGCTGTTGACCCGTTTGGCGAGGGCGACTTTAGGTGGATAGTTAACCTGCAAATGGACGTGGTCGTCTTCGCCGTCGCATACGATCAGTTGCGCTTCAACGTGTTCGCACGCATCAGTGAAAATCTGTCGCAAGTGTTGAATGGCGCGTTCGGGGCGTACATCCCGATGGTATTTGGTGACAAAGACAAAGTGAGCATGCAGGCCGAAAACGCCATGCCTGCCGGTGCGATATTCGTTTGCTGCAATCATACAAACGAATATTAAGATTAGGGAATGTTCAGAGCGACCAAAGTCCGCCTGTACCCCACGTCGGATCAACGCCGCGCGCTGGCGTTCCAATTCGGAGCGATGCGGTGGACCTATAACTTCGCCTTGCATTGGCGCAGCGAAGCCTGGTCGGCAAGGGGCGAACGCATCAGCAAGCGGATGACCCTGGATCGCCTGGTGGCATTGAAGGCAGCCGAGGAAACCGCGTGGCTCAAAGACGCGGACAGCCAGGCGTTGCAGCAAGTGGTGATGCATCTGGATGTTGCGTTCGGGCGATTTTTCAAGGGGCTGGGGCGCTACCCGCGCTTTAAAAGCAGGCACGGCACGCAATCCATGTCCTACCCGCAACGGGTCAAGGTCGTGGACGGAAGCGCCCTGTACTTGCCTAAAGTGGGTGTTGTTAAGGCGGTGCTGCACCGGGAGCTGGTTGGCAGGATCAAAACCGTAACGGTCTCGCGCACGAAAACGGGCAAGTATTACGCCTCGATCCTGTGCGATGACGGACAGCCCACGCCTGAACCCATCAAAGAGCTTACGGAGGAGAACGTTACGGGCTTGGATATGGGGTTGTCCTATCTGGTGATTGCCAGCACAGGGGAGAAGCAAAGCAACCCGCGCTTCTTGAAGCGCACCGCTGCAAACTTGCGGCGCAAGCAAAAATCCCTCTCCCGCAAAAAGAAGGGATCCGCCAACCGCAACAAGGCGCGTGTGCTTGTTGCCAAGGCGCATGAACGAGTCGCCAACGCACGCAACGACTTCCAGCACAAATTGTCGAGACGACTGATTGACGAAAACCAAGCAATCTGCGTGGAGACACTGAAAGTCAAAAACATGCTCAAAAACCGCAGGTTGGCTAAATCGATCGCGGATGCGGCATGGGGTGGATTGGTGCGAAAGCTGGACTACAAGGCGACTTGGGCCGGCAAGCATCTGGTGCGGATTGACCCCTGGTATCCGTCCACCAAAACCTGTTGCCACTGCGCCTCGAAAATGGCGAGCCTGCCCCTGTCAGCACGTCAATGGACGTGCCCGACATGTGGCGTGGCGCATGACCGGGACATTAACGCTGCGCTGAACATCAAACAGCAAGGTATCCTGCAATTAAAGGCGGAAGGGCTATCCGTCTCTGCTTGTGGAGGCATGCGTAAGACGGGTAGTACATTAGTGCTACCCGCAGCTGCCTGCGAAGCAAGAAGCCCCGTCCTTTAGGTCGGGGAATAGTCACCGTCGTAGTTGCGTAGTCGGACTCTCGCAGCTTCAGCATGGGCATGTAAACCTTCAGCTTCAGCGAGTCGACTGGCGACACGGCCGAGTGCGTCGGCACCGGACTCCGTGATATCGATGATTGATGTACGCTTCATGAAATCATGGACGCTTAGCACGGATGCATAACGAGCGGTGCCGAACGTTGGCAATACGTGACTCGGTCCAGCAACGTAGTCTCCAAATGTCTCCGCGCTGAATTGCCCTACGAAAATAGCGCCAGCATGTTTGACGTTTGTCGTGTGATCGCGAGCGTTTCTAATAGCGAGTTGCAAGTGCTCCGGTGCCACCCGATTAGAGATGCTGATGGCTTCATCAATTGACTTCGTACGGATGAACGCGCCACGTTGTGCAAGAGATTTCTGAATGATTTCCGCGCGCGGAGCAGATTCGAGATGGATTTCGATTTGTGCGGCGACATCGTCCAAGTATTGAGGAGAAGGGCTCACCAAGATTGCTTGTGCGCTTGCGTCGTGCTCAGCTTGCGACATCAAATCCCACGCAGTCCAAGATGGATCCACTGAGCCATCCGCGATCACCAAGATTTCGCTAGGCCCCGCAATAGACTCGATTCCCACTGGACCGAATACAAGCTTTTTCGCTGCCGCTACCCAGTCCCCGCCGGGGCCTACAATCTTGTCGACGGCAGGTACCGTGTCTGTTCCGAAGGCCATTGCGGCGATTGCTTGGGCACCGCCGATCCCCAAAGCAAACGTAGGTTCTACGAGATGCAGTGCGGCCAGGATGTGGTCGCTGACTTCGTCGTTAGGTGTTGGTACTGCAACAATCGTTTCAGGAACCCCTGCGATCTTGGCGGGAATGAGCGTCATTAATACGGTCGACGGATAGGATGCCTGGCCACTCGGTACGTATGCACCTATCCGTGCGATTGGCGTGGTGCGGCTACCTAATCGGTTCCCATATTCATCGGTGAAATCAGAGTCTACAGGTAGCTGACGCTCATGGTAGGTACGTATGCGGTCTGCTGCTACGCGCATCGTGTCGCGCTCGCTGATCGTTAGACGATCCCATGCTTCTGCCATTGACGCATGCGAGATCGGCAGATCACCGGCAATACGTATGTTTCGATGGTCGAATTCGCGTGTGAAACGGACGAGAGCATCGTCACCTTCCTCGCGAATGGCACTAATAATGCGACGAGCTTCTGAAACGATTGCCGGGTTTTCTCGATTTGACCAATCGAGTAACGCCGAAAACTCCGCTTCGAATTCTGGCGTTCGTGTGTCCAGACGTCGAATAACTATGCTCATCCGTCGTTAAACCGGTGAATATCCGCACCGACTGCGGTCAATTTCGTCTCGATGTGCTCGTAGCCTCGATCAAGGTGATAGATCCGATCGACGATAGTTTCACCACTTGCGACCAAACCACCAATTACTAGACACGAAGAAGCGCGCAAATCGGTTGCCATGATGTTTGCTCCGCGCAAGCTTGGAACGCCCTGAATCGTTGCGGTTGTGCCATCACTTTCTATTGACGCACCAAGTCGCGAGAGCTCGGGCACGTGCATAAATCGGTTTTCGAAGATGGTCTCGGTAACTCGACTTGTGCCATCGGCGACACAGTTTAATGCAAGGAATTGAGCCTGAAGGTCGGTAGGAACACCAGGATAGGTTGCTGTCCGAATGTCCACTGCTCGAGGTCGCTTTCCGCGGGTGTCGAGTTGGATGTAGTCACCGTCAACAGTTACCTCTGCACCGCTTTGACGCAGTTTTGCGAGGGGTGCATCCAGTAGATCGTGGCAACCGCCGTTTATCGTAATGCAGCCTCGAGTTGCTGCACCGGCTATAAGGAATGTTCCTGCTTCGATTCGATCGGGCATCAATCTCGTATCGCATCCATGCAGTGATTCCTTACCCTTGATGTGGATCACATCGGAACCTGCGCCTTCGATTTCCGCACCCATGTCATTCAACATGGCAGCAAGTGCGTGAATCTCGGGTTCTCGTGCTGCGTTTACGATCGTGGATTCACCCTCTGCGAGCGTCGTAGCCATGAGCGCATTCTGAGTTCCGGTAACTGTCGCGATATCCATATCGATTAGCGCTCCACGCAATCTGCCATCGATCTTAGCTGTGACGTAGCCCTCCTTCAATTCAATCGTTGCGCCTAGGGTTTCTAGCGCTTTCAGATGTTGATCGATCGGTCGAGTGCCGATCGCGCAACCACCTGGAAGCGATACCTCAACGAACTGAAACCGTGCGAGTAGTGGTCCAAGCACCAGAAACGAGGCACGCATCGTTTTCACCAGATCGTATGGAGCTTTGAGGTTATTAATAGTGTCTGCCTTTACGATTACCTCGTCATCAGAACAGAACGAAGCGCTTGCCCCGAGGGCTTGCAGAACAGCGAGCATCGTGTGCACGTCGCGTAGTCGTGGCACGTTGCTGACTTTCACGGGTTCCGCTGTGAGTAAGGCGGCGGCGAGCACGGGCAACGAGGCGTTTTTTGCGCCGGAAATAGGTACGTGACCGCGAAGCGGACGACCGCCTCTAATACGGAGCTTTTCCAATGTCAGCCTGCGCGCGATTCTTCAGGCGTTTTGGCCTGAATGGTGACAGCGTGTAATTCCCCAGAAGCCAAAAGATCTTTCAAACAACTGTAAACACGTTGCTCTCGCCGTACTCGCAAGGTTCCTTCGAAATCCGCTGTGACCACACTGATCAAGCAACGATTTCCATCCACTGCTAGGTCAATGGTTGCATCAGGGAATTCGCGTTCGAGATTCGAACGAATCGTGTCTTCTAACAGAATTTTCGAGACCTTTCCGGGCACATGTTCGACCGCGAAGCGCTATAGGAGTTCGCAAGCAAAGCGGTCATAGTTCGCCGATATCGTTGGCAAAGCAGCTATACGAACGGTTTGCTAAATGTTACTTGCCGTCGCGGTTAGTCATGGTAGAAAACTAGCAAGTAGAAATCGCTGATCGGTACTTCATTTGGCAGTAGAGCTGTTTTCATGCGACTGCGAAACGTCTCATCCAGTTTGGATTGCATATGAAATAGCGTGCGGAGCTTTTCATTAAGTCACCGACTCGGGGATACAATCCGATTTACGCCTCGACGCGCTTCCAAACTCCCGCAGAATGCTATTAGTAATTTCGTTTTTCGTTCTGCTCGGTGGTTTGGTCCTACTGATCTGGAGCGCGGACAAGTTCGTAGCTAGTGCCGTCTCCATCGCGACGCAGATGAATGTCTCGAAGCTCCTAATTGGACTTACTGTCGTTTCAGTTGGTACATCGGCACCCGAGATTTTCGTTTCGTTGGAAGCGGCGTTTCTAGACAAGTCAGGTATGGCCGTTGGCAACGCGATTGGATCGAATATCGCCAACGTCGGGTTGGTCTTAGGCATGACGGCCATTGTGGTGCCACTGCCGTTCGCGCTCTCCGTTCTTAAATTCGAAATGCCGTGGCTTTTGCTTGCGACGCTTCTCGTCGCAGTAATTCTTCTATACGACTACGAGCTATCTCGAATCGACGGTGTGATCCTTTTGATCATGTTAATCGTGGGGATGCATCAGATGTTCCGGGCGGCACGTAAACGACACAAACTGCCGGACGGGCTGGAGGAAGAGCTTCAAGATCTGGAGGAGATGACCAAGTTCCAAGCCTGGGGTTGGCTAATCCTTGGTTTGGTCTTGTTAGGCTTTTCCGCATGGCTAGTGGTGTGGGGGGCGTCGAATATTGCGGATTGGCTCGGTGTACCCGAATCCGTCGTAGGAGTGACCATCGTTGCACTCGGCACCAGTTTACCTGAGTTGGCAGCTACTTTGACAGCGGCAACGAAAGGCCATCCAGAAATTGCGATTGGCAACGTGGTCGGGTCAAACATCCTGAACATCTTAGCAGTCTTGCCCGTACCGGCATTGATTAATCCGTACACCTTGTCCACGGTGGAAATCTGGCGGGATTTCGGCGCAATGTTTGCCTTTACGATGTTGTTGGCGCTATTCGCCTATGGAATTCGCTCGAGAAAGATTGTGACTCGATTCGAAGGGTCTGTGCTGTTACTAGGCTACGTGGGATACATGGTGTTAGTTGCTTTACACGAGATCGGTCAAACTTAGTGTCCGACGTCGTGTCAATGAGCGACTGCTTGCGTCGAGTTCGACTCGTCGTACTTGACGTCGATGGTGTACTGACAAATGGCCAACTCACCTTCGATTCCAACGGTACGGAATATAAGACGTTTAACGTGCAGGACGGCTATGGACTGCGCAAGTTACAGCAAGCAGATGTAATGGTCGGCATCATCACGGGACGAGATAGTTCAATCGTCGCAGCTCGCGCTCGCGAACTTGATATACAGCATGTGGTGCAAGGCGCTAACAACAAGGAGGTGGCACTGTCGAAGCTGTTGAGTGAGCTAAATCTGACTGCGGAACAAACACTTTATATGGGGGACGACGAACCTGACTTACCCGCCATGCAAATGTCCGGTGTTTCGGTCGCAGTCGCGAATGCGGTCGAGGTTGTCAGGGAACACGCGGATTGGGTGACGACTCGAAATGGTGGCGAAGGCGCTGTGCGAGAGGTATGCGATCGACTCCACGATGCGCTGACGTGAGATGAAGTGGGTCTACGTCGTACTCGTCGGAGTCCTAGCGATAGGGTTTGCCTACTTCCTCAGTACGGACGAACCTCAAGATCTGAATCCGTTTCCTCAAGCCCTTAGCGAAGAGCCGGATGCGCTACTGACAGGATTCGAGATAACGCAGTTCGATACCCAAGGTATTCGTTTGTATCGGATTTATGCATCCAATGCGACTTACTTTGAGAATCAAGGTCGTACGGACATACGTGGTCTCAGAATGACCGTGTACTCGGAAGGTAAAGATGATTGGCAATTGACGGCCAATGAAGGTATCTACGAGGAGAGTATGGAGGACCCACTATTAATTCTGAACGGGAATGTACATTTGTCATCAATGGGCGATCAGCAATCCCCAATTACGTTCCAGACGGATTCGTTGAAGATCTATCCGCGTCGACAATTTGCGGAGTCGATGAGTAGAGTTATCGTTGAAAACGAGAGTAGCAAATTTCATGCCGATCAATTTCAGGCGGATTTGGCGACGAAAGTGGTCAATTTCTCGGCGCGCGCAGATTCGCAAGTCGAGTTGTTGCTACAGACTGATTCTTAGATCCTTTTCGTTCCTGCTATTTACTTCGGCGCTTTTCGTCGCGGGACAAACTGAGGACGACGATTCCAAGATTCGGATATTGGCAAATTCGATGGAGGCGAATCTTGCGGAAGGCGATAGCAGTTGGTCTCTCATCGGAGATGTTCAACTGCAACACGGTTCGATGACTTTGACTGCAGAGCGAATGACCGTGAAACGGGAGCAAGGCGAAATTACCTCGGTCGTCGCTCAGGGATCACCAGTGCGATTTACTCAGAGCACACCGAATCTGGTGACAGCGACGGCTGCAAGCATGACGTATAGCGTAAATGGTCAATTGCTGGTACTGGCGGGTAATGTTGAACTCGTTCAAGCGAGCAACGAGGTGCGTGGAGAACGAATTGAGTACGACCTACGTAAAGGTGAGCTGGTCGCTGGCTCTACGGACCCGAAAGACGGTCAACAAATTGAATTTGTGCTAGATGACGTGGATTGACAGTGACTGACAACGCTTTGGTGATCGCAGATGTCTCCAAGAGCTATGGCAAGAAACGCGTGGTTGAGAGCATCTCACTTAACGTAAATAGTGGTGAGATTGTCGGTTTACTCGGACCGAACGGCGCTGGTAAGACAACGTGCTTCTACTGCATCGTTGGGCTGGTGAGGATGGATTCTGGCACGATCACGGTAAATGATGTTGATGTATCTAGCGCACCAATGCACGTTAGAGCGCGGCAAGGATTAGGGTATCTGCCGCAAGAAGCCAGCGTGTTTAGGCGATTGACTGTACGTGACAACCTCATGGCTGTCCTGGAACTACGTCGCGATCTACCAAAGTCCGAACGCACAAGCACCATGGCGCGTTTGCTGGAAGAGTTTCAGCTCACGGGGTTTCAAGATACACGCGGAGAACGTCTCTCTGGCGGCGAACGACGACGACTAGAAATCGCGCGCGCCCTCGCGTCAGCGCCTCGTTTTATGTTGCTCGACGAACCATTTGCCGGTGTCGATCCGATTTCTGTTAACGACATCAAGGAAAACATCCGTCGTTTAGTGAGTTATGGCATCGGTGTGCTCATCACGGACCATAACGTCCGTGACACACTTGATATCTGTGATCGCGCATACATCGTCGGTGATGGTCACATCATTGCAGACGGCGATCCTGATGCGATCCTAGCGAACGAACAAGTGCGTCGTGTCTACCTCGGCGAAGAGTTCAAACTATGAGCGCGATGCGGACCGGTTTTCAGCAAACGGTTGCGCTTCGCAATCGAACTGTACCCCGCATGGGACAGTCGATCCATCTGTTGCAGATGACCAAACTAGAGCTAGCCTCTGCAATCGAACAGGAACTGGCCGAAAATCCGCTGTTGGAAGTCGACGAATCCCCGGTTGAATCGGAGGATCTGCACGAACCAATCGATGAATCGGATTTAAGCGGGTTTGACTTTGATGACTCCGGGTCGGTTGATCCGGGTGAAGACCAACTTGACGAAGTACCAGAGCAGTTTGACAGACTGGACCCCGATGAGTCGATCGAACGCGATATTGAGTGGGACGATCAGTTGACACATCTCACCTCACCGCGTGAGTCGACCGATACGGATTTGTCAGCGGTGCTAGAGAATCGCTCAAAGTCTGACTCTCTAATCGATCATCTGTGTGACCAGCTCAGACTAACAAGATGTACGGAGAAAGAGTCGCAGATTGCGGAAATTGTCTTTGAGCTCCTCAATGAAGATGGCTTTGTCATGTTGTCCGATGACGAGTTACTTGCTGAAGTACAAGAGTTAGTAGCGTGCTCAATGACAGAGTTAGAGGACGTGCTCATCCTCATTCAGGGCTTTTCGCCGCTCGGTGTTTGTGCTCGCACATTACGTGAGTGTTTGATGATTCAAACGCGTGCTCTAGCAGAGTCGGACAAACGAGCACCCGCTGCTATGCACGTGCTTCGGGAAGCGTTCGATAGTTTGTCAAGCCAGCGATACCAAGAGATTGCGCCTAAGTTGCAGATCGACGTCCGAGTCGCACGAGAAGCAGTCGAATTCATCAAACACCTCAACCCTCGACCAGCGTCGAGCTATGCGCATGAACGTATCGAGTACGTGAAGCCAGAAGCCCGAATTCGCAAAGTAGGTGATACGTGGCAAGTCGACATGCTTGACGACTATGTCCCGTCATTGAAGATTTCCGATTGGTACGCTGAATATCGTCAAGCAGTCGGGCGCAAATCTCGTGGCGAGGACGCTAGTTCAACAAACGCTACTGACCGAGAGTATCTGCAGGAATGTCATAGTCGCGCAAAGTTGTTTCTGTCGAGTTTGCGTTTCCGCAACTTCAATGTAATGCGGGTACTTTGGGTTGTCGTCGCAAAGCAGCAGGCTTTCTTCGATTACGGAGAAGGTGCGATGCAGCCACTGCTACTTGCGGATGTGGCGGAAGAAGTGGGTCTTCACAACTCAACCGTTTCACGCCTCACGACCGGGAAATATCTAGAAACCCCGCGAGGTACTTACGAGTTGAAGTACTTCTTTTCCAACCGTGTTGGCAATCAACCTGGCAAGGAACACTCGGGTGTTGCGATCCGCGCGGTGTTGAAGGACCTGATTCAAGGTGAAGATCCGCGGCGCCCCCTCTCGGATCAGGAAATTTCAAAACGATTGAAGAAAAGCGATATAGAAATCTCGCGTCGTACAGTGACCAAATATCGTGAATCGCTGGCAATCCCTTCTTCGAAGGAGCGTCGACGCGTAGCGTAATCGATTTTGAGATTTCTTTCGTAGTCGCGGGTGAATGTTCGCTAGAATGGAACTGATAGGACGGTGCAGCGTGACAGGGAGAGAGTGATGCAGATAAGCCTCAGTGGCCACCATACCCATCCATCAAAACGGCTCAAGGAATATGTTGAAAAACGATTTGCAAAGCTTGAGCGCCATTTCGATCACATATCCAGCATACACGTCATTTTCTCGCAAGTAAAACAGGGTTATCGAGCTGAAGCAACCCTTCATGCGTCGGGGACGGAGATATTTGCGGACGCGCACGCTTCGGAGCCGTTCGCGGCGATAGACGCGTTGACTGACAAGCTGGACCGCCAAGTCGTAAAGTACAAAGAGAAAATCAGCAGTCATCGCGTGCAATCGGCATCGTAGCTGTCAAGAAATGACTGGCGCTAGACCATAGGGACGCTATACACCACACATTGCGCTCCATAGTGATTGATGATTGATTACAAAGCGTTCGTATCGCTAGATCGAGTTGCGGTTGTTGACGAGTTGCCTTCAAGGAAGACTGCACTACACCAGCTCGCCGAACTTCTGGCTGCCGGGAATAGCCAAACGTCGTACCGACAGATTTTTTTTAAACTCGAAGAGCGAGAGCGTCAAGGCTCAACCGTACTCGATGACTCCTCAGTCGCGATTCCTCACTGTCGTATAGAAGGGTGCCCGAATCCAATTGGATCGTTGCTTAAGACTCGCGCCAGCCACCCGGTGGATTTCGGTGGCGATGAGGTTAGATTGATGATCGGCATGTGCTTTCCTCAGGATGCTACCGATGAAGCGCTGGAAGTATTGCGGCTTGTCGTTAGATTGATAGAAGACGAAGCACGCGTGAAGCAACTTTTGGCAGCAGACTCGGCGGATGTGCTTTTTGATATCTTCAGTTGCGGACTCCTAGCGGAGATAGAAGCATGAGGAGTCTGATTATTAGCGGACGCTCGGGTTCTGGGAAGAACACGGTACTTCATGCGCTTGAAGACTCTGGATTCAATTGCATTGACAATTTTCCGGCGAGTTTGCTAGTGCAACATATAACAAGAGAGGCGTCTCGACCTGATGACGAGGCTCTCGATTTAGCGGTATGTATCGACGTTAGAAATCCGCCGGAGCAGCTAGCTGCGCTTCCCCAGTACATCGAGCAATTGAAGGCGGATGAGCAAGCTCCCCGTCTCATTTATCTAGACGCCAGTGACTCGGTGTTGGTGAAACGATTCAGTGATACGCGTCGTCGGCACCCGTTGGATGCGCAATTCAGTGTCCTTAAGGATGCGATCGCACACGAAAAGCAGGTTCTTAATCCGATTGCTGAGATAGCGGATTTGAGGATTGATACGACCAATCGGACGTTACACGAACTGGATACCTTGACAAAGGAGCGAATTGCCGGTCATTCGAGCACTGAAATTTCGTTGCTTTTTCAGTCCTTTGGTTACAAATACGGGGTACCGATCGATACTGATATAGTGTTCGACGCTCGATGTTTACCAAACCCGTATTGGCGTGAGGATTTGCGTCAGTTCAACGGTCTGCACCACCGAATCAAAGTCTTTTTAGATGAGAGCACGGTAGTCGATGATTTTTTTGAGGATGTCTGTCGATACCTTGAGAAGTGGCTGCCGATATTTCTCGACCAGAGACGGATATATGTAACCGTTGGTGTTGGCTGCACCGGCGGAACACATCGTTCGGTTTACATGGTGGAACGTTTAGCAACTCACTTCCGTAGTCAATATCCCGACCTGATCGTTCGGCATCGAGAGGGCATTGAGTAGGGCCTATGATCGTTGAACGGGTAGCGATCGTGAATAAGCTAGGAATTCACGCGCGATCGGCGTCTAAGCTCGTAGCGCTTGCGAAGACATTCCCCTGTCAGGTGAAAATAGGACTCTCCGAAGATGATTTACAAAACGCCAAAAGCATCATGGGCGTTCTTAAACTCGCCGCACAGCGAGGCGCGCAAGTCTTGCTACAAACGGACGGCGAAGAAGAAGAAGCTGCGATGTGTGCGATCAAACAGCTGATCGCATCGAAATTCGAGGAACCCGAATAACCGTCGACAGACTAGCTCATCTAATTCGAGGCAACTGTCATTGAGTCGACCAGGATTGAGCCTGTCTTAAACGTGCCGCGATCTTGTGTATCGTCACCGAATCCTACGATTCCTCGATACATAAGGTCTAGATTTGAAGCGATCGTCACGTTGTCCACTGGGTAGGCGATTTCGCCGTCTTCGATCCAGAAGCCAGCCGCGCCACAGGAATAGTCACCGGTAACAAGATTGGTACCAGAACCTATAAGTGACGTCACTAATAAACCCCGTTTCATCTCTTTCAGTAGCTCATCAATCGGCGTGAATTCCGTCTCAACGTGGACGTTCGTGACGCCACCGGCGTGCCCTGTGCTAGCGAGTTCCAGACGCC
Organism: Pseudomonadales bacterium; assembly: GCA_963664665.2. GTDB lineage: Bacteria > Pseudomonadota > Gammaproteobacteria > Pseudomonadales > Azotimanducaceae > Bin55. Next base: position 319,983 of record CAXXMH010000004.1, read on the forward strand.
TAGCAGAATAAGTGCCGAGTAAATAGGTGTTTACGACACCGTCTCCGATGATCGTATGTTCGGTCGTGCTCACACCATCGGCATCGCAATTACGACTTTGTATTCGCTTGTGAATGTGCGGATACTCGCGCAAAGACAGGCTTTTCGTCGCAACTTGCGTATTGAGCGAATCTTGTAGATACGACTCTTGACGGTAAAGCGTGCCACCGCTGATCGCATCGAGCAAGGGGGAAAGCAGGGAAGGAGCCGTCCAGCGGTCATACATTACCGGATAGGTGCCGGTATCGATGGGTTTCGGATCCAAGCGCAGAATCGCGCGTTCGGCAGCTTTTCGGCCGATGAAATCGGCTGATTCAACACATTCAGATTGGCAATTCTGATCATACCAATAGTCGGTTTGCATGCCGGAATCAGAACGAGCTAGCGCCGTTGCTGAGCGACCATAGACGGTGTATCGATTCGCACTTAAAAAACCGAGTGAATTCCCCCGAACGGCGCAAGTTTCGGTTTGTGATGCACTTGCGCCGTGAGCCGGCATGATGCGAGGGTCGTAGTCAAGCGTTGTCGTATCTGCCAATAGAGCGTCAACTTTTAGCTGCTCGATGTCTACTGGTTGTGGAAAGGACTGTTCGAGATTCTGGAATTCAGTTGCGAGTCGGTCTGGATCTGGTAGACCATTGCACGGATCCGCTTCCGTGTAACGCGCGATACTCATTGCTTGCGCTACCGTATCTCGTATTGCAGCGTCGGTGACATCTGAAGTTACGGCTGTACCTTCCCGTTGGTTGACATACACCGTGACGCGAAACGCTCGGCCTTGCTCATATGCAATGTTCTCAATATCGCGTTCTCGAGCTGATACCTCAACTGAAATCGAGTCGGAAACGGTTGCGGAAGACTCGTGTGCCCCTTGTTTCTTTGCTTCGTCGAGTAACTGCTCAACGAGTACAGAAAGCTCTGTCGCAACGTTTTCGTCGTGGAGCTCGATCGCGTCCGATGCTGCCGTATCGGAAGTCACGCTGATGTACCCCCGACGGTTATCTGCTCAACCTTTATGGTTGGTTGACCGACTCCCACTGGCACGCCTTGACCTTGTTTGCCGCATGTGCCAACACCTGGGTCCAGAGCAAAGTCCGAGCCGACCATCGTGATGCTGTTCATGACCTCCCAGGGATAGCCTGTCAACATGCACCCGTGTATCGGGCTTGTGAGTTTACCGTCTTCGATGAGGTAGGCCTCGGTTGTCGCGAAGACGAATCGACCGCTCGACGGGTCAACTTGACCCCCTGAAAACGCGCTGCAATAGACGCCTTTGGTCACACTGCGCACGATGTCTTCAGGATCGCTCTCGCCAGCGAGCATGAAGGTATTTGTCATGCGCGGTATGGTTAAGCTGGCGAAACTCTCCCTACGTCCATTCCCTGTGCTTTGGTTACCCGTGAGGATCGCGTTGTGTTTGTCCCACATAAACCCTCGCAGAATGCCGTCTTCGATGAGCACGGTACGCTGCCCAGGGGTACCTTCGTCATCGATACTTAGTGACCCGCGTCGATGCTCAAGCGTGGCGTCGTCTACTACGGTACAGAGTTCACTTGCCACTTTCTCCCCGACCTTGCCCGCGAAGCACGAGGTGTGTTTGCGTTCGCAGTCACCTTCGAGACCATGGCCGACGGCTTCGTGGAGTAATACGCCGGCCCATCCAGGACCAAGTACCACCGGCATTTCACCTGCTGGAGCTGGAACGGAATCAAGTTTGGTGACCGCCATTCGAACCGCTTCGCGTGCCATCTCTTTGGTTGTCGCGAAATCGTCTAGAAAAAACGTATCTAGTGGGTAGCGGCCGCCGGAGCCTTCGGTGCCAGATTCGGCGCGGTCGCCGTCCTTGACGATCACGTGAATCCTGCAATTGACCAGAGGCCGATCATCAAACTGATTGGTGCCGTCGCTTCCGTATACAAGCACTCGATCTGTTGAACCACGGATGCTAACGGACACCTCCGCGATACGTGGGTCAAGTGACCTAGTGAAGTGATCGAGCTCGGATAGGAAGCGAACCTTGTCGTCGTTGGTCACACCTGCGGTTGGGTCGCCGCCGGCATATAGGCGTCGAAATAGCACTTCCTCAGGCGTCTCCGCACGACGGTTACTGCCTCGGTCGGCGATAGATGCCGCCATTGTGCACGCCTTGCGCAAGGCGCGGTCATTAAGTTCGTTGGTGTGAGCGAATCCGGTTTTCTCACCAGTAATAGCGCGTACGCCGACACCTTGACTCACTGAAAAACTGCCGTCTTTGACCTTCCCATCTTCAAGTGCCCATGCTTCACTGCGGTTGTGCTGAATGAAGAGTTCCGCATCGTCAAGCTGCCGGTTCATCATGTCACTTACATTGAGAGCGAGGTCCTGATCTGTCAGTTCTGCTTGCTCAAGAAGAGCTTGGCGGGATTGTGCCGTGGAATCAGACATGATGCGTCACTGAGTAAGTCTCAAACTTCAAGTATTTAACAGATTAATTCCGAAGCTCTCTTCGTTATGGCGTGGCAACCTGGGTTGCTTGTGTGGGCGTAATCGCCACGCGGGTAAGAATCGGGTTATCTAAGTCACCGGTGATATCGTATTGTGCGGTGAGTAACGCTTTGAGAGGCTCACTAATGATCAGAGTGCCGAGTAAATATGCGAATGCTGCTGGTGGGTTGGTCGCTGCGAGATAGGCAACGTACGTTTGAAGACCCTTGTGTAAGGGAATTCTCACCGTCAAATCGTTATCGAGCTCACCGGTGCGGGTGTCTACTTTTCCGGCGAACCGCATCCTAGCGCTGGGACCATCGATTTTTAACGGCTCCGTGAACGAAATTAGGCCCTCGTCGAGCGTCACAGCCATACTCGCGGAGTCGTAGTGAAGACCAGTTTGCGTGACATCCTTGAAGTCGAGCGCGAGGCGATTTAGTATTTTTGAGAAGTTCAAGAGACTGATAAGTCGTAGCACGTCGCCGCCTTGATCGATTTCGAGAAACCTTCCGTTACTTGCGGCGGCTTCGAATTGACCTGACGCGTTTTCGATATCCATAGCCATTGGCGAACCAGGCCATTGAATATCTGCGCTGACTTCAAATTGCTCGCTTTCAACACTCGCGTTGAAGTCCCACGCTTCTAAGATCGCCCCTAGGTTCTCACCATAGATTCTGCCGTTGAACGCAGTCTCGTTTGCGTCACGGTGCCACGTGATTGGAGCAGAAGATTCGATCCGTAATCCACGGGCATCGGCCTTCAGGCCCGCGACCTCAATACCGGAATCCATAGGGGAAATCGTGAACTCCCACTGACCCCACGACTCAAACGTTAGATCATCAGATTGAATTAACAATTCGTCGATTCTGACTTTAGTCGGTTTTATTTGTGACATCACAGCGACGTCGAGGGGGTCGACACCGCTGTTGCCGCTACCGAACGACCAACGTAGCTGCGAAGCATGAATCTCCATGTGTGGCTGACTAGGTTGCTTGACGATCGTGCCGCTAAACTCCTCCGATTCGAGCGATACGTCTAGGCTGTCGTTGCTATAGGCACCATTGATTTCGACGTTAGAGAACTCGTGCTCAAACGCTATGAATCTTTCGATCTCTACATCGGTCAACGATATCGGAACGCCTAGCTGATCCGAGTCATCTGTGCTATACAGCCAGGAATCGAGTGCGCCGCTGAGGTGCAGACGATTAGGGACGCGATCTGGCACATCCGTAGCCGTTCCCAAAGCTAACGCACCCTCAAGGATCGCAGCCGGTGTGCCTCCCCAAGTCAGCCATCCGTTAACGTCTCGACTTTGGACGGTTAGTTCAGTTCGGTCTTTGCTGAACGCGAGCTGCATCCCACTGGGATTAGGTTCACTGGTGTTTTTTACAACTAAATTAAGCGTTTCGAATTCGATGCCGACAAGATCGGAGTGGATAAACAGCTCTGATGATTCATCCGATGCAGGAAAAACGTACAGTCTAGCATTGAAATCAGTCGCACCTATCCCGTTCTCCGAATCCTGTAATCCGGCGATGGTAAGAGCGTTCTCGGCGTTTATCCGACTGCTTAAGTGGAATTCAATTGCAGGTTGTTCGCCGCCATGCGTTGTGACAATTTTGCCTGCCATCGGCTCATCGAAGAACGTCCCTCGCGATATGTTAGCCTCTAGGTGATACGGCGATTTCCATTGCGCAGTACCGTTTATTTCATGGAACTCGATACCCAAATCCGGCATGTTCAATGTTGCATCGTGCATTTGAACGTTGATTAGGTGGTTACCGGATTTGGGTTCGACTGTCCCGCTTTCTTGACTCGGAGTATTGAATGGGAACGACAGGTCGGCATTTAAAGTCACCAACCCAGCGCCATTCCAAGAAGCGTCGATAGCAGGTATCCAACTCTTCAATTCGCTAGCTTGCACGAAGTCCAGTAAATCTTGGGTCCTTAAGGTGGCGCCAAACGTGATGCGAAACGGACGGTCGGAATCTAGTGGAAACGTGGCTATCGCGTTATCCAATTCGGTCTTCTGAACCGTTACACGATCCGTCTTGACCGTGACACCATCGTTGTCTACATACCACGTACCACCAACATTGGATAGTTCAGGCCACTCAGGTTGATATATGACCGTCCCATTCGTGAACTGTCCTTCAATTTGCATTTCTCGTTCGTTTTGCGCGTATACCTCGTCTCGAAAGGTCATGTATGCAACTCGCGTACCGAAGAAACTCGCACTTTCTAGATATTGCTTCCGCCATCGAGTCAAATCTTCGACGAGGTTACTAGGGATGAAATCAACGGTCTGGTGTGCAGGAAGCAACGTATTCCGTGACTCGATCAACATGGCCAAGTTGTAATTCGGCGTATCGCCTTGCGCGTGCCTGACGCTACCGCGGAATGTTGCGGAAACAGGTTCGTAAATTAACTCGTTGAGTTGTATCTCTGCGTCCGCACGCCTAAGGAGGGAGGAAACGTCAAGTTGCGAGTCAGGGTTAGTCCGTTCTGCTTGTTCCGATGCGATATGCACTTCAAAATCCCGCATATGCAACCCAACTTGCTGGTTGCGAATGTCGGTGACCGCAAAGCCTGCGACCGAAGCGAACTGCCATGGCGAGTCAAAATGGGAGTCGAGAAATAACCGACCTTCAGTGTTATCCGCGTCTAGTGCGATCTGTCGTGTATTGCCGTATAGTGAACCGCTCCTGAGCTGCATTTGCGGAAGGTTTTCGAAGCTCTTGGATGCTAAATCGCGAGCTCCTGCATACCAGTGAAATCCGCTTGAGTCGAGAAGAAATTCGTAACGATGGAACACGCCTTGAAGTGCGATGCCGGTTGGCCACCGGACTTGCCGCTCACCACTTGAGACGAAATCCGATACGATCGGGACAAGCTCCTTCAAAGGTACGTTGTAGGTAGAACCAAGTAAGGCGTCATCGTCGAACGCAATCACTAGGTCCGGTAGCGTGATGCTGTGATCACTGGCATCAATCGAAGGAGTTTTTATTCTGAAACGTGCGGCTTCATCCTCGTTTTGAACGAACGTTGCCTCGAGATGAGCTCTCAACGATTCCCGATCTATATTCGTGACATCAGCTGCTAGATGACCTTGCACACGACTGTCGACCAGCTCCCACTCGCCATTTCCTGCAAGAAGGTAGCGAGGTAATCGCGTGTTACCCGTGAGTAGAGGCAAATTCACTTCTAGATCATCGACGTATAAGCTCATTTGATAATCGCCTGTGCGTAGATCGAGCAGCGTGTCGACGGCGTCAGCGACGAATTCCGCACTCCCACCTGAGGCTACATCTTCCTGCCGCAGATGTGCGCGATAACGATGCATGCCTCCTTGATTTACAGCGTGGACCGACATGCGAAAGTCCTGCGTAGCGTGTTCACCTCGGAGCCTCAATGAGGCCGTTACCGCCAATTCATCAGTGTGTCTCACGCGATCGAAGTTGGTCTGGATCTGGTCGACGAGATCTAGAAAGTTGAAGTCTGTTTCCTGGTCGGGCAACTCATTTGTCTTCTGATCGGGCAACTGAATATCAAGATTCAGTTCATCGATCGCGAGTCTGCGAGCGACGAATTGATTACGTATCAGACTTTCCAAGACCGCGATTTCGACTTCGACATCGTGTGCGGTGCCTTCCGGGAATCGGATTAGGTCAATCTCGATGATCGGGTTTGTTAAACGCCAACTTGATTTCAGTCCTGAGACTTCGATCCCTTGATCAAATAGTTCGGCATTGACGAATTGCTGGAGGTGGCTGGGGTACATTGAGAGCATTCGACCAGCGGACAACACAACCGCGCACAAGACGACTACTACCGTTGACAGGTAGAAACTCTTCCGAGCAAGTTCGTACACAGCGCTAGGTATGTTCCTCTTGGGTGAAGAACGCTTCCCGATGCCGCCAAACATCGACTCCGAAATCGGAAAGTAATTGATTCGTCTCGACTAGCGGAAGTCCAGCGACGGTACTGGGCTGTCCACAGATTCCTGCGATGAAGATTGCGCCAAGCCCTTGGATGCCATATGCACCAGCCTTATCGACTGGTTCGCCACTCTCCCAGTACGCTTCTAATTCGTCGATAGTCGCACTTCGAAAAGCGACACGTGCAGTTGCAATGACCGAAAGTTCTCTTTGACCATCGTACAGACTCACCCCTGTCAGCACGCTGTGGCGTTCGCCTTGAAGTAGTTGTAGCATCTCTAGCGCATCATCGCGATCAATTGGCTTCTCTAGCATTCGACCATTCACCGTGACAGTTGTATCAGCACCAAGAGCTGGTAGTGATCCTTGTTGTACGGCACGAGCCTTTGCGATCGCAAGACGTTGAACATAAGCATCGGGGGATTCGTCTGCTCCCCTCTTCTCGATGATGTTGCTTGGTCGTATCTCGAAGCTAATTCCAATCTGACGCAGAAGCGCGGCGCGTCTCGGGGAAGCGGACGCTAGAGTAATTTGTGGTTCATTCACTGTACGGAATCACGAAATTGTGAATGCTCTGAGTTTAGTAGCGGAATAAACAACACCCACCATAGCAGCGTTGCAAGCGGAGGCATTAGCACACTTCCTAATCGGAAATCAACATCAAGCGTAACAAGCAGGAACAAGGATTTAGTCAGCGTAACTAAAAAACACAAAATCAGTACAGAGATTGAGGAACGAATTCCGACACTTGATTGCATAAATCGAAGTGAAAGACGACCCGCGAAGACAAGGACTAGCAAAAGCAGCGAATTTAGACCAAGAGGCTCGTCAAAAAGCACATCAAGAATCAACCCGATGACGAACGCCAAAATAAGTGAACAACGTTCATGCTGAAACGCAATCCAAAAGAACCAAGCGAGAACGATCCAATCAGGTTTTAGATTTCTTAGCCAATCAGGCACATCAAATGGCATTGGGGCAACAGTTAAGATCAACGCCAAGACAACTGTCAGCACGAAATACGACCACGCTTGGGTATCGGTCACGGGTCCTTTCCTATCGTAATCACATGCAGATAAGACTTAGCGTTTAGCTTTGCAGCAGGTGAAATCGCAACGTGTTTAACCGATTCAGAAACAATGTCCGTTACTGCTGTGACAGTGCCGACAACTAGACCCTCCGGGAAGACGCCACCTAGTCCTGACGTTACGATTCGGTCACCGACCCGGATATCACTACTTAGATTTACATTGTCTAGCGTCAGTGGAGCATCGGATCCATTTCCCGATGCAATGAAGTACTCCCGCGTACGACTCACGAGAATCGGTGTAGCGTGTCGCTCGTCATTCAATAGCAACACCCGCGAGGTATCGGTGAAGACCTCGACGGTTCTGCCGTATACCCCCCACGGGTCAGAGACACCGCGGTCTACGTCGACACCGTGCGATTGACCAACGTTAATGATGACTTCCTGACGTAGACGATTCGGGTTGACGTGAGCGACTTCGGCAAGTATTTGATGTTGTTGATTTTCAAGCTTGTAACCTAAAGCTACTTGGAGCTCTGCGATGGTTGTTCGAGCTTGGTTCAATTCGGCCATCGTTGCATTAAGCCGACTTACATCTTTTAACAACTGATCGTTTATTTCTTGCAGTTCGTCCATCGAAACCACGTAAGAGCCTGTCGCCTCTTTCGCTTTCGCAGGTAACTGAGCGACAAAAACGATGGGCACGGCAAGCCATCGAATAAAGGTCTCTACGGGTGTGAGGTATCTCGTATTTGCGCTAACGGCAAGCAACAAAGTTGAGCTGACAAACAACGCCACAAACAAGTGAACGTTTTGGACTACCTGTCCAGATCTAAACGCCATCGTTCAGTTGACCTTTTTGGAACCTGACAGATCGCGACTGCGACGTGCACGGTCGACGAGTCTGGCTAGGTTTGGTATTCGGGTGCGTTACCTTCTTGGAGAATTCGACCACACCCATCGGCCACACACTTGAGGGGGTCACTTGCAATGACCACGGGGGTGTCCGTCGCATCTCGAATGCGTTGGTCGAGACCTGACAGCAATGCGCCACCACCAGTAAGGACGATACCACGATCTGCGATGTCCACGATTAGCTGTGGCTGGCTCTTCTCAAGACACCGACGCACTGCGTCTACGATCGCGTTCACAGACACGTTCAATGCGAGGTATAGATCGTTGCTATCTAGGTTAAACCTCTTCGGCATCCCGGACTCGAGATGTTGACCTTGAATCGTCATCTCTAACTGTTTACCTTTCGGCAGCTCAACAGCGGTACCTATTTCATGCTTGATTTTCTCGGCTGTTAGCTCACCGATTCTGCAACCGTGCTTTTGGCGAACGTAGGTGATGATGTCGTTATCGAATGCATTTCCGGCGCATTTCAACGATTCAGAATTCGCGATCGAGCCAGCGGACAGGATCGCTACGTCAGTCGTACCGCCACCGATGTCGACGACCATACTTCCGCTTGCTTCTTGTACTGGTAAGCCAGCGCCCACGGCAGCGGCGAGCGGTTCTTCAATCAGGTAGATCTCGCGTGCTCCTGCGGATCTCGCTGAGTCCCTAATTGCGCGTTTTTCGATGGAGGTTGATTGGGCTGGAATACATATGATCACGCGAGGATAGGATGGCAACATTCGATTGCCGTTCGCCATTTTTATGAAGTGGGCTAACATCGTGTTAGTAACTTCGAAATCAGCGACCTGGCCATCTCGCATAGGTCGTATTACTTCGATGTTTTGTGGGCTTATGCCTAGTAAGCGTTTTGCGTCAGCGCCTACCGCAACGACACTACGAGGTTCTTTCTTTAGTGCGACTACTGTAGGTTCGTTTAGTACTATTCCTCGGTCTTTAGCAACGATAAGTGTGTTCGCAGTCCCCAGGTCAATAGATAAGTCTTCCGAGAACATGCCGAAAAGGGTTTTTAACAACGCAACATTACTCGGTAGTGGTGTGATAGGTGGGGGTTGGTAAGAATACCAAAGCAATCCGAATATCGGCGTAGATTGCGCAACTAAACCGAGTCGTCAATTAACTTAAATACGCGTAGCTAGAACGTCCTAAAAGATATATTTCAAATGAAGGACAGTTTCCTACGACTTCGTGCTTAGATTTGTATGTTGTTGCGAAGTGAAACACGTATCTAGCGTATAGAGTGGTTTATAACTATACAAATAAACAGATAAGGATTAGCGTTACGAAGGTGTGATTAGCTCTTAAAATGACGCTTCGCTCTACCCACATGCTCTCCGATTGGACGAATCAACTATTCAGCGGCTGATGGCACTAAGCCAATTAGCGCTTGACACCGAAGATAAACAGAAGCTCAGCCTTGATTTAGATGCGATTATTCACTTCATCGAAATGATGAGTCAAGTTGATACCGAGGGGGTGGAACCACTCGCACATGCTGTCGATCTCGAGCAACCATTGCGTGAAGATCGAGCTGTCGATGAAATTGATCGCGGTGTCTTTCAATCGATCGCGCCTCAGACCGCAGACGGCTTTTATCTCGTACCTAAAGTACTTGATCAACATTGAGACTATATGCTGGCGTGCAGGAGCTTCGTCGCGACCTACACGAGAGGAAATACAGTGCGACTGAGCTAGCCCAGTTTTATCTCGATCGTATCTCGGCGTTCAATGATCGAATTAACTGCTTCATCACTGTCGATGAGGAAGGTTGTTTAGAGCGAGCGGCAGAATTTGACAGGCAGTTCGGGAGTTCAACGAACCAACCATTGTGCGGCATCCCGATCGCGCATAAAGATCTGTTTTGTACAGCGGGATTACCAACAACATGTGCTTCTAACATGTTGAAGTCATTCATCGCACCATATGACGCGACCGTAGTTAAACGAACCTCGGATGAAGGCACAGTTTCGTTAGGTAAAACAAATATGGATGAGTTCGCGATGGGTTCGTCCAATGAGACCAGCTTCTTTGGACCTGTTCGCAACCCATGGAATCCAAATCGAGTGCCTGGAGGTTCGTCAGGAGGCGCTGCAGCTGCTGTAGCCAGTGGCATGACGCCGTTGGCAACCGGATCAGACACCGGTGGGTCGATTCGTCAACCGGCGAGTTTATGCGGCGTGACTGGGTTAAAACCAACCTACGGCCGTGTGTCGCGATTCGGCATGATCGCGTTCGCCTCAAGTTTGGACCAAGGTGGTCCAATGGCACATAGTGCCGTTGATGTGTACGAGTTACTCGCGGCGATGGAGGGACACGACCCGTTCGATTCGACCTCGGCGGATGTCTCTAAGACGGTCTTGCCGGAAAGTAATCAGGCACTGGTCATTGGATACCCAGAAGCGTTCTTTGATGGATTGGACAAACACATAGCTGGTTGTATTGAAGAAGCACGAGCAAAGTTTGAGGCTCTCGGACACACGATTAAATTAGTTGAACTGCCTCACGTTGAAGCGGCGATAGCCGCGTACTACGTCCTTTCAAGCGCCGAGGCATCCACAAACCTCGCCCGCTACGACGGCGTTCGGTACGGACATCGAGCTGCCGAGTCAGACGATCTAATTGATATGTACTGCAAGTCGCGCACTGAAGGTTTTGGTCTCGAGGTCAAGCGGCGAATACTGACTGGGACCTATTCGTTATCGGTAGGTTACTTCGACGCCTACTACCTGAAGGCACAGAAGATTCGACGATTGGTACGTGACGGATTTCTCGCTGCTTTTGAGAATGTAGACCTGATATTGGCACCAGTTACGCCGTCACCTGCCTTTGAGATTGCATCCTTAAATACACAACCGATTGAAATGTATCGACAGGATCTCTACACGATCCCAGTGAGTTTGGCAGGTTTACCTGCACTGTCATTACCATGCGGCTTTGTCGATGGGTTACCCGTCGGCATGCAGTTAATTGGTCCACACTTCGCGGAAGGTGCAGTACTTGGTGGCGGCATCGCGTTCCAGAACGTTACCGATTGGCATGACCAGCATCCTGATCTTGAGGCAACGCTCGGATCGTGAATACCGCTTGGGAGCCGGTCATCGGGATCGAGATACACGTACAACTTGCAACTGAGTCCAAGATCTTTTCAAGTACGCCGGTTGAGTTCGGCGCAGAGCCGAATGTTCGTGCAAACCTGGTCGACTTAGCCATGCCAGGTGCGTTGCCCGTGTTAAACGAAGAAGCAGTAGCAATGGCGGTGAAATTCGGCTTGGCGATTGGTGCTGAGATTTCAGAGACGTGCATATTCGATAGAAAGAACTACTTTTATCCGGACCTTCCAAAGGGTTATCAGATTAGTCAGTTCGAATCACCAATTGTGGGTCGTGGCCAACTTCCCGTCTTCCTCGACGACGGTTCTGTTCGAGAGATTTCGATTACCCGCGCTCATTTGGAGGAAGATGCAGGTAAATCCATTCACGATCGATTTAGTCAGCATACGGGCATTGATCTCAACCGCGCGGGCACTCCATTACTCGAAGTGGTTACCGAGCCTGATATGCGATCAGCGGCGGAAGCTGCCGCTTGTTTTCGACAACTTCACGCTCTTGTGAGCTGGTTAGAGATATGTGATGGGAATCTAGCGGAAGGGTCGATGCGTTGCGATGCAAACGTGTCAGTGCGACCGGCAGGCGACACAGGCTTTGGTGAACGAACTGAGATTAAGAACATCAACTCATTTCGCTTTGTAGAGCGTGCGGTCAATCACGAAATCGAGCGCCAGATTGACATACTCGAACACGGTGGTGAGATAGTTCGAGAGACTCGACAGTATGACGCGACTAGGGATATGACATTCTCGATGCGCGGTAAAGAGTTATCGGACGATTACCGGTATTTTCCTGACCCCGATCTACTGCCATTGCGCATTACGAAATCGTTTCGTGATTCGGTTCGTGCATCCATGCCTGAATTGCCGAGGCAAAAGCTTGATCGGTTCGTCACCGATTTTGGGATAGATCGTGAAGTAGCGGCGAGATTAACAAGCGATCGCGAAATTGCGACATACTTTGAAGCAACAGTTGCACTGGGAGCTGCCCCGCTACTTTCGGCAAATTGGATATTAGGAGACGTCGCCGCGGCACTCAATCGAGATGAAAGAGACTACAGCGATGTGCCGGTGTCGGCACAGCAGCTGGCAGATCTTGTAAAACGGTTGGAAGATCAAACGTTGTCGTCAAATCTTGCAAAGGACGTGTTCGACACTATTTGGTCTTCTGACGAGTCGGTCGACGAGATCATCGACCGCAGAGGCTTACGCCAACTCAGCGACGTGGATGAACTCAGCGACTTGGTCCAGAGCGTAGTTACTGCTCACCCTGAGCAGGTTGAGCAAATCCGTGGTGGTGCGACCAAGGTGATGGGGTTTTTAGTCGGCCAAGTGATGAAAGCGTCACTCGGCAAAGCGGATCCGCGACAGGTGAATGAACTATTAAAACGGATGCTAAACATATAACATAAGAAAATACATTTCAACGAGGCTGTTGAAAATGTCGCTTTTGGGTTGGCATTCAAGGCGATTTAAGCTAACATTTAGCTTTCGATTAGTCAACGGTACCCCCCGCCATGATTGGAGATGTCAATCGCGCTGAGCCTGTGCTGTTTCCGCCGTCGCTGGAAGAACTGCTGCCGGACGATCACGTCGCGCGACTGTACGTACGGGTGGCGGCGCGGTTGGACTTGTCAGCGTTAGAGGCGACGTACCATGTGGATGCGGGGCGCAAGGGGTACCCGCCGGCCGTGCTGCTGGCGCTGTGGCTGTACGGTTACATGACCGGCGTGAACAGTTCGCGCAAGCTGGAGCAAGCGACCCATGACCGGCTGGATTTCATGTACATCGCCGGGGGTCAGCATCCGGACCACACGACGCTGGCGAACTTTCGCCGTGCGCATCGTGCGGCGTTTGAAGCGGCGGCGGCGGAATTCTTGCAGGTGCTGATCGAAGGCGGCGTGGTGCAGTTGTCCGCGATTGCGGTTGACGGGACGAAGCTGAAGGCGTATGCGGCGCGGGAGAAATCGTTGACGGCGAAGCTGGCGCGGAAACGCATCGAGGTCTGTCAAAAGGTGATTGCGCGCTTGTCCGAACAGGCGGACCGCCATGACGCTGAAGGCGCGGATGCCAACGTTCATGCGGTCGGTGCCGCCGTTGACGATGACGTCTTGACGCGGCTGCTGGTGGACGTCAAGCGCTACGAGGCGATGGCGGCAAAACTGGATGCGGCGGACGCCGCTGCGCTGGCGGCCGAACAAGCCGCTTACGACAAGCTGCAGGCGGCCCGCGACGCGCATGAAAAAGCCCATGGCGCGAAGCCCCGGGGTGCGCCGCCGAAGCCGCCAGGGGATGCGCCCAAGCAGGCGGCGCGAGAACACTTGACCGACCCCGATTCGCAGCTGATGAAGACCCGTGACGGGATCATGCCGGCGTACAACGCGCAAGCGGGCGTCGACGTGGACACGCAGCTCATCGTGACGTCGGGCGTGACCGACGCGCCGACCGACCACGGTCAGATCGTGCCGACGCTGGATGCGCTCGAAGCGTTGCCCACCGTCGAGCCAGACGTGGCGGCTGCCGCCGCGGATGACGAAGACGGTCGCATGAACCTGTTGGCGGACGCGGGTTACTACAGCGACGACAATGTTCGGGCGTGCGAGAAAGGCGGCGTCAAGGCCTATATCGCCACCGGCAAAAACGGGCGGGCACAACCACCGAAAGGGTCTTGTTCGCAAGCGGTCGAGACCATGGTGGCACGGATGCAGGACGTGGTCGGCCAGGCCCTGTATCGCAAGCGCAAGAGCACGGTCGAAACGACGTTCGGCTGCATCAAGGACGCGATGGGATTTCGGTATCCGAAGATGCGCGGTCTCGCCGGCGTTCAAACCGAGTGGCAGCTGGCGTGTCTGGCGTGGAACGTCAAACGCTTGTACAGTTTAGGTAGGGAAAGTCTATTCTGAATGCGGAGAAACGCGAAAACCACCTCAAAGTGGATGCAATATGGCTGGTTTCGGTGACTTTGAGCGTTTAATTTCGGTCGAATCCGGCTTGACCGGCGCACCGACACCGATCGGGCCGATTAAATGCGATCGCGAGCGAAAAACGCCGCAAAACCGAGTCGAAAATCAACAGCCTCCAACATCAAATAAAGCATGAGGTTATTTAGAATAACTTACCCAGTCTGGAAATGAGCACAAGAATCAATGGGCGCGGCATACAAGCTGACGCATCTTGAACAGCTAGAAGCAGAGAGTATCTACATCATGCGCGAGGTGGTTGCCGAGCGCGAGAATCCAGTGATGATGTACTCGATCGGCAAGGACTCTTCCGTTCTACTGCACCTAGCAAAAAAGGCTTTCTATCCAGGAAAGCTGCCGTTTCCTTTACTCCACGTTGACACGACGTGGAAATTCAAGGACATGATCAATTTTCGCGATCGAATTGCGGCGCAAGGTGAATTTGACCTACTCGTTTACACGAACGAAGAAGGTCGAGAAGGGGATGTAAACCCCTTCGACTACGACGCGGATACCTACACCCAGATCATGAAAACTGATGCGCTCAAAGCAGCATTGGACATGTACGAGTTCGATGCGGCCTTCGGTGGCGCGAGACGCGATGAGGAAAAGTCTCGAGCGAAAGAACGAGTGTTTTCGCTTCGCGACAAGTATCACCAATGGGACCCAAGCAATCAACGACCAGAGCTGTGGCGTATCTACAACAGCAATATCCGCAAGGATGAAGAGATTCGCGTATTTCCGCTCTCTAACTGGACAGAACTTGATATATGGCAATACATCTACAAAGAAGGTATTGAGATAGTGCCACTCTACTTCGCGCAAGAACGTCCAGTCGTGAAAAGGCGCGGAACCTGGATCATGATTGACGATGAACGTATGCGTCTTGAGAAGGGTGAGACTCCCGAAATCCGCAGGGTGCGATTCCGAACGCTAGGCTGTTATCCACTATCGGGGGCAATCGAATCGAATGCCTCCACGTTGCCTCAGATCATCCACGAAATGCTTGTCGCTGACACCTCCGAACGGCAAGGCCGTCTGATTGACCACGACTCTGCAGCGTCGATGGAACTTAAGAAACAAGAAGGTTATTTCTAGATGATGGGTCAACCCGCATTTGCAGCATTTCGAGAAAAACTAACCTTTGCGCCTGCCATGGAGCGCGACGTGTCAGAAATCGAGTACATTAACGACTACCTTGCGGAGAACGAAAGAACGGAGTTGTTGAAGTTTCTCACGTGTGGCAGTGTTGACGACGGTAAGAGCACGCTGATTGGTCGGCTGCTATACGATTCAAACAAGGTTTACGAAGATCACCTAAAAGCGTTAATCCGTGACAGTAAACGCTTGGGTCACGGCAGCGACGATCTTGAATTCGCGCTGTTAGCCGACGGTTTGAAAGCGGAGCAAGAGCAAGGTATTACGATCGATGTCGCGTACCGTTACTTCGCTACCAGTTCGCGGAAATACATCATTGCGGATTGCCCCGGTCATAGTCAGTACACGAAAAACATGGCTACGGGTGCGAGCAACTGTGAGCTAGCCGTGATCTTGATCGACGCACAAAACGGTGTTCTCGACCAAACGAGAAGGCATTCCCTGATCGTAGATCTACTTGGTATTCGGCAGGTAGTGGTTGCTATCAACAAGATGGACTTGGTTGGATACGACGAAAAGATCTATGACCGGATTCGTGATGAGTACCTTGAGTTCTCCCGAAATTTGGGCTTCACGCAGACGTCATTTGTACCAGTTGCTGCAAAGTTTGGCGAGAACGTTGTACAACGCTCGACGAATATGGATTGGTACGCCGGCGACACGATCCTTGAGTTATTGGAGCATGCACCTTTAAATGTGAAACAAGATCTCGATCGGTTTTGCATGACTGTGCAGCGAGTTCACCACCCCAGCGAGGACTTTAGGGGATATTCAGGCACTATTACTAAGGGCGTAATTCGTCCTGGTGATCCGATTGTGGTCTTGCCATCAGGTCACAAGACGACGGTCGAACGCATCGTGACAATGGACGGTGATTTAGAGGCTGGATTCCCACCCCAATCTGTTACATTGACCGTCAGCGATCAGCTGAGCATAAGCCGTGGCGATACGCTTGTCGCGCCTACTTACACGCCGAGCATCGCTGACGAATTTCTTGCTAACGTGGTGTGGATGGCAAACCGACCACTTACAGCCAAGAAAAACTACCTCTTTAAGATAGGGGCACGGCAAGTTACGGGGCAGGTTGCAGAATTCATCCATCGACTAAACGTCAACACTCAAGAGCGCGAGTCATGCACCGAACTTGAAGGTAACGAGATCGGCGTCGCACGGATTCAAGTGCAACGCGAGGTTGTGCTCGAAGACTATGCCGACGACAAAACCATGGGCTCGTTTATTGTGATAGACAGGATATCTAACGAGACGGTTGGTGCTGGCATGATTTGTAATAAATCGAACTTGGATGCCAACGCGATTTAGGTCACTCGCGTAAACTCGACATAACTACCACTGAACTCACGTCCGTATAAACGGACGTGTGCCTATTTTTGACGTTTAACGAAACGGAAGTTGAGCAACGGTGAGCATTCAAACTGATGCAGTGATTGTTGGTGCAGGCCCATGTGGCTTGTTTCAAGTATTCGAACTTGGCTTACTGGGATTGAATGCCCACGTGGTTGACGCGCTGGATGTCATCGGTGGCCAATGTGCGGAGCTCTACCCAGACAAGCCAATTTATGACATTCCGGGCATTCCTGTGTGCGACGCTCAGGAGCTCGTGCAACAACTCGACGAACAGATTAAACCGTTCAATCCGCAGTATCACCTGTCGCAGCAGGTGACGAAGGTCGAGCGCATGGATGAACTCCAATTCGCCGTGGAAACTAGCGCCGGGACGCAATTTACGACTAAATCCGTAATCGTTGCTGGTGGCGTCGGTTCATTTGAGCCGCAGCCTCTTCGTGTCGATGGTGTCAAGGACTTGATTGACGAGCGTGTTTTCTATCGCGTCAAGGATCCTTCTCGTTTTGCGGACCGTCACTTAATCGTCCTCGGCGGCGGCGACTCGGCGTTCGATTGGACAAACGAGTTGGCCGAGAGAGCAGCGAGTCTCACCATGATTCATCGGAGCGATCGCTTTCGAGCGGCTGACGCCTCGGTCTCGACCATGCGCGCATTAGAGAACGCTGGAAAGGTGTCGTTTCATATCGGCAACGTCACGGGCTTAGAGATCGATGGAAGCGATCTAAAACATGCCGTCGTCACGCACCCTGACAAGTCCATCTCGCGGATGCCCGTGGATGATTTGCTCGTTTTCTTTGGCTTATCACCGAACCTTGGTCCGATTGCAGAATGGGGTTTGGAGTTGGACCGAAAGCAGATCGCAGTAGACACCGAGAAGTTTGAGACCAATGTACCCGGGATTTATGCTGTTGGGGATATTGCTACGTATCCAGGAAAGAAGAAGCTGATTCTGTCAGGCTTTCACGAAGCTGCCTTGGCCGCGTTTGCGATTAAAGCGCGCATTAATCCAGGTGAAAAGGTCTATCTGCAATATACAACGACGAGTCCAATCATGCACGAACGATTGGGCGTCAATTAGTCGATGAAAGAAGGGGGGTTGCAAGCAGATATGGTAGTTGCAGCTAGCTAATGTGGCGCGGAAGCGAGGGCCGCGTTCGTCTAGTAGCACGATTAGCCCTATGTTTGGGATTATTAAATAGTGGTCCGCACTTCGCGGACGAAGTTAGACAGATGGATTTAGGCGAGCTTGAAGCGATCAAGCCCGTCATGCAAGGTTGGATTGACGATAAAACACTGCCTAGCGCGGCCGTTTTGGTACTACATCATGGCGACAAGGTGTTTGAACATCACGTTGGTTCACTTGACCTAGAACTCGGCACAGCTGTCGAACCAGATTCACTCTATCGAATCTACTCCATGACGAAGCCAATCGCAGCAGTTGCCGCGATGATGCTGGTTGAAGATGGCAGACTAACGCTTGACGATCCTATTTCAAATATCCTTCCTGAGTTCGCCGATCTGAAGGTTTTGGTCGACGGTGTTCAACTGCCGGCTAAGCCAATGACCTTGAGACACCTACTGTCACACAGCTCAGGACTTTCATACGGCTATTACGGCGACACCGAAGTAGACCGTCTATATCGCGATGCTGGATTGATTGACGATTGGGACTATTTAGTACCGACCACGCACGATCTGGTGGTTGCGTTAAGCGAGTTGCCATTGCTGTTTCAGCCTGGCGAACGATTCCACTATAGCTTTGCATCTGATGTCGTTGGCGAGATCGTGTCTCGTGCGAGCAACATGCGATTGGACGACTTCATGACGCAAGCGCTTTGGGAGCCATTAGGCATCGAAGACGCCTATTTCGATGTACCAGAGAGCGAATTAGCTCGGTTTGGAACTAATCAGTATCCCTATCGCGAGAACTCGTTTCCCCTCCAAGACACGCCACGAGTCGATCCTGAATTCCGAGATGTGACGTTCTTGTCAGGCGGAGGCGGATTGGTGATGTCAATTCACGACTTTGGCAAATTCGCTCAGTTCATCTTGGACGGCTTAAAGGGTCGCGAAGATGCGTTGTTAAGTAAGTCGAATCTTCAGGAAATGGTGAAGAATCAGCTATCAACAGACCCAGATGGTTTTCAGTACGGGCTTGGGTTTGGAATTCGTAAACGCCCAGATCCATTCGACCAAACACGAACACTTGATACGTATTACTGGGGTGGCGCGGCCGGCACGTCGTTCTGGGTCGATCCTGAGCATGAACTTGCTGTCGTTTTTTTCACGCAATTAATAGGCGCACCGAATGAACCGACGGAAGTGATTGCGAGTACCGTTTACGACTCCTTTGAATAGCTCTACGAGCATTCCACAGCGTTACACATGGGAATTACATACTAGCTGATCCTATATAAACTTGAGTCATGCGGACTTACACCTATCAGGCGAAACTGTCGCGTACGAGTCACGCGAATCTACAGGATTTCCTTGAGCAACAGCGCCTACTTTACAACGGGGCGTTGCAGGAGCGAATCGACTGCTACCGAAAAACTAGCAGAACACTCACAGCCTTCGATCAATATAAATCCCTTACCACCATTCGGGCGCAGGATGAGTGGTTCGCCAAATACCACCTTCAGAGCCAGCGTTCAGCGTTGTTACGCCTCGACAAGGCGTACAAGCGATTTTTCAAGCACCGTGGGTTCCCACGATTTCGCGGGCGCGGGCGTATGCGGTCGTTTGAAGCGACAGGTATACGACCTGCGTTCAATGATCGTTACGGGGTGGTCAAGATCAAGGGGATCGGTCGCATTCGGTGGTGCCGCGATGAACGCTGCACGAAGGATCAAGTCAAGCTCGTTCGGATCGTCAAGTTCCCGAATGGCGTGTACGTCCAGTTAATCTGCGAGGTCGAGCCTCAAGTCAAAGGTCTGGACGCGACGATTGGTATCGACGTAGGCGTCAAGCAACGGGCAGTGCTTTCGGACGGCACGATGATTCCAAAACACGAGGTAGACAACACCCGAATCAAGCGGTTGCAACGCAAGGTTGCAAAGGCAAAACGAGGGTCGAACAGCCGCCGGAAGAAAGTGATGTATCTACGTAAGGCGCATCATCGCCAAACGATTCGTCATCGCAATGACTTGCACGCGATCACCACGTCAATCGTCCGCAATCATGGAAAACGAGTGGTCGTCGAGGATTTACTGATCGGGAACATGACGGCGCACGGTGGATCACACAAGCGCGGTCTAAATCGATCCATTCTGGAACAGAACTGGGGTCAATTCACCCAACAACTCGCATACAAGGCTGAAAGTGCTGGTGGCGTGTTGGTGAAAGTCGACCCTAAAAACACGACGCAACGATGTTCCGCTTGTGGCGCATTGCCACAGGTGAAACTGACGTTGGCTGACAGGTGGTACTACTGTGCTGCGTGCGGCCATTCGGAAGATCGGGACATCAACGCGTCCAAGAATATTCTGCTTGAGGGTTTACGAGCTCTCAGCTCGGGTGGGAAAATCCCCGAGGCGTGGGTAGAAGGAAGAGCAACGGCATCCGGTGGGAAGCCGTCCACGCAGAACGGTAGATTAGGATCGTCTAAACTATAGTTCCCTTACACATTGATACGGTTCGCGAAAGAGCAAAAAACCGTATCCGCTAAAATCAGAGGTAGCCGTTTGCAGAGAGGGAAGGATGTCGGACGGACCACTGCCAGTCGTTAGTTATTTGAAGATGCCGGAAGGGGGCGACCCCTATATTGAAGGGCATCGTTGTGACCAATGCGGTGCAGTTTTTCTCGGCGCACGACAGCACTGTTCAAAGTGTGGGGCCCGCGACTCGATGACGGCAATCCAGTTGTCTAAACGCGGCTCTCTCTACTCGTATTCCATCGTTCATCGCTCGTTTCCTGGAATCGACGTACCGTATGTCTCGGCTATCGTCGATCTGGAAGGAGGCGGAACGATTAAAGGAAACCTAATCGGAATTGAAGCTGACCCGGAGAAGATCAGTTTCGACATGCCGGTTGAGGTGGTATTCGATGACGCACTCGGTCGAAAGGACGCTGACGGAAACAGCTACCTTTCGTATTTTTTTAAACCCGCTTAACTAGGAGAGAGTTATGGCAGACGCTTACATCGTCGGCGTAGATATGATCAAGTTCGGTCGATTCCCTGAGAAATCGGTTCCGCAACTTGGGGCAGAAGCTGCGCTGCTAGCACTTGACGACTGCGGCTTGTCCGTAAAAGACATGCAAGCTTTGTATTGCGGTAATCTCAACCAAGCAAGCGGCATGGTAGGACAACGAATCTTGCAGGAGATTGGCCAAACCGGTATCCCCGTCGTCAATGTTTCAAACGCCTGCGCGACGGGTGCAACTGCATTTCGCGAAGCTTGGATGTCAGTCAAAGCTGATGTCTATGACATAGTGCTTGCGGTCGGTGTCGAACAGATGGGTAAAGGTCTACTTGGTGGCGGTGGCGGTTCGAAAGGGATTTCGAAAGAAGGGCTACTAGGTTCGGGTACGATGCCGTCAGTATTTGCCGAAGCCGGTCTCGAACATACACGCAATCATGGTACGACGTTCGAGCAATTCGCGAAAGTCTCGGTGAAGAATCATCACCACTCAACCATGAACGCGAAAGCGATGTACCAGATCGAAACGCCTCTTGAAGTGGTCATGAACGCAGAAATGATTTCGTATCCGAATACGAAGCTCATGTGCTCGGTAAATGTGGATGGTTCTGCGGCGGCGGTGGTCGCTTCCGAGCAGAAGGTGCGGGAACTTGGCTTGATGGATCGCGCGGTCAAGGTTCGCGCGTCGGTACTGACGTCAGATCCTTGGCAAGAACGCGATTTGGTTATGCCAGACGTTAATTCGTGCACTCGAATGGCGTCGAAGGCGGCGTATGAAATGGCCGGTGTTGGTCCGGAGGACATCGATTTGGTCGAGCTGCACGATTGCTTTGCGACCGCCGAAATTCTTCATTATGAGAACTTAGGTCTTTGCGAGGAAGGCGGTGCGGGTAAATTGATTGACGACGGTGACGTTGAGTTGGGTGGTCGCATCCCAGTCAACGTATCGGGTGGTCTACTTTCGAAGGGGCATCCACTGGGCGCGACGGGGATTGCGAACATTTATGAGGTAAGTACGCATCTTCGGGGCGAAGGCGGACGCCGTCAAGTAGAGAATGCCAAAATCGGGTTGACTCATGTGATTGGTCTCGGCAGCGCTTGTGGCATACACATCCTTGAGAAAGCTGCGTAGCTTTCGACTGGTCAATCTGTCGGTCAGAGTTATAAGGTAATCGGCTTGCCTTCAGTATAGGTGCCTGATTTACGATAAGCGCCGCTTGTCCGAGGATGAGCGGCGTTTTTTAATGGCAATCTCATGAAGATCGGTGTTGTTTGCGACACGCACAACAATGTGCGGAACGTAAAACGAATCGTTGAATTGTTCAACGAAGCACGCGTTCAACGTGTAATACACACGGGTGACATCACCAAAGGATCAACTCTCGATTTGTTTGGTACGTTGACCTGTCCACTATATGGTGTGTTCGGTAACAACGATGTTGAACGCGAAGGACTAGCAGAGGCACTCACGCGACACCAGTTTGAGTTTCAGGATCCGCCGTTGCGTCTTCGATGGCACGGGCGATCCATATTAGTCGTGCACGATCCTGCTACGCTTGCAAATATCGATTTAGGAGATTCGGAACTGGTTTTGCACGGCCACACTCACCTGAATCGCGAGGAGCGCAGCTCACAGCGTCTGATCTTCAATCCAGGTGAATGCGCTGGGCAGATGGTCGGGTATAACGCTGTTGGTGTAGTGGATTTGACGAACCTAGAGGTTGAGCTTCTTAGGTTCTAGTTTCCGATATCGGCGAAATCCACTTAGGGGCTGGTTTCGAGTTCGCCGCCAACCATCTCGGCAAGATCGCTGAGGAAGCTGCGAATGCGATCCGCATTCTTGCCTAAGTCCGTTTGACCGATACGTGAAACCGAGTGTAAGTCGACGGATGCTGTACCGGCATCGCTATCGCCTCGAACTCGAATAACCACGTCGTCCTTAAACCCGAACCAAAATGTAGTCGCGATCGCTTCGATCGTCCCTTGCTCGGGATTCTGCGTCACAATTTCCCATCCACGATTTTCAACCAGTTCAAGCCCGGCTGCATACGCACGACTTTCTGATGTATCTAGAACGAGAGTCTGAATGTCGTCGAAGGCTCCTTGATGCAGTTCCTTCGTGCGATCATCTAATTCGACCGGATTAGAGGCCGGTCCACGTCGCGCGATCGCTTTCTGCGAGAATGCGGGCGGATCGATCAAATCTGTAGACACGTTGTAAGCCACCGGATTATTGACGGACTTGTTGTAGAGGATGGCTGCATAACCAGCTAACGAGAAGCAAATCACAAACGCGATAAACATGGTGAAGAGACCGTAAGGTTGCTTTCGTAGCACCGCTACGAACAGTGTCCCGATTGTGAGCAGTGCGACGAGAAGGCTTAACCCAAATCCCAGTAGCACCAAAATGCTGCTTATCGCGAAGGGTGCAATCCCGAATTTAAAAAGCGATGCGCCGCCAACAGCAAGAACGAGGCAGACGCACGCACTGGAAATAAGAACTCGAACCCACGTCCGCATCGATGGTTTCAGAAACCTATCTTTTAATGTAAACGTGATTATCCACTGCGAAGCCCGCAATGGATTGGCACGGTTTCAGGAGGCATCATCGGTTGAGTCCTGACCATTGCGCAATGCCTCTGGCGCTGACTCGTCATTTCCGACCAAATTCGTGCTCCCACTTTGCATCTTTTGAACCTTCGAATTGATTTTGCGCGAGGACGTCACGACTTCATCGGTTTTAGAGAGTACCGATGTCAGGCGTTTTTTGAACTCCTCAGTTCGTTTCTGAAGTCGTTCTGCGTCTTTCGCAACTTCAGCGAGTCCGATAAGGACCTCTTCAGCAGCGCGTTGTACGTTCATGGTGTTTACGACGGAGCGGATGGTGTTTAAGGCAGCCATGAGGGTGGAAGGAGACACGATGTATACATGTCTCCTGTGGGATGTTTCAGTAATCGATGGGCTTGAAGAGTAGATTTCCGCGAAGATCGCCTCTGAAGGAACAAACATCAAAGCGAATTCAGATGTCACTCCCGTGATGATGTACTTGCTTGCGATGTCCTCAATCAGTCTCTTGATAGCTTGTTCGAACTGTTTCCGAGCCGCGTTTTGGTCATCCGGCGTTGGCGCGTCGATGATATTTCGGTAGAGCTCACTTGGGAATTTAGCATCAATACCAATCGGTCCAGGCGGATCGGGTAGCTTGAGAAAACAATCAAACGTTACGTAGTTTCCGTCTGCGTTATCGACACGATGCTGGAACTCATATAGCTCAGCGGGGAGTGCCGTAGTCACAATGTCCTTCAATTGACTCTCGCCGAACAGACCACGCTTATTTGGATTGTCAAAGATCCGTTTTACGCCAGATACGCTTTCGTTTAAATCGCTTACGCTCTTCGTAACACTCTCCTTAAACTCGTTTATCACTGCCAGCCTTTCGCGTACTTTTGCGAGTAATTCGGTGTTTTCTTTACTACGTTCTGCAGCGTCTTCACGACCTTTGTGAAGTCCTGTGTCCAAAGCTTGCCTCAACGTCTCGGCATCGGTTTTTTGCCTTTGATCCATTTCCTGAAGCGTTTTCACCAGTTGATTCCGTGTCGTTATCGTGTACACCAGCACTCCAATCGCTATCAAACCCAGAACGGTTAACACGATATATAGTGGCTCCATGGCAAGACCTCTCTAACAGCTCGCTCAATCTTAAGATGTATTTTCAGGACGACCAACTCGGGATCTAACGCCAGAAGCTTGGCTCCGTTCGTGGTCACGTCTACAATTCCGCCGCCTTACGCTGGTCATTCCAGCGTCCTCCCTGCATCTCGAGCCTGATCTTTGACTACACAAAATATGGATGAGCTGGTGGCGCTGTGCAAGCGGCGAGGCTTTCTGTTCCAATCCAGTGAGATTTACGGTGGTCTCCAGGGTGCGTATGACTACGGTCCACTCGGAGTTGAACTAAAGAACAACCTGAAGGCGGCATGGTGGTCCGCTATGGTGCATGAACGCGATGACGTTGAAGGACTGGACGCATCGATTCTTACGCATCGTTCGGTTCTGCACTATTCAGGTCACGAAGAGACCTTCACGGACCCATTGGTCGACTGTCGTGTCTGCAAGAAACGGTCGCGCGCGGATCACGTCGAAAATGGCAAGTGCCCGCATTGTGGTTCGTCGTCACTCACCGATCCTCGCCCCTTCAATCTGATGTTTAAGACGACCATCGGACCGGTAGAAGACGGCGACGACATCGCATATTTACGTCCCGAGACCGCACAGGCGATCTTTACCAACTTCAAAAACGTTCTCGATTCGACGTCCCGTCAGTTGCCGTTTGGGATCGCGCAGATCGGCAAAGCATTCCGAAACGAAATCACGCCGCGAAACTTCATTTTTCGTGTGCGCGAATTTGAGCAAATGGAGCTGGAGTTTTTCGTCCAACCCGGAACAGATGAAGCTTGGCATCAACGCTGGGTAGAGAGTCGACTTGCATGGTGGCGCGAACAGGGCGTTAGCTCAAACCACCTTTCGTGTTACGACGTTCCTAAAGAGGAGCTGGCACACTACTCAAAAGCGACCGTTGACATCATGTATCGATTTCCACACGGTATTGAAGAACTCGAAGGAGTTGCCAACAGAACAGACTTCGATTTGGGCTCGCACACCAAGCAACAGGACGAACTTGACATTCACGCTCGCGTTCAACCAAACACTGAATCGACTGCGAAACTTGCGTTTCAGGATCGGCAAACTAACCGATGGATAGTCCCTTACGTTATTGAACCATCTGCCGGGGTGGATAGAGGAGTGCTCGCCGTCTTGAATGAAGCGTACACCGTTGAGGCACTCGACGGTGGTAAGGAGCGAACGTTACTTCGACTACCTGCTCATCTCGCACCGATTAAAGCGGCGGTCATACCACTCAAGCGAAACCATCAAGAGATCGTAGCTAAAGCTCAAACTATTCGGAGCGAGCTGCAGAGACTCGGCCTAGGTCGAATCTTCTTTGAAAACAGCGGGAATATCGGCAAGAGCTACCGCAAGCACGATGAAGTCGGCACGCCCTTCTGTCTGACCGTAGATTTTGAAACGCTTGAGACCGACACGGTCACCGTTCGTGATCGCGATTCGATGTCTCAGATCCGGGTCGCGACTCCGGAGCTCGCCGCCTATCTAGCAACGAACCTCAGCGGCTCAACCGTCAGCGAGTAGATCGAGAAAGCAGGACGCTTTGTCGCTATATCTTAAACTTCCGACCACGGGCCTATAGCTCAGTTGGTTAGAGCAGTGGACTCATCAAAATGGTGCGCTGGCGATGTGAGTCGTCAGATGAACGGGATGAATTCAGGGAAACCTAAGGTCGACGATAGTTGACTACGGCAATCCTGAGCCAAGCCGAAAGTACACTTTCGGAAGGTGCAGAGACTACCTGAGGACTGGCCGCATGTTTGCGGTCGAGCGTTCTTAATTACAGGGTTTAGAGCGTCCCGCGCCCTGGTTTAGGGCGGTGAGATAGTCCACGCCGAGTGGAAACACTCGGATGTCCGCAGTGCGGATCGTGAATCCATTGGTCCCAGGTTCGAGTCCTGGTGGGCCCACCACGTAAAACGGCGATGCTAGACATCGCCGTTTTGCTTCCCTCGTGCGCCGTTTGTTGCCGTCTACGCGAACGCAACATCACGAGCCCCCTGATTTCGCAATCGCCGCCTTCTTCCTTTGTCCAAATGCTGACCGCGAGTTTTTTAGTGAACGGCGTGCGGTGATCGCACATATCGACGCATTAGAGAGTGCTCTCTCGGCGACCATATAGTAGCGATGACGCAGCGATACGCCGGTTCGATCGTTGGTGGCTAAAACACTACGTATGTCGCGGCTGATAGCCATGCGATCGCTGTAACGATGATGGCGAGCCATGACCAGATTCTGTTGCCGTGATATGCCTTGGCCGCCCTGATGATGCCGACCGTAACCACGACTCCGTAGGCGACACCGACGACAGCGACAATAACAGCGGCTAATAGCAATAGAGCGCCACCGAACCCGTCATTAGACGACGCCGCGAGTACGGCATTTAATGGACCTGAGACGAGATTTAGGAGTACCGTCCCAAGGACACCGAACAACCACCAAGTTTTCGCGAGACCGTACTGACCTCGCCACAGCATTGGGATGACGCTATGCCACGAAGCTATGTTCATGACCCCACACCTTGACCAACGGCTTGTCTGATTATTTGAGATCCCCTCTTGCGCTCACGCGCGATGAGGAGCAGGATGGAATTTCGTGCTAAATCGTCACGCTGAGGATTGGATCTCTTCCACGACCCTAGCTTGCGAGTAGATCGAAGCCAAAATCCTTCAAAAGGGAACGAATTCGATCCGAATTACTAATGCGTCGCATGGCATTCGCCTCGATTTGACGAATACGTTCACGGGTCACGTCAAATTGCTTGCCGACTTCCTCTAGCGTATGGTCCTGATTCATGCCAATGCCAAATCGCATTCGCAGTACTTGACTTTCGCGAGGATCCATGTCGTCGAGAGTCTCTTTGATGGCATCGGATAGGTTTTGGTGGGCAGTATTGTCGACAGGTGATTGTGTGCTTGAATCCTCGATGAAGTCGCCAACGGTTGCGTCACCGTCTTCACCTACGGGTTTCTCCATGGACAGAGGTTCACGGCCGATTTCCTGTACGCGCCGAACTTTCTCCTCGTTGATTTCCATCCGTTCGGATAGCTCTTCAGGTGTAGGTTCACGACCTAGTTCCTGCGTCATTTGTCGTGTAATGCGATTGAGTTTGTTGATCGTTTCGATCATGTGCACAGGAACGCGAATCGTTCGCGCGTGGTCAGCGATGGCACGGGTTATCGCCTGACGAATCCACCAGGTTGCATAGGTCGAAAATTTGTATCCACGACGATACTCGAATTTGTCAACCGCCTTCATCAAACCGAGGTTGCCTTCTTCGATGAGGTCTAGGAAATGAAGACCCCGATTCGTGTACTTCTTGGCGATAGACATGACCAAACGTAAGTTTGCTTCGACCATGTCGTTCTTGGCTAGACTCTTTTCTTTAGCGCCATGCCTGACGTTCTCGTGAATTCCGCGAATGGTCGTGTACTTAAGACCAGGGTTGCGCGTATGTGCTGGTTCAGGTAGCGTAATACCAGTTTTTCGTTTTAGGATAGCTTGAGAGTGACGTTGATCTAGTTCTTCTTCACGTATGTATCTATGTGCTCTAAGTATTTCTATTTCGTATTCGGCAAGTTTGCGGCTATATGGTTGTCCGATCGAATGACGCTGGTACCAACCGGCAGATGATTCTTTGCCGCGGAACTCTTCCTTGAAGACGTTAATTGGCATGCGACAGCGCCGCACGATTTTCTCGAGCGCACGCTCTTGCTCCCGAATGTGTCGCCAAGATGTCTCGGCAATTTGACAGACGTGATCATGGTGGACGAGGGTGAACTTGAAGTATTTGAATACCTGCGCCATTTCATCGAGCGCCTTCACGGCCTCTTTCGTACGCCAATTGCGTTGTTTCGCGAGAATCTTGTGGCATTTGGCATGCGCACGCTTTAGCTCGTCGAACCGTTTCTTGGCTAAATCTGTATCAGGTCCTTTGCGTTTGTTATCTTTTGTTTCGTCTTTCGGCGTATTGGCGTCGATTTGTTGTGCGGGTTTTACCACCTCCATTGGATTGAGATAGCCGACCAACAATTCGCCTAATTTCTTTCTGTTGGTCACGTCCTCATACACTTCGAGGACGTAGTCGACTACTCCAGGAAACGCTGCAACTGCTTCGAGCTCTTCGCTGATACCCGCTTCCAGACGCTTCGCGATTTCAATTTCTTTCTCGCGTGTTAAAAGCCCGACCTTACCCATTTCTCGCATATACATGCGAAGGGGATCGGTGGTGCGCCCGGTCTGATTCTTCTCTATCGCCGTTAGCGCTGCGTTAAGCTGCTCTTCCTCTAACAGCTCGTCGTCGCTTGCCGACGCTTCGTTGCCTTGAAGGAGATCTTCTTCTGTTGGTGGAGATTCAAAGACCTTTATGCCCGCGTCCTTGATATCGGCGACAAATTCTTCGAATACAACACTTATGTCGCTATCGTCATCGCCTACATCGATAAAGTCCGTAATCTCCTCGTAGGTCACATAGCCTTGTTCTCGAGCTTTCGCCAAGAACTCAATTGAGTCGGTAACGGAATCGGTGCTTTCGCGTGTTGCTATCGCCGTTTGCTGGGAATCTTGGATTGAGGTAGCCCGGGCCTGCTTTGCCATGCGTCTCTAGGAATTTGGAGAAGAGGCGCTATTTTAAGAAGGAAAACGGGAAGATGATGGTGCGTATTTGTCTGCACCATTTTGAAACAAAATAGCTGGATTGATTGGTCAGTGCTTGTCTTACGTGACAGATTGACGATTCGAACCCGATTTAGGTTCATACATATGTATGGTGTGAACTTTAAAGTGAGGGGTCCGACCAAAATATGGAATCTAGCTGTAGGTGTCATTAATCGAGTGGCCCAGTCACGTTGAGAGCACGGACCTTGACGTTCGACCCGCAATTCAATGATCTCAGGACTTTGCTAGCTTCGACTAGCACAAACTGTATGTATGAAAGTTTGTACCAGATCAAAAGGTGTTTTTGCGATTACATTCTAAAGTTTAGGTGATTCTGATTATTTCGTTAGCGAAATTCCTTTTTTCGTATAAAAAGTCACGCTGGCAACCACACCTGAGAAAGGTTCTATAAATACGGTTCCAACAATGGTGTATATCTTGGTTGTCGTAGGCGACGAAGCGCCTTCACCGTAATCTGTCGTACACGATTACTGGAGATTCCAAGTTCGCGGGCAATCTCTGCTGTGGACATATCTGACGTACGCCCGATCCCATACCGCAACGACAAAATCTGCGTCTCTCGAGTCGTGAGATCCGCTAGTGTCAGCTCTACGGCGTCACGTAGTCCCTGTTCCAGAGCCAATTGTTCTGGCGATGGCACGCTCTCACTGACGAGCGTATCTACAAGGGTCGTGTCGTCTTCATCACTATTTGGCTCGTCGATCGAGACGGCGTTGTGCTCATAGAGGACAACATCGCGAACCTGCTGCACGCTTAGTCCTGTTTCGTCTGCTAGTTCACCTAGCTTCGGTTCGCGTCCGAGCGTTTGCGTTAATCGCATGCGGGCGCGTCCGACAGTGCGGATGGATTGCGTCAGACTCGTAGGCAACTTCACGG
Organism: Pseudomonadales bacterium; assembly: GCA_963664665.2. Lineage (GTDB taxonomy): Bacteria > Pseudomonadota > Gammaproteobacteria > Pseudomonadales > Azotimanducaceae > Bin55. The sequence goes on from CAXXMH010000004.1 coordinate 350,337, forward strand.
TACGTCCAAACTCGTTCAGTGCCTGGGTAATCGCCTGACGAATCCACCAAGTTGCGTACGTTGAGAACTTGAACCCGCGAGTGTAGTCGTACTTCTCTGCTGCGCGGATTAGACCGAGATTTCCTTCCTGAATGAGATCGAGTAAGAACGCGCCGTGACTGCTATAGGTTTGTGCAACGCGCATCACTAGCCTTAGATTGCCCGAGATAAGCCCATTCTTCGCTATTCGGAATTTGCGAATAGCGTCACTTAGAAGCCGATCGCGGCCAAGGATCTCAACATACGTCAAACCACTTTGTTTCTCAACAGTGTGTAGTGTCCGGTGTGATCGTTCGATGATGTGCATGTGCGCGATTAGATTCCTGCGCTCATCAATTGGTAGATCGTCGATTACGTCTCCGAGCGGGTGCATCGTCAAGCGAGGCTGGATGTATTCGAGGTACGCGGTGTCTGACATACCAGCCGTAAGACAAATTGACTTGACACGTGCAAGGGCGTTCTCGGTCTTTGCGACGAGATCCTTAAAGGTGTCGAGAAGAGCCGTGTAATGGTTGGTTGCGAATTTGAACAGACGAAACGAATCTTCGAGCCCGGTTCGTAGTTCGCGTTTCCGTTTGTTTTCTGGCGTGGCAAAGTAAGCGGCTGAAGTAGATTCGAAGAGCTTGATTCGTTGCCGTAAAGTTTCTTGGTTTATCGGATCTTCGCGTTCATTATTCCCGGAGTTCCCGTTAGGACGTTCAACTTCCGGCAGATCCTCTACATGATCCAGGAATCCTGCAAAGAGCCGGTTTAACTGGCCGTTCTCTAGATGTCTCGTCATTAATTCGCGAGATCTTTCGTTCACGCACTTGACAGGCGCAATTGCCGCAAGCGCTTCGCTCATGGCCGCGTTCATCGCTCGCGCGTAGGCTAGTTCTTCGTCTCGGGAGAGTAGGTTGAACCCGCCTACGTCCCGCATATAGATCTGAGTGTTTTCTCGAACTGATCCCCGTTCGCGCTCTTCGATCTCTTCAACGATTCTTGCTTCTTCGTCGCGCTCAAAGCCGACGACATCGATGCCGATCTCAATCAATCGATGAGCGAGCTCTGAATACTGCTCATCATGTAAATCTGTATGTAGACGAGCGAACGCGCAAATGTCATTCATCGAGACACGCCCATCCTCTGCCACGTATTGGCTTAGATGGTCTACTGCTTGTTCGAAGGTTTTCACGTAGAAAGTAATCCGCCTACGAATTTACCGCGCTCAACGTTTGACACGCAATTTAGTCTCAATTTCCCGAATTATCCAACGAATGTAAATTAAATACGAGCTCTCACGAGGTCGAATTAACGTAATCGACGACTGGGTATTTCCAGTCTAACTGTACCTCGGTTAAGTTCCCTCTTCGTCGTCTCTTGCTCGACTCAATCGTTTCAGTTGGGACCTGCGCTCAACTTCCGTCTCTTTTGCGGTAATAAACGAATCAACGCCATCGACAAACTGCTCAAGCGTCTCGTCGGCATCCACCATTGCGTGCGCGTTCGATTGGTCATACGTTTCGGACAGATATCTCGCAAACCACTCATCATCTTGGAATGAGTTGATTAACCCACCAACGTCGGTAAAACCGTGACGGTCGATCTCTGACCAAAGTCGTGTCATCGGATCATCCTTCGCAACTTTGGTGAGTCGGATTAAGAGGTCTCGATGATTCGACAGGCTTCCCCAAATCCGAGGCGCGCAGAGTAATTGACTTACGCGCCGTCGGGTATTGATCTCATCGTAAAAACGCTCGGATCGACTGATAGCAGGCTCAGGTTCGTGCCATTCGTCCATATGACCGTCGTCAAATGGAGGAACGACGGGTTCTTGTTCCGGAGATGCTGGAGCGAGTAGCTGTTCCATGTTCACGTCGTCCGGGAAGCATCTAGCGACTTCCTGAGCGAGTATGGCGCGAAACGAATCGTGTTTAACGCCACGAATCAGAGCTTTGGCTCTATCCACGAACTTCGCCTTCTGTTCGATACTTGAAAAGCTCCGATCGTTAGTCTCGAGAAGCGTATCGACGAAATAGTCAGCGACGTGCTGTGCATTGTTAATTAGATCTTGGAACGTTTTCGTACCGTTCGCTCTGACAAAGCTATCTGGGTCTTCCCCATCGGGAAGGAACACAAACTTCACCGATTTCTCATCAGTCAAAGCTGCTAAAGCCGATTCGAGTGCTCGTTTGGCAGCGGTTCGCCCTGCATCGTCACCGTCGAAGCAGCAAACGACTTCGTTCGTAAACCAGAACATCGTTTGGAAGTGTGCATCGTTCGATGCGGTGCCGAGTGCGGCAACGGCGTTTGGAATTCCATTCTGAGCGAGTGCGACCACATCCATGTATCCCTCAACGAGGATTAGTCGCTCAGGACGCCGTGCGGACTGCAACGCCTCAAACATTCCGTACAGTTCACGACTCTTAGAGAACACCTTAGTTTGTTTGGTGTTCAAATACTTAGGCTCTACATCTTCGTCGAGTACTCGGCCACCGAATCCGACCACATTGCCCTGACGATTTCGTATTGGGAAAATCAGTCGGTTTCGATAACGGTCATAGATCGAATTCCTCTCAGCATTGTTGACCAGCACATCTGCATCAATAAGCAGCTGTTCACTCGTGTCGTTGAAATGGTCTTTTAAACCGGTCCATGAGTTAGGCGCGAAGCCGATTTGAAACCGCTCGACGGCAGTCCGGTCAATCCCGCGTTTCTGAAGGTAGCGTTTGACCGTTGAATCGCGACCCGCTTGTTCAAGCTGCTGTCTGAAGAACCTAGCGCTTTTATCGAGGACATCAAGCAGTGCACGCTGTTCTTCGGTTAGCTCAGTACCACCTCGACGTTCTGGGAGAGGAACGCCTAGAAATTGCGCGACTTCCTTTACAGCGTCTGGAAAGCTATCGCCGTTGTGTTCCATCAAGAAGTTGAATACGGAACCATTCTTCTGACATCCGAAGCAATAGAAACTGCCGTCGTTGCGAATATAGAACGAAGGTTTGGAGTCCTTGTGAAAAGGACACACGGCGCGATAGCGGTCGCCGCTTTTCTCGACTTTAAGAAACCGGCTTAGAAATGCTGGGCCATCGATACGTTGCGTTAGTTGGTCGAGGAACTCGCGTCCAAAGTAACCGGGTCGGTTTGTAGCTGGGTCCGCCATCAGCCGCTAAATATAAGGTGAGACGAACGATCTGTTAATTAAGAATCGTGCCACACGATGCACAAGTCACGTGCGCTGCTCTCGTCAGAGCCTAAGTGTTAAGTAATTAGTGAAGCCGCTCAAATCTACGGGCTTCGCGACTGATTTTCTTCTGCAGTCGTTTCTTTGCCGCAGCTTCCTTACGTTTACGCACCGTGGTTGGTTTCTCGTAGTACTCGCGTCGGCGTGCCTCTGACAATATCCCTGCTTTTTCGCAAGCTCGCTTAAACCTTCGTAAGGCCAAATCGAATGATTCGCTGTCTCGAACCTTAATTGAGGGCATGTACTGGCTCAGATTTTTAGGGCGAGTAATTTTAAGCAGTAAGACGGCTTAGGTTAGATGAATGAAATCTTCTGCGAGCACTTTCGCCGCTAGTGAGTTTTGAATTCGACGCATCGCGGTGGCTTCGATTTGACGAATGCGTTCACGCGTGACGTCGAATTGTTTGCCGACTTCCTCTAGCGTATGGTCCTGGTTCATCCCAATACCAAATCGCATGCAGAGTACTTGGCGTTCGCGCGGGTCCAGCTCGTTGAGGATCACTTCTATCACATTGCGAAGATTCTCATAGGCGGTGACGTCTATAGGGGTTCTGGTGTTGTTATCTTCAATGAAATCACCAACCGTTGCGTCGCCATCTTCACCTAATGGTCGTTCCATGGAAACGGGTTCGCGCCCGATTTCTTGCACACGTCGCACGCGATCGTCGTTGATCTCCATGCGTTCTGCTAGCTCTTCCGAGTTTGGTTCCCGACCCAGCTCTTGCGTCATCTGTCGTGTGACGCGGTTGAGCTTATTGATTGTCTCGATCATGTGTACCGGAACACGAATGGTGCGAGCGTGGTCGGCAATGGATCGCGTGATCGCCTGTCTGATCCACCACGTTGCATAGGTTGAGAACTTAAATCCGCGACGATACTCGAACTTATCGACCGCTTTCATGAGACCGAGATTGCCTTCTTCGATTAAATCAAGGAAGTGCAAGCCTCGATTGGTGTATTTCTTAGCGATAGACATCACAAGTCGGAGATTCGCTTCGACCATGTTGTTTTTCGCTAGGCTGCGTTTTTTACGGCCCGTTCGAACGCGCTGATGAATCTCACAGATCGAGGCATACGTCGTGTGGTTGTGAGCCATGCTTAAGCGACGATCTTGCGAGATCGTCGACTTTCGCTTCATTGCATTAACGGAGTAGCGTTGATCAGTTTCCTCTTCACGGATACAGCGATGTGCGCGTGACAACTCGATTTCGTATTTCGCAAGTCGTTTACTGTATGGGTGATTAGCTTTGATATGACGCTTGAGCCACGCGGATGATGATTCCTTCCCCTCAAATTCCTTTTGGAAGACCTCGAGCGACATTCGACACCGTCTGACGAGCTTTCGTAACTCACGTTCCTGTTGCCGGACGCGTTGCCATGACAACTCCGCCATTTCGCAGATGTGATCGTGATGAGGCTGAGTGAACTTGAAGAACTTAAAGATCCGAGCAAGTGTGCCTAGCGCTTTCTTCGATTCTTCGCTTTGCCACGAGTTTTGTGTCGCGATGACTCGTTGCGCCTTTCGATAGGCGCGGCGTAGTTTGGTGAAGCGCTTCTTTGCTTCAACAACATCCGGTCCTTTGCGCTTGTTCGTCTGGCTAGGATCCTTAGGCGTGTTCGCGTCAATCTGCTTCGCCTGGGGTACATGCTCCATAGGATCGAGATAGCCAACAAGCAACTCGCCTAGTTTGTTGCGTTTCGTGACATCCTCGTAGACATTCAAGATGTATTCGACGACTCCGGGAAAGAAGGCTAGCGCCTCTAGCTCATCGCTAATGCCCGATTCAAGTCGACGCGCAATCTCAATTTCTTCGTCGCGGGTGAGCAATCCAACTGCTCCCATTTCGCGCATGTACATGCGAAGCGGATCGGTGGTACGACCCGTGACGTTTTTCTCGATTGCAATGAGGGCTGCGCTGAGCTGTTCTTCTTCCAGCTCGTCGTCGTCACTTGAAGACGGATCATTGCCTTGGAGCAGATCTTCTTCAGTAGGCGGGGTTTCAAATACACGTATGCCAGCGTCTTTGATGTCAGCGACGAACTCTTCGAAGATGAGACCGATATCGCTGTCATCCTCGCCGACATCAATAAAGTCGGTAATTTCCTCATACGTGACGTAGCCCTGTTCGCGAGCTCGCTCAAGAAACGTAATTAATTCGGTAGGTGGGTTGTCCTTGCTATCAAATGAATTGGTCAGCTGGGAGTCAGTTTCTGAACTTGGCATTCGACGCGCAACGGGATGGTAGCTTCACCATCCTCCTAATCTTTAACAAGTAGATCGCTACAGGTTTGGCATGAGCGATTGGGAAAAGTGTATTCACAAATCAAGCGACGCACAATCCAAACGGTCCCGATTTGAGAAATCAATCTTTGAATGAAGTTTAACGAGCGCTAATACACCGAACTGAAGTCAATTCGAATAAGGCGCATTTGCTGAGGAATCACTCTGTCGGAATGCTCTTGACACATCGTGTATGTCGATTGACATCATAGTGAGCGTTTGCACCGGTGTATCCATGATCCGAAGGTCCGGTTTGAGCTGTCATGAGCCGGCTTTACGTTAGGGGTGACGTCATTCAAAGCATCGTAACTGCGAAGGTTCTGAGCGGTTATTTCGCGAGACCTATTTGAGGCGATCAGAGTTGCGTTAGCTCACTCAGTCGTTGCGACACGAACGTGTTATCTCACCGAGGTGGTAAACGCGGCATCATCTCACGGAGCGCCGTCGGCAAATCCGTAGAGCTAATTGGGATTGTTTCGAAGAACCGAACCCGTGCTCGCACGGATTCGGTATCGCGTCAAACCTTTAACGTAAATAAGGCTCTAGCGACTTCGACATCGGGCTTAATCGCAGCTTTTTGAGTGCCGACATATGGATTTGTCGCACACGTTCGCGTGAGACATGCAATTCTTCAGCAATTTGCGTAAACGTCATGGAGTCCGCTCGATTTATGCCGAAATTCATCGCCATCACCATTTGCTCACGGGCGTCGAGCACAGCGAGCGCTCTCGCAATGACCGAAGGCCGACTTGCATCAACTGCTTCGTCTTCCGGAGAACGGACGTTTTCGTCTGCGATCATGTTGCCAAACGTGGTCCCATCGTCGTCGTCACCGATTGGCGCATCGAGACCTCGAAGTTCGCGGGTGTAGTTGAACACATCTCGCACTTGCTTCGCGGTTTTGTCGATGCGTGCGCCGATCTCGTCCGGCGTTGGTTCACGTAGAAGCTCCTGCGTCAGTTGTCGCTGTGCGCGGTAGACCTTCTTCATGTCCTGGTTTACGTTGGCTGGTAATCGCACCGTGCGTCCGTATTCACCAAGTGCGCGCGTGACCGCTTGTCGAATCCACCAGGTGGCATACGTCGAGAACTTGAAACCGCGGGTATAGTCGAACTTTTCGATCGCTCGAATCAGACCCACATTTCCTTCTTGGATTAGGTCTTCTTCCTCGACGCCGCGGTTCTTGAACTTCTGCGCGATTGACATGACGAGACGAAGGTTTCCCACAGCAAGTCCTTCGGTAGCGGCATTCACTCGCGACTCACCTTTCTTGACCCGACGTTTTATTTCGAGTAGCTCTTCGGTACTGTGTCCGAGCTCCTTTTCGACAGCGCGTACTTGAGATCTCAATTCTGAGATTTTGTTAGCGTGACGTCCGAGCACTTCGCGAGCGCGCTTCGATTGCGCGGCGACTAACGTAAGCCACCGACGACCGGTAATGTTCGGTTCGAATTCGTTCGCATAGACACTCGAAGAAATCCCAGCCGTTCTAACAATCTTCCGTAACTTCGACCGTGCTGACTCCAGTGGCGCCATCTTGGCTCTGAACATTTGCACGAAGTCGAGGTAGTGAGGCATCGTGAACTTGAAATAGCCAAACGCATTTTCAAGCTCTTTACCCGTATTCACGGTTCGTCGATGCTTCGGTTGGGCATAGAACGCATCCATCGCTTTCGTGAATCGCTTAAATCGAGTGTGAGCTTGGTCGAGGTTGGGTGGCTTGCCTTTTGTGTCACGGGGCGCGTTGCTTGCGACCACGTTTACTTTTGGCAACTCGTCAACAACGTCAAGATAGCCAGCGACATATCGATCTAAACGTCCCGAGTCGAAATGAGTTTCAAATAACGTACGCGCGTGTTCTACGACGGGTCGAATCGTCGCTAACGCCGTCAGTACTTCGCTCATACCATGATTTCGAGCACGTGCTAACGCGAGTTCTTCATCGCGAGAAAGAAGATCCAGCCTCGACAACTCTCGCATGTAGATATGCACGTTGTCGCGGATACTGGCTTCAGCCTTCCGAAGATGTGCCTCGATTTCGTCGTCTGGTTCGCTTATGGCAAAACCATCGGTGGCTAGCCGCGAGAGCAAGTCGTCGATTCTTGGATCGTCGATAGCGATCTCGCCGTTAAATAGATCGAGGATATCCTGAATAGAAATTAGGTCTTCCGGCTCTGGACGGAGTCGTAATTCATCAACTAGATCTTTGTAATCGATGCCCGCAATCGCATCTTGATTTATCTGTTCTTTACTGTAGTAAACGCTCATCGTTCTTACCTCTTCTTTCTTCTGTCGTCCAACACATTCGTGAATACATTGCCTACTTGGTTAAGCGATGACCATATGGCAGTCGACGCGTCAACGCTTGATCTTTCGATGCAGCCTTCAGATTGGTGTTTGTCTCCCCTCCCAGATCCCGCGCAAATGCGGCCCTAGACGGGTCATGCGACCAGCCCGAGTAAGCATGCAGGTATGCGCCACGTTTTGCGAAATCCAACTTTTGGTTGCCCATGAGACAACTGCGTCAGGAAAAAGTTCACGATATTTCAAAAATCAGTCCTCATCTATCGGAACGCGACCTTACCTTATATGTGGGGTCAGGATCGTAGATTTCAAGGTGCATCCGATGTAATTCGAATAATGGAGGCGACTCAAATATATTATAACATAAAGATGTAGTTTTGTTAAGGCATGCACCGAATAGCTTTCTTTCTAATATTGTTCGTCGAAGTTATGTCAGCTCGGCAGTGTTCTGGCACAGAACGAACGTCAAGCTGCTAAGTCTCAAGTTAGGGGAAGAAGGCTAGCGATTCTTCCGCAGTGCATAATTTTTCCTGCGCGACAATACCTCGACGTCGCAAGAAGCAAGCCTCTCATTCATTGTTAACCCTTTAATTCAGAAGGGTCGCTGCCCGGTCAAACGACGTGTCCTATGGGATCTAAAGTATTTATCGACGGTCAGGAAGGTACGACCGGGCTCGAAATCTACGGGCACCTTAACGCTCGCGACGATATTGAAGTCGTTCCAGTCAGCCAACGGTACAGAAAAGATCTTGCTTACAAGCGAGAGCGATACGCTGAAGCGGATGTGGTGGTGCTTTGTTTACCTGATACCGCGGCGCGTGAAGCGATTGAACTAGACCCCAAAGCACGCTATCTGGACGCGAGCACGGCGCATCGTACCGCGCGAGAATGGGTATACGGCTTGCCTGAGTTGGCATCGCACGTGCGACCCGCAATCGCGAGCAGTCAGTACGTATCGAATCCCGGATGCTATCCCACCGGTTTTCTGCTTGCCGTGCGCCCCCTTGTTGAACACGGCATCGTGTCACCTTCACAACAGCTTCAGGTTCATGCGGTCTCTGGTTATTCCGGCGGCGGAAAGAAATTGATCTCTCGCTATGAGTTGCATGGTGATCAACTTCTGGACACGCGGGTATATGCGCTCAACTTAGATCACAAGCACATGCCCGAGATGCAATGCCACGCGCGACTTGAAGTCCCGCCAATCTTCCTGCCGGCGGTTGGACCGTTCTATCGCGGGATGGTCGTAAAGTTCGCATTGCCCAGCGTTGCTGCAGAGGCGATCGTTGACGCGTGGATAGCGGCGTATGGGCACGAACGGTTTGTTCGGGTGTTGCCCACGGGTGGAGGCGAGGTGCTTGAAGAAGGATTTCTAAGCGCTACTCTATGCAATGGCACGAATCGCGTTGATTTGTTAGTCTCAGCCAATCGCAGCGACGCTGTCGTGTGCGCAGTCCTTGACAATCTAGGTAAAGGTGCTGCTGCGGCCGCGGTTCAGAATTTGAACATCATGTTAGGGATCGAGGAATCCACGGGCTTACGCGTGTTTTCATGAATCGTCAGACGCTGGAACGTGAGTTCGCCAATTTAGTTGAACGAGAGCTTTCGCTCAATTTGACACGAGGGAAGCCTGGCACAGCACAGGTTGCGCTTTCGGATTCGCTTGATGGCATCCTTGATGGAAATTTCATGTGTTCTGACGGTGCGGACGCGCGAAACTACGGCGGGTTGCGAGGTATCCCCGAGTGTTGTGAACTAGGTTCTAACCTGACGGACTATCCGGCAGAACTGATCATGGCCGCCGGTAACTCGAGTCTGCAGCTAATGTACTTCGTACTCGAAACTATCGTAAATTACGGCTTAGCAGGATCCGGACCGCTGCGTGAGAAACCATGTAAAGCAATCTGCCCAGTGCCTGGTTACGACCGACACTTCGCAGCGACCGAGTTCCTCGGTGTAGAAATGGTTTGCGTCGACTTGAACGATGATGGTCCAGACATGGACCAGGTCGAAGACCTTGTCCTAAATGATCCGAGCACTTCGATCATGTGGTGCGTGCCGAAACACTCAAATCCAACGGGATGTACCTACTCAGAATCAGTTGTTCGACGTATTGCCAATCTCCCACGGTTGCGCTCGGATGCCCATTCAAGTCCTTTCTTTGTGTTTTGGGATAACGCGTATTCGGTGCACGATTTCGGAACTGAACCGGTCGCGCTATCATCAATTTTCGATCATGCGGTTGCCGCCGAAACGTTAGATCGGATCGTCGCGTTCGCATCAACTTCAAAAATAACGCACGCGGGAGCGGGAGTCGCATTCTTGGCGAGCGGTAATCGGTTATTGAGTGATCTTGAAGCACGGCTTTCCGTCATGATCATTGGATTCGACAAAGTCAATCAGCTGCGGCATGCCCGGTTCCTACCGGATCGGAAGCGCCTTGCAGAGCACATGCAGAAACACGCCGCGATTGTCCGTCCGTTGTTTGAAGCTACCGAGAAAGGACTACAAGAACAGCTTGGTAATACGGGTCTTGCGACGTGGACACAACCAACTGGTGGGTATTTTGTTTCTCTGGACGTACCAAATGGCTTGGCTAAGGAAGTGGTGGCGCTAGCAGGCTCCGCAGGACTCCAACTGACGGCAGCGGGTGCGACGTATCCGTACGGGAATGATCCTAACGATGCGAATATCCGAATCGCTCCGACCTTTGCGAGTGTCGAGGAGGTCGAAGCGGCGATGACAATTGTCGGCATGAGCGTTCGCTTAGCGGCCGCGCGTCGTTAACCTGGAATCTGTACCGTCGGACCCAACTTCAGGGCGAACGCCCGGGTCGAGTGAAATGGATCAAAGTACTGCTGAAGTAAACGACCTTCTGTCGTTTAGCGAATTAGGGTTGCCTACAAGTGTGCAGCAGGCGATTGATGAGCTCGAGTTCAAGGCATGTACGCCGGTTCAAAGCCAGGTGCTGCCTTACAGTCTATCTCAACATGACGTATGTGCTCAAGCTAATACCGGTACCGGCAAGACAGCCGCATTCCTCGCGACAATCCTGTCCCAACATATTGAATTTCCGCTCCAACAAGCTAATCCAATTGGGTCGCCACGGGCCCTAATCCTTGCGCCAACGCGCGAACTAACAATGCAGATCAAGCAGGATATGAACGCGCTAAGCAAACACACGAAGATCCGTAGTTTGGCAGTCGTGGGTGGCAAGAAAATGAAAGAACAGCACGACAAATTGACGAAGCACCCGATTGAGGTCATCATCGCCACGCCAGGGCGGCTACTCGATTTCATGGGACAAGGTCTCCTTGATTTGAGTCGTGTAGAGATCCTCGTGATCGACGAAGCGGATCGGATGCTTGATATGGGGTTTATTCCAGATGTACGTCGCATCGTACGTCAGACTCCCGAACGTCGGCGTCGCCAAACTATGTTCTTCAGTGCGACATTCAATGACGATGTACGACGATTGATAGACCAATGGATGTTTGAACCGGTTCGAATTGAGATTCCTTCAGAGTCCATCGCGGCAGATTCGATTGATCAACGCTTCTGGATCGTAGGTCGAGATGAGAAACCACAGATCCTGTTTGAATTCATGACTCGAAGCAATCCATCCCGGACTTTGATCTTCGTAAATCGGCGCTCAGAAGTGAAAAAAGTCATGAAGTCGTTGCAGAAACGGAACGTTAGCTGTGAAGGTCTTTCAGGTGATATGCCGCAACGCAAACGCACAGCTGCGCTAAGTCGCTTTAAAAACGGTAAAACCAGACACATCGTCGCGACTGACGTCGCCGGACGTGGACTTCATGTCGAAGGGATCACGCACGTTATCAACTACGATCTGCCCGACATCGTTGAGGACTATGTGCATCGCATCGGTCGTACCGGACGAGCAGGCGCGGAGGGTATATCAATCAGCTTCGTTTCGGAATCTGATGGCTTCGTCCTTCCTGAACTTGAGGAACTGCTTGGCAAAAAACTAGACTGCACGATGCCATCGTACGACCTGAGCTAGCCTGAGCTTGAGGAACCCACCACGTACCTGTACGATTTGATAGTCAGAAGAACGCGTCGGTACCGCAGCCATGGAAATACGTTATGCCAGATAAGACTCGTGTAGGGATCGTGCAACTTTGTGCTACGTCGGATGTGCCGAGGAATTTGGCGACGACAGAGTCACTTAGTCGACGCGCAGTGGAAGATGGCGCAGAGGTCGTTTTTTTACCCGAAGCATTCGCTTACATCGGCTCGGATCGTGCGCGGTTGCCGATGTTGGAGGACCTGAGTACCGGTGGGCCGATGTTGGATAGCTGTCGGCGTATTGCCATAGACCACAAGGTGCATGTGATCGCGGGTGGTTTTCCGGAGAAAGCGCCGAACGAACGAGCATACAACACCTGCCTTCATTTGACACCAGACGGTCAGATTGCGGCTGCGTACCGCAAGATTCACCTTTTTGATGTCGACCTACCTGACGGCACGAGGATGCTCGAGTCTCGGAATACGTCGCCTGGTGATTCCGCGGTTACCACGGAATTACCTTTCGGTACACTTGGTCTCTCGGTGTGCTACGACGTTCGATTTCCGCGGTTGTATCAGGATCTGGTAGATAAAGGTGCGACGGCGCTCGCCGTCCCCTCTGCCTTTGTCAAAACAACAGGTAAAGACCATTGGCATGTTCTACTGCGATCGCGTGCGATCGAATGTCAGTCCTACGTGATTGCACCGGCACAGTATGGGGACCACAATCATCGAAATCGGAGGTCATATGGACATGCACTGGTTGCGGATCCGTGGGGTCTCGTCATTGCTGAGTGCCAGGAGGAGCGAGATGATCACGCGGTTGTTGAAATCGACCCAAGTGAAGTAGAACGCGTTCGAACTCAGCTACCCAGCCTTCAGAATCGAGGCGACTGGGCTTGACTGAAATGACACCGGGGCTCAAGTTCCTGGTTGCCGCTGCGTGTTTGATTGTCATTCTGGCTGGATTGAAAATTGCAGCGGTCATCGTCACGCCGCTGCTACTAGCTGTGTTCATTGCGACACTCGTTGCGGCACCAGTTGGTTGGCTTATCTCGAAGCGGGTACCTGCATGGCTTGCCATTAGCATCACGCTTGTGGTCTTGGTCCTCCTCATGATCACGTTAGGTGCCGTCGTCGTTGAGTCTGCTCAGCAACTCTACGCCAAGCAACCGGAATATGTCACCAAACTCAACGCGATGCTTGAGGCATGGGAGCCGACATTGATTCAGTTTGGATTGCCGACCGCGCTGAACCTTGAGGAGATTCTTGACGCCGCAACGATCTTTTCCCTTGCTAGTCAGACGCTCACGGGAATCGGGAATCTCGTTTCCAACAGTTTTCTGATTCTGTTGGTGTTCGTTCTCATCCTGATTGAAAGCACAGCGCTGACGAGAAAGATGCGAAATCTGCTCAATCCGACAGAATCGGAACGAACTTGGCTTGATTCATTTGCCACCAACATTCATCACTACATAGTCATCAAGACTATCCATAGTTTGGGTACCGGAATATTGATCGCGACTGGCACTTGGTTACTCGGCGTCGACTTTCCGATTCTGTGGGGACTGCTGGCGTTTATCCTGAATTACATTCCGAATATCGGAAGCATCATTGCGGCTCTACCGGCGGTCCTAGTCGCTCTTGTCCAGCTTGGGATGGGTTCGGCACTTGGGGTGGTCGCGTTGTTCGTTGGCGTCAATGTTCTCGTTGGCAGTTTTATTGAGCCGAGGTTTATGGGTGAACGTCTTGGTCTATCCACGCTGGTCGTCTTTTTGTCGTTGATTTTTTGGGGATACATGTTTGGCACTGTTGGGATGCTACTCTCGGTCCCGATCACCATGACAATCAAGATCGCCGCCGAAGCGAATCCTGGAGCTCGTTGGCTGAGTGATCTATTAGGAAACACTGTACCTGAAGGCGAAACAAGCGCGTCGTGAGCTTTATAGCTGACCACATTCGAGCAATGCGCGGATACACATACGGCGAGCAGCCAAGCGACCGATCTATCGTCAAGCTGAATACCAACGAAAACCCGTTCCCGCCAAGTCCCAAGATTCGCGAGACGCTTGTTAATTTAGATTTGGAGGAATTACGCCGTTATCCAGACGCCACGTCGTCCGTGTTGCGCGAGCACATCGCTGCGCGATTTGGTTTGACGAGTGGACAGGTGCTCATCACGAACGGTGGAGACGAAGCAATACGTCTTGTTGCCACCGCATGCTTGACACGAAATGACGTGATGGTCTCATCGGAACCGGGTTATTCACTTTACCCCGTTATTGCGAACGTGCTAAATGCACGTTGGCTGCCGATGGAGTTAGGTCACGATTTCCGCCCCGATGCCGAAGCGGCGCGTCGTTGCATCGGACAACGTGCACGCCTCGTGTGCATACCAAATCCAAATGCACCGAGTGGTGTGTTGCTAACCGCGCAGGAAGTTGATGCATTTGCGGCCCGATTCCGAGGTCCGTTACTTATAGACGAAGCGTATGTGGACTTTATTGAACCCGCCCTCAAGCACGACCTTGTGCCGTTACTCGCTCGGCATAGAAACCTTTTGCTACTTCGCACGTTCTCGAAGGGATATTCACTGGCCGGTGCCCGTGTCGGGTATCTTCTCGGTGAGGAGTCTTTTATCGAGGAACTCGCGACGAAGGTACGAGACAGTTACAACGTGAACTGTATTTCACAGATTGTGGCATTGGCAGCATTCGGAGATCAAGAACATGCGCGGAAAACATGGGAAGTCGTGCGCTTGGAGAGACAACGAGTTAGCGATGTGCTGAGGGAGCGTGGATTCAACGTTCCGGATTCTCAAGCCAACTTCGTCCTGCCGCAAAGACGCGACAAAGCCAGTTTAGGTGATACCTATGAACGTTTGCGTGATTCAAACATTCTTGTGAGGTACTTTAAGACGACGAGGTTGTACGATCGCCTTCGCGTCACGATCGGTACGCGTACTCAAAACGATGCTTTTATAAAAGCACTTTAAAGTGAATCTTTCCGAGGCGCCGCGATTCGGTCGACGAATCGGAATTCCATCTAGATTTAGGAGATCTTATGCGTAAACCAGCTCTTAGTCTCGCGGCCGTTCCTGGTCGCCGAATACGAACGCTTGAACTTGTGGAGCGCATTGAAAGCGGCGGCTTTGCGGGAATCTACGGTCCTAGTATGTCGGATAGCCTTGCACTGTGTACGGCGTTATCCTCTAGAACAGCCCGCATCCCATTTGGCACGACGATTACACCCATTTACACGCGCCAAGTACAAGATTTCGCGCAAGCGGCAAGCTTCATCCATGAGATATCGGAAGGTCGTTTTCGCTTCGGCATTGGTGTAAGCCATGAACCCGCAATGAAGAGATTGGGAATCACGCAAGGCAAACCTCTGAGCGACATTCGTCAATTCGTATCGGATCTAAGAGCTGTACCACGTGCCGGCGAGTTGCCGCCGATCCTCCTTGCCACCTTGCGTACTAAGATGATTCAGCTGGCTCAAGAAATCGCTGAAGGTATGGTCTTTGCGAACGGTGCAAGATCGCACATGAGCGAATCGCTAAGTGTGCTATCGGATGAAAACCGAGAGGGAGAAGGATTTTTTATTGGGAACATGATTCCAACCTGTATCAACGATGACGTACAAGCCGCAGCGGAGGTGAATCGACGGACGCTCACTAGCTATGCGCTGCTCCCAAACTATCGGAACTATTGGAAAGAAGCCGGTTTCGTTGAAGAAATGGAAGGTGTAGAAGCGTGCATGAAGTCAAACGACCTCGATCAAGTGCCACGCTATCTGACCGACCGTTGGTTGGCCGATACAACGTTATTCGGCACGAAAACTCAGGTGCGCGACGGCATTGAGGCGTGGTACGACGCGGGTATCAAGACACCGATCATTGTGCCTTCTGCTGTTTCAGGCGGACAGTTCCAAGCGTTCGAGGATTTCTTCGGAATTTGGGACTAAGCCAAACGGTAGCGCAAAAGCGTCACCTCTTCGTTTATGTGATCAAACTCTGGAATCACTTTAGCGCCGATGCTGATCTTCGTCGTTTCATCGGCGATTAATGTAGAAGTAAGTCGGACGCCTTCATCAAGGTCGATCATCGCGATTAATTGTGGCACTTCGTCGACAAAGTGTGGCGCAGTTGCTTGTCGAGTCACCGTGAACGTGTAGAGCGTGCCTTCCCCACTGACTTCGCGCCACGATAGATTTGTACTTAGGCAGTTAGAGCAATTGGATCGAGGATAAAAGATCCAGGTGCCGCAGTCATCGCACTTTTGTAACAGAACTCGCTCGTTGCGTAATCCCTGCCAGAATGGCTCGGTCTCAGGTGTTGGCGTAGGGTAGGGTTTCGTGAGATCCAATTTAGTCACCCTGCAATATCAATGCTGCTTGTTCACTCATAATGCCGCCAGTTCCAGACACATAGACGGAATCGCAGCGCGATAACTGGCGTTTCTCGGCGCGGCCCATGATTTGTCGAGCGCCCTCGATAACTTGCGTCATGCCGCCTGAGCCCGCCGCTTGTCCCATTCCTAGTTGACCACCACCGGAGTTCACGGGGAAGTCGCCGAAGCACGACAGATCATGGGTTCGAATGAATTCCATCCCTTCGCCTTTCCCGCAGAATCCAGCATCTTCCAACGTAAGCAGTACCGTGATCGTATAGCAGTCATAAATTTGGCACGCATCGATTTCGCCGCGCTCCACACCTGCCATCTCAAATGCCTTAGCTGAAGCAGGTCCGACCGGGCTGTGAACGAGATCTTCGGCGAATGTTGGCGTCTTCATCGTGAGGTGTTCGCCGAATCCCTTGATCCAGGCAGGTCGATGTTTGCATCGCTTCGCAACGTCCTCGCTAGCAACTATGACCGCTGCGCCACCCGCGACAGGCATGACGATTTCTAGCATGCGTAGTGGATCCGCGATCAACCTGCTGTTTAACACGTCATCAACCGTGACTGGTTTTTCATAGAAGACCGCGTTAGGGTTTACCGCACTACTGCGTCGCTGATCGACAACTAACTTCGCCATCGCGGTCGGGTCGTAGTCATACTCTGCTGCGTAACGTTGCGCGATCATGGCATATCCGCAGTTTTGCGCTAGATTTCCGTAGGGGATTTCGAATTCCGCTTGAGGCGAACCCCAATTTACGCTCGAAGACTGAAAGAAACGTCGAGGATCAACCGGTCCAGGATTGGGATTCGACGGAATCGGCTGGCCCGGTAAGGCACAAACCACGACATCTGCAAGACCAAGTTCAATCGCAGCTGCCGCGCGCCAGACCATGCCTACTGGGCTTGCCCCGCCTAGGTCGACACGTTCGGCGAAATTAACCGGCTGACCCAGGTATTCGACGATTGTTGCCGGCGTAAAAGAGACAGTCTCACGTATCTCGGTGCAAACAAGACCGTTGACATCACGAGCCTCGAGCCCCGCATCTTCGAGACTTAACCTTGTGAGATCAGCCCATTGACCGAGTGTGAATTTGCGTTTACCGCTGAATTTACGGATATGTGGGTATTCTTGATACCCAACGATCGCGGCTCTGCCTTCTAAAATCAACGCATTTACCCAATGTGACGTGCGCTGCGAAGTGTACGAAGTGTGTCATCGGCGGTCTAACGCGTCGGAAAGTCTGGGTCGTTCATTCGACGAGATTAATCTAAAGGACCACCAATTCGACATGGCAAATGTAGCAGTGACCGAGTGGCAAAAAAGACCTTGGTGGATGAATCTGTTGTGGTTCTTCTGCATATACATGACTCTCGTCTATATGCCTTTCGATATCTTCTTTAAACCGGTAGCGGAAGATGCAGAAGTGTGGTTTGGGTTTACGCTAACAGGCTGGTGGGCTAAAGCTACGGCACCGATCCATTGGTTGATTTACGGCGCGGGAGCGTGGGGGTTCTGGCGAATGAGTCGGTGGATGCACCCGCTAGCAGCTTTATACGTTGCACAGATTGCCATTGCCATGTTGGTGTGGAACCTGATTTCGACGAATGGAGGTGGTTGGGTACCGGGTTTGATCGCGTTCGCGATCTTCATGGTGCCGACGGTCGCCCTTTGGCGTAGCCGTCGGCATTTTCGAGGTAGCTAGTCAGCAGTCAATAGAGAAGCGGCAGTTTTCTTCCCTTCAATCACTGCTTTGTAATCCAGTTCAAGATTCAGCAATCCGGCAATATAGTCAACTAAACCCATATCCGCGTTTGCGGCGGCGAGCGGTGTCGTACCGTCGTTGTTGGCAAGTGATTTGTCAGCGCCGTGATCGAGCAGCGTCTTAACCGTATCAGCGCGGCCGAAAAACGCAGCGGAGAGCAGTGGGGTTCCGCCGTCCTGGCCTCGAGCGTTTACATCCGCTCCAGCCTCTGCCAGGATGTCAACAATACCGGCAAATCCAAAGGTTGCCGCAGCATTAATGAGCGTCGACTGTGTCTCGTCGTTTAATGCATTTAAATCCTCTTGCTTACGCACGAGTCGTTTCACATAGCGTTCGTTGCCCGCATAGACCGCGAGCCAAATATCCGATCTGGCGAGTTTATTGATTTGCTTTTCGATCAACTCGGTGGCTTTCTCGCGTCCAGCCATCACTTCTTCTTCTGTCACTTCTACCTGAAGCATCGACGCGATGGCTTGTGTTGATGCCCAATCTGTTCCGGCTGTCGCCGAAGGGACCTGTCCTTGATTGTTCGCCTGAAGCGGGTCTGCTCCTGCTCGAAGCAGTTCTTTGGTGACCTTGTCGTAGCCGAGGAATACCGCAGCGTGTAAGGCGGTATTGCCATCCATTGCACCAGCGGTGGCGTCTGCGCCGTTCTTAATCAGCAGTCGTACCGCTTTGGGTTGGTTTCGAAGAACGGCGTAAGTTAACGCGGTAGACCCTAGATTTGGGTCAAGGGCATTGACGTCTTGACCGTCTTTCAGCAACTGCCGAATCGTCTTGGTATCACCTTCTGCGGCAGCCGACCAAAGATCTTGCGCCCCCAATGGAAGTGCTACGGCAAGAATTGCCAGCGACATGAGGGCATAGAGTGAATTTCGAATTACCGAGGCCATAAGGACACCTCTCGAGTAGGGTAGGGGTTACAACAGTGCAGGACGGTTGAATCGGCGCTAACTATACGAATGAACTACGGGTCAATGCACACTAATGGTTGTGGATTCAAGATGCCTACGGTTGTTAAGGCGATGTGTTCTCATCATCATGATTTTGTAACTCGCCAATGGGTTCTGAATTACTGGCTTCGATTCCCATCATCTGCTTGAGGCGCGGCGAGAGCTTCTCATAGACACCGTCGGGGACATGATGGTTAACTGACGCCTGTTCGTGAAGTGCGCGCACGAACCCTCGGTTGTAATGGCAACGCATCGCGTAACGGGTGCCTGGTGCGGTTCGTAATCCGCCGCCATGCAATACACGTGTATCGGTCAATATGCAGGTTCCCGGCGGCGCACATACCGCGACTAGTCCGGGCTCGCCTTCTACGAGATGAACCAAGTCTGCACCGTCATGGAATGTCGTTGCACCACTCGCTGTTCGATGAGAGCCAGGAACCAGGTATGTGGCGCCGTTCTCGAGGTTGAATCGTGAGTAACACCAGATGATTAAGGATCCAAACGGAAACGGCGGATACGGCATCGGGAGTCCGGCTTGGTCGACGTGTAGTTCTTGAAGTCCGCCGCCTTGGTGCACGATCGACCCGTGTGCGCAACCCAATCCGAATCGTTCGCCCATGATCTTTGTGAGTAACGCGTCTACGAGCTCGCCTCTTTGTGCCGCTGCCGGTTTAAACTCTACCGCATCGCGAAAGACTTGCCCTTTAAGTACTAGGTTGTTGACGAGTTGAGCTGTGGAATTGCGGCTGGTCACGATCGCTGAATTCAGCTTACGTTCAGCGGCGGCTTGTTCGGTCAAACGATCTACCTGCGCATTCACTTGCTCAGGTGACATCGCATCCTCGACCAAGCAATAACCCCAGCGCACGAAATCTGCCTCAAGTTCCACTTGAACCGATCGAGGTTTAGGTAAATAGTCGAATTCGTCGCTGTCGCGGATTAAGCCGTCTTCCTGACGTTGCTTCGCGATGCCGCTTAGCTGCTTTAGCAAACGACCCGGAGATAGTGAGCTCGTATGCGAAACGCCATCCGCATATGCGATACCCCGCGTGATTGCAGCATCCCAAGATAACGTCTGAGGATCAGTTTGGTGAGCACGAAGTTGCGCAATTTCAGCTCTAAGTCTTGCATTCTCCTCGCGCAAATGATCAATAGACTCGGGTGCGCTGGGTATTTCCGGTAAATTACCGGATGCTGTAGAAGATCGATCCTGTTCGGTTTTCATAGGCGTGTAGTTGTCGCTTTAAGTGCGTCGTGGGAATCACGAGGTGTCACTGCGGGATACGGAAACAATCGCCCTCGCGTTGAAGTCAGTTATCTTAATGGTTTCGCATCGCGTCATCGTGTCGTCCATCAATCAGTGTGGCGTAAGATTTGGTAAAACTCGACGAATTCACCGCACTTGGCTGAAAGACATATCTGGCTGATTCGGCACGCAAAAGCAGAGGCACATGGTCGTGCTGACCATGGTCGGGAACTCGCTTATCGCGGCTTTCGTCAGTGCGTTGAAATGGGAAATCTTCTTGCTACGCAATCAAACCCACCGAGAGTCTTCCTGACGAGTGATGCAAGGCGAACCTACACGACGGCGCACTTCTTAAATGCGTTCGTCAGAGGCAAAGTAAAACCAAGCGGTGAAATGTATACCTATGACGTGGAGGTTCTGGCTCGCGCGGTTGGAACGGCAATGGATGACGTTGATCGAGTTGGTGTTGACAGTGTAGCGGTGGTCGGCCACAACAGCGCGATTAGTGATCTGATTGCGCTATTGACCCGTGATTCGAGTACGCCGTCGCTGTCAACGCTCGGTATGGCGGAGCTCGTGTTTAACGGCGATTGGGACGACCTCTGGTCTGTAGCACACGTAGCACTACGACAGTTGGTAAAACCGAGTGGAAACACCAAATGACCATTGATCCTATCTCCCTACTGGCGCGTGATCGAACCGAGGCTCGAGGCGCAAACGATCCTCTCGTTGATCGATGCGTTTTAGGTACCGTCGGTAGAAACGGTCACGCGGCCCTACGGACACTGGTCTTAAGAGATATTGACGATCGATTAGCGCTTTTTTATAGTAGGTCAAGCGCCAAACACGCTGAGCTACTGAATCGCGGTCTTCAGGGTTCACTTTTGGTTTTTCTACCGAGTATTGGTATCCAATACCGGATCGAAGCGCGATTTGAGGACATTCCTAAGGCAGTTATCGAATCTCATTGGCAACTTAAACCCGGCGCGGCGAAACGTATGGATTCGATTTACGAACGTCACCCTCAGAGTACGGTGATTGACGATTTCGCCGCGTTTGAAACGCTCTACGCCGCGACTGCACCGCCTCGAAAATCGCCTCCGAATGGAGTCGGAGTCTTTGTCATACCTGAAGTAGTAGAGCGATTGGAATTACGATCAGATCCGCGAATGCATGATCGCACGCTCTACAAGCGTGAAGGTGACGACTGGCGCGTTCAGCAACTCGTGCCTTGAAACGTGAGGGAAGGCTACTCGTCAGTTGACACTGTCTGGAGCTCCACGAAGTGGCGATAGTGACCGTCATCGATCGCCATCAATTCGTCGTGGCCGCCTTGTTCGAGTACTTCGCCTTGCTCAAGGAACACGATATGGTCGGCTTGCCGGATAGTTGAAAGGCGGTGTGCGATGATCACCACGAGCCGGTCCTTGGCAGCCTCGTGTAGCGACTGCACAAGATACTGTTCGGTCTCTGGATCCAAAGCTGAAGTAGGTTCGTCGAGAATCAGGATTTTGGACTCTCTTAGCAAACCTCGCGCGATCGATATTCGTTGCTTTTGACCGACTGAGAGCTTGCTCATGGTCGTGCCGAGCTTGGTGTCGTACCCTTCTGGTAAACCATCGATGAAATCGTGTATACCGGCTATCTGCGCGACGCGGATTACCTCGTCCAAGGTCGCATCAGGTTTTCCGTATCGGATGTTGTCCACAATCGAGAATGAGAACAGCTGCGTCTCTTGAAACACATAAGTGATCTGGTCTCGCAGGCTTGCGAGATCAAGGTCGTTAACATCATGCCCATCAATTAACACCTGTCCTTCGGTCACTGCGTGATATCGAGGGATCAGATACGCCAAACTGGTTTTTCCTGCGCCAGTCGGTCCGACAAACGCAACGATCTGGCCGATTGAAGCCGTTAATGAGACATCGTTTAGTGCGCGACGTCCATCGGGATACCGTAAACCTACGCCACGTAGTTCGACGCCCGTCTCAACGGGCGGCAGGACCGCGCTGCCAAGGTTCTGTTCCTGGGGTAAATCCATGATCGCAAAGACTCGTCGCATACCTGCCACGAAGCTCTGCAGATGGATCCACAGCGATGCAAAACTGTCAGCTGGACCACGCATCCACCAGAAGTAGAAGAAGATCGCCGCATAGTCGCCTGGCGACAAAGCGCCGTCAATGATGTTGGTCGAGATGACATAAATCACCGCGATAAATATCACTTGAAACGCGAGTTCCTTACTACGACCGATAAGAATGTCGAGAAGCACGGTTCCACGAAACCGCAGGAACGATTCGGAGCTGTCCGTGCCAAATCGCTGCTTTTCGTTCTTGTTTCCACCAAGGCTCTGCACGGCAAGCATGTTGTCCATGCCCTCTTCAATCGTGCTGGTCACGATCGTCCCAGCCGCGCGACTCGCTTGGTGGCGGCGTCGCACAAAACGTGAAAATGGGATTGAGATCAAGAAGTAGGCCGGAAAGAGCGAGCCGGTCAGCCAAATGACAGCATCGACGTGTTGGTACGCGCTGACCAGATTGAACATCGCCGCAACGAATACGCAAGTGGACAGCGTCGGGCGATTGATGACTTCGTAAAAAATCTGGTTGATGGATGGTGCGTCGTACATCACCCGATAGACCGAATCGCCGATCCGCTGATCGTCGAGCAGCGTCATCGGCATTGACTTGATACGCTCAAATAGCTTGGCTCGAACCATGTGATTCACGGTCTGTGTTAACCGGGAGTTCATCTTGTATTCGTAATAACCCCAGATGCCACCGGCAAAGCTGTGGCCGCCATGAGTGAGGTTTTCTTGCTTGGTCGCAGTGTCCTGTCCTTCGATCATGCCGCCGTCTGTGGTGTCGTTGGCGGCGCCTGGAGCGTAGCCGCCGACCAGGATGACCAGGAATATCGAGATCACGGTGAGAGTGATCAGAATCTCCATCGAGCTCACGGTCATAAAGTGGTTAATCAACGGATGTAACCAGATCGGGAAGCCGTCCGTGCTCGTGATTGGCTCGTTGAGAACGACGTGGTCAACGATGATTTTTGCACCCCACGGTAGTACGAATACCGGGTACATGAGTGCGCCTAGGAGCAAGATCCACTTTATCAGGAAGCGCCCCCAAACGTAGTTGATGATCATCCAGCCGCGCGCGATTACCTTGACAGTCTCTTTGAAGCCGAGGTCCCAATCGGCATCGAGAGCGCTGGCGCGTTTGTTCAGTTCCCGTTCGGCTTCAACGTTAAACCCATGCGGTTTT
Organism: Pseudomonadales bacterium; assembly: GCA_963664665.2. GTDB lineage: Bacteria > Pseudomonadota > Gammaproteobacteria > Pseudomonadales > Azotimanducaceae > Bin55. The sequence continues at coordinate 373,838 of CAXXMH010000004.1, forward strand.
CGGACTTGTGGTTCCACTTGATCGCTCATGTCGCAGCTGCTCCTGCCAATCCGAATTCAGTCTCTACGAAGTTGCGATATTGACCATTCGGGATCCTCATCAACGTCTCGTGATCACCGTTTTCTAATATCCGCCCGTCATCCAGATAGAGGATGTTGTCCGCGCGTCTTATCGTCGAGATGCGATGGGTGATCAAGAAGATCGCGCGATTCTCTCCCCATTCGGCAAGATTCGTCATTACGCGATGCTCAGTATCTGCGTCCAGCGCTGCGGTGGGTTCATCCAGGATGAGAATTGGAGTGTCTCGCACAACAGCGCGGGCAATAGATAGGCGCTGACGTTGACCTGTCGACAGCTTGCCACCTCGATCTCCGAGTATGGTGTCCAAACCTTGAGGCAGACTATTGACGTAGTCGTCCATGCAAGCGACCCCGATTGCAGTTTGGACCTGCATATCCGACGCATCCGGCGCAACGTAACGTATGTTGTCACGGATCGACAAGGCAAATAACACGTTTTCCTGAAGGGCGATCGCGGTCTTAGCCCTAAGACTTTCAACCGTGTAATCGCACAGGTCCCTGTCGTCGATCGTGATTGATCCTGCGGTTGGATCGTACAGTCGCAGAAGCAGTCCCATCATGGTGCTTTTACCAGACCCAGTGGGTCCTACGATCGCTGTGATGGTGCCAGGACGACTCGCGAAATTAACACTATTCAGAACCGGTCGGTCGTCTTGATACTGAAACGCCACATCCTTGAATTCAATCGCGTGTTCAAAACGCTCGAATGGTTGCGCCGTGGGCGAGTCGACGACGTCTGGTTCGATATCCAAAATATCAAACACGCGCTGGAGACCCATGGCCATGTCTTGCGATGCAAGCCATTGGCGCATGATGTGACGAACGTTATTAGTGGTCGCGTGGAATTGATCTCGACCCCAATTGAACGCACCTAACGTCCAGATTGTGAAGCTGAGTCCAATGACGGCGACCAGCTCTTTGGCAAAGGCTTCGTTGCCTTGATTCGCGTACACCGCCATGAAAAACTCGCCAGTTAATAGGATGCCGCCGGCGATGGTGAACATAAGAATGGTCACAAGTGCGATCATCAATCTAACTTGAAACGCGGCATTGAAAGCCACGACGGAATCGTCTTCCATCTCGCGTTGTGCGCGATCCTCAACACAATACGCCTTGATCAAGCGAATTGCGGCGAACGATTCTTGGATTCTCGAAGTGATGTCGCTGGTCGCTGCGCGATAGACAAGACTGCGGGTCCGCATGCGCGGCATCGCCCATCTGGCGAGAAGCAGTGCGGGAATGACGATCGTGATCGCGATCAGACTAATCGTCGGGCTGAGGAAGGCCACGAGTATGGCAGCTAGAAGGTAGCGCCAAACGCCAATCGAGCATGTGACTAGCTGTCCTATTACGGCCGTGACTTGCGCACTGTCCTGGTAGATGCGGTAAATGGAATCGCCAGTGCGGTGGTCGCTGTGATAGCTCAGAGACAATTGATGCCAACGTTCGACCAGCGCTAGCCGCAGGTCTTGGTTGATGCGTTGCATGATCCAGACGTGGTAATACGGTCGGGTAATCTCGAATGGCAACATCACGAGCCACATGCCGATGACCAGAGAGATATACCACCACTTTACTATGTGCCGTTGCTCAATCGACAGTGTCTCGGCAACGCCGCGAGCCCACTCCGGCTCTCCAAAGATTTTAGCCACGAAGGGGATGAGTGGCTCGTTTTGTAGGATCGTTTGAGATAGCATGTCAGTCATGACCAATGCCATCGGAATCTCAATAAATCCTTGAATTCCAAGTAGCAAGTAAAAGTACGCAAGATGTGCGTGTAGCCGGAAGCGCCAGGTAAAGCCAAACAGAGTCCGCGACTGCTTTGCTTGACTCCGATCGACCCGCCGAATCTGAAACATCCAACCAAGTAGCACGATCGCCGTTATGGCGGCTACCCAGAAGTTGTCGGCGACGCCTTCAACCAAGAGAACCGCGATCAGGTTTGCGACAAATACCACGAACGCAAGTGCAATCGCGACCGCGGTCTGTAAGCGTTGATCGCGTTCAGTCAAGATTAGCGACCATTGGGCGGCGACAATCAGTGCGATGCTGGTATAGAGAAATGGCAAGGGGTAGCTGAGCGACGCTGGCGTCCATTCGAACAAAGGACCTGCGATCGCGATGCCAGTCACTAATAAGGGGGCATACGCGTAGTGATATCCACTACTCTCAACGTCATCCGCGATTGCTTGGGAAGTTCCCCTGCCTTCGTAATACCACCGGCCCAGTAATTGGATACGAATGAAAGGCCAGGATCGAAGGAACAGTTTGAGGATGGCAGCGAAGTTGTGTTGATCTTCTGCTACATCGCGGTCTCGCTCCGGCGGAATCGTTCCATTGCCAATGAACGGTAAGGCACGCGATCGTCGTGTGTCGCCTGGATCTCTATCGGAATCAACCGTTTTGCGACCAATGATGTAGGTCACGATCGGGATCGTGAAGGCGATCGCAAAGGTCGCGATCACCAATATCAGGAATGGATTCACGCCGCGCCCTCAAGGTAGACGGGTTATCCTACATGGAGAGACTATCGCACATTGCAGTGCACTGCACTGTGTTCACCAAATTCGACTCTGATATCAACTGGTTCTTCGACGCGAAATAGTTTAGCCACGGAACCGCAGAGCACCGTAACGGGAGGTTTGAGTCTCGGACCATTGTCGATTGAGCGCAACTCGCGGCGCAACCACATCAACGAGTCGAATATCGTGTGTTCGAGTTCTTCGATCGGTACCGTGCTGATGCACCTGCGATCGAGGTAAATCGACATGGACTGCGGCTTCGTTGCGCGTGTCACCTGGCGGGTGCTACTCTGCACAAACCCCGCATGCATCGCGTTGTTGGCGACTAGGATGGACGCATTGAGATGCGCAGTCGGGTCTCCCGCGTGATGCAGCTCGATTACAGGAAAGATGTGGTTAATGGACTGTTTGAGTTCCGATCGGGAATCGGATAGCTCGCGTGGGTCGCAAGCTAAGTGAACGGCGAGTTCGGCTTCTATCGCCAATCCGTCGAAGTCTGCACGATCAATCGTTTGCGGGCTCTCGCGCTTGTCTTGCAGGAATAGACGACCAAAGATTGGATGGTATATTCCGACTTGTGCTTGAATGCGCTTCGATGTACAGCCGACCTTATAGCCGATTTGAATATCGCCACGTTCGAGCCTAGATTTCGAAAGTTCGTGCTGAACGCTGTATGCAGCCTCAACTGATATATTGACAAATGAATTCACGACGAGCGCAGGTGGATGCGAGTGATGTGCACGCAGTACCTTCATTGCCAAGTGCGTACTGTTGAAGTTCATTGGCGTTTGCAAGGCCTCCTAATTGGACCAGCGATTCTTGTTTGCGCCTCCCTCGGATCTACGGTCGAGCAGCTAACTCACCAGCCGATCAATGATCACTCCGCGGGAATCGGCGTGTACTAAAGACATCCATTCAACACAATCAAGCATAGTGTTCGTACGTAGGGTAATCGAGGACGGGATGCATGATCAAACAAAGCCTGGCACACAGATCTCGATGTGCAAGGAGCGTGATGTGAGTCTGAAATTGCTAGACTTGATTGCTACTGTGAGTTCCCTCATACCACAACGAGGCAAGGGTGCTTGGACGTAACGATTCAGGCAGTGAGAACGGAGAATCCACCGGCGTGCCGCGCCAACGCCGACCGGATTTTTACTTCTAGTGTAGCTGCGTATTCGAATCTACTGAATATCCGACCCTGACAGAATATACTCAAAGCGATCGCAGTCACGCGCAAGCGCGGTCAAATAAAACTCGATTTCGTTCGATTGTGTACTGTGAATCGGACACGTGATCTTCCCGACGACACGGTCGCGGTTATCAATGCTGAGAAATACGACGGGTTTCAGCGCGTTTCTACACAAGATTCTGAAGATCAGTGCGTTTCTTGCGTTCACGCTTGGCGTAATCACATGCTTCACCCTTGCGACAACTGATGTGAATTGATAGACGTGGTTTTCTCGAGCGAGATGGATTCTCTGTATACGATCTGTCCGGTTGAGACGAATTAATACGTTGTTTCCATCGCGCTCACCTTGAATCCTCCTAGACTCTATCAGTGCATCAACTTCCCGATATAGTGATTCCATGGTATCGACTCTATGCCCCTCCGGCAATGGCAGGAAATAACGCGTGATGAAGTTCTGCAGCGACGGGCACGACGTTCTCGAACAAGTGGTATAGATCTTCGGGTTGCGTTATATCGGGTTCAAACAGGATTTCTTGCCTTACGAACACTCTGTCGAGCCACCGCGTGATTCTTGGTTCTACGCATATCTTTGTTGTCTGAGACGCTAGGGCGAGTTTCGATAACACTGTCATGTTGTCATCGATGCTAAGGTCCAATTCACCGATGGAGCTCTCGCATTGAAGTAGCGTTTCTTCGCCGGCGACTTGTGATTTCAGTCGTACGACGAAATCATGACTCGACCCATTGAGCGAGTTTGCAATGCGCATGCCGTTAGCGCTCGTGCCGTTGAGTTCATACACGCCTTCAATTTCGTGGTCTGACCTCGACGGTCTTAGATGAATTCTGTACTTCTTGCGAAGCTCGTCGTGTAAGCATCTGAAGTGCGTCAGATACGTACCCCAGTTCGGAGCCGTCACGTCCCCAGCGTTCTTCTCGCCCTCTAACCAGTGATGCTTAACTTCGAACGCGGACTTCAGCGGCTGTGTGTACTGAGGTATGTCTCGTTCTTCATCAAGGACCGCCTTGTTGGCATCAATGGAAGACTCATCAAATCCTGACGGATTCAAGTCTAAGTGCATGAGCTCGATGAATTGATTTAGTCGACGGAGCACCTTGCGCACCTGTAGCAGTTCCACCGTGTCGCGAAGATGGGGATAGAAAACCTGAATTAGTTCCTCGGCTTCAGGCTCGCTTACCCTACCGTCGAGGTTGCGTTGGACCAACCCGCCAATTCGATCAATACGGCCGGTGCGCTGTTCGATGGCGGAAGGCGTCCACGCGACACCATAGTGTAAAACCCGTCTGCAGAACGTGTGAAGATCCTCGCCTTCTTGTAGTACGTCCGTGCTAATCAACGCTAATGGGAAGCCTGGCATGCGAAACTGCGCAACGACGCGTTTGTTGACTTGACCGGAGACTTCGCCTACGGGTACTTGCTGACCCAAAATCGTTCCGAAATATCGCGCAAGACTCGCCAGTTCCTGTTGCTCAATGTCCGCGAAATTAACTGCTACCAGTGTGTCGAACGTTTTTGACGCATCGGACAACTCGCGGAAAGCATGGAAACCTTCCTGATGTCGTTGTTCGGCTAGCAACGCGACAAAGTCTCGAGCTAATTGCGGCGCTACTTGGTCTTCATGTTCGCGGAGACCTAGTTCGAAAGAACCACTAATCTTCATGCCGAGCAAGTAAAGGTCAATGTACGCGGCACCTAACCTTGCAATCGCGCTAAATAGCTCACGTCGTTGCTCCCGCCTTCTAAATTCTGTTCGAAAATCACCTTTCGATTCGATTGGCCATAGTGCTTTACGTAATTCTTGATGTGGTTTCAACTCCGTGAAGACGGTTGGCATCGAAAGATGCGCATCAGGCGAAGGAAAGCCCGGTGGCGTCGAATTTGGCTGCCCAAGCGAAGAATCAAGAAAACGCTCTTGCAGGATGATCGTTGCTTTGGCGCTATTCTCGAGCGAGGAACGCGAAATTAAGGTGAGTGCAGCTACTTGATAACTCTCATAGACGTATAGGCGTGGATAGCCTTCTTTCTGTCGGCTTCGCGTGCTGAAGTAGGCATACGCAAGCTCGCGCAACCTGAATGTGCACTCCTCAATGGTCAGCGCAAGGACTGACGCTAGTGTAGAGAGAGATTGATGCGGTTCGACATTCAGAATCTCCGCGACGTAGTTGTCTTCAAATAGTGTCGAATAAACCGAAGAGGTCGCCGAGAGACGGTTTCTTTGAAATGCGGCTCCTGACAGTAATTCTGATGGTCCCATTCCCCTGAAAAACCATTCAAAGAAACTCTTAACTCCGCCAACGTCCTGGTCGAGAACTAAGTCCTCCCGCAGTTCAATTGTTGTGGGTTCTTTTATCGTTCTACGGCCATCTACATCGGCAGGATCGCTTCTGTGGTTCAGCCGTTCCTGCCTGAGTTCAGCTTCATAACGGTGAAAGATCGCGTCAATTTCACTACCGAGATCGGGTAGGAACGTCTCCATTCGACGCCGAACCCATGCGTTGAACTTCAAATTCAGCTTGCGAGCAAGTTCGCCAACCGTGGCTACGCGTCTCACGAATACGAGCGCTTTTTCGCCGTTTTGGAATACATCCGAGAGCGTTTCAACGACACGGTCGAGCTTGGGGTGAGGCAAAGGCTGACCGAATTTCTCTTCAAATGAACGTGCAATTTGTGCAATGGCATTGGAGTCAATGCCGGCACGTTCTTCGTGATTTAGCCCAAATTGTTGATCGGCATCATCAAATGCCGCTGTTTGATGCGGCGGCTCGACCTGAGGACCTACCTCAGTTGTACTGGCGTTCTGTCGCAATGCCGTGTTCAGGTCTTGAGAGAAGCTCTCGAAAGAAGACAGCATGCCAATTTGGAAGCTGTTCTTAAAGCGTTCCGTTTGGAGAACTTCCGACACTTTCTTCTGCATCAGCGCGACGATGAGTCGAGTCTTGGCGTCATCGATCGTGATGGGTTGGTCAAACGTTTCGACACCACCTTTGCGCCATTCGCGCCGGTACATGTTTTTGGTGTACTTCCGTTTAGAGATCATGATGCCAGAAGTCCGTCGGATCACGAGTCTCTCTACGATTCGTTTCTTGATTGGCGCCTCTTCCTGAGGATTTGAAAGCGTGGCAACGTTCAGTAGCTCCTCGCTTCCAGGTTCCGAGAGATTCCGGTTGCCAAATCCAAACACTTCCAGCTGTCGATGAATCGCGGCATAGTCGTCTTCAAACGGCGTCGCGGAGAGGAACAAGACGCGCTTGGCTTTCTGTTTGTACCAATCCTGTTGGTAGTCTCGACCCCTCGGATGGCCAAACGCCAATCCCATAACTCGGTTGCGATTGCTGACTTTTTCGCCGAAGCCTTGTTTGAGGTTGTGTGATTCATCCACGATCAATAGATCAGCGTCTGGAATAGCGCCGTTCAGTGCGACTGAATAGGTGTCAAGAAACGACTCGGGCGTCCGTATATCGATGTCACGCGTTTTTATCCACTTAATCGCCTCGATGAGCGCTTTTCGCATCCGTTGGCGATCTTCAAGGTTCTTCGCGGCCAAACTGAAGCTGGTCATGCGTAGGAAAAAGTCACGATCTTGATTGAGCAATACTTCGTGCGCGAATGTCGCCAAATTCCCACACACCACGGGTTCCCACACCGGCGTGCTTTCGAGGGACTTCACGCGATTTCCGATGATCTTCCAGTTGTTACGAACGAAGTTCGTAAGTTCCTTCCGCCATTTCTCCTGAATGTTCTGTCGAGGCGCAATGACAATGACACGCGCATGAGGATCGAAGTAACGCAAAAGACTCATGATGCCAAGCGCAACATAAGTCTTCCCCATCCCGACTTCATCGGCTAGATAAGCGCAGCCATTACGCGCGAGCATGTTGAACGCGGCGACAGTGCCTTCGCGCTGTAGTTCACCGACAGACGCACTCACGCCACCGTCTTCGGGACAGAAGTCAATCAGAGCGTCAAGGAAGTCGGGTGAGATTGTTTCCATTCGCTAAGCGTTGAATTCGGTCAAAAACATGGTTTCGAACCAATTAAAAAACGACTCGGCAGCATCATCGTCGCCGTCCAATTCAATCTGAGAACGGCGTTCCAATCCTTGCGCTATCAGATGGTCTAACTCCTCGATCATGTCGGTACGGTGGTTAAAAAACCACTCGTATTTCTTCCCAAGCTCGACTCGCAGTTGCTTTGCTGTGAGGAACGTGATGTATACGAACAACGGGTCACTTTCATCCTGGTCGACGACTTTTCGTAACAGTTCCGGAAGCGAGTCGTACTTTGCTCCTAACAGACGGCATTCGGCGTCGGAAATTCGTTCAGCGTCGAGACTTTCGCACAAGTGGCGATAAAGGTGCCCGAAAGCGTGAAAAATCCCGGAGAATCTATGAAATACGGATTCAGTTGTATCGATCAGAGTTTCGGTCGGTTTTGCCAAACCCTCGACACTTTCAAACATTCGACGCTCTAGGAACGCCGTGCGTTGTTCCGCTGACAGAAGTGACCAATACTTAAGGATTTCATCGGGTGTGAGCTCCGTCAAGAGCGAAGGACGATGAGAGAAGCTCGCTTCGCGAATGAGCACCCTCCAGGTTACATCCTTGCATTGAACATTTAGGAAACTGCTTGCTTGAATCGCGTCACGAACCTTGTCAGCCGCGATCTGACTACATACGTGCAATTCGCTTTCGCCTATCGAATCTAAGGAAAACAGGACGTTTTCCGTCGAGTTTAAAAAGGCGATTGGAAAACTCAACTTTCCTTCTAGACGTACTGCGACTTCGTGTCGTGCCCAGTCGTATTTGACGAATACATCGAACAGTGCATGGTCATTGCCATCGGTTTCTTCAGGCGTCGTCTCGACGAACCGTATTGATTCGACAACTAGATTTTCGAGCCACCATACTGGTCTGAGTTTCTGGTTTGAAGCGCTTAACAGAAACCCCGCTTCAAGGTTTCCCTGATTCGCTTCGCTGTGAGCAGGTTTTGTGCAATTGATCGAACCTACTACGATTAGATCGGCTTTTTGTTTACGCCAGAATCGATATACCTTTGCATGAATGAATCTAGGCGCTAGGTTTTCCGTGACTGCGCCTTTACGTTGTGTGAATCCTTCAGGTAATCTAGCCCAGCTGACACCCGCGATTGACTTCACTTGGTTATAGACTGTATCGGAGACGAGTGCAGTTCCGTCTTCGCTTTGCGGCAGAAATACGCGAGTTTGCTTAGGTTCGGTTGCTTTGATTAGTTGGTCTAGTGCATTGGCATTGTTCCTGTCAAAATATGGTGAAACAACCTCAAGGTTCCATCCGCGTGGGATGACTGCTTCTGCATTGAGCCAATCAGCGAAATTCAGCTGATTAGCGCCAGAATACAACCTCGTTCCGCTAACGTCGTTGTTATCCATCTGTTCATTCGGCGTCGGATTGGTCCGATACCTAACAAACTGATGAATCTCATCTAGAGCGCCGTGATGTTCGTTCGGCAACGATCTGCGGATACGGCCCAAGATCGCCATAAGGTCGTTTCTGAATGAGCAAGGGTGTTCGGCTAATCGCTTGTCCTCAGCAACTTCGATATGTGCACATTCGATGTTCTCCCACCATCCGGCGCGGGTTATATTCGCTGACTGAACGCAGGCAATAAGAAACTCGCGGCCATCGAACTCGTCGTCTTGAGCAAGCAGGAGAATCATCTTGGGATGGAAGACGCCGCGTTTCCAATGCACGTCTATCCGGTCGTAGCCGAGTTTAGGCGACTCGCCGTCTTGCGCTAAGGCATTTGCATCGTAGTACACTGCCAGGTTTCGTAGAGATCTAAGGCAATCTTCGAGTTGTAGAAGCCGCACCTTTTCAGCTTCGCTGAATTTCTCATTTGGGAAGAGTAGAGGTAGAACATGCAGCTCGAAGAATCCCGGATCAAAATTGAAAGTGGTGAATACGGCGGAAGTGACTCTTCGATTTCCGATGACCTCGCTTAGTTGGTCTGACAGAACATGCTGTGGAACCGACACGACTACGCAGCTTCTAGATTCAACTGGCGAATGATGTTTTGCAATGACGATAAGAAGTAGCCGTAACGCCATAAGTGCGGCAATTCATCTGCCGGAGGCAATATCCGCTCGGGGTTCCGATATCGAACCTCCAATTTGCCGTGACTTGCTATTCGCACCCAGGGTGCGGCACCTCGTCTCGCTTGGATCAGAGCGTTCCATGCGATTAGAGTCTCGATGGCGTCTCCAAATCGCCCTTCTAGCATTGCTTTTTGGCATCGATCAAAGATAACGACAACTTCGGAATCGCTGTAGGTGTGATCTATTTCGCTTAGAAGGTCTGCGTTCACTCGTGCATTTATATTGGGTATGTCGCTCCCCCATCGAGTACGCAGCATTCGGCCGACGTCCTGTATTGAGTGGCCATCCCTGCTGAGCAGGCACTCGAACACCACCATCGCGAGCGCAAACACCGCCTCGGCTCGCACTATCTGATCGAGTCTCTTGTGTAATGTTTCATCTTTCTCCCTTGCTTGCTCTCGTAGCATCACGAATTCGCTGCGGCCGAGAGGACCGTGCAACGGGGTGTGCTCAAGCATCAGTTGAACCAGCAAACGCTGATGTGTTAAAGGATTGGGTGAGACAAAGACTCCGTCACGCAGATAGTTGCCATAAAAATCCCGTTCTGCATTGGAGAAGTGTTCTGGGAGTATCTCGCTGAATGCTTCGAAAACCGGATCGGGCCGTGCGCTGTTTAGAAAGCCCCCATCACGAACAAAATCACTGAGTAGACGGTAGATTCCTTCGAGATGAGGCCAGTAGTTTTGTTCGATAAAGTCATGCGCAGCCGGTGTTGTGCCGAACGAGCCTTCCTCAATAAGACCAGAAACACGGGCTGGCGACGAAAACAAACCCCACAGGCCGTACAGCTTCTGATCGCTTAGGATTTTCCCTTCGGGTCCGGCGTTGATCGGGATTTTTCTAGTTGTCCTGTCGCACCTCTCCCTTACACGATCGATTCCTCGAATGTCGTTGTCGACTCCGTGCTTCAGATGTCGAACGTACGCCCCGATTTGTTCAGTATGAAGAAATACGTCAACAGCCGACTGTTCTTCGATTAACTTATCCTCTATTAGTCGCTTAGCTAAGAATCGACCAAGCAGCAATATTGTGAATCCGCGAACGGAGTTAGATTGAGTTGTGAGATTGGCGATGATATGACGACCGAGAGAGTACCAAATGGGTTGGATACCGAGCGGATCTCGAGATCCTTTAATTAACGCCTTTGGATCTTCTTTGGTTAAGAACATTATTCCGACGACCCGACCCAATCCACACATTGACTCGTTAGAGACCGGGCTGTATTTAACCGTCGAACCAGCCGTTGCGCCGGAACACAGTGACAAATTGTCTCGGAGCGATTAGAACTGTCCAGTTGGCGACATCCCACTGTGTCACGCGACGCAGAAACTGCCGGACGAACGACGGACGCAGTCGAGGCTGCCTACCCGCGCACGACCTTCAAGTACTAATGGACATCTAGAAAACATACACTGCGAGAAGGTGCTCAAGCCAGTCCCGGCGCCCTTCACCTTGGACGATGGACCTTAGGCTATGCCATTGTTCGCGTGTCGAGTTGCCCACTTGTTGGATGTGCACTACAATGTCATGCACAATTCGAATTGACCGGTTGACCAACCATGGCAAACCACCTCGTTCAGGTGCGGATCAACAAGGAGATCAAGGAGGAGGCCGCTACCGCTCTGGCCGCGATGGGGCTCACAGTCTCGGATGCGGTTCGGCTGCTGCTTACGCGTATAGCCAAGGAAAGGGCACTGCCGTTCGCGCCACTCGTACCGAACGCTGAAACCATCGCCGCCATGAAGGAAGCCCGAGAAGGCAACTTGCCGCGGTTTGACGACGTGGAAAGCCTTCTCGACGATCTCCATGCGGAGCATTGAACGCACACATGCGTTTAAGGGCGACTACAGGCGGGAATCCCGCGGACCTCACGGCAATCGCCTCGACGAGAGGCTAGCACCTGTCGTGACCGCCCTTGCCAATGACATTCAGCTCGCCCCCAAACATCACGACCACGCGCTGAGCGGCCCTTGGGCGGATTTCCGAGACTGCCACGTCCGCCCTGATCTCATCCTGATCTACAAGAAAGTCAGCAGCGACCTTCTGCGCCTTGTCCGGCTTGGCTCTCATGCCAAACTGGGGCTGTGACGAATGCTCTCCCCCGAACTCCCACCAATTGCGCACCTTCAGTTGTTTAGTCAAGGAGATTACCCCCTCTCGAAGACACGATAGAGATAGGAAGCTACGCTGTCTCGCGCTCGCCGGGTGGTGCGAATGAAAAAGCGTCCCACCGTCGAGGTTGAAGATATCGAATCGCCGCTTTGATTGCTTTAGGGGTGCCAAGCGATTCCAACCCTTGGCAGAGCACTGCTGGGGTATAACCTGACTCAAAAGGAAGAGCGTTGATCAGAACACGCTCAAGCTGAACCGCGAGATCGGTTTCACACGGGTGCTTGATTCGCGCAAGTAGTGCCCACGAAAGCGAATAACGTACTTGGTTTTCGATCGACCAGCGTCCGCCAAGACGCGGTTCGCCCATCGCCCCTTCTTGCCAGTCTGCGCGTGATTCCGTCAAGAGACGTGCGATTCGAGTGACCGTTTCACTGTCAAAAGGTACCCAGCACAACGCATCTGCAGCCGCACGAATCACTTGGTGCATCTCGTCATCCAATAGTGTTCCTATTTGATCTGCAATATCCGCTGAAATCGCGGTACCGACCTCACCAAGCGCATAGGCACTGTTGATCCGCATCCACGGATCTTCGTGACTGAGTAACGGAACTAACTCACCGACACTCGGGGCACCGATTAATCCGAGCGCTATCGCGGCATCTTCAGGTACAAATTGCCGCATACCAAAGCGTCGCTCCATATGGTCAGGCGACATTGCATAAAACCCGGGATCGTCGTGTGCTGCACTCTCGTGTCGATTCTGCCCCGCCGTTGCAAGAAGCTGCTCCACTAAAGGTTCAACTGCTGAGGCGCCGATTCGAATGAGTTCATACATTGCGGACAAGCGCTTCGTGTTGTCTTCAGAAGCCATATCGGTGAGTAGACGAGTAATTTGCGACCGTGGCAATGCGTCTCGGTAGCGTGACTGCGGATCCCCACGTAACCAATGCCATAGGAAATCCCAAGTACGAGATATTTGAGTAGCCGTTAACAGATCATTGGGTGTTCGCCAACTCGAGTCCTCGTGTTCCCAAGTTGGCTGACTTGGGTTCGACATCCGCAAGGCGACGAACTTCAACATATAGCGCGTCGTATCGGTACGGTTTGGCGTACCTACATGACCGAGATCGAAATCTGCGACGATTATCGTACCGGTCTTGATCGGTTCATGAAACACTTGCGAAGGTAATGCACTGCGTAGAGTTGCATACAAATGTGTGCCGGCCAGGAGCCTCGTCGGTCCCATCTCTAAAGGCACGTCGTGCGGGAAATAGAACATATTGATGGCTTTGAATGTATGCCATCGACTGCGACCCGCTTTTGAGTGTCCGTCCTGGTGCCACCCGGAACCTGATATGGAACCCTTGCCCATCACGGGCTGGTTTTCGAAAGGATCGAACTCAGCCATCTGGGTGTTGGCGTCTAGTGGTTCGCTGTTATGCGGGAAGCGATGAGGCGCCCACGAAAAATCCGGTCCGAGAAGACTGCACATCGCTCCTCTGACCGCGGCGCTTTGAAGCACCGTGTCGATGCTCGGAACGCGAGGCAGCAAGTTATCGCCGAGCCACTTCGACTCCTGTTTTAAGCTGAAGTGGAGTTCCCGCGCGATCTCTTCGTGAAGCGCGCGCGGGAGATCACTATCTAAAACGACAAAACCATCGGCGATAAATCGACGTACCTGATCGTCGTTGAGGAGTTGAGGCGAATCTTCCATTGGACTAGGTTATCCGTTTCGTAGCAATGTGAATGCTTAATAATCCCAGCGCCACACGATGCCCGCGAAGCGCGGATCTGTGAGGGTGGCGTCTTGATAGTAACCTGCGCCCCAACCATTCGATTCGAGCTCCATGACGCCGATACGATTGAGGATGTTCTCAACGAATGCAGTCACGGAGGTTTTGCCGCTCGCACTAATCCAACTCAACGATGCGTCGAAGCGTCCATAGCCTTCGAGCGTATCGTTCGGGATATTGAAGATTCGATTGAAACGTTCGCCGGTGAACGAGTATGTGAGACTCCATGTAAGCATGCCGCGCTCGTTCAAGCTGCGACGCGAGTCGCCTGTCACTGACCATTTGTGATTTGGCATGTTCGGTAGTTCGTTGCCTTCTAAATCGTATTGCTGTCCAAGAAAGCCGGTGCGTTGAAAGCCTGTTACCGGATCCGTGTAGACCACTTCCTCAAACTGCTGAGCGGGATTCACGGGATCTGCTGCATATAGTTCGCCAAGGCTCGAATGTTGCCACGCGTAGTAACCTGTGACAGAAAAGTTAGGCGTGGCGATCCAAGTGCTTTCGACCTCGATCCCAAGCAGGTTCGTGTCCGGTAGGTTCTCGATAACCGTAAGGTCATAGACAACAGGTTCGAACAACCTTACTGTGACCGGTTGTTGATAGTTCGAGAACTGGTAGACAAAGCCAGAAACCAAAAGACGCAGTGTATCGTCACGCATATCGGCTTTGTAGCCTAGTTCAAGCGACGTAAGCTCTTCGTCGTCGTAGGATTCGTAGCCTTCAGGAGCCCCAGGCGAGATCCCGCCGGATCGGTAGCCGGTCGCTAGTCGGCCATAGATGAGTCGGTCTTCATCTGGCGTGAAATCGAGCGAAACGTTCCAAGTGATCTTGTCAAACTTCTCGACTTGACCTGGATTTTGCTCGTTAAAACGAGCCGGAATCACAAATGCGTCGGTTGGATCCTCTTCTTCGAAATCGATCACAGCCCATAGCTGGTCCGTCAAGACCTCTTTCTCATCCTCAGTGTAACGAATTCCGCCTGTGAGCTGCCATTGCGGGTTTAGTTCGATGCTAGTTTGGCCGTAGAACGCGTACGACGAGACGGTCCGTTCGTTGAGAAGATTGACGAATTGGTGTGATCCATCGGCGACGTGGTTAGTAATAAACTGACTCCTTGAGTCTGGGTCAGGGTAGAACGGAACTTCTGGCAATATCGCTTCGAGTGGTATTGCATCGCTGCTGCTTACGCTCGCGGCCCGATTCGCCATATCAAATAGTTTGTACTCGTTATAGACGTCTTGGTCAAAGAGATACGCACCGAGCAAAGTCGAGAACATCTCACTATCAAAGTTGAACTGAAACTCGTGGGTTGATATCCCAACGTCGAACTTTGCACGAATGGTGCAGTCGTTGAACGGGCGCATCGCAGTTGATGAGAGATAGGGGTCCGCGTCGCTTCCGGTTACGCTTGTGCCATCGCAGTCCTGATCAAGTAGACCGATGCTCACGTCAGAATTGCCAAGAATGTACTTGGCTCTCGCGTTGTCGTTAAAGTCATAAGAGGCGTGTAGCGAGACCGCGTCACGAAGGACATCTGTCGTCCCGCCGTTATTCATGTCGATGATGTTCTCGAGGTCTCCGCCATCATTCGCGGGTGGCTGGTGGCGCGGATATAGATAGAACTGATTCCGTTCTTCACTTGGACTGCCGTCCTGCGGATTTGGGTGGAATTCGAACCCCGTATTAGGGTAGCGAAAAGGTACTCTGAGTTCACTTGCCGAGTCCTGCTCGAATCGTGCATAGCGCAAATTCACGTCGAGCGCATCGTTCGTAAAACGGATTTGTGGAGCGATGTTGTAGTCGCCACGCCCCCCTTGGTCGGGTCCACTAATGTTCTCCTGGTTGCCGTCTGATTCTTGCCACTCACCGGTGATCCTGAGCGCCAATGTATCGGATATTGGTTGGTTCACAAAGCCGTTCAGACGAAAACCATTGAACATGGCAACTTCGGCCTCCGCGCCGACATCGAACCCCTCAGTCGTCGGGCGCTTGTTGATGTAGTTGATCGCGCCGGCGATTGAGTTGCGTCCATATAGAGTTCCTTGTGGACCGCGCAGGATCTCGACACGTTCAAGGTCGAAGAATGAACTAACCACTCCGTACGGCTCATCGAAATACAGATCATTGGAATACTGTGCGACCGCGACGTCGCCGCCAACTCCACGATAGAGTGACCCGATACCACGAATCGTCGCCGGGCTATCTAAGCCGAACTGCAATCCTGGCACCCGGACCTCAATGTCTTTGAGATTGGTGATTTGGTATTGCGCGAGCGTTTCTGAGTCGAACGTGGTAACGGAAATGGGAACCTCGAAAATCGACTGTTCCTGCCGTTCTGCCGTTACCGTTACTTCCTCGAGAGCGAAGTCCTCACTTGTATCGTGATCGTCTGCGAGATTAGGTGCACTTACAGCGGTTGCGAGGATCGCAACACTACATAGACGAACAAGGCGCATAAAACTAGATCCCCTGTGGAAGTTTCGTACGTGAAATGCCATCACAGTACCCGCCTAGGCAGCAGGCCAAGCCGCTCAGGAATCGCAACTTTCGTTCGATGACCATATATTCTCGGATTTTAAAAATTCGTACTCCCCGTTGGTGCGGCAACGCGTCGCATTGGTGCTGAACTTTGGCGATTCGGATCGCAGGTTTGTAGTCACAGCCGTGTGAGGTAAGTACCCACTCGTAGGATCGCACACAATGAGTTTGGATCGATACGTTTAAGGATCAACCTTGTCAAGCTGCTGGGTATCCACATACTCCCTGTACCGACCGCCCAACGTCAAAAGCTCCGCGTGAGATCCCTGTTCGATGATTCTCCCATCTTCAAGAAACAAGATGAGGTCCGCCGCTTGAATAGTCGACAATCGATGGGCGATGATAAACACGATACGTTCCTGTTTTGCGACATCGAGTGAACGAATCAGCGCTTGTTCAGTCGAGGGATCCAACGCGGCGGTCGGTTCGTCCAAGATCAGTATCGGCGCATTGCAAATTAACGCGCGAGCGATGCTAACTCGTTGTTTCTGACCGACAGAAAGGTTTGCACCATTTGGTCCAAGCATCGTTTCAAGTCCATTTGGGAGATCCTGCAGAAACTCTGCCACACCACTCAACTGCAACGCACGTTCAAGGACTTCAGGTGTGGCATTGGGGTTGCCTAATGTAACGTTGTCCCGAATCGAACGCGAGAACATGGTGTGTTCTTGAAAGACGTGCATGACGTTTTGACGTAATTCGTCAACGTCGTATTCGTCAACCGAGAGGTCGTTTATGCGAATTGACCCTTCATCGGGTTGAAGAAACCGCGGCAGCATGTAGACAAGTGTGGTCTTCCCAGCGCCAGTTGGACCTACGATTGCGACGGTCTGGCCAGTCTCCACCCGCAAATTGACGTCGCTGAGCGTAGGGTGGTCGGCATCGTACGAGAATGCGACATTGGAGAACGTGACGTTTTGAATTCGACTAGGGAATGCCTCCCTGCCTGAGAGCGCATCATCGTTTGGGAGGTCGAGATAGAAGAACACCCGTCGAACCCCAGCGACGTTGTGCTGAAGGTCAATCCACAGACGCCCAAAAGTGATCGACGTACCTGCGATCGTGCCGAAAAGCGCCGTCATGACGAGCATGTCGCCCGGTAGTAGTTCACCTTCAATGATCTGCTGGGACACCTTCAAGAACATCCAGAGCCACATCAACGCCAATGCGCCACCCGCGGTAACAACCTCGATACCGATATTCACCAACACGACGCGTCGGAAACGTCTAAATGACTCGACACTGGCGTCGGCAAAATTCTTGTGTTCTCGATCTTGCGCACCGTGACTCTGCACCGCAGCGATGTTGCTCATGTTCTCTTCGATGCGATTGGTCGTGGCGGTACCCGCCCCGCGACTTTCCTGGCTTGCGCGTCGAGCATATCGTGCAAGAGGGATCGTCAGCAGCAGCGAAAGCGGCATCGTCGCCAATCCGATCCAAACCAGTTCAGGAACCGAGCCACCGTAGCTGTAATCCATTAATGCAAGGGATGTGAACGCGCCAAGCAACGCGATCGCAGGCATCAAAGTAATGTCGAAGCACACACCTTGGATGGCGGGCGCGTCGTACATCGTTCGATAGATGCTGTCCCCAATGCGCTGGTCATCTAACGTGGTCATTGGTAAGCGAATCAGCCGTTGAAACAGGGCAGTTCGATGGTAGTTCGTGACCCGTTGGACGAGCCGGATGTTGCAGAGTAAATCGCCAAAGCCCCAAATACCGCCTGTCATTGACCAGCCAGCGCTGATCATGTTCTCAGACTGTGATGCTGTGTCCTCGCCCTGCGCTAAGAACGCGATTTGACCGTCGCCACCACCTACGCCTGCGCCGAACAAGACGACAAGCACTGCTAAGAACGCCAACGTGGCTAGTAGCAAACCTGTGGGATCAAGTCCACCGACAGCGTCAACAAAAGGTTGTATATATGGAGGAAATCGAACGGCCGACTCGTCAAATGCTTTACCCAGGATCACTTGGTCAGTCAGAATCTTGAGTGGCCAGATGGCTACGAAAGCGGGGACGAAACTGCCGATCATGAGGAGGAACTTCAGCAGAAACAGCGATTTCGCAGGCCAGATGTAAGACAGCGAGCGCTTCAGGATCGAGAAGACTTCGGATACACCGATTTCCGTCTTCGTGTCGATGCGATCGTCAAAAGTGACTGGAGTAGATGGCGTTGTAGCTTCAGCCACTATGGCCTCGTGAACTGGTTACCAGATAGCGACAAAGATTGCCGCCGGTGGAAGGGTGAGAAGAATACGAGTGGATTCGAGACTTCCCATTAATATTTCACATCAGCCAAACTACCGTTGACTATTCTGTTGTGCAACTCGCAGAACCTACTACGAGGCTAACTTTCAATTCAGCTAAATTCGAGAATGCGTTCGAAGCAACGCTTGCGGAGTGCTCCGTCATTACGCGAGAGGAAGCGGAGAGCTTTCTCGCAAACGGGATTGTGGTGATAAAGCGTGCGTTTTCTGAGGACCACGCGGCGCACGTGGCGACTCAAGCGTGGCGCGAACTCGAAACTTCGCACGGCGTCGATCCGAGTGATCCGAGTACTTGGGCTCGGCCACGTCCGGGGCATGGACCGGCCGGATATGCAAGACTGAAAGGTTCGGACAAAGCACATCAGCTGAGTTCTCTGGCCCCAAAGGCATTTCAAGCACATTTGGATTTGGTAGGAGGTGCTGATCGGTTTCCTCGCGATGGCGAGGATCTAGTTTGGGGCGAAGGCGTCGTGAGCAATCTTGGCGTCGAGGACGATCCTCGATGGAAGCCCCCCGCAGCAAAGCAACCGGGTTGGCATAAAGATGGCTGGCACTTCCGGCACTTTCTGAATTCGCCTGAACAAGCATTGGTAACAGTTCCTCTCTACACCGATATACAACCTAAAAGCGGCGGTACGTTTCTGGCGGTCGATTCGATCGGACCAGTCGCTAATTTGCTGTTAGAGTCTCCAGCGGGTCTTCATCCAGATAGTGTGCAAGGTGGGGGATATTTGATTCCCGGATTAGTTGAGCAGTGCAGCACGTTTGCGGAATTAACTGGCGAAGCAGGTGATATGGCGTTACTCCATCCTTTTATGCTGCATCGCGTGAGCATCAATCCGTCAACGCGACCGCGTTTCATTGCGAATATGGCACCGGTCCTTGAGAATCCAATGAAATTCGACAGAGCGCCTGGCGATCGCTACTCCTTAGTGGAACTGGCGACTTTACACGCATTAAGACAGTCGAGCTGCACGTTCAATCAGGAACGACAGATGCAGGGCTTTAAACCATTCCCATTTCGCGACGAGAAGGAAAGATCCCGGGACGGGGCTTACCTTCAGGAAGAGATGCGGGAATTCGCAGCTCGAGGCATCGTCTCGCCTGAGTGGGCGCAAGAATGCGGCTACATGACCAATCGCGAATTCGTTGCTACTTAACCAAATGGAGTTGAAGCGCGTAGTGCGACACGGGTTTCTAACTTTCTTTCATTTCCAGATCGATCTCGATAGTGTCTGACTCTAAGTTCGATCCATTGAAGCCGCTCGATGCCCCCGAGTCGTTCGAGTCGAATATGCATTTTGCGAACGGGCTACATAGAGGATTTCGGGTACCAAATCAGTACTCCGCGAAGGATCCAGAGGTCTTAAGAACAACCGGTCAGACCCATCGTGTAACCGTGCGAAACGCTCGACTTCTCGATCCTGCTCCGACGATTGACTCGCATGGTTTTCAGTTAATCCATGCGCCTTGCGACATGGATCTGCTGGATACGGACTTTGTGACGACAGAGTACTACGACCATTGCCGTGACGTCGTCAAGCGAGTCAGGGGATGTTATGAAGTGCGGGGAGGTGGACATGAATATAGAAATGGCTTCGGCGGACAGTCCGGCACGCGGGGTGTAAAACCCACGCCGAATGGAAGTGGCGGCGGTTACGGCATGGGAATTCACTCAGACATGTGTGCCGCGGTCGAAGATGCGTTCGCCAAAATCGTTCCGGATGAACGGCATTTCGAGAGCTTGAACATTTGGCGAAGCGTCAAAAAGAACGAGTTGGTGTTTACCGCACCGTTAGGCGTGTGCGATATGCGATCGGTCGATCCTGACGATATCGTCTTTGGCGACGGTACCGCCACGGGAAACATCAAGCAGTATTACAAGGTCGTCGATCAGAGGGTTGTGTACTCCCCGAACCAAAGGTGGTACTGCTTTCCGAACATGTCGCAAGATGAGGTGCTTATCTTCCGTCAGTATGACACGCGGGTGGAGGAGTTGAATTTACGTACCGTTTTTCATAGTGCCGTCGTCGATCCGAACACGCCAATCGCAGCGCCGCCGCGTTACACCATCGAAGTTCGAATGCAAGCGGTGTACGATCGTGAAAGCGAGAAAAAAGCTCGGGTGGAACGGTTCAAGGCGCAGATTGCGGACGTCTATCGCGATGGTACCAAGAGCGACTGGTGGCGAGGTCCGATCGAGAACTACGTACCTCCACCAGGCCATTAGATAGCGGACACATTCCAGGTAGAGGGACGACTACACAGATTCCTCTGTCTGTATTTCGGCTTGCACAAACGCACGATATCTACCGTCGGGACGTCCAAAGAGTTCCGCAGGTGTTCCAAGTTCGCGTACAGTACCGTTTTCTAAGAAGATCACCTGGTCGGCGTGAAACGTGGTGGCAACTCGATGCGTGATAAGAAAGACGACCTTTTCATGTGTCCATTCTCGGATGTTCTCAATGACCCGGTTCTCGGTTTTTACGTCGAGCGATGCAGTAGGCTCATCCAAAACCAAAATAGGCGCATCCTTGACGATAGCGCGCGCGATTGAGATTCGCTGGCGCTGTCCGGTAGACAGTTTTGCGCCGCGTTCTCCTAGTTCGGTCGCCAGCCCGGCGGGGAGCAAATCGAGAAATTCGCTGACGCAACTAATCCGTAATGACTCTTGTAGCGCGTGGTCAGGTGCGTCAGGGGCAGCGAAGCGGATGTTCTCTTCAATGGAAGTTGGGAAGAGCGCGTTTTCTTGTAACACAACAGAAACCGCATTTCTCAGTGAATCTTGCTCAAGGGCGCGAACGTCTTCATTTCCGACGCAAACAGTGCCGCTCTTCACGTCGTATAGCCGAAGCAACAAATTTATGAGAGTCGATTTTCCGGCACCAGAACCGCCCACGATCGCCGTAACCGAACCGGGTTCGGAGGTGAAACTCACATCTTGGAGAACTGGTGTGTCTTCCTCGTACTGAAACGAAACTTGATCGAACTCAACTGAGACTGGACCGCTAGGTACGGGTTGCGCGTCGTATGCATCAACCACCTCTTGTTTCAACTGCAACAGGAACATCGCTCGTTGGAGTCCGACGCCCATATCCTGTAAAAGGCTCCACGTGAACGCCATACCTACTAACGATCCACCCGCTCCACCGACATGTTCTCTAGCAGCCTGATACGCACCGAGGTCCCATACTGCGAAACCTACAACGGCGATTACGCCGTATCCGGCTGTGGCGGTCTCGTTCCAAACTAACTGAACCATCAAGTAGTCGGCCACGAGCGTAGCGACCGCACCACAGAAAAAGACCCCAAGATTGAGTAATACCACCGTTTTGCGGAGTTCGTAGGCGCGGTCAAGTGCTCGACGTGAGTGTGAAACAAACGAGTCGAAAGCGCCGCGTTCAGCATTGAGTGCTTTCAGCAGCTTGCTGCCCTGAATGCTCTCCTGTATGTGTGAAGTAAGGGCGCTGTTGGCGGATCGAGATGTACGACTGCGTTGCCGTAACTTTCCTGTCATCACTTTAGCCAATCCGACCGACGGCAGAATTGCCAACGCAAATAATCCCGCCAAGTACAAATTGAATGCGGCGATGACACTGAGTACAAAGACGAATGAGCCAATGAGGATGAGCGGTTGAATCAATCCCGTTTGCAATACCGATACGACCATCGCGCTGTCCTGATAGACCCGATAAATGGCGTCTCCTACCTGATTTTTGTGGTGGTAACGAAGCGACAATCGAATCGCGTTTTCCATCATGGAAACGCGTAGATGTTGGTTAACTCGTTGCAGGATCCAAGTTTGGTAGTAGCTCATACCTTGGCTAAGCAAGAAGAAGGAGACCACCAACGAGGCGAGTAGAACCAGAAATATCGTGCGAAGCTGAAAGCGTGCTGCTTGACTAAGGGAATCAACGTCAACGAATTCGATGTGACTGAGACCCAGGCCTGTCGCTTGGAACGAGTTTAGTGGTTCACCTAGAAACACCTTATTCGTTAGCAGGTCCGCGCTAAACATGGCGATGCCGGTATTCATAACTAACGCCAGGAGCGTTAATGCGAGAAGTAAGGCAAGGTGGCGCCACTGTGGTAGCAAGTAGTGCCGACAGTTCCAGAACGCATTCAGGATCGGCGATCGCGTCGCCTCTGCTGCCCCGTTGTCGTCGAGATCCGGGTTCCCCTCAATAAAAGCTGACACGTTGTTCTACACTCGACTCGCGATCGCGCTCCGAACGATTATGGTCGTCGCGTCGCGCTGAAGTCGCTTTGAAATGACTGCCTTGCCGTAGCGCAGAAGTCTTGGACAAATGCCAGTTCTTTGTAATCCCGTCGCACAGCTGCAAACATCATGGGGAAGACGCCCTTTTTTCCAAGTCGCTTCGAGACGATGTAGCCGTTATCTTCGTACGTACGCAGAACCCAATGTGGCAAGCAGGTAATTGCCCGTCCGCTTGCGACGCGCTGAATCATGAGCGATGTGATTTCGGCAGTCCTGACCTTTTCCGGTTCGACATGTGCATAATCGAGGAAGCACTTGAATACATCGAGTCGTGATCGCTCCACCGGATAAGTAATCAGCATTTCGCGAGCTAGGTCTTCCGGTTGCACGTACTTTTGTTTCGCGAGTCGGTGTTGTGTGGCGACCGCCAAGCGAGACTCGTACTTAAACAAGGGAATATAGGCTAGCCGTTGATCTTCGATGGGATCCGCTGTTATGACCAGGTCGAGTTCGCCTCGGGCGAGAGCGGCTTGAGGTTGAAATCCAAATCCGCCGGCAATGTCCACATCGACATCCGACCACGAACGTTGGTATTGGTCGAGCGTAGGCAAGAGCCAGTCATAACAGCTATGACACTCGATGGCTATGTGGAGTCGGCCACTGTTGCCTTTTGCCAAGCGTAGAACTTCGGCGTTGGCTTCCTGTATTTTTGGAAGGATTTCGTCAGCCAGTTCCAGCAAGCGATACCCGGCGGAGGTAAACGAGTAGGGTTGCTGTCGCCGATACACGAGTACGCACCCGAAACGGTCCTCGAGTTCCCGCAATTGATGTGAGATAGCCGAAGGCGTTACGAAGATTTTCTCCGCAGCGTCACTGAGACGATTCGTGTCCCGCAACGCCTGCAATGTCAACAAATGCTTGATATCAAACTTAAACAAAGTGAATATGACTCACTAAATGCTTCAAAATAGTGAATTTTATTCAATATCTGATTCTTGGTTGTTCAAGAGATTCGAATGCAACGCTAAATAGGCGGCTAAGCGATATCAACGATAGCCATCGATCGAGATGGAATACGTAACGGCATCTTCTCATAATTGCCGCTCTCTTCCCAATTGCACCGGTGTACCGTGGTCATACGAGGATTGAAAACGCTATTTGGCACATTTGTGACCTTAGCGACTCTAACCGTTGTCGTCATTTTGCTTTCAGGTTGCGCTGAGCAGTTAACGGCTGATCCTGAGAAATCGGACGAAGCCCCCGCCGCGATAGAGCAAGTCACATCGGTTGAAGGCATTACTGAGTATCGACTCGACAATGGTTTGCGCGTCTTGCTATTCCCGGATCCCAGCAAAGAACAGATCACGGTGAACATCACGTATCTGGTCGGATCGTTGCATGAAGGCTATGGCGAGACCGGGATGGCACATCTGCTCGAGCACCTTGTTTTTAAAGGTACGCCAAACCACCCAGATATTCCCGCGGAGCTCACAGAACGCGGTGCATCGCCAAACGGAACGACGTGGTACGACCGCACCAACTATTTCGAGACGTTTCCAGCGACCGAAGACAACCTACGATGGGCGTTAGATCTTGAGTCCGATCGTATGGTCAACTCGTTTATCGCGAAAGAGGATCTTGATTCGGAAATGTCAGTTGTCCGTAACGAATGGGAGCGTGGCGAAAACAGTCCCTTTAGTGTGCTCATGGACCGCATTCTTGCTACAGCGTTCATATGGCACAACTATGGCAAAACGACGATCGGGGCGCGAGCGGATATCGAGAACGTGCCGATCGATCGCCTGAAGGCTTTTTATAGGAAGTACTACCAGCCGGATAACGCTGTATTGGTTGTCGCGGGTAACTTCGAAGAAGATGTTGCGCTAGACATGATTTCGGAGTTATTTGGTCGGATTCCGGCTCCGGACCGTAGTGGCGCGAATCAACTTTACCCAACATATACCGCTGAACCGGCACAAGACGGTGAACGAACGGTCACCTTACGTCGCGTGGGTGATACTCAGTACATTGCTGCGTCTTATCACATACCTGCAGGATCAGACCCACAATTCGCTGCTGTTGAGATCCTGTCACACGTGCTGAGCAATGAGCCTTCAGGCCGGCTATACAAGAATCTGGTCGAGTCGAAGCTTGCTGCCACCGCCAGCTCATTCGCGTTCCAATTGCGAGAGCCTAGCGTACTACTCGCATATGCGGAAGTTCGAAAAGAGGGGAATCTGGATGTAACCGCAGACGCGCTTTTTTCAACCTTCGAAGAGCTTAAGCAGGACAAACCGCCGACTGAGGAGGAAGTGAATCGTGCTAAGAATGAATACCTGACCAGTATCGAATTAGCCTTCAACAACCCGCGCGGTATTGCACTGCAATTGAGCGAGTGGGCAGCGATGGGGGATTGGCGTCTACTGTTCTTGCATCGAGACAATCTAGAGAAAGTCACCCCTGCGGACGTACAGGCGGCAGCGAACGCGTTCTTCCTTGAATCGAACCGTACCGTAGGTCGGTTCTATCCTGCCAAAGCGACGCCTCCCCGAGCGGAGATCGCGGCGGCGCCAGACATCGGGGACCTTGTGGACGGCTACGTTGGCCGTGAAGCAATTTCCCAGGGTGAGAGTTTCGATCCTTCACCCGCTAACATCCAGGCGCGAACCACCGTAGCAACGCTTTCGAACGGCGTAAAGGTTGCGCTACTTCCCAAGGAGACGCGTGGCGACTCGGTGACAATCAGCATGAACTTTCCATTCGGGACCGCTGACCTGCTGACGGACCAACACCACAATGCGAGTCTGGTCCATGCCATGTTGATGCGCGGAACAAAGCATCGCACGCGTCAGGAGATACAAGATGAACTTGATCGGCTAAAGACACGCCTAACGATCGGTGGCTTGAATTGGAATGTGGCTGTTACGGCTTCGTCGGTCCGTGACCAGTTACCAGAGGCATTGAAGTTAATCACAGAAATTTTGCGAGAACCCGCATTTGACGAAGCCGAATTCGACTTGCTGATTGAAGAGTCACTAGCGTCAATTGAAGCGAACATGAGCGAGCCAGGTTATCGCGCCACTGAAGCGTACCAACGCTACCTTGTCAATGCTGTTTCCAAAGGGCATCCTTTCTATTTCTATACGGCAGAAGAGGACATACAAGCCCTCTCTAACGCCACGATTGAAGATGTTTCGCAGTTTTGGAAGGAGTTCTACAGTCCAGTTAATGGAGCGATTTCGGTCGTAGGTGACTTCGATAAGACTGCCGTGTTAGCCCTTCTCGAGGATTCGTTCGGTAACTGGGAAGCGACGACGCACTACCAACATATTCCGTATGAACACTACGTGCAGGATCCGGTTGAACTCGACATAGAAACTCCCGACAAGTCCAATGCAACCATGTACGCGGCTCTAAATATGGGTGTACATCCGTCGCATGATGACTTTCCAGCATTTCGGGTCGGGATGGAGATACTCGGAGGGGGGTTCTTGAGCTCAAGATTGGCAACACGGATTCGTCAGGAAGACGGTCTCTCCTACGGGGTAGGTGCACGGTTACAGACACTAGAACCAGATCCAACCTCCCTGTTTCTCACCTATGCCATTTTCGCGCCAGAGAATAGAGACTTGGTAGTAAAAGCATTTCGTGAGGAGGTCGAGTTGTTGCTGAACGACGGCATCACGGAAGACGAACTGACCGCTGCGATTAAAGGCTACCTCGACTATCAGCAGAACCTTCGCGCAAATGACACAAACGTGGCATACCAACTACAGGCTAATTTGCGTTGGAATCGGACGATGGATTTCACTGCGAATATTGAGGAAGCGATAGCACAATTAACTCCCGATATGGTTCAAGACGCACTACGAAGACACTTGTTGCCTGAGAGCATTGCTATCTTTCGAGCCGGCGACTTTGCAAACAATCCCGTGGTGCAATGAGTCACATGGCTTTAGGTCACCTATACGCCGTCAAACATCAGTAGTGTAGTAGTCGGATCAGAGCATAAGAGAGGCGAACGAACCGTGGCGAGAGACGATCTATTTGTAGCGATCAAGAATTCCGTCGTACGCATCAGGAAGTCAGATGGCACAGAAGTATGGCGAACGAATCTGCCCAGACGAGCTTCGCAACTAGTGACGCTTGCGGTAGAACCCGACGCACTGTATGCGAGTGCAGGTGGAGAGGTATACCGCATGGACCCCGATACGGGTTCGATCCTTTGGACGAATGAGTTACCCAAGCTCGGACGTGGCACCGTCCTAATTGCGGCCACGCCTGACTCGAGCAAGACTTGATGCGTTTCACTGACGTGATCCTTGTTGGCGTCAAGGGACACGTCGTGTGTATTCGCAAGTCAGATGGATATGAACTGTGGCGTACGCACCTTCGAGGCTCAGGTATCACGAGCATATGTCGCGACGAGGATACGGCATTCGCCGCGACCAAAGGTCACGTGTACGCACTGAACATGAACGACGGTGCGATACGTTGGGTGAATAGCTTGCCGAGACTCGGCTACGGATCGTGCAGTTTGGGTACCCCGAATCAAGGTGCTCTTGCTGCGCTACAGATCATCGTACAACAGCAAGCCGCGATGGTCGCAGCTATTACGGCTAGTTCGGCGGCTGCTGCTGGTTCAAGCTGACGATTCGCGGAACCCTACTTACGACGCGCTCTAATTCCGCGATTGACTCTCAGGTCTTTGGCGAGTCATAAATAACCTTTCTTTGAATAACTCAGCCAAGGTTCAGTTGCGCCGATCGAATAGCCGGTTAGGACCTGTTGTTTGAACCAATCGCGAAATTCGGCGAATTGGTGAAGCGTGGGAATTCGATCGCATGCATCAAGCCACGGTGTTGGATCGTATGCGACTTGATGGTGACTGAATTCGCCATCAATTAGTAATCCGTAGCAAGCGAGGACATGTCCGCACCGATTTTGACCGATGCTGCCTGGGTTGATGAACTCCTGATTGCCAATTCGACACCTAAACTGGACGTGCGAGTGCCCGAACAAAACATCAGATGCGTTGTTCCCGTATTTAAAGGCATCGAAATAACGATCCGGGCTGTCTGGTAGGACGTGGCGCACCTCTTTGTTCTCGTCCCCGTGCGCAAGCACGAAGGTGCGACCATCTAGCTCATACTCGCCCGGTGAGTTGAATTTTTTTAGGAGTTCGTATCCAGATTCGTGAAATACTTCGTAAATCCAATCCATCAGCGCTTTGTGTCCGCCTGGCCAATTTGCGGTAGACTCGGGATGGAGCATCGAACGTTCGTGATTGCCTTGTATGAACACACCTCTCAGCGCCGAGAGCAGTTCGATCGTTTCATTGGGCTGGGGTCCAGGCGACACGGCGTCGCCTAAAAACACGACTGAGTCGAAATCTCGTTCCTTCTGCAGGACTGCGTTTAGCGCAGTCGCGTTGCCATGGACATCGGCAAACACAAGATATTTCATATTGGTCCTAAACTGCGAAGGATCAACGACGACTCCGCTAGGCGCGCGTCTAACGCCAATTGAACAGCCACGGAACCACTAAATTCGTCGATCTGAATAGACACTCGAACCGTTAATTGTCACACCTTCCAGAACTTAAAATCGCTGCCCGCGATAGTACCGCCGTTTTCATCAGGTTAACTAATTGTCAGATTTCATTGAGCCGTTCTTAACGACCAACGACGACCTCGAACTGCTTGGCGGTAAAGGTAGATCGCTTACGAATCTCGTAAACCATGGCTTCCATGTACCCACGGGATTTCATGTCACAACAAACGCATACAAGCAATTCGTTGTGAATAACGATCTACAGGCACAGATTCTGGCAGCTGCAAAACCGACACTCGTCAACGGTCAAGCATCGTTTGAGCGCGCCTCTAGTGAGATTCAAGGAATGTTCGATGAAGCGAGTGTTTCGTCCGAACTTCACGCGGAAATTGTTGCAGCATATGCGGGTTTCACCCAGACCGAACCGGCTGTTGCAGTACGTTCGTCTGCAAATGCGGAAGATCTGCCGGATCTATCGTTCGCGGGACAGCAGGAGACCTATCTCAACATCCGTGGCTCGGATGAGGTCGTTGCGGCGGTAAAGCGTTGCTGGGCATCGCTATGGACGCCACAAGCCCTGAACTATCGCCATCAGAACGGCATCGCGCAGGACTCCGTCGCTATGTCGGTGGTGGTGCAGCTGCTCATTCCTGCAGACGTTGCCGGCATTCTCTTCACAGCAAATCCCGCAACAGGTGAACGATCAGAAATGGTCGTAAATGCGAGCTACGGACTCGGAGAAGCCGTCGTTAGTGGTCAGATAACGCCTGATACCTTCATCGTCAATACCCCAGATGGCTCTGTCAAGGAATCGATGATTGGCACCAAGGAGCTACAGACTGATGCAACAGATGGACAGGGAACGGCAAATCGAAAGGTCTCAAGCGAACTTCAGTCGGTTTCTGCGCTGACGGATGAGCAGGTGCGCGAGCTTTGGGCGGTCGCAACAAAAGTCGTTGCGTTGTATGAAAACGTTCCACAGGACATCGAATGGGCTATCTGTGGCGACGAAATCCATCTGCTTCAATCTCGACCAATCACCAACCTACCGGTGCAACCGATTGACATCGAGTGGGAAGTTCCAAAACCGGCTACGTACGTCTCTAGACGGCAGATCGTCGAAAACATGCCCGACCCGATCAGCCCGTTATTTGAGGAGTTGTATCTAACTGAGGGACTTGAGTCTACTCGGAAAGAAAAGAGCCTCATGGTAGGTGGGGGTCCGATGTTCATTGCTGTGAACGGTTATGCATATCAGCGCTTCGACTTTCAGATCGTGCACGACCAAGCCCGCGAGAAAGGACTGTTGCCTATTGGTGACGCAGATATTGATCTAGCAGAACTCGCTGCGGAAAAGCAGCAGGCTGCGAGTAAGCAGAAAGGCGCGAAAGACGAATCTCAAATCGAACGTATGTTGCGGGAATCGCGAGTGCGAGATCGTGAAGTGCGGGAACGTGATCTGAAAATGTTTCGAGACGAGCTATCGACCGAAGATCAGCAAGCGTTCGATATGTGGTATGAATCGGAAGCATCGGACGATCTTGCCGTTCGAGTCAGTCTGCCCGAAAGTAAGAACCCGACGTACGTTGCCTTCAACCACAGCGAATGGAATGATCGCCAGCTTGGCGAGTGGTTCAAAGTTACACGGCCTCGCCTGCAAGGAATACGGGAGAAGTGGTCAAAGATCGAGCCTAAGTCGGCGAGCGACGCGGAGCTGCTCGATGGGATCCGTGAAATGGCTATCGAGGAAGGCTATTACTGGTCCAGCAATTCCAGCCACACATTCGGTGTCGCAAAATCTACGGACGATCAACTACAGTGCTTCTTACGCGAAACGCTCCCCGACCAACACTTCATCAGCGGTCAATTCCTCTCTGGAATTGAGTCCAAAGCTATGCAAGCGAATGCGGCACTCTTTGAAATCTCGAATAAGGTTCGCGATAGCGACGAATTGGCATTTTTAGTTCAGGTGACTCCTGTGCGATTCTTACGAGATCGACTACGCGCACGAGAAGATGCCGCACCGTTGAATCAATTGATCGACGACTACCTTGAAACCTATGGCCATCAAGGCTACAGCATGGATTTTGTCGAACGGACGCAGGAGGAAGACCCGGCAGCCATGATGACAACATTAAAAGCCATGGTCGCTGATCCGAACTATCACCCGCGCAATCAAGAATTGCGTACGCAAAAGATTCGGGAGGAGAAATTCGAGGAGATTAGCCAACTCCTAAATGGTCTTGAATACTGGCAGTTCCGATTTCGCCTTTGGTTAGCACGCAAATATCACTACATCCGTGAAGAAGTGGCGTTCATGTTTGGCTACACATGGGGCGTGTTGCGACCGATGGCACATGAATTGGGCCAACGCTTGGTGAATGTCGGAACGCTCCGCGATCCGGATGACTTGTTTTTCCTTCGATCCGACGAATTGCGAAAGGCGATCGAGCAACGCTCAAATGGTGTTGCAGCGACCAAATTAGGTACCCTCGCAGCTGAACGAAGGGAACTCCGTGAAGCTCGCAAGCGGCATCATCCGCCTGGGACGCTACCTCTTGAGGCGAGCCAGATTGACGGCATTGCATTCAAGGAAACGCAAATCAAGAATGAAGCGGATGATGACACCATGCGAGGATTCCCGGTCAGCCCGGGTCGAGTCACGGCTCCAGCCTCGGTTATCACCAGTTCGGCTGATTTCGAGAAGATGGCCCCGGGATCGATTTTGGTCAGTCCATTGACTACCCCCGCGTGGACGCAACTCTTCGCTCATGCTGTGGGACTCGTTACTGACGTGGGTAGCATCCTGGCACATGGCTCTATAGTTGCCCGAGAATACGGAATTCCGGCAGTCCTAGGCGTCGGCGACGGCACCAAGCGGATCAAACACGGACAGATGATCAGCATCGATGGCGACCAGGGGATCGTCGCGATACACGACGAACAGAGCCTTTGATTGGTTGGGGATCGTTAGTCGCTTAGCGACGAGACGTTGACGACAATCTAGATCAGCTGGCTACGCTTTGTAGATTCACGTACTCTCGGTAGGCGCTAGTCTCGCGCGCCATTAGCTCTTCATGTGTGCCGGTCTCTTGAATTTCGCCGTCCTCAATGAACACGATTAGGTCGGCTTGCCGAATCGTCGACAACCTGTGCGCAATCACGACAACGAGTCGGTTGTCCGATGCCTGGTGCAGCGATCTAAGAAGTGTTTGTTCGGTTTGAGGATCGAGTGCTGCGGTTGGTTCATCCAATATCAAAATGCTCGTATTTCGAATCAAACCGCGAGCGATCGACATTCGTTGTTGTTGACCCACCGACAACGTGTCGCCACCACGTCCTAGATGCGTGTCCAGTCCGTTCGGAAGTTCGTTTATGAAGTCCGTGCACCCCGCCATTTCAAGTGCGTCAAACATGTCTTGTTCTGTCGCTTCTGGATTTGCAAGAAGCAGGTTGTGTCGAATTGTCGCGGATACGAACGTATGTTCCTGCAGTACGTACGAGACATGTCGGCGAATGCTCGCCAAACTCAGCTCGCGCGTGTCGCGCTCATCGAATAGCACTTGGCCGCTTGTTGGCTGCAGTAATGAGGGGACTAGGTAGGCAAGCGTAGTCTTGCCCGATCCGGTTGGTCCAACGATCGCGACGAGATCACCGATCTTAAGGTTGAGACTAATGTTCTTCAGCGCTTCAGTGCCGTTTGGGTACTCGAAGCTCACTTCTTTGAAGGTAACGCCTCGATCGATCGTTTGGCATATATCACCGTCCGTGCGATCTTCTTCGGACTCGAAATCCATGAAGAAGAACACGCGCCGTACTGCCGCAATGACGTCCTGGATTTTGATCCAGTACGAACCGAGGTAGGTCGCTGGTATCGCGATACTCCAGAAAACACCGACAAGCACTGCGAAGTCTCCCGGTGACATGACGTTATCGATGACGTTATTGCTCACCAATATCGTTACATAGATGCCTGCGATGCCCGAAATAACCGCAAAAATAGCTGAAACCGCGATTACGACCGCAATGTAATACCGCTCTCGAAGAAACGATTGCTCACTCCGGTCCGCAAATCGACTTGACTGTTGACTGGACACATCCAAACTTTGAACGGCGGCAACATTTGACACAGACTCTTCTATTGCATTTGCGGTGGCAGATCCAGCAGCTCGCTTGTTTTGGCTTGTGCGACGGATGGCGCCTGAGAACGGAAATGTGATGAGGAATGCAGCGGGTACCGTCGCCCAGGCGACCCAGATGAGTTCAGGTGATACGTCGCCGTACGAGTACTGCAATATGTAGAGATTGATTCCAGCATTGAGCACCATGAAGAATGGCACGATGGTCAATTGATGGAATAAATCGGGTGCCATTGGCACGTCGTACATCACGCGGTAGATGCTGTCACCTATACGTTGATCATCAAGAACGACCATTGGCAAGCGACTAATCCGCTCAAAAAGTCGTTTACGCAGACGATTAGCCAAGCGTTGGGTGAGTCGAACGCCAACCATAAATGCGGCTAGTCCCAGCAGACCACTTCCTGACGAATATGACGCGCTTATCTGATTTTCGGCTTGTGTGGCAGCGTCTTGTCCTTCGTGCAGACCGGCGCCAAGTCCGCCGGTACGCATGCCGACAAGGAACATGCCAAAGATGTAGATGATCGCGACCGAAAGCATGATTTGTAATGGGTCTTGATCCTGGACAATCGTGAGAACCGGTTGCATGAAGGGTGGGTACGCGATTTCGGTTGTGTTGAACGGCCGCTGCTGCAGTACGTTATCGATGACGATCTTGCCTAACCATGGCAGGTACAGACCAGGAATGAGCAACCCCAACTCGAGCACCATTTTGATGCCGAACAGTCCTTTTACGGACGAGATTTGGCGTATCGATCGGCCGACGACCTGAAGCGCTTCAAGGGTATTCAAATCTGATCGAGTGTCGATGCGATCGTCGAATCGATTCAGACCAATAATCTCTCGAACGATGTTTGGTCGTCCTTTTTCGGCCGTTTCGTCCGGTAGGTTCGATTCCGTCATGTGCGCTACACTGATTCCGAGCTGGAATCTGCCTGAGCCCCGATTAGTTCAGCGCGTGCAAATGCTGCGTAACGACCGTCAGGTCGCGCGATCAGCTCTGAGTGAGTGCCGATTTCGACGATTCGACCATGTTCGAGAAGCGCTATTCGATGCGCGTTCTGTATGGTGGACAACCGATGCGTGATCAACAAGATGATTTTCGCGGTTCCCCATGCGGCTAAATTGGCGAGAACAAGCTGCTCGTTGCGCGCATCCAAAGATCCGGTTGGTTCATCCAGAATCAGAATCGGCGTGTCACGAACGACAGCTCGCGCGATAGATATTCGCTGACGTTGCCCAGCGGAAAGCTTGCCTCCGCGTTCGCCGAGTTCAGTGTCATATCCTTTTTCTAAATCTTCGATGAATGAGTCAGCTGCCGCGATTTCCGCAGCACGTTGAATCTGAGCACGACTGACTTGACCCGCTCCAAATGAGATGTTGTTGGCAACCGTTTCATTGAACAGGACGTTCTTTTGAAGCGCAATTGCGCAATTGCGTCGTACATCAGAAATACGTAACTCACGCAAATCGACATCGTTGATCGTAACGTGACCTTGATCGGGGTCGAATAGGCGAAGGAGTAACGACATCATCGTGGATTTCCCTGAACCAGTCGCGCCGACAATCGCCGTTATCGTTCCGGCATCGGCGTTGAGAGATAGATCCGAAAGTACGGCCTGCGCTTCCTGCTTATACCGGAACGAGACCCGATCCCATGTAACGGTCTGAATCGGAGTCGGGTATGGTGCTGGATTTGGGTATTCGGTGACTTCCAATGGTGTCTCTAGTAGGTCAAACGCGCGTCGAAGCGCGATGAACAGGTCCTGCATCCGCATCCAGATACCCAGCAGATACCTCGCGCTCCCCGACAAAGATTGGATTCGACCTCGCGCAATTTCGAATGCGCCGAGATTCCAAATCGCGAATCCAATCAAAGCTGCGACTGCGGCTCCGAGGAAGGTTTCTCGTTCAACGATGACCCAATTCGCAAGGACATATTCGGATCCGATCACGAGGGTTCCACCCAGAAAGGCAATGGCGAGCGTGAGCAGGACCATGTCAAGCCTTAAGTGATACGCTGCATCTAAGGCTCGTTTTGAGTCTTCATCAAACTGTTCGTGGATTTGACGCTCGGAACCATTCGCCTTGATTACTTTGACGGCCGTGAAGGTCTCTTGGATGCGTGAAGTGAGGTTGCTATTCGCAACGCGGTTTGCGAGCGATCGCCGTTGGATGCGTCGTGTTGATTTCACCAAAAGCAAAACAAACGGTACTGCTGCAATCAACGCAAATCCAGCGATCAACGGGTCAAATGCAATTACGATCGCGAATGCAAACAGAACGCTGTAAAAAAGTGTCATTAATGGCGACACAATGGCGCCTTGGATGAGATTCACAATCATTGCGCTGTCTTGGAAGACGCGAAATATCGTATCGCCCACCCTGGCGTCGTCGTGATAACGGAGGGAGAGCGACTCTGCACGTTCGACCATCGCGACGCGAAGATT
Source organism: Pseudomonadales bacterium (assembly GCA_963664665.2). Lineage (GTDB taxonomy): Bacteria > Pseudomonadota > Gammaproteobacteria > Pseudomonadales > Azotimanducaceae > Bin55. The sequence continues at coordinate 408,861 of CAXXMH010000004.1, forward strand.
CTGATTGACGCTTTGCCAAACCCACGTCGTGTAGTACCAAGTTGCGAATCCGAGTAGACCAAAGAAAACGCCCCCCAAGATTCCCCATAGGATGAGTCGATCGCGAATGGTTCGACGCTGATCGGGTGTCAGTTGCTCGACGGGTGAGATTTCATCTGACTCCCCGGTTTCGATGAGTGCGTTCTCTAAGTCATCGGGTTTCGATGTCTCGCCGAGTTGTCGTGGGTCGGTGGTGATGTATTCGTCACCCACGAACAGCACCGTGGCCTGAAGAGGCTGGAGTTTATCGCCAACGAGTACTTTGTTCATGAATAGGTCGGTGCCAAGAAAAGTCACCGCCATACCCGTTATCACACCAACTCCAGCTAGAGCGAGCAGTGTTAGCATGTGTACCAATAGAGGTCGCATATACGGCCATGTCTTGAGCGCAAGCCCCAACATGGCGAGTAATGTCAATTTAGGAGGGTCAGGTTCGCTCGATTCAAGCGAATAGCCGTCTAGGAGAGGTAGCTGATTCAACTTCGTTGGGTTTGCTAAGTTAACGCGCGCTGAGTTGGTGGTAGGTTGCATACAGGGTTCGGAACGTTAACACGCGCGTGCCACCGGATTTAACCTCAATGAGGCGTGTGGCCACAATCCGCCTTTTCACCGAAAGGCATAATCAGAAGACTTCACGTAGAGGCAGCGGCATGGCCGAAATCAATGTAGCAGAAATCAAGCCAGTTGGCGAATTTGGATCGAAAGCTTGGTGTGAAGCGTGTGCGGCATATGGTGTTCGGCTCTTAGAAGAGGGTGACCTCCCGAGCGATCTTAATTGGGGGTTTAGTGAGATTTACACGCATCCCCCAGCGCGTCTGTTGACAGATGGCCGTGAACAAGCTGCGTACTACATCATGGTGAAGGACGGTGAAATCAGCGGCGGCGATGGCGCCCCCGACGAATGTCGAGCGCTACCGGGCTTTCATGTTGAATTGCAGTGGGCAGCAATATGTAACCAGTCGGCTGCGAAATATGGTCGCGAAGGTCAACGTCAGCGATCCTTAGATGAACAGGTCATGTATAAGGCGATCGAAGAGTATGTCGGTCGACCTAATCCTTTGGACTTTAAACGTCGCCCGCAAGCGGTTTGGCCTCCGGCAGTTGGTGCGGCGTTAAGCAAAGGTGGTGAAGAGGGTGGCGGCTTGCACAACATCGCGGCTTCATTACAGGCGCCGTCACCTGAATTTGCTGAGTTTCCGACGACTGAACTTCGCGTACCAGTGTTCACCGCGATGAGTGAGGACCAGAAGCAGACTTTTCTGCAGATGCTCGCCGTAAAAACATAGCGTTGCTCTAAGGCGCGGTTTCGAGCTTCGTCGAGGAGCTATGAAGACATAAGGCGCGAATTTTCGCGTCGAAATCAACTTTCCGATTAAACCCCGCTACGACTCAGTATTTGTTAAAAAGAAACCTAAATGAGAATAAGTATCATTAACGTTTCTTTTATTGACCAGATCGAGATAGAGTGCGACCTCACCTACGAGTTTCCGATGCCGTAAAACGACAGCTGCGTCGGATCGCTTTTACTACGTCCACCCTGAAAGCTATCTTCTGGGCTGTTTGCGTTCTTGGGGTTTACTCAGCTGTATGCGCTGACGAGGATGAACAAACCGAAGATGATCCACGACTAGAGACCGTGACGATCGTGGCGTCTGGATCGGATCAGTTCGCGCGTGTGCCTGGCGCTGCGACGATTATTGATCGCGAACAGCTTGAAAGGTTCGCGTATGCAGACGTTCAGCGAGCGCTTCGGCAAGCGCCTGGGATTGCACTGCAGGTAGAAGATGGGTTTGGTTTGCGACCTAACATCAGTATTCGTGGTGTCGCGAGTGAGCGAAGTGGACGGATCACTTTACTGGAAGACAACGTGCTCATCGCACCGGCTCCGTACTCAGCGCCTTCAGCCTATTACTTTCCTACCGCGGGACGAATGCACAGTGTCGAGGTGCTGAAGGGTCCGTCGGCGATCTCGCAAGGCCCGTATACCATCGGAGGCACGTTGAATTTGGTTTCCACGCCGATTCCTGCTCGCACGCAAGGCTATGCCATGGCGCATTTCGGTGAACATGCTTCGCAACGTGTTCACGCTTGGCAGAGTTTTGCGACCGGTGAAGACGTACGAGGTCTCTTAGAGACGCACCAATGGTTTTCAAATGGCTATCAGGACATCGATCGATCGGACGCCAATACAGGATTAGACGTACGGGACTACACCGCGAAACTGCGATTTGAGCTCACTTCAAATCAGTCATTCGAACTCAAATTACAGTCTGCGGATCAAACTTCTCAGCAAACTTACCTCGGATTGAGCGACCACGACTTTTCTGACAATCCCTATCGTAGATATGGTGTTTCGGCATTAGATGAAATCACTACATCACATCAACAGGGCATCGTCACGTACGCGTTCGATATGAGCGATGCCACCCAGCTTCGGATCTCCGCATATCGAAACAACCACGAAAGAACTTGGTTCAAGACGGAAGGCATCGACTTCGACGGTAGCGAGCGTGCAGAGTCGTTAAGTCGAACCTCGTGGTCAAACGTGATTCGCGCGGTAAATCGAGGCGAAGGCATCGGAGAAGCGTCATGGGCAGACTTGAACGGCATCCTGGAAGGCACGCTCGATACGCTACCTGGAAGCATCCAACTGAGAGCCAACGCGAGGAAATACTTTTCGCACGGCATTCAAGCTTGGATGAGTCATCGAACAGAACTCGGTGATGCGCTTCACAATTTTGAGGTGAGTCTGCGAGTACATGCGGACGAAGAAGATCGATTACAGAGGAATAGTTCGTACCATCAGGAAAGTGGCGATCTCGTGCTTGATGATGTTGGGTTATTAGGCAATGCGGGTAATCGAATCCAGGAAGCACAAGCAATAGCGCTATACGTAAAGAACACCATCGAGTTAGGCAAGCTTACGTTTACCCCTGGTGTGCGCTTCGAGAGTATTAATCAGAATAGAGCACGATATGAAATTCGAGATGGGCGTACGAGCGATCCATCTTCGCGAGCGATCAACAACCTTCGGAGCACGCGAGAAAACCACTCACGAGTTTGGTCACCTGGGGTTGGTGCGAGTTACAAAACAACCGACCGTACATGGGTTCATTTCGGTGCCCACCGAGGGTTTACGGCGCCTAGCAATGCGCCAGGGGTGAAGGAAGAATCCGCGTGGATATTCGAAACAGGGATTCGTTACGTCAGTGAAGTGTTGCCGTTAACCGCCGATGTAGTTGGGTTTCTCACTGACTACGACAATCTATTAGGCGAGTGCACAGCGTCATCAGGCGCGGATTGCGATATCGGAGACGCCTTCAACGGCGACGCAGCGACGGTGACCGGAGTGGAAGCCCAAGTCACGTCCGAACTGGTGGTCAATAGGGGATTTTCGGTCCCGCTTAATCTCAGTTTAACTTTATTCAATGGCCGATTCGACACCGACGTCGCGGACACTGATTTTTTTGGCGATGTTAATAGTGGCGACCCGATCCCGTATTTGCCTGAATCACAGCTTCAATTCACGATCGGCATGGTAAAGCAACCATTTGAAGGTTTCTTGAGCGTAAGCCGTGTCGGTGATTTGTGCGTTCGAGCATCGTGCGGCATATACGAGAAAGTTGACAGCTTGGTCACGGTGGATGTGGCTGGCAACTATGTCTTTAGTGAGTCCTTTGCTGTATTTGGTCGTGTCGAAAACGTGCTAAGCGAAGACGCGATTGTTTCCCGCCACCCTTATGGCGCGAGGCCAAATAAAGCAAGAACGGTCTCCGTCGGAGCTACTTTAGATTGGTGATACTCATAGGGGAATACTGATTTAACTACAAAACCTCAAACTACGACACAAGTTGTCGCGTAAATTAGGAGAATTTTGTTCTTCAACCGATCTTTTTCGACGACGCTTATGGTTCGATTACGTGACGCACGACGCCCACGCCAAGGCATGTCACTTGCCCAGTTTCTTGATGATTTCGCGCCTGACGAAGCCGCAGCGGAAGCCTGGTTCATAGACCGTCGCTGGCCTGACGGGTTACGATGTGCGCATTGCCATTCCGCCCGCATCGCCGAACGTGCGAATCGTCAGCCCATGCCGTACTGGTGCCGTGACTGTCGCCGTTACTTTTCGGTGAAAACCAACTCGGTCATGCATCGTTCCCCACTTGGTTGTCGAATCTGGGCGGCGGCGGTCTATCTGATGCTAACCAGCTTGAAAGGTGTTGCGAGTACGAAGCTGACGCGCGACCTTGGGATCACGCAGAAATCCGCGTGGCATCTCGGTCATCGCATTCGTGCGGCATTCGCCATTGGGGAGGACCGTTTATTGATGGGACCGGTCGAGATCGACGAGACCTACATCGGGGGTAAAGCCAAGAACCAGCATGCTTCGCAGCGCGACGGCAAGCGGGGTGTGGATGGTAAATGGGCTGTGGTGGGGATCTGGGATCGTGCGACCGGGCATGTGCACGCGGAAGCGGTCGACGACACCAAGAAGGATGAGTTACAGGGTTATCTCGAAGAGAACGTTATGCCACGTGCGACCGTGTATTCGGATCACGCTTCGAGCTACGACGACCTGCCACAACCACACGAAGCCGTGCAACATGGGATCGGTGAATACGTCCGTGGACGGGTTCACACCAACGGGATCGAGTCGTTCTGGTCGATGCTGAAACGCGGCTACGTTGGGATCTACCACAAGTTCTCCCAGCAGCACCTCGACCGGTACGTGAAAGAGTATGCGGAACGTCGCAACTTACGCGAACTCGATACGGTCGCGCAGATGTCGCAGCTGGTTTCGCGGTTTTCGAAGGTGCAGTTGTCCTGGGCTGACTTGGTCCAACACGGCGCGACGACCTGATCGTCGCCATAGCCGATCTCGGACTAGTTTATTCACGCGTTCGAAGCGCCTGCTTCGACCACTGTTTACGTCGCGAGGATACGTATCACCGGTGCCCGCCGTGAAAGAAGCGTATTCCTCATCCAATCGAACGGTGTACTGTCGTTAGATCGAAATCGATCGATCGAATACTAACGAATAAATCCTATCGAACCATCAAATATTGCAGTTTCATCCCCGTGTGTAGTTAAATCAGTATTCCCCTAGCTAATAACAGGTTCATTGACGTCCACTCGTCGATTTCTTGCAAGAGTATGGTTAAGTGCCGCTTAAATTCACGAATCTCAGCGGGATCATCCGCGATGTCATGCACCTATATGTGTCCGAGATAGTTCTGAATATGGTTGCGCTGTTCGCACGTCAGGTGCGTGTAGCCTTCGGGCAAGGTGTTTTTTCTTATTCGTCATTGGAATATTGCTAAATACCTTTGGTGCGTTTTTCTATCTAAAACGCCGGGGGCTAACCTCAGACAGCTGAGGTGCTATGTTGCACTCTGGAATTCACTAGGGAGAGGTCTTCGACCACGATCGGCACGACATTTTTGCGTAACTGAAACTATCGCCTTTGATGGTGATCAACTGACTTTGGGATAGGAGCAGATCAAGAACCGAGGATGCGGCCGTCCTTGTGGGGCGACATTCTCATAAGGGCACTTGTCTAGTCGGTCAGATCATGGTTCAAAGCAGGACGTAGCCGGTTTCGTAGTGCGTCACGACCAGTTCAGACAGCAGATAGGCGTTCCCGCAACACAGATTAGTAGCCTAACTCCTTGATGATCAACAGCTTCGGATTCACGAAAAGGCACAGGCATGCTTCCCACACACCACATTTATATGCCTGATGCAGTTGAATCCCATGTGTGCAGCTAAATCAGTATTCGCCTAGTGAAGAGTATCCTCCGATTACTCCTCGCCATTGGATTCGAGATAGGATTCATTGAAATCAGGATTTGGGACGAATTCTTCAAAGACTATCCAGCCTTCGCCGACATCGCTGGGTTCTTCGTAAATCGTAGCAAGAGCCGCATTTATCTCGTCACACTGCTGTTGATCAAGGTAGAATCTATTTTTGTTTAGCCAATTGCTTGATTCGTGATAGTCGTCTTTCGACGAAGATTTCAATACTTCGATAGCCTTGTGAATTGTCGAAGGATTGATTTTTGGAAGTAGAAGAGGAACTACGTCGACGGTGCGATCAGCGGAAGCGATAACGGCCAGGCGCGGAATGTTGACCGAATAAACGTAACGTATCGCCGAATTGAAACGTGACCCGCGTGCGGGTGAGCATTCAGGGTGTGCGGCTCCGTCAAGAATCAGACCAATCCCATGACAATCACCTGATGGATCTACTAGTACTGCGCCGTCGATCGCGCTGACCTGTTGAAATAGATCCGGTGTCAACCTAGTAGGGATCACGCGTGCACCTTGTTGTTGTAAGCGTTTAGCTTCCCGTTCGGCGTCCTGAGCGACAACGAGAGTACTGCCATGAACCGCGTTCGAAGCGACTTGGAATAGTTCCATGAAGCGTGAAACATCCGAAGGTCGTGCATTCGGAAAAAGGCGCTCATAAGTGTCTCTTAATTGCACTATCGGGAACCGCTCCTGCGGCAGCGATGGTATTCCATACCTGCTTATGAGCAGAACTTCGTCGCCACATGACAAGCGCCAGTGATGGTGGGCGAGAAACTCGATCTGAAATACGTCCTGAGTCGCCCAAGGATTTACCCCTGCAGCTACTTGCCCTAATCCAAAAATCTTCTCACTGTCGGCAACTAGAGAGGTCTGACCTGAAGCCATTTCCAGTGTCTTTCGAGCCCACCTTGATTCCCTGAAAGGTACAGTTTCAGTAAATGAGAGTGTCATGTCCACAGAACCACTAATCGGATTACTCAACAAGAGTCTGCCTTTTCCTTGAGTACCTTCATACATGAGAGTTGAAATCATGTTTAAGCGGTCGAAAAGTGTCGAACCTGCTAGTGTTCCATCCTTCAATGCGAAAGAGGGGGTGTGCATAAAACTCCGCGCGGCTTCCCGGACGATCTCGGTTGCCGGGCGGGATTTGTTAAAAAGTCGACCCGGATCAGGACGAAGCAATTCGTCGTGCGCTTCGTCGAGCACATGAGTGAGTGCAGCATGGATCAAACTCGTGTGTCCGTTGAAGACTCCATCCGAAACAAGCTCCTTAAGAGGGCGAAAGCGTTCAAAAACGGCGGTTGGAATCTGCAATATCGGTACGACGTAGAAATTACCTACGGGTGCAGGTCTTCCCGCGAACGATAGTACGTCTTGGTTGATATCGTATTCGTCAAGTGACTTTTGAACAGCGCGTCGCACACTATCTCGATATATCTTCTCGGGTTTCTCACGCATGCTTATCTCGTCGCTGTAACGCACGTTCTGGTCCGGATGGTTGGCGACTTCCGTCTCGATTGATTCGGTTACGTCTTCGAAGAGATCAATAGTCCATTTCCCGTCCTCGGGTTCGACGCACACTTCGTTGCGATCGTCTTGATCCGGTATTTTGGTTCCGACAAGGAGGCATTCGACGCCAGCGATCGGTACGCCGAGTTCTTTTAGAATGTCATTCGCTAAATATTCGACTTTAAGGCGAAAATGGGGTTGATAACTCCACATGAAGAAATAGATTCCTTTACCAACCATACGTTTGACTCATACTTAGTCCTTTACTCAGGGACAATTGCACGTTGAAGAACGGCATAGCTTAGCCGACCGAGTTTGACCTCATTAGAGCGTGTGAGAATCATGACATGTGATCTATTCAAAGCGGCTCATGTCGAAAGATAAACAGCTACTCGACTACCCCACAGTGACCTTTCAGTTTGACACCATAAATGTGGAGCGCAGTCGCATCTTTGAAATTCCGTATGGAATTCAACGCTCTATGTTCGAACGATTCGACCCAATGGAGTGTTACCGAAAGTGTGCACACATCTTGAGTTTATGCATTCATAGGATTCGCTCCTCAAGTTTGTCTTAGCAATCGGTCGCGGATCCGACTGATCGGCCGATGTTTTGGTCTTACTGATGTGATTGCACGCAAGCGACTTGCACTGTTTGCCTTGATCCGTGTGACAGATCAGCATGTCAGACTGTCCGTGCGCGATGACTTACATCACGGCGTCCACAATCGACGCTGTAGTCCGCTGCTGATCGATCGCCCATCCCATTATCTTGCGGGGGTAGACATCGAACACGAAGGTCAGATACACCAGCCGTGCCACAAGGTTACCGGGCGAAGACGACCAGGTCGCGAGGTTTCTCCGAATAAAAGTCCCGCTGCACATGGTCTTGATTGCAAAGCGGTCAAGAAGGTGTTCACGACCGCGGTTTGGCAACTTTGCTGCGAACATTTTTTGCGCGTCGCCAACTATCACGTCAGGAGCCACGAGGAACCAGCCTGTACCGAAACGTTGAGGGACATATGACACCATGAAAATCTCGACCAAGCGCGGACGGCGCATGAAATCGATGAACATACTGGAACGGTTGAACGAAATGGTCTGACGCCTAATCCGGTTGGTACGGGTTTTGCCAAGAGCGGCGTCGTATGATCCGGTGGATCAGAGGGTCCAGGTTGATAACGATGAATTGGTTATTACGGACGCGTTATCTGACCAGTCGGATCGGGTTTACAAAACCCGATGAGACGTCATCGCAGTCGTGGCAAAACGCGGAACGAGACCAATTCGAGAATTGCCGTCGACTTGACTTACCTCCAAGGGCAAATCGGGAAGCAAAACTCGATATTGTTCATGTATCTAAGGGAATCAGCTGAAGGGACTTGAGACAATGGCTTTCGATTGATTAGCTAGCGTGTTATTCCGAGCCAAATTGACGATCACAATTGCACCTCTAAGTTCCATATGTTTTTATGTGGTTGATCTTATCAGTGTCAATCGAACGCGCCACACAACCGAAAAATTGTGATAATTCAATTCGATATTGAAGCTGCGTTGGTTGTTATGTCGCACATATCAGTATCGAACGAAGAACTCGCAAGTACGTACACAGAGAACGGGAGAGCTAGTTGGCTGTAGAAATCCCAAACGGGACGCGTCGGATCCTAAGTATAGATGGTGGCGGAATAAAAGGCGTTTTCCCAGCCGCATTTCTTGCAACTCTCGAGAGTGGGCTGAAAAAGCCAATCGGCAGTTATTTTGACCTGATCGCCGGGACGTCTACAGGCGGGATCTTAGCGATCGGTCTGGCTTTGGGAATGAGAGCGGAGACTCTCCTGAAGTTGTACGAGGATCGTGGCTCTAAGATTTTCGGTCAAGATCAAGGAGCAGTCGTCACTTCTGTTTTTAGAAAAATGCGTGCCGGACGTCAATTTTTCACTAACAAATACAACTCAAACACGCTGAAAATGACGTTACGCAAGACGTTTGGTGACCGACGTATCGGTGACGCGAAGACCCGGCTCATGGTCCCAGCGTGGGATTCAATCGCACGCTCTGTTTATATCTACAAGACTGCACATCATCTGCGTCTTCAACACGACTACAGGTGCACAGTAATTGATGCAGCCATGGCAACATCCGCCGCTCCTACTTACTTTCAGCAGCACGAAACAGAGCAGCTTATCGGACTAACGGATGGTGGTGTATGGGCGAATAATCCCACGGGTTTAGCAGTAGTCGAAGCAATTGCTGTACTCGGTTGGTCAAGCGAATCTCTTCGGGTCCTCAGTCTTGGTTGCACAAATGAGGCATACACCATACCAAAACGTGCTGGACTTGCACGACTAGGTTCTAGGGGTATTAGCTTGTTTATTGACGGTCAATCCGCTGGTTCGCTAGGTGTCGCCAAATTACTTAGCGGACATGAACATGAAAGAACTGCGATTTATCGAATAAACCATACAGCGTCAATGGGTACTTTCAAATTGGATGACACGAGTTCCATAGGGAAACTTAAAGGGCTCGGTTATTCCCTTGCACGCGATCGGGCACCTGTACTCGAACCAGTTTTTTTTCAAACTCCAGCTGAAGCATTTCACCCACTTCACCAAATTGACGACTCTAACTAGAAGGAACTTTCAATCATGACAGTAAATTTGTCGAAATACTCTGAGTTTTTAGATCACGTTGCACGGGAACTAGATATACCTCCAAGTAAGTTCAATGATGCAGTTAACCGATACAAAGCCGTCGGCACGTGGCTTGACGCTGGTGTATATGCCGGATATTCCGGCGATCTCGCAATCTATCCTCAGGGGTCATTTAGGCTCGGAACCGTGGTCAGACCATTGCGGAATGGGGTCGAAGCGGAATACGATATCGATCTCGTTTGCGAGATTCCCCTGAACAAGAACTTCATTGAACCTCGTAGAGTAAAACAATCTGTAGGCGATCGACTCAAAGAGAACAGAAGGTATGAAAAGCTGCTCAAATCTGAGGGTAAACGATGTTGGACGCTCGAATACTCTGAAGAGGAGGATGGTGTAGGTTTTCATTTGGATGTTTTACCAGCGATTCCAGATAGTGAACTTAACGGTAACACAGATATCGCAATTACCGATCGCGACGGTGGTTTGTATACGTGGTCTGCAAGTAATCCGAAAGGTTATGGAGCTTGGTTCGACGAAAAAAATGCTACAGCATTCAGCCGTGTTCAGGAATATCAGAGGGCGGTAATTTTCCGCCAAGCTTCCGCTGTCTACGCGAGTATCGACGAAGTGCCAAATGAGCTTGTTCGTACTCCGCTTCAAAGGTCTATTCAACTACTGAAGCGTTATCGTGATAGTTACTTTAATAATCCCGAAAGGACTAAATATGCGCCGATTTCGATCATTATCACGACGTTAGCAGCTCATTTCTACAGAGGTGAGGAAGATATATACACAGCATTAACAAATATCGTCAGACAACTGCAAGGACATACTGACCTCGTTGAAGGAAAACGAATTGCCGTATCGTTGACGGATTTAGGTCTTATTAGACGCCAGCCAGATGGTACTTGGTATATAGGAAATCCAGTAAATCCGGAAGAAAATTTCGCAGATCGTTGGCATGAGGACAATCATGCAAGAGCGCGTATGTTCTTTGATTGGGTGTCGTCGATAAATGTCGACTTACTAGACTTTCCTCACCAGGCTAACACCTCGAACGCGAATAGTCATTTTTCGAGGATCCTCGGTGCATCAGCGGTTACCGCTCATTTAGGGATTCTCGGATCGCGTGATGAAGTAAGACCTCAACGTCGGAAGGTTCAAATCGCAAGTCCCGCAAAACCGTGGCGACCGAATTAATAGACGATATCTCTAAACAGATCGTCGAGCTTTTGGATGCCTATTGCGGTCTGGAATACGTAGGGATAAAAGATGAAATTGTCACTGTATCTGGCGTACTGTCGTTCGAGGCATTTTATGAAGGACTAGAACCGATATCCGAATCATTTGATGTTGAGCTTGGAATTTCACTTGATTTCCCTACTGTTCTACCAGAAGTTAAGGAAGTAGGTGGACAAATTGACTCTAAGTACGAGCATGTATTCACAAACGGCACTTTGTGCCTGGGTATTCCGATTGAACAAAGAAGAATAATGTATGACAATCCGACAATACTAAGATTTGTGGATAAATTAGTTGTACCTTACCTATATGGGTATTGTTATTCCGTTAAATATGGGTCGCATCCGTTCGGCGAAGCAGCTCACGGTTCACAAGGGATAGCGGATTATTATATAAGTAGCTTCAATTTAAGAAACTGTGTAGAAGCACTTTCGGTAGTTTGTTTTTTATACGAGTTCGGTTATCGAGAAAATGATCAATGTCCTTGTGGTAGTGATCTGAGGGTCAGCGAATGTCACAAGACTGATCTTCTATCGTTTTATGAAATACATACGGTTGATACACTCTCAAATGATTTTAAAGCGATTTTGGATGTTTGCATCTATCGTAGCGTAGAAGAAAAGATCGCCTTAAAGAGTTTCCTTCCAACTTCGTTGTACAATCGGGTCCTATTTTTAACCACTGAGGGAGTCATTAGAAACCTCCAATGAATGGGGGATTATTTACTTATCTACACATGAGGATAGGACAACGATATTTGGCCGGTCGATAGGATAAATTCGTCGGTCCCGATTGACCGAGATTGGACCAGGTGCCGTTTAACGATCGATTAAGTTACTTAGGTTGCTGTCGAGCCCCGGATTTTGATCGCGTGCGTCCACGACGTACGACGAGGCTCAGGATCTCAACGATTTATGAAGTGGGCATGTCATACCCTTCATCGGGCATGACTGCCGTTAGGTCGTCGCGCCGCCTTGGACCAAGTCCGCCCAGGACAACCGTACACCCGAAAACTGCATGGCCAGTTGCGACATCTGATCGATGGTGTCCAGTTCGCGCAAGTTGCGACGACCGGCATACTCCTTCACATAGCGGTCCAGATGCTTCTGTGAGAACCGGTGGTAGATGCCGACGTAACCACGTTTCAACATCGACCAGAACGACTCGATGCAATTCGAATGCGCCAACTACGTTGTACGTGCCCTCGAACGTATTCACCGGTCCCGTGCTGCACCGCTTCGTGCGGTTGCGGAAGATCGTCGTAACTGCGCGCCTGGTCTGAATACACCGTGGCGTCCGACATGACGTTTTCTTCCAGATAGCCCTGTAACTCGTCTTTCTTGTTGTCGTCGACCGCCTCCGCCTGGACCTGTCCCGTGGCACGATCCAGGATGCCCACCACCGCCCACTTGCCATCTATGCCTCGCTTCCCATCACGCTGGGAGGCATGCCGATTCCGTGCCTTGCCGCCGACGTAGGTCTCGTCGATCTCGACCGGTCCGAGCATCAGGCGGTCCTGCCCATTGGCTAGGGCCGCACGGATACGATGGCCTAGATGCCACGCGGATTTCTGCGTGATCCCGAGATCGCGGGCGAGCTTGGTACTCGCGACCCCCTTCAGGCTGGTCAGCATCAGATAGACCGCGGCGACCCAGATCCGACAACTCAACGGCGAACGATGCATGACCGAGCCGGTCTTCACGGAAAAGTAACAGCGGCAGTCATGACACCAGTAGGGCTGTGGCCGTCGGTTCACACGTTCGGCGATATGGGCTGAGTCGCAATGAGCGCAGCGCACCCCGTCCGGCCAACCCCGTTCAACTAGCCACGCTTCTGCTGCCACTTCATCGGGCGCAAATTCATCGAGAAACTGGGTAAGCGCCATGCCTTCCTGCGGGCGTCGTGCGTTGGCTAATCGAACCATGATGGGCTCTATTTAAGGTCGGTGTGGAAGCAAAATTTTCCTAATTTACGCGACAACGTGTGACGTGAATTGGCGATTTGTAATTAGGTAAATAATCCGCATTCAAATTGCACAACTTTGTGACGCAACGGTAATGGTACGATTAGAAAGATAGAAGATAACAACCGTTTAGCGATGAATTCATCATTCATAGAAAGAGCGTTCTACGAATTGGCGGAAATATCACCTGCGGTACGCGCAAGAATCAATGAGTTTTCCTCTCACGTCCTGCGGACTAGAGGTGGAAGGATCGGGAGTGGGATGGGCGGCTTGCTTGAAGCACTATGGGGGTACAACACAAATTTAGAACTAAACGAGCGTCATCATGCCAACTATGAAATCGCTTGGTTTCCAGGGCATCATTTCCATGATTTCGCACTGCTCGAGAAGGATTCAGATTGGGACCCAGTAACAAAGCGTGGTGAGTTGTTCCGTATTGAAGTAAAGTCAATGAACTTTGGTGCCGATGAGTCAAAAGCACACTTCGATGTCTTGCATTCGGAATTAGACGACTATGATGGCCTCCTTCTCCTCGTTTGGGATTGGGCACTCGTAGATCACAAACGTCACTATCCACGAATCCGTGATAGTTTCTTTAGTCTTGCCCACCCTATAGCTCAGCTGCGAGACTCGTTGCACGATGCCCGAAACGGCTCCTTTGTAGATCGTGAACGATGCCCAGACCAATGTCATCCGAGTTTGTGCGCCCATCACGGTGAGCCACTCAATGAAAATGGGAAACGCGAGCGTCTCTCGGGACCCGAGAGCTGTCGCCCCTCGAGCAAAGTCTCATACGCAGCGAATTTTGGTGGTCTCGTTAGAATGTTAAAGACACGTGGTGCTGAAGCGAAACGGGTGTTTAGACAGATACGACATGAAAGTGATGTTGCGGACCAATATATTGAATTCATTCACCGAAATTTTCCAGACGAAGAAAGAAATCATTACTCTAAACCTGAATGGCAATCTGTAGCTTTGAAGCTTGGCATCGATCCTGATCACAAGGAACTGACAGACTTGCATGAAGAAATCCGTTCAAATCCGGGTTACTTGGAAATCTTGAAGGAACTACAGTGAATTCAATGATTCTCTGCCGCAGGTAAAGAAGTGGCCCATCTATGTCGATGGTATTTTTCGATTTCCCCTACGTCGAATTCTCCTCCTTCGTACGCATGATTTGTAAATGCATTGGCAATTCTTTGAGGCAGCACTTGCGTCTTATATCGATGTGTTTCGAATTCGAAGCGTGCCACCTTGAGCTGATTCACGATTTCCCGCTGAACGTCCATCGTCGGAACTGGTACTTTAATACTAAAAAAATCGTCTAGTTGTATCCTTGGTAGTGCCGCTCCCGAAACAAGCGCAGAGATACGGGTACTGGTCCTTTCCGTGACTAACAATTGAGCAAGATATTCCGCTTCGATGATCTGTTTGTCAGGAGTCAACACGTAAATCTCTGTCGAGCAAATGCCGTCGGATAGGAAGTCTTCGACAACGAGACATTTATTTAGATTAGGTCTCAGCCGACCATAGAGAACATCACCGGAGCGAAAGACCTTGGAACGAGATTTAATCTCTGTTCCGAGTCTCGCTGAGAAATCAACTAAAAGACGGGTTGATTGAGAAATGTTCTCAAGACCTATATAGTTCAACTTTGATTCGGGATAGTCCCCTGGAATCAGGAATTCTCGACGTTCAGAGACTAGCTCTCCTATCGAGAATTGGTTGTATTTGCTGGATACATCAACGTGGTCATGTGCATGGATAAAAAAGTCTGCATTCCATCGCTTACTGTTGTGGAACTCTGTGGAATCTACTCGATTAAACCGCACGATTGATCCCTTCATACAAGGTTTCATTGAGCTTTCGAGCTAGATCTAGATGGTCAGCGCCTTTGATTGGTCGTCCTACAGAGTCGTGCCCGATGTTGTCGATCGCACCACAGAAAACTTGATTGTGTGTTGACTGTCGACCGTTGAATTTCTGACAAAACAAAATGCTAGTTTTTATATTGGCACCGAACGGTGTGAATGTCTCTATCGGAAGGCTTATAACAGCGTTAACTTGTGCTTTCGTTGATATCCATTCGCGCACGTAACGGGCTGAGGAATTCACGAATACACTTTCCGGCAAGACAATAGCTAGGAACCCACCGGGTCTAAGGAAAGACAGAGATCTCTCTAATCCAAGTAGTTCTAACGGTGCTTTATTTCGATCTCTTCGAATCTCAAAAGCGTCAAGCGATCTGAGTGCGTCGAGTCCCAGAACTGAGCCAAAAGGTGGGTTTGTTAGTACAAGGTCAAATGATTCTCGATCCAAATCGGCATAGTTAGCAAACGGCAAAAGTGCGTCAATGCAACGAATATTAGCGTGCCCATCACCGTGTAGCCTCATGTCAGTCATTGCTACACGAACCATCCGTTCGCTTTTCTCAATCCCGTGCAACTTGTGATATGCGAACTCGTCAGATTCGCGAGGTTCATGATGTCTGCGAACGTAGGCTAGTGATTCTGTTAAGAAGTGTCCTGAACCGCAAAACGGATCGAGTACCAAGTGTTTGGAGTTGGGCGCAATGGCCTCAACGATAAATCTAACGACGTTATGAGGGGTAAAGTACTGTCCCATACCTGCTCTCAAAGTAGGTAAAAACACCTTCTGGAAAGCACGGCCTTTGATGTCTAAGCCGCTATGTGTTATGTCATACTTTTGAAACGATTCGATAACCTTCGCAAGCGCGGGTGCAGATAGCTTTATAAGGTCATCGAATACGCCTCGCGAGCGTTTGTAGCCAGGGATCCTAAGTCGATATACACGTTGGTCGTAATCATTTGCTCGCTTGTAAAGTTCCCGAAAGCATGTCGAAAGTTCGGCTATGTTTCCGTATGTCGAGTACTGAGCGCTGAGTGGGCTATCGGTACCAGTGCTCTCTTCGTCAAAGAGTTTAGCGTAGAGCACTTTACAGAGCTCGTCTAGTGCTTCGTCTGCGTGTAAGCCATCGATATCGCGGATGTGGCTGTGCGCTTCAAAAAAGAGCGATTCAACCGAATCGGTAAGAGCGGACAACTCTGACTCGTGTGCACGTGCCCCTGATCCCGCGGGCACATAGATTGTAGAGTGTCGAGAATGGAGAGTGTAAGGCTCCAATCTCTCCAAGGAAATGAGGTCAGATTCCTTAGACCTGTAACGATAGGCAGACAATACATCTCCGTGAAGAGTAATGCCAAGACTACATATACCTTCACTTTCGAGTACCTCTTTAAGTCTATTCGCGGACAAAGTAGAAGGTTCGTAGGCTATTACACCCGCAAGAATCGCTCCGCCTTGCTGCGTGCAGATGGCGAATTCAATACCCCAGTCTTGTTCAAGCCAGCGCCAACGCGAGGGAAACCAATCGCGAGGGTAACCGTAAGATCTAGTTAGTATTTGCCTAGCGTTCGCAAGAAGAACTTCGGATCGTTCAGACATTAATGGGTGCGTCGCTTGTGATGTATGACTACGAAGACAACATGTCTCTAAATTGTAGACAGCACGTCATAAAACTAGTAGAGGAGTTTTACACTAGGTTACCGCACTAAAGGTTCTATACTGGAGGATAAGACGCGTCAACTCGACTCCTTGTTTCTGCGCTAGTTTAAGATACTGAAGTGTTGCGCAATTTGTTGTGATGTCGATCGTTTTATGTGGGAATTTGATCAATCCAACAATCAGCGCTCATGAACAGCCAAGGGAACTTCAGAATAGGATTCTCGTTTACTTCAGCGAGTCAACGTCGTTGGTTCTTTCCCTTCTGGTTGGGTGGCGTTAAGAAAGGCGGGTTGTCTTGATGTCGTTCAGTGCATCAGTATGCGTCTTCACACCAGACGATCGAAGTTAAACTCTGTACGATATTCGCCAAAGAGCAGGACAAAGAAGAACGGGTGCGTCGATTCCAGGCGCAGATTCCGTCGAATCTTCCCGATGGTACGAGCTCAGCGTGGCTTGTTAAAAAACCGTGATCATCTGAAGAACGAGTCCGAAAGAACGAATATCACGAGCGGGAATACGAGCACAAACGCGATCCCCATATAGCACAGTACGTTTAGAACTTCGTTCTGGACGGGTTCCTCGTTCAGTTTTAATCGCGGTCCAACAATCAACCACATCAGTGCACCGACGACCACGGACGCTGCAACGCTCAAAATCAAAGCTGCCATAACACAGGATTATGGTCGCATGCTAAACGTAACGCGCCCTTTTAGCTCATCAAGCTGCGGTTGGATCCAATCGATCCACTGACATAGAGTAGGACGCGTCTCCCGCGGATCAATCATTTCATGGACACCGAAGGATTCGGCCCTAGGGAACGGTGATCTCGCAGCGCGAAGTCGTTCTTCGATCTCAGTACGCTTTGCGACCGGATCATCCGCAGCTTCGATTTCCCGGTGAAACGCAACTGCCACACCGCCTTCTAGTGGTAGTGCACCGGATTCAACCGACGGCCACGCCAAGACGTAGTTATTTGGTGCGTAGTGCGCAGCCGTTGCGACTCCAAAGCCTTTATGGACTTGAATCGCACACCAAGGAATCGTTGCTTGTGCGGCAGCAGCCACGGCAGCCATGCCATAGCGGATTGTGCCTTTCTTCTCGGCTTCGGGTCCGATCATGAATCCAGGTTGGTCGATGAAATTGACAACAGGAATGTGGAATGTATCACACAGTTCTACAAACCGACGATACTTCTGTGCTGCCTCGGCAGTCATTGCGCCTGCATACACTCGGTTGTTGTTCGCGAGAATGCCAACAGGTTGTCCGTCGATTAGCGCAAATCCGACGATTTGACTTCGACCGAAATCTTTACCCATCTCAAAAAAGGAATCTAAGTCCACGATCATCTCAATGACCGTACGCATGTTGAACACGCTTCTCGAGTCACGCGGCACGACGTCAAGGAGATCGGACTCCATGCGTTCGGGGTTGTCGTCGCATGGAAAGCGAGGCGTGCGTTGATATACACTGCTAGGCAGATAGCTCAGAAAACGACGGCACTGCATCAACGCTTCGATTTCGTTGGGAGCGACGTTGTCGACGACGCCACTCTTAGCGTGAATGTGAGCCCCGCCGAGTTCATCCTTTGTCATGTCGACCCCCAACGCACGCTCTACGACTTTGGGACCAGCAACAAGGATTTGCGCGGTATCTGCTGACATGACTGAAAAGTGTGACGCGGCCATACGCCCTGCGGGGAAGCCGGCGACCGCGCCGCCTGCCATCGATACAACAGGCACTTCTCCCATCGCGTCAGCGATGACCTTGAATCGAGGCTCAGAGAAAACGGAATCTCCACCCGAAGATCCGCCGCGTTTGCCGCTGCTCTTTACACTGCCACCGCCACCTTCAAGCATCCGAACAAGTGGAATCTTGTACTGAATAGCCAGGTGCTCGGCGTAGATGCTTTTGCGCAATCCGGCAGCATTAGGTGATCCGCCTTTGAGTGTGAAGTCCTCGCCGCCAACAACTACGCGACGGTCTTCGATGCGACCGAACCCTAAGACGTAATTTGCGGGTACGAAGCCGAGAAAGTTGTCATCGTCATCGTAGTCGGGAACGGCTGTGGCTTTACCTTGTTCTTGAAACGAACCTTCGTCAAGTAAGGTGTCTATTCGCTCACGAATGGTCATGCGACCGTATCCGTGTTGCTTAGCGATACCCTCCGGGCCGCCTTGCTGTTTCGCTAATTCACGCCGTCGCTTAAGTTCCTCGACTTCTTCTGCCCAGCTCATGGATCGTCGCGATAGCCTTATGCGACATCCGTGAAGTTGGGATCACGGTTTTCGAAATTAGCCTTGATCGCTTCGACTTGATTGGGGGAGCCGATCAAACCCGTCTGCAGCTTCGCTTCTAGGTCGAATCCCGATTCGTCGTCGGCATGCCAAGTGGTCTCGAGTAGATGCTTGCCTGCTCGAACAGCTGTCGGTGAACGCCCGGCAATTTCGCGAGCGAGGTTGAAAGCGGCGTCGTGAGGGTTTTCCGTGACGTGAGTGACTAGCCCGAGTTCTTGAGCTTCTTGAGCGCTCAGAATGCGCCCCGTGAAAGTTAGTTCTTTGGCGATGTCCATACGGACGGTCTGGCGGAGTGTCTGCGTAATGGACATATCGGGAATCAGTCCCCATTTAATTTCAAGCACCGATAGTTTTGCGGAAGGCTCCGCAAACCGAATGTCGGTCGCGAGTGCGATCTGACAGCCACCACCATAGGCCACTCCATGGATGGCGGCGATCACGGGCATTGGTAAACGACGCCACACGTACGCGGCCCGTTGAGCGTGGTTTTCGGTGGTTTTCGTACGCGCGATGGACACGTCCGCGTCGGATTGAGAGTCACTTGATCTCGTTTCCGCTCGATCCGCCATTCCTTGGAAACTGTTCATGTCGAGACCAGCGCAAAACCCGGGTCCATTGCCTGACAAAACGACGGCACGAATATCCGTGGCTTCCATTAGCTGGTTTCCAGCGTCGTTTAATGCTTGGAACATATCGGGTGAAATCGCGTTGTACTTATCTGGGCGATTCAGTCGTACATCTGCGACGCCGTCTTCAACGTTGATTGTTACGAGATCGGACATGGCTTTTCCTCTTGGTGTGCGTTAACTTTGTATCACTGCGACGACTTGATCTTCCTGTACAGCTTCTTCAGGCTGCACCCTTAGTTCCGCCACGGTTCCGTCAGCTGGACTCTCAACAGGTATTTCCATCTTCATTGATTCAAGGATAAGGAGCACATCGCCCTCGGCAACGTTGTCCCCGACTTCAACTTGAACCTTCCAGACACTGCCAGTTACTTCGCTCTCGACGTTATGCGTAGCCATGCGAATGGATCGCCTTCTTGCTGCGGGAAAATGAGGTTCCTGGCCAGCGCCGATCAAGTTACGACGCTTTGCAGGAACGCGAGATTTTACTTTGGGCAAGCTGGGTTGTAGACAGGCGTCGTCACACGGTTGATCTCTTGATGCGCTGACTTACTGGCGGTCTACAGATCACATTTGGTGATCTAAACGGGAGATTTAGGGTCCATCGCGGAGGGATTGTTCATATTCCTCCCAACTCTTGATCAACGTGCCTAGATTCGGTTGAGAGGAGCTTTCCTCAAGTTTGAGCTTAGCGCGAGCATCCTGAAGCGACGCGACGATTGATCGAGCACATTCCAAACTAAGATCAAGCTTTAACACATCTGTTTCTTGTCCACCCTTGTGGTCAGCCGGTTTTTCTAACGGCTGCTGGCATTTGTAACGCTCCAAATGCTCGCGAAGCGTCCCATGCAGGTGAATGGTGGTTCGATCTAAAGCCCACCGGGTGAAGTAAGCCGGGCTATGGCTTAGCTCCTTGTAGGTATCCCAATCCAAGTGATTTAGAGTTCGAGCTTGTGGCCCGTCAGGTGTTCGTAGGCTTCTAAATAACGCCCCATAGTTTGTTCGATGACATGGTCCGGCAAGTCTGGTCCAGGTGGGGTCTTGTCCCACGTTCCTGCAGCCACGATCGTCTCAAGATAGTTGCGCACGATTTGTTTATCGTAACTCGCCTGCTCGCGACCGGGTTCCCAATCATCGGCTGGCCAGAATCGAGAGCTGTCTGGTGTGAATATCTCGTCGATGAGGATTGGTTCGTTTGAACCGTTATGAACTCCGAACTCAAGCTTCGTGTCCGCGAGAATGATGCCACGGTCAATCGCATGTTCTCGTGCTCGGTCGTAGAGCGATAGCGTTGTGTCCCGAAGCCACGTCATCGTTTGTTCACCGACAATCTCGACACCCTGTTCAAAGCTGATGTTCTCGTCGTGGTCGCCTTGTTCAGCCTTCGTTGACGGCGTAAAAAGTGGCTCATCAAGCCGGTCGCTGTTGCGCAGTCCTGAAGGTAGCGGTATACCACAAACCTTCCCCGTCCGCTGATAGTCCTTCCATCCGGACCCCGTGATGTAACCCCGCGCAATGCACTCAACAGGAAGCACGTTCGTTTTGCGGCATAGTTTCACGCGACCTCGCAACTGCTGTCGTTGGTCATCTGACAGCCCTGGGACTTCGTTTACGTCCGTAGTTACCAAGTGATGATCGACGTCGTCGGCAAAGAAATCGAACCAAAACTTCGAGATTTGCGTGAGCACGATCCCTTTGCCGGGCAAACCGGTGTTCAGTACGACATCGAACGCACTAACCCGGTCCGTAGCGATGATTAAGAGACCCTCGTCCCCATCGGGTAAGGTCGTCTCGTATAGATCGCGGACCTTGCCGACGCGTTTATTCGGAAGATCTAGATTTGTTTCTGTGACTAATTGAACCATTGCCTCAACTATGCTGTGTTGCCACCATCGACTGTGTAGACGGAACCTGTTACCCACGATGCTTCTTCGCTCAACAGGAACGCCATGACCTGAGCGATTTCTCGCGGCTCGGCGTATCGCCCGAGCGGGATTCTGGCCGCGATGCGAGTTTTCGCCGCGTTCGTATCGTCGGGTGCCATTCCCTGCTCTAAACTGCGCATCATACGAGTCTCGACCGGTGACGGATTCACCGTATTGACCCGAATATTGAACTGCGCATATTCCTTCGCCACCGAACGCATCAACCCTATGACTGCGTGCTTGCTAGTACTGTAAGGGGTAATTCCAGGCGCGCCCGATAGACCTGCGACGCTTGAAGTGATCACGATACTTCCGGATCGCTGCTCAATCATCTGGGGTAATACAGCTCGCAAGCCTAGCCATACCCCTTTGACATTTACTGCCATCACGCGGTCGAACATCTCTTCGTCGTAGTTGAGGGTGTCGGTGATTTGCCCTTCGATTCCCGCGTTCGCAAGAAAGCCGTCAATAGCGCCAAAACGTTCGACCGTGTACTCTGCCATGTGATTGTTGTCTGCGGCGCTTGCGACATCCGCAGTGCAAATTGCTACTTTTTCTCTGCTGAGTCCTTTGGTACTCTCCTCGAGTGCGTCCTCCGTAAGATCAACTGCGACAACGTTTGCGCCACGATTCGCAAGATAGTGGACCGCTGCGGTTCCGATTCCGCCAGCTCCACCTGTCACTATGACTGTCTTGCCTTCAAATTGATCACTCATGTAGTTGCCTCAAAAGCGTTGTCAAAATCCGCTAGCAGGTCGTCGAAATCCTCTATGCCTGTTGAAATGCGAATCAACGAGTCATCGATACCCATGCTCGCGCGACGCTCGGGACCCATCTCATAATAGATCGTGTGTGCAACAGGAATCGCCAATGTTCGTGTGTCGCCTAAATTGCTGGATTTGATCACCACACGCATCGAATTCATAAATTCGAAAATATCGACTCCTTCGGTCAATTCAAAAGAAAAGATCGCTCCCGGATGCTTGAACAATCGTTTTGCGCGCTCATATTCCGGGTGTCCGGGTAGACCTGGGAAGTACACGGCTTTGCATGCAGGATGCGTGCTCAAGTAGTCGCAGAGACGTTGCGCGTTTTCGCACTGTTTCGCAACTCGCAGCGCGAGTGTTTCAGCGCCCAGTGCGATGCGATTTGCGGCTTCCGCGTCCAAGGTTGCACCAAAGTCGCGTAGTCCTTTTTTGCGAATCTGCGTGATACCCCATTTCGCCGAATCGCCTTTCTGATACGTGTCATAAATATTCCCGAACGACTGCCAGTCGTACCGACCCGTATCGGTAATCGAGCCACCAAGCACGTTGCCGTGACCTCCGATGTACTTTGTCAAACTATTGATGACGAGGTCGGCGTTCGAATCGATAGGCTGGTAGAGATACGGGGTGGTCATCGTGTTATCGACGACGTAGATAAGTCCGTGTTCGTCGCAGATCTCGGCGATTCCCTCTAGGTCCGCGACTTGGGTCCTCGGGTTCGCAATGGTCTCGACGAATACCAGCTTGGTTTCCGGTCGGATTGCCTCCGCGACGTGATTCGCGCTGGTGGCATCTACAAACGTGACTTCGATACCATGCGTCGCGAAGCTGTTGAACAAGCTATTCGTGTTCCCAAACAGGAAGGAGCTTGACACAAAGTGGTCACCCCGCCGAAGCAGAGCGAAGAGCATCGTACCGATCGCGGCCATTCCAGTCGAAAAACATACGGTCTCAGTTCCGCGCTCCATCGCGCTGACCTGCTTCTCCAACGCAGCAACGGTTGGATTGACCTGTCGCCCGTATGAATAGCCTTTGTAAGTACCTTGGAACACTCCAGCAAGATCACGCGCATCTTCGTACCCATATGCGACCGAACCATGGACGGGTTTGTGGAGTGAGCCGTGTTCTATTGAATCTTCGCGATCCGAATGGAGGATGCGAGTAGTGAAACCAACCATGGCAATCTATGCCTTTTAGAGGCGAGTAACTGTATCAAATATTTGGGTGTGTGGCAGATCCCACAATGGATACACCCGTGACAAAGCAGATAGTGCGAGCGCATGACGCAAACTACCGTCTTGCATCGCTGCTCGTAGCCGGTCGAGATCGCATATTTCGATTTCGATGGCTTCCCCCGGACCAAGATCGAGGTCCGCGACTCGCTTGACGTTTCGAGCCAAGAAGTGGTGGCACAGATGTGGGTGAAAGGCTGGATTCGGTTCTACGGCACCAAGATAAGCCCAATCATCGCTCTCGTAGCCAGTTTCTTCTAACAGTTCGCGTTTTGCGGCCTCTAAAGGCGTTTCTCCTTCATCGACCATACCTCCAGGTGTTTCCAAAGTACACGCACCGATCCCGAATCGATATTGACGCACCATCACCGATTCCTCATTCGATGTCAGCGCGACGATATTGATCCAATCAACGCTCTCAAGCACGAGGCGTTTCATCACAGCTTTTGAGATAGGGTGCTCAAGCCAGTCGTGTCGGACTTGGAGGATATTGAGATCTTCGCCGACTTCACTGCGAATCGTTCGCCATGTGAGCGATGCGTCTATCGGTGATTGGGGTGAATCGGAAATGGTTCAACTCGTGAGTTAGAGCGACGGGACAAGCTTACCAGTAGCGTTAGTAACCAGTGAGCTCCAGATAACCCTCTCCGACACGCCGGTCTCCTTCGTAAACGAACACGACGCCTTCCCAATAGCGTACGGACGTCGACATTAGCTGTTCGTCAAACGCAGGTTCGATCACTAACGTCCTCCCAGAAACTTCTAGCTGCCATCCAACTGGCCAGGACCGCCAATGTCGTATTGGTATTAGTCGCCACGTGTCCGGCTGCAGCCTAGTTCGTTGGCCTTCTTTACCAATGAGCATACCGACGGGCATTACTTCAACGTCGTTGGTCCGCGGCACTAAGTTGAACAACACAAGCTCCTGACCGTCGTCGAGATGAATAGTGAGCCAGTTCCAACCGCGATAGCTTTCATCGAGAATCCCGGTACTCCACTCACGATCTATCCACGCGTGACCACGTACCTGGAAGGATCGTTCGGGCGTCGTGAGGGTCCCAGAGGTTTCCATGCGCGGTACAGAGTAGTAGTAACTTGCGTTGGTTGGCGATTTCCACGAGAGGCCGTCCTCCCCATGCAAGACCGGTGCTTTAGTCATCTCTAAGTTGAGATCGAGTGCATAACCATCGGCTTGCGTTCGCAGGTGAAGTGGTGAATAGGTCTCGTTTATTGATTGCAGTGCCCACTCTTCGACAAATGCTTTGAAAGGCACAGTTGAGACGCCAGCAAGTTTTGGGTGTCCTCTAGAAAAGCGCTCAAAAGCGACGTGGTTGCGCAAATCGATATCTGAGACGGCGAAGTGAGCCATGTAAATCTGGCCGGTTCGCCAAGGATCTACCATCGTTACGCTTGGTGTGAGAGCCTGACGGAATAGGGTGAATTGAAAACCAAATTCTCGTTGATCTTCGTCAGACACAACCCCAACCACGTACCACCACTCAGTCTGAAAGTCGAGGTGTTCTCCGTGGTCGCGTGGAAACTGAATCGGTACTACCTTATCGGCTCTTAAAAATCCAGCGGCATTAGGGTTTTCGTATAAGGCGTTCATCGATAACGGACGACTATCGTCGGTGCCGCACGCGGCAACCGCCGCAACCGCGCATAGCGACCAGAGGCGCTTAACGGACACTGCTGATTGGCTGTGAGACGAGTCTTCCGAGTGCCTGGCGCATTGGTTCGAGACCAGCGAGCATCGCCGCGAAGACGCCGAGAAGGATGGGCATTAATACCGGTTCCCAAGTGAACGCGAGATCGAAAGACCATCCGTAGGCGCGTGGATTCACTAAGTAACAGAGATTCCACGCGATCGCGAAACTCAAAGGGAGTGCAACTATCGTCGCGAATACGCCAATCAGCGCGTTCTGTAGCAGCGCACTCAACGCCAGCTTCGCCCTAGATGTGCCCATCATCGTCAGTAATCGCATCTCCTTCAAGCGTTTGGCTTGCATGCCGACGAGGGCACATGCCATCCCGATAACTGCAACAAATATCGCGATGTTCACCATGACTTGCGCTGTGGCGAAGCTCGCATTGAAGAGCTGAATTGCAGCGTTACGAAGCTCATCGGAAGCGACGACGCTGACATTGGGAAATCGTTCGGCAATCTCCAGACGGACGACATCGGGTTCCGACGTATCGATACTGAATCGATCTGCGGCGAGTCGGTCTAAGCGCACAAGCTTCGAAGGCACGATCGCGCGACTTCGAATTTCGCCGTAGTCCTTGAAGATGTAGAGGATAGGTATGGAATGATCTGGATTCAATGCGATGTCAATCGACACGCGCTGTCCGACTCGGAAATCGTGCGTCCTCGCCGCAATTTCATTGACGAAGATACCTGCTTTAGATTCGCCTGTATAGCCATAGCGAACCTGCTCAAATTCGTCAATCATTGCTGCAGTGACTTGGACCAGAACCCCGTCCAACTGCGCGAGCCCTCGTTGATAAGATCGGACTGTTTCGATGTTGGGTAGCGCCTCAATGTCGGTTACATTGATTCCCGCTGCATCAGATAGATTCAAATCACTGGCGAGTCGTTGTTCGAGAAGCGCGGAAAATTCAGTCTTGAAGCTTCCGAGCATGAGTCCAATTCCAATCGCCGTCGCCACGGCGATCGACAGAGCATTAATTGCAAGGCGAATGTCATCGGCAGTTGTGAGCGCATTGCGCAGATTCATGCGCAGCGTGATCGAATTCGTCCGAAGGTGCTTGAGGCCAAACGTGCCCATCTTTATTGCTAGCGGGACGATGCAGAAGATGCTTAGCAGACAGAAGCAGACACTTAGCAGAGACGCGCCCAATAATCCGCTCCGGTCCGACAGTCCATAGGCGATGCCAGCGAGCGCCAGCCCGGAAGCGATCCACCAGACATGGTTCCTACGTCTTGTGACCCGCCGCTGTGCGAAGACGCCGACAAGAATCGCGGTTGTCGACCCCAAAACAACAGCCTTCCAGAACGCTACTTCGTTCATCGACCGCCACGTCTCGATAGGTGAAGTACCGCTGAGGTAAGAGAGAATCGCGAGTCCCGCTGCAACGCCGAATACACATCCGGCAAACCCAAATAGCGAACACTGGAGGAAGATCAGAAGGCGTTGCTGTGTTTCAGAGACGCCAAGCGAGTCAAGCAATGCCATCTGTACTTCTCTATTTCGCAGGTTACTCTGGATCGCTTGAAATACGATGAAACCTGCAACGAGCAGTGTGAGAAGGCTCAACATTCCCAGGTTAAAAACAATCGCGTCGCCGAGCTGTTCTGAGGGATCCCACAACGTAAATGGCAGGACGTCATAACCTGAGAGAACCACCTCGGTTGACTCTGGTTGTGCAGCGGCGAGCAAACCAGGTACAACAAGATCCCACCACGGACTCTTCACTCGTTCAGCTCTGAGCCAAACCGCGTCTACTGCGGCTTCTCGACCAAGTAAGCGCTGAGCCGTCGGTAGGTCCGCGACTAAGCGACGTTGTCTTGCGTCGATGCTGCTAATCACCAGCGCACCATTAATTCGATCATTTGGTTGCAGCTCGCTGCCAAACGCGATTACGCTGTTCTCCAACATGAAACGGGAGTCGGCTTGCATGCCTTGCGTCGCGTCGCCTGCAGTCGGCATCGTCGCGATTGGATCGTATCCGAGCACGTTGAAGACCTTGCCTTCGACGTTCAACATACCCTCAATGACTGGTACAGCATGGGTGACTCGCGGCATCTCACCCTCGCGCCACCGTTGTCGGATCTGGAAGTACTCTTGCTCCGTTTGTGTTGAAAGACGAATTACCTTGTCGTACGCACCTTGGATACCGGTGCTACTGAAGCGGTCGAGGATCGAAACGCTCAACTGGTGAGTTACTAAGACACTCATGACCCCAATGCAGAGACTGACCGTGACGAGGACGCTACTTAATAGGTTACGCCGTATATCACGCAACTCGCTCTTTACGAGCAATGACGTCTGCAAGGTTGGATTAGTCGTTAGTCGGACATTGCGGATGTAACGCCGTAAATCGGCGGCTTAATCCTAGCTTGCGAGCGAGAGCACATCGTCACATCGCGCGCTCACACGCTCATCGTGAGATGCCACGATTAACGTGGCTTCGGTCCGCGCTGTTTCGCGCCAAAGGAGCTCGATGACTTCGCTCGCGGTGTCACGGTCGAGATTGCCAGTCGGTTCGTCGGCGAGGATGACATCAGGATTGTGCGCGAATGCGCGCGCAACGGCGAGTCGTTGTTGTTCACCACCGGAGAGTTCCTCTGGGAATGCGTTGATGCGCGCGCCAAGTCCGAGTTGGTGCAAACGTTCCCGTGCAACCGTGTCAAGGTTCCGCTGCCGCGTTAGTTCTAGTGGTAGGAGCACGTTTTCCAGCGCCGTCAGCGTGGGAATGAGATTAAAAAACTGATAGATAAACCCGATACGGTGGCGTCGAAATTCCCTCAGCACTGTCGGAGTTGCGGCGCCTAATTGAATTTCCTCTTCACCGCGTCTGAACTGAATCGAACCTTCATCCGCCGAGATAAGTCCGCACAGCAAATTCAGAAGTGTGCTTTTCCCCGAACCACTCGGTCCAGCTATGCAGATGTATTGGTGCTTGGTGAAGTCATGGGTGAAGTTGTGCAACACCCAGTGTTTTGAGTCGCCGTCGCGGTAGTACTTAGCGACGTTATTTAGAACGAACACCAAGTGCCAACGAAGTATTGCATGCCCTTTTCATGAAGCGACGGCGTTACGGGGATTCGATGGCGTCCTTGCTTTACTGCGTGCATGAGTGTCGTGACGTCGTCATAGCCTGAGATCATCCGCAATGTCGTAATCGTGGGGACGATCAGTTGCCAATCGCCTCGTGCGTAATTACGCAATGCGAGCTCGGGCGTTTGCCAGCTACCCGCGATCGTTTCACTTGCGTGATTTTCCGCTTTCTGTTCAGCAGGTACATGGGCGACGAAGAATCGCGTGTCGAAGCGAGCGGGTGCATACGGAGGCGTAATCCAATGGCTGAAGTACAGTACCGCATCGTCATGAAAGACCAGCTGAAAGCGCTCAAAACCATCTTTAAAGGTTACGCGGTCACTTAATACGTCTGCACGAAACTGTTGCAAATCTCGCGTATTGAGCTGACCGTCGTGGTTGTCTGCGAAGAGCACACCACATTCTTCGAAACACTCTCGAAGTGCTGCGGCCTTGAATTTTTGTGTCGGGTGATTCGGTGACTGCGGAGCCGCGAGTTGAGCACCTAATTCGATATCGTCAGCGTCGACCTTACCACCTGGAAATACGTGTAGGTCTGGAAAATCGCCACGCCCTGGGCGCTGTAGCATGAAAACTTCCGGACCGGCTTCCCCATCGCGTAGCACGATAACCGACGCCGCTTCGCGAATGGTCTTGTTGTACGTGGTAGTTTGCTGGTCTCTCATGCGACTACTGGGTCATTGGAGATTTTGTTCGCAGCCGCGATGTGACCTGGAATTATGAGTTTCTCGACGCCTTCGAATAGCAATTCAACGATGATTGCCATCGAAGCAGCTGAAGCAGCGCCGATCAGAATGAGACGCGTATCGTCGAGTTGCAGGCCTTGGAAAATCAAATCGCCAAGACCGCCGCCACCTATAAACGCTGCGAGCGTGGCTGTACCGATACACAGTATCGCAGAGATTCGAATACCCGCGAATATGGCAGGCATCGACAAAGGTATTTTTACGTGCACAAGGGTCTGTGTGCGGGTGTAACCGAGACCATCCGCGACTTGGACCAGTACTGGGTCTACCGTTGATAGCGCTGTGACGGTCGTACGGATGATGGGTAATAGCGAATAAAGGAAAAGCGCCACAATCGCGGGTAGTGTCCCAATTCCAAATAGAGGAACCATGAGTGCCAGTAACGCAAGTGAGGGGATTGTCTGTAACAAACCGGCAACGTACGCGATCGGTTTTGATAACCACGGAATCGAGTACACCGTGATAGAGATCGTGAGCGCGACTATCGTGGCCGCCAACAGTGCGATTCCAGCAAGGTATAGGTGCTCTATCGTGCGTTCGACGAGCTTATCAAATAGTGTCTCTGTCTCGTGGGTGGAATGGACGTCGAGGCTCGCGAGGAACTCTTTCGCGACATCTGCAGCAGGTCTCTCCTCGATATGAACCTTGTAGTTGAGTCCTGCCATCGTCGCGTCGGAGAGTGAGTTCGCAGCAACATTAAGTAACTGTTTAACTTCCTCCGGGAGGTCGCTACGGACAATCGGTATAGCAAGGTACTTCGGAAAGTATTCAAGATCGTCTTGTAAAACCACGAGATTAAAGTGGTCAATTTCCGCGTCGGTCGTATAGAGGTCAGTGACATCGATTTCGCGCTCGACGATCGCTCGCAAGGCAAGAGAGTGTTCTATACCGTCGGCCGATTGAGGTAATCCGTAGTGAGCCTTCATACTCGGATAACCATCCTCTCGTTCTAAAAACTCATGCGAGAAAAAGAATCGGAGATTCGGGTAATCGCGTAACTGCGAGACCTTGGTTAACCCGGTTTCCTCAGCTAAATCCTCGTGAATACCCATCGCATATGAATTGTTGAAGCCGAGGGGTTCGAGGGTTTGAATACCAAGTTTCGCCAGTGCGTCTGTGATTTCGTCGAGCGAGAGCGTCCTCGACTCCTTCAGGATGACTTCCTGGATGGTCCCTGAATACTCGGCGTACGCATGAATGTCCCCTTGTTCCAAGGCGTTGAAGACGATCTTGGTGCCGCCAAGGTTGAATTTCCTGTCGACCGTATAACCTGCGGTTTCAAGCGTCTGCGCTAGCAGCTCACCCAATATGTGGGATTCTGTATGCTGCTTGGAGCCAATGACGTAAGTCTCCCGCTGACCGCAACCCGCAACGACAACGATCGTGACCAAAGCAAGCGCTAGTCCGAGCAACACGAAAACCTTCATGTATCGGTCTCAGTTTCGACTAACTCCTGCAGGAATGCTGAGTCGGGGGAGTCGATGACATCCTGCAGTGCACCTTGTGCCTCAATACTGCCATCAGCGAGCACTATCAGGTGGTCGGCGAGTTTGGTGGCTTCACGGAAATCGTGTGTCACCAACACTGCACTGAACTGCAATCGACGCTGCAATGCCAGAAATGAGTCTTGGATTTCGTTCCGAGTGATCGCGTCAATTGCAGAGAAAGGTTCGTCGAGCAGTAGCAGTTTAGGTTCTAACATCAGAGCCCGACACAGGCTCACGCGGTGTTGCTGTCCGCCTGAGATTTCATGCGGATAACGTTCTCTCATCTCGATGTCGAGATCCGCGAGTTCGAGTAGATTCTCTAATCGTGGTTGAATCCGTTCGCGGGGCCAACCATCGAGTTTCGCTAGTTTCGTGATGTTGGATTCGACGGTCATATGCGGGAACAATCCCGCGCCCTGTACGGCGTAGCCGATCTTGCGTCGGAAGTGATGTTGGTGTTTACTCGGAACTTGCTCTCCAAGTACTCTCACATCGCCTTCATCGGGACGGTAGAGACCGTTGATTAACCGCAGGAGTGTGGTCTTACCGCTACCACTAGCGCCGATGATCGCTGTGATCTTCGCTTCGGGTATTTGCGCATTGATGGCTCTAAACACCCAGTCCTCGCCAAGGAACTTTCCAGCGTTTTGGAACTCGACACAGTGCGAAAGTTCAGATTCCATACTGTGTCACAGTTGCTTCGATGTAGGCTTCGACGTCTTTTAGGATTTGCGCTTGCTCCCGGGTCAACTCACCGCTTCGAAGCTCTTTTATACGATTCCGCTTTGATTCGACGCCGGAATCAATTCGCCTTAGCATTGACTGAACGAATGCCCGGTGCGTGGCGGCGTGTCCCGATTCGTCATCCGGATTTAGTTCATACCTTAGTCGATTCGCGAGAGTTCGGACCCGATCGTCTTTCGTTGCGAGATCTGGCCAGGGAACTCCGTGTTCAATCGCTTGATGGATGGTTTCACACAATCGTTCGTCGCTACGCTCAATGAAACCTTCGTAAAGTCGTTCCGAAACGTCTCGATCAGCTTCAGGAAGAGGTCGTTCGTTTGAGGCGCGCATCATCTGATGAAGGCGTGATTCCAAGCCTTGTTGTCCAATGCGCTCCAAGAACTCGATGTTGTTATTTAGTGTATCAACATCGGCTTGCAGACGATCCGCCAACGAATTGTTGAGCGCATCGAGCCCGACAAACACAGGACATTTATTCGTAGCGACCTCGAATACTGCAAGTCTTGTGCGATTGGAGGTGGCGGCCTCTTCTTTCGATAAGAAACGAGCTTCATTGAGTTCTTCGGGTGTCGCAGACTCAAGCATGCTCAAGTCTGCTGTTAAGTCCGCTACAAGAACCCTCGAACTAATTTCTGGGTTCGTTGCCAGTACGCGGACTGGTGCTGCAAATCGACGCCTCGCACCGTAAACAGAACTGACATTCAGATAAAAGCGACTCCCGTCCTGCAGCACTCGTTCAACTGCCTGCCGACTACGGTGTTCAAGTAGGTATGCCCACATTCTTGGCTCTGCACGTTTGATCAGGCGAGCCAACTCGATCGACATTTGAACATCGCGGAGCGCGTCGTGAGCGCCGCTCGGATCGATTCCGTTCTCGAGAGCCAGTGCCGCTAGTGTCGGCGAGATGACTCCTTCGTCATTGGTTGGCCATTGAATGCGCCCAGGTCGCATCGCGGCGGCTGCTCGAACCACCGTATAGAGATCAAATCGGCTGTTCCCTTGATTGAATTCACGTTTGTACGGCGGCAGCAGATTTCGAAATAACGCAAACCGGATAAATTCATCGTCGAAGGAAAGGTTGTTGTAACCAATCGTGCATGTACCGAGTTTGCTTAAGAGCGCATATATTCGATTGATAGCTTCCCATTCGCTGATACCTTCGGCTTGAAGGCGTTGCGGAGTGATTCCTGTGATTAGTACCGATTCGGGGTCGGGTAATACCTCGGGCGGGAATCTGACGTACGTGACGTAGGGATCGCCCACAGGATTAAGGTCTAGATCAGTTCGTTGACCCGCGAATTGCGTGATCCGATCCCACCTCGTCGACAGACCCGTGGTCTCTAAGTCGTACCAATAAAATGAATTTGAAGAAGCTGCCATTGAGACTCGATTAGCGTGGATGAACGCATGCGCACTGTTTTGATGGCGCTAGGACCCATTACTGCGTTAATTGTCGCTTTCGTAACCTTTCAACTCGGTCTCGAAAAGCCAGCAGCAATCACGGCGGGAGTGACGAGCCTCTGCTTGGTCTGGTGGATCAGCGACGCGGTGCCGATTCCGGTCACTTCCCTAGCACCTCTTGCGCTCTTGCCCATGTTGGGTGTATTGCCGATGTCCGAAGTCTCTACGGCTTACGGCAGCCCACTGGTATTGTTATTGCTAGGAGGATTCCTCCTCTCTACCGCAGTTGAGAAAAGCGGTGCTCACCTGCGACTCGCGATGAACATGGTACGCCTCTTCGGCGGCGGGAGCAGTCGCAGTTTGGTATTTGGATTCATGGTGGCGACCGCGGTGCTTTCAATGTGGATCTCAAATACCGCGACTGCATTGATGATGCTGCCGGTTGCGATCGCAGTAGTTGAAAAGTCGCCCGACAAGGATTTGTCCGTCCCTCTGCTACTTGGTATTGCGTATGGTGCAAGTATCGGTGGGATCGGAACTCCGATTGGCACCCCTCCGAATCTTGAATTCATCGCGGTTTATGCGGTGACATTTGGTGAGACGATTTCATTCGGTCAATGGATGGCTTGGGGGTTACCCGTCGTCGTGGTCCTCCTTCCGATTGCGGGATTCTGGCTTACGCGTAACTTGAAGTACACCGGTAAAGTGGATATCCCGGAAGTCGGCGCGTGGACTCCTCATGAACGGCGCGTGATGATCGTTTTCGTTTGCACCGCATTGGCGTGGATCACTCGTACCGGGCCATTCGGCGGCTGGGCAGGGTGGTTTGACGTGCCGTACACCAATGATGCGATGGTCGCGTTTATCGCGGTCATCATGATGTTCCTAATCCCAAATGGCGAGAAGGGGCGCTTGCTTGACTGGGACACGGCGATCAAGATTCCTTGGGGCATGCTTCTCTTGTTTGGAGCCGGTATCAGCATAGCAAAGGCATTCGTGTCCTCTGGTTTAAGTGAAGTATTGGGGGCGTACCTTACCAACGTTGCGTCGTGGGAGGTTCTACTGATGATGATCATGATCTGCCTCGGAGTCACGTTCCTGACCGAAGCCACCAGCAATACTGCAACGACTACGTTGTTGATGCCGATACTTGCTGCGGCGGCGATCGCTGCCGCGGTCGATCCACTCTTGCTGATGGTCCCAGCTGCGATGAGTGCTAGTTGCGCGTTCATGTTGCCGGTCGCTACGCCACCGAACGTAATCGTTTTTTCTACGAATAGGTTTCCACTGACAAGGATGGTTAGGGAAGGCTTCGTGCTAAATCTACTCGGTGTCGCGTTGATCGCGACGATCTGTTACTTCGTTGTGCGCTAACGAAGATGCATACGCTGATTGGCATCTTCAGCGCTATTGTGGTAGCGATGACTACGGTGTTGGTCTGCATACCGCTGTACGTACTGGGGATCGTTCGACTCATCGTACCTTTTCCACGCTTGCGACGCTGGCTGGCTTATCCGATGGACGTCGTCATCGATGTGTGGGTAAGCACATTCCGATGTCTTATCCGTGCGTTTCGATTGATCGATATCACGGTAGAAATGCCACCCCAGGTGCAGCCTCGAAATGCCTGGCAAGTCATCGTCTGTAACCATCAAAGCTGGGTCGACATCGTAGTCCTGCAAGTGTGTTTTCGAGATGTTGGACCGGTTCTGAAATTCTTTACGAAACACGAGCTAATTTGGGTACCGTTCATAGGGCTAGCGATGTGGTTCTTAGGTTTTCCGTACGTATATCGTGCGAGTTCGTCAGGTCAAGGTCTGAGTGCGACGAAACGCGAGAACAACGAAACCGTATTAAAGCGAGAAGGAAGAAGGTTCCTCGACAAACCTGTTGCTGTGATTAATTTCGTGGAAGGGACGCGATTTACTCCGGCGAAGCGCGATTCACGAGGTTCACCGTACGTGAATTTACTGCAACCACGACGAGGCGGATTACTGCAGACTTTGGTAGTACTCGAAGATCGGATTGAGACTGTCCTCAACACAACGATTCAATATGAAAGTCATGTGCCAGGGTTTTGGGATTTGCTTTCAGGTCGAACAGGACGCGTTCAGCTTGTCGTCGAGGAGTTGCCGAAACCTTCAACCGATCAGGAAGCGCTAACGAACTGGCTAAATGATCTGTGGGACGAGAAAGACCGGAAGCTCGCAGGCAACTCGTAAGCTTTCGCGCTTCGTATCCAGAACATCAGGATTAAAGCACATGAAAGTTGGTATCTCGTTGCCCGTTCGAGAAATGCGTGATGACCTAATCGCGATTAAAGACTTCGCCCAGGCGGCCGATGAATTAGGACTTACCCACTTACGCGTGCCGGATCAGATTTTTCGCAAGAATAGCGGCCATTTGCATGAGCCGATGATGCTGCTAAGTTACATCGCGGCGGTGACTTCAAACATCGAATTAGTGCCGTCGGTGATCGTGCTACCCGCGCGTCAAACCGTGCTGTTTGCCAAGCAAGCTGCTGAACTCGACCGGTTAAGTGGAGGTCGTGTAAGACTGGGAATTGGCGTGGGCGGCAGCATCGAGGAATATCAGTCCCAAGGCGAAGACTTCCGGCGTCGCGGACGGCGATGTTCAGAACAAATGGCGTTGCTTAAGCAACTGTGGCAAGGCGCGTCCATTCGGGAATGTGGAGAGTTCGACAACGTTGCAGCAGACGTCTATCTTGATCCGTTGCCTATCCAGCAACCTATCCCGATGTGGATTGGCGGGGCAGGTGTACCTTCAGAGGCTGTGCGTAAACGTATTGGAGAACTCGCTGATGGCTGGTTCGTACTTCGTGACCCGAGTCAATTCGCGGAGGTGCGCGACAGCATCAATGCGTATGCAATAGAAGTGGGTAGAAAACCCGAGGAATTAGGAATGGAGGCGGGTGTCGCGGTAGTCGGACCGCGGAAAGACGAGTGGCAAGAGCGCGTTGCAGGATGGAGGGACCTTGGTCTCACACATCTCTGTCTGCGAACTCTTGGTGGTGGTGTTGAAGTCGCTGATCATGTGCCAACGATGAGAGACGCAGTCGCGCAGCTTCCGGACTAGAGATTTGGTCTGCTTTCTAGCGAACTTACGCGGCTTTCAAGACCGCTGACACGGCGCGAAGCGTCGAGCAGACGTTGATTGTTCTGCTGTCGCGAAACGTCGATTGCTTGAATTGATTGCGTGTTCTCCTCAACTTGCCGTTTGAGTGACTCGCTCAGTTGACTGGTCTGTTGCGTGAGTACGTTGATCTTGTCCGTCAGATCTCGCTGTTGAGATACGACACTTGCTAACGACGCGTTGAGATCGGTCTCGATCTGGGTCAACGTACGTTGTATTGCGGCGACTTTCTCCTGATTGGTAGCCACATTAGCCTGATTAGTCTGAATCCAGCTTCTGTTTCGTTTGTTGCTTATGTCCCACAGTTTTCGGATTTCCGATTCATTAATCGCAATTTGTTGGTCTGCATCTTGAACGGTCGCAGTCATATTCGATTCGGTGTCGGTGAGTTGGGTTGACAGCTTTGTTACTTGATCGTGTGCCTCGGTCAATTGCTCGCTCATCAAGGTCACGGACTGTTGTTGTTGCCACACAAGCCAACCGAGTGCAACGAGTCCGACCACTAAAAAAAGTAACAGAAAAGTCATGATCAACACCGTCCGACCAGAGGACGATCGGTTGTTTCGGCGATAGGATCCTTCCGGATCAGCGGTCGGTGATATACGACCGGGTACGAGTGATTCGTCGCTCAAGGATAGATAGCAGGCGGATAGAAGTACGGATTAGTTTACTGACCGTTTGTACGAATTGCACCAAGTCTGTGCAACGCATCGAGTTTTAGACACATGCTCGGTCGAAAAATCTAATTTGCAGCATGGAATTCGTAACGAATGCGAATGGGATCCCGGCAGTCTGTGGTCGTGAAACGATAAAGAGGAACGGCTTTCGTTTTTACACGTATCGAAGCTCTGACATAAGTAGAAGAGGTCCCGAATGGGACCTCTTCCAAGTAGCTACTTGCGTACCAGCCTACTTACAGCCAAGCGAGCACTGCCATCACGACAACAGTCAAGACCACACTACTGCCAATGACCCCCTTGACGGTGGTGAGCGGTCCGGTTTTTCCGAACAGAGCGTTCGCTTCGATCAATAGAACGATCACGAGCAGAACCCAGAACGCCACATCGGGCTGGTTCCAGGCGGATCCCGACAATCCGCCATGCACGGTAGAACCCATGAGGTATAGCATGGGGAGCGAAAGAAACGTATTGGTACGCGATGCCAAGAGTGCTTTGGCGGCAGCAGCTGCCTGACCAGGGTCTGCTTCACCGCCACCTGCAACTGATTCGTTCGAGGCGATGACGATCTTCTGATTCGGCCAGATTACCAGCCACACGTTTAGAAACATGATGGTCGCCATGAGGCCACCGATTAACAGACCACCTGAAAGGGTGCCTGCGCTGTGCACGAAATACAACAACACCAACCCGGTTAGGAATGTCAGCATTGCGGCCCAGCGGAAGTACCACAGAGCAGTGGGAACGAGCTTGGTAAAGAGCTCCACCTTCGTGGAGTCCGACGCGTTCGCCGCAAATCCACCTTGAACAAAGTTGAAGTAATAAAGCAATCCGATCCACGCTATACCGAATACGTAATGTCCCCAGCGCGCGAGGTAGTTGATGACTTCCATAAATTCCATGCGTTTTCCCTTGCGGACGATGAATGGCTACAGTGTAGCCGTGATACCCGTCGCAAACTATGCCACAAAATCTCAAAATTTCAAACTAACTAGTCGACGGAAGGATTCACCTCGAATTAGATGCTGAGCGGGGTTTTCACGGGGTAAAATCCTGCTTCAATGTGCACCGACCTTCGTAACGTGTTTATGGAGCGTTGCACATTTGACATGACGACACGATTCCTGTCTAAAAAAACACCTCGTTCGGCGTTTCACAATCTTTCTACGTGGCTATAAACACTTTCAGCAGTAACGCGCTTCTGAGTCTACCTATCCGGCGCCCAATGGCGACCAGCATGGTATTTCTGGCGTGTCTCTTGCTCGGGCTCATCGCGGTTCAACGCATGCCCATCGCACTATTTCCTTCACTCGAAGGCGAAACGTTGACCGTCGTATTCTCACGACCCAACAGCAGTCCCGAGTTACTTGAACGTGAGATTCTGAACAAGCTTGAATCGCGCATTGGTTCGATCCCAGACGTACGCGAAACAACCGGGCAGATCCGCGGCTCGCAAGGCAACTTAAGAATTGAGTTCAAGCCGGACACGGATATCAAGATCCGTGAATACGAAATAAGGCGAATCGCATCTCGGTTGCAGCGCGAGCAACCGCGTAATTCCACGTATATCGACGTACGTGCTGCGAATACAAGCACGTTTGACACGTTTGTGATGGATATTTCGGTGGTCGGCGGCGCTCGCGACACCGATGTACTGTTTGACATTGCTGCCGATGTGATCGCGCCACGATTCGCATCGGTTCCAGGTGTCGCGCAAGCTACCACGTCCGGTGGTGGCGGTAGACAGGTCGTGATTCAAGTCGATCCGAGTGCGGCAAGCATGCTTGGGATCGACACAGGAGACATTACACAGGCGATTGAACGGAGCACGGGAACGCTTCGTTACATGGGTAATCTCGAAGACGAGTCAGGTGCCACGCCCGTCCTACTGGATGGACGTTTGCGGAATCTTCAAACACTTGAGAACACCCAGATTACGGGTCAGTCGCCTGCAGAACTACGCCATACGAGTGACGTGTTCTTCGGTTACGCGTCACACGAGTCGTTTTATCGGGTAAACGGTGAAGCAGCGGTTGGCATCACGATCTATCAAGAGGAAGCCGCCAATCTTGTTGAGCTCGGCAACACATTGCGAGCCCGAGTAGCAGAGGTTCGAGCAGAACTTGAGTCGATGGGTATCGACTTGATCGTCTTACAGGACGCTTCTGATCAGGTCGGTGAGCAGCTGTCGCGTTTGACCCTTCTCGGTTTGACTGGTTTAGCGCTATCGATGCTTGCGTTGTTTATGTTCCTTCGTCAATGGCGTGCAGTCTTGGTGGTGGGCATAGCGGTACCCGTCAGCATCGTGCTGGCATTGGCGCTACTCTATTTATTTGGCTACGGCATCAATCTACTTACGTTATTTGGCCTTGCTGTCTCTACAGGCTTACTCGTCGATAACAGCGTGGTGGTGTACGAAGCCATCCTACGCGGTGTCGAGCGGCAGGTTCCAATTGCGGAAGCGGCTGAGAAGGGTTTAAGGCGAACGATACGAGCGATTTCGGCAGCAAGTTTGACGACCGCGGTCGTGTTTCTACCAATCATTCTGGTCGATCTTGAAAACACGTTCATGGAGGAATTCATAAAGATCGTTGCCGTTTCATTGCTACTACCCATCGGCACGTCCCTGTTCGTCGCCATCGGCTTGGTACCGTTGCTTGCGCATCGGCTTGCGGCGCCCGCAGCGTTGAAGCGAGTCGAACGCCGCCGAGAGGTACATGAAAAACGCGGTGGTTTGGTTGCGCCAGATTTTCTGCGTGTACTACTTACCGGTTTTTCCAAGTCGGCATTGCGCTATCCTGCAGGCTGGTTGACTGGTGTCGTGTTCGCGGTGTTGCTTACGATTTTCTTCGCCTGGATACCAGTGATCGCCGGTAGTTCGGCTCAAAACGCGCAGAATGCGGACAACGTTCAGGTCAACGTAATGTTCAACCGCGGGTCGCGCAGCATTGAGTCCGCCGCGGATTTGATGTCGCGCATCGAAGCAGAGCTCTTGAGCGTTGAAGGCGTTGAATCGGTTACCGTGAACGGCAATAAGGAAGGTGCACAGATCCATGTGCACTTTGTGGACCTCGATGATCGACCTAAGGACCTTACGGTTGGTTCGATTCGAGGCCGCGTGTGGAAGCTCGCGAAGGAGCTTCGTGGCATCGATGTCATGAGCCCGGGGCAACAAGATTACGACGGAGGGCGGCGCGACACAAGGTCGCGATTTAACGACGCACCCCCAGGACGTATCGTAGTTTCAGGTCCGGATTCCCAAACTCTTTGGAACGTTGCTGATGACATTGAGGAACGACTTGAGGGTGCGAATTTCATCGCAGGTGCATGGGTTGCTGTACCTCGTGGCGATCCAGAACTTTGGGTCAGCCCAAACGCGAGCGTCCTAGATTCCCTTGGATTGCGTTTGACCGACGTGCTTGGGAATCTCAACATTGCGGGTTCAGAAGGAGTCCAGATGGCGACTGACTACGCGTTGCCATCTGGTCGCGAGATTCCAATCGTTGTCGAACGGATCGGCGTGCGTGATGAAACGGCATCGCTCAGCGAGTTGCGCAACATGCGAATTAATACGCCAGCAGGTGCGATTCGCTTAGAGACGGTTGCGACCACTCGCCAGATGCGACCGTCACCTGCCATCGTGCACAAGAACGGCCGACGCGAAATGGCGGTGAACTATCGATTGAGCAGTTCTGCGCCGAGATCCGGCGATGCATTGGAGTCCGTTCGACAGCAAATTAACTTGATGGTTGCGAGCGCGCCACGTCCGCCAGAGTATGTCATCGAAACGCCGGAACAAAACGAAAACGTGTCAGTGGCATCAAAGATCCTATTGCCCGCGATCCTGTTTTTATTCCTTGTGTTGGCGATGACGTTTGAATCGCTGTCATTACCGGTGCTCGTGTTACTGGCGTTACCACTGACGATGTTGGGCTCGGGTTGGGTGTTGTTCTTCACTGGCAAATCCTTGGAGCCGGGTGTCCTAGTGGGGATGTTGGCGTTGGTCGGATTGACAGTTAATCCAGCAATCCTGCTCGTAGATCGCATGCAGCGAAAGACACTCGATGCCGGCTGGTCGCGCGGGGCTGCAGCACTTTCCGCGATGCGCGAACGTACACGACCGGTTCTGTTAGTAACCGCGACGACGATCGCAGCGTTAGCTCCGTTAGCGGTGTCTACAGGGCGTGAAAACGAAATCTGGCCTGGATTTGCTGTGACCGTGATTGGCGGATTGATCACGTCTGCACTCCTGACCTTATTGGTCATTCCAGTGGGTTACATCCTATTGCATCGATTGGATCGCATATTCGGTCGCGTTGGACCGTGGCTCATGGTCGCTTGGCTAGGCGCGACCACTGTCATCATGACTTGGTTGATTTGGACTGAGTTGCTGCAGTCCATCCTGTGGCAGTTCATTGTTGCGCTTCTTGTCGGTGGTTGCCTGCTCGCATTGATCGTCATGTTTTTCCGCAGACAGGAACCTCCAGAGCCACGAACGGATGGCGGACCGCCGTTGCTCGAGGTCAAACACCTTGGCAAGATTTATGGACTCCCAGGTCCATTGCGCGCAACGATTGAGCAGCGTAAGGATTTCATTCGGCGCGTCATCGAACGCGGCGGGGAAATGTTTTCTCGCTCCGATTCTTTCGAACGGGTGCTTGTATTCCTGATCGTAGCGGCAGGCTTTGGCGCGGTCGCGTACTTGACGATTGAAGGCTTATGGGGATTGCTGGCAGCTTTAGGTGTCGCGTTCTTCATCGGTCTGTGTACCTATGAAATCCGAAGGTTGTTAGGTCGCGTCGACGAAACGGGTGAAGTGGTGCCGAACGGATTAGTGACCGCACTCGTATATGGTCTTCCGTGGGTCGCGATCGCCGCGAATGTATATATCGTCAATGTTCGCCCGACCATGACGAATGAAGTATCTGAGGTGCCATTAATTTGGCCGATTTTGGTCGGTATCGTGCTGCTTGTCCTTCAATACATGAGGCGAAGCGCTGTTCGTCAGATTCGTGGCGACATTCCGGAACGGGTCGAGGGTTTTCTCCGTTATCCACGCACGTTCGCAAGACGTTGGTCAAGACGACTTGCTGGACTCGACTTGCAGGGAGACGAAGTAAAAGCACTAACCGGTGTGGATTTCGTCGCTGAACGTGGCATGATTGGCATTCTTGGGCCGAACGGTGCAGGAAAGACAACGCTATTACGACAGCTAGCTGGAATACTTGAACCGACCAGCGGGATGGTGTCACTCGGCGGGGTACCCATCAATCTGTTGAGAAAACACCTGGCTCGATGGATTGGCTACCTACCGCAAGATTCAGGGTTACCTTCCGGGTCAACTCCCAAGGCGTACCTTATGTATTACGCGGGTCTGTATGAGATTCCTATCGCTGAGCGCGAAGAGCGTGTCGACGGCTTGTTGCGGGAGGTCGGATTAGAAGAGAAACAGGATGATGCCATCGGCAGCTTGTCTGGTGGCATGCGGCAACGGGTTGCCGTAGCTAGAACGCTGCTACGTTTGCCACCAATCATCATCGTCGACGAACCCACCGTTGGTTTGGATCCGCGGGAACGGATTCGATTTCGTAATTTGTTAAGTCGACTTGCACAGAATCGCATCGTATTGTTTTCGACACACGTGGTTGATGATGTTGCCGTGGCGTGCGACCGGGTACTTGTACTCGCGGGAAACCAACTTCAATTCGATGGAGCGCCGTCCGACCTTTCGACCTATGCTGAAGAAAAGGCATGGACCTTTGAGCAAGCAGAGTCCGTCCCGTTTGAATTACCAGAAGGCTCGATACTTGTTAACGAGACGCCAACTGGAGGCGGTCAAGTCCGTCGGCGCATTTTGTCGAACCATGCTCCGGTACAAGAAGCAACGCGTGTTAATGCCAATCTTGAGGACGGCTATCTCTGGCTGATCGGCGACACGACATGAATGCGAGCCTACGCGGCATCTTGGGCGGATTGGAAATGTACCGCTATGCCGCGATTAGTTTGTCTGGAAAGTACTTTTATCTGATCTTATTAGTCGCCCCTCTCTGGGTACTGGGTTTGTTTGCGTTGGAATACGTAGGACTCACTGAGGGTTTTAATGGCGGACATGCGCAAGTCACGCTACTTGGCATACCTTTAGTTTTTATTGGTGTTTTCCTTGGTTTACGCATCATCGCAAGCGAGATTAGCGGTCGTAGCCTTGAGATCGTCTATACGGTACCTGGTGGATGCGAACGTGTATGGTGGGTCAAGTTACTTGCTGCGGCGTTAATCCTGCTCCCTGTTGAGATTCTGCTTGGAATTGGTGTCTGGTTCTTCATTACGAAGTATCCGTTACTTGCATTACAAGGAGCATTGCAGAGTGCCTTATTCTTCATGGTGTTGGCGATGGGGATGTCGGCGCTATTTCGGAGCGAGATCGGCGGCGCGGTAGGTACAGCATTGGTGCTGGTGTTTTTTGGTATTGTCTCAGGATTCGGTAACGTGCAACAGGTGATTTCGCCGTTTTACAATCCGTTTTCGTTGTTTGATGCAGACCCCGATGCATTACTTGCCGCCACCGTGCAAAATCGGATTGGATACGCTTTATTGACATTAGCGATATTGGGTCTTGCATTTATGCGGAGCAACCGACGCGAAAAATTACTCAGTGGTTAGCACATTCCATTGGACCATTGCATAAACCGGTCGTAGGAGATATACGATGAAAGCCGCAGTATTGAACGAAGCAAGAAAGCCGCTCGAAATTGAAGAGGTTTCGATCAGCAAACCTCGTGCACGCGAAGTTTTAGTACGCACTGTTGCGGCTGGGGTTTGCCACTCAGACTTGCACTTTCAAAACGGTTCGTATCCGTACCCCATGCCATGTATTCTGGGTCATGAGTCGGCTGGTATAGTTGAGCAGGTCGGTTCCGATGTCGTATATGTCAAGCCCGGCGATCACGTGATCACATGCTTGTCAGCATTTTGTGGGCATTGCGAGTATTGCCTTACTGGTCACATGTCACTTTGCCAAGAGCCGGAGTTGCAACGTGGATTTGACGAGGAACCTCGACTGTCTCGTGGCGACGAACCCGTTGCCCAGTTCCTCAACCTGTCTTCATTTGCGGAACACATGTTGGTTCATGAGCACGCGGTAGCGAAAATCCGCGAAGATATGCCATTGGACCGTGCGGCGCTGATAGGCTGTGGCGTAACGACTGGA
This sequence comes from Pseudomonadales bacterium, assembly GCA_963664665.2. Lineage (GTDB taxonomy): Bacteria > Pseudomonadota > Gammaproteobacteria > Pseudomonadales > Azotimanducaceae > Bin55. The sequence continues at coordinate 452,661 of CAXXMH010000004.1, forward strand.
GTTGGTGCGGTGATTCATACTGCAGCAATCGAACCAGGTTCGTCGGTGGCTGTGATCGGATGTGGTGGTGTTGGACTGTCGTGCGTAAATGGAGCCGAACTTGCCGGAGCGGGTCGAATCATTGCGATCGACACCATTGCCAGCAAGCTTGAATTAGCACGGAAATTCGGCGCGACGGACACGGTGAATGCGGCGGAAGTTGATCCCGTCGAAGCGGTACGTGAAATGACGGGTGGCGGGGTTCACTACGCCTTTGAAGCAATCGGTCTGAAAGTCACTACCGAACAGGCTTGGAAGATGATCGGCGCGGGCGGATGTGCAACCGTGATCGGGATGATCCCGGTTGGTACCAATATTGAGATTCACGGTCCTGAATTGCTACGCGAGAAAAAACTTCAGGGGTCCAACATGGGGTCGAATCGATTCCGTGTTGACATGCCACGTTTCGTTGACTTCTATCTTGCCGGCAAACTTCATCTTGACGACATGATTTCTGGTCACATCAAACTAAACGACATCAACGGCGCGTTTGATGCATTGGAGACCGGCGAGGTCGCGCGCAACATTGTGATGTTCGAATAAGGCCATCACAGGCGGCATTTCTTAGCGCTGGAGCGGGCGAAGGGAATCGAACCCTCGTCTTCAGCTTGGGAAGCTGAGGTAATGACCGTTATACGACGCCCGCTTCAAACTAATTATTGCACTGATGCTTGTGCCAAGCTCTATAACGCGAGATAGTCCCACTTGAATTCACGCGACCGGGGCGAGGGACGTGGGTTTCAGCGTGTCGGTTGGTGGCTCATTGTCATCGCGGTCGCAATTTACGTGATCTTCTACGTTCTGAACGCACCACTGCCAAAATCGTCTGAGCGTGGCTACGTTGATATGCATGTTCACGCTGCGGGGTTGGGATACGGTAATAGCGGCGCGTTTGTCGGTCAGGATCTATCAGAATCCTGGAAATTCAACATTTACTTGCGTGCGTTCGATATCACCCAGGATGAGCTTCAGACAAACGGAGACCGCGAATTGCTTCGCAAACTCTCCGCAAAGATCGCGGACTCGGAATTTGTGGATCAAGCAGTGGTGTTAGCGATGGACGGTGTTATCGACGAGTTCGGCACACTCAATCGTGAACTGACACAGTTCTATGTTCCTAACGAATATCTGATCAGAGAACTGAAGAACTATCCAAATCTCCGATTCGGCGCGAGCATCAACCCGCTGCGTACTGACAGCGTCGAACGACTGAACTATGTGGTTGAAAACGGCGCACAGCTTATCAAATTCCTTCCCAATATCATGCTTTTTGATCCCGGGGATGAACGCATTGAGCCTTTTTATCGGCGTATGGCGGAACTCTGTATTCCATTGCTAACGCACACTGGTGCCGAGCAGTCTTTCGGGGAAGCCGACAATTCTCTCGGTGATCCAGTTCGATTGCAGTTACCACTTTCCCTTGGTGTAACCGTAATCGCCGCGCACATCGCGACCACCGGGTCGACAGATGGCGACGGCCATTTCGACCGTCTGCTTCGGATGTTTCAGGACTATCCGAACTTGTATGCAGATGTGTCCAGTCTTACGCAGATAAACAAGCTCGGTTATCTAAAACGTGCGTTGCAAGTCGACTCGCTTACGGAAAGGCTGGTGTACGGAACAGACTGGCCGCTGCAGTTTTTCCCGCTGGTCTCGCCTTATTACCTGCTAGATTCACTCTCGTTGAAACAAGCCAATGCAACGCGCGCGCTCGATAACGTTTGGGATCGAGATGTTGTGTCGAAGAAATATGCAGGTGTTCCAGAAGCAGTGTTCTTGCGTTTTCCAACCTTGATGGATGACTGTACGAAGTAGCGTGTCTGATTTGCTATACGCAACGAGTTACGTTTGAGATTGAAACTCGTAACCGTTCATCGTGACGACGCACTTACCAACCACGTCTCTGTTTTCAAGCATTCGCATTGCATCAACAGCGCGATCAAGGGGGAATCCCTTGCACACGTAAGGCGTAATCTGACCCGACTGCGCTAGCTCGTTCAACTCGCGACGGAATTTCGCGCCAAGTTCGGAATTACGACGACCAATCTCACCCGCGCGTACACCGATGATTGAGAGCATCTTTATCAAGACGAGATTTACCGGCGCTTGTGGCCATTGACCGCTCGTAAATCCGATCGTCAAAATGCGACCACCGAAATTGACGCAACGCATGGACTCGTCGAATACGCCGCCGCCAACCGGATCAAACACCACATCGGCACCTCCAGTGCCGGTGATCTCCTTGACCCGTTCCCTGAAGCCACCTAATGTACCATCAGGCAGCGTGTAGTTGATGACCTCATCTGCCCCGCGTGATTTGACGACCGCGAGCTTGTCATCACGACCACCTGTCGCGATTACGTTAGCGCCGAGCAGTTTGCCGATGTCCACAGCCGCAAGGCCAACGCCTCCTGTCGCACCATGAACCAGCAACCATTCACCTGTGGTGACTTTGCCTCGATGAGAGAGGGCGACCCACGCGGTTGAGTAAGCAGTGCTATAGGATGCGCCTTGTGCTAAATCCATATGTTTAGGTAAAGGGCGAACGGAATTCGCAGACATGTTGATCGCTTCGGAAAAACCGCCGTAGCGACTCCCGAACACGACGGCGTCGCCTTCCTTCCATTCGGAAACGCCTGAGCCAAGCTTTGCGACGACGCCGGACCCCTCGCCACCAGGTGCAAAGGGTCGAGGCGGGTGAAATTGGTATTTGTCCTGAATCATCAGCAGATCAGGAAAGTTCACAGCGCAAGCTTTCACCCGGACCTGGATTTCTCCAGATCCGGGGTCTGCTAGGTCAATTTCATCAAGTTGAATGCTGCCGATGTCTTCAGAAATCTCATGACATCGATAGCTCTTGATGCGTGTCACGCGACGAGTTGATCCACCGCTTGTTTTGCCATAACTGTGACCAGATTCGCACGATAGGCCGCGGATGCATGCAGATCTTCATTGAAGTCACTGCTATCCACATCGATGCCGTCAAGTGCTGATGCAGACATGCTTGTCGACAGCGCTTCTTCGAAGCTTGTGAGTCGAAAAGCGCACGCAGCCGCGCCAGTTACCCCGACTCGGACACCTGCATCGGTCTCTGCCACCATGACGCCGACCACGGCGAATTTAGACGCTTGGTTCGCGAATTTCGCGTAAGCCGCACGTTGTGGTACACGGAAGTCAACTCTTGTAATGATCTCGCCATCTTCCAGCGCAGTTTCGAACAAGTCAACGAAGAAATCATCACCGGCGATCGACCGTGAATTTGTGTGAATTGTGGCACCCAGACCTAACACCGCGGCGGGATAGTCAGCGGCAGGATCGTTGTTCGCAAGCGAACCGCCGATCGTACCGCAATTCCGCACCTGGGCGTCGCCGATTCGGCTCGCGAGTGCTGCAAGCGCGGGTATTTGGGTCGTTTTCGCAACGTCGTTATGTCGAGCCATCGCACCGATGCTCAGCACGCTGTCGGTCGAGGAGATTGTCGCGAGACCGTCGATTTGACTTAGATCTACGACATCCTCAGGACTTGCAAGTCGGAGCTTCAGCGACGGAATCAACGTCATACCGCCCGCGACATACACCGCATCGGATGACGACTGATGAATCTGCCGCGCTTCGTCAAGATTTGAAGCGCGTCGGAAGTTGAATGTATACATGACTTACGCTCCTTGTTGAATGGTTTCCCACACGGTGTGAGGTGTTGCTGGCATCGGCACGTCCTTAACGCCTAACGCGTCTGTAATGGCGTTAATCACTGCCGCGGGCGAGCCAATCGCACCTGCCTCACCGCATCCCTTGACACCAAGGGGATTGTGGGTGCACGGGGTTGACGTCATATCAACGTCGAAATCAGGTAGGTCCGCCGCGCGTGGCATCGTGTAGTCCATGTAAGAACCCGTCGAGAGATTGCCATCGGCGTCGTAGATACCGTGTTCAAGTAACGCTTGGCCGATTCCTTGAGCGAGACCACCGTGGACTTGACCTTCAACGATCATCGGGTTTATGACGTTGCCAAAATCGTCAACCGCAACGAACTTCTCAATCCGGGAGACGCCTGTCGAAGGGTCGATTTCGACCTCACAGACGTACGAACCGGCGGGATAGGTGAAGTTCTTAGGATCGTAGAACGCTTTCTCCGAAAGACCTGGCTCAAGTTCGTCAAGTGGATATACCGCGGGGATATACGCGGCACCCGCGATCTCCGCGAACGGCTTCGGCTCGTTACTGCCAGCGAAACTAAATTGACCTTCCGCGAACTCGACTTGATCCTCGGTGGTCTCGAACATGTGCGCTGCGATCTTTTTACCCTTCGCAATGATTTTGTCCATTGCTTTGTCGATGGCAGAGCCGCCAACCGCAATTGATCTCGACCCGTAGGTACCAAGACCATAGTCTGAGCGACCAGTATCGCCGTGGATGACGTTAACGCTCTCGAATGGAATGCCAAGTCGATCGGAAACGAGTTGCGCGAACGTGGTTTCATGACCTTGACCATGACTGTGCGAACCGGTCATAACGGTCACTGAACCGGACACGTCGACCCGAACTTCAGCCGATTCAAACAGTCCGACACCGGCGCCTAATGAGATCACCAGCTGCGAAGGAGCAATACCGCACGCTTCGATGTAGCACGAGTATCCACGGCCGCGCATCTTTCCATTAGCTTCAGAAGCTGCCTTACGTGCCGCGTAGCCATCGCTGTCTGCAAGTTCTAACGCCAAGCTCATGCTTGCAGCATAGTTACCTGTGTCATATTCGAGGGCCACCGGCGTCTGATACGGAAACGCATCTGGCGGGATGAAATTCTTGCGTCGCAGTTCGACGGGATCCATATTGAGTTCCCGTGCCGCTGTTTCGACAATACGCTCAACGACATAGGTCGCTTCCGGTCGACCTGCGCCTCGATACGCGTCGACTGGAGCAGTATTCGTGAAGACGGCTTGAGTCTCGACGTAGATTGCTGGCGTCTTGTACTGACCAGCTAAAAGTGTGCCGTAGAGGTATGTTGGCACGCTGGAGGAAAACGTCGATAGGTACGCACCCATGTTCGCAATCGTCTTGACGCGTAAACCGAGCATCTCACCGTCAGACGTAAGTGCTAACTCCGCTTTGGTCACGTGATCGCGTCCATGTGCGTCGGAAAGAAACGACTCGGATCGATCAGCACGCCATTTGATGGGTCTTCCTATTTTTGCGGATGCCCAGATAACCGCTGTTTCTTCTGCGTAAACGAAGATCTTCGAACCAAATCCGCCACCGACGTCCGGTGAAATAACGCGAAGGTTAGCTTCGGGCGCGACGTTGACGAACAATGCCAGCACGACTCTTTCGACATGCGGATTTTGCGATGTTGTGTAAAGTGTGTACATACCCGAAGCCGCGTCGTATGACCCGAGTGCAGCGCGAGGTTCGATCGCGTTTGGAATCAGTCGATTGTTCGTAATGTCGAGTGTTGTAATGTGATCGGCTTTGTCGAAGGCGGCGTCTGTTGCGTCTTTCTCGCCTAATTCCCAGTCATAAGCTTGATTGTTTGGCGCATTCTCGTGGATCTGATCGCTGCTAGATGCCGTTGCCATATCGATCACTGCTTCTAAAACTTCAAAGTCAGCTTCAACCGCTTCGGCACCGTCGCGGGCGGCTTGAAGAGATTCCGCAACCACGAAAGCGTAGGGTTCACCTACGTAATTAACGAGGGTAGTAGCGATTGGTGGGTGAGGTGGCGAGATCATCGGTGAGCCGTCTTTGCTGTTGACCACCCATCCACAGGGTAGGTCGCCAATTCCGTCAGCTACGAGCTCATCGCCGGTGAAGACGCGAATGACGCCGTCAATTGCCATCGCGCGCTCGGTGCTAATGCTGTTGATCTTCGCTCGTGCATGTGGTGATCGCACAAATACGCAATGCGTCTGACCAAACATGCTGATGTCGTCAGTGTATTGACCTTTACCTGTGATGAAACGCGCGTCCTCTTTGCGGAGAACGGATGCACCAATACCAGTTTCTGCGTTCATGTCGTTCTCCTACATATTGGCTTGTGCGTCGAGCACAGCCTTGACGATGTTGTGATAGCCAGTGCAGCGGCAGAAGTTCCCTTCAAGCCCTTCGCGGACTTGCTCCGCGTTCAACGGCGCGTCGCTGGACTCGACTAAGTCGATTGCGCTCATGATCATGCCTGGCGTACAGAATCCACACTGCAACGCGTGATTTGCGCGAAACGCGACTTGCATTGGATGCAAGTCATCGCCGTTTGCAATGCCTTCAATAGTCGCGACATCGCCACCGTCAGCTTGGCCGGCAAGTACCGTACAAGACTTTACGGACCGGCCATTCAAATGCACCGTACACGCGCCACATTGACTTGTATCGCAGCCGACGTGGGTGCCTGTGAGACCGAGAGTCTCACGTAATACATCAGATAGCAGAGCATTGTCTGCTACGTCAACAGCGTGTTGGCTACCGTTGACTGTGAGATTCACTTTCATTGTTCCCTTCCCTCCCTAGAGGACGTGAATCCAGGTCAAAGCGACTGTATGGTCGCATTATCCAACCCAGCGTTGCGAAAACCTATTAAAAAATGTACGTGTCATTTTGCGACTAAACGACTGCATTAGTCGAGCACCGATCTGTGCGAGTTTACCGCCGATTGAGCCGTTTACATGGTAGGTGAGCCGCGTGCCTTCTGGTACTTCGTGAAGTTTGACTTCCGCTCGCCCGCTTCCAAATCCGGCACCGCCCCCTTGAGCCGATACATCGAGAAAGTAGCTATGTGGTGGATCAGGGTCAACAATCTTGACTGATCCCGTGAAGCGTGCTTTGACCGGACCGACTTTGACTGCTACGACGCAGGAGAATGTGTTCTCTTGCGTAAGCGTCATCTCCTCACAACCGTCGATGCACTCTTTAAGAACGTCCGGTTTCTGTAAGGCCGCCCAGACCTCGTTCGGAGGCGCAGGTATGACAAATTCGCCCTGTTCTTCCACAGCCTATTCCGCATTTTTTATACAGACTACGCATAGTATGCGATAGTCTCGCGGCTGGCGTTACAAGTCGAAAACTGCGCCGTCGAACGAGTCTATGGTTGTGAATTCGGACACGGGTTTGCGGCGCAACTTAGTGAGTTGCTTCACGGGTTTGCCGATCGGCAACAGAGCACAGACTGCGTATTCATCCGGTATGGAGAACAGTTGCTTAACCTTGGGTTCGCTGGCGGCAAGAAATGTAGTGAGTGTTCCGCCAAGTCCTTCGTTGCGTGCGGCGAGCAAGATATTCCATGCGAAAGGGTAGATCGACGCGCCTGAGATTACGCCTACACGATCCAATTCATGGTCCATCGAGGCGACGACTTTGAGATCGACCAAGATCAATAGCAGAACTGGCGCTTGGGTGAACTGATCCAGAAAAGCATCCGGTAGTTGTTGGTTTCGAATCTCGTCCGTCGATACCGAAGTAGGCTCTATGGTGTTAAAGGGATTCTCACCAGCATTGACCATCGCACGATAGCGTTGCATCACAGGCGCTATGAGAGGTCGAAGTGCATCCCGTTTCGTCTCGTCACGCACGATGATCACATGCCACCCTTGCCGATTACCGCCACTAGGCGCGAATCTCGCATTCTCGAGAATGCGATGGATGGTTGCGTCTTCGATCGAGTCGGGTTGATGTTGACGCGCAGCAAACGTGGTGCGCATGACGTCGTAGAGTTCCATTCAGCGTCTTTCCGTTTTAGTCTCTTCCGTAGCTCTGCCTTGATACCTTTGAGCGTTCTGGCGAACTGCCGAGTTAGTCCGGGTACAAGGTGTAGTGTGGTTTATAGGCATTGCACAACATCTAATCCGACTATGCGCAATTTATGAGCGGAGGGAGCGGATCCATCCACCCTCGATACTTCGTGTGCGGTCGCTGAATGTGGCTATACAGCGGGAGATTGCTGGATGCGAGCGGGTATTGCCTACGGAGCGGCGCGAACATCGGCATGTAGCTGTGAGGCGGTGAGATTGGCACGCGAGTTGCTACGTTTTCTGTGTGAGGACTTGCTCCTCACATGGGCGATCATTCCCCGATGCGCGCCCAATTCCCTGCGAAGCCCAGATTCCTTGTTGGATCTGGGCTTTCGTCGTATTAAGGTGTTGCTACAGTAGCTGGTGCGTTTTACGCTTGTTTTCGATTCGCAAGTGTTGCGAGATTCTGCTCGTGCGTGTCTTTCGGGATTCGGAAGTACATCAGCAGCACGATGGCAGCGGCGTGTAATCCGCAGTAAATTGGCAAGAACAGTGTCGTCAAGAGAACGCGATGTTCTCGTGTCATGTCATCCGCCGTTACAAACGACTCCATGCCAACGACGGTTACGATAATTCCGGCGAGGAAGATGCCGCCCGCCGACATGGCTTTTCCAGCGAAGCCACGAGTCGCATAGAACAATCCTTCTGCTCGACGACTGGTATCGACTTCGCTATCTTCGACCACATCCGCCATCATTGAATCAAGCATGACACCGTTAATGATGAGGCAGACTACTTCAACAACGATAAAGAAGCTATAGAGGAACAAGGACGTCCAGCTTCCCATTTCCGGCCAAATATCTGCCAAAAACAATACGTAAGGTATCGGTGTGAGCAGGATGAAACAAGAGATGGCAAGTATTGCGATCTGACGCTTACTGAATTTATCGCCTAGGTAAGGGATGGTCACAATTGATATGAGCGGAGCCATGATGACGAATACGCCCGTCATGGCTATCTGTTCCCCCGTGAACCCGAAGAAATAGTTCGTGTTATAGAGGTACAGTGCAGCAAGCAGGCCGCCTGCGATGCCGGTCAGCAAGCCATTGAAGAAGAGAACCGCGAAATTCTTGTTTGAAAGGGATTGTGCGAGCTCCTGAGTTGCGTGAACCAAAACAGCCCAAATGTTATTGTCGATGTGGCTCTTTTCCGGACGAGGGAGTGCGGCGAAATACCTCTGGGTTCCGAGCGATGAAACCAGGATCGCGATCGCGATGAGTGTTGCGCCTACCCACGCATAGATCGCGTACCCGGTATGTACTGACATCCCGTAATGCCCGACCCATAAGAAGAAATTGATCGTGTGGAGACCATTACCGCCCATCCAACCGAACGCATGCCGAAGCGATAGCCATCGACTACGACGTTCATACTGCGACTCTAGTTCCGGTAACTGCGCGGCAGACGGCACTTCTACCAACGTCGTCGAAGTGCGAATCAGGATTGCGAAGACCAGCACGTACCAGAACTTTGATTCGTCCGTCAACTCCATGACTGGATTGAACATTCCCCAAAACGTTAGCGGTAACAGAATCAACGCCGCATACATGAAAGGGTGTCGACGACCTAATCGAGAAGAAGTCTTGTCAGACCAGTGTCCAAGGACGAGGTCACTCACCGCATCCCAGATCATGGCTATACCAAGCGCGCTTGCTGCGACGTAACCAGGCATCCCGAGCACTTGGGTTGTGAATGGCAGAAGCAGGTAGCTGAACGCGTTGTTCTTGATGCCGAACGCAAGCGAGGCGGAACCGTAGTACCAGAGAAGTGGATTGCGCTCCGGGGGTAGCAGTGAGCTCATATATAACCGTTGGCAGAATCAGTAGTCGCTGTTCCAGACGGTGTCAACGCTACGTATCCTGCATTATGCGAATCGTCTAGGTACTAGCTAAATGAACGAGCCAAATCGAGAGATACCTCTCAGAAGAGTAGGCTGATTAGGGTTTGAACTCGCTGATGATCTCCGAGATAGACGCTTTTGCGTCCCCAAACAACATACGTGTGTTGGGTCCCATGAATAGCGGATTGTCGACCCCTGAGAATCCTGACGCCATCGAACGTTTTAGTACAAACACCGTCTTGGCTTCGTCAACATTGATGATTGGCATGCCATATATCGGGCTGCCCTCGTCGTTTCGCGCTGAAGGATTTACAACGTCATTGGCTCCGATGACTACAGCGACATCGATCGCAGCAATTCGTGGATTGATGTCGTCCATTTCAACAAGCTGATCGTAGGACACGTTCGCTTCTGCGAGTAGCACGTTCATGTGACCTGGCATGCGACCTGCGACGGGATGAATGGCGTAGCTGACCTCGCAACCGTGGGCTTCAAGTAACTCGCCAAGTTCGCATACGACGTGTTGTGCTTGAGCGACCGCCATTCCATATCCAGGTACGAAGGTGACTGAGTTTGCGGCTTCAAGAATGAGATAGGCGTCGCCTGCGGAAATCGGCTTCACCTCGCCCTCGACTTTCGCGGCGGTTTTCACCGCGCCAAACCCGCTAAACAGTACATTGCCCAGAGAACGATTCATTGCCTTGCACATGATGTTCGTCAGGATGATGCCTGCGGCTCCGACCAACGAACCGGCGACAATCAGAATGATGTTGTTAATAGCAAATCCGGCTGCGCATGCAGCTAATCCGGAGTAACTGTTTAACAATGAGATCACGACCGGCATGTCAGCGCCACCAATCGGGATCACCACAAAGACGCCAAGAATGAGCGCTAAACCGATGATGCCATACAAGTAAGGCGACTGCGCCGAAGGTTCGAGGCAAAACATGACCGCGCACGCGAGCAGAGCCAGCAACAACAGAGAATTAACAATCCGCTGGCCATTGAAAACGATGGCTTTAGACGCCATCACTTCAGAGAGTTTGCCCCAGGCTACGACGCTACCGGCGAACGTGACCCCGCCGATGATAACGGAGAGCGTGACGGTGATCGCAACAAAAAGTGCATGAGAGTCGAAGAGCGCGGCCCAGGCAACTAGAAGACTAGCTGCGCCACCAAACCCGTTAAACACCGCGACCATTTCAGGCATCGCAGTCATGGCTACGAGTCTAGCGGCAGCAGCGCCAATGACGATGCCTATTAAGGCTGAGATTGCTATCCAGTACCAGGTAAGAATGCCTTCGGACAGCAGCGTCACAACTATGGCTATCAGCATTCCCAATGCTGATAGCAGATTTCCTCGCCTTGCTGATGCCGGATGACCGAGCATCTTGAGACCGAAGATGAATAGACCCGCAGCTACGATATATGCGGCGTTGATGAAGATTAGATTCAACACGGGTCGTTTAGGCTATTCGTCTGATTTATCGGTGCGAGATCTGAACATACCTAACATCCGGTCAGTGACTAGGTATCCGCCGACAACGTTAATCGTGGCGAATACAACTGCAGCGGCGCCGAGCCACGTTGCTAATGTCGTGCTTTCGCCGCTTCCTGCGGCGAGTAGCGCACCAACGATAGTGATCCCGGATATCGCGTTAGCTCCGGACATTAACGGTGTGTGAAGCGTTGCAGGAACCTTCGAGATCAGTTCAAACCCAAGGTATATCGCTAGTACCAAAATGAGCGCTAGGTAAACGAACGTCAGGTCCATTACGTTAATCCATCCCCTTGAGTCTTTCGTTTAGGGAATTATTGAGCAGACTACCCAAGAGTAGTCTCGCTCACATTTTCACGGTTCGTCGGATAACCTAACAACAGTTCAACCCTCGCCGTGCAGCTGCGCCAATCGCGGACGCCGGGAAGCGGTTCGTCGTGCTTCCATCTGGTGAAATTATACTAATGTACATGGGTATTTGTTCACTTTTACATGTTTGGATAGGCCGTTTTTCGCCGGGTAGTCTACTCAATAATTCCCTTCGTTTACAACCTTGCCATCACGCACAACAACTGAAGCGTGAAGGATCTCGTCATCGCCTTCCAGGTTCACAGTACCTGGCTGGTCCGTCATAAATTCACTCAGATATTCGAAAAGATTGGATGCGTACATCTCACTTGCGTGACCCGCGACTTGTGAAGGCAAATTACCCATCCCAATGATCTTGACTCCGTTGAGGTCGACAATCTCGTCCAATTCGGATCCTTCAACATTGCCGCCGCTTTCTACGGCCATATCGATCACCACGCTCGTAGGTTGCATTGCCTTGACCATATCGAGCGATACGATCTGAGGAGCAGGGCGACCGAAAACTTGCGCTGTTGTAATGACGATATCAGAACGTGCAATCGCGTCAGCCATACCTTGGCGCTGAAGCTCCTCTTGGTCGGCGGTGAGTTCTCTCGCATAGCCTTGTTCAGTCTGCCCAAGGTCACCCAGGTCGATTTCGAGAAAACGAGCACCTAGACTCTGTACTTCTTCCTTGACGACAGGACGTGTGTCGAATGCTTCTATTCGAGCGCCTAAACGATGAGCTGTAGCAATAGCCTGGAGTCCTGCGACACCAGCGCCAATGATGAACACGCGTGCAGGCGAAAGCGTGCCAGCTGGTGTCATCATCAACGGGAAAATTCGAGGAAGATGAAACGCTGCGACGACCACGGCGGCGTAGCCCGCGAGACTCGCTTGCGATGACAGTCCGTCGAGCTTCTGAGCTCGGGTGCTTCGAGGCACCATATCGAGCGATATCGCGTTGACGCTTCGGTTTACAAACGCAGAGACAGTGGCTTCAAAACGAAACGGATCTAGGAATCCAAGATAAGTTGAGCCTTCGGGATACCAGGAAATCATCTCAGGTGATGGCGGTCGAACGCCAAGCACGATGTCGGCGTAACGAAGGGCTTCATCTGCGTATTCCGATAGTGTCGCACCAGCTTCTTCATATGCGACATCAGTGAAACCAGCTTCTTCACCACAACCGGTCTGGACGGTAACTTCGAAGCCCGAGTCTGTCAGTTTTTGAACTATATGGGGCACCAACGCAACGCGTTTTTCCCCAGGCCAAGTTTCCTTGGTCGTGACTATCCGCATCGGGAGAGTAATAACGTGTAGAACTAGAAATGCGGAAGATCAAACGCTCAATTTACGTAGGTCTGTCCGCACGGCGCATTTTACGAGTGCCAGAACCTTATCGATTGTTCCTAGTTACGGGCGTGTGTTCTAGGCGTGTTAATACAAGTAGATGACCTGTTGGCATATGCGGTCGTGAATCAACGCTACAGTGCCGAGGAAGAACGATTCACCGATTCGCAGCGGAGCGTGTCGCTCATTCATTCGTTTGCGGTAGCTTCCGCGAAATCGGCGAACCGCTGAAAGTGACTGCCTTCTCGATTAGCCAGCTCAACAGGCGAACCTGTCTCGATGATCCTGCCTTGTTCAAGAAAGAGAACACGATCGGCGCGTTCAATGGTGCGAATGCGGTGCGCGATTACGATATTGAGCCGCGCGTGCGATGACTCGAGCGCGTCCAACAGCATGCGTTCATTCGCCGGATCGAGCGCGGCGGTGGGTTCATCAAGAATCAAGATGTGCGCATCGTGCAGCATTCCCCGCGCGATGCTGAGGCGTTGTTTCTGTCCAGTGGATAAGGTTCCACCACCACGGCCAATCATCGAATCGAATCCGCTCGGCATTTCCATAACGAAGTCGAGCGCACCAACCAACCTACATGCCTGCGTCATCTCGGCTAAGGTCGCGTCCGGCTTGGCGACTCGAAGATTAGCAGCGACAGTGTCAGTCAACAGTTGATGCTCTTGAAACACATACGCAACATTCTCACGGGCCAATTGCGCATCGTATCTCGCTAGATCAACTCCGTTGAGCAACACTCTGCCTTCGGTCGGTTCCAAGAATTTTGGGATCATGTACGCGAGCGTAGTCTTTCCAGCACCACTAGGACCTACGATCGCGATGGTCTCGCCTGCGCTAGCTTCGAAACTCACGTCTGACAGTACGCGTCGACCGTCCGGGTATTGAAATCCGACGTGCTCGAAACGCAACGTCAAATCCTGATCGATAGGATCAATTCGGGAATATTCGTTAGAGTGACGCGTTTCCTCTACGTTGTGATCCATCGCGAAAAACACCCGGCGAGCGGCAGCAGCGTTATCTTGTTGGTCAATCCAGATTCGACCGAACTGCATGGAGGTCTCATATAGCAAGCTATACATACGAATTACGACTGGAGCGTCTCCAAGCGTGAGATCGCCACTCACAATCCCTGAGAAAATCACCCAAAATCCTGCGGTCGCAAACACCAAGTGAACGTTCTCGGCAATCCACTCAACGACGTTCGTGACCCAAACTAACAGCAAACTCTGATGAAAGGATTCCCGACTCGCGGCAGCGAATTGCTCTCTTTGTCGATCCGTACTGCCGAGGCTTTGCACAGCGCCAACATGCTTCAGACCTTCCTCTACTTCGTTTGTCGTCGCGCTTCCCGAAGCTCGGCTCGCCTGACTGATTCGACGCGCCCACTGCGCGAGTGGCGATGTTGCCAAGAGTGTGAGTCCAACGGCAGAAAAACCAATCCAGACTAATGCTGGCGCAACGCCGCCGTACACAGCTGACAAGACCCATAAGTTGGCGCCAACACTGACCACCATGGCAAGCGGATTCAGCGTCAACGCATGACAGATCGCGGCGATTGACGGTGCATCATGAATGACGCGAAACAAGGCATCGCCAGTTCGCTGCAGATTCAAGGTGGTCATGGATTGACGCGAAAGCCGTCCGAACGTTCTGCGTCTAACGTGATGGGTAATCCGTTGCGAAAGCCGGATCGCGATACAGAGGTCCAGTAGGCCAACGAGGCCTTGAGCCGTGCTGTAACCCGCGCTGATCTTATTTTCGGAGCGCGTTGCGACGTCTGCGCCTTCCGCTAGGTTCGCGTCTAAGAACGTGTTGCCCGAATAGCCAACGAACATGAACAGAAATCCAAGTGACACTAGCGCATATGTCGTGATCGTCAGCGGCTCCATCCCCGTCGCAAAGTCGAGGAACGGTTTCATGAAGACGGGAAATAAGAGACCGTCCGCGCCGGCTTCAATCGGCTGTTGCATCACGCCATGGTCGACGACAATCTTTAGAAACCACGGCACAATCAAACCCAGTGCGTAGATGAGAACCATGAGTCCTACGCGACTCGCGAATAAGCGACGCTGCGGCCAAAGGAAACTGAGGGATCGCTTGAATAGCGCGATGACATCGCCGGTCGCTAACGCTGATTTGACGTCAAGGCGGTCGTGAAATTTAGCGTTAGGCATGACTTGACGTAGTCGTCGCAGCGAACTCGGCATACCGACCCTGACTCGCCACCAATGCTTCGTGTGTGCCAGCTTCGATTACTTTGCCATCACCGAGAAAGGCTATTTGGTCGGCATCTCTGATCGTCGACATGCGATGTGTAATGATGAAGACGACTCGACCGTGTGCCCAGTCTTTGAGATTTGCTAGGACTTGGCGTTCCGTCTCTGCGTCGAGCGACGCAGTAGGTTCGTCTAGTACCAATATTGGCGCGTTCCGCGTGAGCGCGCGTGCGATAGACAGTCGTTGTTTCTGACCAACCGAAAGCAGTGCACCGCCGATTCCCAATTCAGTCTCGAATCCATCTGGCAATGCTTCAGTAAATTCAAGCGCACACGCCACTGATGCCGCTTGCCGAATTGCTTGGTCGGTGGCATCCGGAGTTGCATAACGCAAGTTGTCTGCGATCGAAACGGGGAAGAGCACGTTCTCCTGAAGTGCAATCGCGACAGCTGAACGGATGTCATTGACCAGCATCGACGACACGCTTATTCCATTAATCCGAACGCTACCTTCGTCGGGATCAAACAGACGCAAGAGCAATGACATAGCGGTCGATTTACCCGCGCCGGACGCGCCAACCAATGCAGTGACCTCACCGGCTCGCGCGGCGAGATCAAATCCGTCGAGCACTAACTTTTTGGGTTCGTAGCTAAAGCGTACGCCGTCAAACTTCACGTCCCGAACAACCGATGGGAATTCGATCGGATCAGCGGGATCACGTACTTCTGGTTGTTGTGCCAATAGCCAAAACGCTCGCCCTAGTCCGACTGCCATGTCTTGTGCAAAGCACCAAAGTCGTACGAGACTTTGAAAGTTGAACGAGAACGCTTCGATCGAGCCTCTTCTGGCTTGATGTGCGGCGATCGTCCAGTGAGTGACCGACATTCCAAATAGAACCAACAGCGACGCGCCGAATACGATCTCCCCGTTTAAGACGAACTGGGTCGCAACGTAATCGGTTGTAAATAGCGTTATCGCAAGTAGGAACGCGGCTGCAACCTTCAAAGTAGCGAAGTCACGGCGAAGCGCAAAGGCGGTGTCTAGCGCAATACTGGACTCATGCTGAAATCGCTCAAGATTAGCACCCTCATACCTGTATGCCTTGATCGCTTGTATACTCTGAAACGTCTCTTGTACTCGAGTGAATAAAGCAGCATTCGCACGTCGTGCCGCTTGGCTCCATGAACGCAATCTTGGCGTGTACCAAACGGTCAGCACTAGAACCGTGACGCTCGCGATGAACAATAAAAACGCGAACCAAGGACTGAAAAGCACCGCGATTGTCAATTGCAGAACTAACGTCATGACTGCGATGATCGGCTGTACAACGATGTTGTCGACCACCGCAGTCACCATAGCACTGTCTTGAAACACGCGGTAGATGCCATCGCCAGCTGCTGTCGTAAAATGAAACCGCAAGCTCAATTCCTCCGCGTTTCGCACCATGTCGACACGCAACGCTTGGTTAACGCGTTGCAGAATCCACGTCTTGTACATGGCGATCAGCGTAAATACACTCGTGGTCAGTACGATGATTACGGCCGATACGATGAGGAATCGAAATAGGATTTCTTGCCGTGCGCTTTCCGACAAACTGACGACGTCCACGAAGTCAGCTGTGGGAAGGAACATCACCGACGCCTGGGCATGCGAGAGCGGTTCCTCGTTACCTACCGAATCCCAAAGAATGTCGACGCTGAGAAAACCGACCGCCGTCGCGAAGCCGATCATGCCGACACTCAGCGCAAGTAACGCGAGAAAGTGCCTAAGTTGCGCGTAGATGTAAGGCCAAGTCGAGAAATAGATTCGACCTAACCCCTTGAGATCCAAGCGCAACGCTTCAAATTCAGCTGGCGGCGTTGCGCTGGGGAATGTTTGATTCAACGCTGGATTGCGTCTAATGTGAGCTGACTGCGTGCGCCACGATTAACGGCAGCCGGCATCTCAAAGAGATGCCGGCTCGAATAAAAGTGAACGCGATTTTCCTCTTAGCGGGAAATCACGACTACGATTCAAAATCGATATCGGATCTCCGATCCCCAATATCGCCAACCCGAAACGAATGCGTTGTCGACAAGCAAGACAACCTCTTCGCCAGAACCCGGATCTTCATACTCAAAACCGTCAATTTCAAACAGTTCGATTTCTTGTTCGTTGAACACGTTGTGCGCGAACACAGATACCGACCACATTTGGCTGGGCGCGGTCCACGTTATATTGAAATCAAAACGGTCGTACGACGGCGATCTCTCGTTCTCGTTGTTCGCCACATACCCGTCGAATTTACCCCGCCACGCGTATACACCGAGAAGCGACAAGTTGCTTCCGTTGCGGTAAGGCACGGCATACTCAGCTGAAAGATTGAATTTCGCTTTCGGATTGTTTGGCAGGTTATTGCCGGAAAAGCCGAATATGTACGAGTATTCTGAATCTTCAGAAAAGTCCTCGTTGCCGGTCCAGACATAGTCTGGTAAAACAAACGGGTCGAGAACTTCGCCGTCGTTGAGAGCGTAAAACCCAAACAACGATAGGTTTTCAATCGCTGGAACGTCCCATGCAAATTCCAAATCGACGCCGGAGATACGGACCTCGCCGTAATTTACATTCGGTTCATTCGCGCATTCCCACGGCTCGTCAGGGCACAGCGTAACCGCAACGTTGGCGATGTAGTTGTCGTACGAATATAGGTAGGCTGATGTCATGACGCGTAAGCCTGCATCGGGGAACCGCACCTTGACGCCAGCTTCCCAAGTCAGCAATTCTTCAGGATCAAACAACAAGAAAGGCGCAAAATCGTTTCCTACATTCACAAGTGAGTTCATCCCGCCAGACCGATAGCCGGACGCGACACGCCCAAACACGAACATATCTTCCGTAGGCGTGTATTCAAAGTCGAGGTTGAACACCGTCGAGTCAAATTCAAGGACCCTCGAGGCATTGCGCCGTACATGCAACCATCGCGGCGCTTGAACATCGTTCATTTCATAAAACTGATCCCAGAGGCACTGCTCTAAGCTAATCTCTTCATCCGCGAGAAATGCTGCGTCGTTACAGGGACCGCGATCATCTCCAGTAACGACAGTCGCGATGTCCACGCTTTGCGCGAATGGATTGAAGCGCGAGGGGAAAAACACCGAATTGCTGAGCTTTCTGAACTGATGACTTGGTTTTTCGTCATTTATGGAACGCACCCCAAGGGAGACGTTCCAGTTCTCGCTCACCTGATAGTTGATCTCGCCGAACAAGGAAAACTGCTCTTGTGCGAGGTACTGCTCGATGGCCCAGGCTCCGCTGTTCAATCCTCCGGCATAGTTGCCAAAGCCATCTTTGTCAAAGCACTCGAGATGGCCAGGTAGCCAACCGACTGGATTGTCGGCTGAACCTGGTGTCCCGCTACTGAAGGGTGCTACGTTAGCGCCTTGCTCTTCGTCCATGAAGTTTTGCCCGAACTGCTCTATGAGGATTTCCTCGCACGTGCCTGACGGAAAAGTAGCTCCTAAGTCCGGTGCACCGCCGACCGCATGTAATGCCCGTAATTCGTCAAGCGTCGACGTGTAGAGAGGCGCGACCTCATAGTCCTTTCTGTCGGAATAGCCGCTACTCTCGACGTCCAGCGTGAAGATACCAAAGCGAGCTTCGATGTTGTCACCGATCAAGGATGTCAGTTGCAGCTCGTGCTGCTGGACGTCGTAGTCATTTCCTTCAAGGTTCAAACGGTCTCTATACGGTCCACCATTGTCATTTGCTTTCGGCCAAACGCTGGGATCGCCGGGATTCAGAATCCCAGGTGTTCCCGTACGATCCGTGTCGTCGCCATCTCGAAAGCGTGTGTCCGAAGAACTGGTAACACCTGTTTGATAGCGTAATGAGAAGGTGTCGGAGAGTGCCCACTCAAACGTCGCAACGACGTTTGACGCGTCAATCCAATGGGCCATGTCGCGATTGAACTGTACTGCACCGTGATCGGCCGGGATTCTTGCATCCCACCCATACAGCGATGCAAGGCGGCGCACACCGGTGCCGCTCACGCCATCGTTGATATGAGTTGGGAATCTCAAACCTGCCGGTAATCTACCGGCGGGGAATTCGCCAAGTACATTTCTACCCATAAGACGCCTGGACTCATAGAGTCCAGCGAGCAAATTCAAGTTCCAAGTCTCGCCTCGCCATTCGAGTTGAGGTGAGATAGTCCAATTGTCGACGCTGTCTATATCGTCACCGGTGCATGCACCGATATCGCAAACGGGAGTCGTGCCGGTAGCGAGATTGCGTTGTTGGCCAGCGCGCTGGTTTAGATGACCGGTAAAACGAAACGCGAGATTGTCGCCAAGTCCGCCGATCGCGACCGGTCCCGTATATGCGAAGCCCATGCGTCGGTTCGAGCTGGAGCCAAGTTCCGCCAGGAATTCACCGCCGCTCTCCCACTGTGGTCGCTTGCGCACGTAGTTAATGGTGCCGCCAATACCGTTTCGACCATAAATCGTGTTTTGTGGTCCGCGTAGCACTTCGATGCGGTCGATGTCGAAACCGTCCGTGTCGATGCCGGCTGAGCGACCCGCGAGCGCGGCAAGCCCTGACTGATATACGGCGACTGCAGACTCACTTAAGTGTGCGGAACTAAAGGTGGTGCCAACGCCGCGCATGGTGAAAAGGTTGTTGTGCGCGTGGGTGGTGGCTTCCAAACCTGGCGTCATCAATGCGAGATCGTTGACGTTCTCAATCTTGAGTTTTTCGATTTTGAACGAGTCGAAAGCCGTAATAGCCAACGGCACGGTCATTTCGGATTCTTCGCGTTTTTCTGCGGTCACCACAACCTCTTCGAGGATTGATCGACCATCACTTTCGTCGTCGTCTTCTTGTGCAATTGCGGTACCTGCGATAACGAAACACATCGTCGTCGCCATCGTAGATACCTTCAATCCAACTTTCATCCTATATCTCTTAACGAATAACTTGAGCGCACTTGGAATTTGTCAGACCAATGTGCGGTGGAATGGCGGGTAATTTTCTTTATTCATAAATATGACATGTACAAGGGATAGTGTTGAAGTGCCACCGAGACGGTCACAAAGACGTGCGTGGAATTAGCGAATCGATTTTTCCCGAACTGCATTTCTGGAGTGTTCCGGCGCTGAAGCGCTAAAGGAAATACGACTAGGACAAAGTAGCGTTCGACAGCGGAACGTTAATAACCGCGCGCCTTTTGTACAGTGACCTAGAGCTACTTTACGAGGGATACGCCGGGAAACAAGTGATGTTCTCGTCGATCGTAGACCATGATGCCTTTGACTCGGTGAAGATGTTCGCCACGGGTCGTATTTCAGGATCTTGATCAAGTGAACCCGCCGGTATTTGCATGGAACCGGCCTCCCTTTCTCGCGCTACTAGCGAGCCGCAATGACGGCAAAACGCTGTTCCTTTAACACGGGCTTCAGGCATTTTGTAGTTTACGACGTCGGCTTCTCCTGAAATCCAACGAAACTGTTCGCTAGGAACGAAAACGAACGTACCGTATGCTGCGCTCATTTGTCTGCGACATCGCGTACAGTGGCAATTCATCATGCGATCTGCTTCGCCTTCGTATTCGAAGCGCACTACACCGCATTGGCAGCTTCCGCCGGTGAAGTTCGCGTCCACAGCTTTCCGTGCTTCGGCTTCTACTTGAATACTGTTGTCCCATCCAGGCGGCCACTCAAGATGTTGCTCATCTTCATCGGCGATTTCGTGCCATGGTGCCTTTGAACCTACGAAGAGATGAAGGGCCTGCGGTTTTCCGGCGTCGCCAGTCACGATACCCATCGGGATGTACGTAATACCGTCTGTTTGCGTTGGTGCTGGTACGACAGAGCCACATTTGCCGCAGAAGCTCCGTGACCCATATTCCGACGATTTGAAACGCTTCACCTTATCGGTACCTTTGACCCAGTTAACTGCCGCGGGATCAAAGACGCCAAAAGTCGCAAACGCGCTTCCGTGCAACTTCCGACACATTGAGCAGTGGCAGTGCATCAACTGTTTCGGCTCACCACTCAACTCGAAAACAACGTCGCCGCAGAGGCAGCTTCCTTTTTGCACGACACTCAAGTCCTTCACAGCTGTCAGCTTTCATCATACAAGATTCCAGAACCATCGCGAGCGTCGTTCAGTGGCGCCCCATTTCTCAACGTTTGGTAATTTCAAGTGCGACTGCGCCTAGCCAGATTGCATCATGGAACTCTGTGTTCGCCTACATGAAAAGACACTTTGATCTGTTAGATACTTACTTCGTGCATCGCTTCGGATTTACCAACGTAGAGCAAGTATTGACCTTCAAGACGGAGCTATAGTTAGTCGTTCTTATTCGATGACGTTAGGAGATCACATGTCGTATATCGACGGCTTCGTAATCGCGGTGCCGACTGCTAATAAGCAGAAATACATCGAACATGCACGACGCATCAATCCACTATTCAAGGAACTTGGCGCTACCCGAACGATGGAATGTTGGGGCGACGACATTCCTGATGGAACAACGACCGATTTCCGTAAAGCGGTCGATGCCAAGGCCGACGAATCGATCGTGTTCGCGTGGTTTGAGTGGCCCGATAAGAAAACGCGCGATCGAGGCATGGAAAGAATGCAAGAGCTAGCTCAAACAGATCAAAGATTTGACGAGACTCAGCATCCGGTTTCTTTCGACGGCAAACGGATGATCTTTGGTGGTTTCGAAACAATCTTGGAAATATAGGATCGAGTACACCTTCGTAGGTGAGTGCACGAAGAGCCCACAAATGAAACGGATCTCAATCCGACTACAACGCATAAAGTTGATATTCCGCTACCTCCGCTGGTGACGAAATGGCATATGTTGACGGTTTTGTTATGGCGGTATCAACCGCGGATAAACAACGATTTGTCGAGTACGCCCGCCACTCAAATCCGGTGCTTATAGAGCTCGGTGCAATCCGAAGTATGGATTGTTGGGGCGAGGACGTTCAAAAAGGTGCGCGGACGGATTTTCTTAAGGCGGTGAATGCGCAAGATCACGAGACAGTCGTGTTCTCATGGGTCGAGTGGCCGGATCGCGAAACGCGTGATCGAGGTATGGCTCAATTGGAGAAACTTGCACAAACTGACGAAAGGTTTGACAGGAAAAAATACCCGGTGCCTTTCGACAGTAAGCGAATGATCTTCGGCGGCTTTGAAACGATTGCGGAAATTTGACTCCCGCTGACGTCTGTCTATTGCCTAGCGCCTCGTTGCTAGGTGCGTACTCTTAGAAAAAGACGAACGACCTTACAACGACGTTTTTGCGGCAACGTGCATCTTCAGGCGCTGTGGGGTCAACGCAGGCAGAGTGAAAAGACCACCTCGACACAGAGCCATCAGTAATCGAGTCGTAACACTTCAACATCGACACTTCGGTGGACGTCTGTTGCGGGACCCAGTACCACTCATGACTCGGTCGATATGTGAATCGAGTGGTTTCGCCGACTCGATCGTCATAAATGCGGTAGTTGTTGATGTAGGCCTGATCGGCAAACGAAGGCCATGCGCACAGCACGAACGGAAACTGTTCGACGGTTTCCATTGGCTTTGCGAGATTGATCGACATGAATCGCCGTGACATCTTCGCGTCGGCTTCTTCCTCGGTGTAGTGTTGAGTGCGACCGAAATTGCGAAGATTCTTGGTTAGTAGCTCTCGGCACCGGACCCGTCCACTGTTGTCGTTAAGGTCATTGTGAACGAGATTGGCGTATCCAAGATTCACGCCAGGATTCTTGTTGTCCTGGTCTTCCCGACGGTCGCCTTCGTAATCCTTATTGAAGACGTCGTGGTTGTACACGAGCGCGTCTGTGGCACCGGGGAAGAAGTCAAGCAGCAACTGTTCAATTTCTGGGTAGAAAACGCGTTCTACTTCCTCTGAGTCGTAGAAGTTTCCGCACTTCGAGTCAAGGTGCGCCAATGAAACACCAAGCCGATCCATGCATTCTGCACTGGTAGGGGAGAGCCCTGAGTGATACTCTTCCATACGTCTTGCGTCGCGCAGCACCTGCGGGAAATAGAGGCACCTTCGTCCAATGTCGCGCTCCTCAATACGTACCTTCTTAGCATCCTCTTCGCGAGACGGATCCCGCCAGAATGAATTCGATGACACGATTGAGTAAGAAGGCTGCTCGTGAACGGTATACCGTAGCGGCAACGCGACGCCACCTTCTGGTGCTTCGATGTTGGACTCGCGAATGTAGTCCATGCATTCGTCGTACGTACGAAAGCCCTTGCCCCATTTCGTCTCGATCGGACCTGGCGGTGCGTTTTCGATCATGTCGATGACGGCTTGACCTTCGCCTTGTTCCATAAGACGAAACGCGTCCTGCATCGCCACGGCCGTACCTGCATCGCCGTTCTTATCGAACGTCATATACGAAATGCCGCCGTTCGAGGCGATGGGCGCTGCTTGGCCCTTCGTGAGTTCAAAGGAAGGTACATACGCGTCCGTGTCGGCGCGTTGGTCGGACATGGTTGCTTGTGAAGCGACGTTAGGTGCGTTCATAGTGTGTTCGAAATTGGGATCCAAGAATTATCACATACGGCGCGAATGTACGTGCGTAGTCGTCAGGTAACCAGCTCCAAGCGGAGGGAACTGTCATCCCTTGTTGCCAAGACAGATATG
Organism: Pseudomonadales bacterium; assembly: GCA_963664665.2. Taxonomy (GTDB): domain Bacteria; phylum Pseudomonadota; class Gammaproteobacteria; order Pseudomonadales; family Azotimanducaceae; genus Bin55. The sequence goes on from CAXXMH010000004.1 coordinate 476,393, forward strand.
GGTCTCCGACCTAATACCACGGTGAGTCTAGTTGCGATTGGGCGATTCGCTCGATCAATTTGCCTCGTAGGTCCGTGATGATGTCGCGCGGCACATCGCCATTGACGTAATTGTGAGATTCGAATTCGTCTCCTTGTTGCCGGAGGAGGTAATAAGGCTCGCCTTCCCGGTTTAGCATCATTTTGAATTCACCGTCGGTAATCATGAATTCACGGTTAATCTGGGACATACCGGTTCGTTCAAGTGGTGTTTCCGATTCCCAGGAAGAGACTAGCGATTGACCGAACTGTTGGTAATCCAACTCGCCACCAGCCAACTCAATCACTGTAGGACCAAGATCGACATTCTCGACTGGTGCATCGATTACTTTACCGCCGTTTTCCATGGTTTTCGGCGACCGGAACAGTAACGGAACTCTTGCTGCGCTATCCAAGAAATTGCTCTTGTAAATCAAGTCCCAGTCACCGTTCATTTCACCATGATCGGAAGTAAATGCGATGATGGTGTTATCTAGTTCGCCTCGTTGCTCGATGGTTTCGAGTATCTCGCCAATCTGGTCATCGATGAGCGTGACATTACCAGCGTAATTAGCGCGCATTGCGGCTTGATCGCCTTCGTCGAACTTTGGAGTTCTGCGCTCCATGAACTCATCCAGCCAACCTTGTGGTCGTTTATTAGGATCTTCCTCAATGGGTCGCGGCTGAGGTTCGGGCATCGCGGCGGGATCGTACATGCTCGCATACGGTTCTGGCGCGTCCCATGGTTCGTGGGGACCGCCGAACGTAACCCAGCAAAACCATGGTTGATTGCGATCGTACGCCGATAAATATCGCTTCGCTTGCTGTCCTACGTAAACGTCCGCATATTCCTCTAGTGGCAATACTGACGGTCGCACTACGTGCGGTTTATTTGCGAAGCGTTCAGCGAAATCAGCACGGTAGGCTTCTAGGAACCCTTTCTCTTCCCATCGAGCGGTCATATGACTCATGACGGCGGCACTTGCTCGTGGACCACCAATCTCGTCAACATCGTCCAGCCCCCACGCATGAAGTAAATGCTCGCGTTTTCGCAGATCTCCCCGATGTGGGTGTAGGTGCGTTTTCCCAAAGATGCTTGTTCGATAACCCATGTTTTGGAGTACACGCATCCACGTTTGCGCGGTTTCGGGTAACGCGTATTGCAAGTTGCTCCAAACGTGCGTGTTATGGGGGTAGAGTCCAGTTGCGAGAGTAACTCGCGCGGGTATGCAAATCGGGGTCGTTGTTGAGCAATTGGTAAAGCGCGCCCCCTCCGCTGCGATTCGGTCCAGATTCGGCGTCTTCACCCACGGAATATCGCTCGCGCAACTCATTGCATCCGCGCGTTGCTGATCCGTCATAAGAAAGAGCACATTTGGTTGGGTCATGGCTGAATCAAGGCCTTTTTCGTTTGCTTAAATTGACGTTCAGTGGATTACGCCGCGATGCGAACCGGTAACTCGCGAATCCCATGAATGAACGAAGATTGGAGGTAAACCGGGTCACCATCTAACGTAATTCGGTCGAATCGCTTTTCGATTTCCTCCCACAGGACCTTCAATTGCATCTCGCCGAGTCGATTGCCCATGCATCGATGAATACCGAAGCCGAACGAGAGATGACTACGGGCATTGGCTCGATCGATGATGAAATCATCCGCATTTGGAATAACCTCTTCATCGCGGTTCCCGGAGATGTACCAGAGCGCGACACGGTCGCCTTCGCGAATTGTTTTTCCGTTAAACTCGACATCCTTCAATGCCGTTCGAGCCATGTGTGCGACCGGTGTTTGAAATCGAATCATCTCGCACACCATGTTGGGTATCAGGTCGTGATTGCTCTTCAGTTTTTCGTACTCGTCCGGGAACTGATTTAGTGCTAATACACCGCCGCTGATGCTATTGCGTGTCGTGTCGTTACCACCAACGATTAGCAGCAGTATGTTGCCCAAGTATTCGTTGGGCGGCATGTCTTTCGTTGCTTCGCCAAACGCCAGCATTGAAATAAGGTCGTTACCAGGTTTTTCTTGCTTCAGTTTGTCCTGCCAGACTTCAGCAAAGTACGCATGACACTCCCAGAGAACTTTGAACGCGTCTTCGATGGTCTCGAAATACTCGATGTTTGACGCGTTCTGGATCGTGTCTGACCACTCAAGCAGTTTGTGCCGATCTTCTTGTGGTACATCGAACAACTGAGCTAGCATCTGACCGGTCAATTCCCGTGAGACATGGTCAACCCAATTAAAGGTCTCATTACGGGGTAAACCGTCCAAAATGGTTTGCGCACGGCGTCGGATGTCGCCTTCAAGCTCCTGTAATGCTCGCTGTGTAAAGCGCGGTTGAACAATCTTGCGCTGTTCATCGTGTTTGGGCGGATCCATCGCGATGAACATAGGCAAGCTAAACGTCGGATCTGGCGTTTCGTACTTAATGCCGCCGAGTTGGATCCCACCATGTCGCATTTCGGACGAGAACGTCTTGAAGTCTTTCTCGATCTCGACGATGTCGCGGTACTTCGTGATATCCCAGTACGGACCGAAGGGTGACTCCTCGGTAAAGTGCACAGGTTCTTCTTTCCGCAGCCGCTCGAAATACGGCATGATGGTGTTTTCGCGGAACAGATAAGGGTGTGCACAGATGAAATCATCGAGCGGGATTGAGTACGGGTCCTGGTGAACGTCGATTTCCCATTCGGCCCATAGATCTTGAAGGTTTTCTTTGTATACCTCGAACGTGCGAGGTTCCTGTTCAGCAGTCATGTTGATTTCCCTTCCCCAGACGTCGAACGCCCCTACGAAGCCGCGTACTTATCGGCCTTCACGACCTAAATCATAGTGATGGTCGCGCGTTCACAGCGCGCTCGCCATACATAGTTCTGACCTGTTCGACGCGTGTGCTAGCATGACGCCTCGACGGCTCTATTTCACCGTCAATCCGACTACTTAGAAGGACGCGCGTTTGACTCGACGGGAAGTGTCGCTGCTTGTTGTGGTGGCTTTTGTAATAGGGTTAGTTCTCGCGCTAGTGGTTCGATTTCCGCTCTGGTATTCGGTATCGGACGGTGAAAGCGATAGCTCAACTCAGGTCGTCGATTCGACTAGAGAAGCCACTAAACGATGGCGTGTGCCAGTCTCATTTCCAACTAATCTTGAGGTACTTGGCGACAACATCATTTATGTTGCGGGCTTGGTGAGCTCGTTGTCAGACGGTGATTTTGAGTTTCTGATAGCGGAGCCAAAAGAGATCGTACCCGAATTCCAGATCGTTGACGCTGTGCGGGAAGGGAAAATCCCGGCAGGCTACACCTGGTTAGGGTACGATCAAGGCAAGATTCCAGCGTCGCCACTTTTTGGTGCCGTTCCTTTTGGTCTAGAACCTTGGGAGTTCTCGTCGTGGTGGTTCGAAGGTGGTGGGGAGCAGCTCGCTCAGGAACTCTATGCACGGGACGGGGTTCACGTCTTACTGTGCGGCCTCATCGGACCGGAAACGGCCGGCTGGTTCCGAGAGCCGATCAATTCGCTTGATGATCTTCGCGGCTTGAAGATTCGATTTGCCGGACTTGGAGGGAAAGTCATCGAGCGTACAGGTGCATCTGTCACAATGATCCCGGGCGCGGAGATCTTCCAGGCACTCGAAAAAGGCGCAATCGACGCCACTGAATACTCATTGCCTAATGTCGATCAATCGTTGGGATTCGATCGCGTCGCGAAACTCAACTATTTCCCGGGTTGGCATCAAGTGTTCACCTCGCTCCACTTGACTGTAAACATGGATCAATGGAATAGTCTGACTCCGCAGGAGCAAAGCATCGTGGAAACCGCGTGCACGGCAGGGGTGACCCGTAATCTAGCGAAGGCGGAAGCTGTACAAGGACCGATCATCGCAAGTTTTGCGGAGAAAGGCGTGACGGCAAACTACCTTCCTGAGGATGTGCTGCGAGAACTAAATCGTCTTTCTGACGAGGTGATGGCGGAGGAAGCAGCGAACGATGCGGACTTCCAACGTATTTACGAATCACAAACTGCTTTCCGAGCTGACTACGCACACTGGAAGAAGTTTGCGTACCTGCCGCGGGACTTTTGAGTGGATTTGCCTAGCACGTGGCTATCCCGGATAGTCGACCCGGCGCTGAGCCGAATAGCGCAAGGCGTTTCTGTTATTTGGGTCATCTTGATGGCGGTGATCGTCATCAACGTAACTGCCAGATACCTGTTCGAACAAGGCCGGATTGAGTTCGAAGAACTACAGTGGCACCTTTATTCCATGGGTTTCATGTTGACCATCGGCTACGCGTTGGTCGTCGACGCGCACATCCGCGTAGACGTGTTCCACGAACGACTGTCACACCGCGCACGTCTTTGGATCGACTTTTATGGGTTATTGTTCTTCGTCGTGCCGTTTTGCCTAGTCATGCTCTGGTACGGGTGGGATTTCTTCATCTATAGCTTCAATATAGGTGAGATTTCGGCGTCGCCAGGCGGCCTGCCGTTTCGCTGGTTCATCAAATCGTTCGTGGTCATTGGTTTTGCATTATTACTACTAGCTGCGCTCTCTAGGCTCTCGCGGCTATATGCTGGTTTATTCACACGTGGAACTTAACGAAGTACTAGCACTGGCGATGTTCTTCGCCTTCATCCTATTGGTCTTCACTGGCTTTCCGGTTGCATGGATCTTGGCGGGCTTGGCGGTGTTATTCACATGCATTGCCATCATCGTGGATATCGATCTAGGTCTATTCACGGGCGTAGATTGGCTCTACACGTCGATTACGGTCGATCGGGTATGGAATGTCATGGAAAACTGGGTAATGGTCGCGTTACCTATGTTCATATTCATGGGATTGTTGTTGGATCGTTCAGGCATCGCCAGCGAACTCATGACTAGCTTCGCGAAACTCTTTCGTCGCGTGAATGGCGGACTCGCGATATCCGTGACACTGATCGGCGTGCTGTTGGCCGCCACGACCGGGATCATTGGCGCTTCGGTGGTGCTGCTCGCGCTACTTGGTCTGCCCGTGATGCTGCGACAAGGCTATGCGCCGATGTTGGCGTCTGGTACTGTCTGTGCGGTCGGTACTTTAGGCATCTTGATCCCGCCGAGCATCATGCTGGTGTTGATGGCAGACCGCATGGCGATGCCGGTCGGCGACCTATTTCTAGGCGCTGTGTTCCCCGGCTTACTACTGGGTTCGCTCTATATCCTCTATATCGTCGTGTTGGGATGGATCAAGCCCGATTTGGCACCGAAACTTCCGGGCGAAGGATCGTTCGACTTCAAAGAGCTGCAACGCTTAGTTCTTGCGATTCTTCCCCCAGCTGCATTGATTCTCGGTGTACTTGGAAGCATCTTTTTTGGTATCGCGACGCCTACAGAAGCCGCTGGGGTCGGTGCGTTCGGAGCGTTGCTGTTGGCGTTGTGGAAGCGGAAGCTGGATCTACCCGTATTCAAAGAAGTGCTGACGGAAACCACCAAGACCACCGCATTTATCTTTGCGATTCTGATCGGAGCCACCGCGTTTTCGTTAGTACTACGCGGCCTAGGTGGCGACGAGTTGATCGAACGGACGCTGCTGAACCTGCCGTTTGGTCCAACGGGAGTCGTAATCACGATTCTGTTCTGTACGTTCCTATTAGGGTTCTTTCTTGATTGGATCGAACTGACGTTGATCATTCTGCCATTGGTATCACCGGTCGTCGTCGCGCTTGGCTTCGACCCGATTTGGTTTACGGTCCTATTCGCGGTATGTCTACAGACGAGTTTCCTTACGCCTCCCGTCGGGTTCGCGATCTTCTATCTCAAAGGTTCTGCGCCACCTGACCTGCAAGCGACCACAATCTACAAAGGAGTCAGTCCATTTATCGCGTTGCAGTTGATCGGTCTTGGGTTGATCTTCTACTTTGCGTCGCTTGTTACCTGGTTGCCTGCACAGGCATATTAGAGTCGTCGCACGTCGATCGCATCTCGCGTCCCGTGCGTGGTGCAAGTTGAAATCACGCATGGGAGAGGATCTGTGCTCAGTAACCGTCGTCCCGCATTTGCCGAATCAACTCGACGGATGAGGTTCTCAGTCCTGGCATGGTTGCGCGAAATTCAGCCAACTCTTTGAGAGGTATTCATTCTTTCGCCATTGTTTGCTCCACTCGGGAAAGACGCACGATATCTTCTCCGTTCCGAGAGAAGACCACTTCTTGAGCAGACTTTACTCCAGCTAGAAGTTCCGTAAGATGCGCTTGGGCGTAAAGCAGATCGACTCGCTGCCCCCGATCGTTTACAGTTAATGAATTAACTCACCAAGGATAGTGAAGTTCGCGAGAATCGGCGAAAACTATGGGACTGCGCACGTTTTAGGGGACAGTTTAAGTAAGAGAGTCGAAGCCATTTTCATAGCCTTGCTCCTCGTCATCGAGCCTGGCAAGTTGCTCCAGCTCGTGTCGGTTTAATGAAATCCGTCGCAACGGGTTATATATCTTCAGGAAGTAGCGATCGATCTTTTCGATGGCTTCCTGGCGTGTTCGAAGGCGACTGCGATACACACCATTTCGCGTTTCAACTGCGAGAACACGGTTTCAGCGGATGCGTTATCTGCACACGTTCGGACTCGACCCATGCTGATCGTCAAGCCATGGTGTTCGAGACAGTCTCGATAAGCCTCACTGGTGTATTGGCTGCCGTGATCGGAATGCAGGATCGGACGTTCACCGTCGAGACGTGACGCCACCGCCCGGTCGACCGTCGTGGTCACCAGCTCGGCGGTTTGGCGCAGACCCATACGCCACGCGACGACCACCCCGTCGTAGAGATCTTTGATGATGCAGAGATACAACCTGCCTTCCGCCGTTCGAATCTCGGTCAAGTCCGACACCCAGATCGTGTTCGGCTGCGCGGCCGCGAAGTCGCGTTGCACGAGGTCGGGGACGACCTCATCGGTCATGCGCGTCTTCCGATGACGGCGTTTCTTGACAGGCACACCCCACAGCGAGGCTTCGCCCATCAACCGTCGGACCCGCCGCGCGCCGAGCCATTCGCCATGTTGCGTCCGCAGGATCTCACGCATGCGCCGATACCCGAAGATGCCACCCCATTCGGCATGGATCACGCGTATCAGGGTGCGCAAGCGGCGATCCTCGAGCACCCGCGCGGACGCACCTCCGCGTTGGCGCCAGGCGTAGTACTTGCTCCGCGTCACGGCGAGGCGATCGCACATGTAGGCCACCGGATAGGTGTCGTCGAGCGCTGCGATCACCTGATACCGGTCGGTTGGCGCGAGGCGAAGTAGCTCGAGGCCTTTTTTAAAAAGTCATTCTCGACCTTAAGGCGTCCCACTTCCTTCGCTAACTCCTCATACGTCGGTTGCTCATCCGACGTTGACGCTGCCGTCAACGTCTTCTGCCACCGCCACAGCGTGCCAACGCTGACGCCTAACTGGGCACTGACTTCCGCCGCAGTTGCCGGTGTACTCGTCAGTAGCTGCACCGCTTCACGCTTGAATTCGTCGCTGTAGCGACGGCCTTGGCGTCCTTTCTTTCGTGGTTCAGTCATTTGCATGCTCCTAAGCTAAATTCTGCAAATAAACTGTCCCCCTAAACGTGCGCATACCCTATCGCACAGAGTAATCAATTACGCTCGTAAATCCAATCGTTATATAGAAGTGATACCCTAGCGAACTACGAGAATGGCCTTCAGAACGGCGACTGAACTAGCTCAGGCACCGTGCTCAACTGATTGCCTGAATTCGTCGTAAGGCATGAAGTCGCTACGAATCTCGAGCTTCGGTAGTTGAGCGACAAATTCGTTGGTTCGCAAGCTCACGGTAATGATTCGCAAGAGCAACTTCAAGATGTATGCGGGATCCTTGGCTGTTTCAACTGCATAGTCGTTAGGGTCGTTCTTGATTCCAGTCTTCTTGTCAACTTTGATCTGATACTGATCTATGATCCATTCGATCGCCGGTCGGCCGTTGACAACGTACTCGTATGCGGATTGAGGTATGTCGCTCACGGTAATGGCGTGATTGAACACGATTGCGCTCTTGTTTTGCGTCCGGTTTTCAGCGCTGCCGGTGGCTTTCGCTCGAAAACGAATTTTGCGAACTCGAAGTTCATCGAGGCTAAATGAGTCGACTAATGCTTCGGAAGCGACCTGCCCATTCAGTTTTACATCTGCTGGAAAGTCCGCAGACTCATAGTTAACATGAAGGTCACCGAGTTTTCGCCCTAAGTCGCTGAACTGCTGAAAATCGTCGAAAGATGAAACAACTGGAATGCGAGCTAGCTCCTTGAATAGATTCGATTGATATGCCTCTCGATAATCCGACGAGTGCAAGACTCCGTAGATGTAATAGAAAAGGGAGTCTTTGTCGAGCGGCTTGTTAGGATAATGATCTTCAAAGTACCGTAAACCGTGGTCACTCAGCGCATATCGCATGCCTCCTTCTAACTGAGATGCGCAAGAATCGTCCATGCCTAACGCGCTCGCCTCTGACTCTTGGGACTGATAGAAGAGCGGGAAACACTGAGCATTTCCAATTACTTGGTAATCTGGAACGCAATTTACCATCAAACATGAAAAAGGTTTAGTTGTTCCCTTGTTCTCGATACAAATCACTCGATTGGGCGTATCGGCTCTTGGAAAGAGGTTTGGTTGCCTGCCAATTTGCCCAATGATCGATGATGCGAAATAACACATGCGCTTGCTAAAGGGTCGATAGATTGAAACCACGCAATTTGTTGAATGAAATCTCTTGGAGTCGTGTCGTTGCAAATCCGTGAGAAACTCGCGACTCCAGCTTATATCGGTATCGGAATAGCGTACCCAATCCCTAATTCGTGCGTTTGGCTGCTCCTTACCATAACGTCGCAGTTCATCGTTGAAATAGTCAAGTGTTCTTCGAACGTTTCGTAACAGTCTGCCCTTGCTGAAGTTGTACGCCCACGCGTCCCGACTTGAAAGTACACCATGCGAATACATCTCAACAAGAACGGTAGTGTCTGATGCTTTACGGTTATTTCCAAGGGGTATGAATTTGGGAAATCGTTGGTCTCTTTGGTTCAACCAATCGTCATAGTCATCTGGTTCGAGCGTTTTCCAAGCGACAGTCTTAAGAGAGCGAAACTTGGTTAGTTTCTCGCGTTTTTGTTCGGTCGTCAGATAGTCGCCGATGTCGTAATAGAAAATCTCAGCCGGTCCGATGCGGGATGGGTCTTTTACCAATATCGTGATGGCGATCGGCGCTCTGCTCCCGCCGCCAAATAGACTACCACCTTCCTTCTTTCTTAGCTCACCTTGGGTTCTCGCGTTCCCCCTCAAATTCAAGACGTAAATCCGGCTAAATTCTTCGCGAAAGCAAGCCCGAACGCCACTACCTCCTACGCTCTCTAACCAGCCAGCATTGGTGATAAACCCGATTACACCTCTATCCTTGATGCGGTCGCTTGCCCAACGAAACGCGCGAACATAACTGTCGTACATACTTGTTACTAGGGTGTACGACAAATCCTGCAGATTATAACTGGACAAAGAATCATATATACGAGGGGTTGGGGGCGAATTTGCACCCGTATGGGGTCACTGGCGAACCTAAATGGGTGGTCAGTTTAAATCGCTCCCTGAGAGTAAGAATACTTCACGCATTGACGCGAGCTTGCGTGCCGCGGAGGGTCGCTCGCCAAGCATAATTAAAGCGATGTTTTGACGGGCACGGATGGCCCGTTGGCGGCAAGCACGGAGGCTCAACGATGCTATTGACGATGTCGATTGTCGACGATTTCAAGCGCCGGTTTTCGGCGCGTCGCGCTACCCAAGCAACGGCGTTGGCGACGTTGCAGCGGGAAGTTGACGCGCTCAAGGCTGAAAATGCACGCTTACGGGGGCGGATGGGTCCCCTCGTGGCGCTGCTTGACGAGACCGAACCGGCGTTGGCGCAGGCGGCGTCGGCGGCGTTTGCCGCCCAGTTGCGAGTGGCGAACGAGGGTCTGCAAGCGGATTTGAACGACGCGTTGGATTTCGATGCGCAGGAAACGCGCACGTTGGCGACGGCGCATGCGACGGCGCGAACCATCCTTGAACACACGCTGAACTTGGCTGAGGCTCAAAAAAAAACTACCGTGAAATGACCTGTCAGGTCTGCGGGGAAGGTGCCAAATACGAACGCGTCAGCGCGAATCAGGTGCTGTCGCGGCTCGGTCAATTGCGGGTCGAACATGCGGTCTATCAGTGCCAAGCCGAGGTGTGCAAGGTGCGCACAAAACCGCGTCGCGCGGAGTTGTCGCTCCCAACCGCAAGCTTGACGCAGGGCGCGGAACACGCCATCGGCATGGTGGCTGCGAACGTGTCGTTTACGCAAGCGGCGCACCTGCTGCATGACTTGACGGCGATCCCCGTCAACGCGAAACGGGTGGAACGGGTGGCCAAGTGTCTGGGCGCCAAGTTGCACGCCGACGAACAACGTCAGGTGATGCGGGCAGCGCCGTTTGTCGAGGCCCCAAGCGACTGCGGGGCGATTGACGGCACGGGGATTCCGATGCGGCCCGAGGCGACGGCTGACCGGGTCGGCAAGGGTGCGGACGGGGTCGCCAAGACCCGCGAAGTCAAGGTCGTGGCCTTTTGGCGCACGGACGACGACCAGGTCAAGCCGCACTACGATGCCGCGATCGAATCGGCGGCGACGAGCGCGGGTGAATCGCCCTTTGATCAACGCTTGGCGCGACAGGGTGAACGCACCGGTTTCACGACCGCAAGCCAGCAAACGATGTTGAGCGATGGCGCGGTCTGGATCGAGCAGTTGGTCAGCCGCCAGTTCCCGAAGGCGTGCAAGATCTTGGATTTCTACCACGTGTCGTCACATATCTACCAAGCGTGCGAGGCGCATTACGGGTCCGACGTGAAGCGTGCCCAGGCAAAGCATCAGGAGCTGAAAGGCAAACTGCGCGCGGGCAACTCGCAGGCAGTCATCAACGCGTTGCGCCAATTCGGGGCGCCGGATGAAGTGGCGTATCTGATGAAGAATCAAGCCCGCATGGATTATCCGCGTTATCGCGAGCGCGGTCTTCCGATCAGCTCGGCGCGCATCGAAAACGCGTGCAAGAACGTGATCGGTACGCGTTTCAAGCAAGGCGGCATGCGCTGGTCGCTGGCCGGCGCCACCAAGATGTTGGCGCTTCGATGTCGGTACATGAACCACGAACTGGACGCTTGGTACGAACGTCAGCGCGACGCACATCGAGTCCAGGCGACACCTTCGAAAACCAACGGCTACGCGTGGGCTTGAAAACCCTTATGGGACAAGGGATCTGCAGAAATTGTCGTACACCCTTGTTACTAACGACGCATCCCTAGCTTTGGTTATGAATGTATCTTGAATGCGCTTATCTGAGAGTTCATAACGCATGTTTTGCGCGTTGTCGTTGCCTGAACGTTGACCAATGGAATATGGAGGATTAGCGACAATCACCTCTATCGGCAGATCAAGCTGCCTTTCGAGTCGCTCATGATTTCGTGGCAATACCTCGTTGAGTACACCACCACCGGTCTCAGTGGATTGAAACGTATCTGCTAAGCAGAGGCCGTTAAATGGCTGATACGTGTGCCTGGCGCTTGTGTGTGGCGCACTCAATAACCGGTCGTGATACGTCGATTCGATATTAACGCCAGCGATGTAATAAGCGAGGGGCACGATTTCGTTGCCGTGAATGTTTTTCACGTACTTTGTGTGCAGATCTTGATCTGCGACTAAGCCGGTGTCTTTATCGAGCAATCGGGTCAGAAATGTGCCCGTACCTGTGAAAGGGTCAAGGACGTTGACGCCAGGACTGCCGACACCAACATCGAACTGTTCTCGCAGTACGTCGTCGACGGAATGCAAAATGAAATCGACCGCTTCGACAGGCGTGTAAACAATCCCTAACCTTTGTGTAAGTTTCGTAAATGCGCTTTGAAAGAATTTTTCGTACAGCGTGCGAATTAGTTCCTGCCTACCCAAAGCTGATTTGACCTCGGCAGCGCGCGTTTGTACCGACCGGTAAAACTCGTCCAACGTCGCACGTTCTTTCTCGAGGTGTTCGACGCCGAGTGCAGCGATTACTCGATCCATTGCTTGAGAAACCGAATTGCTAGAAGTGAATTCGTCCCCTTGAAAGATCGCGTCAAATACGGGTTTGGTTACTAAATGCTGCGCCAACATCTCAATAGCATCTGATTCCGAAACGGAATCGTTTAGATCATCGCGCAGTTCCGCGAGAAATTGATCAAATACGTTCCGCCTACTAGCTTCTTCGACGATCGTCGTCAAGCGAGTGATATGGTGTCGAGCAATGTCTGCAATATCTCTCGCCCAATCGGTCCAAGTGTTTAAGACGCCACACTTTTCAACCACTTTCGCGTAAATCGCGTTTGCTAGCGCGAATCCAAGTTCACCATCGCCGGGTATTGGGTGGACCGGTGGTGTCGGCTCCGGCGGCACTCGTATCACGCCCGGCTCTGGGGACGTGCTTTCCCGAAAATCATCGACTGTCGCTGCGGATCCGAGTCCACCATAGATAACCTTAAGTCTGTCACCTGGCTCTTCACCGAGTTGCATGCCAGCGATCATGCCTTCGATTCGCTCGTCATGCGAACGCAGGGCGTTGAGCGTCGCCCAAACCACCTTGAATCGCTCGTTGTCATTCAGTGCTTCTTCAGGCGTGACCCCAGCGGGCACCGCGATGGGCAAAATCACATAGCCTAGTTTCTTACCTGGCGACTTACGCATAACGCGACCCAGCGCTTGTACTACATCGATCTGGGACTGCCGCGCGTCGAAAAACAAAATCGCGTCCAATGCAGGCACGTCGACACCTTCGCTGAGACAACGTACGTTAGTAAGCACACGACACTCGTCGTCGCTTTCGTGAGCGTCGGCCAACCAAGCGAGATGATCCGACCGTGTCTTACCAGGGGTGCTACCGTCCACATGTTCCGTCACGCAGATCAAGTGTCCCTCGTCTGAATCACTCGAGTCTTCGCTCGTAAGGTACTCAACTATGACATCGTTGAACGTCTTTTTGATGACTTTAGATCGCGCGATTGTGGAACAGAACGCGAGTGCGCGTCGGCAAGGATCTGGATCAATATCAAAATCCTCTGCGGATTCGCTCTCTTTCATAAGTGCCTTGTAACACCCAACGATCTTGGTGGTGACGTCGAGCGTTAGTTCGTTTTCTCGGTTTGCAAGTACCTTTTGAATTGATCTGCTGACCTCCTCTTCAGGTACTGTCAGCACGACGACTCTGTAATCTACAAGCAAATCGTTTTGAATGGCCCACGCGAATCCACGATGGAAAAACAACGGACCAAATTTGGATTCGTCAGCCATCGAGGCCAATTCGATTCCGCCGCGTTCCTCCGCCTTTTTCTGTGCCCCTTCGCCATAAATCTTGGGTGTAGCGGTCATGTAAAGGCGCTTCTTTCCGCGAATTCGAGATTGGTCGTGAACGATGACGAAATTGGATGCGTCCTTGTCCCCCTTGATTTGGCCGGTGGTGCGATGTGCTTCGTCGCAAATGATCAAATCGAATTCTGGAAAGTCGTGTTCCTTCTGCGCGGTTTCGATATTGTTGAGCGACTGATATGTGGCAAACACGACGGTCATGTGATCGGTTGCTGATTCAGATGCACTTTGAGCTAGGGTCGCTCCGTCAGTGGTCGCGGGAATCACTAGGTCTGACGCATTGACCTGAATTTCGTCCTGCTCGTTTCTTGTAAGACGTTTCTTTCCGTACCTGCCGACCTGTGCATCTGAGCATACCGCGTAGGAACGGAGCTTCAATGTCGCGTCGTTCGACCACTCAGCCACAGTTTGCGTCATAAGCGCCAATGAGGGCACAAGCACTAGCACATAGCCACCCTTACCGACGATGGATTCGGCGACGATCAATCCGGTGTACGTCTTGCCGGTTCCGCACGCCATGATCATCTGACCACGGTCGTGTGTCACAAAACCGTTGGTTACAGCATCCAATGCGTCACTTTGGTGTTGGCGAGGTTGCTTCTTCTTTCGTGAACGTGGTGCAGGATCTAAGATCGTCGACCAATCGATGGAACTTTGCCGTAACGTTGCGAGATCAACGCGTTGACCTAGCGGTTCATCATTGTTTAGGCGATCAGCGACCCAAGAGGAAACTTCTCGCTCGGTCGTATCGATCAAAATGCGACGCTTGAATTTCGCGCCGGTGGCAACTGCGAAAAAACTCGACGTGACACTCTCGTTTAGTTGAACTTTAGGCGCATAGCACTTGGCCTGGATTGCGCAGTAGCCACCTTCTCTTAACGATGCAACTAGATCGATACCATCATCCTTGGCGGGTTCGCCTTGATTCCTCAACCACGTCGTGTACGGCCACACTTTGTCAATGGTTTGCTGTTGTTGCGCATCGTGTTGAAAGTACTTGCGCGCTAGTTCTTCAAACGTCAGACCCTGAACAGCGACATTTGCTGATTGCTCGCGTATGTCGTGGATGATTGAATCAATCGAAATTGACATAGCTTCGTCCTATCTACATCTGTGAACTGAATTTCTGAAGAACGATTTATTCGTTGGTTCTAGACAAATTGACTCTTTCGGTTATTGCATCGGACGGCAAAAAAGAACTGAGTCTTGTGCCTCAATGTCTCGTTCTGTACGTGTATTCTGGCTTCCAACCTAACCGCAAGTGCACTTCGTCTGCTTGTCACGGGGAATCCCAATGTAAATCGCACTGAATTCCTAAATCACTGAAGGTTTTACTTGTGCTATTTCGAGTCGCTATGTCGATTGCGGTACGACTGGTTTCGTCTAAATGTTCTACCGGGCGGTTGAAGCTTGTATTTTGACTGCGCGCGGCTGCACATACGAAGTCTATATCTCGGCCAGCTTGAGTCATCCCTACGATAAATCCTGCTTGCATACCCCTGCCATAGCCAAAGTTTGTGGATTCAGTTATCTGCAATATGTGATCCAAGAAATCGTCATGAGTGAGCGCAGTACTCGCACCGCCGATCAACATTCCGGCAATAAAGATCTTTATCGTTCTCACCATAGCTCAATAGACTCTTTTGTTCCTGATGTGATTGATTTATATCAGTCAATCTAGCGCGAGCGATCCGCTCGCCATGAGATACACAGAGAAACCAAGCCCTATCTCGATCTAGTAATACGCTGTTGAACTCGACGCGAATGGTCTCGCTAGTTAGTGACTTTAACGAGGCGGTCGATTCACGATAATTCCTTCGTCGTAAAGTGCGCGAACACCATCAGGTTCGTAGTCAAGCCACTCAGTAAGCACTTCTTCATTGTGCTCGCCTAGTTTGGGGCATGGTTCCCAGTCTTCACTCGAAATTCCGTCCATCTTAACGGGGTTGCCTGGCATGGGCGTCCCTTTCTCAAGTGGCACGAAAAATCCTCGGGAAACAGTTTGTGGATTGGTGAGCATGCTTGCGGTGTCTAACACCTTGCCGGCAGGAATGTTCGCGTCGCGCAGTGAGTTAACGACTGACTCGTGTGGCTGGGTGCACGACCAATTCGCGATAGCTGCGTCTAAGACATCCTGCTTCGCTAAGCGATCTTCTAAATTCCAATTACGATCTACAGGCAAGTCGCCGACGTCACACAACGATTGATACTCACTATCACTGCGACAGCCAATCGCTACCCAGTCATCCTCCCCGTCACATCGATAGATGCCATGCGGTGCGAGTTCGGGATGTCGATTACCGATTCGCTCAGGTTCGTGTCCGAGTTGTGTATCGATGAGCCAAGGTCCGGCATAGGACGTTGCTGATTCGTGGAGCGACATCTCAACTAATTGGCCTTCGCCAGTCTGTTCTCGCAACCGCAACGCAGTGACCACAGCAGCGGTCGCGTTGACTGCAGAAGTCGGGTCAGGCATCGCCATCGCGGTGGCTCGTGGCTCGTCAGCGCTGTACCCCATGACCGAAGTGAGTCCCGACATTGGCTCCACGGTCGGGCCAAATGCGACGCGTTCACTGTATGGACCCGACAAGCCGTAGCCAGGCATCGCCACATGAATGATTTGCGGATTGACTTGCTTGAGATGTTCGTAGTCGAGAAGTAAACCCGCCATCGCCCGTGCGGAGAAGTTTTCGATGACCACATCACAAACTGCAACGAGCTCGAGAAATGCCGATCTTCCAGTTTCTGTCTTAAGGTTGAGCGCGAGACTCTTCTTATTTCGCATCAGCTTGACGAACACGGCATTCACATTCCACGGCTCGTCGCCCGGCACGCCACCTATGAAACCGCCTAGCGGCACGGTCGGGTATACCTGTGGTCCACGACCCATGGGTGGTTCAACCTTGAGGATCTGAGCACCAAGATCACTCAAAATTCGAGTCGCGAGCGGACCGGCCCATACATGTGTGAGGTCGAGAATCCGTACGTTTTCAAGCGGTCCTCTAGCCATCCATCGCGTCCTCGGGTTCGTGTAGTGCCAACATATCGCGCTTGATAGCCGGCATGACAAATGGAGGTCGGGGTGATAAAACCGAATCGCCATCGTTGTAGTTGATTCGTTGCCACATGTCGCGTTCATTGAGATGGGCGTCGTTTAGAACCTCAGGGAACGAGAGAACAGCCCCTATTGGAATGCGTGCTACTTCGGCACGCTGTTGGATTTCGCTCCGAGTCCATTGAATAAACACGTCAGCGATGATCTCATGTAACGCGTCCCGATTCTTCATGCGAAGATCGTTGGTGAGGAAGCGCGGATCAAGGGTCAGTTCTGGCAAATCTAAACAGGTGGTGAATGGATCCCAGAATCCTGGCACGATGTTGATATAGACCCACCCATCTTTACAGCGAAAGAGCGTAGTGGGAACGACTGACCAGAAATCGTTACCGTGGCGCGAGCGCACTGTTTGCGCGCAAGTCCACATCACCGTCGTGAACTGGCTAAGTGACATGATCACTTCGAGCATACCGATGTCGATCGTGTCTTTGTGTCTCCTGAGTAGACATGAACTTGCAGCCGTGTACGCGTAGCCGCCGCTCTGAAAATCAACGTAATGACCGGGTAGCGTCAAAGGTGCGCGGTCCGGATCCCCCATGAGGTTGGTGTACCCACCCAATGCCAGGATGGTGGCATTTGTAGCCGCACGGTTACGATCGGGTCCGGTCATGCCAAACGGTGTGATCGCAACCTTGATGGGTGTTTGCCAGCTTTCGAAACCTATGGCCAAGACCTCGTCAGCAGACTCACCGTCCACGAGAACGACGTCTGCCTTGTTCGCAAGATTTGCAATGAGCTCGCGATCGAAAGTGCGTACGCGCCGTTTGTCGTGGTGAAGGAATAGATCCATCGCTCGGGATGAAACCCAGGATGCCTTTGGGTGTTCTGGCTCGATGCGGACGACGTCGCAGCCAGAATGAGCGAATAGTTTGCCAGCGTAACCAGCTGCGTAGCTGCCAATCTCTAGGACACGGGTTGACTTATCTCCGCTAAACATTTGGCTTGTCATCTATTTCGTCAATGAGTTGCCATTTGAGTGCTGTACTAGCGTTGATACGGTCGCCTGTAAGTGCCATGTAGTTGAATCGGGATCTCCCGATTCGTTTCAACATGCTCGCTGTTCCACCAGCGCCAGGGATGAGTCCGAAGCGTACTTCAGGCAGCTGGAAGAAAGCATCTGATCGAGCCGTGACGTAACTGGCGAATGCGGGAAGCTCGATCCCGGCGCCGACACAAGCACCATGTACGATGACTTTTATTTTTTTGCTTAGGAGATGCATCAGGACAGCGGGACTTCTCGTTTGTCTTGACACGTGAGCGATACCCGCGTCACGCGCAGAGCCGAATTCAGTCAGATCTCCTCCAGCACTGAAACTAGGACCATTTGCGCGGATGGTAATGTGCGAGATTGTGTCGTCCTCAAACGCATACTGTAGATGTTCCGCTAGTGCGTCTCTCATCGCAGTCGACCAGGCGTTGCGATTTGCTGGGCGGTTCAACGTCAGAGTCAGTTCGTTCCCTGACCGGTCGATGAGGATCGCTGGATCTGCGAACTGCTTGACATTCGTAGGTTTGTCGGTTGCAAGCCAATCCTCAAACTGTGCGCTATGCTGTAACGATGAGTATGCAAGTGACTCAGCGCAAAGACCATCGGAGATCGAACTCCGTGCGTTGACGCGCGTCAACCCTACGAGGGTTGCTGCAGCAATCGGACTGCGTTCTATTCCTTCGGTCAACAGTGCTAAGGATTGATCGCTCTCGACGCAAACATCGATTAGATCTGAGCTGCTTCGAGCGTTTGTCGATAGGACAGGGCATGGTGGTTTTAGCGGTGTTGTTTCGTTCAATTCGCCCGTGACGAGTACGCCGCATACACCTGCTACTGGACTGAGCTCTTCGCATGCCGCGGCAGATCCTAATTTCAGCAGTAATTCCTGCTTCGTTAGCGTAAGGAGATTCAGATCGACAAAAGGTTGACGTGGAAGATGGTGCATTATTGTTAGTTTGCTTTAGACTGAAGTAGCCATTGACAAACTCTTGATACTCACCACGGTAGTGGCGTGACAGATGCGGGAGCCAAAAACGGTTTTGAGAAGCAAATGTGCCAATCCTATCTAGCTAGGCGATCGACAAAAATCAGTATAATTGATTGATTTCCAATATTTAACCCAAAATATTGATTGAAAATGTATAATTCGCACAGTATTTTGATTGCTGTCGAGATTCCTGACTATGTATCACACCCACGAAGAAACTGCCATTCTCATCGCGCTATTGCTGAAACGCTTTGGAAAGACCAGGGCGCGAGTTAGTCGGCGTATCGTAAAGAGAGTCGCTGGTCGAGAGCAGCTTCGAGTTCGTTTCTTGACGATGCTCGAAATTTCACTTGAAGATTTCGGATGGAGAATGTTTGAACTTGAATCGGGTGGATTCGGTTTTGTTGCTATGAGAGCGCTCGAAGGTGCCGAACGTGTTAATGCAAAGGATCTGTTTCGGCTCGAAGAAAGACGTGCAATCGATGATAAGGAGGTGGATTGGGATATGACTAAAAAAGAACTCCACGACGAAGGCTATGAGGAGTGAGTTCCCCAAGCTGCTCTCCGGTCTATACCGCCCAAGCAAAAACTAATGACCTGTACAGTCATGCGCGGAAGTCAACTGACTGTGATTTTGCGCGGATTATTCGATGCAGATCTAAATCCGGCGGAATTGATCAGTGTAGCTGTTAAGTAGAAATCAAGCCATTTAGAGGAGTGTATTGATGACATACCAAACTTACGACTTGGAATTCGAAGGGTATTGGAGAGAATCGAATTGGAGCGGACTACCGACGGAATCGGGTATTTACTGCATCTATGCGGGAACACACAATCGTGAGACTGGCACAGTTTCGCTTAGATGCGTGTTGTACATCGGCGAATCTAATAACGTGCGTTTACGTGTGCCCGAAGATCCGGCAAATCGAAGAGATGAGTGGGCAAAAAAACTGAAAGAGGGTGAGCAGCTTTACGCTAGTTGTGCCAAGATTTCCCCTTCTGGCGCGCGCAAAAGAGCTGAGGCAGCTATGATTTTCCATCACAAACCGCCGTGTAACACTGAGTACAAAAATAACTTTCCGTTCGACCGAACAACGGTAAAGACGAGTGGTCAAAATCTACATTTAAGTGATTTGTTTACGGTGGGGTAAAGGTCTCTTAGTTGCCTCTACCGAATAGTAGCTGGATTGAACTTTCTCCAAACGTTTATCGTTGCGGTTGAAGTAAAACGAAAGCTAACGCATGATCGATCGGTCGAAACTTTTGTGAGGTACCGAGTCTCAAGGTGTGTAGACCGCGGTACAAACCTGATCACTTTTACTGATTGGTAGCACTCCGTGCGTTAACTGATGCAATCATCCCTGTTTATTGGCGTTCTTCAAAAGATCATCAGTAAACGGTTTACTTTTAGTTGACAATGTTTCATGCGAATCGCCTTCAAAATATTCAAAGGAGCTGAACCGAAAAACGACGACGGTCGAAAGACGGTGTGGGTATGCGCACGTTTAGGGGGACAGTTTATTTGCAGAATTTAGCTTAGGAGCATGCAAATGACTGAACCACGAAAGAAAGGACGCCAAGGCCGTCGCTACAGCGACGAATTCAAGCGTGAAGCGGTGCAGCTACTGACGAGTACACCGGCAACTGCGGCGGAAGTCAGTGCCCAGTTAGGCGTCAGCGTTGGCACGCTGTGGCGGTGGCAGAAGACCTTGACGGCAGCGTCAACGTCGGATGAGCGACCCACGTATGAGGAGTTAGCGAAGGAAGTGGGACGCCTTAAAGTCGAGAATGACTTTTTAAAAAAGGCCTCGAGCTACTTCGCCTCGCGCCAACCGACCGGTATCAGGTGATCGCAGCGCTCGACGACACCTATCCGGTAGCCTACATGTGCGATCGCCTCGCCGTGACGCGGAGCAAGTACTACGCCTGGCGCCAACGCGGAGGTGCGTCCACGCGGGCGCTCGAGGATCGCCGCTTGCGCACCCTGATACGCGTGATCCATGCCGAATGGGGTGGCATCTTCGGGTATCGGCGCATGCGTGAGATCCTGCGGACGCAACATGGCGAATGGCTCGGCGCGCGGCGGGTCCGACGGTTGATGGGCGAAGCCTCGCTGTGGGGTGTGCCCGTCAAGAAACGCCGTCATCGGAAGACGCGCATGACGGATGAGGTCGTCGCCGACCTCGTGCAACGCGACTTCGCGGCCGCGCAGCCGAACACGATCTGGGTGTCGGACTTGACCGAGATTCGAACGGCGGAAGGCAAGTTGTATCTCTGCATCATCAAAGATCTCTACGACGGGGTGGTCGTCGCGTGGCGTATGGGTCTGCGCCAAACCGCCGAGCTGGTGACCGCGACGGTCGACCGGGCGGTGGCGTCACGTCTCGACGGTGAACGTCCGATCCTGCATTCCGATCACGGCAGCCAATACACCAGTGAGGCGTATCGAGACTGTCTCGAGCACCATGGCTTGACGATCAGCATGGGTCGAGTCCGAACGTGTGCAGATAACGCATCCGCTGAAACCGTGTTCTCGCAGTTGAAACGCGAAATGGTGTATCGCAGTCGCCTTCGAACACGCCAGGAAGCCATCGAAAAGATCGATCGCTACTTCCTGAAGATATATAACCCGTTGCGACGGATTTCATTAAACCGACACGAGCTGGAGCAACTTGCCAGGCTCGATGACGAGGAGCAAGGCTATGAAAATGGCTTCGACTCTCTTACTTAAACTGTCCCCTAAAACGTGCGCGGTCCCTGTCGATTTAAGGCGAGAGTCGTCTTTTACGTGAAAAATGTCATAAGTTCAGCGTTCATAGTCGCGTGTGGAGAGTCATGGATCAGAGTCACGGATCGTAGACGGCGTAAATGACTCTCTCATGAAAGTAGTTCAAAGAATAGAAATTGATCCCTCTTTGTCGGTAGGAGGTATTTCTCGTGATCTCGAACTGCGACGTACCCCGATTTCGGATCGATCCTTGGTTACACCTTCTTCCGTTTGGTTATATAGGGGTTACCCGGGAATTAATCGCAGCCAAACAGGATAACGATTCGAGCTACGCTTACGTGGTCTCAAGAACGCATAGATGGGACGTTCGATCTTACACGTAAATATGCAACTGAATTTCGTTAGACTCATAGGCACGGATCTCATTCGTAATCCGATTTGATCGACGCGCTTAGCTGAGTGGTGTGAATCACAAGTTCAATCGGATGCGAACCACTTGAGGGACAACCCTGCTAAGAAAACCTTGGTAACTTAACGACCTTGAAAACTGAATCGGTGCTGGGGAATGGATTGCAGCAATTGTTGATCAAGAATGTCGAGTTAGACGGACAGCGAGTGGATGTGCGTTGTCGACAGCAGAACGTGAGTGAGATCTCAGCGTGCCTGAGTCCGCGTGGGGATGAACGGGTGCTAGAGGGTCACGGAGGAGCATTAATACCAAGCCTGCGTGACGATCATCTGCATCTCATGGCAATGGCTGCTCGTCGGTTTTCTGCGCAGTGTGGACCACCTGAGGTAACTGAACCCGCACAGTTAGGACAAGTGCTACGGAGTGTTAAAGGTAGCGATTGGATCCGTGGCGTGGGCTATCACGAATCAGTGGCTGGCGATCTTGAGGCTTCCTTGATCGATCAGTGGGTTGACGATCGTCCAGTTCGAATTCAACATCGGTCGGGGCGGCTCTGGTATTTCAATTCCTTAGGTGCGAAGGAATTCGGCCTGCCTAGGCAAAATCACGGACAACTCTATCGAAATGATGAATTGGTGTTTGAGCGAATCCAATCGGAGCACAGCCTAGAGGCAGAGCTACACGAAGTTTCGCGTGAATTGGCGAGCTTTGGCGTGACGCATGTCATTGATGCAACACCATCTAATGACGACTCGACATTAGCGTTTTTGCAGGTCCATTGCCCGGATTTGCAAGTCCGTGCGATGGGTGGATCGGAGTTAAGCGAAGGTCATCTAAAGATCATCCTCGACGACTACCGTTTACCAAACTTTCAAGAATTCTGTGTATTAATTGCAGATGCGCATCGAGTAGATAGACCGGTCGCAATCCACTGTGTCTCGAGAGTCGAGGTTGTGTTCGCGGTTTCAGCGTTGACGGAAGTTGGAAGCCTGAGTGGTGATCGTCTTGAACACGCGACGGAATTGCCTGCAGATGTCATCGCTTTAGCCAACTCGCTCCAATTGCACATCGTGCCAAATCCGAATTTCCTTTACGATCGGGGTGATCAGTACATTCAAGACAACGGACCCAGCGTACTTGATTCACTGTATCCGATTCGAACGATTCTCGAGAGCGGCATACGATGCACGGGAGGAACCGATGCACCATTTGGTGACGCTGACCCGTGGCGTGTGATTAAGGCAGCGACTGATCGACGTACGCGCGGAGCTGCAGTGATTGGAAAACACGAGGCAATTGACGCTGAAGAAGCATTGGCATTGTTGACGAACCGCCATGAAATCGAGGTAGGATCACCGGCGAATTTGGTTTGCCTCGACAGGTCATGGTCCGAAGCTCGTCACCGACTCAGAAGTAGCGACGTTCGGTTAACTATTCTCGAAGGACGGGTTACCTTCGAACGGGATTAACTTTGGTTCTTATTCAACGACGCCGTTAGCGCGGAGTTGAGCAATTCGGTCTGGCGAAAGGTTCATATCTTCGATCAGCACTTCATCGGTGTGTTCACCCAAGAGTGGTGCTCGTGAGATCTCGACATCAGACTCTGACATCCGTGGCGCAAATCCCAGCAACTTCGTACGTCCGTGGCCATGGTGATCGAGTTCGTTTACGAACCCGCGTGCTAAAAGATGTTCATCTTTATGAAGTTCTTCCGTGTCAAGGATTGCTGAACAGGGGACTCCTGCTTCGCCAAGCGTCCTCATCGCTTCAAACTTCGTCCGATCTGCCAGCCAACCATTGATGATGCTAGTCAAAGCGGCCTCGTGTTCCCGTCGCTTGCGGGGATCTGCAAACCGTTCGTCCACTAGAAGATCCGGGCGTTCAAGCGCGGTACACAATGCGTCCCAATGGCCAGACGTAATCGGCATCAAGTAGATATAGTCATTCGGACCGAAAGGCTTGCACGGGAAGATGTTGACGGGTGGCAGTCCTTGTATATTGCCTGTTCGTCGGGTAGGTCGCGTACCCCATTTCGATCCTGTGGCGACGCGAGTCCGCATGTAATAGGTCATGGCCTCTTGCATTGAAATCTCAATCAGTTGGCCAACGCCATCCCGATCGCGTTGTATGTAGGCTGCGAGGATCGCCATCGCCAATTGGACTCCGGTTCCCGAGTCACCCATGGTTGGACCTGGAACGGTTGGTGGACCATCGGCTTCGCCGGTTACCGAAAACGCACCTGCGGATGCTTGCGCAACCATGTCAAAGCTCTTGAAATCCGCGTATGGTCCTGACGTGCCAAATCCTTTAAGTCGCGCGTAAATCAACGTTTCGTTCACTTGCTTCAGGTCTTCGTAATCGATGCGCAACCGCTCAACGACACCAGGTCCGTAGTTCTCAACGAATACATCGAATTTGGGGACCAAGTCAAGAAGGAGCTCACGACCTGAGTCTTTCTGTAGATTGATGACGACACTGCGTTTGTTCGCGTTCCAATTGCAGAAATACGCGGAATAACGTTCCTCGCCGGTGAGACCAACTCCGCGTCCTGGATCGCCGACGCCAGGTGCTTCCACCTTAACGACATCAGCGCCAAGCCATGCGAGTGCTTGTGTACAAGATGTACCGGCTTCGTATTGCGTCATATCCAGGATGCGCACGTCATCCAATGCGGCCATTGATGCTCCCCGCGACAGTTCGTTAGTTCGGACACCTTATATACAAGTCTAGTATGCAGGTTACGGTGGATAATGGCATCGAGTTACCGTACGAAGGATCGCCATGGAGTTGTCAGACGAACTGATCATTGAGCAGATCCAGATTGGACCGATGCAGAACTTCACGTATATCGTCGGCTCCAAGTCAAGTCGAGAAGTCGCGCTTGTAGATCCTGCGTGGGATATCGATGCGTTGCTGGATCACCTCGATGAGAAAGAGTACGTGCTGAATAGCGTGCTGGTCACACACTACCATCCTGACCATGTTGGCGGTGCCATGCGTGGTGAAGGCATCGAAGGCGTCGCTCAGATCATGGAAAAACGGCCGGTGAAGGTGTATGCACATCGACTGGAAGTGCAAGGCGTTCAGAAAGTCACGGGGATTTCCGATTCAGACATCAAAAAAGTTGATTCCGGGGATACGCTAGACGTAGGACTCGTAGAGGTTGAGTTTTTACATACGCCTGGGCACACTCCCGGCTCCCAGTGTTTCCGCGTGAAGAACACGCTCGTATCTGGGGATACGCTGTTCATTGATGGTTGTGGACGTGTGGATTTGCCCGGTTCCGATTCCGAAGAGATGTTTCACAGCTTGCAGAAGTTGAAAGCGTTACCGGATGACACCTTGTTGTTGCCCGGCCATAACTACAGCCAGGTACCAAACGCGACCATGGGCGAAACAAAAAAAGCGAACGCCTACCTGAATGTGAAAGACCTACCGACGTGGCAGCAATTTATGGGATAGTCTCGGTGGCGTGCTCGGTAACTTGAATTTCGCGGTTAGTTTTTAGGCGAATACAACTTCCGTAATCTCATTCCGACTGCCGAGTCTCAGAATCGGACCCCATGTTCCGGTTCCACTTGAAACATGGAGCGTCATCTGTCCAAATCGGTGGGTGCCATGGATCAATCGGAAGAACCGTTTTACGACGAGATGAAATGGAAAAATCTGCCCGCGATGGGTGTGACCTACGAGCATCAGGTCAAATCCCCAGTTAGAAGCTTGCTCCATGCCGTGGGGGCGATGGTAGAGCAGCACGCGATACGCCTCATCATTAGGTTCGAATCGCTTTAGTTGGGCGATTAGATGACTTGGTGAATCGTGATCGTCGACGCCTACGAACTGGAATGGAAACGCACCTAATTCCTCGTTCCGTAATACCTTTAAACCTAGTGACTGAAGTATGGCTGTGACTCGATCAATACCTTCGTAGCGTTCGTGATTTCCTGTCACGACGAGTGTTCGGTCAGCGATCTGTCTGAGGGGTTCGAGTTCCGTCTGTCCGACTCCCGGGGAATCCAGTAAATCACCGGTGATTACGACCCAGGTCGGATCAAGTTTTTTGACTTTCTCGACAATCCGTTCGAGGTATCGAGGCGAACGCGAACCGATGTGGACATCAGATAGCTGGACGATTGATTGACTTTCTATCTCGGGGTTTCCCTTGATGTGGACCGTTTTCACGTGCAGCCGCTGCGCGTTGAGTAAGGCATAAGCGCCACTCCCTATTACGCAGGCAATAGCGATTAGGCTCTCTAATCCTTTTGGAAATCCTGGTATCCAGCGAGCAACCTCAAGTAATAGAACAACGGGGAAGAACAGGAAACAACAGCCGATAGCGGAGTACAACGCTGGCATGATTTGCTTCGGCATTGGCACGCGGAAGATGAAACGGCTTAAGAACACACCTAGTGGCACGATGAGAAAGGCAAGCATCAGCAACGTCGCCAAAGCGCTTGAAATCGCCCCGGTCGGCTCATGCCACCACCAAACTCTCAGCACGGGATATACGATGGTGACAAGATAGAAAACGAGCGCGAAGAAAGGGAATGCGTTCCGTCTCACGTCAGTTCAAAGCCCATCGAAGATTGAGGTATTGGTTGGTTCAATCCGAGCACATTGCGCACCGACTCGATGAATGTTAGGTGGTGAAGTCTTAGTCGTGATCACCAGCCACGAGAAGTACATCGCCGAGGTCGTCAGAATATGACATTGAACCCGCATCCGGATTCGTCGCGAAATACTCATAGGTGCAATAAGCCGCTTCCATCGTATTCGACGTACTAAAAACGCGGTGCTCAAAGTATTCGGTCTTCGCGTTGGACGTGTTCTTCGTTAACTCGATGATTTTGCCCGTTCGGTCGATTCGACACATCATGAGTTTTTGGTACGGGTATTTCGCCGTGTTTCTGTCGCCTATGAAGTAGAAACACTTTGTAGTGGCTACAAGAGTCCCCTTGTCGAGCACATGAGGTGTCTCAACGCGCCGACCCTTCGTACCGCCGGTTCGGAAACTCACGCCTTTCATGACACGAACCGATACCCCAGCATTACCCGCGATGTACTCTGATCTGTTGCGAATGAAAGAGACGTTCTCAACTGCAATGATCGGTTGCTCGGATTTCATGTAATTGATCCCGAACGGTAACTGGTCGCCTAGTTCGACGAGTGATTTGCCCTGTTCCAGAAGTGCTCTAAATTCGCTCGTCGCGTCGCTGTGCGCCTTCGCAGGCGTGAATCGCATACCCGGTTTGCTACCTCCGGATGATTTGCTTTTGAACCACACAATCACCACAGCGATGACGATGATCCCTACAAGTATCTCCACTAGGTACCCGACGTCAGATTAGGTAAATACGGATGCAGCAACACTATGTCTCGATGAAGTGCAGGTGGCGGAAATCGATTCAAGACTTGGTTCGAGTCGCATTCCTGAATCCTGTCTCGGCGCTTCGTCAGACGATTTCACCAGGTCTGGCGTCAGAATATCCTTCAGCACTATAGACGACCTCGCCGTTAACGAGAACATGGTCGAATCCCGATGCGCGTCGGACATAGCGACGTGCTTCACCAGGGAAGTCGTCGACGAATTCCTCCTTGGTGATCTTCACTCGCTCCGCGTCAAAGATCACGACGTCTGCGGCTTGTCCCGACGTCAAAGTTCCGCGATCACGAATTCCCCAGTCTTGTGCTAGTTCGCTTGTCATGCATTGCACGCCTCGTTCAAGTGAAATGCTTCCTGATTCACGCACGAAGTGTGACAACAGATACGTGGTGTCTCCGGTACCGCAGAATTGCGTGATATGTGCGCCGGCATCTGATGCGCCGAAGTGGCATACAGGGCTATCGATCAGACGCACGACTGCTTCCTGATCGGCGTTGACGACGCCTTCGAGCTTGAACTCGGTATCGAGTTTGTCGCGTAGCGAAAGGTCCAACACCACTTCACCAATCGCCTTGTCTTCAGTTTCAGCGATCTCGGCGATCGTTCGTCCCTGGTATGGCTTGTTTTCTTCGCTGTAGACATCGCCAACAGACATCTGCGCGATGCTGAGAAAACCACCTTCGCGTGGCACCATTTCCTTCACGAGTCTTTGTCGAGTTGTCCGATCGCTGAATTCACTCATGCGCTCGTCGGCGGGTAAGTCCATGATGGCTTTCCAAGACGGATACCCGTATAGCAACATGCTGGTCTCGGACAACCTCATATTCATATCGAACGTACGGGGCATGGTTTGACCGTACACCCTTGCGCCTCTCGCATGTTGCTCTGTCAAAGCGTTGACTTGGCTATCTAACCCACGGCCTCCTGAGCCTAATAGAGGCTGATAGCTGCAAGGGATCCCTGCTGCCAAGCTGATGTCGCCCAGTTCTTTAATGTTCCCGAGCGCTTGCTCTGGATCGACGATGTATGGCACAACTTGCCATATTCCACGGCCGTGAGCTGCCATCGCTTGAGCGAGCGCAACTTTCTCGTCGATTTCAGCAAAGCGACTTGGAACGGGTCGCATTTCCTCATCCATATCGAGATAGGAGCTTGAGATTCCGAGCGCACCTGCCGCCATCGCTTCGTCAACGATAGTGCACATGGCATCGATTTCACCACTGGTTGCCGCGCGTTCCTGACTCTCCTTGCCCATGACATAGAAGCGCACCGCAGAGTGCCCAATGAGTGCGCCAACGTTGACGCCGAGTTTTCCGCGGATGAAATCAAGATATTCAGGGAATGTCTCCCAGCACCAAGGCACCGCAGCATCAAACGTTGGTTTCTTGATGTCCTCTATGACTTGGAACATCGAGATGAGTTTCGCGGTGCCTTCGGGTTTGACCGGCGCTAACGACAGGGAGCAATTCCCAATGACCACCGTTGTGACCCCATGCTCTAGCGAAGGTGTCGCGAGACCGTCCCAGCACAGTTGTGGATCAAAGTGGGTGTGAATGTCGATGAAACCGGGGCTAACGACACGGTCGGTAGCATCGATGACACGATCTGGGTTCGACACAGCGTCGACGATTTTGCCGTCGCTTATGGCGACGTCACGCTGACTGGAAGGGGACCCGGTGCCGTCTACGACCGTTCCGTTCCTGATGACTATCGAACTCATGCGCATCCTCTCCGCCAGTTGCGATCTAACTCGAGTCTTGGCATCGTTTTGGAAAATCTGAGAATGCTCTGCGTTCTCAACCGATCCGAATACGCTCGACTCGAGTGTTGACGAGTAGCGACCATGTGGTCACTGTCCGAAGCAGATATTAACCTCGGGCTCGTGAATTGGACCGATTGACCTAAGTGATTGGCGTAACTTACAGGGGTTTCTTTGAAAAGTTCGTAAATGATTGAATAAGCAACGTGATTAAATAGCGTCGTTGCGAGTCATAAGACTTGTAGAACGAGCAGATGGGTGTAACAATGCGAGCACAGCTTTTTAAGAACTGCGCGTATCCAGTTCGCGAGACCACCGTCGAGGCGTATGCCAAGGTGTGGGAACGATTGAGTGAAAGTGGTCCGTTCTGGTCAGGTCGTGACCGCATGGCCATCATCCGTGAAGCGCGTCAAAGCCTCAACTGCGATTTATGTATGCGTCGTTTGGATGCACTCTCACCCAATGCTGTAGAAGGAGATCATGAGACAGTTACTGATCTGTCGACTAGCGCGGTAGATGTCATCCACCGTATACGAAGTGATCCTGCGCGGATGAGTAAATCTGTGTTTACCAGAGCACTCGCGAACGGCTTGCGTGATAGTGAGTACGTTGAACTTATCGGCATCGTTGCTACGTCGGTGGTGATTGATACGCTCCATCAAGGATTAGGGTTAGCTGTACCCGACACATTGACCGGTTCAGAGAAACCACCGACGGGGCAAGAACCACCGGATGTCATCGACGACGGTGCGTGGGTCCAACTCGCACCCCGTGACGGTAAGTTGAATGAAATCGGTATCCCAAGACAAGCGAATATCGTTCGAGCGATGGGGCTTGTCCCGGCGGCGATCGCGCTCTTCTTCACCGTGATGCGTCAAGCGTATTACATCAGCGACCTACCCATTTCGATTTCAAGGAGTCAAGCTGAGTTCATCGCGGCACGCGTATCCGCATTGAATCAGTGTTTTTACTGAACGACCATGCATGCCATGCTGCTCCGTGGGAGCGGCGAGTTTGAACTTCAAGCCGTGATGGACACCGAGATCGATTCAGGCGTAGAGCACGGGCGTCTACTTGGTCAGCTTGTTGACGCGACGATTTCTCGAGAATGGGAAACGGTCGCGAATTTGCGAGCTCAGTGTGTCGGGGTCATGGGCGCTCAAAAGACCGTGGACGCGATCGCCGTCGCTTCAGCATTCAATGGCATCACGAGGATCGCAGACGCGACGGGAATCCCGCTCGATTCGGGTCCTGCAGAAGCGACGGCTTCGATGCGGTCACAACTCGCGATCGACGACTTTGCGTATAGCGAAAAATCACGTAAGTACGACTACGTTACGACATAAGCGACGAGAGGGGTATTCACAGTCAATGCGTTGCATTACGTTTGCGCTTTTGGGTGTGATGCTCGCGGGTTGTTCGCAGGCTCAATCCGACGCGAACGGAGATGATGAAAACGCATTAGCGTGTGAGGTGTTGGACTACACCGTAAGCGACGATCCGGCGGCAGTATCGGTCACTGCAGCTGCGGTTAGATGGCTGACATCACTTGACGAAAGCATGACACAACGAGTTCGCTATTGCCTTGGCGATCGTGAAATGCACTCGTGGACGAACGTACCTGGCACGCGTTCGGGCGGGATCGAACTTCGCGAGATGTCTAGAGACCAGCAAGAGCTCGCGTGGAATGTGGTTTCGAAATTTATGAGCGAATCCGGTCTCGTTAAAGCCAGACTCATTGCCAATGAAATCACACAAGCGGCTCGCGCGACACCACTCGGGTCCCACACGGTTGCGATCTTCGGCGATCCTCGGCAAGATGGGGCGTGGGGATTCCAAGTCGACGGGCATCATCTTGCGCTTAACTTCCTCGTTCAGGAAGCCGATGTCATTCTGGCGCCAGCTTTCCTGGGTGCCCAGCCGCTCAGCGTGAATGGTGGCGCACCGTTATTCGATGAGTCGCGACTTGGAAGAGATCTGATTGCCGCATTCACCAAGGAGGAACGCACCCGAGCGAAGCAGGATGCGCTCATTGGAAGGGACGTATTAGTAGGTTCTGGACGTGGACAGCAGGATCAAGGACGCAGTTACGATGTATCGCGATTTAATGGCGTCGGAATGGAAATTGGTGCACTTTCAAATCAATCCGCGAATCTTGTCAATGACCTGGTTGACGAATATGTCAATAATCTGGCGGAACCCTTTGCGGGGCGCGTGCGATCGACGGTAGACGAGGAACTTGAGAAAGGGTTCGTGGTTTTCGACAATCGCGGTGACGACATTTATTACCGAATATTCGTTCCCGACCGCGTTCTTATCGAATACAACGACATCCGTTCCGATCACGTGCACACGATCTTGCGATTGCTTGGTGAAGAACCGTATACCGATTACGGTGCATACGCGCACTCAGATCTAACGCCGCGAACGATTGCAGAACATTACCAAACTGCGTCGCATCATCAAGTCGCGTACTCGGTAGTGAATACAACCAATGGCAAAGCCGATCTAAAGTAAAGGAAATCCATGAAGATAACGGGATTGGAAACGTTTGTCGTCGACGCTGGCTGGCGACCATGGTCGTTCGTCGCTGTACGAACCGACGAAGGCATTACGGGTTACGGTGAATGCTCTGACGGGCGGCTGCCGTATAGCGTAGTAGGCACCGCGGAAGAGCTCCAGACTATCCTGCTAGGAAAAGATCCAAGACCGGTTGAGCAACGGTACTGGGATATGTATCGTGTGGCTCGGCAAAGTCCGGGTGGGATCGCTGCGAAAGCGATTGCCGGCATTGAACTCGCACTGTGGGACATCAAAGCTAAAGCGCTTGGAGTACCAGTCTACGAACTAGTCGGAGGACCGATGCGCACGCGTCAACGCGTGTATTGGTCACACTGTGGCAGTTCACGAGCCGGAAACTGGGAAATCATCGGTGCACCTCCCTTGCAAACGTGGCGGGACGTTACCGCTCTAGGTAAGGAGGTCGTGGAGCGAGGTTTTACTGCGCTTAAGACGAACATCATTTTTCCAGGGGAGGTCGCGCGAACTTATCGACCAGGGTTTGGTGGCGGCGAAGGTACGACCGATGGCACGATCACCAATTCCCTGTTAGATCACATCCGTACTCAGATCGGGACGTTCCGAGACGCAGTCGGTCCGAATGTTGACATCGCACTGGATTTGAACTTCAACTTTCGCGTCGAAGCGGCAACACGGATATGCCGGGTGCTTGAAGACCTCAACATGATGTGGGTCGAGATTGACATGTACGAACCCGCAGGATTGCGCGAGATCCGTGACGCCGTGCGCGTGCCAGTTTGTTCAGGCGAGAATCTGTTTACGAATAAAGAATATCGACGCTACTTTGAGGCGCGTGCGATGGATGTCTGTATGGTTGACGTGCCTTGGAATGGCTTTGCAAACTCCAAACGCGTGGTTGAGATGGCGGAGACTTTTGAAGTCAATTGTGCGCCTCACAACTACTACTCACACCTATCGACCTTACATTCACTGCATCTTTGTGCCGTTTCCCCAAACATCAGAATTTGTGAGATCGACATTGACGATGTACCGTGGAAGGACGATCTAATCACCGAGCCGCTAGAGATTGAGCAAGGAAGTGCACTCATACCATCTCGCCCTGGATGGGGCGCCGATTTAAACGAGGACGTAGCAAAATCACATGTGTGGGAGCGCGGCAGACCACCGGGATACACCGCGTATTCGACTTCACGGAAAAACAGCTAATTGTTAAACTTGATGGTGAAGTGTCGCATCGTGAATGTTGAATTGGGTCTGTAGAGGAATTGCGATAAATGGACTGGTTTGACAGGTGTAGAGTTCCGCGAGTTCGAGCAGACTAGTAGAGCGACATTTAGACGATTTAGAGGAATGAAGGCATGGCGGGAAGAAGCCTAAACAAAGTTCAACTGATAGGTAATTTGGGGAGGGATCCTGAGATTCGCTACATGCAGAGCGGTAATTCCATGACGACGTTTAGCATTGCGACAGGCAAGACTTGGACGGATCAATCGACGAATCAACGTCGGGAACGGACCGATTGGCATAACATCGTTTGTTGGGGTAGGCTAGCCGAAGTAGCGAGTCAGTATCTGCGTAAAGGAAGTCACGTTTACGTTGAAGGGGAATTACAGACGCGACAGTTTGAACGTGAAGGGCAGACCCATTACCGCACCGAAGTGAACTGTCGGGAAATGATCATGCTCGATAGAGCGGACGCTAGTGCGGGGCCAGCTAACACACAATACGACCGGCCAGCGCCAACGGGTGGTCGTGGTGGCAATGTCGATCGCTCTCAGCCTGCACAGCAGTCGTTTGGTGGTGGTGAAAGCAGCGCTGCCGATTCTGATGTCGGGTCGGATTTGGATGACGATCTACCGTTTTAGCGGTCTGTTGGATAGCAGATAAACTCGACCAAGTTTAGATCCGGGTCGCGTACGTAGATACTCATCCCGGTGCCAGCGCCACCTGAACGTTCGACAGGACCTTCGATCACTTCGACGTCTAGACGTTTGATGATCTCTAGCAAGTTTCGCTGACTAGATTTCCAGACGAAACAGAAGTCGCCACAGCCTGGTATGGCTTCAGGACCGCGAAGGGTAAACCTTGGGTTCTGCCACAGCGAAGGAGCGTGGAAATTGAGCTTTTGGTTCGCCAAGGTAACGGCGTACAAACGGGGTGCGTTCGACGCGTCCCAGCCGAATCCGAAGGCTTCATAGAACAATCGCATCGCATCAATATTGACGATCGGGATCGCTACGTGATCGATTGCGTCTACAGCCAAAGCATTAGTCCAAGCAGAACACCGATCGCAAGTCGATAAACAACGAAAGGCCACATGCCGATTTTTTCGATTACTTTCAGGAAAAAGTCGATGCATAAGTATGCGCTGATGGCTGCGACGACGAAGCCGATACCGAATCGTTGCATGTCAAATGTCACCTCGAGCTGGTTCAAGTCGTAGATGGTTAACACGAATGCGCCGAAAATGACTGGAATTGCGAGAAGAAAGGAGAATGTTGCTGCTTGAGTCCTTCCGAGACCGAGCAATAAAGCTGCGGTGATGGTGACCCCGGATCGCGAAGTGCCGGGTATCAACGCGAAAATTTGCGCGCACCCGATCGCGAACGCGACGAAATAACCGAGATTCGTGTCGGCGAATACGTATCCTCTCGCTTGTAGCCGACTGGTTCGCCAATCTGCCATACCAAGTAGCACGCCGAAGAGTATGGTTGCAACAACGATAATCGACAGGTTGCGTGTTGCGGCAGCGACATCCTCTCGAAAGAGGAATCCTGCGATAAGGACCGGCACGGTTGCGATGATTAACTTCACAGCAAGGTCAAGGTCGTCGTTAGATTGACCGCTTCTGAGACTCTTGAAGGTTCCAGTAGCTAAGTTGACTAACCTCTGACGGAAGTACGTTACGACTGCGAGCAAAGATCCTGCGTGGACGGCGACATCGAAGTGAAGCCCCTGATCTTCCCAGCCGAGCAGCAACGACGGAAGTTGGATGTGGGCAGAACTTGAAATGGGCAGAAATTCCGTAATGCCTTGGATAAGCGCGATGCAGATCGTCTGCAGCGTTTCCACGTATCTATATTGCTGTCGGACAAAGAGTTCCGATTCTAGCGTTCATTAGGAAGCCAAACATGCTTGGTTCGTTAACGATCCCGTTATTCCCACTTTCAACGGTCTTATTTCGAGGTGGGTACCTACCGCTACACATTTTCGAACCGCGCTATGTTCGAATGATCACTGAATGTCGAGAAGCAGATATTGGTTTCGGCGTGGTACTGATCAAGGAAGGAAAGGAAGTACATAGCGGAGTCGAGAACGACATGCCCGCGATTCATCCTGTCGGAACCTTAGCGGAGATGGTAGAAGTCGAGGAGTTGCCAGAAAATCGCATAGCGGTAATGGCAATAGGAGGAGCGAAATTCAAAGTTGGCGCAACCTGGGAGGAGCACGATCATCTTATGATGGGTGAAGTCACGTTTGTGCCCGATGAACCGACAGGTTCAGTACGTGAAGAGGACGCTGACTTAGTCGCGTTGCTTGAGTACTTCATTGATGCGAGAGAAATCCCGACTGCTGTTCGCAAGCAAATCGACTTTGAAGATGAACGCGACGTGAGTTTGCGCCTTGCAGATTACTTACCCATCCATAGCGAGGATAAACAAAAACTTCTACAGATGGACTCTCCGCGCGTCCGCTTGACGACGATTCGCCAGTGGAGTGACCTTTAGGCGTCGGCCGGTTAACGACATTGGACGCTGCCTACTTCGAAGTGGGTCAAACCGTCAATACAAATGATCGTTGAATCAGGTGCCAGTCGCGATGTCTGCTATCTGTTGTCCGTGCGTGGGGAAAGTCGGCATGTACTTGAATTCTGGGTCCGCTAGAGCCTTACGGCGTATATCGAGCATTTCCTGCCACGTTGATCGCAACCCGTGAGGTGCTGGAGGTAAATCGTGCTCAATCGCACGTCGAAGCTTCGGTAGATTGAAAAAGGGTACCGCTGGGTACATATGGTGCTCAAGGTGGTATTGCATATTCCAGTAGTAAAAAGCAGGCAACCACGAACACGTGAAGGTTCGCGTGTTCGTACGGAAATCAGGTATGTCAGAGTTCAGTCCGTAATGCTGCGGCAATCCACAGAGGAATCCCAGCCATCCGCAGTAGAAAGTACCGAACGTCAGCACGACGATCAGAAACCAATGACCTGTGGCAATGAATATCAGGGCTAACGACGTGTGCCCGACAAGCAGGATGCGTGCCCAACGACGATGCCGCGTGCGAAGGCGCTTGTTTGATGCGGGGAGCACATGTTGATACCAGTCACCAGACACGCGACCATTTGCATGCCGCCATACAAGCTTGATGCGATTCCATGTCGTTTGAGGATTCCACGCTAACAATCCGAGCCAAACCCGCCAACGACGGAGCGAGAACCGAATCGGGAGTAACACCTCCCCGTCGTACTCGTGGTGGCATGTTGCGCGATGGTGTATCGCATGACTTTCCTGATACCAGATGAAATCCGACCAACTAATGAACGCGTACAAACGCTCAAAGAAATGGTTTAGCCAGCGAGTCTTGAACACGGTACGATGTTGTAGTTCGTGGATCGCTATCAAACCCATGAAAGGGCCGATCGTACCGTGAATAAACAGCACGACGATCAGCAAAGGCGTAGTCCAATACCAATTGGAGAACGAGATCTGTAGGTATGTGAAGTACGCAAGCGCTGCGGTTGCGAAAAACAGACCGAGATGTAAGCATGTCTGAATCCAACCACGAAGATCGCTTCGCTGCATGAGGTCGGCGAGCTTCTTGCGATCAATCGGGCTTCGGTACCAGTCAACGTCTGGGTTTGGGTTAAACCGACCTATTTCGCCCAGCGGTGTCGCTGACGTTTTCGACATGTAGTCCATCGCATTGCTTGAGACGAGAAGGATACATACAGACTTTGAAATCCGAAGCTTATTGCTTTAGTGTGTTGCTGTCACATGTGGGTCATTGAACCGTTGCGTTCCAAGAAAAGCACTTCTCAACGAGAACACCGTTCAACTGTCTAGTTCGACACCAAATTGATGCTGAGTCTAAAGACTGTGAATGTATGTTTGTGGTTGTCTTGATGTCTTGACGACGAACCGCTTGAATTACGCGATACGACTAATAAGTATTGTCACAAGAATTTCGAGAACGATATAAGAAATTCGAAAAATAACAGCAGAACGCAACTTTACAAATATAGTTAGTAATTAACATATGAAAATTCGTACGGAGGAACTCTTGTTTTAATATAAATCATTTCTGTCGCGAAGTAACCAAGACAGAGTCTCTAATACACATCCTTTTTTCTATAATCTCGCACATGACTACTAACATAGGTACGCTTGAACTGGCTCGTCGCGCCAAGGCGACGAGCAGAATACTTGCGACCGCCCCTACAGCACAGCGAAATACCGCCATTCGTGCTATCGCAAGGATTGTCCGCGAAGAACGCATTGCTATTGCCGGATCGAATGTGGAGGATTTGGCCCAGGCAAAACATAACGGTGTGTCTCAGCCTCTTCAAGATCGGTTGCGACTTGGCGAAAAAGACATTGAAAGGATGTGTATCGCGGCTGAAGCAGTCGCGTCACTACCAGATCCAATCGGCGAGGTTACCGGTTTAACCCAGCAACCATCCGGAATTCGGGTGGGTCGGATGCGCATTCCATTGGGAGTGCTCGGAATGATTTACGAGTCAAGGCCGAATGTCACGTTAGAGGCGGCGTCTTTAGGTATCAAATCGGGGAACGCATGCGTTCTACGAGGAGGATCAGAAGCAATTCGTAGTAATTGTGCGATTGCGGATTGCGTGTCACGAGGCTTGGAAGAAGCAGGATTGCCCGCATCTGTTGTACAGCTGGTACGAACGACCGACCGCGCTGCGGTAGGCGAAATGCTGGCGGCAGATGAATTTATCGATCTGATCATACCCCGCGGAGGGAAAGGACTAATAGAACGTGTAAGCCATGAATCCGCGATTCCTGTATTGAAGCATCTTGACGGTATTTGCCATGTATACATTGACGATACTGCAGACGTTGATATGGCGATAGATATTGCAATTAACTCGAAAGCTGAGAAATATGCTGTCTGTAATGCTGCGGAAACTATCTTAGTAAGTGCAAGAAAAGCACCAGAAATCCTTCCAAGGTTGATTCATCAATTCGACGATTTAGGAGTTGAAGCTCGCGGCTGTAAGAGAACCCGCACAATCATGCCGAATGTTGTGTCCGCAACCGAGGAAGATTGGGGTGAAGAGTACCTAGATGCGATTGTCGCAGTAAAGGTTGTTGATGATTTAGAAGAAGCGATCGCGCACATTGATCATTTCGGTTCAGGACATACCGATACGATCGTCGCTACGGACATTAATACGGCGCAACAATTTGTAAATCGAGTGGATTCTGCGACGGTGATGGTGAACACGTCCACCCAATTCGCTGACGGTTTTGAATTTGGTCTAGGAGCGGAGATAGGGATTTCGACCGATAAGCTTCATGCCCGCGGTCCAGTTGGTCTTGAAGGTCTGACGACGCAGAAATTCGTGGTTTACAGTGACGGAGCGATTCGGCATCGTTGAAAAAACCGTCGTGTTTGGCGGTACCTTTGACCCAGTCCATCGAGGTCACATTACAGCCGCGAAATCTGTGTCCAAGTTACTCGGCGACATACCGGTGCGCATGATGCTTGCGGGGAAGCCACGCTTACGTGACAGTGCTCCCGTGTTAATTCAACACCGATGGCACATGCTCCAGCTGGCTTGTGCTGGCGAAGTTAACCTAATTCCGGACAACACCGAGATTCAAACGGACGTCGAGACCCATACGATTGATACCGTCGAGATTCTAGGTGGCGAACGCAAAAAGCCGGTGATATTGGCACTCGGTGACGACGCTGCCACACATCTACGATGTTGGGTTCGCTACGAATCCATTCGCGATAAAACGAGCATCATCATTCTTAAGCGCACGAACGCATCTCTGCGGTCGGTTTACCATGATTTTGAATTAGTTGATGTGCCGAATGATCTGTTCGTCAAAGCCGGTCGAATATATGTTTCTGCGGATCCGGTTGTAGAGATATCCGCTTCAACCGTTAGGGACCATATTCGGCAACGGAAATCAGTCGATCGTTGGATTCATCCAGCGGTTTACGCTTATATAATCGATACGCATCTTTACCAAACGTGAAATCGTATTTGAGGACCGCGGATTTTTCTACCTCACAAGTTTTAGAAACCCTTAATGATCTAAAGGCTCAGGACGTCAGTACACTCGACGTCCGTGCTCAATCATCTTTTACCGACTTCATGGTCATATCCACTGGTACGTCTCGTCGCCATGTCAACGCGATCGTGGATGCTGTTGTCCTGGATGCGAAGCACCGAGGTACGCGTGTACTGGGCATTGAGGGTCAGAAATCAGGTGAATGGGTGTTAATCGACCTAGGTGATGTGGTGGTGCACGTCATGCAGCGAGATGCGCGTGACTTCTACGACTTAGAACGCCTGTGGGGAATCGGTGTCGAACAACAAGAGGCGATTTGAAATTCCGCCTTCTGGTGTTTGGCAAAGCGCCTTCCTGGGTAGAAGATGGCGTCAGCGAATACAGCAAACGCGTACCTAATCTCCTTCTAGAACATATTCCTGGGAGTCCCGTCAGGAGCCGGATAAAACGGATGGTGGCAGCATGCGGAAGTCGCTCCTTGAAAATTTATCTGGACAAATCCGGAAAGAGTTTTACCAGTGAATCGTTGGCTCGAAGATGCGCGGCGTGGGAGCGTCAAGGCAAGGACGTGTGCCTACTAATTGGTGACGATAAGGGTTTTACCGCGGAAGATCTGACTCAAGCCGATTTGGTCTGGTCGCTTTCACCACTTACATTGCCGCATCAATTGACACGCGTCTTGGTCTGCGAGCAGATCTATCGAGCTCGATCCATGAATGCTGGTCATGCATATCACCGCTCATGATCGATTCAGTTAGCAGCAGCAAGAACAACAATACTGGCGAACTCCGTTCGTTTGGCGACCGAGTGCTGATTTTGGTCGTCCTGGGATTTCTATTGCTACTGATCGTGCTCGGTCGATTGGTCTATCTTCAGATCTATAACCACGAGGCGTACCAGACACAATCGCTCAACAATCGAATTCAGATTCAAGCAATCGCGCCGCCTCGCGGACTGATCTTCGACACAAATGGCAGGCTTCTTGCCGACAATCGCCAGATTCTTTCGTTGGCGTTTGTTCCGGATCGGGTCGATGATGTCAACATGCTTTTCGACCGGCTCAGCAAGCTGATCGAACTGAACCCCGGGGAATTGCGGGCACTTGAAGAGCTAGTTCGTGGCCGACCAAAGCACGATCCGATCGTTTTAAAACGTGACCTGACAGATGAGGAGCAAGCGCAACTTGC
This sequence comes from Pseudomonadales bacterium, assembly GCA_963664665.2. Classification (GTDB taxonomy): domain Bacteria; phylum Pseudomonadota; class Gammaproteobacteria; order Pseudomonadales; family Azotimanducaceae; genus Bin55. Next base: position 516,195 of record CAXXMH010000004.1, read on the forward strand.
TGTGAATCGACATGACCTTGGCGGTGTGGTCGTGACGTACGAAACGATCCGACACTATCTGTATGGCGAGAAATTCGTTCATGCGATTGGCACGGTGCGTCGCATCGCGAAGGAGGACCTGGACTCACTCGACAGAGTCAACTATCGCGCAACTCAATTTATCGGCGGCACCGGTGTCGAGCGATTCTACGAGAGTTCCTTACATGGTTCCGTAGGTTCGCGTTCGGTCGAAGTTGATGCGAGCGGTCGACCTACGCGGGAACAACCTGAGGACCTGACCCCTCCGATTCGAGGAGCTTCACTAACGCTTTACATTGACAGCGCATTGCAGTTAGCGGCCGACGCAGCGTTGGGCGACCGTCGTGGTGCGATCGTTGCGATTGATCCAAAAACCGGTGGCATATTGGCGATGGTGAGTAAACCTGCGTACGACCCGAATCGAGTGCTATCGGGCATGAACGTCGACGAGTTTAACGCCATGTACGCGCTTCGCGACAAACCAATGTTCAATCGCGCCGTACAGGGCACGTACGCGCCAGGATCGACGTTTAAGCCCGTTGTAGGAATGGCGGCTCTGAGCGAGAAAGTCACCACATGGGACGAGGTCGTCGTGGATGGAGGCAATTTCAGGTTGCCTGGATCGAGACAAGTGTACCGGAGCTGGAACCGAACGAGCACGTCGCCTGGCGGTCATGGGCGCGTCGACATGCACCGGGCGATCTATCGTTCATCCAACGTGTACTTCTACACGATTGGCAGTCAACTGGATGTTGATGTCCTAGGAGTCTTCGCGTCCCAGCGCTTCGGAATTGGAAGACGCACGACTTACGACCTGCACGAGACGACAACCGGTGTATTGCCGTCCCGCGAATGGAAGGAATCAACCTACGGCGAACCGTGGTATCCAGGCGATTCGGTCATCCTTGGGATAGGACAGGGCTACCTCTCACTGACGCCGCTGCAACTGGCGACGGTGGCAACGGTATTTGCGAATCGAGGCGCTTGGGTGCAACCTCGTATGTTGAAGCGATCGGATCGGTACTTAGTTGAAGTTGAGGAAGCTCCCGTCGCTCGAAGCGCGATGCTTGAACCAGCCGAAATGGCAGAGCATTGGGAACGGATGGCACTTGCGATGAGTGCCGTCGTGCACCGGGGAAACCAGGGATATGACCAAAACGGTACCGCGTGGGCTTACATAGGCATAGATATTCCCTACACGATGGCGGGTAAATCAGGCACCGCGCAGGTAATCGAGTCTACGCGGGAGGGTGAGGAGATCGATGATGAGGACCGTGACGAATACGAACGCAATCATGCATTGTTTATTGCGTTCGCGCCTTTGATGGATCCGGAAATCGCGGTCGCGGTCGTCATCGAGAACGGCGGCGGCGGCTCTAAGGAGGCTGGACCAGTCGCGCGTGCGGTTATTGATGCGAAATTGCACCCGTCGTCCGTGGTAGCGCAACGTGACTGAAATACCCCATCCCGTTATTCGCAACACGCGATGGATCAATCGGATTTACAGCGCTCACGTTGATCCTTGGCTAGTTCTAGGTATCGTACTCGTGCTGGCACTCGGTTTGACGGTCATGAGTGGCACGTTAGGGCACGCTCCGAGCATGCTGTTGCGACACGTTTTTCTGATCTTCGTCGGTGTGACCGCCTTAATTGTGATGGCTCAGATTCCGGAACACACCTACGTAGGTCTAGCGCCATTCGCGTATTTAGGTTCGGTCGCTCTCCTGGTATACGCGCTGTTTTTCGGCGATGAAGCCAAAGGTGCGATGCGGTGGATCGATTGGCCACTGGTGCCACGTTTTCAACCGTCAGAGATATTGAAAGTCACTTTGCCATTGTCGCTGGCGTGGTACCTGCACGACAAGCCGGCTCCTCTCCGTATCTCCGACCTAGTGGTTTGTTTGGTCATCATCGGCATTCCAGTTGGCTGTGTATTCGCCCAACCCGATTTTGGCACCACCGTGTTGGTCACGACAGCATGTTTGTGCGTCGTGTTTCTGGCGGGTTTGCGGTGGCGTTGGATTCTGGCTGCCATGGGTCTTAGCGTGGTCGGATTCATAGTTGCGTGGCGTGTACTACTCAACGAATATCAGATCCAACGGATCATGACGTTTCTTGATCCCGACCGGAATCCGTTGGGGGCGGGATGGAACATCATCCAATCGAAGATCGCGCTGGGTTCGGGTGGTGCGACAGGGAAGGGCTTAGGCGAAGGAACGCAGAGTCAACTTAGTTTTCTACCCGAAGGTCATACCGACTTCATGCTTGCGGTAATTGGCGAGGAACTTGGATTTGTCGGTGTCGCCTCGCTACTGACCTTCTTTTTCTTCATCTTCGCGCGCGGTATGACAATGAGTCGCAATTCTCCGACGCGATTTGGTCGATTAGCCAGCGCCGGATTTCTAATGATGTTCTTTGGCTACATGCTTACAAACGTCATGATGGTGTCTGGTCTGCTTCCGGTCGTTGGTGTACCTTTACCATTAGTTAGTTATGGTGGCACGTCGGTCATCACCATACTAGCAGGGTTCGGGGTAGTTACTGCCCTCCGCGGACGATAGAACGTCCGATCAGGACGACTCAAGAGCAAGGATCGCTTTTAAATGAATATCAAACAGGTTGCGTGCTGTTCGCTATTGGGATTTGCGTCGCTGATTTCCGGTGGGGACTATTCCGATCGAACTGACGTTGACGAATTTATCGCGTCCATGGTTGCTGATCATGGTTTCGATGCGGTTGCTGTCCGAGACGTGCTCGATCAAGCAGTCTATCAGCAAAGCATCATTGATGCGATTACTCGACCTGCGGAGAAAAAACCTTGGATTTGGTATCGGGGGATTTTCGTTACGACTAAACGCATCGAAGATGGCGTTCAGTTCGCGCGTGACAACTGGGAGACACTAAAACGAGCTGAAGCGGAATTCGGCGTCCCGATCGAAGTGATCGTCGCGATTATCGGCGTCGAGACTAACTATGGTCAGAATATGGGGAGCTATCGCGTACTTGATGCATTAGCGACGTTAGGTTTCGACTATCCTGCGCGAGCCAAATTTTTCCGGAGTCAGCTTGAGGAATTTCTAATCCTGAGCTGTGAGGAACGCGTAAAACCGTTCGATGCGAGTGACGCATGTCATCGTGAAGAGGCTGGTGGGACGCTTGGCACAGACGTCACGATCGGCGATTTAGTCGGATCATACGCTGGCGCAATGGGATACGGTCAGTTCATACCGTCTAGCTACCGTAATTTTGCTATCGACTTCGATGGCGACGGTGCACGTGACATTTGGGGAAACGTCGTGGATGCGATAGGAAGTGTCGCGGCGTATTTCAATGATCATGGTTGGGAGGCTGGTGAACCTGTGATTGCGCTCGTTGGCATGAATGAATCAAACGGACAAATCAGTGAGCTAGCGAACGAATCGCTAATTCCGACGAAGACCGTCGCAGAATGGAAAGCGCTCGGGATAGAGACACAAGATGATCGTGATGACGTGTACGCATCTGTCTTCAGGTTCGAAACTGAAGACGCGACTAGCTACTACCTCGGCTACCATAATTTTTACGTGATCACGCGTTACAACATCAGTCGGCTATACGCGAAGGCGGTCGTCGAGATTGCTGATGGAATCGCGGAGCGGCTGTGAGGGAATCGCTGCTCGCGATCATTACTTGCGGCGTCCTAACAGGTTGCGGGTCACTCAGTCCTCCGGTCATCGTTGTGGAGGCGCCTCCAGTCGTAGAACCGCCACCGACCGCTGAGCCTGTCTGGTATCCAGAACCGGTCGTGCGATGGACGACCATGAATCTGAGAGGCAATGGCCGATATCAAGTAGGTGACCGATCCTACAGTTCTTGGCGTCCGATCGACTATTACGTGGCAGAAGGCGAAGCGTCGTGGCGCGACGAAAGGTTTGATGAGCGATTGTCGCTGAATGGCGTCCCGTTTGAAAACGATGCGCTAACCGTCGCACACCGTTACCTTCCGATTCCGTCCTTTCTACGGGTGACAAACCTGGCAAACGGAGAACAAACGATCGTTCGGGTAATAGATCGCGGTCCTTTTCGGTCGAACGAGTTGTTAGATGTTTCACGTGCGACGGCAAAACGACTTGGTTTTGGCGATGTTGCGACCCGACCTGTCCGTATTGAATTGGTCACCGAACCAAGTGAGAAGTACGTATTGGAAACGAATTACGTTTATGGCAAAGATGCGGCAGTCTCGCTGGTCAGTCATCTTGTCAAACTAAATCTCGGCCACTTACGCACGATGATCATTCCACACCAGTATGAGAATCGATATCGCGTGAAAATTGGCGACTTCGCGTCACTTGATGACGCGAACCATGTCGCGAACTGGTTGTCAACGAATCTACAGATTGGATCTTCATTACTTAGGGAGTAAAGAGTGAACGTAATGCGTCTGATTGCGCTTACCGTATTAGGACTATTAGGTCAGGGTGCGCTCGCCCAGATGATCTTGCCGCCACCACCGTCGATCGCAGCGAGTGGTTATGTCTTAATGGACGCTGAAACGCACACGATCCTACTAGAACACAATAGCCGAGAGAAACTACCACCCGCGAGCTTGACAAAAGTCATGACGAGTTATGTTGCGGCATCCGAAATAGCAACAGGTTCGGTTGCGCTCGACGATGACGTTGTCGTCAGCGAGAATGCGTGGCGCGCGGTAGGGTCGCGGATGTTTATCGATCCGAACTCGACGGTCAAGTTTTCGGATTTGTTGCGAGGCGTGATTATCCAGTCTGGTAATGACGCAAGCGTGGCTGTCGCCGAACACGTTGCAGGTTCGGAGCAGCAATTTTCTGTGATGATGAATGAGACAGCCAAGCAGCTCGGTCTCGATGACTCTTACTTCATGAATGCCACCGGTCTACCGGACGCTGATCACTACATGTCTGCCCGTGATGTTGCCCTCCTGTCAGATGCGTTGATTCGTGACCATCCTGAGCATTACAGGATTTATTCCGAGCGTGAGTTTGAGTACAACAATATCAAGCAACCGAATCGGAATCGACTACTAACGCTGGACCCTAGCGTAGATGGCGTGAAAACCGGCTACACAGAGGCAGCCGGGTACTGTTTAGCGGTATCTGCAAAGCGAGATGACATGAGATTGATCAGTGTCGTGATGGGAGCTGCGAGCACGCCGGTACGGACACGGGAGACCCGGAAATTACTTAGCTATGGATTCAGAAACTATCGTACAGAGGTCCTGCTCGCTAAAGGACAACACGTGACAGATGCGAGAGTTTGGTTCGGAACGACCGAGCAAGTGCCCATTGGGGTAGGTGAAACAGTTAAGAAGACGATGTTTCAACGATTATTCGATGGCGTTACGCGCGAAGTGATACTGCCCGATCTGATCGAAGCCCCCATAGAAGCAGGTAAGCAACTGGGTGAGGTACGCTTAGTTGTGGATGAGGAGGAGATCGCGCGAGTGCCTCTCATCGCTCTGGCTGCGGTCGAAGAGAAAGGAGTTTTCGGTAGAGTCTGGGACAGTGTTCTTCTAATGTTTGAGGATCACCAGGAGCGACCTCAAGCGCCAACGCCAAGCGATGTTGAAAGTTAGAGATCTAGGGAAAACGGACTACCTGCTGACTTGGGATCGAATGCAGGCGTTCACTTCTGCACGCGACGACCATACTGAAGACGAGCTATGGCTGACGGAGCATCCTCCCGTCTACACGCTGGGCCAAGCCGGAAAGCGCGAGCATTTTTTACTTGAACCCGATATCCCGATCGTCCACACAGACCGCGGTGGCCAGGTCACATACCATGGACCTGGCCAGGTTGTCGGGTACGCGCTCGTCGATTTAAAAAGAGCCCGCGTTTCTGTTCACGACTTCGTCTGCATGCTCGAGCAAGCCATGATTGATACAGTTGGTGAGTTTCGCGTTAAAGCGCGCCGCTTGGAAGGTAATCCAGGTATCTACGTTGAGGGTCGCAAGATCGGCTCACTTGGATTGCGGATACGACGAGGGTGCTCGTATCACGGCATCAGCCTCAACGTTGATATGGACTTATCGCCGTTTGACAGTATTGACCCTTGTGGGATCCCTGGCATGACAGTGACCCAGCTGACCGAGCTCGATCCGAGTGTCCGTTTGAACGACGCACAACTCGCGTTTGAGAGGTCTTTTTGCGCACTGTTTAACTCTGCGACTGCACAGACCGCAGACTAATTTACGCGGAACTGCTGTTGCAAGCGGTGCAGTTAGTGTCTTTATTAAGTTTGAATGACCTGATCTGCATCCGTTTTGCGTCGAAGTAGATCACTTTTCCAATTAATGGATCACCGAACTCACCAAGCAACTTGAGTACTTCCATGGCTTGCATCGTTCCGATGATGCCTACCATGGGGGCAAGGACACCATTCTCTGCGCAATTGAGCGCTTCATCCAAGCCGTCGCGATATAGACATTGATAGCACGGTGAGTCCGCGCGACGCGCATCGAAAACGCTTATTTGACCTTCCATTCGTATTGCGGCACCGGAGACGAGAGGAGTCTTGCGGCGCAGACATGCTCGATTTAGTGCGTAGCGCGTCGCAAAGTTATCGGTTGCATCCAATATGACGTCAACGCGGGAGGCGAGGTCAGCGAGCTCATCTTCGTCCAGTCGACGATCGATGATCTCAACATTCGTTCCGCGATTGAGTTTCTTGATTGCATCTTTACCGGACGTGACTTTAGGTTTGTTGAGTGAGTCTTCCGTGTGAATGATTTGACGTTGGAGGTTTGAGATTTCGACGTCATCATCATCGACAAGTACGAGGCTACCAACACCAGAACTGGCTAAGTACATTGCCGCAGGCGCCCCTAATCCCCCGACACCGATGATCGCGACACGACCTTCGCAGATCTTCTGCTGACCTTCAATGTCGACCTCGGGCAGCATGATCTGTCTGCTATAACGAAGCAGCTCGTCGTCATTCATGGCAACAATCCGTGGGTTACGCGCGGATGGTTGCTTAGATCGCGCACAAGCCCGATACGCAGGAATCCCGCTGCGCGAAACAGGGTACCTACCGCATCAGCTTGGTCAAACCCGTGCTCGACCATTAGCCTGCCACCTGGTCGAAGATGATCGGGCGCTTCGCCTACTACGGTACGTAGTGCTTCAAGACCATCGAGTCCGCCATCGAGTGCAAGGTGCGGTTCGTAAGGCAAGTCGCCGGTTTGTAGATGCTTGTCGTGCGAGGCAACGTACGGGGGATTCGAGACGATGCAATCGAATGATTCATCGATGGCATCGTACCAATTTGACTGGCGAAATTGAACGTTGATTTCGAGCGTCGCCGCGTTTTCCGCCGCGACTTGTAGCGCGGTACACGAGAGGTCCGTCAACAGAACATCCGCACCTGTTTCAGCTGCAATTGATAGTCCGATGGCGCCACTGCCCGTTCCGAGGTCCAAAACTCTGGATGCACTCGACAGGAATGGCAACACGGTTTCAACGAGTGCTTCCGTTTCTGGGCGCGGGATCAATGTGTCGGACGAAACGGCAAACTCGTGCCGCCAGAATCCTTTGCTACGCACGATGTACGCGACCGGTTCTCCGGCTGAGCGACGGCGAACGAAATCGCGCAGGCTCTTGAATTGAGCGTTCGTTACTGTGGCGTCTGCGCCAGCGATTAGTCCACTGAAATCGACACGGAACACCTCTTCACATAGAGCCCGCGCATCGGCTTCATCGAGCTTGTTCCGCGCGAAAGTTAAACACGAACGCAAAGTTGGTGTCGTAGATTCCAACATTAGTTGGTTGCCCGATCACCGTTTGCCGATTTCAGCTCGCGCAGTTGTTCTGCCTCAAAATCCAAGGTCAGCGGTTCAATGATCTGGTCGAGAGCGCCGGACAGCACTTCATCCAGTTTGTAGAGGGTTAGATTGACACGATGGTCGGTTATCCGACCCTGCGGATAGTTGTAGGTACGAATGCGTTCGGAACGATCGCCAGAACCGACCTGGGCTTTACGCTCGGATGCCTCTTGTTCGCGACGTTCGGTGAGTTCGGCGTCGCGTAACTTTGCGATTAGAAGATTCATCGCCTTTTCCCGATTCTGGAGCTGTGAACGCTCCCGCTGGCACTCAGCGACGACACCGGACGGAAGATGCGTGATCCGAACCGCCGAATCGGTCTTGTTGACGTGCTGACCACCCGCTCCTGACGCACGATACGTGTCGATTCTTAAATCGGATTTATCAATTTCTATTTCGACCTCTTCTGTATTTTCAGGCATGACGGCAACGGTGCACGCCGATGTGTGGATCCGACCTTGTGACTCCGTTTTCGGTACTCGCTGAACACGGTGGGCGCCGGATTCAAATTTGAGCTTGCTGTATACGTCTCGTCCTTCCAATCGAATGATGACTTGCTTATATCCGCCAATACCCGTGGGACTCGCGCTGATCGTTTCAGTCGTCCATCCGTTGGCGTTGGCGAAACTCATGTACATGTTGTATAGATCAGCGGTGAATAAACCGGCTTCATCGCCTCCGGTACCGGCGCGAATCTCTAAAAAGACGTTTGCGCTGTCGTTAGGGTCTTTCGGAAGTAATAGACGCTGGAGTGCTTCGACTTGCGAGTCGATGATCGGCGTCAATTCTTGGATCGTTTCGTTCGCAAGTTCACGAAGATCGGTGTCTTCCTCATTGGCAAGTTCATTCGCTTGAGCTAAGTCGTCAATTTGTGCCTCATATTTCCCATATGCGTTGACGATAGGTTCGAGTTCGCTATATTCACGTGATAGTTTTGGGAATTGCTCGCGATCTGCCACGATTTCAGGCTCTGAGAGCAAACGTCCGAGCTCCTCGTGCCGGTCACGTATCTGTGCCAGCTTGTCATTCAGGCTGTCAGAAAGGCTCATCTGAGGCGCTCAGTTTTCGAGTTCGAAAATATCTTTCAGCAAGTTTAGAAAGGCTTCATTCCCTGTCGCTGAGGCTTGTCGAATCGAAATAGTGGGTTTGTGGGCGAGTTGGTTGGTTAAATCATGTGCGAGCTTAGCTAAGACCTCATCTGCAGGTTCGCCCGCTTCGAGTTTCTTGGTCGCGTTATCGAGGACATTTTGGCGGATGCTATCGACTTGGGCGCGGTAGTTAGATAAAAGGGAAGATTCGAGCTGAATCCGCCGTTTCTGTAGATAACAGGTCACACCTTCGCCTACCATGCGTTCGGCGACCGATGTCAATTCCTGTCGTTTGGAGAGACTCTGAGACACGATTTTGGATAGGTCGTCAACGGTGTAGAGATAGATATCGGCAATATCCCCCGCTGCTGCCTCTATGTCCCGCGGAACGCCTAAATCGGCCACGAACATCGCTCTATGACGGCGAGATTTGGTGGCATGCTCTAGCATGGCGGCGGACACGACGGGTTCGACGCTGCCCGTAGAACTCACGACAATGTCGAACTCGCTGAGATGGTCCTGCAGATCATCCATGTTGATAACGGTCGCATCCAGCGTTTCTGCGAGCTTTTCGGCATTGGCGCGCGTGCGGTTGGCAATCGTGAAGTGAGTTGCACCTTCGTCTTTTAAATATTCGGAGATAAGTCGGATGTTTGAACCGGCACCAATCAGCAGGATTTGCGCGTCAGAGAAGTCAGCGAAGATCTGTTTCGCCATCGTGATGGTTGCGTACGCCACGCTCACCGGTTCCGCACCGATCTGGGTTTCCGTTCGTATTCGTTTGGCGGTCTGAAGCGTGAAGTCCTCTAGCAGAATTAGCTCTCTGCCTAAAGTCCCACAGTCGCGTGCATTGCGGTACGCCATCTTGAATTGACCTTGAATTTGAGGTTCCCCGAGTATCTGTGAGTCGAGTCCAGCTGCGACTCGCATTGCATGAGCTGCCGCCTCTCTGCCGGTATGTTGATAGACTGAATCCCGAAACTCCTCGCTACGTACGTTTTTTGCGCGTGCAATCCAACTCAGGATTGAGTCTGTTTCACCGGTTTGAGAGAATCCGTGTATCTCGACCCGATTGCATGTCGATAGAATCGCTGCTTCGGTGAGGTCAGATACTTCGGCTTGAAGGGCGCTTAGCGCGTCCGGGAGTTCGTCGGTCGAAATAGTCAGTCGACCACGCATATCCAAACTGGTCGATTGATGGTTTAAGCCGAGGATTAGGACGGGCATATGTCACTATGCGGAAATAGTCTAGGCGAACTTGCCAACATGCTCTGGCTCGATGGGGTTTTGCGCAAATTTCGCATAGTTGTCATCGGAACGATTCGACTTGCGTATCTGGTCGTGAGCGCTTTCGTGGTTGGTTGTACCGCACTCGTTGGTCCCGACATTTCCTCTGCCGATGATCAATTTGACCTCGTAGGTCGCATGCGGATCGAAGCCGAAAACTCAATTTTACGTGTCGATTTCCACATGGCTTACGACGGGACCGTTACACGATTGCAGGTTTGGGGTCCATTAGGCGTAAACCGGACGAGCGTTTTATTTGGTCGCGATTCCTACACGATTGAGGATCGTCGTGGACAAAGCGTCATCTTGCACCCATCCGACCTACCGACGGAAGTGCCAAGGAGCGTATGGCAGGTAGGATCAGATCTCGGTCCATGGCTTCGATTACAGCCACCAGGCGTTGCGCACTCGGATGCGCTGGTGGAATGGACCTTGAATGGGGTTCAGGTCCGTGTCGAGGAAAGTCAGCATGTCGACGGTGAACGGGTTTGTAAACGCATGCGACTTACGAGTGGTGCCGTTGAAGTACTTGTGTTATGTGATCGGTGGCGTCTGAACGAGAGCTAAGCTCGCGCAGATCAAGAAAATCGTGTTTTCAGAACATCGCAAATTTAGGGACTTATGTACTAAGCTAGACATGTGCAGTTTTAGTACCCATTTCACGGATCATCGGGTAACCCAACGGTTCAACCCTTCCACGTGCAGATGCGCCAGTCGCGGACGCCTTGATGTTCAATGCAGCGTTGATATCTGCGTTTGACTCGTGTCCGCATTGGACACACTTGAACTCCGCCTGCGTTCGTCGACTTTTCGAATCGACATGCCCGCAGACATGGCATGTTTGAGAGGTGAAACGCGGGTCCACCTCGATGAAGTTACCAGCCTTGTACGCCAACATGGTGCGTAACTGACCCCAACCCGTGTCCAAGATCACACGATTCAAGCCAGCCTTCTGTTTCACGTGACGCCCAGGCGCTTCAACCGATCCTTTCGCGGATTTGGTCATCTGTTTGACGTGCAACGCTTCAACGGCGACCGTAAAGGCTTGATCCGTGATTTGACGGGACGTGTCATGCGCCCACCGATTGCGCTTGTTACCGATTTTCCGACTGACGTTGGCGAGGCGTCGCTTCGCCTTGCGCCGTCGATTGCTGCCTAGTTGCCGCCGCGCGACCTGGCGTTGATAACGCCGCCGCTTGATCGCCAATAACCGCAACCGCTCGCGTTCCAACCAATCACGTTCGCGGCAGATCAACTCGTGGTTGCTGGTCGCCACTTGACCGACGTTCATGTCAACCCCGATCACGCGTCCATCATCGACTTGCTCAGGTGCGACGAGGTCATACGCGATCACGGCAAACCACTTGCCATGGCGTCGGAACACACGCGCCTGTTTCGGCTTGCCATCCGGATAGGGATTGCCCCCTTTCCGACGGAGCTTGCACCAACCGATTTTCGGGATGTATAGCGAATTCGACTGCATGCGAACTGTGTCCGGGATCGTAAAGCCGTCCCGGTCAGCTTCGCGACTTTTGAATCGCGGGCGACCCGCCGTAGGGTCGTCGAAGTAGCGACGCCAAGCGTCTGCCTGATATTTCAAGGTATAACGGGTGATAGCACACGAATGCGCTTGGAGCCACGGTAATTCACGACGAAGCTGGATAAACGCCTGCCCTAACGAGAAGAAACTCGTGGGATTTTGAGACGGGGTTGGTTTGATGCCGTACGTGTCCTCAAAACACTGGTCAAACTGATAATCGGCCCGATTCTTGGCGAGGATGTAATTCCAAACCCAGCGGCAGCTCGACGCTAGGGCTTCCAGCTGCTTGCCTTTGCCGCGCGTGACTGGCAGCAGTCGATATGTGACGTTTCGATAGGTGGTTGGCATCGGAGAAGCATAAGAAGAAAACTGATTATCTGTACATCAATATTTCCGGGTCAAGATCGGTACACAATTCCCTAAATTTACAATTCGCGCCTTAACTGCATTTGGGGTGTAGCCAAGCGGTAAGGCAGTGGGTTTTGATCCCACCATGCGCAGGTTCGAGTCCTGCCACCCCAGCCAGCGACTGCATTGGATCTCGTCTTGTGAACAACTCAGCCGTACGACTGTTTAGCGGCACGTCGGTCCCTCAACTTGCCGCACAAATTGCCGTGGAGGGGAACTTCCATACCGGGTGCGCTGACATCAACCGTTTTAGCGACGGCGAAGTGAGTGTCACGGTCACAGACAACGTCCGAGGACTTGAGATTTTCTTGATTCAATCGACGTGCGCTCCGACGAACGACTACCTCATGGAGTTCATGATCATGGTCGATGCGTTGAAGCGTGCTTCAGCTCAACGGATTACGGCGGTGATCCCATATATGGGGTACTCCCGGCAAGACCGAAGAGCGCCTATGGCAAGGGTTCCCATCAGTGCGAAAGTAGTCGCGGAGATGTTGTGTTTGGCGGGAATCGATCGCCTGATTACTGTCGATCTGCACGCTGAACAGATTCAAGGTTTCTACGATGTACCAGTCGACAACGTTTACGGCTCATCGGTGTTGATTCCTCACGCCATTCAACAGGATTACGGCGATCAAATAGTGGTTGTCAGCCCCGACATCGGTGGCGTGGTGCGAGCTCGGGCTGTCGCGAAACGGATTGGCAATGCTGAGATCGCGATCATCGACAAGCGCCGTGAGAATCCAAACGAATCCGAGGTTTTGAATGTTATTGGTGATATTGACGGTCGCGTTTGCATCATCGTGGACGACATGGTGGATACGGCAGGAACGTTGTGCAATGCAGCGGTGGCATTGAAGGAACGAGGCGCTACCAAGGTAGTGTCCTACATCACTCACCCGGTACTTTCTGGACCGGCGGTTGATCGAATCAAAGCATCGGAGTTGGATAGTTTGGTGGTCACGGACACGATTCCGTTACGCCCGGACGCACAGCAATGTGAGAAAATACACCAGCTCAGCATGGCCGGTACCCTTGCGGAGACAATCCGCCGCGTCTGTGAACGCGAGTCCGTCAGCGCCTTATTTGTCTGATTTTCCCATCAACTCAGCACGAACCTAGCGTAACAGCGCACGACATTGGTTCAGGAGATTTGAATTGCCTACGCAATTAACTTTAGAGGTTTCGACCCGCGAATCCGTGGGTACGGGCGCCGTTGGGCGGTTACGCCGCATCGACGACGTGATACCGGGCATCGTCTACGGTGCGGGGCAGGAAAACGTGAATATCACGTTGCCCATGCGCGTGCTCTTGAAAGCAATGCAGAATGAAAACTTCCTTTCGCAAATCATCGAATTGAAGTTGGACGGAAACGCGGAGCAAGTCGTGGTCCGTGATATGCAACGCCATCCAGCGACCGAAAGTATCACTCACATTGACTTCATGCGTATTCGTGAGGATCAGGAGATCCAGGTTTCTGTGCCGATTCGTTTCATTAACGAAGAGAAATGTATCGGCGTTCGGATGAATGGCGGCACAATCACGCGCAACTTGGTTGAAGTTGAGATCAGTTGCCTGCCGAAGAATCTGCCTGAAGCCATTGTTGTGGATTTAGCTGATATCGATGTTGGTAACGCGGTTCACCTTTCCGGTCTTGCGTTACCAGACGGTGTATCTATTCCTTCATTGGGTACGGGCGATGATTCGGACCGGGATTTACCGGTGGTTGCCGTCTCGATTGTCCGCGTTCAAGTCGAGGAGGGAGAAGAGGCAGTTTCTGACGAACTCGAGCTCGCGGAAGGTGAAGAGGGTGAGGAGGCTGGTGCCGAGACACCTGAAGCCGACTCGGCAGAGGCGACTGACCAATAAACGGCAGTTTTGGCAACCCCAATTCGGTTGTTGGTTGGTTTAGGTAATCCTGGTGACGCCTATCAGCTAACTCGACACAATATTGGTGCGAGCTGGCTTCGAACGCTTGCATCACGATTCGAGATACAGTTAAAGCATGATCGTGCGAAACGTGCAGAAATCGGTCGCGGGTTGCTCTTAAACCATGATGTGCGTCTTCTCGTGCCGACCACTTACATGAACCTGAGCGGCGAAGCGATTGGACCGTTTCTACGGTACTTTCGAATAGATCCCGATGAGGTACTTGTCGCCTACGATGATGTTGCTTTCGAGGTTGGGCAAACCAAGTTGAAATTCGGAGGTGGTCCTGGTGGTCACAATGGATTACGGAGCCTTATCAAGCATATTGATGGAAACCGAGACTTCGGTCGATTGCGCATAGGAGTGGGTCATCCAGGACCATCAAACGATCTAGTCGCGTTCTTAACGCAAGTGAAAATGCCTGCGCAGGAGCGCGAGCAGTCGCTGGAGAGCAGCTACTTGAATGACGAAATCTTGGCGTGGTTGTTTGCAGGTGATTGGCAGAAAGCCATGACAAAGCTAAACTCTGCGGGAACCGAGGACAGCTAGACATGGGGTTCAAGTGCGGAATCGTTGGTTTACCGAATGTCGGCAAATCAACGTTGTTCAATGCGTTGACCAAAGCCTCAGTCAGTGCGGAAAACTATCCCTTTTGTACCGTTGAACCCAATCTAGGGGTCGTGCCGGTACCTGACAAACGTATATGGCAGCTTACCGAAATCGCACAACCGAAAAAAACGATCCCAAGTACGATGTCGTTTGTCGACATCGCAGGGCTCGTTGAAGGCGCGTCCCAAGGCGAAGGACTTGGGAACCGATTTCTTAGTCACATTCGCGAAGCCGATGCGATTGCTCACGTCGTCCGATGCTTCCAGGATCCGAACGTTGGGCACGTGACCGGCAGTGTTTCGCCGATAACTGATATTGAAACGATCAATACGGAATTGGTGCTGGCGGACTTGGAAACGGCCTCGCGAGCAGAATCTAGAGTTCGGAAGATTGCGCGAGCGGGGTCGAAGGAAGACAAGGAACTACATGCGGTGCTTGAGGTGATCCTCAGCACACTCGACCAGAATCGACCACTTCGATCGATAGAACTCAGTGATCGTGAATTAGAACTGATTCGCGACTACCGGTTCCTGACCGCAAAACCGGTCATGTACGTAGCTAATGTGGACGAACTGTCCTTAGAAGGCGGCGAATTAGCGGATCAAGTGCGAAACTATTCGGAGCAAGACGGCGCCGAATTCGTCATAGTGTGTTCTAAGCTAGAAGCGGAAATCGCACAACTTGAGACTGATCAAGAGCGCGACGAATATCTCGCGATGGTCGGTCTAAAGGAGCCAGGACTAGCACGCGTGATTCGCACAGGCTACCGCCTACTTGGCCTCCATCATTTCTTCACGGTGGGTCCGGAGGAAGTTCGGGCGTGGACGATCCCGATAGGCGCAATGGCTCCCGCCGCTGCCGGCAAGATCCATACCGACTTCGAGCGAGGTTTCATACGTGCAGAAGTTGTAGGGTACGACGAGTTTATAGAGCACGGCGGTGAGACTGCTTCGCGAAGTGCCGGGGCGCTGCGTGCCGAAGGAAAGGAGTATCAGATCGCCGATGGCGACGTCGTGCACTTTCTCTTTAACGTCTAAACCTCTGGAACAACGCGACAGCCTAGGACAAAGGTGCACCATGGCGGTACGACATCAATATGTGGATATGGTGTCGGGTTCATGCCTTTGATCGCGAAATACTGCCCATCTAGATCCACGTAAATGTCTTCGGCGAACGCGCCGACGTAAAGTTCTGGTCGATAGCTGTTCGGACCGAGTTTAGGAAACTTTACGCGGGTCTTGAACAAGTCCACGATCTCCGTTTCGTCTGGGAGGTCCCGCAATAGCCAATTCATCTCACTTGCTGCGAACCACCAGTCACCGTCGTTACATATTTCAACGTGACCCGCACCAAGCGCAGCAGCGCCAAACGCGATGTTGGACATGAGAACTGAACCGGATACGATACCGTCGGGAAACATCTCTCGCGATTGCTCGCGAATGAAGACTAGCGGGTCATTGACTGCCATAGAGATGCGACGATGGCGCCGAACTACAGACGTTACTGAGTTTTGTAGTTGGCACGCATGTACGCGACGCTCTTCGTGATTAACTCTCTGAGTGAGTCGCGATCGATGTCGTCTAGTTTCTTGACATAGAGACAGGACTTTCCAGTCTTGTACTTGCCAAGGTTGCCAAGGATCGTCTCGTACTCAGAGAATCCCGTCATGATGTAGATAGTTAGCGCTTGTTTGCGTGGTGAGAAACCGGTGAGGAAAAAGTCGCCTTCACGACCGCTTGCGTACTTGTAGTGGTATTTCCCAAAACCGATGAGCGATGATCCCCAGAGAACGGGTGGTGAACCAGTGATAGCGGACATCATGTCGAGCATCTCCAGCGAGTCTTTTCGCTTGGTTTCGTTGTCGACACTATTGATGAATTGTTCGACGCTATCGTCCGTCGGAATGGTTTTATTCTGATTTGACGCCATTAGCGAGGGTTTAGATGCGGATTTAGCCAGTTACCAAGCCAGTAATCCAAGCTTGTGTAACGTCCGCCACCGGTGAACAGCAAAACAAGGAGGAATAAGAAATAGGTGATCGCAAGTTGAATGCCATTGTTAAGAATGGTCATGTTTCCGTTGCTGGTCAGCCATCGGTAGTCACCGTGTTCGCGCATTATCCGACGGATCTCTCGCTTCTTCTCTTGCGCTTCCATTACCCGTTCGTTAGCAAGCCAACTGTTCCCATCCGAAAGGGTCAACCAACCGTTCTCGCCGTGTACCGCGAAAGCGGCGACTAGCATCGCGATCATGAGCGGGATGCAAACCAAACGCGTGAGCCAACCTAAGAATAGGAGTATGCCACCAACGAATTCGGAGAGCGCAACCAAAGCGACACTTACGACGGGTAGCGGCATCCCCATGCCCTCAAACCAAGAGACGGTGTTGTCAAAACCGGCAAGTTTTGTATACCCGGCTTGTAGCATGACTGGCGTTAGATAAAGTCGAGCTAGAAGGGGCGGGATACCGTCGATAGGTTTCAAGTAACCAAGAAACTGAGCCCACAATGCAGCGATTTTCTGGACCATAACTCGCCCGTCCTTATTAGTGACGTCCAACCGTTCGTGCAAATGGTAGCTACGGTTGGACTTGAACCAACGACCCTAGCATTATGAATGCTATGCTCTAACCAGCTGAGCTACGTAGCCACCGTGCGGGGAAATTATCGACACTTCACGCGATTGGCGCTTGTGCCTGTGTGCGATTCGCTGTAACGACTTCCTGCATACCATCCCACTCACTCCAATGATCGCAGAGTTTGTCGATGGCTACGACCCAAGGGTTGTATCCCGTCCGATATTCATGAAAGCCGCCTAACCATTCCCGATCGGGGTGGTCGCTGTCGCCAAGCACTTTAACGCCCGACTGTCGATCACGACGGATTCGAAAGTACACATTCATGCGCGGGTCGGACCATTCGTTGCGCGACCCTCCGTGTGGACACGCATGGAGCGCGATCACCACATCTCCAACATCTAGCAAGATAGGAGACGGGTTTATGAAACGATAGCCGTTGTACTCTGTCGAATTCCTGAGCGCGAGATCGCGGATTGGGTGTGGCAGGGGTGTCATCGATACGCTACCGTTCGCGTTTCGCGTAAGTCGAGGCCATGCTTCGCCTTCTGGCCCGACTACGCCGCCTGAGTCCCGTTGCATTCGAAAAAAAGCTTCTACATCCTCATGGACGCCTTTCAATAGACAAAGATTGCCACGACCAAATTGGGTTTGGTCGTTCAACGCGACGCCAACAAACGCCGTGAAGCTTCCGAGCGAAAGAGTACACTGTGGGTCTTGGAATAGTGGGGTCATATTTGTGCCCATGACGGTCGCATCCCCAGTGCTGAAGTGTTCGGTTCGTGGCTTGCTTAGATCGTCGATTTCATCTGCAGACGCAGGTAGCCGACCAGACCAGAGCCCGTCCAAGTGAGGGTGCCAGCCGTAATTAGGCGTATCGCTCTTCTCGTTTGGATACAAAATCGCGGCGAACCCGCGCTCCGGCGGATCGTAGGGTCCGATTGTGTTTCGCAATAAGTCGCCGAGGATGCTCTCGTTCACCAAATCTGGTAATGCAGATGACGATGATATGTCGTGATACGCGCGGCGAAGACCGTTCTTACCGGCGAACATGTGAACGGTTCGTCGTGCCTTGAATGTAAGCGAATCAGGTACCACGTCCCGAAGAATGATGAATCCGTCTTCGTATAGAGTCTGCTTTTCCGCAAGAGTTAGTTCAGGATTTGTACGCATGGCGATTCAGGTGCTTGTCTGAAGATGAGATCACGGTTAACCATGATCGGTCACGGCATATAGGGTGTTGGGCTGGGTCCGAGTTGTGTCTTGAGCTGCTCTTGGGCGAGCTCAACGAACTCGCACATCAGCGGCCGAGTCTCTCGCGGATCGATGATTTCCTCAATGTTGAAGGCTTCCGCCGTCTTGAACGGCGATGAGAGCGCTTCGAGTTTCTCTTCGATCTCTTGCTGCTTCGATTCGGGATTGTCTGACTCCGCAATGATGCGTCGGTAGGCGGCGGATACACCGCCGGCGATGTGCATGGATCCCCAATGACCTGATGGCCAGGCGACACGTTTGAACATGCCGCCAGGTCGGTCATGGCATTGCCCTGCGACACCGTAGAGCTGGCGAATGATTACGGACATCCATGGCATGCGGGTCCGCAAAGTCGCGCAGATCATTTTGGCGCCGGCCCGAACGATGCCGAGCGATTGCTGTTCAGGTCCGACCATAAAGCCTGGTTCATCAGCGAGGTACAACATCGGTAGGTGGAAGGTATCACATAGCTGGAGAAACCGGATTACCTTAACGCCTGCGGAAACGTCCATTGAACCGCCAATACGATTGGGGTTGTTGATCATCACACCCACCGGATATCCGTGCATGCGCGCCAATCCGACGACTCGCGAGCGGCCATAGTGCGGCGTGATTTCAAAGAAAGAATCTTGATCGACGACCGCTTTCAAAATCCGACGAGGGTTATAGGTTCTGCGTTTTTCTCGAGGAATAATCGAGATCAATTCCTCGTCGCGTCGATTCGGATCGTCGCTTGTGTCGCCGCGGGGTGGCATTTGCCATACATTGGAAGGTAGGTAGCTGAGGAATTGCCGAATCATGCCAAATGCTTCTTCCTCAGTATCGGCTAGGTTGTCGACCGCACCGCTTTCAAATACCTGCGTGCGTTCGTCCCCTAGCTCTTCTTTCGAGATGTCAACACCCAGCGCAGCTTTCACCACCGGGGGACCGCCAGGGAACAACTGACTGATACCTTTAACCATGACGTTAAAGTGAGCGAGGCATGCGTCAACAGCTGGCAATCCTGCTACGGAGCCGAGGATTGCGCCGACGACGGGTACTTCACACAGCAATTTTTCGATACCCGGCGTCACCGGATTCGTTGGGATGTAGGTGCGGCCGATTTGCTCGAACGTCTTAACACTACCGCCGGTTGCGTCAAGCAAGCGGATAAATGGGAGCTTCCATTCCGCAGCCATGGTCTGTGCGTGGCCGCCTTTGTTTCCAATAGATCCGTCCGCTGAACCGCCTCGTACGGTGAAATCTCCCGCAGTTACGACCGCGGTGCGTCCATCGATCTTAGCGGTTCCAATGACCATGTTGGAAGGGCGAACGTGCACGAGTTTGTTATGTTCGTAAGTTGCTGCGCCAGCAAGTTGCCCGATTTCCTTAAACTCGCTGTTATCGGCGATAAGGCGGATACGTTCTCGAACGGTGAGCTTCCCTCGTCGCCGCTGCTCCGCGATACCGGCTTCGCCGCCCATTTCCTCAGAAAACGCTCTTCGGCGTTCGAGTTCCTCAACTTCAGGTTGCCAAACCATCTGTTGTCTCCTTTTTAAATTTTCCGTTCTGGTCCAAAATGAACCGTGATTAACGTTGCAATACTCAAACTTGCCATATTTTCTAATTTAACTGTCTCTAGCGCGTGACGTAATTAGGTATCGGGAGACAGCGAGTGATCAGTAAGCTAACGGAAGGTCATTGGCTTAGCGGCAAGGACGGTATTCAGACTAATTCATGCAGCCGTCAAGCTAGTGCTCCGTAGTCGATCCGGAATCCCGTAATACGCCACCATGACGTATACAGATGTGCGGCAGTTCCTATGCGTCGAACTGGAGATCTCGATCCTGTACTGCGCTGGAAGACCGATCAACGCTCACCGTGTCCCGATCGGTTGATGCTCCAATCGTATACGAGTCGTACATAGCCGTACTGACCGTTGGTGTCGAAAGGTGCGCGCGAACTGAAGAGATTACCTATTGCAGTTGGGTTCAGGTTGCGTCCGCCTTCGTTGTCAAGCGCGTTTCGAAGACCGACTGACAGTCGCGTGGATGCGCGCAATTGCATGGTTAACTCGAGATCGACCAGCGTGAGCCCGTCGTACGTGAAAGCATCCCGGGCGTCGTACCATCGGTCAATCCGGCGAAGCCTACCCGAGATATCGAAGCGTTCAATCATGTGATGGACGCTAAAGTTCAGGCGGGTATCTGGCAGCGCTTCTTCGATTTCTCGAATACGGCGATCATCCACCAACTGTGGGTTGCTCGCCACGACTTTGGTCTTGGTGATGTTGAGTGAAACCGCAAATCGCGTGCGGTGGTCCAACAACATCGGTTGCCATTCACCGACGACGTCTAATCCATCAGTACGGGTTTTGAAATCGTTTGCGAAGAACCTGAAGTTTGACAAATTCGCAGCGCTTGTAATGCCTTCCTCAAGCAGTTGCTGCACCTCGCTTGGGCGCAGTTCGAACAGTTGCGTAATTCCAAGGCGATTGTCGAGTTTTATTCTGAATAGGTCTGCGCTCAATGCCCGTGTACCTTGCTCAAACACCGCGCCGACCGTTAGGTTGCGCGACTTTTCCGCTTCGAGTCGCTTTCCGCCGCGCAGCGATGCGAGCCGGGAAGTGGACGGTATTGTGCCGTTGTTAACCAGTTCCATCAGCTCGGGCGCCCACTGGGTTGAGACGTTGAAGGCGTTCTGCTGGCCTGGCGTAGGTGCGCGAAATCCGGTGTTGACGCTGCCCCGGAAAGCGAGATTAGGTCGGGCCTCCGCGCGTGCAGCTAGTTTGCCGTTCAGCACCGAGCCGAATTTTTCGAAATCCTCGAGCCGGAGAGCCGCCGCCAGTTCCCATATGCCGCTTGCAGATCTATATTCCCCTTCTCCGTAGATCGCGACATTTGCCTGGTCCCACTTGCCAGCTGCGATGGGGCTAAATCCAGGAAATCCGTTCGATCCGGCACTAAATCCTTGAGCCGCATAGGGACCGATTCGCCAAGAAGCCTCGTCTCCCAATCCGATACGAAAACGTTCATTTCGCCACTCGATTCCGCTTGCAAGCTCAAATCGAGTACCGACTTGTCGGGAAAGGTCGAGATTCATGCTCGTGTCCCGTTGACGGTAAAACCCAGGGTCGAAGGCAGTCGGCGTGTCAAGACCCAAGGAAGCGTTGACACTATCAAACAGGAAAAAGTCGACCTCGTTCACGCCAGAACTTACACTAAAGTCCCACAACGTGTTGGCGGTCGTGCCGCGCACACCAACCAAAAATGACCCATCAAATCGTTTCCCGCCAAAGGTCGGCTGAAAACCGCCGGGGAAGAGATCCTGAAATGTAAAGCAGTTTTGGTCATTCTTGACATGAGCTAAGGCCGTCTCGTTGGGCAGACCGTTCGAAATAGTCACCCTCGGGCACTCCGCAGATCCATCAATCACTCCGTCAGTGCTGTCAAGCACATCTCCAACGAGGAGTGTCGCTCCGCCATCTACACTGTATACGCCGGATCGGGTGTTTGGATTTCGGAAAAAGAAGTCGCGACTCCCTACCTGTCGGCGGGCATAGTTCGTATGGCCGTACACGCGGACGTTGTCTCCAAAAGCACGACCGAAATGGCTCCAAAGCTTCGAGTCGTCTTCGACCTCCGCTTTGCCCCAGCGCTGTGCAGGATTAGCGACGTCGGTATTCCCCGCAGCGATCAGAATGGCGGCATCGGATCGTTGAGTCGCGCGGAGTGTGGGCTTAGCACCGCCGTACTCCATACTCACGTTCAGGAATCCTGCGTCAAACCAGGGGAACCCGACATTAGCGGCGATGGAAGCGGATTGCCCATCGCCTTTGCTGTATTCACCGTATCGGACCTCCACTGCTCCTCCCGAATCGGCATCCTTGAGCATGAAGTTAACGACGCCTGCGATTGCGTCGGAACCGTACTGCGCAGATGCACCGTCCCTAAGCACCTCGACCCTACGGAACGCGATAGTGGGAATTGCAGACAGATCTGGACCCTGCGCACCTTGTGAGACGCCGATGCGTGGCCACAGGATGACAGCGCCGCGGTGGCGGCGCTTGCCGTTGATCAAAACCAGCGTGTGATCTGGCGCGAGGCCGCGGAGATTAATCGGACGTACAACCACCGCGGCGTCGCCTGAAACAGCGCTCACATTGAATGATGGCACGATATTGCGAAGGAGCATGTCGAGTTCGGTCGATCCTTGCCGTGCCAATTCTTCGGCGGCAATCGAGTCGATTGGCACCATCGAGTCGTCAAGCGACCGCTGTCGCACACGACTGCCCGTTACCACCAATACCTCGTCTACAAGGGCGAATCGTTCATCGTGTTGTTCACGTGCAGTACCTTCCGAATCGGCGCGTACGGTTTTCTCTTCATTGGTCGGCTCTGCCCAAATGGGAAGGGTCAGCATGCCGATGAGGAAACCTAGCACAGCCGAGAAGCGACGTCGTACGCTGGAGGATTGACTCCAGGTGTAGATACTCACGGATTCACGGAGCGACACATTGAAACGAAATCGTCGATGCATTGACACAAGTAAGTTGTATTTCGATGAGTGACTCGGTGACATTTTCTACACCTTTCGCGATCGCTTGCACAAGATATTCGGCTAGCCGAGTCAGTGTATCCATATCGCATTCGACAAAAGACTTGTAGGCTGATGGTTCGGTCATTGCGCCTTTCGGCGGCGGGAACCGAACGTGGGCACGCAGTGGCAACTTGCGCTGACCTAACAGTCCCTGAGTCAGCTAGACGAGAGCAAAAAACTAATTCGCGAGAAATTACTGAGATAGCTCATGCCGAAACCTGGTTAGCGAAGACCCAATTTGATGGTTGATCGGCCAGATACGAGCTACTAAGCGAACGTGGTTTTGCGTAGTTTAACTGTAGTCCTCAATAGCAAACATCAGCGACAACGAAGCCGAGCGACTGCACCCTTTCTCTGCTGTCTCTACATCGATCTAGCAATTCCGGAATCCTCAGTTCGTTAGTTCTACGCCTATCTCTTTCGTTCTCGATGTCTCGTCGCAACCAACGAATGCGGTTTTGGATTTCACTTCGTGTTTTATCCGTCAAGCTTGGATCGTCAAGCTCGACGTAGAGACGATCGATTTGGTTTTCGATGCCCTGAATTCGGTACGTGCTTGCGTTTACTGTCGATTCGGCACTTTGAAGATTGTTAATGGCGGTCCACATCAATCGACCTGGTTGATAGCCGCTTAGGAAGGTCCGCTCGACGGCTCCTGGGCACGCATACAGGTATGGGTCACCGTTAATGCCGGCGTTGAAACCATTCGTGCGAGTACAGTAACGCATGGCGCCTTCTTGTCGCCCTTCTTCATAGGTGTTTTGGTCGACTCGCACCGAATATTTGGCACAGTTCTTCTGATATTCGTTTATCTTGCTCGGTGGCGCACCCTCGGCCCCGTCCATCACACCCCTTGCATGCCAGCTCATATAGAGACACTCTTGTTCCGACAGTTGCGAACACGCGCTCAAGGTCAAGACGAATGCGCCCACAACTGGAATAACGAATCGGCGGCTCATGCGATCAAAGGCTATAAATGGACTTCATTATCTGATTTGTGCGTCTTATTAGAAATTTAGTATTTGAGATATTACGCGCCTGTAGAGCCTTTTCGATACTTACTCACAAGGTTTGTTCGACATTTCGGTCGCTTTTGTGAGCGCGTGAAAGAAGCCTCTTTTCGACAAACCGAGTTGTTTCTGCGTCGGGACGAACGACTGGTGTTGAAATGTGTCGGATTCGACACTATGTATTGACTAAGGCTGAGGATGATGGGATCGCCTCGATGAACTCGATGAAATCAGTGGTTGTCTAAACGAGCGATTCGCATACCGTTTGGTCGCAACTACGTGACTGAGACGATACATAATTCCGACTGGAACAAATCTGAGGAACTGGTAGCAAAAACATGGCATTAACCGGGTTAGCACACGTATCAGGGCAACAAGCGGTTGAAATCAATGGTGTTCTGCGAAACACCTACCTCATGCTTGGTTTGTCCATCGGCTTCGCTGCGCTCGTGTCGTTCGTCGCGATGGCACTGGGTCTCGGCATGATGAATTTCTTCATCTACCTGATCGGTTTCTTTGGTCTTTCGTTTGCGGTACAGAAAACCGCAGATTCAGGCTGGGGCTTGTTCTGGTCGTTCGTGTTTGCGGGCTTCCTTGGCCTCGCCATTGCCCCCATCCTTGGTGTCTACCTGGCTGTGCATCCATGGTTGGTAGTGCAAGCATTCGCCTTAACATCGGCAACATTCTTCGCCTTATCGGCGTATACGATCGTACGGCGAGAGGATTTCAGCTGGCTCGGTAGTTTTCTCACCGTTTCTTTCTTTGTCATACTCGGCATCATCGCATTGAGTTTCTTCATCCCCATGTCGCCATTTGTCATGCTTATCTCTATATTCATGATCGTGGTGGCTTGTGCATTGATCCTCTATCAAACAAGCGCGATCGTGTTAGGCGGTGAACGAAATTACATTCTGGCAGCAAACCAACTGTTTGTCGGTTTCTACATCTTGTTTGTGAACATCCTTTCTTTACTCGGCATTTTTGGCGGGGATGACTAAACATTTTCTCGACGATAACTACGTCGAATTAGCCACACGTTAAGAAGTACCATCTTGCCGAAGTGAGTAAAACGGCCACCAATCGAAGGTGGCCGTTTCTTTATCTAGAAGGTGAGCTTCCGATACGCGAACTGGAGCGCGTTTGGCAATTCCTCGGTGTCCTCGATTACCCAGTATTGATCTTCGCGGCACATATGCCGCAGGTAGTCGTGACCTGATACATCCACGGTGATGCAGAACAGCTGAACCCCCTTTTCGTGAGCTTCGTGGACTGCTTTCGCGGTGTCCTGAATCCCGTACTCGTGGTCACTACGATCTGGACCATAGTCACTGTCTTGCGGGAATCCATCACTTATTACCAGTAACACCTTCAATGAACTACCGGTCGTAAGTAGCTTGTGCGTCGCATGCCGAATCGCCGGTCCCATTCGCGTTGAGCGGAGGGGTTTCATCGCAGCGATGGCGTTCACCGCACGACGATTAAGCGACTCATTGAATTCCTTGGCAATGTGGATTTCCACGCGATCGTGACTGTAGCCGGAGAATCCGTATACGCCATACAAGTCACCAAGGTTCTCAAGGGCGGTCGCTAACAGTAGCACGGATTCTTTTTGTACATCAATGATCTTGCGGGGCGTGTCAGTCTCGGTTTGATCCGGATCGAAATCGATTGCGCCGTGGAGATATGGGTCGTCGAAGGGATCCTCCTCATCTTCCGGCAGGTGTGGGGGATCGTCTAGAGTGATCGGATCATCTGTCGATGCGGACAGATCGACAAGCAGGCAAGCGGCCACGTCGCGTTGCTTCTTCTCTGTGCGCACATATACGTGCTCGGTCGGAGACACGCTTGCATGCGTGTCCGCACGAGCCTCGACGATGGCATTGAGATCCAATTCATCTCCATCCAGACTTCGCGGTACGCGACGCATCCCGACAGGTTTGACTTGCTCAAATCTCTTCCTAACTGCCGGAATTAGCGATTGAATGCGCTTCAGCAAATCGTTTGCTGATTCCTGAGGCGCGTGGTCTTCGCGTATCTCGTAGACGGAACACCACGCTTTCAACCATGTTTGGTGCAAGTAATCCCACTCATCGTATCGGAAGTGTGGACGATCAATGATTTGATGGCGTTCATAGGAGGAGAGCAGAGATTTCTCCATGTCAATTCGGCGCTGTAGTTGATCTCGCTCCTGCTTTAGTTCAACATCTGCTTCCCGCACGCTGCCGTCAAGCGCTTCTTCGCTCGCGGACTGCGAAGCTTCGACGTTCTCACCGATCGTCATGGCTAGTAGTTCAGCGTCAAGATCATGCAGTTCCGCTTGCCAATCCTCAAGGCGAGCGGCACGCTGCAGCATGGGGAGCTCGATCTGTTCCTCGAATTCGGCTTGAGACGAGTTTGTCGTCGTTGATTCCATACCACTACAAAGCGCTTCATAACAGTCGACCGTTGCGATCGCTGTCGAATACACGGAGGAAGGCTCGTTCAAGATCGGCGTAACGAACGCTTGATGCGTGGAAGTCAACGAACCAGGTTGGTTTAGCGCCATATCTAATTCCATGATTTCGGCGTATGGCGATTGGGTTGGTACAAGCGTCGAGCTTAGTCGAAAGATCCTATATTGCTGCCGTATCCGTTGGGAGCCAGGAAACTCGGCGACCATTAAGTTGCCGACTCGGTATTCCTCTAGTATGTAGAAAAGGTAACTCGCTAATTCGGGCTTCGGGAAGCGCCGATAGAAAAGGTCTAGGTCAGGTGAGCGATGGGCAGCGGGTAGCGGTTGCGCGGCGAGATATGGAATCAGTTGTCTCGCGCGCTCAATAGAGAACGACAATGTGTCGTAACGACGAAACGCGAGCTGCTGCATAACAAGCCAGCGATACGCGTCCTGGTTAGCCTCTGGTTCGTCGAAATAGTCGAATTCCTGCGGCAGAAACAACTCGCAGAGATTTGAGCTGCTGATCGTGTGTCGTTGGTCGGCATAGTGAAAGATCGGGATGCGATTGGCCAAACCTTGTGTGAAGAGCGCAAGCGGGCGCTCGACTTCGCTGAGCCCAGTCAAGGCCAGACTACGTCAACGATATCGGCAATCGCTTGCTGGACCTCACGGTCATCTGACAGCGCATGTACCAATGCCGCATTGGCCGCCCGTCGTGGTGCGATACCTTGTCGCATGAGAGATCCTGCGTAGACAAGCAAACGCGTACTCACGCCCTCTTCAAATCCATGCTCACGAAGGTTGCGGATGTGGACACCGACCTTCGCAAGCGTCTTCGCGCTGTTCTCGTCTATGCCACTCTCAACTTGAATGATCTCCGCCTCGCGCTCCTCAGTCGGATAGTCGAATTCGAGACTCACAAACCGTTGCCGTGTACTCGGTTTTAGATCCTTGAGAATGCTTTGATAACGCGGGTTGTAGGAAATCACCAACAGGAAGTCAGAATGCGCTTCGAGTAATTCGTTCGTCTTGTCAATCGGCAGAATCCGGCGATGATCGGTGAGCGAGTGGATAAGAACGGTTGTGTCCTTACGTGCTTCGACAATCTCGTCTAGATAGCAGATCCCACCATGCCGAACTGCGGAGGTAAGCGGTCCGTCCTGCCACGCGGTTGAGTCGTCGTGGAGGAGGTACCGCCCCATCAAATCTGTTGCGGAAAGATCCTCATGGCACGAAACGGTTGTGAGTGGTTGCTTGACTGGACTGCGAACCAGATTGTCATCACCGTAGATCCGCCAAGCCATGTGTTCGACGAAACGCGTTTTACCGCAACCTGTTGGACCTTTTAGCAGTACCGGTAATCGTTGCGAATAGGCTGCGAGGAAGACATCGATCTCATCACTGAGTGGCAGGTAGTACGGGGCTTCATCACCCGATGCAACCACTACGGTACGAAAACGTCGCGACCGTGGCGATAGTTGCCGAATGTCTGCGACGCGTTGCGATTGACTAGATTGCGCCTACACATTGGGTGATGCAGACTGCGCACCTCGTGTTCAATCTCTGTGAGTTCCTCACCCGAGTCTGGGTCGACGATCGTCTGGAATCGGTATTGATGTTGATCGGACTCTTCGGTAATTAAGTCTCGTTCTGCGAGAGCGTGATGAGGTCGAGAGAAATTTGATACATAGATTGCGATATGGTGGCCATCGTATTGGTCAATGTTCTCTTCGGTTTCACGAAAGCGGAAGATCTGGTTGTAACCCATCGACACTTGAGCGTATGTACCAGTGTTGTCTTCGATTTTTTCCGCAGGAGAGTCGAAGATCTGTTCATAAAACTTGACAATGCCGTCGCTTGAACCCGTTGGTACATGCATATCGGCATATGCGATTCCAAGCGCCATGCCGGTATCGTCTTCTGGCTGATGGACTCGTATTGCGTTTCCCCAAGGGCAAGTTACATCGATGCAATCGTCAACCTCTTGCCAGGTGTATTCGGTCCCACCCATCCAACGCTCGATACCGTTCAATCTCCGCTTGAGATCGTCATGGTTTGGAATCGTGACCCCAATCGTGCCACGAAACTTTTGAGCGTCCTTTTTCGGTAAGTGGAACTGCTGTTCACCGACATTGATCCACATATTGAAGGTACCAAAGTCGATGTAAGGATCCCGGGTGAACCCCAATCCGGTGACGTAAAAGAGAGCGGCAAGTTGCTGATCGGGGACGGTGAGATTGAAGTGTTCCATATTGAGGATGTTGCCAACATCCTCGACCGTTCGATCAAATTTACGTTCAGGTTTCATGCTTGCTCGTTGCTCCTGGCGTTTTCACGTTCGTAGTCAGAAAGTCTTGTGTAGCGTCGGTATTCGCCGTGCGGATCGCGTGGCGTGGTATGTTACCGTTGAGTTTATATCGTTGAAGTGGTTACACGCGACCGAATTCGACGTGTGCGCGCGGATTCGGCTTGAGATCGCCACGCTCTTTGATGAGACCGGTCGTGTAACTCCCCAGCTCTTCTCGACTAAGGTTCGGGTCCCAGGATTCTGCGAAGGGTTGAGTGGCATCCCAAGGCGTATCACAGAACACTTCGATTCCATTTCGTTCTGGGTCGTGGAAGTAGATCGACCACGTGTTTCCGTGCGTAATAGGCACGACCTTACCAACATCGTCGCGCGTAGAGAGGGCTTTGTAAAGCTCCTTGACCTCTTCTAATGAATCGATCCGAAACGCGAAGTGTCCAACACGCCTCGTCTCTGTACCTTGGTTAGCATCCTCTTTGAATGCGATCTGATGGTGTTCATCATCAAGCTGGGAAAGAAAGGCAACGCCGTCTGCTCGGTCGTTGACGTGAAAACCAAGGGCACTCGTGTAGAAATCCACCATCGCGTCGAGGTGCTTCACGTTGACGAATGCGTGTGACCAAGTCAAACTCATGGTTCTTGGATTAGATTACACAATGACAAGATTCTAATGCGTGAACGTTGACTGTTGCGGCGATTTGGAGCGCTTGCCTATCTTGAGTCCGCTCAATCCTTAATATGCAAATATGGCGGAAGAAAAACATTTTGAAGACGTTCTCCTGAGCGTCATTGAGCCTTTGCTGACAGGACTGCGAGTGTTCGAACGCAGTGCTCGATATCTTGCACCGGGCACTATGGAATCAATATGTGGTGAGCTGCTCGCGACGCGACAGACCCTACGACAGGCGTCAGGCGGCTTGCGTGAAACGGATTGGCTTCCGGAAGCGACGCCGATCCGCAATCTAGTTTCAGAGGCATATCGTCATGCGCTTCGTAGCTTAGAGTCGCTCGACGAAGTTGGAACTAACACCAATGACATGATGCCGATATATCGTGTGCTAGGTGCACGCGCTAGAGTGTATGAAGCGCTTTTTCCGCTCGCATCTCATTTCAGTTTGATTCATCGATTTTTCTTAGATTCCCGAAGACAAGATCGAGCGAGGGTTAGCAGCACTGACAATGAGAGCGGCTCCGATTTACGAGGAGTTCACCACGTTGAGAATGACCGAAAACAGCGCGGTGGGTTTTCGTTTTACGTTCCAGAAACCTATGACGCTAATCGATCGTATCCAGTCGTTTTTGCATTGCACGGTGGGAGCGGTCATGGTTCAACTTTTCTATGGTCCTGGTTGCGGACCGCTCGTTCCGAAGAACTGATATTGGTGAGTCCAACTTCGGTGGGTGGTACCTGGGCGATCATGGGGCCAGACCAGGACTCACCGAATCTTCATGGGATATTGGAGTCGATTCGCAATATCGTGAATGTAGATGCGAGCAGACTGTTGCTGACCGGAATGAGCGATGGCGGGACCTTTACGTACGTATCTGGGTGCACGGACGAATCCCCGTTCACACACTTATCGCCGTGCTCGGCGAGTTTTCATCCGCTACTGATCGAAATGATGTCAAAGGAACGGCTGAATAACTTGCCTATCTGTATTACGCACGGCGTCTTGGATTGGATGTTTACCGTAGATATCGCGCAAACGGCGGAATATGCGTTCTCGGCAGCCGGCGCAGACGTGCTTTATCGCGAGATCAGGGATCTAGCACACACGTATCCAGAAGATTTGAATCCCGAATTAATCGATTGGTTTCTCAGTGACTACTCCCCACCCTAAAGGATGGGGCTTCTTGTTTCTCAGGCAGCAGCGGGCTGTGTGCGTGTCTTACGCGGGCCTCCACAAGCAGAGACGAATATTCCTTTCGACCTTAATTTCAGAATGCCTTGCTGATTGATGTTCAGCGTAGCGTTAATGCCCCGGTCATGCTCCGCGGCACAGGTCGGGCAAGTCAATTCACGTGCTGACATAGGGGTAGGCACTCCACTCTTGAGGCACTGTGGAAACGGTTTTGGCGAACGGGGGAAAACACAACAGAGGGTACATCCTGCGCCCAAGGTCAGCCCGTATCGGCGGCGATGCGCAGCTTCCCGCCCTCGGTCGAACGCGAAGGACCGACGACTATGTCGATGTCGCGCCCGAGCACGTTCAGCAGGCGAAACAGGCGTTCCAAGGAGTACTCGCGGAAATCGCCTCTGAGTAGCCTCGAGATGTCGGGCTGAGTGAGCCCGAGCAGCCGTCCGGCCTCGGCCTGAGTGATGCCGCGCTGGCGTACCAGCGCGTCGATGCGCACGACCAGTTCGGCCTTCAGCAGGTGGGCGTCGGCCCCCGGCCGGTCGAGGTCCTCAAAGACGTTGCCGCTGCCCAGTTCAATGTTCGAGTCGGATGGCGTCATGGTTCTATCCTCCACCTTGCTCATCGAGGTGATGCCGCTCGGCCACCCGCAGCCGACGCTGGACGAGGTCCAGTTCCTTCTTCGGCGTGGCGATGCCGCGTCGTGCTTTCTTCTGGAAGGAGTGCAAGACATACACGGCGGATTCGAGACGGACGGTGTAGACCGCCCGATACGCATCGCCGTCGTGGCGCACGACCACCTCCAGAACGCCAGAGCCGAACCCCTTCAGGGGTTTGGCGTCGTGGTGGCGCAGCCCTAGCTGGGCTTGGTATATCGCGAAGCCGAAGCGATCTTGCACGGCGTCAGGAAACCGCTTCAGATCCACTTTGCTCGAACCGACCCATCGGACTTGCTTCAGCATGACATCGTTGACGTGGCAAATTATAGTGATTCCACCATATCTACGGAAATGCCCCGATGGCGGGGGTCTGGTCGGCGCTCAGTGTCACGACGAGTCGTCAAGATCAACGTGCGACCCCAAAGTCACGCTAACGTGGCTACGCCTCACATCCCCGCACTGAATGGCGGGTTCTTACGGCGAGTCGGATAATGAAAGTTCGAGAGTAGACGTGCGTCATGTGTTGGAATTCGGCGGCAACCGTTTGCTAATAGAAGCACGTTGCTTGGCTCGAAAGCGGCCAATATTATGAAATGAACTAACGTGCTCAATATTTGCGCTAAATTCAGCCGTTAAACGGCTAATTTCAGTGCAATATAGATTTGATGCGGTCATTTTGAGTGCAATCTAGATTGGCATGGATATTGCTTGGTATAGTCCATCGAAGGTGCGCTTGCACTTCCGCATCGTAATAGATAAGGACTTTCCCGTGACTCGACTCTCTGTTCGCTCATTTCTAACAACAGCGCTTGCTTTGACGCTGAGCGTGTTCGCGCTACCGTCTCTAGCAAAGGACGACTATCGCATCGCGTGGAGTATCTACGTCGGTTGGATGCCTTGGTCCTATGCGGCGGAATCAGGTATCGTCGACAAGTGGGCGGATAAGTACGGAATCACGATCGAGGTGGTTCAGTTCAACGACTACATTGAGTCGATCAACCAATACACGGTCGGCGCGTTTGACGGTTGCGCCATGACGAATATGGACGCATTGACGATCCCCGCTGCCGGTGGTGTGGACTCAACGGCGCTGATTGTCGGCGATTTCTCCAATGGTAACGATGGCATCGTATTGAAAGGAGCCGATAAGTCTGTTTCTGACCTTCGCGGACAGAACGTTAATCTTGTCGAGCTGTCCGTATCTCACTACCTGCTAGCACGTGCGCTCACTGGTGTTGGCATGACCGAACGGGATCTTACCGTCGTCAACACGTCAGACGCCGATATTGTGGCGGCGTTTGCTAGTGATGACGTGACGTCAGTCGTTACATGGAACCCGCTTCTCGCTGAGGTTCAATCGATGCCTGAGGTTTCCCCGGTATTTGACTCGTCGATGATTCCTGGTGAGATCATCGACATGCTCGTGGTAAGTACGGAAGCACTTGAAGATCCTCGTTTCGCCAAAGCACTTGTCGGTGCATGGTACGAGACAATGGCAATCATGGCGGCTAGCGACGAATCGTCGATCAACGCGAAAACTCATATGGCGGATGCCTCCGGCACCGACCTAACAGGGTACGACGCTCAACTCGCAGCAACGCAAATGTTCTTCGAACCCGCACCGGCTGTCGAATTCGTGAGTTCGGATGCGCTTGGAGAGACCATGACAAATGTCGCTGAGTTCTCATTCGAGCACGGCTTGCTCGGAGAAGGTGCGCCAGGACCAGATTACATCGGTATCGAACTTCCGAACGGCGACGTGCTAGGTTCTACCTCAAACGTGAAGCTTCGGTTCGACTCGACTTATATGCAGATGGCTGCGGACGGAGAGATCTAATCCGGAGTCACCGGTCGAAATAGCGGTCGGTCGTTATGCGTCTGATTAATCGACGCCCAAGAGGACTAGGCATTGTTGCGAGCGCTGCGATCCCGTTTGCGCTCGCACTAATCCTATATGTCGTCGCCTCAAGTATCCGTCTCGCGGAGAACCCGGATGACAAGCTGCTTCCCGATCTAGAGACGATCGGAGCAGCCATCGAACGGGTCGCGTTTGAACCCGATCGACGAACCGGGGAGTACATATTCTGGATCGATACGGCGGCGAGCCTTACGCGACTCGCTACGGGGGTATTCCTCGCCGCACTAGTAGCCCTGCTAGTAGGCGTTCCGAACGGGCTTGTGCCATGGTTCGGAGCATTCTGGTCGCCCGCAATTCGCGCACTCTCGATGATCCCGCCGCTTGCGATATTGCCGATCTTGTTCATCGTCTTTGGGGTTGGCGAACTAGCGAAGGTCATGCTCATTTTGTTAGGTACAGCGCCATTCCTGATGCGAGATATTGAGCAACGCGTACGTGAATTACCTCGTGAGCAGCTTATCAAGGCACAAACCCTTGATGCGACGAGTTGGCAGGTGGCATTAAGAGTGGTGTTGCCACAAGTGCTACCGCGCCTCATCGACGGCGTTCGACTTTCTCTTGGAAGTGCTTGGTTGTTTCTAATCGCGGCCGAAGCGATAGCATCTACGGACGGTCTTGGGTATCGGATATTCCTAGTTCGACGATATCTTGCGATGGATGTCATCCTGCCTTACGTGGCATGGATCACTTTCCTTGCGTTCACGTTCGATTTCGGACTGCGACGATTAAATCGGCGTTTGTTTCCTTGGTACGGTGCGTAGTCGTGATCGAAATCCGCAACGTGTGGAAAAGGTATCTTGATAAGACCGTACTAGAGAAAGTCTCTCTTCACGTGAAGAAGAACGAATTTGTCACCATTGTCGGAGCGTCAGGTTGCGGCAAGACAACGTTTCTTCGCATGCTGCTAGGTGAGGTCGAACCCAGTGAAGGTTCGTTGGTGGTCGATGGTGAACCGTTGACACCGGAGCCAAGTGTTGATCGAGGCGTCGTATTTCAACGGTATTCGGTGTTTCCACATCTGACGGTGCTTGAAAACGTCTTGGTGGGTCTTGAACTGTCGCATGCTCGTTGGTTAGGGCGGACGTTTGGGCGGCGACGTGCACAAAACGAGGAACGCGCGCGCGAGATGCTTGCGAAAGTCAGCCTTGAGCGAACAGCCGACAGCTACCCTTCAGAACTTTCTGGCGGTATGCAACAACGTTTGGCGTTAGCACAAACGCTCGTTGTAGCGCCTCGGATATTGTTGCTTGATGAACCATTTGGCGCATTGGATCCAGGCTATCGCTCAGACATGCACGAGTTATTACTCGATTTATTCGCTGAGCTGGATTTGACCGTCTTTATGATCACGCACGACATCGCTGAGGGATTCAGTCTAGGTTCGAGACTCTTGGTCTTCGACAAACCGCGAGTTGATCCACACAACCCTGATCTATACGGCGCCACTATCACGTTTGATTTACCGGTCGGGCACCATCGGCGACTCGATTCCATCGTTGACACGATGAACGTTAAACCTGGACAAGAGTAGGGAGAAGTCTTGGAAACCGACGTGCTTTACGAGGATGTATTGCCAGGTGGAAGCCATTGGTCGTTTGTACTCAACCCGGGGGTCCAGCTGGAACTAGTAGATATCGATGGTGGGGGAAACGCTGCCATGTTGGCTTACAACCCAGGCAATCCGCTTGAACGATTGAACCTTCCAGACTCGCTGAAGTGTCAGCACACGTTTCGGCTGACGCAAGGGCATTGCCTCTATTCCGATATGGGTCGGATCTTCTGTTCTATCGTCGCAGATGATTTGGGTTGGCATGATGCATCAAGCGGAACGTGTAACGCAGATATCGTTCGCCGCAAGTGGGGAGCGCTGTCATATCAGGAAGCACGGAATGACTACCTTCGCAACGGTCGCGATTCGTTTCTGGTTGAGCTTGGCAAGTACGGTTTAGGGCGTCGTGATTTCGCTGCAAACGTGAACTGGTTTTCACGAGTCAACGTAAGGGAGGATGGCACGATGGACTTTGTTGAACGTCACTCCAAGCCTGGCGACTCGGTCACATTGCGTTTCGAAATGCCAACGCTCGTGGTACTTCACACCTGTCCTCACCCCTTAAATCCGGCACTGGAGTACCCACGCTGTCCTATCGGCTATCGGCTAAGCCTTGCGGCAGCTATGCGAGACGACGACCCCTGCCGAACCTCTAGGGAAGAAAACACGCGCGGATACATGAACAACTATTTGTATTCGCTCGGGACATGAGATAGGGAGGGATTTTGAGATGCTGAGCGAAAGTCATTTAAAGGTTGATCACGCAAACAGAAAGGAAACGGTTCCGGCAGGTGATTACTGGATCGACACGATTAGCAAGGGTGACACGTTTCGGATCACTGATCTGAAAGGCAATCAAGCGGTGGACACGTTATTTTTCAATGCGGATAACCCGTATGAACGCTATAGTGCTTTTGACACACTGCGGGAGCAGCAAAACCTTTATTTGACGACTGGTTCGACACTGCTTTCAGATGAAGGGAACCCAATGTTGACCATCGTCGCGGACACCTGTGGGCGTCACGATACCTTAGGTGGTGCTTGTGCGGGTGAGAGCAACACTGTGCGGTATGCGCTTGAGAAGAAAAGCATGCACAGTTGCCGGGATAGCTGGTTACTTGCAGTAAATCAGCATGAAGCGTGGGGACTAACGAAACGCGACATTACGCACAACATCAATTTCTTTATGAACGTTCCGGTGACACCTGAAGGAAGCTTGACGTTTGAAGATGGGATCAGTGCGGCGGGGAAGTACGTAGAGCTCGTCGCAGAGATGAATATCTTGGTACTTATCTCGAACTGCCCTCAACTTAACAACCCCTGCAACGGCTACAACCCAACTCCGATCGAGTTAGTCGTGTGGCAACCTACTACTAGATAACCTGAATTAATCAATTCACTCAAGAACCCATGTTCAATAAAGTCCTCATCGCGAATCGAGGCGAGATCGCGGTTCGGATATGCCGTACGCTCGATGCCATGGGCGTCGCGAGTGTAGCGATTTATGCACACGACGACCGAGGGTCGATGCACGTGGATGCTGCGGCCGAAGCGTATTCGCTCGGTGATGGTGGCGTCACCGAGACTTATGTCGATATAGACAAAATCCTTGAGATCGTCAGACAGTCGGGCGCGGATGCCGTTCATCCGGGTTACGGATTCCTTAGCGAGAATGCCGCGTTCGCACAGGCGCTTGAGGAACGAAACGTAGCGTTTGTCGGACCTCGGCCAGAACACTTGAAGAGTTTTGGGCTTAAGCACGAGGCTCGACGACTAGCAACGTCTGCCGGTGTCGCGATGCTACCGGGAAGTGGTGTACTCTCTGGTGTAGAGGATGGTCTTCATGAAGCGGCGGCCATCGGATATCCGGTGATGCTTAAGAGCTCGGCTGGTGGCGGCGGCATTGGTATGGAACGCTGCGACAGTGAGTCAGAGTTACGATCTCGTTTCGCGACGGTTGAACGACTTGCTGGCGGGGCGTTTGGGGACTCTCGACTCTTCGTAGAACGTTGCGTCGCGAAACCTCGTCACGTGGAAGTCCAGGCGTTCGGTGATGGCAAAGGGGGAGTGGCAATTCTGGGGGATCGAGATTGCTCCTTACAACGACGTCATCAGAAGGTTGTCGAGGAATGCCCTGCGCCAAACCTACCTGACGCGGTGCGCCAAAGAATGCACGAGGACGCTCGTGCCTTACTTTCGAGCGTCTCGTATCGCAGCGCAGGTACAGTCGAGTTCCTTTACGACGACGATCGGCAGATCGCAACATTCTTAGAAGTCAACACGCGGCTTCAGGTTGAACACGGCGTGACGGAGCTCGTCTACGGCATAGATCTCGTACAGTGGATGCTTGAGTTGGCAGCAGATGAACGTGAGCCTCTTAGCAGTTTGAATGCGGCAAAGACGCCGACTGGGTGTGCCATCGAGGCAAGAGTCTGTGCCGAGGACCCGAATCACGACTTCCGACCAACGCCAGGGCTTTTGTCAGTTGTCAGTTTTCCTCAGAGTCCGGACGTGCGGATTGATACATGGTTACGATCCGGAACAGATGTCTCGCCACGATATGACTCACTAGTCGCAAAGGTGATTGGCTACGGCCGATCGCGCGAAGAAGCCCGCCAAAGGTTGCGGAATGCACTCGCAAATACCTTGTTGCACGGTGTCGAGACGAATCGCGAATATCTGTTTCAAGCACTTGGCGCGGACGCGTTTGTAAACGCCTGTCACGATACCTCGACACTTGACGAATTGGACTATCGTCCTCACACCATTGACGTGCTGACTCCAGGCGCTCAGACAACGGTTCAGCAATGGCCTGGCCGCATGGACCTTTGGCACGTAGGTGTGCCACCTTCTGGTCCGATGGACGACCTTTCGTTTCGCCTCGGTAATCGATGCCTTGGTAACGACGAAAGCGCACCTGGCCTTGAGGTCACGGTTAACGGTCCTTCGCTCCAGTTTCATCGTCCGACTTCGGTATTGATTGCGGGAACCGCGCGGATCACGCTCACTCGGGAGGATCGAGAAGAGCAAGTTGAACCATGGCGACCGATCAACCTACAGCGCGATGACGTGTTGGCCGTGCACGAAGTGAGCGTAGGTATGCGAGCTTATGTGCTCTTCTCCGGTGGACTGGATATTCCTGAGATTCTGGGTTCTGCCGCAACGTTTACCTTAGGTGGGATGGGAGGCTTGAATGGTCGTGCACTGGCAGCGGGTGACGTGCTCAAGTTGCGTGAGTCCGTTGATCAGACAGGGAAGACAGAGAGCTTGCCACGGCATATTCCCCTACCAGATCTGACAGGTCGTCACATCGTGCGAATAACGATGGGACCACATTGCACGGAAGATTTCCTGACCTCTGACGATCTCAATGCATTTTTGGCGGCCGAATGGACGGTGCACTACCACTCGAGTCGTACAGGCGTTCGTTTGATAGGACCGAAGCCTGAGTGGGCTCGACCAGATGGTGGTGACGCAGGGCTCCACCCCTCGAATATCCACGACAACGCATATGCATTCGGCGCTATCGACTTCACTGGCGACATGCCTGTCATTCTTGGTCCCGATGGACCAAGCCTGGGTGGATTTGTATGTGCCGGTGCCGTCATTGAGGCGGATCGATGGAAGCTCGGTCAGCTACGTGGCGGCGACAAGGTAACACTCGTCGCGGTAACGGAGGCTGACGCGAAAAGCTATGCGCGAGAACGTGAGGATGCGATCAAGGATTGCACAACGGACACTTTTTCGGTACCTCAGATCCAGAGACGAGCGGTTGAAAACCCTATCGTTTTAGAGGTAGATGACATACGTGTGCGTCGCGCTGCACAAGACTCGATATTAGTGGAATTCGGTGACAACGTACTAGATATCGAACTTCGTCTCCGAGTCGATCGATTAGAAAAAGGCATTGCTGAAGCTCAGATTCCCGGCGTGTTAGAAACGACCGCGGGAATTCGTTCGTTACTTATTCGCTTTGACGCCAAACGGTGGACATCGCGTGAGCTCGTTGATTCGCTTACGTCCCATTTCGAACATGCTCGAGTGGCAGAACCACGTCGAGCCTCACGAGTGGTGCATCTACCGCTCTCTTGGGACGATCCCGCGTGCCAAGAAGCCATCGAACGATATATGCAAAGTGTGCGAGCGGACGCTCCATGGTGTCCGGATAACATCGAATTCATCCGACGAATTAACGGATTGCCAGATCGCGACGCAGTCAAGGACATCGTCTTCAACGCCGAATATCTTGTGATGGGTCTTGGGGATGTTTATCTCGGCGCTCCTGTGGCTACGACTGTGGATCCACGACACCGGCTGGTAACGACCAAATACAACCCCGCGCGTATCTGGACAGCGGAAAACTCGGTCGGCATTGGAGGCGCTTACCTTTGCATCTACGGAATGGAGGGACCCGGGGGCTATCAATTCGTGGGTCGGACGCTTCAAGTGTGGAATCACTACCGTCGGGGTCAGGCGTTCGATAAGCACTGGCTTCTTCGACCTTTTGATCGAATCCAGTTCTATGAGGTAGATGCGGCCGAGTTAATTGAACTGCGCGAAGCGTTCCCGCGTGGCGCACATGAAATCAAAATCGAGGACGGTTTGTTTGATTTCGATAGGCATAAGACGTTTGTCAAAGAAAACGCCGACGAGATCACGGCTTTTGAAGATCAACGTCGAGCGGCGTTTGAAACGGAGCTCGAAGAGTGGAAGGCGCGAGGTCTTCTGACATTCGATGCTGAAGAAGTCGATGGCGCGTCGATTTCGCCGTTGGACGAGATAGGGGAATCGTTTGTCGCAAGTCCGCTCGCTGGTTCCGTATGGTCCATTCACGTTCAGGAAGGACAGCCGGTGGAAGCAGGCGACCTACTCTTCGTAGTAGAGTCTATGAAGACTGAATTCGAGATTACGGCACCCGTTAGCGGGGTTGTCGGTGAAGTGCTTGTTTCAAAAGGTCAAGCTGTACAAGCAGGCCAATCGCTGGCGGCGGTCCCGTGAATCGTCTAGGGAACATTGGCGAATTACGGAAGGAATATGCCGCAGGACGAGTTAGTCCGCGTGAAGTCGCTCTTGAAGCCAGGAAACGAGCGCTCGCAGCGCACGAGGCAGTTTGGATTCATGTGCTCGACGAAGATGA
This sequence comes from Pseudomonadales bacterium, assembly GCA_963664665.2. Lineage (GTDB taxonomy): Bacteria > Pseudomonadota > Gammaproteobacteria > Pseudomonadales > Azotimanducaceae > Bin55. The sequence continues at coordinate 556,186 of CAXXMH010000004.1, forward strand.
GTTAGCTGAGTACCTAGTTAGACTCGAAAGTTTAGATTTTGAGACGTGCCCTCTATGGGGCATCCCTTTTGCCATCAAGGACAACATAGATTTAGCAGGTGTGCCCACCACCGCTGGGTGTCCTGATTTCGCGTACGAACCTCAGTGCTCTGCTTATGTTGTTTCGCGTCTTCTTGACGCAGGTGCTATACCGATTGGCAAAACCAACCTCGATCAATTCGCAACCGGATTGACGGGCGCCAGGTCACCGTACGGCACTGTTGCCAATGCAATTGATCCACAGTACATCGCGGGTGGCAGCAGTAGCGGCTCGGCTGTTGCTGTCAGGAATGGTTCCGTGGTCTTCGCGCTTGGAACTGACACAGCAGGCTCAGGCAGACTTCCGGCGGCGTTCAATGGTCTCATCGGATTTAAACCGACACGGGGTTGGTGGTCTACACGCGGGGTTGTTCCAGCATGCCGAACACTTGATTGTGTGTCGGTGTTAACGAAAAGTGTCGCTGATGCCCATTTGATCGCAGAAATTGCGGGTGAGTTTGACGATCTCGAACCGTTCTCGCGGCTTATTGAGTCGCGATCGTACACCCGCGTGAGTCCGCAGCTTGCGTATTTGAATCCGGACAAAATTCCTTGGTTAGATGACTCAGAATACGAGAGCTCGTATCGACTTTCAATCTCTGAGCTGCCTGGAACGGCGAAATCTATCGATCCTGAACCATTCTTAGCTGCAGGGCGTCTTCTGTACGAAGGACCTTGGTTAGCGGAACGCGTCGTAGCCGTCGGCGATTTCATTAAGGAAAATCCTGCGTCGGTGCACTTCGTAACTCGTTCGGTTATCGAGTCGGGTCGCACATTACCTGCCGAGGAGTGTTTTCGGTCACAATATCGCTTAGCGGAATTGCGGCGGGAGGTCGAGGCGATATTCATGGACGTCGACGTACTCGTAATGCCGACGGCACCAACCCACTACACTCAAGCGGAGGTAGAGCGCGATCCTCTCGCGACCAACTCAATTCTCGGCACATTTAGCCACTGCGTCAATCTGCTCGATCTCTGCGCGGTTGCCATTCCATCTGGTACAACACCAAAAGGTATGCCGTTCGGGATCACGCTACTCAGCGAGGCGTGTTTTGATGTCGCGTTGTTGCGCGAAGCGGCAGCTTTGCTCGGCGAGCAAGCGACTTTTCCTGAGCGAAAATCAAATCGTGATATGTATCTTGCGGTGTGCGGTGCACACATGTCCGGCCAGCCGTTAAATCCGGAACTGATTCGCCGAGGGGGATATCTTGTGAGACGCACCCGAACGACTCCGAGCTACCGACTCTATGCGTTACCGGATGGTGTTCGACCAGCATTGCTACGTGACGACCCTGAAGGTGTGCCGATTGAAGTCGAGTTATGGGCATTACCCAAGACGGAAGTCGGCGGATTTGTCGGAACCGTAGAGTCTCCTCTCGCAATTGGTTCTGTAGAGCTTGAAGAAGGTGAGTGGGTGCATGGATTTGTAGGTGACGCGAGTGCCATGTCTGGAGCTCTCGATATTTCCTCACACGGTGGTTGGCGTGGCTATCAGGAATCTTTGGAAGTATCTCGGCTGTAGTCACGAGACGTCTGGACCGACCACGGTCTTTCGGAGTCGGTAATCTTCGCACTTTGTTAATTCGATCTAAAGTGACGTGCTAACACATCATTACCGAGGAAGCCGATGATCGAATCTGTGATGACGTTCGATCTTGACCACAAACAATTCGTCGTTCGTGTGGACGAATCTAATGCACTTGAGCTCTACGTCGATAACTGCCTGCGCAAACGTGACGGCTCACAAGATCCGGTCGGATATGTTTGGACCAACATAGAGCTCAATTGGGAAGAGCATCGCTACGTTGAAGCGCGTCTCACTCGCGAGTCACGATCACTTCAAGTTACCGTGAATCGCGAGACTGTATTCAGTAGAACTTTGGACGAGCTCTAACCCGCGGGAGCCGGTAAGCTCGCGGCTTGATCGCTCGTTGGTGTCGGAGCGACAGCAGCGCGATTCCAACCGATGTCCGCCAATGCTCGGATCCAGGTAGGAATCAGAATCAACGTGATCATCGTTGCGAAAAGAATGCCAAACGCAATTGAAATCGCCATATTTGCAATCATCTTGGCTTGCGATGACTGTTCAAAGAGGATGGGCATGAGCCCTAAGAAAGTCGTCAATGAAGTTAGCAGGATTGCGCGGAACCGAGCCTTTCCTGAACTCGTGATTGCACTTACGAGGTCTGCCCCGTCCGCAAGTTTGCGTTTGACGTAGTGAACTAGAATCAGACTGTCATTCACGACCACACCGCTCAACGCAATGCAGCCGATCATTGAGACGAAGTTGAAAACAATCGTCTCGTCAAAGAGCGACCGCATGATCCAATGCCCAAATACCGCACCGATGATGCCGAATGGAATAACGCTCATGATTAGGATGGGTAACAAATACGAACGTAGCGGAATGGCCATCAACGCGTAGATGGTCACCATGGCGAATGAAAACGCAACGATTAGCGAATTAACCCCAATCATCTCATCTCGCGTCGTTCCCCCAACCTTCCAAGTCACTCCAGGATAACGACTTACCAATCCTGGCAAGAATTCCCGTTCGGCAGTGGCTAGGACTTGCTGGGGATTGACGAGGCCGCGTTCGGCTTCTGCAGATACCGCCAGGGTCCGAGCACCGTTTTCGCGACGAACCGAACTGTAACCAGTATCTTCCTCATACTCAGCGACGGTGTCAAATGGCGCACTCGATCCGTCGGGGAGTCTAACCCACATGTTGTCAAGTGAACCTACGGACGATCGTTCGTCCTTCGGGTATTTCACCATCACTCGGAGGTTCGTGCTGCCGCGTTGAATCCGTTGTACTTCTGCGCCATATAGCGCATAGCGCACTTGACGGCCCAAGTCGCTTAGGGTTAAACCCGCTGCCTGACCGGCAGGTTTAACGGCCAATCGCATTTCCCTCGGTCCGGCAGTAGCAGAACTCTGAACGTTGAACATGCCGTTAAAGTCGCGCAAATATTCGACGAGTTCGTCACCAGCACGTTCTAACGTCTCGGTGTTATCACCACGAAGGTTGATATCGAGGTCAGAGCCACTTCCCATACCTTGCGATGCGGAAATACTCAGGTCTTCTGCGTGCGCCAAGTCACCGACTTTTTCGCGCCAACGTCGAGCGACCTCCGCTGTATCGACGGGACGTTCACCCAGTTTGGAAAGCTCGAGCTGAAACCGTGCCTCGGTATTCTGGTTGCGTGTGTAGGCAAACACGTTCTGTATGACAGGGTCGCCGGTTTCTTCAAGGAATTCCTCTCGGAGTTCATCCAGCGCTCCATTGACGTGGTCAATGGTGTCGATCATGAGCTGATCTGGCGCGCCGTCAACAAGAGTTATCTCGCCGCGTACGAAATCACTTGAGCCGCCCGGGAAGAAACCGAAGGGTACGAGCCCGCTTGCGACTAGCATCGAAGCACCGATTAGGAGCATAAAGAAAAAGGAAAGCGTTGCGTAGCGAAACTCCATACAACGTCTGAGGAGTGGCACGTATACGTTGTCGACGAATCGTTTTAGGTGCTTCTGTGTCCAATCCGCGACCACATCCGTGCGACTATGCGACTTTTTCATCAATGCCAAGTGAGACGGCAAGATGAGCTTCGACTCGACGAGTGAGAAGAGCAAGCAGAAAATTACCACGCTAGTGATTGGCACGATGATGTTCTTGATCGGACCTGTTGCGAACATGAGAGGCATAAACGCAGCTACGGTCGTCAGCACACCGAACGTCGCAGGGACTGCTACGCGTTGGGCGCCTCGCACGATGCTCGCGACGTTGTAACCCTTACTCATGGTCTCAGCGTGTGCGCTCTCCGCAATGATGATCGCGTCATCTACCACAATGCCAATTACGACAATGAAACCGAAGAGACTTGGCATGCTGATCGTGACATCGAGTGCTGGAAGAAATATCACAGCACCGAGAAACGCAACCGGTAAACCAACTACGACCCAGAGTGCTTCGCGCAAATGCAAGAAAACGCTTAAAGCGAGAAACACCAAGAACGCGCCGAACAGGAGGTTCTTGAGCATCATGGTGAGATGCCCTTTGAGGTAGTAAGCAGAGCTCGCCCAGGCGGTTAGATCGATCGATGCAGGGAGCGTAGCGCTTCGTTTCTCAGCCCACTCAGTTACTGCCGCGGCGATGTCAACGTCATTCTCTTCCCCGCGGGCAAGTGCTTGAATGCCAATGGACGGCTTGCCGTTGAACAGCGTTATGTTCTTGTAATCGACGAAGCCATCGTGAATAGCGGCGATCTGACCGAGTTTTAGGGATGTGCCGTCGGGGTTCGTGAGTATCGTGATCTTTTCATAGTCCTCGCCGGTATACGCTTGTCCGGTTGCGCGGACACGAATGGAGCCGCTCTCAGTCTCAATCGCGCCGCTTGACACATTGACGGACCACTGTCGGATGATTTGAGCGACACGTTCAAGCGTTAAACCATATCGCTGAAGTGTCGATTCACTGATTTCGATTCGAATCTCGTAAGGACGAACGCCGTTCAATTCGGCGAACGAGACGTCTTCCAATGCAATGATTTCTTTTCGAAGTTGCTCTGCGACCTCCGCTAACGTCCTTGGGTCTACGTCACCTGACACTTGAACCGCGATAGCTTGCGGTTTGAACATTGTCATCTCCCCAATGCGCGGCGGATACGCATCCGGTGGAAACGAGCTGATACTGTCTACGGCTGCTTTCACCTCATTGGTGACTTCGATGAGGTCATAACCGGTCGCCAATACGATCGTTACCGAACTATTACCTTCGTTCGAGAACGAGTAATATCGATCAATTCCTTCAATATCCTTGATGGCTTCTTCGATCTTGACGGTAATGGTCTCTTCGATATCTTCCGGTGAAGTACCGGGATAGCTCATAGAAACTTGAATGCGTTCGGTTTCGAATGCCGGCATTGTTTCAACTTTGATGTTGAATAGCGTGTATATCCCGATGCCAACGACAAGCACCCAGATAAGGTTCGCGGCAACGTGATTGGTTGCAAACCACCCTATGAGCCCGGTGACACGTTGATCGTGAGGCTGACCACTATCTCTGCTTGACGGCTCGTCTTGAGAGGTTAGTTTTGAGCTTGTATCGAATACATCGTCACTCACTGTATTTGACCCTCATGCCGGGTAGTGGTTGGTCGATAGGTGTTATGCACACTAAATCACCGTCGGAGAGTCCGTCGGAAATATAGGCTAAATTACGATCTGATCGAATGACCGTAAGTTCCCGCGGGTATATCTCATCGGCATCGTCGACAACCCAAACGGTATCAGCCGCGTACATCGCGTGTCGAGGCAAGACGAAAACGTCACCCGCTTCACGTCCTTCAATTTGCGCATTGACGAATGTACCAAACAGCAAGGGATGTTCATGCGAATTTGCGTTGTCATAGGGGTTCTCAACTTGTGCAACGACGTGCACCACTCGCGATGCGTCATTGACGATACCTTCTGATCGCACGATGCTTCCTTGCCACACGGCTGGCTCATCCCGACCAATGTCTGCAGTCAGTCTAACAGGTACGGTTTGATCACGTGAGAAATGCTCAAGATCGAGATACTGAAAGTCTCTCAGTGATACAGGCAGTCGAACTTCGGCGAGATCGATGGCAACTGTTGTGGCAATCTGCGCACCGGTATTAACAAACTGGCCTAAATCAGAGTGTTTCTCGACGATCATGCCATCAAATGGTGCCCGAATCACAGTTCGATCGAGATCCTCTTCTGCTTTCTCGAGCGCCGCTTTGTTTAGATCAAGATCTGCAAGTGCTTCGGCTAACTGAGGCTTGCGTAGCGTTAGATCAGACGCTTCATCGTTATCCGCGGAGAAACGGCGAAGCGTATTCCAGTTTTCGAGCGCCTGGGCCGCTAACGCTTGTTCGGTCTGAATCATCGTTCTTGACTTCGCCAGATCGGCCTGAGCACGTTTGCGTGCAGTTTCGTAATTTCGCGGATCTATTCGAGCAAGAATTTCATCTTTGGTAAAGAATCCGCCACTCTCCAGATTTGGCGAAACCTCGACAATATGACCGGTTACCTCAGACACAATCGTCGTGCGAGTCCGCGGCGTTGCGACGCCTTGCGACGTCACAGAGAATTGCACGGATTCACGCCGCATTGGCAAGACTTGTACAAGTAATGCAGGCGGTTCGACTTCAAACCGTGGTGGAGTAGGCGGTTCGCGCGTTAGCGTCGCATAGACAAATCCCCCAGCCACTGCGATAAAAGTAATCGGTAGCCCAACTTTTAGGAATACGCGTAGAAAGCGTCGCGGTCGCTTGACGGTTGTAGGTTTTGAGACTTCAGGCGTGGGTGTATCTGTCAATTCTGATGTAGCGGCGTCCGCGCCCGAGTGGGGCGTCCAGATCGCTGCTTACGACTCCTTACTAATGCCGATGTACGACCTTTGAAATGCTGTTAGCACAGACTAGCTGGGTCAGAGACCAGCACCCTATTGAATAGTTGTACGAAAACGCGCGAGGAATACGTTCGAGATCGGTCGAAGCTTTTTGATACGAATTGCGTAGCGCGCATGCGGCAGAAGCATTATATTGGCTTTTTGCGCCTGTTGACGGCGTTTCTCAGTTACCCGTAGACCAATCAATACCGGATTCATTGACGGTTGCTTACCAAAATCGTTAAACTCCTGCGAGTTGTGTATCGGCCAACGAACCTAAGTCATGTCACGAGCTAGCCCACAGATGAGTCGATTTGAACCTGCGTTGTTCGCGTCGCAAGGGTATATCGTGAGGAAAGGACTGATTTCGCAACCGATCGTGGCGCGTTTGAATGCCGCGACGGAAAAAGCCCTTGATCCACTGATTGGTCCGGTCGAATTCGAAACAGAGGTCGGTTATCCAGGAGCGCCGGCAACTCGTGATGCGCACGGGGGTGACACTCCACGGCGGTTACTTCATGCGTATGCAAGAGAGTCCGTATTTGCCGACTTAGCGACCGCACAGTCTATTAAGGACACACTCGCAGCCATTATGGGAACCGAGAATCTCTACTTGAGTCAAAACCACCACAATTGTGTGATGACCAAGTATCCTGGTTATTCGAGTTCTACCAGTTGGCACCAGGATATACGATATTGGTCATTCGATAAGGCGGAGCTAGTCTCGATTTGGTGCGCGTTCGGGAATGAGACGCGAGAGAACGGCGCGCTTTCAGTCATCCCAAGTAGCCATATTGAAGACGTCGAACGGGGTCGATTAGATCGTGACCTATTCTTGCGTACAGACTTGGATGTAAATCAGGGATTGTTGGATCGACAAGTTCAGGTCGAATTGGATGCAGGAGACGTCATGTTTTTTCATTGCCGATTATTTCATGCGGCAGGTCGTAATGAATCGGACACCGTCAAGTACTCAGCCGTGTTCACCTATCACGACGGTGACAACCACCCGATTCCGGGTACGCGGTCTGAACGTTATCCCTCGATCCGGCTGCGCTAAATTCACAACGTAAATCGAAATGACTGTAGAGATGAGCGAGTTTGAACGCGAAATGTCAGATGTCGCCAAACTCGAACGACCACCTCGTGTGGACGTGGCACCAGGACCCAAGCAGCCGACACCGGAGCAGATTGCTGCGCGAAAAAACGCAACGGAGGAACCATCCCCTAATTACCTGAGAGATTTTCTGGACGAAAGCAGTCAGGTGACGCCGGAACACGCCTTTCAGTGGCATCGCGAAGGGACACAAGTCGCGGTACTCGACCGGTTGAAATTGGGTCACTACCAGTCTGGTGACCAGATCGACCTTCATCACAAATCAATTCGCGAGGCGCACGGATTGTTGTGGTCGTTTCTATCTGAGTCTATCGCTCAAGGTCATCGGAACGTTCGAGTGATCCACGGAAAAGGCGCTCGATCAAATCCACCGGCTCAACTAAAGAGCTACGTTGGCCAGGCTCTCAAAGAGCATGATGACGTATTCGCGTTTTGCACCGCACCGCCTGAGTTAGGAGGGGTCGGTTCGACGCTTGTTTGGTTGCGTAAGTCAGAACGCGAGAAGGAAGCGACGCGCGAACGTATTCAAAGCAAGCGAGGCTAGATTCGACCTTTTTGTAGGTCCAATTTGCCGCGCACCAAATTTAGTCTAAGTATGTCGCTCGCGCCTTCCGCTAGTCGCCATGTTCGAACCCGACGGTAGAGTTCCTCGAGTGGATGTCCACTCTGCAAGGCCATGCCTCCATGAAGCTGAATCGCCATGTCGACGATTTCGCCGATTGTCTCGGTACAGTAAACCTTGCAGGCGATGACTTCGTTGATGACGTTTTCACCGGATTCTGCGATTCGTGCGGTTCGATACAGCATGCTACGAGCTGCAAAGGCCTTGATACGCATGTCGGCGTAGCGAAGCCGGACACCTTCTTTATTCCCGAGCGGCTCGCCGCTACGATGAGGTGCTTGTAGGTGCTCGGTAGTGCGGTCGATTACCCACTGCATGAGACCCACGCTTTGAGCAGCGAATACCAAGCGCGTGTCGCCAATCTGATTCATGGCACGAGGCATGCCGCGGCCCGGCTCGCCAATGACATGTGATCTAGGAACTTTCACGTCCTTAAAGAGCATGGACGCGTGGTGACTACCGTCTATTGAGCCAAAGGTCTGAACGATCTCGATACCGGGTGTTGCCATATCGATCAGAACCATCGCAGGTCCCTTTTCATCAATCTCTACCATCGCATTGATGTAATCTGCCGTGGCACCGCCTGTCACATAGGACTTTTGTCCATTGATGATGAGCGACGTGCCATCGACAACCGCCCATGTCTTACGTTCGGCATCATCTGGTTCTGTGAACGCGAATGCGCCTCGTTTTTCTCCAGCAAGCATCGGCGCGAGGTATTCGCTTTTTAACGGTTCGCCGACGCCGGCTAGCACGCCAGGTTGTGGTCCAAATAGACCACGGATGTGGCACAGATTGTGAGCTCCCAGGGTTTCGTGGACGACGACGACCTCGAGCGGACCGGCGTCTAAGCCGCCGTGCTCCTGTGGCTGGGACAGACCATAAACGTTAGCGTGCTTGGCAGCTGAGGTAATACGCGAAAGGCGTTCGATTTCCACAAGTGACTCATCGCGCGTGATTTCATTGAGTTCTGCGCACAGGCTTTCAATTTGGCGGCGACGTTCGGTTAGAGCGGTAGGTATAGATTCGGGCATTGATTTTCAAGAAGTTTGAGATTGAGCGACAGTGTCTCTAAAGGAACATTGAACCGAACGAGAAGAAGGTCGCAACACAGAATAACAAGATTATTGAAGCCCAGATTGTCCAAAAGACCCAGTTTTCCATACGCGCGTGTTTGCGCACGAACGCTTCGACTTCTTCTGGATCCATCGCGTAAATGGAAGACGGTAACGCGTATCGCGTAATACCGTCGCCGCGTCCTGGCAGTTTCATGAACAGATCATTCGTTTGATCTAGTGTTCGTTTCACGGTCATCAGGTCAATTCCGGTCGCGTCCCTAATCTGAACCGGGTGGAGCGACCGTTCTTCGTGATCACAGAAGCTGTGATAGATAGCCAGAATTCGGCCAGTTTTCCCGCGAAAACGAAATATTCCTAGCATCTATTTCGTGCGCTTCGCGATCAACATCGCTCGTTTCGGCGCGGGAAAGCCTTCGACCGTGCGGGATTGATCGGTCGGGTCAAGTGCATCACATAACGATTGGAATGGCATGTATTGAGTCTTACGTTGCTCGTCTGTCGTCGTTATGGAGACGTCTATGAGCTTAGGTTCGCTGAATCCGACTCTACGTAGTTTAGTTTCTAGGGTGTTAACACTTGGAATAAGATGAACGTTTCGCATGCCGGCGTAACGGTTTAGCGGTACGAAGTCTTCGCTAGCGACGATGGATTCAACGACGACGTGACCGCCCGCCCGGCATCGTTCGAATAGCGCTTTAAGGTGTGAATCGGGATCTCGTTGATGGTAAATCACGCCCATCGAAACCACGACGTCGAATTCGTCTTGAACGCAGCTATGATCAAAACGCAAGGGGAGAACCACGTTTGCCGTTCGAGCAAACCAATTGACCAACGCTGCTTGTAAGACGTACAGTAGATATCCGTCAACACCAAGCACGGAATCGGCTCCGGCTTCGAGAGCGCGAAATCCGAAGTAGCCATTACCGCATCCGACATCAAGAACCGTTTTCGAACGCCACTCAATGTGATCGCGAAGTCGATGCCATTTCACGTCGGAGCGCCATTCAGTATCGATCTTCCGACCAAAAAGATTCAGTGGTCCTTTTCGCCAAGGTACCAGACTTTTGATCACTTGATCTAGGACGTCGCCGGCGTCTCTGGGTAGTTCGTTCGATGTGCCTATTTGAAGCGTATCGCCAAAATCAGTTTGAGCTGGTTGCATATTAGGCAGTTGATTTAGTGAGGCAATCCAGCTATTCAGCTTTCCGTGAAGCAAGCTAGTCAGTTCGATCGAATAACCAGCCGTGCGCCAACTTGCCTCCAGCCATTCGCTGAATCTCATGCTCTCGCTAGAAGTGAGACCCAATTAAGCAGTCGAAACCACACCACGATCTGACTAAATCCAGCTTCCTTCAAACGTCTTTGATGAGTCTCGAGTGAGTCGATGATCATGACCTTTTCGAGTGCATCTCGTTTCTGCGTGATTTCAAGATCGGAATAACCCTTCGCGCGTTTGAATGCGTGGTGGTAGTCGACAAACTCGTCGCCCGCCTGTATCTTTTCAGTCAGAATAAACAAACCGTCATCGCATAAACCTTCACGAACCTTCTTAAGCATGGTCAACCGTTGATCGGGTTCGATGAATTGCAGTACCAAATTCATGACAGCGACGTCTACATTCTTGATCTCGCTTTGGAATATGTTCTGCGTAATGAAGGTCGCGCGCTCATCACGGATGGCGTTCTGCGCGGCATCGACCATGGCTTCGGAGTTGTCGATTGCTACGATTTGAGTCTCAGGATGGGTTAGCTGGGTTAACAGAGATTGTGTCACGGTGCCACGCGAACAACCCAAATCGATACATCGCAATGGCCGCCCTACGATTCGGCTGTGCGCGGCGCTGATGACCCCGATGAGTTCAACGACGGTTTCGTAGCCGGGAACTGACCGCCGCACCATGTCGCTGAAGACTTGTGCGACGGCTTCGTTAAACTCGAAATCCTGGACCTTCGTTAGTTTTTCTGCGTAGAGACTATCTGACGAAGAGGATGTTTCCTCAGTCATAATAAGAACAGGATGAATATCTCGCGATCGGATATTTCAGGCATGCGTAGCCTCAATTATCCGAAGTACTACGTCAATCGGGAGCTTTCGCTTCTCGAATTCAATCGACGCGTGATCCAGCAGGCGAGGAACGAGAAATTCCCGCTATTGGAACGCTTGCGGTTCGTTTGTATTGCCAGTTCCAATCTCGACGAGTTCTTTGAAATACGCGTCGCAGGACTACAACAAAGAAGTAAGTACGGTCAATTTCGGCGTGGACCAGATGGTCTAGCGGTCGAAGAGCAACTTGAGCAGATCGCGAAGGTCTCGCACGAATTGGTCGATGAGCAGTACGAAATCCTGAATGAGATCATGATTCCCGCGTTGCGTGATCGAGGCATCTACTTTCTCAAGCGTGATGAATGGGCCCCCGAGCAGCGCGATTGGGTGCAACGCTATTTTCGAGATGAGTTACTGCCGATACTGAATCCGATCGGTCTTGATCCTGCTCACCCGTTTCCGCCCGTGACCAACAAGAGTCTTAACTTTATTGTTTCGCTTGAGGGAAAGGACGCGTTCGGCCGAAATGTTGAGCTGGCGGTGGTGCAAGCACCTCGCGCGTCGCCCCGGGTTATCCAGCTGCCACTAGACATTTCCGGACACGAGTTTGATTTTGTACTCCTCTCCTCGGTGATTCACGCGCACGTTGACGAGTTGTTCGCGGGGATGAAGGTCAAGGGTTGCCACCAGTTCCGCTTTACGCGCGACAGCGATCTGTTGGTAGACGAAGAAGAAGCAACTGATCTACTTCTCGCGGTTGAAGGAGAGCTCTCCACCCGACGCTTTGGTGACACGGTACGCTTAGAAATTGCTGAGGATTGCCCAACCGAGGTTGTGAGCTACTTACGCAGTCAGTTTGATCTCACGGAACGCGAGGTGTACCTTTGTTCCGGACCTGTAAACCTGATGCGGTTGAATCAGGTTCCCGATCTAATCGATTCGGCAGACCTGAAGTTTCCGGCGTTTTCGCCGGGAGTTCCAAAACGAATACAAGCCGCGACAGACATGTTTGAAGCAATTCGGGACGGCGATTTACTTTTGCATCACCCGTATCAGTCGTTTGTTCCGGTTCTCGATCTTCTACGGCAAGCTGCAATAGATCCAAACGTCATTTCGATTCGACAAACTCTCTACCGCACCGGTCAAGACTCCCCGGTAGTCAAAGCGCTTATAGACGCCTCGAATCGTGGCAAAGAGGTTATGGTGGCAATCGAATTGCGCGCACGATTTGATGAAGCCGAGAACATTGAGCTCGCCCAAGCACTCACGCAAGCAGGTGTGCAAGTCGTGTTTGGGTTAGTGGGGCACAAAACACACGCCAAGATGGTCTTGATCATTCGACGTGAGGGTAATGAGCTCAAACGTTACGCACATTTAGGAACAGGTAACTATCACCCGCGTACGACGCGGCAATATACGGATTGCGGACTGCTGACGTGCAATCCTGAAATTACCGAAGATGTCTTGATGCTGTTCAAGCAATTGACGTCAAAAGGTCATCCACATCCTCTTCAACGTTTGATTCAATCACCGTTCACGTTTTTCGATCGGTTGGTCGAGCTCATAAACCGCGAAATTGAGCATGTGCGCGAAGGGCGCGAAGGCCGACTGATCGCGAAGATGAATTCGCTCGAAGAACCGGGGGTGATTCGCGCGTTGTATCGTGCGTCTCAAGCGGGTGTACAAATCGATCTGATCGTACGAGGGATATGCTGTCTCCGACCTGGCATTCACGGCGTATCAGAGAACATCCGAGTGCGGTCCATCGTTGGCCGCTTTCTAGAACACACTCGTATCTTTTATTTTCAAAACAATGAGGACCCGGAAGTTATTCTGTCTAGCGCAGACTGGATGACACGGAATATCTTCAATCGCGTTGAGCTTGGATTTCCTATCCTGGATAAAAAACTTGCGCAGACGATCTTACGTGACGGCTTAGAAATCTATTTAAAAGATAACGCGCAAGCATGGGAGATGCAGACTGACGGTAGCTACGTGTTAGCCGACAGGTCCCCAGAAGATACTCGAGTAAGCGCGCAAGAAACCCTGCTACGACTCATGAAGCTCTGAGTTGCCTCTCTCTTTCTTAAGTTTCTGTGATCGCGAGTTGGATGCCCGCATCAGACAATAGACTTGATTCATGATCAAGGTCCATTCTTGTTAGAGGATGCGCGTTGAGCCAATCTCGATCGATCGCAATCGAATAGCTCTCACCCTGTCTTTGAAACTCGATCGACGCAGGTCTCGCATCAGCTCGATTACGGCGAAACATGACCGCGAGGCGCAGTATCACGCATAAATGCATGAGCGACCTACCGTGGGGCATTGGTTCTTCAGTCTGAAGGCGACGACGGTGAGTGCGGACAAGCCAACCAAGTTGTGATTGTTCAGTGAGCGTGAATCCAGGCATGTCCAAATGTTCCAACAGATAAGCGCCATGCTTGTGATACGCACTGTGCGATATGCTCATACCGATTTCGTGTAGCATCGCTGCCCAATGTAGTAGCTGACGCTCATCCTCGAACTGATCGTTCGACTCTGGAAATAGTTGGTCGAACATGCTCAATGCAGTTTGAGCGACCAACGCAGCGTGGTTGTGGTCGATGTGGAAACGAGGCACAAGTGCGCGGACTGATCGCTCCCGTATGTCGACGTCATGCGCACGACCTACCAACTCATGCAGAAGACCTTCGCGTAACGCCCCGTTTGAGACTTCTAGCCCGTCTAGTTTCAGAGTTTTAAAGATACCCTGGAGCATTGCGACCCCGCCCGGCAACGACTGAGCTCGTCGTACGGAACACCATGAGGAATCGATGTTGTCGATGTGGCCGAAACAGACTAAGCGATGACTTAATTCCTTGAGTGTTGTTTTTGTAATGCCTTCAGAACTGAACTGTGTGATCGCATTCTGTACGGCGAGCATCGTTCCACTTGTACCGACCGCTAAGTCCCAACCGTGTGTTCGAAAGCTCTGTTCAACTACCTCAAGTTCGCGTTGCATGTCTTGAACAGCGTTCGCCATTCGGGACGCGGAGAGTTTTCCGTCCTTGAACCAACGTTCCGTCATGGAGATGCAACCGATTTGAATGCTCTCGCTTAGGTGCGGCTCGAACCGGTGCCCTGCAATCAACTCGGTGCTTCCTCCACCAATGTCGATCACGAGTCGACTAGCCGCGCGGCTCTCAATTGACTGTGCAACTGCGTCGTAAATCAGTCGTCCTTCTTCTCTACCACTGATGACGTCAATGTTGTGCCTCAATATGGCTTCCGCTTGGCTAATAAACGCATCTCGATTGGCCGCTTGTCGTAGCGCATTCGTGCCGACCACGCGTACGTTGTGTTGTGGTAGTGAGCGGATTCGCTGGCTGATTCGGCGGAGCGCGGCCAGTGCCAGATCGATACATTCTTGAGAGAGAAACCCGCTTGATTCAAGACCAGCCGCTAGTCGGGTCATCTCTCGATGGCGGTCCAATACCTGAATCGTGCCATCGTTTTCGCGAGCAACGAGTAGGTGAAAGCTATTTGACCCTAGGTCGAGCGCAGCGTAAGTGTCACTCGCTGAGTCTATTGCGTGGTTTTGATCAGATTCGTCCACGACAGTAATCGACGTTAGATCGGATTAGTCGGGATTGCTTTGCTACTGGGATCACAAGTCCCCGCTCGCGTTATGTCTGCGCATTATCGCGAAGTGTTAGCTAGAGTCTTGTTTGATCTCAGCATTAGTGTGTCATTGTCGATGTTCAGCTATTTCAATTGGCGCTCTAAGAGCATGGCTCCCGTCGCAAAAATGCCACCATATGATTCGCCGTTCTACAGAAGGCCTTACTTGATGTGACTGTAAATCCAGTACTCCGTCTCCGACAAATTTGTTTACTAGCGTACGATCTTGAGTGGACATCTAACTTGCTTTGTACGGCGTTCGACGCGACGGTGGTATTTCGAGATTCAAGGATGGCCGCAGGAGGTAATCTCACCAACACCCACATTCGATTGGGCGATTCATTTCTTGAGACCGTTTGCCCGTCGGATCTTGCCTGGCAACGTTCTACGACCCAAACAAGGCTTCTGGAACGAAACGGTGACTGCGGTTACATGGCGATCGTGCAGGTTCCTGACGTTGGGGTTGCTTCGCAGGCGATGGCAAATCAGGGAAATGCGATCGGCATGGTCTCGGGCGGGCTAATCGTGTGCCCAGGTTCACCAGGTTCGGGTTTTGCGGACATTGAATCAAGAAACTACGAATTGGGCGAGCCGTTACCGAAGAAAGAAGGAACTGTTTCAGGCGCAAATGTGCAGTTTCATCCTCGCGATTTCGGTACGCTCGCAGAGATTCAGGAAAACTGGCCAGGCCAGAGCGAATTTCCGCGAAACAAAGGCGCATATTTCCCGGCAGGCAATACTTGGCAAACCGACGTGGATGCGCGACCCCATGGTGGAGTCACGACTGGATTTGCGGCTGTGGAGATCGCGCCACGCGATGCTGACCCAAAGGACGTTTGCGCGAGATGGCAACGAGGGTTAGAGGCGGGGTGTTGGATAGATCCTGCGCAGCCTACTATCGTGCACTTAGCCGCAGGTCAAACGATGCGCTTTGTTGAACCAGGATCTGACGGAAGAACCGGCGTTGTCGGAGTTGACCTTTGGAGTGTGGCGGCAAAGCGTAAAACGTTCGAAGCACTTGATATTTGCGGCGTGACGTGGCGACTCGTTGAACCCGTGTCAGATGAGTGAGTCAGTTAGCCAGCCGCAAACTCACACACAGCGACTGTTCTACCACTGTGTCGATATCAACTAGCGATCTAGATTGCGGTCCTAAGAGGTTTAAGCACTGGCTGGAATTTGACTTGGCTTCCCATTCCACCAAAAACCATCGGCTTGTCCGGCCACTCGCCCGAAGGTTCAAAAACAAGAGGGATACAACCCGGCGAATTCCGATCGAACCGGCAGCAACTAGGCGATGACGGAGGATTTGACCTTGATGTTAAGTTGTCCGGCCAGTCCAGCGGTTCGATGTACTGAGGCAGCGACGAATTCAGGGAGAGACGTCATATTTCGAAATGCTTCGAGCGACGGATACTCCACCAGCGCGACCATATCCCAATTCTCTTCGACTTCGCCAAGTAATAGACCAGTGACCATCCCGACAAAAATGGGTCGCCCACCTACCTTTTGCAAGCATTGGGTTACGACTGCGCCATACCGTTGGTAAGCCTCGCGACCACTGAGACCAGCGTCTGAGCCATCGTCGTACGCTGCTTTCTCTTTGAACTTGAGCAAGTTCACCATGACAAACGGACCGTCTTCTTTCTCACTAAAGAAGCTGACGGCTACGTCTGTATTCGGTGCGACTTGATTCTTTACTTCCATATCGTGCCTCGGTTAAACCATTGCCGTTTTCTTGAAACTAGCAGCTCAACAGATGCTGCATTTCGATTATCCATGAGGACGCGTATCCAATGTTCTCGTCGTTCCGAGAGTCCGACCAGTCGATCGGGCTTTTGTCGAGTTGTGACAAGTGCTACGTCGCGACTCAATTTGGGTGTCGCAATACCTCACCCGAACGAATACCGGTTACTCCTCTGTACGGCGCGTTGAGCCGCCCATTGACCAACTTCGCCAGATATACGCTTCTCCGCTACGTGAGTCCTGTTGAATCCTGATCGTGTATGCGACTATGCGCCTACGAGCGATTGAGTACATGTGGGATTAGGTCTGCGAGGCGCGTTATCTGATAGGTTGCTTGAGAAAAGTCGTGGTCGGATGTGAACCGGTTGTAGACCACAGCACAGTCCAGTCCAGCCGCGATTGCGGAACGCAAGCCACGTTGTGAATCCTCGACCGCCAACGCAACATCTGCTCCGATGCCGAACCGTTCAAGCGCCTTGAGATAGGGATCTGGATGAGGCTTGCTGTGTTCGTAGGCGTCGCGCGTTAGCACGAAATCTACCAACGACACGATGTCACGGTAGCGGTGGATTAACTCAAAGTCCTCTGCTCGCGACGTTGTAACAATCGCAATTCGGTAGTTTCTCGCAAGGTCTGCGAGTACATCTTCAACGCCTTCGATATCGATCGGCTCAGAATCAAGAAATTCGCGGTACAGGGAATTGCGTCGCTTCCGTCCCTGCTCGATATCAAGTTCGCTCGCTCCGAGTGCACGAGCTAGCTCCCAGGCACTCTTACCGTCTGCCATCAGCGCTAAGTACTCTGGCAAACGAAGATCGATTCCTAAGTCTGCAACGCACGTCTGAGTCGCTCGAAAGTAGAGCGGTTCTGTATCTACAAGGACACCATCGTTATCGAACAGAATATGCGTATATCGCTTCAATTCGCCTTCATCCTTAAGTCCGATTCTCCTTTCGTCATTGCGTCATGCACATGGTATAGGTCATGGTAGGGCCAGAACGGGTTGAGATCGATTTCTTGATATGGTCTGTCAAACTGTTCCCGACGCGCATGTGAAGGAGCCGTTGGTTGCATATCGTGATTTTGAAGGAGTCTGCCGGAGACCTTTACCTAAGACCGGAACTGTGTCTCGCAACAACCGCTATACTCATTGGAATATGGTGGTGAGTGGTCAGTCTAAATCCATCAGCTGAAGTAACGAAGGAGCAATAGCAGAATGCGAAAGTTTGGTTTGTTTTTAGGGTTCTGCGTCGGTTGCTTCGTTGCGCCGCAGGCGGCTACAGTCACTGGCCCTATTACGGGTGGTGTGCAAGGCACGCCCTATTCAGCGGTTGACGTAGCCGAACAGGGGTATGTGTCGGAAGAGTTCTTCATTGAAGGCGAAGCTCACACGTACGAACTTGTGGAAGGCACGCATACACCGGATGGGCAATGGAAGTCAAAGCGATCTGACGGGACCGTTCCGTTTAAGACTCGCATGTTGGTTGTGAGACCGAGCGAACCCGATCGTTTCAATGGGACCGTGATCGTGTTCTGGTTGAACGTGACGGCTGGGTTTGAATTGGGATCTGCTGCAGGCGAAGCCCTGCGTGGCTACGCTTGGGTGGGCGTGTCTGCTCAAAAAATAGGTATCGACGGTTTTCCGCGGGATCCGCAGGGACTAAAGGCGTGGGACCCGGAGCGCTACGGTTCACTCGTACACCCGGGTGATGCGTACTCGTACTCGATGTTTACGCAGGTCGCGCAGTCGGTCGCTCCTGATCGCGACAAGCAATCGCTTGATCCGATGAAAGGTCTGGACGTCGAGCGACTGATCGCAGTCGGCGCATCACAATCGGCGATGAGATTGCGAACCTACATCAATGGCGTTCACCATGTAGAAAACGTGTTCGACGGGTACGTACCTTTCATTGATTTCGGACGGGTATACCCATTTGCCAGGGAATTGGCAGGACAACGCCGTGGAGGTACGCGTGCTTCGATTCGAATGGATCTCGATGTCCCGACGATCGTAGTTAATTCAGAAACCGAAGTTCCCAGCTACTATGGCGTACGAGAAAAAGACACAGATCGATTTCGATATTGGGAGGTGGCAGGCACATCGCACATCTCGGCGCCTCGACCAGCTGAAGCCGGTTCCGGAGGTAATTGGTTGTCGTACACGCCGGTATACAACGCAGCAATTCGACATCTACACGTCTGGATCAAGGACGGCATCGCGCCGCCGATGATGCCTCGCATCGACGCAAATCCAGGGTCAGCGACGCCCGAGGTCGTACGCGACGCTCATGGCAATGCCGTTGGTGGCATTCGATTGCCAGATTTGGAAGTGCCTTCAGCGACTCATACCGGATTTGGTATTCGACAGGAAGGGACTCGTTTTGGGTTTCTTTACGGTACGGCAGATGACTTCATCGCGGAGAAACTCTCGACCTTATATCCCGATTCCGCAACGTACTTGAAAGCTTGGAATGCGGCGTTAGCGAGTGCTGTTGAACAAGGCATGGTTTTAGCTGACGACGCGACTTCAATGCGAGAACAGGCAGAGGCATGGGCAACACGATTGGACGTAGAGCTCGCTCAAAGCGCTGTCGGAAATTAGGGTTACGCCCCGAAACCAAACGAATGGCTGCATTCACTATGGGGGACTGTATCTATCGACACGGTCTGAACTTGAAGGACTCAGCATCCACAAGGTCGTGGGTGCTTTGCTCCACAACGAGAGTGACGTGAATCAGTCGAGAGTCGCCTTAGACGCTCTCCCGCGAATCTCGGAATCTCAACCGTTATCGAATTGTTGCTTCATCGGCAACGTTTGCAGTTTGTCTAGCCCGTGTGCTGGCGGATCAAGACTTTAGTGCTGCCAAACTAGGCGCCTATTCGTCCTCGACGATGACCGCGGTGCCGTATGCAAGCAGTTCGGCGGCGGACTGAGCCATCACGGAGGTCCCGAATCTAACGCATACGATCGCATTTGCGCCAAGACCTTCGGCTTCGTCTTGCATACGGTCGATGCTTTGTTCGCGACTCTCCGCGACCAGCTTGCCGTATTCACCGATCTCGCCTCCGACAATGTTGCGCAAGCCAGCCATGATGTCGTGTCCAACATGTCGGGCACGTACGGTGTTACCTCGCACTAATCCGAGCGTTTTCACAATGCGCTTTCCGGGTATCGAATCGCTTGTGACGATGAGCATGTCTAAACCTCGATGTCCTTGTATTTGTCGGTTTTATGTTCCTTTAGACGATCGCGAACCACCACGATCATGAGGAGCGCGAAACCCAAAATCCCCGCAAGGATAAGCAGTTTTATCCAAACTGGGATTCCGGGCGTCGCAAGCACTGTAATAAGGCCATAGGCTACACCCCCAGCGACGACTAAACCGATGATGGAGATTAAAACCCAAGCGACGGTGGTCATGGATTTCGAAATCTGATCTGACATGTCAAGGACCTTCCCAGTCCAACGAACGACACAGGTGCCTATGGTCAATTACCGAAACAGCGGCACACCTGGAACTTTAACCGGAATTCGATAGAGGTGATTCGACGATGTCATATAGAACGTGAGAAAATCGTCATCGCCCCAAGTGAAATTAGCACAAAACGCAGGTGTTTGGATCACGCCTAAACAGATGCCGTCCTGCGCGTACACATGCACACCACCTGGTCCGCAGCAATAGACATTGTCGTTTGAATCCACCTTTAATCCATCGGGTGCGCCCGCTCCTTCACCTGTGGAATTTGTGAATATTTCGCCGCCGGATAACGTGCCATCGGTGCTTACGTCGAATTTCCGTATGTGCATCTCTGGCGTGTCAGCTACGTACAAATATCGCTCGTCTTGTGTGAAAGCGAGACCATTGGGTTGTGTAAAGTCGTTGCGCAAAAGCATCAACTCGCCAGATCGCCCATCGATTTTGTAGACGCCTCGAAAGTCCAACTCGAGTTCTCGTGGAATGCCTGTGTGATCCGCGCGACCGAAGGTAGGGTCCGTGAAGAAGATGTCTCCGTTACTCCGCACCACAATGTCATTCGGGCTATTGAGCTCTTTGTCATCCCAATGACTTGCAAGGACGTTCAGCGTTCCGTCATGTTCTTCTCGAACAACCCGACTCGTGCCGTGTTCACACGACAGGATGCGACCTTCCTTGTCATAAGTGTTGCCGTTTGCTAAATTACTCGGCTCGCGATAAACCGTCACACCGGTCGCCTCGGACCAACGATGCATGCGGTTGCTTGGGATGTCCGAAAACGTCAGATGCTTGTCTCGCGGGTGCCAGATCGGTCCCTCAGTAAACCCGAATCCTTCTCCCAATACTTCTAGTTCTGTGTCCTCGCTCACGATGTCGAGTAGTCGTGAGTCTCTAATTTCTATTCCCAATTCGATTCTCTTTGGTGAGTGAGATCGTTACGCGAACGGATCTGTTCCTGTCTTCATAAATGGAGCGACGCGTTCGGGATGACTATTGTGTTCTTTGTACGGATACAACGATTCAAGCCCGAGTACCCGTTCCAGTTCAGGATACTTAGACAGTAAATTGCTACTGATTTCGTTTCGGTCCCAAAGGTGAATCGGTCGCATATGCATGCGCATAAAAACCTGCACTAGCGTAACGCGAAGTCCCGGATTCATCCGCGGTTGGGAACCATGCCACGTCGATCCATGCCACACCGCAAGTGAGCCAGCTTCACCTTCAAGCGTTACGACCGGGAACGGTGTGTCTTCCAGTGAGGACTCGTGCGGCAAGGTCGCGCGACCGTACCGATGACTACCAGGCACAAATACCGTGGGGCCGTCATCAGCCGATTTGTAATCGGTGCATAGCCATGAGAGATTCGCGACATGAGCGATATGCCCACCGCCCGGCGGAATGCCATGTGCGTCACTGTGCAGCCCCAAGCCATGTTTGGTTTGCGGCTTGATGATCCAAGTGTGTCCTGCCAGTACGGCGCTTTGACCGAGCAACCAGCGCGCCATCGTAAGGACACGGGGGTTTAGTGCTGCCTCGACGAAAACTTCGTCTTCCTGTAGCAGGTACCAGGAGTTGATGAACGCTTTGCCAACCTCTTCGACGGCAGCATCCTTCGGATCGCCAATCTCCAAGTCGTTCCGCTTTTCGCAGGTTCGGATGATCGCGTCTCTGAGGCGTGTGACGAATGTCTTGTCAACTCCCATCTTATCAGGAGGAATCACGGTCAAGCCATATGCTTCGAGTTCGAGTGCGTGCTTCAGCAGATCGTACTGTTCAAGGTCCTGCATGAGACCGTCGAGATTTGGCTGTGCACCTTGCGCCGCGATATTCATGAGAATTGTGTCGGAGTCCGAGAGCGAAGTCGAAGTTTACATTAGGCTTATATGTAGTCACCCTCCCTTATGTAGTTGTCTGCGTTTTTCAGCACGCAGTTGCCTAAAGTCGTATCGTGGTCATTATTGGTATGGTGTCTCTAGCTCGATTCAATCCATCGCCGCGGCGTTAACTCGTCCTGCGAGGATGCGTTTATCCACTTTAAACTGAACTGTGATTACATACACCTGCAAGGCCAAGCTGAACGCGCACACGCATCGGAACCTGGCGGAGTTTCTCGAACAGCAACGCCTGCTGTACAACGGCGGGCTGCAGGAACGCATCGACTGCTATCAGAAGACGGGTGGGCGCATCGGTCTGTATGACCAGCGCGGTTCCCTGACCATGATTCGCCAGAGCGATGAATGGTTTCGTAAGTTTGACCGATGGTGTCAGGATTCGGCACTGGTCCGGGTCGACCTGGCGTTCAAGGGTTCTTTAAGCGGGGTGATGGGTTTCCGCGCTTCAAGGCGTACCGACGCGGCGTGCAGTAGTTTGAGACCCTCCACAAGAAACCGACTTTCAGCGGCAAGTACGGGTTCGCGAAGCTCAAGGGCATCGGTGTTTGGGACGGCGGCGAGTCCGGGACGCGGGGTTAGACAAACGGCCGGCTTGAATGGTTCGATCCTCGAACAGCACTGGCTGATGTTCATCACGCAACTTGACGACAAGGCTGCAAGCACCGGTGGTCAGTGGTGAATGTTGCTTCCAGTCACACCACGCAACGGTGCTCCGCGTACGGTAGTTTACCGATCAAGGCGTTGACATTGAACGCCGTTGGTACGACTGCACGTATTGTGGTTATCGTGACGACCGTGACGTGAATGCGTCGAAGAATGTGATGCTCAAGGGGCTTGCGCTCATTGATGCGGGTGCCTCGCGTCCCGCAGTGTCGGCAACTGGAAAGCAGAATCAGGACATGGGTCCTGATCGATACGGAACCGTGTAACCCGTGTGGCAACCACACAGAAGTACATAAGAACCTTACATTTACGGCCGATACTGAGATTCGATCACTTCGCGTATGACGTCATCACGTTGCTCGAGAAGGTGAGTATCAGACCACTCGCGAAGTTCGCGCATGGGAAATTGACGGCCAGGGCACGTTGTTTTTCGGTCTCCTCTCACTTGGCGGTGTGCGCCTATTTGGATCGCGGGATAGCGTAATTTGAGATCTAGGAGCAATTCCTTAAGTGCTTGAAGTTGTGCAGTCGGCACCGCTTCTTGATCGAAATCTCCAACGAGTTGAATTCCAATCGAATTCGGGTGCTGGGTGCTCAGTTCGTCGCTTACTAAACGCTCAACCTCAGCGTCACGGTGAATGCGGTAATGGAATGATTGCCGGTCGCATCCGCCGTGATGGAGGAGGACAAACTTCTTCGCGCCGATTTGTCGCCTACCCGTGGTTGCGCCCAATTCAATCCCAAACTTCAATTGGAATAGGTTATCGTACGAATCCTGATAGGGACATCGCAGACATCATCTGAATTACCAGCGCAAGCTGCTCGCTGTCCAATCCAATTTACAGGACTTCGCACAATACACTCGTACTAGCTGACTGACCGAGTATCCTCTCTATCTTCAACCATTGATTCAAGAGGGACTTCACGACTTGCTATACGGATACACAGGATGTACGTACAGGACTCCGTTCACCTACCAGCCGTCCGAATGGCATCCGCGACTGCCAGATTGTTGTTGGCTACTGCGAGTTCCAATGGGGTCACGCCCTGAAAATCCGGGCGTTGTTATTCGCCTCTGCGTCCAGCAGAGCCAATGCAACTTCGGCGTACTCGTTGTCTATGGCCGCCAAGTGGAGCGACGTTGTTCTGCTCCATTTAGCTGTCGCGTTGGGGTTTGCGCCCGCGTCCAACAGGGTTTTTGCCGCTTCGACGTTTTCGTTCTGCACACCACAGTCTCGCGTTCACCACTCAAAGTATCAGCTATCGACTACGCAAGAAACATCAAGCCGACAGGGTCGTTAGTCGACATGAGAGAGTGGTACTTTCACCACTAATTTAACCAATTATCGAAGTCGCAAGAATTGCTACAATCATGGAGTCACTTTTAAAGTAACCGGGTAACCTTCCGAAGGCGGATGGATGTGGTTTTGACGGAAATAAACATAGGGAGAGATGCATTGTGACGAGAAAGCAAAGTCAATCCCACAAGGGTAATGAAGAGTCTGCTGGCATTCTCTCTTACCGAAAAATAACCAATATGGAAATTGGGGTAGTACTGAGGGAGGAAACCGTCGAAGCCAAGAGCAAGTTTATTTTGGCAATCACAGGCCTCAAAAAACAAAGGACCAAAGTGGCTAGGAAACTTAGACAGTTGAGTAAGGGGTTAAGGTCGCCCCGGTTCTGGGGTGTGCTGTTTGTTGAGGATTTCGCATTTAGGCGTCACCACTATAGAGGGTTTACATCCGGGCAGAAGGTCAGTTACGGGGTCCTTGCGGATGAAGCACCTAAGTTCTCACGCGCCCCTGCCAGGTTTGTGGTTGCCATAGGCGTAGTCGCAGCCACTATGCTAACCCCGGCGAGTATCCAAGCGGATTGCACTGAATGGGCCACGCAGGATTTCTTCAAACTCGAAATCACCAAGCAGCAACAATTGAAGGAAATTGACATCATGTTGTTGCAGAAAGTTAAGGATTGCCTGAACGCGGGTGCAGATCCCAATGAGACTGACAAGCGCGACGGGACGACGCTCCACTATGCGGTCCGCCTAGACAGCATATACGATGGCTTCTATGGGGATGATCGTACTAGGGTGAACCCAAACACAAACGAGATTGTAAAAACCTTGTTGGACGCGGGCGCAAACCCCAACGCGACTGCCAATGACGGGCACACGCCGCTCCACGGGGCGGCTAGGTGGACCCGATACGTCGACGTGGTAAAGACCCTATTGGATGCGGGTGCCAACACCAGTGCTACGACTTTGACTGACTTTGATGGCTATACACCGCTCCACTGGGCTGTGCTGAACGAAAACGTCGAAGTGGTAAGAACCCTATTGGACGCAGGCGCGGATATCAACGCGACTGGCAGCAATGACAGATATACGCCGCTCCACTTTGCGATCGACGACCACAGATATGACCTAAACGAAATGGTAAGGACCTTGTTGGACGCAGGCGCAAACCCCAACGCGACTGATGAAGATGGCAGAACGCCGCTCCACATAGTGGACTACTACATCGTCAGCTATGAAGAAGAAACCGAAATAACCCTGCTGTTGGACGCGGGTGCCAACCCCAACGCGACTGATGAATTAGATCGCAGAACGCCGCTCCACTTGGCTGTGCAGGGGGAAGACGTCAAAGCGGTAAAAACCTTGTTGGACGCAGGTGCAGATCCCAATAAGACTGATTTTGATCGCTATACACCGCTCCACTTCGCGGCCATAGACAACGAGTATGCCGAAGTTGCATTGGCTCTGCTGGACGCAGGGGCGAACGCCAACGCGGCGGATTGGGATGGCGTGACGCCATTGGATCTCGCAGTCGCCAACGACAATAAGGTAGTCGCGGATGCGATTCGGACGGCTGGTAGGTGATCGGAGCTCTGTACCTACATCCTGTCTTTCCGTAAAGCAAGACGTGAATTCCCTCTTGAATCCATAGTTGAAAATAGAGACGATTCTCAGTCAGTCAGCTAGTACGAGTGTGTTGTGTGAAGTCCTGTAAATTGGATTGGACAGCGAGCAGCTTGCGCTGGTAATTCAGATGATGTCTACGAGATCCTAACAGGATCCATACGATAACCTATTCCAATCGAATTCGGGTGCTGGATGCTCAATTCGTCACTTACTAAACGCTCAACCTCAGCATCAGAGTGAATGCGGCAATGGAATGATTCCCGATAGCATCCGCCGTGATGGAGGAGGACAAACTTCTTCGCGCCGATTTGTCGCGTGCCCGTGGTTTCGCTCAATTCAATCCCAAACTTCAATTGGAATAGGTAACCGGTCTAGCAGACGCGGGTTGATCTCCGTCATGATCGTTTCGTCCATGCTTCGTATAAGACTAGCAAGCTGACGGAGATGTTGAGCAATATGCCAAGTACAGCGTTCAAGTACGTAATGTAGCGACGCGAACCCGAAATAGGTCTCAATCTCGCGGTCGTAGTCGTGGTTTTCAGACGAGAGTGCACGAGTGAGATCGCTAATCGTGGAGTGGAGTTGCACGCGCGTCGAATTGCCAGTCACTTCGGCGTCTGCGGCGGTAGCATCAAACACTAAGGAACCTTCAGCGACGCTTTGATAGACACGCGCAATTTCGCACATGTGCTCAATAAGGTTCCACACAGTCCGATCACGACCTGGAATTTTCTCTTCGTGGAGGGAATCAGGAACGCGATCAAGTACTTCGTCAAGCAATTGCAAGAATGTGATTTGACGTGTTCTAAGTACCGCAGGTGAGAGTTGCGGTTTCGAGTCGTAGTCAACTCCGATCAATCCTGCGACTTGCTGTAGGTCGACACCGTGTACGGCGCGATCTCCTACTGCGACGATCGGTACGGTTTGGTAGCCAAGGCTTTGCAGCTCTTTTTGCCGTGTCGCGTCGGCTCGGACGTTTGCGGAGTTGAACTCGACCGCACGGGCCGAGAGGAATTCTTTAACCCGTAGACAGCTCGTTCATCCGGGTTGCCAATAGACAACCGGCTTCGCGGAACTCATTCTTCGTCCGACTCCCAATAAGGTGGACTGTTGAGCGGTCCAATGTTCTCGCCAAGTTGAATCAGCACCCCATGTGAACTCTTCGGTGAAATGAATGCGTCAACACCGCCTTCAGCCTTGTCGAAGTGCTTGTCAACAACTCGCACACCGTCTTCCTCTAAAGCGGCGACTCGATCTTGAAGTTCTGGAGTTTGAAGCGTAATGTGGTGAACACCTTCACCTCGCTTGTCTAGATATTGCTGCAAGAACCCGTCGGGATTGATCGGTTCAAGCAGCTCAATGCAAAAACCCTGCAAGTCGAGGATTCCGAGTCGAAAGTCGCCGCTGTGGTGATCGACCACGTGTTGCATGGTCGCCCCCATTTGATCTTCCCAGAACTTCCGGGCTTCGTCGATGCTGCGAACGGCAAACCCAATGTGGTCGAGTTTGCCGATCGGATCCTTGTTCTGCTCACTCATCGCTCTCACTCATGTAGACAAAGGTCAGCAGTCTGGGTTTATGTGGTCAACCAGCCGAATTGTTGAGGCTTTCGACCGGCACGCGGGTTGAGTGGCACATTGATCAATGTTGGACCGTCAAATGCCATGGCGTCGTCCAACACGCCTCTCAGGTCCTGAGGATCTTCGACGTAGTAGCCCTTTCCACCAAGGGACTCCATCATGCCTTCGTAGTGTGCCCCATACGTCAAGATACCCGGCGGAACGGTCTGGCCTTCTTTGAGCGGACCAATACCGCCTCCGATGCCACCGTTGTTCAAGACGATAAGCTTGATAGGTAACTTGTACCTTACCATCGTTTCGATTTCCATCCCGGAGAAACCAAACGCAGAATCGCCCTGCACCGATACAACGGGTTTGTCAGGATTGGTGACCGCAGCGGCAATCGCAAAGCCGAGACCGATTCCCATCGTTCCGTACGTGCCGGCGTCAAGTCGATGACGAGCTAGCTTGTTAAGCATCTGAGTACGACCGATGTCCATCGTGTTGGCGCCCTCACCGATGATGATTGCATCATCCGGCAGCCATTCGTTGATGTCCTTGAACGCACGGTAATAGTTCATCGGCGATGCATCATCTTCGATCATGCCTTTGACGGCTTCAGCATTGTCGTCTGCCTTAGCCTTCAGCGTCTGCCTCCACTCAGTATCGTCAGGGTAAAACCACTGTCGATTTCCAAGTGCCGAATTGAGTTGCTTCGTGATAGCCTTGCCGTCACCGAGCAACGCGACTTCGGATGGGACATTTCGACCGATCTCCTCGGGGTTGATGTCCAACTGGATAACTCGTACGTCTTTGTTAAAACGTGGTGGAAGGCCGAAGTGCATGATCCAATTTAGTCGAGCGCCCATCAGGAACACTACGTCGGCTTCACGAAGTGCGGTGCTTCGTGCTGCGCCGACTGACAGTGGATCGTCGTCAGGCAGAATGCCTTTACCCATCGGTGAGGCGAGGAAAGGTAGCTGCGTGCGTTCAATGAATGCTCGAACTTCGTCTTCCGCCCGAGACCACGCCATACCTTTCCCGACGACGACTAAGGGTTTTTCAGCAGACTCAAGCGCATCCAGCGCACCTTCGATCGCATCGGGATCTGCGAGCGTTCGCGGCGGTTCTGGCACTCGCGAAATTGATTGGACTTCGTCCTCTTCAACTTCGCCGCGAATGATGTCATCCGGGAAATCCAGATATACCGGCCCTGGACGCCCGTAAATGGAACTTTGCACCGCTTGTGCGACGTAGTAGGGGATACGCTCGACGTGCTCGATATTGTGAGCGTATTTGCAGTAGGGGGCGGCTAATTCAGTTTGGCGTTCCTCTTGAAAGGCTCCCATACCATTTTGGTATATGGGAGATGCGCCACCGATCAGAATCATCGGCCAACAGTTTTCTTTCGCATTTGCCAGTCCCGCGAATGCATGGATCACACCTGGACCAGAGACGGTAAGGCACGCTTGCGGCCGTCCGGTTAGGTAGCCCGCGGCATGCGCAGCGTAGCTGGCTGCCTGCTCATTACGCATACCAATGTAGGTGATGCCTTCGTCTTGGGCGGCTGCGGCCACGCCCTGAACGGGGAAACCGACGATGCCAAACATATAGTCGACACCTTGTTGCTTAAGGCTCCGCGCCATTAAGGTCGCGCCATTTACAGTAGCCATTGTGTTCTCCTAAGTCCGCTGGCGGTGCGTAACGTTGCCGCGGATGTATCCACGATCGTGTAGGTCAAGAAAGGGTTCAGGCGAAACGTCGACAGCTTGCTAAGCAGTGTACGACGCGCTCAAACTAGCGTGAGATTTTAATTTAAGGCTCGTTGCGAGCCTTATAGACGTGCGTCGACAAACTCAACACAACCTGAATCGTGCAGTCAGCAGCGTTGGCATCGTCTCAGATTTGATCGCTGGGAGCACGATCGAACTAAGTTGCCTGTTTGCTACCGGTATGTGGCAGAATCCACCGTCTTTTTGAAGTAGGCCCGCTAGTCAAAAAGGATGGACCGCATGTTCTGAATTAGAGAACCTTGCCTAAGGTTTGTGCGATTTCCTCTGGCGCGACCTGAGGTTCGTAACGGTCAAGTACGTTACCGTCGCCGTCTATCAGAAACTTAGTGAAGTTCCAAC
This sequence comes from Pseudomonadales bacterium, assembly GCA_963664665.2. Classification (GTDB taxonomy): domain Bacteria; phylum Pseudomonadota; class Gammaproteobacteria; order Pseudomonadales; family Azotimanducaceae; genus Bin55. The sequence goes on from CAXXMH010000004.1 coordinate 585,585, forward strand.
CGATGTTGGGTTTTCCGTTAGGTCGCGCTTTCTGCGTTGTGAGCCATTGGTAAAGCTCACATGCCCCGTCGTCTCGTACCTCCACCTTACTGAAGAGTGGAAACGTCGTTCCGAATTGCGATTGAGCGAATTCACAGATTTGCGCATCGGTGCCAGGTTCCTGCTCGCCGAACTGGTTGCATGGGAAGCCTAGGACGGTGAAGTCTTTCTCCGCAAACTCTTTTTGCAGCTTCTCCAATCCTTCATATTGATGCGTATATCCACACTCGCTTGCTACATTGACCACTAAGCAGTGCTTGCCTTTGAACTGATCGAACGAAACTTCGGTTCCATCGATCGCTTTCATATTGAAGTCGTGAAATGCCATGTTTGTCTCTCAGAAGCCTCTAAATTTCGCATCGCGTTTTTCGCGAAATGCCGCTTGCCCTTCCTTGAAATCTTGCGATAGACCTACCAACGGAATCACGGACTCGGACCATTGCATGGCCGTATCGAAATCCATGTGAGCCGTGCGAACTGCAAGGAGTTTTCCGACCTTCTGACCGATAGGTGGACCTGCTTCAAGTTCGAGTGCGAATTCCATCGTCTTTGACTCAAGCTCCTCGGGTTCAACGAGATAGTTGCTGAAGCCTGCTTCGTGCGCTTCCTCGGCGCTCATGAAGCGCCCGGTCATCATCATCTCCATCGCTTTGCGCCACCCGAGCACACGCGGTAAGGACCAGAAGCCACCTAAATCAGGATAGAGTCCGCGTTTGACGTATGCAACCTGGAAGCGTGCGGCTTTCGAAACCACGGCGAGATCACAGTGACCCGCCAAATCGAAGCCGGCGCCAACACATGGCCCGTTGATACTCGCCAGGATAGGTATCTCCATGCGTCGAAGGGCAATGTACGTTTCTGTTTCATGACGGAAATTAAGGCGATAACCTTCAATATCCTGCATTTCGGCTGTCAAGCCTTCTGGTACTGGATCGGGATCGGGATTCGCGGCGCCACTGAAATCCATCCCGGCGCAGAAACCACGTCCTGCGCCTGTGATCACGATACAACGCAGACTGCGATCGAATCGCGCTTCGAGCAAGACCTCGCGTAATTCACGTAACAGTGGGAAGGTCAATGCATTTAGTTTTTCCGGACGATTCAGTGTGATCCAGAGAATCCCCTCGACCTCGCCTCGTCGTTCTATTAATAACGGTTGATCGTCAGACACGTTTGCGTTTCTTCTCGCCGGCTTGCTTAAAGGTCAGATTATTTACATGAACACATTCGTCGGTCTCGAGGAACGAGCGAGGAGTAGTGAAGTGTCGAGAGTTTTCGATACACGAGAATTGCATTAATATAGCGGGTTAACAAAGCGCGACAAGGCACTCTAATGAGCCATGACTTAGTTATTCGCGGCGGTTCCATTGTTGACGGCACCGGGGCAGAACCATTTTCCGGTGATCTCGCAATTGACGGTGATCAGATCACAGCCATCGGTCAAGTTGAAGACAAAGGCAAAGAAGAAATCAATGCGGATGGATTAGTCGTATCGCCAGGATTCATCGATCTACACACCCACTTGGATGCGCAGATCGGTTGGGATCCACAGGTCACTTCCGTGTCATGGCACGGTGTAACGACCGCATTACTCGGTAACTGCGGAGTCACGTTTGCACCATGCAAACCAAACGACCGAGAGTTTCTTGCGGGCATGATGGAGACCGTCGAGGACATCCCGAAGAGCGCGATCTTGCATGGTTTGCCGTGGAACTGGGAGTTTTACGGCGGGTATTTAGATGCACTCGAAGGGCTGGGACCATCTATCAATATTTGTGGACTCGCAGGACACTGTGCGATTCGGTTCTACGTGATGGGCGAACGAGCAGTCGAAGAAGCGGCTACCGATGACGAGATCAGACAGATCGCTGAATTAGCCGGACGATCCGTCAAAGAAGGTGCTGTAGGTTTCTCAACGAATCGACTTCCTGGACATCGACTTCCAGACGGACGTTCGATTCCAGGCACGTTTGCTGACCGTGACGAGCTACGTGCAATTGCGCGCGAAGTCGGGAAACACGGCGGGTTCATGCAGACCGTTTCCGATTTCAAAGACTTTGATGCGGAAATGGATCTGATCGCGGACGAAGCGCGCTCTTCTCGTGGCGCACTGTTCTCATCAGCGGCAGAGATCGGCACCGATCGTCTGAATGAACGCGTTTCTGCGATGCGAGAGGAAGGGTTGAACGTCACATCTGTCACTGTTCCGCGAAGTGGCGGCGGCGTTGGCGGTCTCTCCACCGATAACTTCTTCCGGACCCCTGGATGGAATGAGCTACGCAAGCTGCCGTTAGATGGACGCTTGAAGGCGATTCGTGATCCAGAGAGTCGCGCCAAGCTGATCAATGAGATCAAAGGTCAGAACGAGCAAGTTATCAACGGCCTGAAGCGCTGGTTCTACATGGGTGACGGGCTCCGACCGTGCTACACCCAAGAGCTTGATCAAAACCTCGTTGAGATGGCAAAAGCGGCGGGCGAGCACCCCGTCGAGACCTTCATTCGTATTTCTGATGAGACCGACGGCAAAGCGCTCTTCCACATGCGTGGATTCAACGTCGACTTGAGTCAACTGCAAAAGTTGATCCAAACGGATTGGGCAATGCCGGGTTTGGGAGACGCGGGCGCACACGTGAGTCAAATGATTGACTCGGGCTGGTCAACGTTTATCCTCTCGCACTGGCATCGCGACAGCGGCGTTTATTCCATTCAAGAGGCCGTGCGTAGAATTACCGCCGTGCCAGCCAACGTACTAGGTTTAACTGACCGAGGCGTGTTAGCGGAAGGCAAGAAAGCCGACATTAACGTCTTCGATATTGCCAAACTTGAAGAACGTATGCCGGAAATCGTGCATGATTTTCCCTTTGGTGCGCCACGATTTATTCAGCGTGCTGCGGGTTATCATGCGACTGTCTGCAACGGACAGGTTGTACTTCGCGATGATGAGTTGACTGGCGAATGTGCTGGTCGAGTATTGCGGAATTCGGCGTAACTGTTTGAATTCGCCAAATCACTTGGAGAAGAGATAGGCACCGTAAACGACAACTAGACGTCAGTCACAAATCGTTGCAAGTGAGCCCCACACTTTTGTGTGGGGCTTTTTATTTTTAGCGCGACAATCGGCACAATACGTCACATGACGGCCACGCGACCCAATCTCATTTTTATCTTCGCAGATCAAATGCGCGCTGATTGCATCGGTGCGGTTGGCGGCGAAGCGCTTACGCCAAACCTTGATCAGCTTGCGTCACAAGGCATTCTGTTTAACCGGTGTATGTCAAACTCCCCCTTATGTGTACCAGCACGAACTTGCCTGATGACGGGTCAGTTGGTTCGTGAAAATGGGATTTGGAGCAATCGCAGTGGTGCGGATCCTTTAGGTCCAAGCCACGTCAGAAACATCCGCGACTCAGGTTACTCCACGGCGGTTATTGGCAAAACCCATCTCTGGCGACACGGAGCTGGCGGGAAACCAGGCGTGCATGTGAAAGACATGGAGCATGTTTTACATCAGTGGGGGTTTGAAGATTGTCTCGAACTCAATGATCCGATTGAGACCGCGTGGATGGACTGCCACTACACCGATCATCTCGGGAAGAATGGTTGGTTGGACATGCATCGCAAGTTCATCCGTGCTTGGTTTGCGGAAATGCGGAGCGGCAACATGACGCCGTGGGGTCAGGAACCTTCACCCGTCCCGCCAGGTGAAGACGAGGACTCTTTCATTGGGCGAAAGGCGGTTGAATGGATTGAGCGCTACGATGACTCCAAACCGTTTTACTTTCAAATCCAATTCACTGGACCGCATGATCCTTACGATGGGCCAACGCCGTATCGGGACATGTATGTCGTAGACGAATTGGATCCCGGTGAATTGGAGCTTGAGGAAGCGCCAAGTCGAGGTCTTGAGCGATTCCGCAGTCGTTCACCGTCAGTCGCACGATCGACGCGTTTCCAGCGGCAACGTTGGCGCGCTTGGTATTACGCCAACGTAACGCTTATCGACGAGTGGGTTGGTAAAGTCGTTGGAGCACTTGAGCGCCAAGGTCTTCTTGACGATACCTGGATCATCTTTAATTCGGACCATGGCGAGATGCTCGGTGACCATGGTCTACAAGGCAAAGCTGTGTTTTATGAGCAGGCGATGCACGTGCCGTGTCTCATCAGACCACCGGCCTCGAGCCGAGCACTGAAGAGCCAAGCGCTTGTTGAACAGATTGACCTGCCGGCTACGATGTTAGCCTTGACCGATGCAGCACCGCTAGCGGACAGTCTAGGAAAATCTCTCCTACCATATCTCGATTTTGACGCGACCGATCCGCAGCTGCATGACGGTAAACCGGCTGTGCTTAGCGAGCTATTCGGACAAAGCGCAATCACGACAGATCGTTATACGTTGTCGATGCGGATCGAAGACCAGCGATTGGATTTGCTGTTCGACCGAGAAGAAGATCAAGGCGAGACGCGTAGTTTCGCTGAGGACTCAGATTACCAGGACGACATTAATCAGTTGATCGAAGCACACATGCAACCTTATGAAGAGCGCACGAATAAAGCATTGTTGAAGGACTATCGCGAGTACGTTCAAACGACCGGAAGCATCAACTAGGCCATGAGGATTCCGCTTTTATATGGCAAGCGCACCCTGGATGTTCGCGTGCCTGATTCGCTCAATGTGACAGTCATTCGTAAACCGCAGATGCCTCTTGCGGTTGATCCTCTCGCCGAAACTCAGTCGTGCTTGCTGAACGTCCCGGAGTTCGCAAAGGGTTGTCGAACGGCTTGTATTCTGGTGTGTGACATCACCCGCCCTGTTCCGAACGGATTGTTCTTGCGACCATTGATTGACGAGCTGATGAATGCTGGAATCAATCGCAAGAACATCACGATATTGATCGCAACGGGACTTCACCGGCCGAACGAAGGCGACGAAGTTACATCTGTGATCGCGGATGAGTGGGTACTTGACAATATCACCATCGCGAACCACATCGCACAGAACGAAGACGACCATGTCGATCTTGGTGTCACGCGCTCCGGTACTAACGTAAAACTAGATCGAAGATTCATTGAAGCTGACTTTAAAGTCGCAACCGGATTAGTTGAGCCGCATTTCATGGCAGGATGGTCTGGTGGCCGAAAAGTTATCTCACCGGGCATCGCATATGCAGACACGATCCGTACTTTGCACAGCGCTCGCTTCCTCGACGATCCACGTACGCGAGAATGCAATTTAGAAGGTAACCCGCTACACGACGAGCAAATTGAAATCCTCGCCATGGTGCGCGAACGGTGCGATTCGGATATATATGCGATAAACACAGTAATTGACGAAGCTCGTCAATTGGCGTTTGTGAACTTCGGCGAAATCGAACGAAGCCACAACGAGGCTGCCGCATTTGCGGCTAAATACTGCACGGTCGACGTTGAACAGAAATTTGATGTGGTTGTGACGTCGGCTGCGGGATTTCCTTTGGATTTGACGTACTATCAAGCCATTAAAGGGTTTGTCACACCATTGGATATCCTTGAGAACGATGCAACACTGATCGTCGCAAGTGAGTGTGCAGAAGGATTAGGTTCAGATAGTTTCCGTGCGTCGCAACGGGTATTGGTTCAAGAAGGTCCACAAGCTTTCTCGTATCGTATCGGCAAAAAACGTCTCGCCGATGTCGACGAATGGGAAACACAAATGCAGTTGAAAGCGACGCGGGCGGCGAAGGTGCAGCTATATAGCAGTGGTTTGCGTGGTGAAGATCGAGACTTGACTGGCGTCGAGATGATCGATTCGATTCAGGATGCTGTTGATACAAGCATCGCGCGCAAACCCAAGCCCCGAGTGGCGGTCATTCCGGAAGGACCTTATGTTGTTCCACGTTACGTGGGTTAATTAGAGGAGTTATCGTGTCGAAGGTGTTTCCAAATATTCGCGTATTAGATTGTTCAGATCGACTATCCGGCGCGTGGGCAGCGAGGTTGTTTGGGGATTTCGGTGCTGACGTCATTCTGATCGAAACGGAGGATGGCCACGCATTACGACGTGAAGCGCCGTTTACCGACGAAGGCGAATCGTTATTACATGCGTACGCGAATTGGAACAAGCGATCTGTCACGCCTTCGTCTCAAGAAATAGATGAACTAGCGCGATCAACGGACGTTGTCATCACAACAACGGTTGACTTACCACAGTGGCTCGAATCTTGCGCCGAAGACGTTATTCATCTTTCGATTACGCCACACGGTCTGACCGGACCACTCGCGAGTGTCTCAGGAAACAATCTCACTGCGTGCGCACGGGTAGGATGGAGCGCGATCAATGCTTGCGAAGACGAGCCGCCACTACAACTACCTCACAATCAAACTGGTTATATCGCCGGCGTCGCGGGTTTCGTTAGCGCCGCTGCAGCGCTTTACCGAAGAAGCAACGATGGTGGTGGCGAACGTTGTGATGTTAGCGAGATGGAAGCGATGTCCAACACGTGTGCACCATGGGCACAAGTTGGCATCTTCGTTGGTGGCAATCGCATGGCGCATGGTCCAAACGGTCGACGAGTACGAGGTCGACCGGGTCCACTATGGCAGTGCGAAAACGGGGCAATCAACTTCGGCTATGGCGATTGGAAGCAGTGGACCAACGCTTTTGAATTTTTAGGACGACCTGACATCGCCCACGATCCGAATTTCATCCCTGTTTGGGGACGACATCAAAAAGATACGCGTCCCGTCCGAAGCGGACTCGCTGAAGCGGTTTCGACGATGGACAAATGGCACGTATTCCATGGATTAGCCGAATGTCGCTGCATTTCTGGTGTTGTTCAGAACGCTCGCGAACTTGCGGAGAGTGAGCATCTGCACGCGCGTGAATTCATCCTTGAAACTGAGGTAGGTGGCAGATCACTCCAAGCACCGGGAGCGTTTGGCAAGCTATCGACGACGCCTTGGGCGTATTCACGTCGCGCGCCTCAACTTGGCGAACATAGTGGTTCGATTGAGGAGCGCACGCGTCTCCCAACTTCTGCGTCTTCGCGGGAGCGAGAGTTGCCGCTCAAAGGCATACGCGTGCTCACATTCACCCAGGCATGGTCCGGGACGTTTGGAACGCAGTTGCTTTCGCTTCTCGGTGCAGATGTTGTTCAGATCGAATCGCGGCAACGACCAGATGTTTGGCGCGGTGCAGGTGCACCAGTACCTCCGACGCTGCGTGAGCTTGGTGTTGAACAGAACCCGCTCAATACGAACGGTATGTACAACACGGTGAACTTGAATAAACGAGCGATCACGCTCGATATGGCAGATCCAGAGGGTAAGTCGATGTTTTGGCAGCTCGTGCCTAAATTCGACATCCTCTGCGACAATTTTTCGCCGCACGTCATGAGCAACTGGGGCGTTACACTCGATTCGCTACGCGAAAAGCGACCTGACATCATTTTTGCGTCGCTCTCTGGCTACGGCCGAAATGGACCACTCGCGGAATATCCGGCGAATGGCGCGACCACGGAGCCAATGGCGGGATTGGCCGCGATGCATGGGTACGAGGGCGACGTGGCACAGAACACGGGCGGCTTGATTCCGGACCCAATTACAGGCTACTACTTCGCTGCAACCATCCTTGCCGCGCTCAACCACCGCGCTGCAACCGGTGAGGGGCAACGCATTGACGTGTCGATGATTGAAGCGGTCGCGGCACAGTGTGGCGATGCGATCCTTGAGTATTCGGCAATGGGACACATTCGCAAGCCAACCGGAAACAAACACCCGACATGTGCGCCGCACAACGTATTTCGGACAAGGGACGATCAATGGGTGGCGATAGCGACGGAGAACGACGAAGCGTTCGCGGAGTTGGCGCGCAAAAGCGATATCCGTGACGAGCGCTTTGCGACTATGGTATCGCGAAAGCAGCTTGAGAAGGAAGTGGACTCAGCCGTTGCTGCTTGGACTGAAAGTCTGGATCAAGCAGACATATGTGAAGCGCTCGAATCGACGAGCGTCACCTTCAGTCCAGTATGTGAGTTCGAGTCGGTTTATCGATCGGCTAGCAAACAATACGAGGAGCGCGGTTTTTTGGTTCCGCTCGAGCATCCAGAATGCGGTACGCATTACTATCCGCTTAACCCTTGGATCTATGCCAACACGGCCCGAGGTCCTATCACACATTCGCCGTGTTTTGGTCAGCATTCGAAAGAAGTGTTCGCAGAAGAGCTCGGACTCAGCGATGCGGAATACGATGAGTTGGAAGCCCGAGGCGTCACGGGAACGACAAAACTGTAGCGTAGCGCCATGCCGACGTTCTTAATGTTGCCCCCCGTCGATGCGGAGATACGCACATGGGCGCAACGGCTACGCGTGGACTGCCCGGGGTTTGAGGTCAGGCTCGTCGAACATGAGGGCGAGTTACCTCAGGCTTTGAGTTCTGCTGACGCCGGTTACGGGTGGGTACCTCCTGATCTTTTGCATTACGCGAAAAACCTGGAGTGGCTGCAAAACCCGATGGCGGGTCCTCCTCCGAGTTACTACTATCAAGAGCTTGTCGAGCATCCGGTAGTGGTCACGAATCCGAGAGGGATTTACTCAGATCATATCGCGCACCATATCCTCATGTACATGCTTGCTTTGTCTCGAGGACTACCTTATTACTTAGACGCTCAGCGAAAGAGCCAGTGGGATAAGAGCGCACGACGTCGTGGTTATCTCAATATCGCGAGTAGCACCGTCCTGATCAACGGCGTCGGTGGCATCGGCGCAGAAACGGGAAGGCTCTGCATGTCGATGGGAGCGAAGGTCATCGGACTTGATCCACGTCTCGAGCAGGCAGTTGAGTTCGAGGTCGTATCGCCAGACTCCCTCGATGACTTGTTGCCGATTGCGGATTTCGTTGTCACAACGGTGCCGCACACCCAAGAAACGGAGTTCATGTGGCATCGACAACGCTTTGCAGCAATGAAGTCGACTGCCTACTTCATTAACATCGGTCGTGGCATGACTGCGAGGTTGGACGACTTAGTAGATGCACTTCGGAAACAAGACATCGCCGGCGCGGGATTGGATGTATTCGAGATTGAGCCACTCCCTGAAGACCATCCGTTGTGGAAGTGTGAAAACGTGATCATCACACCGCATGTGGCCGTGGCTGATGCAGCCAATATCTCCGAGCGTCGATATGCGTTGCTGTTGGACAATGCGAAGCGGTTTCTCGCAAACGAGCCATTGCGAAATGTCGTCAATAAGGAACTTCGATACTAGAATGAACCTCATGGACACAGCAAATCAATCCGTTCCGACGCAAGTTCGATATCTGGCAGATAGTTGGCGACAGACTGGCAAAACGCCGCGGATATATGACCGTGACTCACGCCGTGCGAACACTGAGAAGGTTAACGTGCTCGTGCGCAATGCACGTGATATCTCGAACACCATTTCTATCGATGCGAATGGGTTTGAGTTGTTTGAATACGCTTCACCTGTCACGGATTTCGAAAACACTGACTCGATAACTGAGGTTTACCGACCCGCCATTGCTGAGTTCGTTCAAGAGGTGACCGGCGCAAGTAGTGTGTTCGTCACCAACCACTTGATTCGGACTGAAGACAAGAGTGACTTCAATACGGCGTACGCACGTTTCGTGCACTGCGATTACAGCTTGAAGACGGCTCGTTCCGCATCCTTAAATCTTTTGAAGAATCGAAAACTAGACTTGAATCAGTTCGAAGACGCCGAGTTCGCCTGGTTCAACACCTGGCAACCCTTCGACCATCCAGTCGAGCAAAACCCTTTAGCGGTACTTGACGGCTCAACGATTCAGGATGGTGATATCGTGGACTATATATACGGTGGTACGGGAAAATCGAATACGAGCGCAATGCCGTTTTACCGCAAAGAGCATCAGTTCTATTACTACAAGAATATGTTACAGAGCGAAGTACTACTGATCAAGCAACTCGATACGAGAAGTGATCGGACTTGTGTGTCGCCGCACACGTCATTTTTTGACCCATCTTCACCCACGGACGCTTTACCGCGTCGGAGCATTGAAGTTCGCATGATGGCGGTGTTTTTATAGACTCGTACCTGCTTTCATGTATTTGGCGTCAAAAAATGATCAAGTCCCCTCTTTGTCATCAATTTGACCAGCTTACGGAGCACGAGGACTTCCACGACTGGCTGGCGAAAGAGGACGAGTTGACGCTGGAGCATTGGCAACAGGCCGTTGTCGAACAGCAATCGCGGACGCCTCAACGCACGCTACCGACATATGTCAGCGAACGCGAGGAGCTGTTGGACAAGGAGCGTTGCGGCAATAGCAAGGGCAAAACTTCAAGTAGGTCGTGTCATCAATTATTTACGAAGTCGTCATTCAATGCCATGCGGCGCGAGTTATTGCGCATGTCATCTCAATACCGTCAATAACCTGCGTTACATGATGAATAACATCTCGAACCATCAGTATCAACGTATTTCACGGAATATCTTGACGACACACTGTAAATACTGTTAATCAGGGGCCTCGACGCAATCGAACGCATTCCGTTGAGTTTTTAGCAGGTATCACCTAACGTAGAGTGTAAAGCTATAAGGGATCAAACCTTCAAATTGCCGTAAGTACACATTTTTGTGAGCTAATGTCGTTCATCAGATAAATAGCGATTAAAAAAACTAAGTGGAAATTTAGGAGAAAAACACAAGATGATAGGTTGGATTCTGCTATCTCGGGAAGCTGTAGGTCGAGCAGAGGCGGCACTGTTCGATAAGGAGATAGGCGTGCTGGACGAAGTTGGCTTTCTCTCTCTGCATCAAAGACTCGCGGATCGCTTCTTCCCAGGCACGTCAGTGCTTCATACACGACTCCGATACATCTTATTTGTGCCTTGGCTTATGGAAAAAGTTGCTTCGAAAGGAGGACGAGATATTCTGGAACGATTTACCGATGCCGAAACCAATCTAGTTCATCAATTGAAACAAGGCAAGGATTCAGAAAGTGGGATTATCGGTGGACGCGCATATCCTAGACCGGTGGCTCAGACACCGTCAGTGTCGTATTGGACGGCTCTCGGGACCTGGGGAGTTCTTAGACGTAAAGAAGACGGCTCGTATCCGAGAAGGACCGAAATTCTTCGCCGTCTTGCAAAGCAACAAAGTCCGCAGGGTGTGTGGACTCATGACAACGATGAATTGTCAACCCAGGACGAAGCGTCATCGCCGTTTGTCGCGCTTCCCAAACCTCCTGACGGTTTTGGAATCAGAAACGAGTCTCTGGATTTCAATTTAAAGCGAAGCGAGCGGACGTTTATTCGCAATCACCTAATCGGTCTAAAAAGACCAAATTCAGATTCGCTTAGTTTGCTTGCTCGCCTCGTGAAAGAAGGTGTTGGTCATGAGGCGGACTTCGCTTGGGCGCCCGAGATCGCGAAAGTCGCGGACTCCGAGGATCGGATCGCGCTCAAGGCCGCTGAGCATGTCGCTGCGCTCGCCTGTATCGGTCGCGCTGTGTACTCAGCGCTTGTAGAAATCAGTTGTGAGAAAGATCATCTCCCGACGAGCAGCATTCATAGAGATCGGTTGCAAGTTGTGATACATCACTATGGGCGATTGGCGAGGAGATTTGACATGAAGCGACTAAATAATCTATTACCTAAACTGTCGAATGATCTCTTAGATATTCTTCGTTCAACTAACGACTGGTTAAAAAATGGGAATACGAGCCCTAAATCATTGTTGAGTGTTTATGCATCGGCTGAGGGAAATCGCAAGGGACCGCGAGCAAGACTAACTGATACAGTCGCCGCGCGTCAACGGCGCGCTGAATGGGAACCTGACGAACACCCGCTCGCGCGACCACTTCATTACCGCTGGTCTAACGTTCGCAGACTACTTGACGACCTCCAGCAATCGTGACACATCTGCCAACTTTGCCTCTCCTTGAGGCATTACGACCACCTCCTGGATGGCGCGTAGACCGCGCCATTCTCAGTACGTATTCAGCAGAACCTACGGTTATCTTCGCCTTACTGCTCGCACTAGCGGCTCGAGACGACGACGAAGGAAGCGGAACGCGAGTGGACGTTGCTCGGGCACTTACCGATCTTCGAGGCCGAGTTAAGTTCATCGTGCAGCGAGGTCGATTCGCGGCGCCTAGAAAGTCACAGCATGTTTTCGCACTTCTCGATCGGTTCGTGCGTGAAGTACCGTGGGATGAAGGGCGTATAGTTGGGGAAGCTGGTAAATCTTGGCACGCAAAGCTGGCTCTTGTACGGCTTGACGAAGTCGACGCAAAGAGCAATCCTCAATGGCGATTCTGGGTTGGCAGTCGCAACTTTACACGCGACACGTCTTGGGACATTGGAATGTCATTAGATTCCGTTTCCCATGGAAAATCCGGCGGTCGCGTGTTATCGGGAATAGAGCAGGTCGCAACTCGATTAGCGGATTATGCGGGTGCCTACAAATCGTGGCAACCCTTGATTAAGGAGCTTTCGAATACTCGATGGAATGTTCCGCGAGGGCTTGATATTCGGCAAGTTTCGCTGCTACTTCCTGAAGACAAAGCCCGTGGTTTTCCAACCCCACCGTCTAACGTCAAGCAAATGCTAGCTGTTGCGCCATACGTTGACGCGCAAACAATTCGTGAGCTTAAGAATTGGGTAGACCAGCCCCCTACGCTCCTTTCTACGATCCAGGAGCTTAAGAAAAACAACGACTCGAATGAAAAGAACCTCGAGGGCGTCGAGCTGCTTACGTTACCTGAAACAACGGAGACGAACGAGTCATCACCAGACGAGGATGATTCTCAAATTGACGCGATCCTTGACAATGGCACTCGAGGTCTTCACGCGAAGTTTCTATGGGCTAGGCATCGTGGTGGCGCGCGTCTTTGGTTAGGCAGTCCGAACTTAACGGAGCGCGCATGGCGTCGCAACGCTGAGGTATTTGCGGAGATTGAAGTTCAGCTCCGAGGCGGTGCGTCGGCCGCGAAGTCTCTTCGTGAGGGTATCGAAGCATTTCAAGGCATGGCTCGACCGATCGACATAGATGAACTTGGCGCTCTAGATCCCGAGGACGATCTTCAAAAAACGTTGGATCTGGCCCGTAACGAGGTCGCCGCCCGACTGAGTGCAAGACAACGCAAGACAGACGGAGTAAACATTGTTGAAGCTAGTGGGAAAGGGCCTCACCCCGAAGATTCTCGGATTTCACTTCATGTGGGACGTCTCTGCGGAAGGCTGACAGAATGGCCCCGTGGATGCAAATCTATCGCTCTTGGAAGTGCGGATACGGGCGTTGATTCAGACTTTCTTTCAGTGAGCGTTCGCTTGGAAGATCAATCTCTTTCCTGGACGCAGCTCGCACCATTTAACCCCCCATTACTTTCGACTCGAGATGACGCTGTACTTCATGACTACGTCGGAGTTCGCGGTATTCTCTCTTGGATTCATGATATTCTCGACGATCGGGTTGATACGGACGGCGGCGGTCGTTGGGATGACGAACCGAGACCGAAAGGGAAAGGTCAGTCTCTAGCCAATTCATCCGCGCTCGACAAACCAACGATTGAACAAGCGCTTCGCGCTTGGATCCGCGATCCAAAGCGTCTTGACGCCGTAGATCGCGTTCTCCGTATGGCGACAACAAATAGAAATGAACCTGACGTCGATCCCATTGCACTTCAGCACCTGCAGGCACTTTCGCGGAGCTGGGACGTGCTACGCGCCGAATTGAAGAGGTAGAGTCAAATTGGCAATCGAGCCAAAACCGTTCCAGCAAGCGACCATTTATGCGGCAATTCGCGCGTTCAAGAAGAAAAACAAAGCTCGTAGGTTCCTCGTTGCGGACGAGGTAGGACTCGGAAAGACTATCGTTGCGAGAGGGATCATTGAGAGCCTTGCAATAGAGCGGGACAGGCCACTTCGAGTTTTTTATATATGCTCAAACTTGTCAATCGCTAAACAGAACCTTTCGAAGCTTGTTTCGTTCCTACCGGGAGAGGAGCGGAACGGTGCAATCGCGACTGTCGACCGTCCGAGTTTGATGCCCACTCACGAACCGCCTGATCACAACTTAGTGCAAGTGTTCTCGCTTACGCCTGATACGGCGTTGCCTACCCGGCGGCGTGGGCGACGTGAGGGAAGAGCTGAGGAACGAGCACTCGGCTTGGCGTTGCTTAACGAGTTCATTCCTTCGAGCTCCGTGCCGGGACTCTTTAGAGCACTTCGAATGAATGTCAAACCTAAAAGATTTAGGTTCTTAGTCAAGCACTACAAAACAAGAATCTCAGACGGGGAAATCTGTGGCCGAGGCTTTCTTAGTACGTTTCGACGTGCGATACGCATTGAGTTAGGTTTAAGACCGGGTCAACACCTACCCAATCGAATTCGTGCACTAGTACGAAGCAATGCTCGGGATTTGGTGGCGACGGTACGTAGTGCGTTAGCCGTCGCCGCACTCGATGGAGTCAGACCGGATTTAGTGATCTTCGACGAATTTCAGCGATTTCGTGATCTTCTCAAGGAATCAACAGATGCGGAAGAGGGGATAAATACATCGGAAAGTATTGATGGCACAGAATCTCGTGTACTTCACGCGATTCGAGGAGACGCCATTGAACATAAGCCTGCGCTACTCCTTTTGTCGGCGACACCGTATTCGCCCTACACACGGAAGCGCGTCGGAGACACGTATGCAGATGCTGCCGCGGACTTCTTCAATCTTGTTGGATTTCTTTTCGGCGGCGGGAAAGCGGGTCGAAAGGCTCAGGAGCGGGCGAAGGCACTGTTCGCGACGCTCGGAGAGGAATTCCGTAAGGATGAGCCACTTTCAGATCAAGCACAGTCTGCGCGAGCAGATCTTTCCAACCTTCTCACCCAGGTAGTGTCTCGGACAGAACGACCGCGAGGCGTCGGCAACAGCACATCGAATCACGAGAGTGCTGACATTCGTGAATCAGCGCTTTTGAAGGAGGATATTGCCAGTTTTCGGCATCTTCACGAATGCCTACAACCAAACGATCAACGATGGATCGTGCCTCTGTGGCAATCGGTGCCACTGCCAATGCAGTCACTAGGAGGCAACTATAAAGCGTGGAGGAATGCTAGTACTGAGGTTCCGTCGTCAAAGATCGCGTTCACGTCGAAATTAAGGCGATCATTGAAATACAACAAACCATGGCCAAATCCAAGGCTTCGAGCGTTTCTAGACACGCTTCCGTTACAGAAACTTGCTTTACCATGGGTTGCACCGTCCCTTCGTTGGTGGCCCCTCCGCGGTGGCTGGAAGCAAAACGAACACGACCAGACAGTGGATGGAAAGCTATTGGTCTTTAGTCGATTCCGTGCGGTACCGAGTGCCGTTTCTGGGTTGGTGAGCTTTGCGCTGGAAGCGCACTTACTCCGAAGGAAGATTGCGCAACGAAATCGCACGTATGAAGATGTCATGAGAGAATCTCATTTCGCACCAGGACGTGACCGGATGGCACTATTTGAACTCTTCCATCCATCGCCGATTTTCGCACAACTCGACCCACTCATCGATCGCAAAGAGGCGACGTATTTAGCAGCAAAGGCGTCTGTCGAGAAGCAACTTCGTTCTCTCCTTGCTAAATACGGAATACGAGTGGCAAACCGAAAACACTCCAATATTCACCACCCATGGGAGCTGCTTACGCTCCTTGAAAAACGTGTCGGTTGCTGGAAGGCAAGCAAACAGGCATGGAAACAAGCGGAAGAGTTGCGACACGATTCAAGCAAGGATTCGAAAGACGGAGCATTGCAGATCATGATCGAACAATGGGACAAGGTGCAGGAGCGGGGTTCTTTACGTCAAATCGATTACAAACGGGAATTCTTACCTCTCGTTGACCTCGCACTTGAAGCGCCGGGAGCAGTACTCGGGCGGGCTCTCGCACGTCATTGGCCACATGCATTTGATTCGAAGAATTTCGCAAACGTAGTCGGATTGTGTTGGTGGGGATTACGACTTTACTTTGACTCGCCATGGTTCGTAGCTTCGTTCGCTACCAAAAATCGAACGCAACACCCTAAAGCGGTACGTGGCATGGTTGTTGACGGAAACCTCGAGTCTGTTTTGGATGAGCACTTCTGGCACCTTGCGATGTGCGGAGGTAGTGACTGGAATCGGTTCCTTGTGGAGCTAGAGGGATCCTTTAGGCTTAGAACGAGTTCCGTTGTTCTACACGAAAGCGGACCCGAATCAGATTCCATGCGACTCCGTTGTCATGCCGCTGTTCCACTCAGTGAAGCTCGCAGGAATACACAAGCGAGTAACGCATCCGATGCTGACAGTTCAATCGATAGAACCGATTCACCATGGCGTCCTGAAGAGGTCCGTCGTGCATTCAACGCGCCGTTTTGGCCTCATGTGCTAACAACCACATCCATTGGGCAAGAAGGGCTCGATTTCCATCCGTGGTGCAATTCCCTTGCCCACTGGGATCTCTGCGCTGGTCCTGTAGCGTTGCAGCAACGGGAAGGTAGAGTCAGCCGGTTTGCAGGTTTAGGTGTTCGCAGAGCAATCGTAAGAAAACTCGCCGTGGATACACATTTGATCGATCAAGAACGCGGAAGCCCGTGGAAACAGCTTGCTTCTACCGCCGAAGACCAACTAGCTGACGAATCAGGTCTCGCTCCTTGGTGGATCTTGTCTGGTGCAGAACACAAGACCTTCATCTTCGAAGCACCCGGAAGTGAACAACGTCAACGTCTAGCACATTTGCATCGAGAACTTGCGCTCTATCGGCTCGTACTCGGAATGCCCGATCAAGCAGACCTGCTCGAACTTTTGGCGTCCCGAGAGAGATGGAGTCGAGAGACGATTGAGAGAGCATGTTTAGATCTCTCAGCCTTCCGATACAAGGACGAGAATTCCTAGCGAACTCGTATAGCTTCACGCGTGAGTTTCTGCAATGTCCTGCAAGCTTCTTACTTCACTGATCGACAGATGCGAACGAGAATCGAGACTACGCGCCTTCGAGAGGAGGGTGTTCGCGAACGTCTGAGTGACATCACTCCTAATCACGCCGAAGAGAGTTCGTGCTTAAGCGTTCATCCACTAAGCAAGAATGCGCCCGCTTGTTAAATTCACCGTAGGCAGCGATTGTCAAACTTCCCGCAATTCGAATACAAGGTTGAAATAAGCGATGCGAACGGCGTTGATTACAGGTGGTGCCCGAGGCATCGGTCGAGGTATTGCGACGAGCTTTTTAGATGCCGGATTCCAAGTGATGATCGCCGATCTGCCAGAAGGTGGAGATTGGCGTTATGAATTAGCTAGTTCGGCGGAGCTGGAAGCGACCGCAAAGGAGCTCGCGCCTCATGGACCCATAGCGCACGCGTTCCTTGACGTTACGGACGCCGATTCGTGCGTGGCAGCTGTCGAATCAACGGTATCAACGTTTGGCCGCTTGGATGTGCTGGTCAATAACGCTGGGGTGGTGGACAGTGGACCCATCGATGAATTCAACGAACACCGGTGGGATCGGATCTTCGCAGTGAACGCAAAAGGTCCTTTTCTAATGGCGAAGGCAGCAATCAATCACTTACGCGAGTCCGATAATGCGGCGATCATCAATGTTGCTTCGATCGCTGGAAAGCGAGGGGCGGCCCGGATGGCCGCGTATTGTGGGTCGAAATTTGCAGTGGTGGGCATGACGCAATCTTGGGCTCAGGAGCTCGCTAGTGACGGCATTCGCGTCAACGCTGTCTGTCCTGGCATGGTCGGCACGGCGATGTGGCACGATCACCTCATGGCCAATCGTGGCGATGAATTGTTCAAGGAGCGCATGGCTGAGATCATTCCGCTTGGTCGGCCGCAAACCGCACAAGACATGGGTGAGGCGGCGGTATTCTTGGCGACCGCGACGAATATCTCGGGTGTCGCGCTCAACGTAGCAGGTGGATACGAAATGCATTAGTCGCACATATGCGACTTTGCCTCCACCGACGCACCACGTTGTCGTGACGTCAAGTCTCTGCTTTGTGCACCTTCCACGCCTGTTCAGCCGGCCACTTACGGGCCCAGTCCGTCGATGCGAACGAGAAACGTGACGTGGCGCCTTCCGGTGCCGGTAGTTCGAGGAGTGAATCGATGACTAAGCCCGATTCCCGGAACAACCGAATCCATTCACCCGGAGGCAGATGGAATTCGACGCCATCGCTCCCATCTTCGCTCCACTTGGTTTGATATGAATCGAAATAGGATCTTTGTAGCGTTTCAGTCCATTCGCCTTCGGGCTCATCCAGTCCGTTATCAACCATATAGGAGACCATGTGGTCGGTGTAAATCACCAGACTGCTTCCAGGTCTAAGTACGCGCGCAACTTCGGGTATCCACTGGTACGGATCCGCCCACAACGCAGCGCCGTACTCTGAAATAGCGAAGTCGAACGATTCGTCGGCAAAAGGCAGTTTTTCTCCAAAACCTTGAATGAGCGATATTTTGGTTTTGTGCTTTCGACTCAGTCGAACGGCGGTTGCGAGTTGGTTGTCGGTTGGCTCAAGCCCGATAGCGGTCGCACCGCGGTCGACCATCCACTTAAGGATGTACCCGGTTCCACATCCAACGTCGAGGCAGTACTTGCCGCTTAGATCAGTCGGTAATAGATCCAGACCCTTTTCGGAGCGACTCCAGAGTCCCCAGGTCGGTTCCGTTTGTTGCCAGTTTCGCTCACCAAGCTCACTAAACCAACGAGCAGAGATCTGCCACTTGGCTCGGTTGAGCCGCTGAGATTCGGTCAGCGCGTGAGTATCTTCCATTGCAGATTGGCTACGGAGCGCAAGCGCTAGTAACCAGTGGTTGAATCAGATGAAGAGTTAAAGAGTCGAACCACAGTACCCGCGGATCTAGGATCAGTTCGTACAGACTCAACTGAGCCTTCACCACCTGACATCGCCAAATACGCTCGCATGCGCATGCTCGATAACGGGTGTAGTTCACCTGCACCGAACGGCCAGAGACCTTCATCAGCTTTGATATTTCGACAAATATTCTGGGCGTGTGGTGAGAGCTGAAGCCAAATGTCATGTGGCATGGTGCGCTGAAAGTGTTTACCAGCTCGCTGATTCGCAGAGTACTCAACGCTAGGTAAAGCACGAATTTCATTTGAGAGATTTGGAGTCGCACCGTGCCAGCACCGCGTATCTCGAAATATGGCACTTCCGGCAGGCGCGCCGACTAAGGTCGACAAACGCATCCACTCAGGTTCGTGATAGAGCGTCGGAGGTGGGGATAGATTTGTATGCGTACCCGGAATTTGTCTTATTGGTCCATTCTCCCAAGTGAGATCAGTCATCGTGAAGTTAATGGTGACGCCCGTATTTGCAAAGTCCATCACACGCCGTTGTGACTTGAAATCAAGATCTTTGAATGATTTACTTGGGTCAAGATCCAAGCGATTCAATTTCAAGACCCGCTCAAGCCGAGCTTGTCCATCTTGTTGCTCATCCAGGCCGTCCGTATGCAGATGTTGATATTCCATTGCACCGGGCAGACTTAGGTCACCCCCGCCGCCCCAAACCGAATAGTCGGACGAGCCAAAAATCTCACACAAGATCGGCGTGGTAGTAGGCATGTCGATGATGTTGGTCCACGCCGATTCATGCATCATCTGGCGCGAAGCTGAACAGGTTCCGTAGCAATATCGGTGAGGTAAACGACCTGTTTCTTGAACGTATTTACGATCGTTGTCATGTGGCTTCGACAAGATCGTCCGCAGATTTCGTTCGCACGCTTCACGCATCGCGGCTAAACAGTTCGAATCAAGTGCATTTTTGACGACAACGAATCCGTCACGATGAAAGATTGACGCAGCGCGTTGCACTTCCGCAGGTTCAAGGATTTCGAGACCACGAATGCCATTGTTGTCGCGTAGATGATGTCGCAACGCTAGTACTTCAGGATGGTTTCGAATACGCTCGGACGGCGCCCTTGGATCAAGTTCACCGTATTCTGGTTCTCCAGATACGACCTTGCCGTGCTCGTCGACGTGTTCATTGGGTGGTAGCTTGGAGTCCCACCCCACTTTGGTCGGTCCAGAGACGCGTAACGACACGAGATCTCTGGTTAGTTTCTGCATCTTGATCACAAAAGCGTAGCCGTTCTTGCGTACCAAGTCTACTTCAAACGAGTTCTAATGAATTTGAAACCATTTCTTACCCTGTATGTATTCAAGTCAGAGTCGTTTATAGTTGCAAGTACGTAATCCTCAATAAGATATTAGGTGTAAATAAGCCGAATCAGTTTCGTACTCCAAACACGAAAGGTTCGAAGGAATTTCCCATGCAACGACAAATCAAGGTAATCGTCGAGAAACACCCGGATGGCTACGTTGCCTACCCGTTGGGGATCAAAGGCGTGGTGATCGGTCAAGGAGACAGCTATGCCGAGGCACTTGAAGATGTGCAGTCAGCGATAGCATTTCATGTCGAGACGTTCGGTCCAAATGCGCTTATCGACTCCGAATCGCCCGTCGTAGAGGCTTTCGTAGCTGAGGCGAACATGCAAGCCTAATGAGTGAGTAAATTCCCGAGAGACGCGCCGCGTCGTCGAGTTATTTTGGCGTTGCGTGAACTAGGCTTCAACGTGACTCGTGAAGGTAGCCACATATCTCTACAGAAGACTAATGATGACGGAAGCGTTACGCCAATGACGATCCCCAATCACACTCACATTAAATCGTCGACTTTGCGTTCGATTTGTAGTCAGTCTGGAATAACTCGGACTGAATTCCTTACCGCATACGAGCGAGTCTGAGCGTCTAGATTTATGAGCTTGCTGTAATGCAGCGAAGTTGGGAGAGCTTTTCATCAAGAGGAGGCGAATCGATGTACGCACATGAAAATATGTTTGCATTTTCAATAACGTGCCGTTTTGGCAAATGCGAATTGCCTCTAAACTAACTCCAATATCGTCTGGATCGTTTCAGAATTCAGCATCGGTGCGCTCTACTTAGTCTCTTCGCGGGTTCAGTGGATCGAGCTGTGCAATTGGGTGTGGGTCTTATGTACGATGAGCCTTCGCACGATCGTGTTGACTGTCTTAGATTGCGTGCTGCTATATTGTTCGTCGTGGTCGCATGCTTCTCTTCGTGTATCGGATCTGATTCACTAATCCAATAGTGCGGTTGCCCATGACGACCCTGCACGAAGTTGCTCCGAATGTAATCTACGAACCGCTCAGCTCGTTGCGATTCCGTCTTTATGCCATAGGCCGCTTGATTACGAGGTACGTTGGGACGGATGTGATCAGGCAGCGCAACAGCATTTCGACCAAAGTAATAAAACTCGTCGGCAATGAGAACATACTTGCCATTAATGTCCAGTGCGTGATTGCGTTCGTCATGCTGTAAGTTAGGCAGTTGTTCGAACTCCTCCGGAAATTCAGCGTCTGGACACAACGGACAATAGATGTTGTCTCCTAATTGATCTATTCGATTGGATGCGTCTAAATCTGGAATCTTGCCTTCAAATCGCGGCTCGTGGAAATAGTCGCGAAAGCGGATCTTCTCGCTGACTCTCATAAGGTAAACAAGGCGTTCGGAACCAACTTCATCCCCTACGAGACCCTTGGATGTGAATCCTGCAATCCAATCACCACGGGCGTGCGTTTTACGAATGCTTGGCTTGCAATTTGCAAGCGTTAGCGTGGGTTCGAAAGGATTCGGCGAAAATCCTGAGTCGACCATCATTTTGTAGGCACGAACAATCACTGTCTAACCTCTGAGACACTTTTTTCTTGCTTCGACATGACGTTACGAGGCACGAATTACTGCTTCTGAGGTTAAGCTCGTTGACGTTTTAGGTGGAAAGTTCTTTTTTCCCTCAACGTCGTCAATGACGGGGATTGCTCTATCGACAAACTCGCATAGACGGTTAACAAAGTACTTAGTGATCTCGCCTTCTCCGCTGTTGCACTCTCGTACTAGCTCGACGACGATTTCGGCCCATTCAAAGTATCGAGGCCTCTCCCAATGCAACCACAATTCGTTTGCGTTAGAGAATCCCTTTTTCTCCAGCTCAGCCCCGAGCTGTTCGTGACGCTGAGAAGTCTCGGATTCTGTTTTTATTTGACCCAATGGTCTCGCACGTCTCAACCCCCAATACGCGTCTGTTAGATTTGCATGACACTCAAGGTATATTGCATTTCGCATCTTCGAATGGTGATCTTTTGCGTCCCCATATTGCCTCCAGCTTTCTTTGTAGATAGAAAGAGACTGTGCCCAGCTTTTCCCTTCATATCGGTACTTAATCGTTAACTCTTCATGTTCACTTGCCAACTTCTCGCGAACCTTATCTGTCAGCTGCTTAAAGAAATTTTCGCCTACACCATGAATGTAATGCGGCCATGCACGTGCAACGGCATACGCGGAATTCGCATGTTCTGGGTTTTTTTCAAGATGGTCTTTGACGTAATTTGCTTCGGTGTCAGTCATGTTCGATTTCCCGATATCTTGTTGACAGAAGAGTTGTGCTTCCCTTAAGAACCAACGCAGTCGCTCTGCATGAGTGCGTGCGATGCACGTTCCGAACCAATCTGCTAGCGAAGTGCCGTTGCCAACGACGAATTTTGAAAGATCGTTTCCTGAGTCAGCCGTCTCGACTTGGTTCATAGTCGAGACCTTGCCGCTGTCGGCTAGTTCAGAGTCATCCAGACTCAAGTCTTCATCGATCGATTCGCTAATTGCGACGTACGGCAATACGCAGAAATGGTTTATCCAGCGCTTTGGATCGGGGAGGCTGTATTTACTGGGCATCCATTTACGTGGTGGCAAATAGACTAAGAGATAGCGCTCGTGATACTCTTGTTCGAGGAACTCTAAGTAATCGCTACATTGATCCTGCTGATCCCCTGCATAGGGTTTATTCTCGAGTGCGAGACAGTATCGCGTGTTGTCTCTTGTCCGAATATCGACAGTGATGTCGATGCGTCTAGGGCGTCCATTGACTTTGATGGTTCGCTCCTTTTCGACAAGGATATTTTCGGCATTACGCAGAAGTGACTGTGGTACGCGCATCGTGTTAGATCGCTGCGACTTAGCTCCCTCCTGTGCAACCGAGAGCAGCTCAAGGATCGCTTGTAGGAAGGTCGTGCCTTGCCCGTGTGCGCCCGACGGGTCTAATAAATCAGCAATGATGTTTGAGAGACCGAGTTCGTCGTTTCTCAAGTACCTTAGAGCATTGAACCGATGAGCGACATAGAAGTCCTGCTCGCGATCGACTTTGCGAGCCTCTTCCATAAGTGGCATCAACCCCTGTAGGAAACGAACACACTCCGCCCGACGTTGATGACGAAAGTTCTCGACTTCGTGCAGAAGCTCCCGAGATTTCCGCTCCAAATCTCGGTCATGATCTCGCCGAAGCTGATCGACGGCGCTCAGCAGCTGAATGTAGTCTTCGTCTTGACTGGTATAAGTCATGTGACGTCAACACGCTATTCGTGTTTACGCAAGGGTACTCAGGTTGATCTTGAGGTTTCGACGGTGCGTTCTATGTCTAAAACATTCGAATCCGCACCGTCGAATGTGGCACTAACGTGCGAAACTACGTAGAACCTCTCCGGCGTGATTGCCGACGTGTTCGTCGTCGCGCAGAATCACTTGACCATTACAGATCGTTGCATCGTAACCAACCGCTCGTTGGATAAAACGAGGTGCATTACCCGGGAAGTCATGAACCAATTCAGGTTGACGCTCTGCAAGTTTGTTGATGTTGATGACGTTTACATCCGCACGATTTCCTACTCGTAACGTACCACGATCACGTAAACCAAGGACTCGAGCGGGCTCGCCACTGATGCGGCGAACGGCTTCCTGCACGCTGTAAACGCGCTTATCTCGATGCCAATGCGACAAGACGAAAGTTGACCACCCAGAGTCGATCATTTGACTCACGTGAGCGCCGGCGTCACCGAGTCCCGGCATTGCCCAATCCGTGGTGATCATTGCTTCAAGGTTTTCTAGATCTACGTTGAACAGGCGTGCATGAAACATTGCCTTGCCATCGGTCTCAAGCATGAAGCGAAGCCAAGTTTCCACTGGATGTTCGCCGGCTTCCTCAGCGATGTCATGCAGACTTTCGTAGCGTGTTTGAGTGTAGTTCGGGCGGAGGTCGTCGCCCATGTAGTAACGTCTCTTGAGCGGTCGCATCATTTCGTCGTGGTGCGGATGGTTCTTGATCTCGTCGACCAAGTCCTTGCGGAACTCCGCATCTTTAATCGCTTCTAGCCTGCCTTCAAGATTCTCGATCTTTCGGAGCTTGTTCCACGACGGCGTTCGCCAGAAATTGTTGTTCGCAAGTCCGTCGACGCCACCACCGCTACGTGGTACCGTGACTGCGGTCACGTCTAAACCGTTCGCTCGCATCGTGGAGACGCGTTCGTCCATGACTATGCGGTGCTCGGCAACCGCGCTGAACAGCACTTTTGCCGATTCAGCTTCGGCTTCAAGCAGATCCATTTCATTTTCTAGATCACCGAAGTGCGGTACGACTTGCATCAGTCCACCGTTGTCACCCACGGCTTTCGCGATAGCCAATAGCTCCTCGCGACTTGCGAACGTACCCGGGATCGGCCGGCGATCTGGCAATGTATGGCCTGGATGCCGATTGACGGAGAAGCCAATGGCTCCTTCCTTGACGGACTGTCCGGCCAGCGCGGCAATCTGCTCGATTTCTTCGGGTGTGGCCTGTTCTTCGATTGCACGTTCACCCATGACATAGGTGCGCGTCGCGCTATGCCCGACTAAGCCGGTGATGTTGATCATCGGACCGAGTCGTTCGAGACTGTCGAGATAACCACCGTAGCTCTCCCAATCCCATGGGAGACCCGTTAATATCGCATATTTCGGGATATCCTCAACGGTTTCCATCATGCCCGCAAGGAAATCTCGGTCCTCTTTCTTACACGGCGCAAACGTTACGCCACAGTTACCTAGCAGAGCTGTCGTTACGCCATGCCAGGAAACTGATGTGAGACTTCGGTCCCATCCAACCTGTGCATCAAGGTGCGTGTGGAGATCTACAAAACCAGGCGTGACGGTTCGACCGTCGGCGGAGATTTCCTCATTGCCTTTTCCCTTGACGTCGCCAATTGCAGAGATGACTTTGTCGTCGATTGCGATATCGCCAACAAACGGTTCAGCACCTGTTCCATCGACAATCGTGCCGTTGCGAATAACGAGATCGTGCGCCACTATACAACCCTCCTACGGGTTAACGCTATTTGGATTCCACTGCTATTTTACGTTCGACGCTGACCTAACCAGGATCGCTATGTCAGTCAGATATCGGGTAAATTCGCCTATCTCGGAAAGTAAGTTGGAACTCTACTAATCGCTCTGACGGTAGTGAAATCGAATGTAAACGGTACGGCCTTTGATGTCGTGTACGAAGCCATCGAACCCAGGTCTCAGGTTGTGTCGATG
Organism: Pseudomonadales bacterium; assembly: GCA_963664665.2. Classification (GTDB taxonomy): domain Bacteria; phylum Pseudomonadota; class Gammaproteobacteria; order Pseudomonadales; family Azotimanducaceae; genus Bin55. Next base: position 611,044 of record CAXXMH010000004.1, read on the forward strand.
AATCCCTTCACGACCGCTTGGCAAAGCTGGTGGATCCCTATCAAGTAGGTTTCTAGCGCCAAATGAAAGTGACACTTCGCCACGTCGAAGGGCCGGAAGCACATGTTGGAAATTCGCATCCAACGTAGTCCATGAGGCGATTTTTGGAAAGGAGGCAACTTCGTCGTTCTTATAGGAGTCGATATAGCGGATCGTCAAACTAGCCGCTTGTTGACTCCATCGCCACGTTAGTCCGAGATTAGCTCGAATTGCCGGCGTTGGCGCGAAGCCGTTGGTGTCATTGCGACTTCCGAGTTGGTCAACGAAACCCTCACCAGAGGAATTTACATCGAATCCGGTTAGTACTGTAGCGTCAGCGCTAATCCGAAATCCGCCATTGCTCGAATCGAATTCGAAGTACGTGTTCAAGTCTATGCCGTCGGTTCGTACTGCGCCGACATTCTGGTAAGTCGTAGACACGATACTGAGTTGCCCAGATGAGTCACGCTGAATACGCGGATCATTTGGCAGTCCGTCGTCACGGCAGTCATCGTCAACAATTGCCTGGAAACTTCGACCTTGAGCTATGACATTTCGATAATCGAGTGACCAGAAATCTAGACTGATTCCGGTGTTACTTGTAGGTCGTATCAGAGAACCGATGTTTATCGATCGTGCGGTTTGTGGATCGAGGTCTGCACCATGTAATACCGTGACTGCGTTGAAATTGTCACCTCGATTTACGATCTCGCCCTCGGTGTTTATCGCGCATTGGCCGATTCCTTGTCCGTCGAAACGGAATGGATCCGTTAAGGTCCGAGCACTCGTATTGCCAGCAATTTGAAACACGCTAGGTGCCTGGAACGACGTCCCCCACGAAACCCGTAGCGACAAAGTGTCGCTAAAGAAGAACTGTCCGGAAACCTTCGGATCTGTTGTGTTGCCCGCTTGATCGTAGTTTTCGTGCCGGACTGCTAATTGCAATTCAGTTCGGGAACCAAGATTGGCTAGACTCTCCACAAAAATCGCCCATACGTTCTGCGCTGCATCTCGTGGAAACTCCTGTAGTTCTCGCGGTCCGGTACCGGCTTGATTCAGAGGATCGGGTTGGTACGAGTAGCTCAAATCACGCAATTGCGCTCCGGCTGCTAACTTAATTGGCATCTTAAATTGCTCAAATACACCACCCGACGCCACGACCTCAGCAACGTTTTGGACGCTGTTAGCTTGTTCCATTCGCACGCGTTCGAATTGCAGTAGAGATCCCGGATCGTTTGCCGCGCGTTTACCGGCTAGTGAGGGTATTAAGCCGTCGTGTTCAGGCGTCCTTGGTGTCACCAAATTCGGTGCGACTAAGCGGGTTCCGAACGGATTCCAATCGCCTTGGATGATCGAATCCGCGAACGCCGCCGCTTCCCAATGACGTTCAGAATTCACGGATAGGTCTGAACGTGCGTGCGTCGAATACGCTTGGCTTGACCACCCATTCACAAAGTCGTTTTGAATTCCCATCGTGATTCGAAAGTTATCGAATTGGCGAAATTCGTCGCCAGAATGACGACCACTCGCCTCCGCGCCAAGGGGACGTCCGAAGTAACCTAGCGATACCGCCTCGTGCACTTCCGAATCCCAGTCCGCAGGGGAGACGTATTCGAGGGCACCGTCGTTATCTGGATCCGTCCAGAAATTGAAAGGGTGATTGCTCGGCACAAAAAACTCGTTGGTTCTCTCAACATTGCCGTTGAAAAGCAGCATATTCCCGACGCGATCCTTGATTTCATTGTCTGAATAGCCGATTTCTGATACGAGTGTCATGGTCTCAGTAAGTGCGAATTCAGCGTCAGCGAAGAACTGCGCGCGACGTTCTGCTGCGATCATGGTCCGCTGGTCTGAGAAATCCATCCTACAGAGTGAACCACCTGGGAAGCCTCCCCCTTCGTGGCAATCTGGGTCCGGAATGCGAGGTGCGTCAATGCCACCTACTTGAAACGGCTCGTAAGTCCCAGCCGAGGTAATTGCGACCCGACGGAAACTACCCGGTGAACCGCGTCCTGAATCAAAGGAGCCTTCAACTATGTCGCCATCTTGATTCGGATCAACCGCACGAGGAATTAGCCAATCGAATTCAGTCCGAAAGTTCTCGTTCTGCTGGAGCCATGTGCCGTACAGATTGACGAATCCCCTTCCAATATCGAAGCCACTTGCGATACTTAAGTCAAAGGCATCGTTGCTGGCGCGTCGATAGCCTCCAGCAACTTCAAATCCCTGCAGGTCTTGTCGCGTGACGATGTTGGCGACTCCTGCTACGGCTTGGGAACCGTATGTTGCGGACGCACCGTCACGGAGAATCTCGACACGGTCGATCATCAGCACGGGTAGTGTGTTAATGTCGAAAAAACTCTGTCCGACGTCGTTCGAAACCGGTGCTATTCCAGCACGTCGACCATTGATGAGCGTCAAGGTTGAAGACAAACCAACGCGTCTGAGACTGAATTGCGAGACACCTTGAAGGTAGTTCTGCTGTGTCGCGAGATAGGACCCAGTATTCGACGTCAGACTTGCAAGCATGTCGACTGGTTGCGAAGCTCCAACCGACTGTAGTAGTTCGTTATCAAGCACCTGTATCGGTGCGCGACCTTCATAAACGTTCGTTCGCTTGATGAGGGTTCCGACCACGACGAGCTCCTCGATTTGTGGCTCGTCGGTGCCGCTCGGCTCCGCCTCGCTTGCATCCAATCGGAACGAGACAAGCAGTGAAACGGCGAGTAAGGCGAACCAAACACGCTTTATCTGGAACCTGTCAATCACTTCTATTGATTTGTGATCACGTTACGGAAGTTGAGCGATACGTGTACGGACCTTAAGGCTCGGTATTTTCGAGATAAACTCGTGTTGCCGTACTTAGTTGATCTGCGAAGAATTCGGCGTCTTCGGAATCCGCATGACGCAAATCCTCAATTGCAATCTCAAGCTGTCTAAGTCCGGCGTTGTCATCTGCTGCTACCACGCTCGTCAGCTGTTGCCACGCGGCGTGCATTGAACGATAGAAATCGTTACGCGCCAGTCCCTTTGCTTGTTCAAACGACAGAATCGCATCGTCGTAGTACCCGGCGTTGAGTTGGTGCGCGCCTAAGATCCAGAGCGAGTTAGGGGTAACGTCGTCGATCTGTTTCGCGATTTCAACGGCACGATGTGCGGCTTCTAGCCCAAGCTGTTGCCTCTCTTGACTCACTGGTTCTGGTGAGTCACCCCATCCAGGCCACGTGAACGACGCGATGTTGAACGCGACACCGCGTGCGAATCGGCGTATCTCTACCGCCTGACCAGGATTCGAAGAGTCTGCGCGTGATGCGGCTTGATCGAGGTATGACAGCTGCAACTTCGCGACTGGAACGAATAAAGATTCCTTTCGTTCGCTACGCAGGAATCGCATCAATTCCGCAAGTTCACCAAAGTCAGCTCCATCCACCGTGTCGAGCTGTGACGAGGTTTGAGCGTCGGTCATACTGGTACCAAATACACAAAGTGAGATAAGTAAGCCGAATGCAGTCGATGAACGCACAGTCATCAATGTCTCCGTATTAAGGTGGCGATTTCAGCATATCCCTTCTGTTCAGCCAAATCCGCTGCGCAAGGTACTTTGGTGCTGTATCGGTGTGGGTCAATCCCGGCAGCGAGGAGCATCTCACATGCCTGATAGTTGCCGGATACCGCCGCGTAGTGCAACGCCGTACGTCCGTTCTCAGAGGTTGCGCTGACGTCGGCGCCGAGTTCTAGGAGAAATTTCAGTTTGTCCGTCCGAGTGCCTTTGTCAGCACGACATACGTAGAGCAGAGGGGTTAGATCACCGTTCGGCCGCTGATTTGCTGACAAACCCGCACGAACAAGCCGCTGCAAGATCGTCATGTCATTCGTCGCCATCCAGAGTCCGGCGTCGGCTGTATCGATCGATGCGCCGTTTGCGAAGAGTAGATCGAGGATTACGTTGCGACCAAAGTGACTTGCGATGAAAATCAGTTGGAAGCTGTACTTGTTGACGTCAAATCCTTGTGAGATGAAAGCTCTTGCTAAGTCCAGAGCGCCTCCCACAATGGCGAAACTCAGCAAAGGTGAGTAATAGATTTCGTCGCTGGGATCTTCTGCGTGTAGCAACATCGGATCGTTGTCAATCTGATCCAATACGGTCTTGGTTTCCCCACGAAAGGTGCGGCGAAATAGGTCGTCCTCGGCGCCGTACGCTTCGAGTAATCCTGTAATCCGTTTTCGTCGATAGAACACACACGCGGATAGCGGCGAGAGCTGGACAAAACTCTCACTGTTGATGCAACCTGTCTGATTTATGTCGGCTCCTTGGTCTAGTAGCCACTTTACTAGATCCACCCTCCCGTGGCGGACGGCGGTCCAAAGTAGTGATCGCCCGTGGCTCCCGCGTTTATTCAGGAACTCTGGATGCGTTTCAAGGAGTTCTTGCACATTGTCGATGTGTCCACGCTCGGCAAGTTTGAGATGCTTGCCAGCGAGTTGCTTCTTCCAATGACCTGGTTCGACGTCAAGGGGTTTAACCCACCGGCTTGTGGTGCTAGGGACCGCCATGGCTTCGTAGAATCGGAGCGTTTGAGAAGCCACAAGTTTATTGTGACAAGCGAGATATAGACGTGGAATCCATCACGACACTGTTGACGGTCATGGAATACGCAGGCACCGTTATAGGTGTCTTGGTCGTCCTGTGTCTGATTTACGAAAAGGTCTGGGCGTGGCCACTTGGCGTGTTGTTCTGCGTCTTAAGTGCGCCGGTGATGTGGTACAACAATCTATACGGTTACTTCACGTTGACGCTGATCGGTTTTTTGCCTCTTAATCTCTTCGGTTGGTATTACTGGCTGTTTGGTACGGAACACAAAGCGGAGCTTCCTATCACCAACACGCCGAAAACCGTCTGGTTCGTCGTGATTGCGCTCAGTGTCGTGGCGATCTTTTTACTGCCGTACTTCTTTGCCCTGATAGTACCTAACTATTTCGAAGAAGCGGAATTCATATACCTTGACAATTCGATATTAGTGCTCAGTCTCGTCGCGATGTGGTTTACCGCTCGTAAATTCATCGAGAACTGGTTTATCTGGTTCGTGGTGAACGTCGGGACAGTCACGCTGTACGCGATGACCGAATTGTGGGGATTCATGATGTTGTACGTCGTTTATATCGGCATGGCGATTTGGGGTTACCTGCAATGGCAACGTTCGCGCGCAAACCAAAGCACCGTGAACCAAGAAGGAGATGCAACGATTAGGTCACTCGACTAGTTGCTTTCGATCTTACGTCTATGCGGCGCCTAAGGTTTCTACAGTGATCGAAGTATGCGTTCAGTTCGTTGATAACCGGGTTATCAAGCGATCGATTTGCCACTAGGACATGTCTCGTTTAAGTTCGCTCCTTTGTGCGAAGGCATCAACACGGCGAAATTGAAGCACGTGTCGTCTAGGGTTGTCCGGGAAAACTAAGTCAAGCTGTGTCGTAGTTTTGGTGAATCGTCGTTGCACTAATTCCGTGCCTAAAAGTGGCTTAATACCTCTTTGGCGACTAGCTCGTATTGTTCGAGGTCATCAGTAGGTATGCCACCGATCATGATGCCGTCAGCCCCGGCTTCAATGATCTCGCCGATGCGGTCGATCACGTAGTTCTTAGGTCCCGCTGCGGAGCCTTCACCAAGCCGTCTGCCATTCACGAACGCGGCTACTTCTTCCTCGTCGTCAGAGACCATGGTTGGAATCAGAACCGTATGTTTGATCTCGGCCGGATCACGACCAACTCGTTCACAGTGTGCGTTGAGGACACTAACTTTGTGATGGAACGTCTTAGCGGTCATGGGTACTCCCGACCAACCGTCTAAATTCATCACATCGCCGTATTTAGCAAGAGTCCGAAGTGTGCGTTTTTCCCCAGTGCCGCCAACCAGAATGGGGATACCTTCGGGATTGAAGCTCCCCGGAGACATGGGTGCGTCGTCAAGTTCATAGTAGGTGCCACTGAACGTCGATCCGCCTTCACCGTGAAACAATGAACGGATTAACTGACATGCTTCCTCAAAACGGTCCTGCCTCTCCTTCATGCTGGGGAACGTCCAACCGTAGGCTTCATGTTCGCGTTTGAACCATGCCGCGCCGATACCAAGCACAAATCGGCCATGAGAAATCTGGTCGACGGTCGTTGCCATTTTCGCAACCAATCCCGGATTGCGGTATGTGTTCCCGAGGACGAGATGACCGATACGGAGACTCGACGTAAATCCAGCAACAGCGGCCGCCACGGTAAATCCCTCGTGGGCGGTTAGATGTTCTTCCTCCTTGCGCCCAGGAGGCGGGAGGTAGTGATCGGCGAACCAGACGCTCTCCCATTGCTCGCCTGCATCGAGGAGTTCAACGACACTGCGAATTGAGTCCCAAGTATTCCGGTAGCACGTGACTTGCGCGCCAAATTGCATGGTTTGCTCCTATCTATGAAACGGGTATTACGCTACGGGGACCAACATCGTATTAATGCGTCGTCAGCGCCGATCGAACGCATAAACGATTCGAATTTCTGTTGCATTTCATTTGCCGCTGTTGTGTGTTCGCTTAGTACGTCATTCGCCGCGTTCAGATCGTTGGCATAGTCGTAGAGCTCGGGGTTTCCATCCGCGCCTACCGCCGTATAGCCCCATTGCCCGTCTACTACAAATGGCGTCACTGCGTTCGGAGGGCAGTTACCGTCAGAACGAGGGCTCACGTAACCTGCGCTAACGACTAGATCACGATGTGCCCTACCGTTTTGCAGGGCTCCGGCAAAACTCTCGCCGTTTACCGGTTGCCGAACATCGAGTTCGAATCCTGCTAATTCACTGAGCGTCGGCAAGATGTCTGGAGGTTGGGCAAGGAAATCCACGGTCTTGCCTTGAGGCACTTCCGAACCCGCGATGATGAACGGCACATGCCCGACTTCAGGGTAAATCGGCCAGAATCGATCGTCGTTATCTGAGATGTTGCTCTTGCCGGTTCGGTTGTGCTCGCCGATGCTTGTGCCGTGATCACTGGTGATGATCACAATGGAGTTCTCAAGCAGCTGCAGTTCATGAATCTTCTGTAACACGACGCCGAGTTGCTTATCGACGAGCTCGGACTCCGCCGCGTAATGAGCCCAGAGATTGTGCAGTTCAGCAGGTGAGTAATCGGTCGCGGGTCCGTAGTTGCAATGGATCATGGGTGCGCCGTCGTAATCGGGGTCGTAGTTTTTGACCATGTATTCGGGCGGATCCCACGGTTCATGGGGATCGAAGAAATCCACCCATAAGAAGAACGGTTCCCACTGATAGTTTTCCTCAAGCCAGCGTGCGGTCGTCGCCGCAGTCTTGTACATGAAGGTTTCTTCTTCAACCTCGAAATATCGATTGATCCACCGATGGGCGTCTGCCAAGCTGCTGTCATTCCAGAGCGGCATTTGACGGGTCTTATCGAACGGCATCTCACTCCGAATAGGGTGGTTGAGATGCAACAGGTGTTTGTCGCCTTCCTGACCACGATGTTGGTATGCGGCATCAAATCCAAACTGGAAGCGACTGTTAAAAAGGTGTGGACAATCGCAGATCAGTTGTGTCTTGTAGCCTTGGCGATGCAGCGTCTTGCCGATGTGATTGGGACCACTTTGGTCGATTGGTTGCCAGCCGTAATGAGACCACCCAAAAATGCCGGTCGCGAGGTCAGTTCGATTCGGAATAGTTGGGAAACTCGCAGTGAAGAAATTCGTGACGTTGGTGGCATGTGAGTCGCAGAAAGCGTCGAGGCAAGGAGTTCGCACTGGGCGTTCTGCGTAGTCGAATAAGTTGTCGAACCTGAAGGTATCGGTCACGAGAACGATGACATTTTTCTTCACTTCTACTCCGAGTCACTTTGACGCATGAATGATGCCAGGTCGAAACGCGTAAACCGAATCGCGTCGATTGGCTTCGGTTTATCTAAATCAGGCATGTTGGTGGTTTTTTGTGTCATATCCGTTGTGATGGTACGACAGTCTTCGCCGCGTAGATAGGATGTAAATTGATCGATCTGACCTTCCTCCACGCGTTGCAAATTGACGAAGTTAACGTGTTCGCTGGGTCCTGAACTAGGGTCTAGCTCTATACCCCAAAGCGCAGCTAATTGATTAGGTACCGTTGAATAACGTACGTCGATGATCCGGTTCGAGACATGGGGATCCAGCGCGACGTAGTCTTGTGAGAACCAAGCGAAGCGGCCAATGTCGACCATCTGTTGACTCGGTCCAAGCCATGGCACGTGCTTCTCCACATTCAATACTTCCGCGTTAGCAGTCTCGCCACAAACCATCGGCTCCAACGTGAGTCCAACCCTAATGGCATCAACATAAAACACGTCTTCGTGTTCGTAGATCGACCGCCAAAGAAGCTGATTGGCGATACTAGGTTTGATCGTGAGTCGTGCCGGGACATGTCCTCTCGCCTCGGCTAACTGTTTACCCGCGTGAACGGCGCGCTGGCTTTGAATGACACCGAGTAATAGATATGCGATCACCCAGGCGATACCAAGCCATGGCAGCCACCGCCGGCGCCAGATCAGTCCTGCAACGACTGCGAGTAGGAGCGGAACCGTGAACGCTGGATCTAGAACAGAAACCGTATTCCAGGCAACGCGATAGTCGGTAAACGGCCAGAACAATTGCGTCCCGTAGGAGGTGCAGGAATCAAGGAACCCGTGCGTTGCGTAGCCAAGCAGACAAGCTAGGTAAATGTGCTTGAATTCAATCGACTTCCGCAAGAACGGGAATAAACAACCGGCGACAATCAATGCTCCGAACGGGATGAATATCAGCGCATGGGTGAACTGCCGGTGGAAGACCAGAAACATCAACGGGTCTACTTCGCTCGTGATGAATATGTCCAGGTCCGGTGCCATGCCTGCCAGCGCACCACATAGGGTCAGCCGACCCAGGTTCTCGTGCTTGAGCACACTTTGCGGTAGGACAGCGCCTAGACTGCCTTGGCTGAGCGGATCCATCTATACAAGCCGTTAAATTCAGTTAGCGCTCAAAACGTGACACTTGGAACCAGCAAATCACGTACCGTCAGAAGTGCCAATGTCAAAAGGAAGGTAGGAACGATAGTGGCTGAAGGATCTTCAGGTTTCGAACGTGTATTGCGTTCACGCGAAGTGTTGACGCTGTCGTTCGGCGCCATGATCGGGTGGAGTTGGATTCTGATGACCGGCTATTGGGTTAATCAAGCCGGTAGTGTCGGTGTCTTGCTTGCGTTTCTCATCGGCGGAATTACGGTGCTCTTTATCGCACTGACTTACGCAGAGCTTGTAACCGCCATGCCGCGTGCGGGCGGCGAGCATGTATATACACACCACGCATTAGGCGCAACACCGTCTTTCGTTTGCACTTGGGCTTTGCTCATGGCGTATACGACAGTGTGCTTGTTTGAAGCCGTAGCTCTACCCACGGCAGTCGCTTATCTCGTACCAGAAGTTCGATTCGGCGAACTGTGGACATTGGAGGATTTCACGGTTGATATCGGATTTGTCCTTATCGGCGTAGTTGGTGCGATTGTCATGACCGTCATCAACATACTCGGGATCAGAATGGCCGCGTTCGTACAGACTGTCGTCACGATAGTAATTCTTCTATCAGGCGTTGTGTTGTTTACGGGTGGGGCATTACACGGCGAACCCGCACACCTCCAACCGCTGTTTGGGCAAGGTCTATCAGGAATACTGAAGGTCCTGACCATGGTCCCTGTGTTGTTGGTCGGTTTTGACGTGATACCACAAGCAGCGGAGGAACTAGCCGTACCACTGAAACGACTCGGATGGTTATTAGTGTTCTCCGTAATGCTTGCGATTCTCTGGTATGGTGCGATTTCCTTCGCCGCTGCGACGTCATTGCCAGGACCCGAGTTGGCGAATACGAGCATGTCAAGCGGCGATGCAGCAGCAGCGCTTTGGGGTCATCCAGCCGCCGGCGCGATCTTGGTGATCGGCGGAATTGGCGGCATCCTTACTAGTTGGAACGCCTTCATCATAGGAGGCAGCCGGTTGATGTTCGCGTTGGCAAATTCCGGCTTTCTACCCCAAAAACTAGGCGAGCTGCATCCTCGGTATCACACGCCATGGCTAGCGATATTGATCATCGGGGTGCTGTCGTGCATTACGCCGCTCTTCGGTCGCTCAATCCTGGTTTGGTTTATCAATGCCGGCAGTTTCGGTACGGTACTAGCGTATATCTTCGTACCAATCGCGTTTCTAGTATTACGAGTCAAAGAGCCCGAGCTCGTTAGACCCTATCGATTGAAGTACGGCAAGACCGTTGGTTCGATTGCGATTGTGCTAGGTGTCGGGTTGTTCGTCCTGTTCTTCCCTCCGTTTGATTCGGCACTCGATAAACCCGAGTGGGTGATCATCGGGATGTGGAGTTGTGTCGGTGTCGCGCTTTACGCGATGTACGGACGTAAGATCGCGATTCAGGAAGGTAAGCGATAACTTCGCATCGAGCGGAAGAAGTCGTCCAAGATTGCGTCTTTGTTGAAGTTTTCCCAAATTGCGATGTGACGCGTGTTCGTCGGTCGCTCGACCCATGCTTTGTCGTCAAGAATTGGTGCCGGTATTTCGCGCCGCTCACCCCACGCTGGGTTCTTGACTACGGCAACCGCGACGACATCAAACAACGGTCGTTTCGGGAAGTTCATGTGCTCGAATAGCGAAATAGAGTAATCGCCGAAACAGGTGAAGTCACCGCCATGCCGCCCTTCGACCGGCTGTACCTGTGGTCCTAAGCCTGGCATGGTTTGCTTCACGAAATCTGTCTCGACTGCAACAGCTGCTGACCCAGTTGGTTGCACGTAGCGCACCGTCACCAATTCAAACTGAACGGAAGATTCAAGAACGCGATTGACTGCCGGAATGTCAGCGACGAGGTTGTATTCGCCTTCCGCAGGATAGTTGCTTCCGAGCCAGACTACTCGGATTTTGTCCTCGATATCAGGTGCACGGTCAATTGCCAATGCGATGTTTGTGAGTTTGCCAATTGGAATCACTACTAATGGTTGTGAACGCTCGCGCCGCGCCTCTGAGACGATGAAGTCGACAGCGTCCTTGCCATCAAAAGCATCGGCTTGCACGGATTCGCGAATGTCCTCGTAGTTCTGATCCGCGCCTTTGAAGAGCGGCACCTTATCAAACGCGTCGCACAGTTCCAATACACGTTTCGCTTCGTCGTATTGGCCTTGTATACCGTCGCCAAGTGGGGTGTTGTTAACTGTGACTCCTACTAGATCAAACGCATCGCTGTTAAACGTCGCGTACGCGATTGCATGTTGATCATCTAGTTCGTTGTTGGCATCGGAATCGACCAGAATAGGAATACGATCAGGCATGTGGGACATCGAAGTTCATAAACACCCGCGATTCTAGTCTGCCGATATAGCGCGAAAAGAAGGAGTCAGGATGGTATCGAAGTGTCAATTCTCATAAGAAGGTTCGCATTCCAGGCGAGAAACCCAATAGTTTGCGTCAAAGGTGCTATCACCTAGTAAACGTCGAAAGAAATGTATGCGGTTGATGAACTCGATACGCCCCGTATCCATTTCGAACCATGGTTCTGGACGTGTCAAGATACTCTGAACGCTGTCGGGATCCTGGCGCTCGCGGACGAAGAAAATCGGTCTTTGAACCGCGTCGGCTTCACATAGATCCGAAGTATCCCAAAGTCGCACTTGCGGTACAGTCGGATTGAGTCGAAGCTTGTAGAGGTAGCGTGTGCGATTACTGTGATTGATACTTCCGCCATGCCAGATTCCGTGATGCATCAGGAACACGGTGCCTGCTGGACACACGACATGCTGCTGTCCTCTCACGTTTTGGTATCGGGCGATCGCCGCCTCATTGACGATCCGTAGGTGCGAACCGGGCAGATAACGCGTTCCGCCCATGTCCTCAGTGATCTCTTGTGGGTAGTAGAAAAGCTGGACATCGAACGCTTTGCGTACGTCGATGGTTGAGTCTTGATGCAAATGCTGGGCGTTTGCAGGGCGACCTGCGGCTTCAATAGTGCTAGCAGGTGGTAACACATGAACGAAATGGTGATCGAGCAGACTGTGGGGTCCAACCAAACTCTCGATCGCACCTCGTAATCGTGGCAAACGCATGATTTGACCAAGCGTTTCGTGTGGCGGAAACGCGTCGTTGATCTCGGTCCCAGCCGGCACTGCTGGCATTTTCGATCCTACGTCAGAATCACGTGCACCGAATGTGCGATCCAATTCGGCAAGGAACTGTGCATTGAGCGACGGAGGTACGACTCCATCTAGTTGTACAAATCCCCGACTCGCGAAAATCGCCATGTCATGCGTCGTGAGCTTGATGGCAGTTTGAGCCTTCGTGGTCAAGGATTTACTACGCGGAGGGGGTGGAATCAGCAGGTGAGTTTACACAGTTGAAACCTGGTCATGGCTGAAACAACTCGATGATTGACTCAGTTGTTGAATGAAGTTGAATCGAGCAAGCTACTGTTCCGACATCGGCACAAGCTTCTCGAAAAAGAACTCGTACTTGAAATACCCGGTTCTAAATTCATCGCCGGATTGATGGTTGATGAGTGGCGATGCCTGAATTAACCGCCATCCATCCTGAAGCGCTGCCAATCCGGTTTTGTACGGCGGTTCTTCATCGCCACCTGCCTGGTGTCGAACAGTACCCGTTCCGTCGTATCGAGCCCATGCTGCAACGGGAGAGTCCAATGCTGAATTCGCGAGGTAGAGGACTAATACTTGTTGTCGAACCGAAGTGGTCAATGCAGTTCCGTAACGCAGAACAATGCGAATTCAAACACAACAGTGCTGGAAAAGATCTGATTGACTCGCTATACTCGTAGAAGACTGGCTACCCACAATCTGCGTGCGGATGGTGCGCTCTTGTGTGGAAAACCTCAAGGAATTTAGGAACTGCATCCATGAAGTACAAAAACATCCGTTACTCTCAAGGCGGCGGCGCTCAGCTCGTCGAATTGGAAATCGACGATCCAGGTCCAGGTCAGGTGCAAGTTGAAAACACCGCGTGTGGCATTTGCTCTTGGGACTTACAGGCATTCCGAGCCGGAGCTAGTGCAGGTGCTCCCCCAGGTCATGAAGGTGTGGGTTACGTGACGAAGTTAGGTCCTGGGGTAACGGATGTCGAGATTGGACAACGAGTAGCGGGAGGCGGCTTCGGTCGCTTTCGCAATGCGCCAGCTCGAAGTCTCTACAAGATACCTGACTCGAATTTAGCTGATCAACATTGGGTGGTTGAACCTGCTTCATGCGTCGTAACTGGCATTGACTGTTGCCGGATTAAGGTGGGCGAACGTCTCGCGCTAGTAGGTTGCGGCTTTATGGGATTAATGATGGTCCAAGGGCTACAGGGGATGGGACTGGATCAACTCATTGCACTTGACGTTGATGATCGACGTTTAGAACTCGCTAAGGAGTTTGGTGCAACCGAAGCACACAATGTAACTTCCGATGGATTCGATGAGGTCAAACGGGATCTGCAGGGACGAGGGATTGACGTTGTCGTCGATACGAGTGGTGCTCAGTCAGGCCTCGATCTTGCCACTGAGATCGTCAGACGGGCGGGATTAATCAATCTCTTCGGTTGGATCAAGGGTGCGGAAGCCACATTCAACCCGACGACTTGGCACGGTAAGGCTATTTCGGTGGTGAACTCTTCACCTGCTGCACAGCTTCGCGATCCATTTCCACCCGCCATCCGACTCATTCAGAACGGTGTGATCGATTTGAGACCGTTGGTAACGCACGTCGTACCGATTGAGGAGTTTCCGTCGTTCATGAATGAGGCGACGTCCGGTCACGTTAATGATTACATAAAAGGAGTAATCACAACAGGAGCCTAAAAACGGGAGCGCGGCATCGCGATGAATTTCAGATCCAATGACGGGGTGGGCTCGTATTGAAGTAGCTCGTTCGTTGTTCGCTTGCCACCTTGGCTAGGTGAGCAAACCGATCGCTCAGCGACTGTGGAAATCCGGTCCGAGCGATATCACTTGATAAATTAGTCAGACGCAGAAGATTCTGGTTCGACACAAACTCCCTCAGACAGTAATTGCTCGATTGTTGAGGCATCGTAACCAAGCCCATTAAGTACGTCCCGCGAGTGTTCGCCTAATCGCGGTGCAAGTTCCATAGGCTTGTGAGGCACGCCACTCACCTGAACGGGATGGTTTACCACGAGCGGTACACCAACCTCCGAGTTTGTTGGTTTCGTGACCATCCTATTGAGCAGGATTTGTTGATCCGTCGGGGTCTCCTCCACGATTCCGATCCGATTAATCGGCACGTCGAAATCCTCGAAAATCTCAAGCCATTCGTCCGAAGTCTTCGATGCGATGATTTCTTGGATACGGCCGCCAACTTCGTCACGATGTTGATACATGGCTCCCGGAGTCCTGAAACGTTCATCCACGAGCAGGTCGGTAGCTTCCATGGCGGTGAATACGAGGTTCATCAATTCCTCGTTCCGTACCATGTTGAACTGCAGCCAACGTCCGTCTCTAGCCTGATAGACTCGAAATGAGAATACAGGTCGCTCCGTACCTTCTCGATACTTCTGTGTATCGGCGCCTGCCATCACGCCTTGTGCCGTGGCCGAGTTCGACCAAAGCCCGTTGGCCAGTAATGAAGTCTGCACAAATGAACCATCGCCCGTGCGTTCGCGTTTCAGGAGTGCAGTCACGATACCTGCGTAGATCGACACCGCAGTAGGATGGTCTCCCATACCAGGTAGACCTTGAGTTGGTGTTGTGCCTGGTTCACGCATTAGGTCCATTAGACCGCTGCGTGCCCAGTATGCCAATTGATCAAATCCCTTGCGGTTCCGTTCTGCACCAAGTTCGCCATACGCAGTCAGCGATGCGTAAATCAGATTTGGATTTGACGGTTTGACGTCTTCATAGTTGAGTTTGAAGCCTTCGCGACTGGGGTAGGGCATATTGGTGATGAATACGTCGCACTGCGCAATGAGTTCGTGCATGACCTTCAATCCGCGGGGATCTTTCAAATCCAAGGCGATGCTGCGTTTGTTACGACCGTCCATTTGCCACATGTAGTTCTCACCACCTGGATCGGTATCCGGCATGGTGGAGGTCCATCGCAACATGTCGCCTCGACGAGGCTCTTCGATTTTGATCACATCCGCGCCGAAATCAGCCATCATCATGGCCGCGGCGGGTCCTGCAATAACCGTTGCGGCATCGATGACTTTCAATCCCTGAAAGAGGTATTGGTCCATAGAGTGTAGGTTGGTGTGGGTGGCGAAGCGAGGTTGCGAATGTTATTAGGTACTCATAGTCTTCAGATTTGAAAATAGCATTTCCTAATGCGTAGACTTTGCTCACTTTTCACGGGCTAACGTCACATGCTTCAGGAAGAAAGACTCCGCGTTCTGCGGATCTTGAAAGAAGGCATCGAAAACGGGACCACGCACTTTGCAGACGGTATCGCACAAAGTCCCGTTGACGACTTCACATCGCAGGAGTTGCTGCAACAAGAACAGCAGGTTTTCTTCAAGGATACGCCGCTGTTCGTTGGACTCTCCTCCGATATTCCAAAAACTGGCAATTACAAAGTCGAGACGATTAACGACGCCTCCCTCCTTTTCGTGCGTGATCCGAATGGTAGGTTTAGGGCGTTCGCGAATGTCTGTCGTCACAGAGGCGCGCAAGTAGTTCCTGACGGAAAGGGCCGCGCGAGACAATTCAGCTGCCCATTTCATGCGTGGACATACAACACGGAAGGGCAGTTAATCGCGGTTAATCGTGAGCGCAACTTCGGTCCCGTTTGCAAGGAAGAGTTTCCGCTAGTGGAGCTCCCTACAGCAGAGAAATATGGGATGCTTTGGTGCAAGCCTAGGCCAGGCGGAACCGTAGATGTCGACGATTGTCTAGGTGGGTTAGGCGAGGAAATGGCATCTTGGGGGTTCGACAAGATGACCCATTCGTCTGACCAAGTGATCGATGCCGAGACGAACTGGAAACTTGCGATCGATACTTTCGGCGAGAACTATCACTTTGACGTTCTACATCGCAATACATTGGCGCCTGCGATTAAGGGAAACCTTCAAACCCACGACGTGTACGGCATGAACTACAGAATGGTCTTTGCGAACCAACAGTGGGAGCAAGTTGTCGCGGAGATTCCCAACGAAGAAGATTGGCCGTTCTTCGCCTTGACCTTGGTCGTTTACTTCATCTATCCGAATACGATCTTGCTAGTGGATCAGGCAGGATGTGACGTTCTGCGGATGCATCCGGTCGGTGATTCGGCGAGCAAGTCCCACACCTTCCATAGTTGGTATTTATCCCCACAATTCATCGCGGCTCACGAAGAGCACGGCGTCAAGGTGAATCAGGAAGAAAAGTTCCACGGTTTCAATTCGATTATTCAAAAGGAAGACTATCGCGTCGCGGAATCCACACAACGGAGCGCGAACAGCGCCGCGGTCTCACACGTGTTGTTTGGTCGAAATGAACCCGCCTTGCATCACTACCACAACGTGCATCGCCGTGGACTAAATCGACCTGAGCTCGAGCTGATCGCAACGGGATAGTCTGACCGCTCGGCCCTAACGGCGAGGGCTGTATTGGGGTCGTACTTCGTGTTGTGCCCCATGCTCGAAATCTACCCAATCTGTAAGAGTAGAATTTCCGGTTCTTTGCACGATTCCGTGTTTGACAAAGTTGATTCTGCTAGGAGTGAGTGTTGTCTCCATTCATCAGCAAGATCGACGGTTTGTTAACGTCGCTTTGTGTGTGCCTATTGGCACCGGTTGAATCGAACAAGCAAATGTAGTTTGCACGTTCATTCAACCAAGGATTTACGCAGCTAAATCATCTGCAATCAGCCGCATCTTGTAGATTGCGGCGGACATTTGATCGCACACTTCCACAAGACGTCAACACGCCTGTCACTTTAGTAAAGGTATTTCAATCCTTCGCTCACCGGGCTCCTGACGTCGTGTTCAAGGAGGAAAGACTTGGTCTTCATCCAACACCTTCGCCGCGGCTCCGTAAGAGCTGAAGCTCTAATCTCACTGCTTGCGACATTCGCTGCAAGCATCTTGCTCATCAGTTGTAGCGGCGGTAACACCGATCCTGCTGAAGGCGGTAACCAACCACTGAATCCCATCACGCCTCAAGGGTGGGAGCTCATCTGGTCAGACGAGTTCGACGGAAGCTCCTTGGATTCGTCCAAGTGGAATATCCAAACGGGCGACGGCACCGCCGAAGGCATCCCGGGCTGGGGTAATAACGAACTACAGTCTTATCAAGCGGGTAACGTTTCAGTTGGTGGCGGTAACCTAACGATCACTGCGAGAGAAGAGTCTGCAGACGGTCGGGAATACACGTCAGGACGCATAAACACAGCCGAGAAACTCGACATGCGTTATGGCCGGGTTGAGGCAAACGTTCACGCTGCGTCAGGGCAGGGCATGTGGTCAGCGTTTTGGATGCTACCGACAAATTCAGAATACGGAATATGGGCAGCGAGTGGTGAAATTGACATCCTCGAAGTCTTCTCAAGAGACCCAGCGCCGTTCACGCAAGCTGCTTTGCATTACGGCATGTCGTGGCCTCTTAACACCTTTGTCTACAAGAAATACGAAGGTATCGATCCTGCGGACGGATTTCATGTTTATGCGGTCGAATGGGACGAGCAGGAATTGCGTTGGTTTGTCGATGGTGCGCATTACTTCACGGTTAACAAATCAACTTATTGGAACTACTTCCTCAACGAGGAAACGAATGCGCACGAAGCCGGATCGGACTCCGCGCCGTTCGATCGACCATTTCACCTTCTACTAAACCTTGCGGTTGGTGGTAATTTGCCGGGTGCGCCAGTTCCAGGTTCCTTCCCAGGCGAGCTGCGCGTGGATTACGTTCGGGTCTACAAATGCAACATAGACGAAACGACCGGTCGAGGCTGCGATGGTTTTATTGATTACACCGATCCATCCGTTGTAGCACCACTACCTGAGAAGGTATTTACTGCTTCGTACGATCTATACGTTGATGCCGCTGGACCGCTAACCTTCGAAGATGTGGAGGATGTTGTTCCGCTGACCATCGGTGTTTATGACGCAAACGGTGCGCTAGCCCTTTCAGAAGTTGACGCCGGCGATGGTCGAGGCATGGTCATTGACCTGCTTACTTCCGGCGGCGGTAATTTCAATATTTTCCCTGCGAATAACGAACGCCAGACGCTTTTCGGCATGGGTAGCGCATCAGATGGCGCCAATTACGCGGGCGAAGTTTCGTTTGACCTATATGTGTTTAGCGAAGGCACGGACGCTGAGAGTGGTTTACAAGTGAAACTCGACAGCGGGTTCCCGGATCTCGGGTTCGTTGAGATCCCAGTATCCGACTTGCCACTAGATGAATGGACAACAGTGACTGCTCAGATTAGCAATATTGCGCATAACGCTGGGCAGTTCGGTGGGGGTCCGGTCGATCTATCGAACGTCTTGAGTTTGTTCGTCCTGGAACCAACCGGTGCCGCGCACCTTCAAGTTGACAACATTCGTTTGTCATGCGCTCACGTGACCGATTGTGGAATTACGCCGCCCTCGCCACCGCCGCCACCTTCGAATGAACCGTTTCTGGTTTATATCGACGGTGTGGACCCGGCATGGGTTCCTGGTATTGCCGCAGCAGATTCGGGAACTGGATGGGCTAACTATTACGAAGGCGACACCGCAAACAAAATACAGTGGCGCGAGATTGACGCCGACGATTCGGCGCGTGGCAAGGTATTAGAGGTCACATTCACGGATAACGATAACCAAGGGGTATGGTTTATCGAGTCTAGCATGGGAGTCGATTTGGCCGCTTATGCAGGAGGCACTGTCAGCTTCGACATCAAAGTCGACGACTACAGTGCGAACGAAAACGGTTTAGCGATGAAAGTTGACTGTTTCTTCCCTTGCTCGAGCGGTGACCAAGTGATTGGCAAGGTCGGAGACGGCGACTGGGAAACGGTCGAGATTCCTGTTTCCCAACTCTTAGGCGGCGGTTTAAATCTTGCGACTATTAACACCGGTATCGTGGTCTTCCCGTCGGACCTAGTCTCACCCGTCACGTTCCAACTTGATAACGTGCAATGGTTGCCTGGTGATCAGGTTCCAATGCCTCCACCCACCGTAGGTGCCGTGACCTTGTTCGACGATGCGATCGCTGACGGCTGGTTCCTTTGGGACTGCTGTGGTGGCGCGACGTTCGCGGAGGTTGCGGACGACGAAGTACATAACAACGTCGTGGAACTTTCGTTCGGTGCTACGGGCACGGTCACAGGCTTCCAGGCAACGGAGAGCGAGGACATCAGTCACTTGGCGGAGGGTGGTACGTTGGTGTTCGACTTTAAGGAAGTGAGTCCACCGCCAGAAGGATCCGTGTGGCGCCTCAAGCTCGAAAGCGACGCTGCCGCTACTGCGGCCGAAGTGGTGCTTACCGCTTCGGGCAATCCGGAACCCGGTTCTGAATGGCAGCGATACGAATATTCATTGAGCGAAGATCTAGCTGGATTGGATTTAAGCGCGATCAAACTCGTGATGATCTTTCCAGACTGGGCGAATGCAGATGGCGCAGTAGGAAGAATCGACAACGTGCGCTTCGTTCCGGCGCGGGCGTCTATCGAACTCTATGGGGATGCACCAGCAGAAGGTTGGTTCCTATGGGATTGTTGTGGTGCCGCGACTTTTGCTGAAGTGGCCGATGACGAGGAACACGGAAACGTGATCGAGCTGTCATTTGGTGCAGGTGGCACAGTTACTGGCTTACAAGCTGCCGTCGGTGTCGATGCAAGTTCCGCAATAGGTGGCGATTTGGTGTTTGAATTCAAGGAAGTCGCGCCACCCCCTGAAGGTTCACAATGGCGCGTCAAGCTTGAAAGTAGTGATGCGGCGACGGCCGCCGAAGTTCTAATGTCTGCGGCAGGAAATCCGACACCAAATTCCGATTGGCAGTCATACAGCTACGATCTTGACCTCGATTTGGCGGGACTTGATCTATCAAACCTAAAACTCGTGATGTTCTTCCCCGATTGGGCGAATGCCGAGGGAGCCGTTGGGCGCATCGATAACGTGCGTCTCGAGGCTCCAGAGTAACTAGCGGTAATAGGAGGAAAACTATGAGCAAGTTAATGATGGCGTTCGAAACCCGAAGCGCGGTATTCATGGCGTCGATATTGATCGCCCTGTCGCCGCTGGCTAACGCCCAAGAACAAGATGATGAAACATCCGACGAAGCAGAGCCGGTCGCGATGGAAGAGGTCATTGTGACCGTCGAACGGCGTGAGCAGAACCTACAAGACCTTGGCGCGACAGCCTACAGTTTTGATGGTGAGAATCTGAAGATGCAAGGGGTCGTTGACCTCACGGATTTATCTGAGATTGCGCCAGGGCTCGAGATTGGCAATAAAGGTGGTAATGTCGAGATTTGGGTTCGAGGCGTTGGTTCGTCTAACAACACTGAACTCGGCGATCCGGCAGCTGCTACGCATCTTGACGGCGTGTACCTACCTCGTACGGCAGGAATTGGTTCTGCTTTCTTCGATGTCGGACGGGTAGAGGTCAACGTTGGTCCACAAGGGACGTTACGAGGCCGTAATGCGACTGCAGGCTCGGTCAACATCATTCCTTGGCGACCTGGATTGGGTCGCAAGGAATTTGCATTGGAAGTCGAGACCGGCGATTACGACACTAGCGTCTATCGCGGAGTCGTGAATCTACCGATTGGGGAGAACGCGGCGTTTCGGCTGGCTGGTTACTCGTTTGAGCATGGTTCTTATTACAACGATGTTGGACCCTTGGATCTTGAACTTGCCGAAGCAGAGGACAACACCGGCTACCGTGCCCAGTTGGCTGCAGACGTAACGGATCGATTGAGTGTGTTGGTTGCGTACGACAGCGTGCACGAAACAGGAACCGGCTGGACTGGTACGAACTATGCGAATCCACTTGGCAACGATGTGCATCCGGAGGACATAGAGGATCCACGCGACGTGTATGCACGTGCGTTCACACCGATGCTTGACACGACGCATTGGGGTGCAAAGTTGGAACTAACCTATGACTTTGATTTTGGCACTGCCGAGCTCGTGGTCAGCAGACGCGATTTACTTTACAACTACGATGCAGCCACACCACTTGCACCTGATTGGAATGGTGTTGCCGACACGCTACAGCCCGTCGATGAGGTATACGACAATTGGTCGCGATTCCAATTTATCACGGATAGTGTGTCAGACATTCAAGAGCTGCGGTTCTATGGCGATTCCGGCGCATGGACGTGGACCACGGGCTTGTTTCATTTCATCGAAGATCAATACACGTTTCTCGGCGCGGTGGGTGATCGAGGCTTGTTCTTTCAAGGCGTGGAGTTCAACCAACCAACGACAGATTCCGAATCGTCTTCTGTGTACGGCGACGTCACCTATCACCTTAACGACATCACCCGACTTACGGGTGGTTTGCGCTTCACCACAGAAGATAAATCTCGGATCGGTGTCAATGCACGATATGCGTTCGCACTTGGTGGTCGAGATTTCACCTGTTGCGGCGGTGTACGTTTAGGTACTGAAGGATTTCGTTTCGCAGCTCGCGACCGAACGATTTTTGAGCCAGATGCGAATGGCGATGGTTCGATTTCAGACGAGGAGTACCTAGCGTTTTATTACGACGGTATCGCAGAATTCGGCGCGCGTGACAATTTGCTCGACGTATTCGCTAAAGGCACTTACGGGGGTGGTGCATCGACTGAGGAAAAGGTTGCTTGCGTCGACACGATAAACCAGGACGACTTTTACTGTCCTCCTGATGGATTGTTTAGTTTTGTCGTGATCATCAACCCAGATACATCGATTACGCCCCAATTCGGTGAGATGTCAAACGAGTTTATCGATTGGCGCTTCCGAATCGAGCGGGATTTTGGAGAGGCGCTTGGTTACGCGATGATTTCAACAGGACATAAATCAGGCGGTTTCAACGACACGTTCACAGGCGAGTTAGGCTTACCGGTCGCGCCAATCTACGACGAAGAGCAGGTTGTCGTGTATGAAGCGGGTTGGAAAAACGAATTTGAACTCGGACAGACACCCACTCGATTCAATATGTCCGCGTTTTACTACGACTATACGGATCAGGTGTTCACTTCATTGCTATCGGTTGAACAAGCCCTAGATTTCGATGCGGGCGGCGCGACACTAATTGATCCGACGGAGACAGGCGCAGGTTCGCTGGTCGTTTCGTTCAGCTATAACGCTGCGGATTCAGAAATCTACGGCATGCAGTTCGAAGGTGGCTTTAGTTTTCCGGCGAACGTCAGTTTTGACTGGAAGGCACTTTGGTTAGAAGCTGGTATTCGGAGCGCACTACCTATTCAGGACTTTCGTTTTCAAGCGGACGTCGCACCGGAGGAGGCGGTTTTCCGATCCATCGATGGCAGACGCTTACCCCACACACCGCGGTTCCAGCTTAACGGCTCGTTGTCCCAGCTGATTGCTGTGCCTACTGGTACCGTTGACTGGGTGATCTCAGTTGGTTGGCGCACCGATCAATATCGTACGATCTTCAACAGCATCGATTACTTGCAGCCAAACAATCCTCGTTTGCGCTTAAATGACGAGGTTGAAGGGTTTATCTCGGTAGACGCAGGCGTAGGCTACTCGCACGTTGGCGGACGTTTTCGTGTCGAAGGTTTCGTCAGCAACTTAACGGGCGATGTCCACGAAGCTGCGCAGATCATCACGCAATTCGATAACACGCGCTTTTTCACTCGCCCACGTCTTGCCGGTATACGCGCGAGCTACCGATTCGGAGATCTCTAAGTTCCTTCATCCTGACGTGTTTGGATGCCTAGAAGTCCGCACGAACTAATGAGCGTTGCTTCGCCAATTTTTGCATGGTCGACAAGATTGGTCGCAGCGGCGCTCGTGGTTCTGGCAGTAACGGTCAGTCACGCACAGGCCGTCCGCGTTGAAGTCGTAGCCTACGAAGGAGGCTATACGCTCGTTCGTGATGGAAAACCTTACCTCGTTCGGGGCGCGGGTGTTGCGAATGGGAGTTTAGAAACCCTTGCTCAACGTGGTGGGAATTCGGTTCGCACCTGGGGCATTGAGAACGCCCAAGCGACGTTAGATGAGGCCGCGAAGTACGGTCTGACGGTTGCAATAGGTTTACCAGTCGCGGCAGAGCGTTTCGGATTTGATTATGACAACGCCGATAGCATTGCGGAACAGCGGGAGACTGTACGTGACGCAGTCTTAAAGTACAAAGACCATCCAGCGCTATTGGCTTGGATTCTCGGTAACGAACTCGACATGAGCTTCACGAATCCTAGAGTCTACGACGAAATCAATGCGCTTTCGAGAATGGTCCACGAGATTGACCCGAATCATGTGACGACTACGACCATCACGGCGCTGGACCAAGAGACGGTCGAACTCGTAAGAGAAAGAGCGCCGGATCTCGATTTCGTCAGTATTCAAGCGTACGGCGCGCTTGCGTTGATGCCTAAGGCGATCTCGTACTTAGGCGAGGGGCCGTTCATGGTGACCGAGTGGGGTCCACTTGGGCATTGGGAAGTCGGGAAGACCCGATGGGATGCGGCGATAGAACCGACGAGTACGGAGAAAGCTCGACATTTCCTTCTTCAGTACCGAGACTTTATTCTGCCTCACCTCGGACCAGGGCTCGGCTCTTACGCGTTCCTTTGGGGACATAAGCAAGAACGGACGGAAACCTGGTTCAGCTTATTCACCGAAACAGGTGCTAGTACCGGTGCGGTGGACGCCTTGGAGCTGGTATGGTCCGGGAAGGTTCCGACTAATCAAGCACCCGTGCTTGAGTCGATCACACTCGCGCGCCGACCTGCATCTGACAGTATCCGATTAACGGCAGGGAAGCGGTACTCGGCCAAAGTCGTTGCTAACGACACCGAAGACGATGTTCTTACATACCAATGGGCCGTGAAACCTGAAAGTGAAGCGACTTCCATTGGCGGTGACTTAGAAGAGGCGATTGCAGCGGTTGATGACACGTTCGATGGAGCTTCTAACCAAGCATCGGTTCGCCTAATCGCTCCCGAACCCGGAACCTATCGAATATTCGTAGAGATTAACGACGGGAATGGGCATGCAGCGCACGCCAATATCCCATTTATGGTCGTCGGTAAACGACGATAGGATGCACGGACTACGTACTCAATTCAGGCGAGTTATTAACCGACTCACATCTTGACAAAATGTGGAACTGACTGATTTCCGTCTGTTAATCGTGAAGCAGTGCGCGTCGAATTTGTTATAGGTGTACGTCTAGTAAGTTGTAGTCTTGAACGACGGACTCGCGAGTCTCCTCGTTCCAGCGATTCTGTTCCTCTTCACCAACTAGTGGCTGGTACACATATCGACGTTCATGTGGGAAACGTTGCTGTCGAGCATCAATGCCAATCGCGATCATGCGGGAGCGCTGATGTACACGCGCCTCGTCATAAGTTTGCTTACGTCCTGCGAAATTCACGTTCGTCACGTTGATGACGCTCTTCCGCGGAAGGAAGCCCATATTCAGTGTCACCCGGCGTTCTTCCGAGGTATTCGCAAAGGAACCATGGACGAGCTGACGATTTGAAATCACAACATCCCCTGCTTCGCACACCATTGGTACGGCGCTGGCGATCCGTTCTGAACCAGACTCTTCAACGAGCGCTTTGATGTCGACTCGTCCTTGCTTGTGAGTCCCAGGAACGACCCACACACCGTTAGATGGCGTACTACCATAGATCTGCGCCATGAAGTTAAACCCGTGTGTTCCTTGATCCCAATCGGGCGAGTTCCAATGGGTTGTACCGTCTTGGTGCCACGCGACTGACACGCCGAGACCAGGCTCTTTTAGAAAAGCGACTTCGTTGAATGGAACAAAGTCATCACCATTGACGGCCGCAGCAACGCTAAGTAAGTCTGGATGCCCGTACAAACGCAAGCACGAATCCATGATCTGCAAATTTCCGATGAGCAAGTCGATGAACTCTTCTGGTGCATCAGCGTCAGGTTCGGGCTCCGCCATTTTCACCGGATGGCGACCGTGATTAAGGTCTGTGCCTCCAAGAGGGTCAGACAGCGGCTTCGAGAAACTGAAGGCGGGTCGACGGAACTGATGTCCAATCGCGGGTCGTCCGTGACGGTCGAACTCGTCGCCTCGCGCACGTGGGGCGCTTTCGAGTACGCGTTCCACATCAGCTCTAAGTTCCTGCAGTTCCTCGGTACCAATGACACCTGTAAAGACGTAGAAACCATATTCCCAATATGCGTCGAGAATCGCCTTTGAAATTGAGCCGTCGTCGTTATAGGTGATCGAACCGCGGTTTGGGAGGTGCAATGCTCGTTCTTCGCCGTCCTCGAGGTAGCCGCGCATTGAATCATGATGTTCGTGGGCCGTTGAGATCTTTTGAGAGTTAGGTTGCATCGTGGTCTGTCACGCCTCAATACTGAAGCAAAGCTGTATCTGAACTAGGGACATGTATAGATGGTTGAGGGATTGGTTGTGCGAATCGCATCACTGCACGAAGAAATCGCGCTCTGCGGTGCGTCGTCGCAAGTAGTCTGGCGAGCGAAGGGTTGTTTCGTGTGCCACAGCTCAAGTCTGCGGAGAATGGCTAATTCAGGATAAAGTCGGTCAGGACAGACTCATCTACGATTGTCAACCAACAGGCAATCAGGAGCAAACGCCGCGGCAGTCAATTAGTGCGTATCACAGTGTATTATTAGTTAGTAATACACAGGTTTATCTACTTGTTTACGATCAATCCGTCATCAAGTGTTCCTATCTACCGACAGATCGTTAACCAATGCAGAGAACAGATTGCCTCAGGTGTGTTGACCCCAGGAGACAAACTGCCATCTGTACGAGCGATCTCAACCGAAATAGGCGTAAATCCGATGACAGTATCGAAGGCTTATTCCTTGTTGGACCAAACAGGTATTGTGGTGCGTCGACGTGGAATTGGAATGGTCGTTACAGAAAGTGGCCGAGAACGCGCACAAATTGGGACGGATGAAAGTAGATCCCTCATCATGTACGCGAAGAAAGTCGGAATCTCTCGATCTGACTTAATAGCGCAAATCGAGCGACTTTGGGAGGAAACATGACTGAAATTGCGCTCGAGCTGAATCGCGTATCGATAAGTTACGACACATTCAACGTGCTCAACGGTCTGGACTTAATACTCGATCGAGGTACCGTCACTGGTTTGCTAGGACGAAACGGTAGCGGAAAGACTACCTTAATCCGGGTGGCGCTAGGTCTTATGCAGGCCGATGCGGGGGAAGCTAATGTCTTCGGCGCACCGTCTGCAAACTCTCCGTCAGGAATTCGAAAACGTATTGGATACGTTCCGCAAACGTTCGATAGTTTCAATTGGATGAAAGTTGGTGATTGTGTCGACTTCGTCGCGAGTTTTTACCAAGACGATTGGGATTCTGAGTTGATTGCGAGACTAACTAAGGAATGGCGACTCGACAATCGGAAAATCGGTGAGCTATCCCCTGGAGATCAGCAAAAGGTGTCAATTTTGCTCGCGGTTGGTCACTCTCCAGATTTACTAATACTCGATGAACCAGTTTCTAAATTAGATCCAGCTGCGCGTCGTTCGTTTCTGCGAATGCTTGTCGAAATGAACGTTGATCGTAATCAGACCATATTGCTATCCAGCCACATCACGAGTGATGTCGAACGCATTTGTTCGCATATCGCGATTCTTCATGGAGGTCGAATCAACTGTCATATTTCACTTGACGAGGTAAAAGAGCACGTTCGAGTGATTACCGTACCGGGAAGTAGTTTTCCGCATATAGAGGGGATGATCGGAGGACAAGGTATCCGACGATGGGTTCGATACACAAGTGAGCTGGAGTTACCTAAAGACGCTCGCGTTGAAGAAACGACGCTCGAAGATCTTTTTATCGGAATTACGGCGTGAAAAACGTGCTCTTCGCCGGTGCGCAGCATGTCAAAATTCTCGTGCTTAACTTCAGTGTGGTGTTGCTTATCAGCGTGAATTTGGGGTTTTTTGACAAATTTGAATTTGCTGGTGCTCTTACTTTGTTATGGATGGCAGTTCTTGCGAATGGCGAAATACTCGGTTTCATCAATCGTGCAACTAAATGGGAGGCAATTGGGCTAGTACCTGGTTATAACAGAAAAATGTGGATTACGAGCTTGTGCATCGCAGTTACGTATATAGGGTTGGGTACATTACTCGCAATCGCGATGGGTCATCTGATACCTCCGATAGGAGTAGCATTAATGTTCGTATTCGTTTCATTAGCTGCCACGGTATATTCAAAGCGGACAGGAAGTCGGTTAGGTTCGATTTGTTGGACGATTATCTTATGTGTATTTCTAGGTTTGCCTCTATCACTCATATTTGAAGCTTCCGAGCTGCATTCATCCCTATTAGTCAGTGTGTCGTCTCCGTTGATTCAGTTACCTGCCATCGCGTTCGCGGCGTTTGCCGCGATATGGTTCAGGCAAGAAATCGAAAGAACAATATTCGTGAAAGGTGATGATACGTCGCATGGTTCAGAACGTTTTTATATTAATGTCGCTAGTAGATTTCAGTTTGGAGGCTGGGCGCATCCAACGCTTCATTTTTACTTGGGTTTTATCTATGTAATACCGATCTTCGCAATCATGGGTGTAAGTCACGCTTCGTTTGCGGATGACGGATCATTACTTTTGGAAAGTCGTGCATCAGTTATATCTGCGATTGCAGCTGTCATCATCTACATCGGCTCCGGTACGCCATTTGGTTTACTTAAGAATCCTGGTATATGGCTTGCGACAATGTGGCGCTTTGGTTCTGGCAAATCAAGGCAATCGCTAGGATCGACGTTCGCCTTGAATGTCGTAAATGCTTGCGTGGTTCCTAGTGTTATCGTCTTCGGTGTTGCATTTATCCACTCGATATATATTGAATCGCCGTCAGCCGATTGGCCTGGTTACGCAAATTTCTACGATGAGGCGATATTGCTTATGACGCTAAATCTACTATGTTTCACTTGGGCTTGTGCGTCATATCCAAAACGTACGAACGAATGTCCGGAGTTTCTTCAGATTCGAATCGTTATGTGCGCGGCTGCTTGTCTCGTTTTCATTCCTGGTGTCGATTTTGGTTACTTCGTACGAGCCTTGTTATTGATTGCCCTAGCAGGCAGCGGGTTGTTGGCGATACGATTGGGCGGACGCCTAATTGCCGACATAGATTTCCTACCGTTAAAGAAGCAATCAGGCACATTTGCCGACTAAAGTGTCGCATTCCTAGCGATTAAGTCGTTGCGGGTGCGCACGACTATTTATTACCTAATGGCACTGCGCGTGCGAGCGAAAAGATCGCACACACGTGCAGCTTATCTATAGTGTATTACGCAGACGTGTTAGGGTTCCTGAGCACGCGACCTGAACGTTCGCCGGTGTGCTCGTCATTCTCGAGTATCACGGCGCCATTGCAGATCGTGGCTTGGTAACCAACTGCCTTTTGAATGAGACGCGGAGCATTTCCAGGGAAGTCGTGTACAAGCTGAGGTTGGCGTTCGGCCACGACATCCATATCGATCACGTTTACATCAGCCTTTTTACCTGCAACGAGCGAACCACGGTCGTCGAAACCGACAACGCGGGCTTGGGCGCTTGTCAATTTATGGATGGCTTCTTCGAGCGTGAATTTCTCCTCATCACGCACCCAGTGGGCGAGCATGAACGATGTCCAGCCAGAATCCATGATCTGACTAACGTGAGCGCCTGCGTCCCCGATTCCAGGCAGCACATAGTCCTCTTTGAGGAACGGCGGCAAGGCATCGATTTGAACATTGAAAAACCTAACGTGGAAGAATGCTTCTCCGTCACTTTCGAGCATGAATCGCAACCAGGTCTCGACCGGATGTTCGCCCGCGGCTTCCGCTAACGACGCCAAACTCTCTGCGGCGCCTTTCGTGTAGTTGGGACGATCCTCATTACCAAGCCAGAAGATATTCTTAGCGAATCCTGCTGGGTTCTCTTGTGCTTTGACTTCATCGATTAACTTTTGGCGATGTTCGCCATCACGAATCGTGGCGAGCCGCACATCGAATGGTTTCGAAAGGAGATCCTTCCACGCAGGCGTGCCGAAAAAGCGCATGTCCGTGCGCAAGCCGAAGAGGAATCCGCCTGACCGTGGTAACGTCAGTGCGGTAACGTCTAGACCTTCTGCCTGCATCTTAGCAATCGGGGCGTCGTAGGCAGATATATCGCCATTGTTGCTAGGCGTGTAGGGTGCAGAAAACAAGCCGCGAGTTCCAGCTGCTTGTACTTGCTGTCGAACGATATCGAGTTCTTCTTCCAATTTACCGTAGTTCAAGACGCTTTGAACGATGCCGCCGTGTTTGCCGACTTGCTCTGAAATTGCAACCAGCTCCTTTGGTTCCGCGAACGTGCCTGGAATGGATCGACCGTCAGGTAACACATGCCCCGGCAAGCGGTTGGTTGAGAATCCGACCGCCCCATCGGCGACAGATTTTCCAACGAGCTCGGCGATTTGCTTGATTTCGTCGTCAGTCGCGTTATCAGTGATGGAACGTTCACCCATGACGTAAAAGCGAGACGCGCAGTGTCCTACCATCCCGGTAATGTTGATGGCCGGATTGAGCTTCTCGATGGAGTTGAGGTATTCGCCATACGACTCCCAATCCCAAGGCAAGCCCGTCAGAATCGCGTTCTTGGGGATGTCCTCGACGGTTTCCATCATGCCGGCCAAAAACTCGCGATCGGCGGGTTTGCACGGCGCGAAGGTCACGCCACAATTGCCGAACAACGCGGTCGTGACGCCGTGCCAAGAAACCGGGGTTAGATACGGGTCCCACCCCGCTTGCGCGTCGAAGTGCGTGTGCAGATCAACGAAGCCTGGCGTGACGGCCTTGCCGTCTGCGTGGATAGTCTTAGCCGCGGATGCGCCGTCGACTTTGCCGACTTTCGAGATGGTGTCGCCGTCAATCGCCACGTCCCCGTAATAAGGTGCAGAGCCGGTGCCGTCAACAATCAAGCCATCCTTTACAACGATGTCATGTGCCATGGTGTTTTACCTTTGGTGTGTGTCTAGTCTTAGATTGTTAAGGGAATTATGTACCTAACTTGACATGGAAGTATGTATGTACATATAACCAGTTTTCTTGTTATCATTTGTAAATGGCAAATTGCTACCGGAACGTCACGTATCGACTCCTGCCAGTCACGCGCAGCAAAGGCAAGCAGCTGGAAGTGCTAGCGTCGAGCTGCCGCTGGGTCTGGAATTACTTCCTCGCCAAGAATCGGGACGAATATCTGTTCGATCGGTGTTTTGAGGACACGTACGGCATCAAGCCAACCCCGCCCCAAAATCCCACGAGTTTCTTTTCACTCGGGAAGGCGTTCACGCAGCTGCGTCGTGAATTGCCCTGGCTCCAAGCGCATTCGTTCGCCGTCACGCGTTATACCTTGAAACACCAGGCGGACGCCTGGCGTCGCTACTTTAACGACCCCATGTCGGGTCAGCCAAGATTCAAGAGTCGCGACGCTGACCGCGACGGCTTTACGATCCCGGACCAAGTTCGCATTCAAGCGAGTTCGCTATACATCCCGAAAATCGGTTGGTGCAAGCTCCGTCGCAAAGGAGGCAATCCCTATCCGGATGGCAAGCCGAAACAGGCGCGTGTGTTCCGACGCCATGGCAAGTGGTTTGCCGTGATCGCGTATGACCTCGTCGCACCTGAGCAAGTCGATGATGGACGCGTGATCGGGGTTGACATGAACGTCGGTCAAGTGGCGACCAGCAACCACGAGTTGATCTGCCGCGAACGTGATTGGTTGGAACGCGAGCGGTTGCGGTTATTGGCGATCAAGCGGCGGCGTTATCAACGCCAGGTCGCGCGGCGGCAACTAGGCAGCAATCGACGGCGCAAGGCGAAGCGACGCCTCGCCAACGTCAGTCGGAAAATCGGTAACAAGCGCAATCGGTGGGCGCATGACACGTCCCGTCAAATCACGGATCAAGCCTTTACGGTCGCCGTTGAAGCGTTGCACGTCAAACAGATGACCAAATCCGCGAAAGGATCGGTTGAAGCGCCTGGGCGTCACGTGAAACAGAAGGCTGGCTTGAATCGTGTGATCTTGGACACGGGTTGGGGTCAGTTACGCACCATGTTGGCGTACAAGGCTGGTAACTTCATCGAGGTGGACCCGCGTTACACCTCACAAACATGCCATGTCTGCGGGCATGTCGATGCGAAAAGTCGACGAACGCAGGCGGAATTCAAGTGTGTCCACTGCGGACACGAGTCAAACGCAGATATCAACGCTGCATTGAACATCAAGGCGTCCGCGATTGGCGCATCTGCACGTGGGAGGGTTGAACCGCTGGGTTACCCGTTGATCCGTGAAATGGGTACTAAAACTGCACATGTCTAGTTTAGTACATAAGTCCCATTGTTAAGCGCTCGAACTTGGTCGTGCTGATACTTCGTCGTACCAGCGTTTGAGATTGGGTTTGTCTTCTGGAGCTGGGATGCGGGCTGCCGTCGTTGCAAATTCAACCGCACAAAACGCAGTGATGTCCGCAATTGTGAACGTATCTCCCGCACAGTAAGCATGGTCAGCTAAATATTCGTCGAGTCGGGCAAAGAATCGCGCAACGCTTGCTTTTCCGCGATCCGCCAATTCAGGAATAGCGGGCACCTCACCGGCGCTGCCACCAAGTCCACGCTTTGCGAATCCAGGATAGGAATTACGGAAAGCGTCCGCAGCACCTTGCAAGCCATCGAACTCCATGTGTCGCTGGCGGGCTTCGATCAGGGCTTTACTCTTCGCGTCAGTCCCCATGAGATTAGGTTCGGGTACTGTTTCTTCGAAATATCGACAGATCGCTATAGATTCATCGAGTACGGTACCGTCGTCAAGCACCAGGGTTGGTAGCAATCCCCTCGGACTGATTTTGAGAAACTCTGGATCCAAGTTATCGCCCTTTGGGATATTGAATTCCACTACTTCATACTCAACGCTCTTTTCAGCTAAGAAAATGCGCGTACGACGGGGATTTGGGGCAAGCATGCTGTTGTAGAGTTTCATCGAGGGGTCCTATTCGAAGTCCGTAGTAGGCAAGAGTGGGTAACCTCCAATTATCTTTAGCGTGACTGGACGTAATGAGTATTGAACGCATAGAACTTAGATACGCAGCGCCGAGATAAACGAGCTGGATATCTAGCAAAAGGGCAGTTCGAGAGTCTCTCGCAATGCGAAATCTATTCGCGAGGCAGGATAATCTGAAAGAGAGTCGGAATAGTGTGTGTCAGATGGCAAGTGAG
Organism: Pseudomonadales bacterium; assembly: GCA_963664665.2. Lineage (GTDB taxonomy): Bacteria > Pseudomonadota > Gammaproteobacteria > Pseudomonadales > Azotimanducaceae > Bin55. Next base: position 643,469 of record CAXXMH010000004.1, read on the forward strand.
ATTAAGGTACTGACGTTTGATGTAGGAGGAAGCGTCTTTGATTGGCAATCTTCTACGCAAGCCGCGTTGCAACAAATCGTAGAGGCGCGAGAAGTAGAGCTCGATGTCCCGGCGTTCTGTTTCCAATGGCGCCGCAGAATGTTCGAAACACTTGGCGAAGTTCGAAAAGGGAATCTCGCGTGGCGTAATGCGGACCAAATCCATCTTGATATGCTGGATGAACTGGGTACACAACATCCTGAGTTGGAATTAACTGCCGCCGATAAGCAAGACCTTAATACGGCATGGCACCGGATGGACGTGTGGGACGATGTCCCTGAAGCTTTGATCCGCCTTAGAGAGCATTACATCGTCTCCATTCTCACCGTGCTTTCATTGTCCATCGTCGTAGACTCTTCGAAACACGCGGGTATCGATTGGGACGCTTACTTGTCATGCGAATTTCTTGGTGTGTACAAGCCGGAAGCCGAGGCATATCAGAAAGCAGCAAGCCTATTCGGCGTACAACCTTCAGAAACGATGATGGTTGCCTGCCATCCGCCTGACCTCGCTGCCGCACAACGAGCGGGACTGAAGGCGGCGCATGTGAAGCCGAAAGTCTGGGAAATGGGATCTGAAGGTGATTCGACTGGGTTTGAAATTCAAGCCGAAAGCTACACGGACCTAGCGGATCAACTTTGCGGAATAAGAAGCTAGAGCTCTCGAACGATCGATAGATCGTTCAGAACATTGGGGATGCCTACGTTGTCCGTGATCCGATTGAACTTGATCAGGCATTTGGACGAAGCGTTCAATTTCTTGCTACGTAACGCCGACGCAGCTTAAACGAGAAGTCATATTTCCGCGATTTGGCGAATTGTTAGCGGAAACAGCGCGCATTCGCTAGACCCTATCGCATACTCTAAACTGAACCGGTCTGATGGCACGCATCATGAAGTGGAATCGTGCTGATATCGGGATTTTGACGTGTGGCATTGCAAAATACACATTGAATCTACTCACGTTAGATCTTGCCACCGTTTCAGCACCGCCATCCGTCCAAGGAATCACCATGCGTTTGATAAGTTACCTTTTCGTTCTATGTCTGTTTGCTTCAACTGCGCTCGCTACTGAGACGATTCCATCCGGAGATGCGGAGTCGGTGGGTATGTCTTCGGAACGTCTACTGCGAATCGATGCCGCGATGCAGCGTCACATTGAAGCGGGTAACATCCAAGGAGGCGTTACCGCGGTGGCGCGTCGCGGCAAGGTGGTTCATTTCAAAGCGCACGGGTTGATGGATGTCGAAGCCACGCGACCTATGGATCAAGATGCAATCTTCGTCATGATGTCATCTACGAAGCCGATCTTAGGCGTCGCTGCGATGATGGTGATCGAGGAAGGACTGATTCACCCGGACGATCCTGTCTCGCAGTACATTCCGTCGTTTGCGGACATGCAAGTTGCAGTGTTAAAAGAGCCGGCTGACGAAGACATTAGTCCATTTCGGGTCGATCGACGCAACCTGCCAGAACATCGGCTCGTTCCAGCAAACACGCCGATCACGATTGAGCATCTACTGACTCATACGTCGGGTTTGGCTAGCGGCGGTTTGGGTTCTGCACAAAGTGAACGAATTGAACGAACCACATTGGCCGAGTACATCCCAAAACTTGGAAGCTCAGTGTTGGATTTCCAACCAGGGTCGCGATGGACGTATAGCGGTGGGACTGGTCTAGATGTCGTCGCCTACATCATTGAAATGGTTACCGAAACGCCGTATGACGAATTTGTTCAGTCGCGGATTTTTGATCCGCTAAACATGGTCGACACCCACTACAACCTGCCTGACTCTAAAGTGTCGCGCCGCGTTGCCATTCGAGACCGAGATATGTCGCGATTCAACAACACGACGACCTACTTCTCGGGTTCATTCGGTCTATCAAGCACGGCTCGGGACTATTTGCACTTTGAACAAATGCTCGCCAATGGTGGCGAACTCTTTGGGCATCGCCTGCTCGGCTCTAGATCGGTTGAGTGGATGTCAACCAATCAAGTTGGCGATCTCTACCGAGGCTTCACACAAAACGCGAAAGGTCAAGGATTCGGATATACCGTTTCAGTTGTTCTAGATCCGGTAGCTGCAAACAGTCGACGAAGCGCGGGCGCTTTTGGGTGGGGCGGTGCATTCGGAACACGTTCATGGACCGATCCTGCGGAGGAGCTAGTTGGGGTGTTGATGCTCCAACAACCACATCGAGGCGCTCAATACGACTTTGAAAACGCCGTTCGGCAAGCGATCATTGATTAGTGTAGGGAATCTCTGGCAAATTTCACAAGACGTAACGTAGTCTGAAAATTCTGACAAGCGGTTGAGCTCTCTTTCGAGAACGCCTCTAGCCGCCTCGGTGCACCATTTCGGAAGGTCTTGAAATTGATCGCGGCTTTGATGTCCGCATGAGTTCCACGACCCGCAACAGAAAGTCGCTGTCCTTTGCTGTTGAGAGCGTCGTGCCTCCGATATCAATGTGCGACTTGAAACCAACGGCGCGGCTCGCACGAAATTCTTGGCGCTAGCCAATTCGCGCGCATGCTCCAACGTGGCTTCGGACCTTATTGAGTCCCTGTCAGATCGTCGTCTTGTGGATTGAATTGGCGCACCCGACAGGATTCGAACCTGTGGCCTTTTGCTCCGGAGGCAAACGCTCTATCCAACTGAGCTACGGGTGCGGGTGAAGTAGACGATGTAGACGACCACTAGTAGATAGACGAGCGCCACAAAATTATGGGCCGTGGCGATCGCTAAAGGGAGATTGAACCACACGTTTGAGACACCGAGCGTGAATTGAGTGATCAGTGCGGCTCCGAGTATCCAACGCATCTTGCTAGTCAATCGAGTCATCAACCAAATAGTTGTCCCCACCAGAACGAGCGCGACTACTCGATGGGTGAATTGAATCGCAATCCGTGCCTCGTTCGATAGCTCTCCGCCTAGATAGTTTGGACCGATATCCTGAAATATGTTGAATCCTTTGAACCAAGCCATGTCCGGAATTACCTGACGGTGACAGAGGGGGAAATCGGGACAGGCTAGGGCGGCGTAGTTCGAGGACGTCCAGCCGCCTAATGCGATCTGAATGACTAAGACCGCGAAGACAAGCACAGCCGCTCGAAACGCAGTGTTTGGCAAGACGACGTGACGCACAACATTTTGCTTGATTAGGTAAGTCCACAGCATCGCAACCGTCGCGAATCCGCCTAACAGGTGCGCGGTTACCACTTGCGGCCAGAGTTTCAGCGTGACGGTCCAAGCGCCGAATATTCCCTGTGTAATCACGAGGATAGTTAGCGCGATTGGTAACGCGAGTGCTTGCCTATCCATCACAGCAACACCAAGAATCATCAAGATCACGATGCCGAGCAACGTCGCAGCGTAACGATGCACCATTTCTGGCCATGCTTTATCGGCCTCGAGAGGCGTATCAGGGAATAGCTGATTCGCCGCTGCGATATCCGCCTCAGATTGCGGTACAGTCAGAAAGCCGTAGCAGCCTGGCCAATCAGGACATCCAAGACCAGCGTCGACAAGTCGAGTGTATGTGCCTAATACGACCACGACTAAACCGAGTGCAAATGCGGCGACGGTTAACAGGCGTAGTGTGCGCGCCGAGTGATTGCGTAATCCGGTCAAGTCGAGTTAGAACAAGCTACATTCAAATCTATAGAATGGCAGATAAAGCCATCTGCCGAATTCTAGGAGTAAGGTATGGTCAGTCGCCGAGATTTACTTGGTAAGACCCTGCTAGGTATGGGCACTGCGCCATTGGTGTTCAACATGAACGCGGTCCGCGGTGCCACGCAATTGCAGCCCACAATCGATGCTGAAACAGGCTTGCCGCTCTTGAGACTTCCGGAAGGATTTACCTATCGGAGCATGAGTTGGACGGGCGATCCGCTTTCTGATGGTGCCTCTATACCAGATCGACATGATGGGATGGCGCTTGTAAATGGCGCCACGGATTCGGAGAAAGTCCTGCTCCGCAATCACGAACGGTATTACGGCGAGACAATTCAGGGAGACGGTGTACCCGTATACGACGATTTCGAAATGCCTCTGCAAATCATGCAGCGAGTGGGGTATCCGCTTAGTATCGCTGGCGGAGTGACAGGTGTAATCCTTCGGGACGGCCAATACGGCGAAACGGTTCCGTTGATAGGTGGAACCATGATCAACTGTGCGGGTGGGACAACGCCTTGGGGCACGTGGTTGACGTGCGAAGAACTCGTGTTTCGTGGGAGCAACATTCAGTTACCGGATGGTTCCAGCGCGAAAGACCATGGATATGTGTTTGAGGTGCCACCTCCGCACCTCGGTAAAGCTTCGGCCAAACCGATCAAAGATATGGGATTCTTTCGCCACGAAGCCGTCGCTTTTGATCCAAAGACTGGGTATGGCTATCTGACCGAGGATAACGGTCCAACCTCAGGTTTTTATCGATACGTGCCGAACAATCTCGCAAGGAATGTAGGTGCATTAGAAGAAGGTGGGTCGTTATCGATGCTTAAGGTCAAGGACCAAGCCAACGCGAACCTGATAAAGACTGCAGAAGGTCAGGTGTTCGACGTCGAATGGGTGCCAATCGAAGATCCTGATGCTGACCCTGAAGCGCTCAATAGTTACGGCAACGGCCTTGAAAATCTGATTGGGGAAGGTCGATCAGGACCTTTCTTGCAGGGTGAGGCGCACGGCGGTGCGACGTTCAGTCGAGGCGAGGGAATCTGGGAATACGATGGACGTATATATTGGGTTGATACAGCTGGTGGCCCTGCTGGTTCCGGAAACGTCTGGTTGTACGACGCAAGCGTCGAACGTCTCGCATGTATTTATGCGTCCGGCTCGGAAGAAGAAGCCGATGCAATCGACAATATCGCGTTAAACCCAATCAACGGCATGATCGTCCTGTGCGAAGACGGTGGCGGCGTAAGTGACGCAAACGATGCGTTGAAGTACGGCTGCCGTTTACTCATTGCGAAACAACCAGGTCACGAGGTCATCTCATTTGCTGAGAACAACGTTGACCTTTCGAATGGCGTGCCATCTAGACCCGGGATTGAGGCGAGAGACTACCGAAGCTCAGAATGGGCGGGTGCGACGTTTTCTCAAGATGGGCAAACGTTGTACGCGAATATACAGTCGCCCGGTATCACGTTTGCGATTCAAGGTCCTTGGTCGAGTCTGTAAGGTGATTTGATGATCGGAAGAGAATGAGGCAGACGGAATTCGTCTACTTGACCGTCTTGTGGATCGTCCGACTCGAATGGCTAGCGCTTTGTAGCGAGCGTTAAGCCGTCTCCAATTGGAAGCATGACGTTACTGACGCGTTCGTCGAGCTGAATCTTGTCATTGAGTGCTCGTATGGCGCGTGTCGACTCATCACTGGCGGATTCCTGCGCAACGCGACCGCTCCATAGCACGTTATCAACAGCAACGACACCTCCCGTGCGCACTAACTGCAAACAGCGCTCGTAATAGCTATCGTAATTCGGTTTATCCGCATCGATGAATGCAAAGTCGAATGTGCCTTCACGTCCATCAGCAATGAGCGCGTCTAGCGTTTCAACTGCAGGACGTAATTGCAGGTCGATTTTTTGCGCTACACCACCTCGCTCCCAATACTCTCTCGCCATGCGGGTCCATTCTTCGCTGACATCACAGGCAATCAGCTTGCCATCCTCTGGTAGTGCTTCTGCGACACAGAGAGCACTATAACCCGTAAATGTACCGACTTCGAGTGCATGTCTGACACCTAGCAGGTTAACAAACCAGGACATAAATGCACCTTGAAGCGGCGAAACTTGCATCATGGCTGCCGGCATCGGTGCTGTCGCTTCCCGGAGCGCTTTTGCGGTTTCAGACTCTGTTCTGATGTGAGTGAGGAGATAGGCGTCAATCTTCTCGTTTACTACGATCGTTGAGGAGGACATGAACTGCTCCGAAAGGTATGAGTAATTACTGCTAGTTTGATGAACCGACGCGTGGAAGCGCGTTGACATCGTACTGATAGCTAACTTTGTCCTTCATGATGAGCGGATCGCGTAGATCGACCATTCCTGGTCCCACGTACATCAAACCGAATTTGTAGCCTATCAACCGTTGTAGCTGTGTCGGCATTTTTTCTACCTCGGACCGCGGCACGCCAATAAATTGGTTTTCCTGCTGTGCGAGATAGGACAGATTGAAGTTGATATCTATGGCGAGTCGACTCTGATTCGTCGTGTTGCCGCCCCCACCGTGCCACACCGCACCCGACCAGATCAGCATGGTGCCCGGTTTCATTTCAACTTGAATTGGCGAGACCTCAGGAGGTTGCTTGACGGGTTGGTCGTGCCACAAATGCGATTTCGGCACGAGGTGCGTGGCGCCGTTTGCTTTCGTGAATTCGTCGACTGCGATCACTGCGTTGACCACGAACGGTGGGTGTGGTCGTGGAATAGGCCATAGACCGTCGTCTTGATGCAAACCCTGAGGTTTAGCGCCCGGTAGTAGATCGAACATCGCGACGACTGAGACCTGGATGTGAGGTCCCAAAACGCCTTGGGTAAGCGCAACCAATCGAGGATCGCAGACGAGGTCATCGACACAGCGAGTTTTTGCGAGAAGATTGTGTGCGCGTACCGTTGTGTAGTCTGGTGGCATCAGTTCGCGAATTGGATTCACTTCGCGTCGCAAGTCCGCGTTGAGCTGCTCGACTCTTTCCTCGGTCAGCCAATTGGGAATCACGACATACCCGTTTTCGTTGATACTTGAAACCCAATCGTCCAGCCCTGGCACACATATTTCTTCGTCAAACACGGTCGCTGTATCGGCTTTCGCGGGCATCAAGGTTCTCGTTTCAACACCAAAGTGTCACCGTATTATTCAGGGAACGCTTGAGTTCATTCATGTTCATGTCGTTCATCTACACAAATGAATCGGAGATATTCGATGTCGTCGCTCCCTAAACCGCAAAACGCTATCGTCATCTTGTTGGATAGCCTGAATCGACACATGATCGGTGACTACGGCGGAACAGAATTCGAGACGCCAAACATCGATCGTTTCGCCAAGCGAGCTGTTCGGTTCAACAAGCACTTCATTGGGTCATTCCCGTGCATGCCAGCTAGGCATGATCTGCTATGCGGTGCCCTCGACTTCCTATGGAAACCTTGGGGATCGATTGAGCTATGGGAACGGCCGATTACTGCACATTTACGTGAAGCAGGCGTTAACACGATGCTGTTCACCGATCATCCACACCTGTTCGAGACCGGTGGCGAGAACTACCACACCGATTTCTTTGCATGGGAGTACCTACGAGGGCACGAAAACGACCCGTGGAAGTCTCGACCGGATCCTTCGTGGATAGGCGCACCGGCATTACCGGCCGGGAGTCGAGAATGGCACTACGACCGTTCACGTACGTATTTTCGTGAAGAACTGGACTTTCCGGGTCCTAAGACCATGCAGGCAACTGCGAACTGGATCGACCTAAACGCCGACTTTCACGATCGGTTTATGCTGTACGTTGACGAGTTCGACCCGCACGAGCCATTCGATTCGCCAATCCCATGGATGGATCGATACGACCCATCTTGGGAAGGTCCACGCATCATCTGGCCACCCTACGGCGTGCGAAATGTGGAGCGAGGGGTAATCACACAGCGTGAAGGCAGTCACATTCGATGCAACTACGGTTCTAAGTTGTCCATGATCGACCACTGGTTCGGAAAGGTGCTCGACGCGCTCGATCGAAACGACAAATGGAAGGACACGATGGTGGTTCTGTGCACTGACCACGGGCACTATCTTGGCGAGAAGGACATCTGGGGTAAGCCTCAGGTACCCCAATTTGAACCGCTCGGACACACGCCGTTATACATTGCCTATCCTGGCGTTGACGCCAAACAGGTTGATTCGCTGACAACCAATGTTGATATCAATGCGACGTTGTGTGACGTGTTTGACGTCGAACCATCGCATCGTACGCATGGAGTATCGCTGCTTCCGCTACTAACAGGAACCGCCGACAGCATAAGAGAGTGGGCGATTGGTGGAGTTTTTGGCAACTGGGTGATGGTGTACGACGGGCATCGCAAGTACGCCCGTGCGCCAGTTGATGATGCATTCCCGCTGTCCATGTGGTCCAACCGCTGGTCTACTATGTTGTATGCAGGAATCCATCGCCTATGGCCGAATCCCGATCATCGTGCGACTCTTGATTTCATGCCTGGGTCCGACGTACCGGTGATACGTCAGCCGTTTCAAGAAGGTGACTTGTTACCTTATTGGTGTGCTAGACCTCGGGTAAACGAGCACCATTTGTATGACATCGACCTTGACCCTAATGAGGACGAGAATCGCTTAGACGGTAGAGACGAAGCCGATATGATCGAGTTACTTCGCGAGGGTTTGAAAACTGTCGAAGCGCCAGAAGAACAATATGTTCGTTTAGGTGTTGCGTAGTTAATACCCAGACTCCATTGAATTCAGCTCCATCTCATAGACTGTATCGTGAGTAACACAACAGAACAAAGCTCAGGCCTTACGGACGAACAACGTTTTTTGTTCGACACGTTTGGATATCTGGTAATTCCCAATGCGCTGACGAAAGCGCAGGTTAACGAGCTCCTAGAAACATTACAAGGTTCTACGGAGCAGTTCCCGCCTGTGCCTCAATCCGAAGGTCCGCTGCACTGGGGAAAGGTCTGGCGGGATTTACTGGACTTGCCGACCATGACTCCGCTGCTTGAAGAAATCATTGGCAATCACGGCGTTCGTGAAGGTCGGGCTGCGCGAGGCTTGCCTCCTATGCCAACTTTTCGTCTTGACCACATCAATGTACACACCCATGTAAAGAAAGGATTTGCCGGCACTTCGTTACATGGTGGCTGGCGAATCACTGGCGGTTCACAATTCAGTGCGTACCACGATCGACGCTTTTATAACGGTCTTGTATCGGTGTCCTTTGAACTCTTCGATACGCATCCAAATAACGGTGGATTCGGCTGCGTTCCAGGTTCGCATAAATCGAATGTTGACATTCCAGATGAATGGCGAGACTTAACGAAGGGTGTTCATGAGTGTGTGAAACGAATTCCGGCAAATGCTGGTGACGCGATCGTGTTTACAGAAGCGTTGACACATGGCACATTGCCTTGGACCGTAGATGCGCCACGCCGAACGCTTTTCTACAAGTTCTCACCCCATGGTTCGACGTGGTCAGCCGATTACTACGATCCTGATGATTTTCGCGACTACCCAGATGTTGATGATCGCAAACTCGCGATTCTCGAACCACCAAATGCGCGTTACCCACGTCGACCCACTCAACCGGAACCCTTGAATATCGAAGCCGAACGATAGGCATTCACTTCGTTACGACGCTCGCGGTTGTGTCATCGGAATAATCTGCGACGCACTTACTTTCTACGGGTAGCTATCCCATGACTCAGGTCGAAACCGCATACGGCAGCGTCGAAGGCATTGAACGGGATGGCGTGATTTCGTTCAAGCATGTCCCCTTTGCGGCGGCGCCTACGGGTGAGGATCGGTGGTCTGCGCCGAAGCCGCCACCCGCTTGGACCGGCGTACGGCAAGCAGATGAATTTGGTCCGATCTCGTGGCAGATTGTCGCGACGGAACAAGGTGTACTTTCGTTTGCGGAGGATGCAATACCGCCGGTTCTGGACGAAGACTGCCTGAGTTTGAACGTCTGGACGCCGAGTACGGAAGGGAGTTCTAGACCGGTCATGGTTTGGATTCATGGTGGCGCTTTCGTCACCGGTTCAGGCTCATCGCCGATTTACGACGGTTCGACTCTTTCTCGTCGCGGTGATGTGGTCGTCGTTACTGTTAATTACCGTCTAGGAGCGTTGGGTTTCCTAAACCTGAACGAAGTCACCGGTGGTCGCATCCCTTCGACTGGGAATGAAGGATTGTTGGACCAAGCATTTGCGCTTGCGTGGGTTCGTGACAACATCAGCCGCTTTGGTGGCGATCCAGGGAACGTAACGATATTTGGCGAGTCTGCAGGCGGTATGAGTGTTGGTGCGCTCTTAGCGTTGCGTGAAGCAAAAGGGCTTTTTCACAAGGCAATACCGCAGAGCGGAGCCGCCCACACGGCCAATACGATTAACCAGTCAACCGAAGTTGCATCGCAAATGCTTGCCGCGCTCGAGATTTCGCCGAATAGCAACCTGAGCAAGTTATTTGAGCTGTCGGCAGAGGAAATCACGCGAGTTGGTGCGGAGGTTTCAGCTAAATTACCGTGGATGTGCTACGAGCCATGTATCGACGGTACTCAGATTCCTGCCCGTCCAATCGATTGTGTGGCGAACGGCTCCGCTGACGATGTTGCGATATTAGTCGGTTGCACACGCGATGAGTGGTTCCTGTTTGGCGCAATGGATCCGTCGATCCAAAACATTACGCAAGAGGATTTCGATCGACGACTCGCACCTAGAAACGGACGCCCCGACTTGCGAGCGCTTGGTCACGCATACCATGAAATCCTCTCGCGCGAGGACGACAGTATTTCACACGCTGATGTTTGGCAAACGTTGGAATCCGATCGCGCATTCCGACTACCTGGCATCGTGTTGGCGGAGACGATGAACGCGCGAGGAAAGGACGCTTACCAATATCTGTTTACCGTTGAATCTCCCGTATCGGGCGGAGTATTGAAATCCTGTCACGCGATCGACATTGGTTATGTGTTTGGCACGAACAATCTAAATGCAGGCACTCGTCGGTTTTTCGGTGGCGATCGTGCACATATTGAATTAGCAGAAACGACCATGGACGCGTGGTTGGCATTTGCGCGCTCTGGCAATCCAGCAACTGACACGCTGTCGAATTGGTCGCCATATGACAAGGAGTCGCGATCAACTGCTATCTTCGGATTACCCGCGTCGGTAGAGAATGCCCCACTTGAAGAATTGCGTTCGTTGTGGGACGATCCCAACATACAAAGCGCGATCGGATCGCTCTGACAAGCGTCATTTTCTAGTCCGATGCAGCTCTTGTTCCGTGAGCGAAGGATCAGGGCTGTCAAGATAAAGGTTTAGGAAGCAGCACACGGCACAGAGCGACGCAGTCACATACGCGTTTTATCTGGATCCTCATGACAGGAATATGGACGTGGCGCGAAGTAAGATGAGGTCGTTGGATCGTCAATCAGTGTAGTGGTTTATTCTCGACTATTGCATATTAAGCTCCAAATTATTTGCATTTATAGCTATATAATAGTTGCAAATACAGCTATAAAATAGTTGCTAAACAAGCTACGAATGCAATTGGACAGGCAAGTCCATGAGATACGTACCTAGATTAGTTGATCAGGAGCTGTCGGACCGACTACAGTCCAGCTCTGCTGTTTTGGTTGAAGGACCAAGGGCGTGTGGAAAGACCTCTACAGCAACTCAGCAAGCACAGAGTCGGGTATACCTTGACATCGACACAAACGCTCGACTAGCGTTGTCGATTGATCCTACGTTGGTTCTTCAAGGTGAAACACCTCGACTGATCGATGAATGGCAAATCGTTCCCGAGATATGGGACCATATTCGACGGGCATCAGATCAACGGCAAAGCAAAGGTAACTTCATCCTCACCGGTTCTGCTGTGCCGGCAGATGACATTGTCAGACACTCAGGCGCTGGGCGCGTGTCGCGTCTACAGATGCGCACCATGTCTCTATTCGAGCAAAGCCACTCGAATGGCGCAGTCAAATTGAGCGAATTACTTGAAGGTCGTCGTGTTAGCGCGCCAGACTCGGGATTAGAGCTTCACGACATCATCGAATTGATTTGTCGTGGTGGCTGGCCGGCCACACTTCGTGATGATTTAGGAAACGCAATACAGTTCGTGCGCGACTACATTGATGAAATTAGTCGAACCGACATCCACAGTGTCAACGGCGTTCGTCACGATCCTATTCGCGTTTTGAGACTACTGCAATCCTTGGCGCGGAACACTACGACAGTCGTTTCGACTGCTACCTTGACGAGAGACGTCGCAGAAGTCGCGAATTCGACTACTGATCGCACTGTTGCTGCTTACTTGGATGCATTGAGACGACTGTTTGTAGTAGAAGAGCTACGTTCATTCGTACCCCATTTGAGATCGCGTTCGCGACTTCGCAATACACCGAAGCAACACTTCACAGACCCCTCGATTGCAGTCGCAGCACTGCGCGCAAATCCTCGTCAACTGCTAGCAGACCTCAGTTTCTTGGGTCTACTTTTCGAGTCAATTGTCGTTCGAGATCTTCGTTGCTATGCGCGTGGACTTGATGCGGACCTTTGCCACTATCGGGATAACACCGGGCTCGAAGTTGACGCGATCGTTCAATCCGCAAATGGGACATGGATCCCTATTGAAGTGAAACTAGGTAATTCCGAGTCTGTTATTGATGAGGCGTCGACCACTCTACTCAAATTTAAGGAAAGAGTTGATCTCGAGAAAATGGGCGAACCTGCCAACCTAGTCGTCGTAACGTCAAGTGGATACGCCTATCGCCGCGATGACGGAGTTTCGGTTGTTCCTATCGGCGCACTGGGACCATAGAAGAACTACTTAAATGACCGACATCTTAGCTCGGCGATAGGAAAGGGGATTACATACTTGATTACAAAGTCTCACGAATTGGGCCACAATACTATACAATTACACATGAGGCGCGAGAACCAAGCGCTAAAAAGGCCTCTGCGACAGGGGCATCTGGACGAGGAGGAGCGTTCACATTAGTGACTCCATCGATCCGTCAAAAGGCAGCCTGTTTTGTAAACAGGTATGTAAGTCCCATAGGAAAGTTCGCTACTCGTTCCTCGGAAACTCTTGCGAGGCTCGTCTTTAACTGCTCGTTAGCGACTTGTGTGAAAACCGATAGGTGCGATAGTTGTAGGGGTGCCGCATTCATCACCCTCGTAGAAACCCACGTTGTCCAGCTGCACTGAGGGGGACGCTCCAGCGAAGTCGAATGCAACCCGAGCAGTGATATCGGTTCGATCAGCGGTGAACGTGTGCTTGTAGTTTTGCCAGTAGTTTGTCAAATCGACGTTTTCGCTAGTCAAACCTTGCCATTCGTGCATGCTTTGATCGACGTATACCCGGATGCTGCGCTCGGAGTTTGCCAGAGCTCGGAAGCACACTGAATACTCTTGACCCTCGACGACGGAAACATGGTGGCTGATTTGTGCACGCCATGCTTGATCCGTGTTTACGGTTCTTATCGAAGCATTGATACGCCCGTTACTCAGTGAAATGTCGTTTCCGTCTAACTCTACCGTATTCCAAAATTCGAACAGCGGGAAGACAAATTGGGTGAAGTCGCCGCCGCTGACGATTAGATTCCCGCTCGTACTTGGTTTTTCGACTTCTTGCGAGAAGAACATGACGTCGTTGCTGATCATGCCGTCCTCGTTTTGAATCTGAAGAAAGTTCAGTCCGTATCGCGCTGGCGCTTCATCGAGTGTCACGACAATAGTCTCATCATCGCATGAAGGCAACGTCTCGGTTTCACACGCCACTGTACCGGCGGCGAGGTGTCCATTGATATAGATTAGCGCATCGTCTTCGATATGACGCCCTTTCAAATTAAGGGTTAGGTCATCACTTAGATAAGTAATCTCAACCGTAGGAGACTGCTGCACGATGCCGTCGTAGTCGGTACTGAACCTGTTCCAATACGGCCAGATTGCAGGTTGAGGGTAATCGGGAAGTACGTTTTCGCCGATTCGAGCGGTAAACGTAAGTACGAGATTCCCATCGACTGCATCAGCCCGTAGGTCGTCGAGTTCGTATGTCGTTTCACTATCTGAACGGTCGCGCCATTCACCATCAACGTATTCCAGAGCGAGTCCCGATACTGTCTCAGCGGCCGTGTCGTCTTCTGAATCAGATTCGAGCACTTCCGCTTCATCCGAGGTTTGTTCAACGTACGCGCCGTCAGCGTGTAATAGGACTGCGCCACTATCTGCAGCCTCGACAAGTGAGCTGACGATGCGATTAGTCATTGTGGTGTGGATGTTGTCATCAGCGAGCGAAGCATTGAACGTTGCTTGTCGTGCAAACGTACCAGAAAAGCCTGTGCTGTATTCAAGCACCATATCCCAATTTGCTTGCGTACGTGCACCCGCATGGAACCAAACTTCCTGCTCTGGAATATCGTCATCCAAGTCCATTCCGATTCGCTCAATGAGATCAATGACATTGAATCGAGCTTGTGGTGTCACAATCCATCGATCGTACGCGCCGCGCCAGGTTGGTGCGTCCATCCCATTGAACGATCCGACATCTGCATTTACGTTGGTGGCTGACGGTGTGTTCGTCGTCGTTAGGAAGGGTGGTTTATGGCATGCGCCGCATGGTTGCGAACCGGTTGATGTTCCGGATTCGTTGAGAAAATTGAATTCGAAAAAACCTTCCTTCGCGGAAGCAGATAGTTCGTTGTCGAATGGGCGATTCGGCGCAGGTGGGAAGGGAACATTAAGAATGTAGTGAGCTAGGGCATCTCGATCTTCAATATCCAAGGCTCCGCCTTTGTCTTCCTCGTTCACCGGACAGTCGGTGACATCGCACATCGTCGTGCCTAAGCTGCCGTCAACGAGAAATCGCGTACACGACTCAGGATCGTCTAGCTCGCAATTGGGTTCAACGTCCTCCCACAGGCTTTGGACGTTTATTCCGCCGTACGGGTCTCCTGGAATTCCATCCCAGTGATATGGTTGGGTGTCGCGCAATCCCCGTACTGGCATCGTTAGACGCGGAGGAATCTGCGTGCAACCAGGGTGATCGCAAAGCGGCGTGTCGAGGACCCACACGAGCTGATCGACGTTGTTGTCTGGGTGGCAGCTCTCGCATGAAAATGTGCCAGTTGTTGAAGCGTTGGCGTTGTTAAACGCGATGCGACCGAGTTTCATTTGCTCGGAAGTTGGATCACTCAGCGAGATCGTCGCCATGATTGTCGGTTCGGTTAGTGTCGTCAGATCGACATGAGTCACAGTGTTTGCGACCGCATTCAGCACCCATGCATCGGTGACGACGTCCTCATCGTTGTGTACCAGTTTCACGCCTCGCGGTACAGCGCCGACATCGACACGCCCGATCACACTTTCGGATTCGATGTCAAAAACGAATAGCTTGTTGGATCCCGCAGCCGTAGCGATGAGCGTCGAGTTGTCCTTGGTTACCTCGACCGCGAACGGTGTCGCCAACGCCATGCCGGTTTCGGGGTGCTCAGGTGGGAGTGGTTCGAGCTCGAAGATTTCGGGTTCTTCGCAGCTTTGGTCAGCGCAGCTGACACGCGTGATCTGATTTAGGAACGCGCGATTTTCCATCTCTGCCAAGCCATGCTCCTGCGTGCCGGCTAGGCCGTTGGCGTCGTTGCGAGCTTCCGCTTGAGCGATGTAAACATTGCGTCTCCCATCGACCGCGAGTCCGTAGAGGAGCGTACCGGTACCTTCGACCTGATCAAGTAATCGATCGCTTCGAGTATCGAAGACGAACAGGTCACGATCTGGAACTTTTGGATTTCTGACGATGTCGACATCGTAGTTGAGCGAAAGTACGTTGTTTGTGGTATGCGTTTCCTGGACAGCGTCATATGTACACATGGTGCCGTCAATCTGATCAGGATTGCAGCCAGATAACTGCGTGGTGTTCCCAGACTCAAAGGCAAGCACGTACAGGCGTGTGCCGCGCACGACCAATGCCCGTGGATCTTGCGCGTTGATTTTTAAGTGTTTTGTTACTGTACGCGTCTCAGCATTGATCACCGCGACTTGATTGGATGGACCCAGCGCGACGTAAGCTTTATTGCCATCTTGCGTGAATGCGATCCCCACGGGTTCGTCGAATGACGTGCTGAACGAATATCGATCGACGTTCTGAATCGTTGCGATGATTTGGTGATAAAACGTGCTGTCTGGATCCGTGTCAATGACACTGATCGTGTCGGAAACGTGGTTTGAAACCCACACTTCGTCGGCATTTGGTCGTTCAATGACACTGACTGGATCGATGCCGACATTGATTCGCTGTACGACTTCGTTTGATGACGGATCGATGACGTCCAACGTGTCAGACGGGGTGTTGACAACGTAAACAAGATCGCCGTGAAGCGCTAGGGGGTTGAAGTGTGGACTTGCGAAAGTGGGATGACCGTCTTGATCGCTTATCGGCGCTTGAATACCGAATTCGGTACTCTTCTCAGCTTCTTCCTCTTCCTCTTGTGCCCAAATAGACGTACTTACACAGCCAAGGGTTAAGCTGAGTGAAAACGCAATCAGACTGCGTACGTAACCGTGTGGATCTACGCCACCGGACGGATTAGACGCTGTACACACAGCACTCATTTACCTTCCCGCTGAATGAGTCGTGCGATAGTTAACCCATTATTCTATTTCGGGAGTCACGAAAATTCAAGGCGCGGAGAACGAGCTGATCGTCTGAGGCTAAGGCAACGACGATATTCGTCGACGGGACGATTGACCGCTAACTAAATCGCTGTTCCAATGAAACTACGGGACGATACGCAGTGCCGCAGGTTCGACTATGTTGCTCTGAAGCGTCTTCAGATAGATTTCAATGCAAGTATTGACACTCAGCGTGCGGTACGTAACGCGGCTATGCCATCCGTCACACCACGAGTTGCCCAACCTTCCCATGGCATGGTAAAGAATCGAAATCCTAGCTCAACGAGGGTTGCAGGGGTAATACCCGGAGGGACGAAGAACATCCCAGCCGCTATTCCCGCATCCTTGCACGCGCTGCCAATACGCGTAAGAGCATCTTTGTACGTCGCACTGGTGTAATCTAGTGGTACATCAAGATTGATTGAGAGATCCGAAGGTCCGACGAGAAGGACATCGATGCCAGGCACCTTGACGATTTCATCGAGGTTGTCCATACCTTCTACGGTTTCAATCATCGGCGCGATGAGGACTTGATCATTGACAGCGTCCATGTAAGCTCGATAGTCTTTGAATTCACCCCATTCGCCTCGCATCCCCGCTGAGCTTCGTACTCCTGCGAAGGGATAGCGAGAGTAACTGACCACATCCGCCGCTTGATCTGGCGTGTTTACCATCGGTACGATGATGCCTCTCGCGCCCGCGTCGAGAGCGTAGCAGATTTGGTCCGCGTGGTTCTCGCCAACCCTTACGATCGGTGACGCAGTGCGTCCACGCATTGCTCCGATCGCCGGACCTAATTGCTTTATTTCGGTCGGCGCATGTTGTGTGTCGAACAGCAAGAAATCAAAACCAGCTCCCGCGAGAAATCTAGTTTCACTGTTCGGCGACGCGGTTGTACCGATGGCAGTTTTGCCGCTCTGTAGTACTTGCTTGACATGGTTCATCGTCTAACTCTTCCGGACTGTATCACTGATTGATAGATTTTCGCGCTAAGACGCAACTCGCGAATCATATGAACGCTCGATTGAACGACCGACATTGTGGCGTCGCGAGTGGCGTAATTAGTCGTGCCTAACTCGTAAATAGCCTGTTTCGCATTGTTGCGACAGATCCTTCGCATATCGGGACTAGGCAAAATTAACTCGTCTTCACAGCTTCTTGTCGTCGTACATCGCTCCAGTTGCATCGATTAATGACGCATCACGTCTACAGCACCGTCACATAGCAAAGTATGCGAGAACAGCAAACCCTCTCGTCGGTAGAAAGATCGAACTCCCTCTCGGTCCAGGACCCGATCGCCTCCACACCTTGTGATCTCATCTTTCGTGACTATGTCACCCGCGGTCTGGTCGTGCTCGCACCTGAATCCCTAGGGATTCCACTAACAACGCACAACGAGATTTACGAGAAGGAACGACTAGCGTTCCGAAATAAAGTGCGCATCACCGCGGAAAACGTCCCAGACATCATGAAAGTGACAAATGCGCCCGGGGTTCGGGAAGCCTGTGAGCTGTTGGTCGGTGAGAACTACGCAATCGTGCCGTTTACACACAACACGCCGTTTATGAGTGGGTCAAACGATCAGCATTGGCATAAAGACGACAACGGTCCGTACAACATGCGGAAGCAGCGGCATCACCAAGCCATTCAGCTAGAGATGCTTTATTACCCGCAGGAAGTCAGGGCTGATATGGGACCAACCGCGACCGTACCGTATTCGCAGTATTGGACCTTTAATCATGAAGAGAACCATGACAACTTTGCTGGTGCGGACCACTTGGATTTCGGCTACCAGATAAGTGGGATGGAACGCGTTCCCATCAGCGGACCTCGCTCAAACTACGACGTCGAAGACATCGTCAACCAAACGACAGACCACGATATCCGAATGCGCCAATCGGTTCTCGATCTGAAGTGGCCGCTGTGCCAGACGTATGAAGTTGGTCCGCTGAAGGCTGGAAGCGTCGTGCTTTATTCGCACAATCTCCTGCACCGAGGCAACCACCGGCGAGACGACTGGCAGACATGGAAAGCGAATCCTCGTTTCATGTGGCGTTTTTGGTTGTATCGAACGACTGAGCCTCGTCCTGAACCTAAAAAGGTTCAAATCCAATTTAAATTAGAACCGCAAGATGAGCTGACGGGACAACAACTCGACGTTGTAGATGAGCACGTTAATGCGGTGTGGCGATACCACTACAACTGGATGACATCAGGCATGTCGGCGTCCCCCAAGACGACAGCTGCCGAGTCGAATCAAGATGATGTAGCTAGTCTCAGCGATCAAATGAGATTGAAAGGGGACTCGAACGAGGCAAAACGTATCGGCGCGGCCTATCTACTCGCCGAACATCCATTGCGCACTGAGGCACTAAGACACCTTCGCGACGCCCTACACAGTGACCGCGAGAACGTACGCAGGGCTGCGCTCTATGGATCAATCGCCATTGGCGAAGAAGCAACCGAATTGTTTCTATCGGGTATCGACTCGCAAGCCAGATGGGTTCGAAAAGCCGCTGCCTTCGGACTCGGTTGCGCGGGTTCAGGTACTGCAGCTGTCGTTGATGCGTTAGGGCGTCGATTGCTTGAAGATCCTTCTACGTATGTGCGCTCTGTCGCTGCGGATGCGATGGGCTGTCTTGGGCGTCGGATGATGGCACATGGAAAGCGGATAGGTGACACGATTAGCCTCATTGCATCTTATTTGGTTCAGAGTCTTGACCGAGAAGAAAATCGATTGAGCATGGATCGTGCTCAGGGTCGCAGTATCAAAATGGTTCGACCGAATGACGATTGCGACGTGTGCGAGGGTATAGGTTTCGACTACGGTCAGAGCCGGTATGAACCGGTTCGTTCCGTTGTCCGCGAGAATGTACTTTGGTCGCTGGTGATCTTATGTTCGCACGGCGCGGACAAGCTCGGTGATGCACTAACTTCGGCGATTTCTGCGTTGCGTGTCGTAATCGCAGAGGACAAGAACGTGTTCAGTGTTGGCTTGGCGATGGACTGTTTACAGCGATTAGTAAGTTTGTCGACTCTGCCCAACGATACGGAGCTAGAAGCACTTAAGGACTCCATTGACGAGATCTTTGCGATGACGCCGATTTATTCGCTCGAAGCTCTAGTCGCTAGTGGCCTGCCTATCAACGAGGCAGTTTCTAAGTATTCGACGGAACCGCTGACGAATGTGATTGGTTGATAATCGGACCCCATGCGGCATCCGTAGTTCGTAGGTATGAGACAACCCGATATCGTCATATTCAATCCGGATCAGTGGCGTGGTGATGCGGTCGGACATCTAGGTCATCCCGCCGTGCGGACACCTGTCATCGATAGTCTTGTGGCGACTGATGCTGTGTCGTTTCGAAACGCCTTCGTGCAAGCCACCGTTTGTACCCCCAGTCGATGCTCGTTCATGACGGGTTGGTATCCACATGTACGTGGTCATCGAACCATGCACCACATGCTAAATCCGAACTATGACGAGCCGAACCTTTTGAAGGTCTTGCGCGATCAAGGCTACTACGTGTGGTGGGGCGGAAAGAACGACATGGTTCCGGGCCAACTGGGCTACGCCGACCATTGCGATGTGAAATTCCAGCCAAGTCCGGCCGACTATGAACGTTGGGGCGTAAAACCGTCAGAAGGCAATCACGGCGGGACACTCGCGTGGCGCGGCGAACCTGACGGCGACAACTTCTACAGCTTCTTTAAGGGTCGATTGAGTCGCTCAGACGGCGCTAAATACTTCGACGGCGATTGGGCCATGGTGTATGGCGCGATTGACTTCCTAAATAAACACAAAGGTGAACAGCCCTTGTGTGTCTTCTTGCCGATCGGGTATCCGCATCCACCATACTGTGTTGAAGAACCGTGGTACTCAATCACGGATCGCGACGCAATTCCAGATCGGTTCGAATACGCAGATTGGGACGATAAACCGTCGCTTTTGCGCGGCATTCGAGATGGTCAGCGGTTAGAGGGGTGGTCCGAGGACCGATGGCGCGAGCTGCGTGCGACGTATTTCGGTATGTGCTCCCGTGTCGACTATCAACTCGGACTGCTAGTCGATGCGCTTAAGACGAGTAAGCGATACGAGACGACTGCACTTTTCATGTTTTCTGATCACGGCGATTTCACAGGCGATTACGGGCTGGTCGAGAAAACTCAGAACACATTTCAGGATTGTCTCTCACGCGTGCCGTTTATCTTTAAACCACCAGCGGCTCTCGAGATTCGGTGCGGCATTCACGACGAGCTCGTCGAACTGGTGGATTTTCCCGCGACTGTTTACGATCTGACTCAGATCGAGTGCGGTTATTGGCACTTCGGCTCGTCGCTGCTTCCACTGTTGAACGGTAGCACTGATGCACATCGGGATGCAGTGTTCACCGAAGGCGGGCGATTACAGTCCGAGGTCCAAGCGAGCGAACAGGAAAGTATGTCCTCCAATACGCCGTTAGGACTTTACTCTCCTCGAGTCTCGCTTCAAGTAGAGGAGTCGCTACCGCTAAAACACACCAAAGCTACGATGTGTCGCACGCAAGACTTTAAGTATGTGCGACGCGCGTATGAACTCGACGAGTTTTACGACCTGAACCGCGATCCTGGCGAGACGGTAAACGAAATCAACAATCCGAAGTACGCTCAGGATGTACTGGCGCACCGTGAGTTGATGCTCGAGTGGTATATGCGTACCTGTGATGTGGTGCCTGTGCAGACGGATCAACGAAACTTCGCGCGTGCGTGATCGCGCATTACAGTCGGTCGAAGGTTCGATTTCTTGCTTGGAGAGCGCTGCAAGAGGCGATCATGCCCTCAACGATGACGCGGAGTTGGAATCGTGCACGCGCACATGGGTTCGGTAACTGGCGTGTCCTACATGCGTTCATTCAGGAGTCCGCGATCCTGCTCGATAAGCACACCGCACAGATCACGCGTGTGTTGCCCGCAGATATGCAGACGGCGTGGCAGATTCTCGCCGACCCGCTAAAGCTCGCATCTTGTCATTCCTGCTGATGCTCGTTCTGACTTCGAGCTACTAACTGAAGACCAACCTGGAGGAGAAGGAACACACTGGCAAGGTGTCTTATCCGGATGGCACTGTGGCGTGACGATCTGCGAGGCGAGTTCTCGGGCGAAAAAACGCGATGGGATTACGAGTCACTTACACGACTCTACACGATCCTTATCGAGGACTATCACCACCCTTATTAATCGCTAATACCTATCATTGCCGCCGCTTTGACCGCCAGTCAGAGCGATAGTTTTTATTGGGAGCGCTTCTTTTGAAAGACGAAACGATTGCCATTCATGGTGGCTATGAGTCAGAATCCACGACGCATGCGGTAGCCGTACCGATCTACCAAACGGTTGCATACGAATTTGACGATGCGCAACATGGCGCGGACCTTTTCAACTTAGCGGTCCCCGGGAACATTTACACGCGCATCATGAACCCGACGCAGGCGGTACTAGAAGAGCGCGTAACCGCACTGGAGAAAGGAGTCGGTTCCTTGGTGCTGTCCGCAGGTTCTGCAGCGGTTAACTACTCGATCCTTAATCTGGCGGAAGCGGGGGATAACATCGTGTCGGTGCCGCAACTTTATGGTGGCACATATACCTTGTTCGCGCATATGTTGCCGAAGCAGGGCATCGACGTCCGGTTCGCCGAGAGCGATGGCGCGGATGATCTCGAAAAGCTGGTCGATGACCGCACCAAGGCGATTTTCTGCGAGAGTATCGGTAATCCGGCAGGCAACATCGTTGATCTTAAGGCACTCGCCGATATGGCTCATTCCCATGGAATTGCCACCATCGTGGACAACACCGTTGCTACTCCGGTACTTTTAAAACCAATCGATCACGGATTCGACATCGTCGTGCATTCACTAACGAAGTACATGGGTGGTCACGGCAGTTCACTTGGCGGCGTAATCACGGATGGTGGTCAGTTCGACTGGGCAGCCAATTCTGAGCGATATTCAATGTTCACGACACCTGAACCGAGCTATCATGGCGTGGTATACACGGAAGCGCTCGGACCTGCTGCATACATTGGCCGTGCTCGAACCGTACCTCTACGCAATACTGGCTCGGCGATCTCACCGTTCAACGCGTTCCTGTTAATGCAGGGGATCGAGACGCTTACCCTGCGGATGGAAAAACACTGCGACAATGCAATCGCGGTCGCGAAACACCTGCAGGACCATCCGAAAGTCGAGTGGGTGAGCTATGCGGGATTAGAAGGTGACCAGTATTACGATCTTGCTCAACGCTATATGGATGGACGAGCTTCCGGTATCTTGACGTTCGGTGTGAACGGCGGCTTCGATGCAGGCGTGAAGTTCTATGATGCGTTGAAGATGTTCAAACGCTTGGTGAATATTGGTGACGCCAAGTCTTTGGCTTGCCACCCCGCCTCAACAACGCATCGACAGTTGACCGAGGAAGAGCAGCGGAGCGTTGGCGTCTCCCCTGAAATGATCCGCTTGTCGGTGGGGATCGAGCACCTCGATGACATTCTTGAGGATCTCGATCAGGCGCTCGCAGCCGTTTAACCGCGGGTAATACCGCCGTGGTTCGTGGCCACGGCGGGTACACGCTCAGTTATTGACGAGCGTGTCAGGCGAGTTTCACCAACATTTTGCCGGTGTTCAGTCCTGTAAACAGTCCGATCAGAGCGTCAGGTGCGGTTTCGATACCGTCGTAGATGGTTTCCTCATAGTGCATTTTGCCGTTTCTCACCCAGCTGCGCATGTCGTCGAGAAATTCGTCCTTTCGGTCATTGAAGTCCCAAACAACGAAACCTTGCATGGTGATTCGCTGATACACCATGTTCGCTAGCGTAGTTACTCCGGTAGAAATAGCACCGAAGTTGTTGTACGCTGAGATCATGCCGCATATGGGTATCCTCCCGAACACATTCATTCGCGGTAAGGCTGCGTCAAGATGATCTCCTCCGACATTGTCGAAATAGACGTCCAATCCATTCGGAGCAGCTGCCTTTAGGCTCTTACGTAGTACACCTTCTCGATAGTTAATGGCGACATCAAGCCCAAGTGTGTCGCGTAACCAGGCACATTTCGATTCAGAGCCGGCAGAACCGATGGTGTAGCATCCTTTCAACTTTGCGATCTGAGCGGCGACAGAACCGACCGCGCCCGCTGCCGCAGACACAAAAACATTCTCGCCGTCCTGAAGCTTCCCCGTGATCAGGATGCCTCCCCAAGCGGTGAATCCGGTGGTGCCGAGTACGTGCATGTAGAGCGTTTCGGGGAATCCGGCGGGGTCTAGATGCTCAAGATCTGATCCGTCAGAAAGGTGGTACTCACGCCATCCCGATCCGTGTTGAACAGTATCGCCTTCTTTGAACCGATCGTTACGTGATGCAACGACTGTACCTAGTGCACCACCGCCGATGACCTGATTGACAGGTTGTTGTCCATTCGACAAACGAGGGCGCATGGCGGGATCGACAGACATCCACCTGTTCTGGACGAGAACCTCTCCCGATGCTGGGTCTGAGACTTCAGATTCAGTCAGCTGGAAATGGTCAGTTGTGGGTAGACTGTCCGGACGATCTACGAGATGGACTTCTCGTGAAACGGTAGGCATGGCGTAAGCTACTGCGGGAAAGACGCGGTAGCTTACTTATTGGTCAGCTGCTTCCCCAAAGAGCAGGGCGACTACATGCTAAGTCTAAATCCGACTTCCAGCATGCGACCCGGTAAGGGCACGCGATCCTTGATGACCGAAATGTGGTTTCGTTGTTCTTCGTCGGTCAAATTCTTGCCTTTTAGATACACCGTCCCGTCCATCGCGTCACTGAGACCTTCGAACGTATACTCAACTCGAGTGGATAGGTCGTACCAGGAGTCCGTTGGGAGTTCCAATAAAGCGGGATTGTTAACCGCTGAATTTTGCGACAGTTGCAGGCTTGCGAATAGTTCGTTATGGTAGAAATCAAGTCCAACCGTTGCTCGAGCCGGGGGCATTTGTGGCAGTTTGTTCACAGTACTTCTGTCTACCGAAACGGCAACTAAGTCATATTGAAACCTCAGATCTAACTCTGTTGACACGTCGAGAGGTAAGTGATAGATCGCGGATGCGTCGAAGCCAGTAAATGTCGCGTTGCGGTGGCGATACGTAAAAACGGGCGCACCATGATCGAATTCGCCTGAATTGGCGATATAGATGAAGTCTGTAAATCTTCGGTGGTAGGCGGTGAGGTCAAGCTCAAGTTTTCCCGTCTGCTTGGAAGCGCCGACGGTAAATCCAGTTTGTGACTCGTTACCAAGGTCAGGATTACCAACTTCCACTGCGCTGGTTGATAGGTGAAAACCACGACTTGCCAGTTCTTCGAGAGCGGGTGCGCGACTTGATTGGCTCAAATCAGCTTTGAATATCCAATCGCGGGATGGGTCTGACAACAGTCCTAGTGAAAGTGCAAAATCCAAGAAGCTGCGCCCCCCGAATTCCTCGGAATCTACTTTTTTAGCCTCCATGCGACTGCCAAGTTCTAGCGTTGAGGTTCCAAGTTGGCGTTCGTGTAACCAGGAAAGTCCGAGACGTGACTCAGTCACGGGTAAGACCGGATCTTCTGACGTTTGTACTTGGTAGTCGCGACCTGTGAGGTGAACGCCTAGAACCGATGTGTTTTCACGGTTGAGCACCGCATCAATTCGGAATTCGTACTCGTCGTTAATAAACCTGGCATCGATGGGACCGCCAGGCTCTTCGATCTCGTCATGTTGATATTCGCTCATCGCAAATCGGATCTGCAGTCGCTCTATTGCGTCGCTGACTTCGTCTCGACGAAAATCGAAATCTAGTCGCTCTTGCTGAAAATCTATGAACGAGCGTGGCGTTTCGTCCTCTTCATCGTGATGTTCTTCTTCCTCTTCATGATCTGCGTCGTCTTCCTCTTCATGGTGTTCCTCTTCCTCATCGTGCTCTTCTGCTCCGTGCGCGTGTGGAACCGGAATGCCGAAATCGCCAAGATTCGATGAATAGGACAGACCAACGAAACCGAGTTCATTCACGTAACTGCCACCAAATGAACCCGCAAAGACGTCGTAATAGCTATTCAGCAAAGTACCGCAGATTTCTTCGTGTTCTTCGACATGTTCCTCCTCGTCGTGGTCTTCTCCTTCCTCGTGCTCTTCTTCGTCATGATGTTCTTCTTCTTCTACGCGGTGGATATAGGTGGAATCCGCACAACCTGGGATGTCGTAATCGTCGCCTTGGCGGAGGTCGAAATCTCCATGAAATACGAGGTTTCCTGCGCTAAAGTCAATACGGCCCGCAGCCGTTTGTCGTGCGGAATTGTCCGATAGATTGGCGTCTAAGCGGCCGTCCCACCCGCCAGAGGGAGCAGCCTTTGGCACGCGACCTGTGTCGACGTTTACGATGCCACCGATCGACTCGCTTCCGTAGACCATGGCACTCGGACCCTTGATGACCTCCACTAAATTTGCCATGTGGGCGTTAACCGTAACGGGATGATCGGGATTCAGAATGCTGAGGTCCATCGTGTTTGTACGATCTAGCATGGTCTTTACGCGTACTCCACCTAGTCCATGGATCACGGGGCGGCCGACTGCAGGACCAAATGATGCGTTGCGTACCCCTGCTAACGATCCAAGTGTTTCACCAATCGAGTTTTCTGCCGCCCGGGCGAGTTCATTCCCTAACAGTACGTTGTAGCTTTGGGCGACGCCCTTATCGGACAACGGGTGTGCGCGTACCACAATTTCCACTAGTTCGTCATTAGGTTCAGACTCTTCGTGTGTGTGTGTTTCGTCGTCTGCGGCGTTTGATGACGTGGCTGAGAGTACGGCTACAAAGGAGCAAATAGATAGAGTGCGAAGTAGGCTATTCATTGTTGAAATCCGATGGTTTGGCGGATGTAAACTTGCGGGATTGAGAAAATGATACTTTATAACGTTTCATAGTGTGGTGTTGAGCTTCGTTTCTCAAATGGATAGACACTATTACGTGTGAGTCAATTTGTAGGTAACCACCGCGATGGCGATTTCGTCGTGTCGTTCGTTTGTGACGTTTACATTCGCGGTACATAAGGTGCCGCCTCGTCGACGCACAGTTGCCTCCGCCCAAAGATCGGTTTGAACCGCTAGTTTGAGGAAATTCACCGTCAACCCGACGGTCGCTCCGACGGATTTTGGATTGACAAGAGGCGTAGCCCAGAATGCAGCGGTAGCAGCGACGTCGATGAGTGCGCTGATTGCACCACCATGGATCCTACCTATACCTAGCTTCGCGTGATAGGGTAGCTTGACCTTCACATGGTCGTGTTCAGAATCGACAAGCTCGATACCTAGTTCAGCGGCGAAATTCTCCGTTGCAATCCGCTGAGTGTTAGCAAGGGAAACGTCGGTCATTGCAGCGCTTCGGCAAAACGTTCGATTCTACGAAGTGTTTGGTGAATCCCTGCCGATGCACGACCTTGTTAAATTGGCTCTAGTAGGTAAGCGACCTTTGGGTGAAGTGCGTATTTTTAGGTACTCGAAGAAACGACTGCGCGTATTAGTTATCGCGGTGAGTGTCGTGGTCTTGACCGGATTGTTGATGTCTGAAGAGGAAGAGCAGAAGCCACAACCGATTCGCGTCGACGCGATGTTCGAGCTGATGTCAAACCAAATTGTCGACCTGGTTTGCGACGCGCCTGAATTCAGAGCGTGCTTTGATGTCCCGCACGCGGAGTGTTCGCGAAAGTTACGACGAATGCTTGCAGACTGCCGTGCGGATATGGGTGACGAGTTGCCAGAGTTAATTAGGTCAGACGAGGCTGATCCGATCATCGAAAGAGCGTATGCGTGCGTCATCCCCAAGTGGGACTCGCTTATCGAAAATCGTCGTACGGAAACCGAGGAATGCCTCCGTATCGAACGCGAGGCAGCGGGAGGAGAAGACACATGAGCGATGACATCCCCAGCATCATGAACCATGTTTCAATTGGTACAAACCATTTCAAGGAGGCGGTCGATTTCTACGATACTGTACTGGCTACGATTGGTGCATCGCGGCAACATGAAATACCGGACGTCGCGGTCGCATACGGCAAACTGTTCCCGGAATTCTGGGTTCAACGACCACTAAATGGTGAACTCGCATCAACCGCAAACGGCACTCATTTCGCCTTTCTCGCACCTAGTCGTGCTGCTGTAGACGAGTTCTATACGGTCGCGCTTCAGGCGGGTGCTACCTCCGATGGCGAACCAGGATTAAGACCAGAATACGGACCGGGTTACTACGGCGCATTTGTGTTCGACCTTGACGGTCACAAAATCGAGGCGAATGTGATACCAGGAACCGAATAGGTTTTAACGTAGGTAACTCGATCGGAATTGAATCCCCCAGTGACCGTCAACACGGGTTGCAATCCAGAATGTGTCAAAACTGTTGTAGACCGTGCCGTCTGCATGACACCGATCATTGGTAATCGCCAAATGAACCTTATCGTCGCCTACGTGGATGATCTCTAGAGACTTCACGACGGTGTGGTCCCACCCTTCGGCACGTAGCCGAGGCTCGTTCGCGGCACTGAGTTTTGCGAATTGATCGGCGGATTCCAATCGCGCAAACCTACCGTTCGCCAAGCGAATGTGAGGATAAATCAGAGCCTACGCATGCTGCTCGTGATCTTGGGCGTTGAACGTTTCGATAAAGAAGCTCACAGCCGCCTTAGCGTGGTCAGCGTTACTCATGGTTTTTCCTTTTGATTTCTGAGCATTGAATTAAGAACGACGGGTCACAGGAGCATAGCAGTGGAACACAATAACCGACGAAGTTTTTGGACTTGGGGTCATGTCTCGGATGAACCGACCGAAGACATGCGCCGAGCCGCTGCGCAAGCCGCATCGAAACGCACGGGTGTTGAGGTATCACCGCCTCCGATTCCACAGATTGACGACATTGAACTGCGGGCTTCGCGGTTGGGTATACCTACCGCGTTAGCCGATTTCGTTTCGGACTCAAAAGTTGACCGGATCACGCATACGTACGGCGGACATTCGCTCGAGCTTCTGCAAGCCATTCGAGGTCGATTCGACGAGCCGCCGGACGCCGTCGCATATCCAGAGTCGGAGAGTCAGCTAGAACGAGTCCTTGAGTGGTGCACCTCGCACGATATCACAGTTATCCCGTATGGTGGTGGCACGAGTGTTGTATGGGGACTCAATGTACCAGAGGAATCTGAACGCGCCGTATCGGTCGATCTTGAGCGAATGAATCGGATACTCGAAATCGACGAAACGTCACGCGCGGCAAATTTTGAGGCGGGTATCTACGGGCCCGATCTCGAGGCCCAGTTGAAGCCCAAGAATCTGACATTGCGCCACTATCCGCAATCGTTCCCTTGGTCAACCGTTGGTGGTTGGGTGGCAACGCGTTCAGGCGGTCACTACGCAACGAACCACACTCACATCGACGACTTTGTGCAATCCATTCGGATGTTGTCGCCAGCGGGTTGGTATGAAAGTCGACGTCTGCCGGGAAGCGGTGCAGGACCAAGTCCAGATCGCATGGTGATTGGATCCGAAGGCACGCTCGGGGTGATTTCCTCATGCTGGCTAAGGTTGCAGAAGCCGCCTAGGTTTCGCGCATCTGCAGGAGTCTTGTTTTCCGACTGGAAAGCGGGTACGGACGCTGTGAGAGCGATCGTTCAAGCCAAATTACATCCTGCAAATCTGCGCATTCTTGACCCAGTTGAAGCACAGTTGGCAGCGGGCGTCGCAGGCTCTAAAGCGTTATTGATTATCGGGTTCGAATCCGCTGACGTGCCTCAACGGTTTTTGATCGAACAGACTGTGGCGATGGCACGAGACCACGGCGGGATGGTTGATGATCGCGACATTGTGGTGGACGACGGCTCAGGCAGTGCCACCGGACGAGGTGGCAGTGTGGGTGCGTGGCGGAACGCGTTTATCGGGGTGAATGCGGGCGTACAGCTAGGACTCGGTGTGCTGTCGGACACGTTTGAAACGGCGATAACGTGGGACCGATGGCCAAGTTTTGATGAGACTGTGAGAGCGCGAGTTGGATCAGTACTTCGCGAGACGATTGGCGAGGGCTCAGCGCTAAGCTGCCGATTTACGCATGTATATCCAGACGGTCCAGCACCGTACTATTCATTTTCGGGTCCGGTACCGATCGGTGGGGAGCACGAGATCTGGCAGGCGATCAAGTCTGAGGCAAACAATGCCGTTGTCGAGGCAGGAGGCACGGTGACGCACCATCATGCAGTCGGTCGCATGCACAAGGACGCGTGGGAACGTCAGCGACCTCAGTTGTTTGGCGACATGCTTCGAGCGCTTAAGGCGACACTCGATCCTAACGCGAATCTAAATCCCGGTGTATTGATTAACGTTCCGGGTAGCGTCGGCGAAGCCAATCCGTCATGACCTGATTGACCTCGTCGGCAGCGTCGTATTGAACCCAATGGTTCGCGTTGGGTAGCGTAACTAACGTTAGTGAGCTGCTGACCCATTGCCACGTATCGTTCAAGGCACCCGGGAGAAGGGCTCGGTCTTGAAGACCGTGGAACATGAGAACTGGTACATCGACAGTTGGATATTCGGGCATAAACTCTTCGCCCGGGGTTGGATAGTTCGCTTTGTAGTAATTTAGCATCGCCTCAATGTCGGATCGTCGGAATGCATCAAGGTAACGACTTTTTACTTTGTCCTCGGAGCGACTCTGACTTATGCCTACCAACATCTCTGGAGTTATTGTCTTATGCGCGTCCGGCTGTTGAAAGTTAAACGCATATTGGCTCGCTTGCTGCTGTGCCGCGGAGTTTGCCAATTCCCTTGCGAGTCCTCGAGGGTGTGGTAAGTTCAAGATGATTAGGTTCTCCACAATTTCCGGCATGTTCATTGCGATCGACCATGCAACTGCGCCGCCCCAATCGTGTCCTACAACCGTTGCAGATGGCTGTTCTTGTGCGTTAACAACTGCGGCAACATCGCTACCCAGTTTTTCCAAGGTGTAGTTTTCGACTCCTTGCGGTTTGGCGGATCGGTTGTAGCCGCGTAAATCTAGAGCGATGACGCGATAGTCTGAGCGCAGCGAATCCATCTGCTCCCGCCAGGTATACCAGTAGTCCGGGAAGCCATGGATCATCACTACGAGTGGCGCGTCTTGGGGACCGACGGCAACATAATGAATGGCGACGCCGTCGTTATCGGTCATGTGGTGTTCAACGAGATCAAATAAATCAGCCATGACGTTTACCGACACAATGCAAGCTATGGAAACGAGAAGTTTGCGCAAGGTAACTACCTGCTAAACATGTAGGAACGATTATGCGCGCACGAAAACAGATGATGAGGACATCAGATTGAGTTTCGCACGTATTCAGATCGATTTAGATGCGCTTGTAAGCAACTATCGGTTGTTTCAATCGAGAGTCAAAGGCGAGGTTGGCGCGGTTGTAAAAGCGAATGGCTACGGGTTGGGTGCAGTACCGATTGTGAATCGGCTTACCGCCGAAGGATGTCGTTCTTTTTTCGTTGCGACGCTTGATGAAGGATTAGAGATAGCGTCACATACAAATAGCGACATCTATGTTTTTGAACCGCCACTGGAGAAGAACGGGCTCAGACAGACAATCGAAGCGGGATGTATTCCAGTCATTAATGACGAGAAGCAACTTGGAGTTTTTAGTAGCGAGTTGTCAGAACGGGTAGCAGTTCACATCGATACCGGCATGGAACGCTTGGGGATTCCGTTCCGATCAGTTGATGTCGAACGCCTTAAGGGACTGAATTTGCACCTGCTGATGACGCACCTCGCATGTGCTGACGATCCGGACAATCCATTTAGCGGGGAACAAATCGAACGTTTTCAGACCGTAACTGATGAACTTCCTAGTATCCGCACGAGTATCGGAAATTCAGCTGGCACGCTGATGGGAGATAGGTTTCAGGGGGACGTTGTGCGACCTGGTATAGGTCTGTATGGTGCGAATCCGTTTGCCGCGCGGAAGAACCCGACTTCGATCGTCGCGACATGTGAGGCTAGAGTGCTTTCGATTCGCGATGTTGAACCTGGGACAGGCGTCGGTTACGGTTTGACCTACACGAGCGACTCAACTATGCGTATCGCAGTTGTTGGTATCGGTTATGCGGATGGTGTACCTAGGGTTCTCTCTAACGGAGGCAACTTCGCGTTCGGCGACGAATTGTTGCCTATTCGTGGACACATTTCGATGGACATGACACAACTTGATGCCACTGCATGTCCCGATCTCAAAGTCGGAGATTGGGTTGAGTTTTTTGGCAAACACATAGACTGTGACGATGTTGCGAAATCAGCGAACTCACTTGGTTACGAGTTTCTTACGGGACTGGGAAAACGGGTTGAAAGGCTCTATGTATAACTGCACATCTTTTTCAATTTCCATTGCGAGACTCCTATGGCTGAAGTGAACCAAAACGGCGTATTAGCAGGACAAGTGGCAGTCATAACGGGAGCAAGCCGCGGTATCGGCGAAGCGATCGCGCGTCGATTCGCGATGGAAGGCGCGAAAGTCGTCGTGTCGGCGCGCACGGTTGAAGAATCTGATCACTTTCTTGAAGGTACGATCAAGCAAACCGTAAAGACGATCACAGATGCGGGTGGCGAAGCGGTTGCGATTAAGTCGAATCTGGCGGACGAAGCGGATCGTCGTGGGTTGATAGAACAAGCCACTGAACACTACGGTCAGGTTGACATCTTGGTGAACAACGCGGCTGTGACATGGTTCGTCCCGGTGGTTGATTTCAGCGAGAAACGATTCCGTACGATGATGGACGTTCAAGTCTGGGCGCCGTTTGAACTCGCACAGCTGTGCCTACCGGGCATGCTTGAACGCGGTCGGGGTTGGATCTTGAATATCTCGTCGCATGCAGCGATCCATCCTAACGCGAAAGCGCCCGGCGGTCATGGAGGGACGGTATACGGGATGTGCAAAGCTGCACTTGAGCGATTTACCACCGGTCTCGCCCAGGAATCGTTTGGACGAGGCGTAGGGGTTAACGTAATTTCACCTGGACTGGTTGCGACACCTGGTGTTGTGCATCACAAATTAATCAACGATGCAAATAAGGATCGCGTCACGCCTGTTGAGCACATGGCGGAAGCGTGCCTGCGTCTCTGCAATGGGGATCCGAAAG
The DNA here is from genome assembly GCA_963664665.2 of Pseudomonadales bacterium. Lineage (GTDB taxonomy): Bacteria > Pseudomonadota > Gammaproteobacteria > Pseudomonadales > Azotimanducaceae > Bin55. Next base: position 676,081 of record CAXXMH010000004.1, read on the forward strand.
AAATCACCGGACGCATCGACTACGCCGATGAGGTAATTTCAGAATTTAAGCTGGACCCGGCGGACCTTATCTAGAAACCGTATTCGATTTATTGGTTCTATCCTTAGAGAAATTACATGACACGACTCACTGATGAGTGACCCTCTACATAACGAGTTCGCCCCCGACTCGGTCGAAGCTCGCTCGCTTCGTTACCTCATTAATCCGAACTCGAATCTTGCCGAGGTAAAACGACGAGGTCCGAATGTGCATGTTCGGGCCGAAGGGGTTTACTTATGGGACAACCAAGGTAAGCAGTACATTGAGGGTCTCGCTGGGTTGTGGTGCACTGCATTGGGATATGGTGTCAAAGAGCTTGGCGAAGTCGCGAAACAACAGATCGAGAAGCTAGCGTATTCCCAGCTCTTTACTGGGATTACGAACGAGCCGAGTGTTCAGTTAGCCGAAATGCTAATGAACATGGTTCCGATCAATGCGGGTCGCGTGTTCTTCGGACTATCCGGTTCCGACGCTAACGACACACAGGTGAAGTTGCAGTGGCATTACTCCAACTTGATCGGCAAACCTGAACGCAAGAAGATCATTTCACGGTGGAATGCGTACCACGGCGTGACGGTTGTCAGCGGAAGTTTGACAGGACTACCGCCCTTTCACAAGAACTTCGATCTTCCCATAGATAGGGTCAAGCACACGAACTCGCCGTTTTATTACCGCGAAGCCAACGAAGGTGAGACAGAAGACGAATTCACCACACGCCTCGCTAACAATCTGGAAAGTCTCATTGTTGATGAAGGTCCAGAGACGATCGCCGCGTTTATTGCAGAGCCAATCCTCGGCGCAGGCGGAGTGATTGTGCCACCTGACGGGTATTACGACAAGATTCAACGCGTTCTAACGAAATACCGCATTCACTTCATCTCAGATGAGGTGATCAACGGGTTTGGACGCACAGGCAACCTTTTTGGTTGCCAGACGATGGGGATTGATCCTACGACGATGAGTGTAGCGAAAGCGCTTTCTAGTGCGTACATGCCAATTAGCGCCGTGATCATTCCAGAGTTTATGTACGACGTGTTCGAAAGCGCGACCGAGGAAAGCAAGCTGTTTGGACATGGCTTCACTTATTCAGGTCATCCTGTCGCGGCTGCAGTTGCGGTTCGCAACCTTGAGCTCATGCATGAATGGGAGGTCTTCGATCACGTCAAGAAAATGACACCCATCTTCCAAGAACGATTGCGTAGCTTCGCGGATCACCCGTTGGTTGGAAACGTACGCGGCGCGGGTTTACTCGGCGCAATCGAGCTGGTCAAAAACAAGGCAACCCGCGAATCGTTTGCTGCGGGTCATGCGGTAGGTGTGCACTGCATGGATCGGTGTCGTACGCACGGCCTAATTTCACGAGCGGTTGCGGGAGATTCATTGGCGTTCTGCCCACCACTGATCATTACCGCGGATCAGATTGATGAGATGTTCTCGAAGTTTGAGAAAGCCCTGGACGACACGCTGAAGTACGTTAGCGCACTAGACGACTAGCCATATTTAAGTGAGATTGCGGACGTCCTACTGGTGTCGGAATCTCATCTAGGTGCCCACTCCAGTTTTGGTCTCGTCTATAAGTAGATCGACGACTTTATGAAGGGCGCTTTCCTCACTAGCACCATCCAATTCTGCTAGTTTCATCGTGTCGAACTGACGGTCAGAGCTGGTTCCTCGCGCCAAGATGGTGCGTATCAATTCAATTTCCGCCTCACAATCACAGATTTGCGCGCTTTCGCGTAACGCGAGCAGAAGATCTTCAGCGATGTCGCTCACTAATCGACGTTCACCTGTTGATGGATCAGCGAGAAATGACAAAATGCCATAGCGTTGAGCATGCCAGCGATTCTCTTCGATCAGTTGTTGACTCGACTGCTTCGGTAACTCGCCGTTGCGATCGAGAATCTGAAGGTAATGGATCAGACAAACATACAGCGCAGTAAGCGCAACAGCATCTTCTACTAACGGGCAGGTATCGCAGATTCGGAGTTCGATCGTCGGATATTTAGCGGATGGTCGAATGTCCCACCACATTTCGGTCCCGTCGTTTATGAAGTCAAAGGACTGCAACTCTGATATCGCCCGTTCGTATTCCGACCAACTTTCCATGCGTGGAGGAATGCCCGTTCGAGGTAGGCTAGTTAGGTAATTCAGACGAAACGATCTGAAGCCAGTTAGACGTCCTTCAACGATCGGCGAAGACGCACTAAGGACACAGAATAAAGGCATGAAAGTTCGTAACGCTGACATGACGCGTATACGTTGATCACGATCGCCAAATCCGACATGAATGTGCATTCCGGAAACCAGCATGCGACGAATCGCATCCTGCATCCGCAATTCGAACTGTGCGTACCGTTCTCTTGGAGTTGGGGATTGATCCTGCCATAAGGCGTACGGATGCATCGACGCCGCTATGACCTCGGCATTGCGCTCGTTCGCGGCGTTGACCACGATGCGACGGGTTTCGAGTAAAGATTCGCGCAGTTCACGGATAGAGCCGCAAACCTTTGTATTTGTTTCGATCTGGGAATTCAAGAATTCGTGCACGATCTGATGTGGACCTGCATTACGCTCGCAGGCTTCAAAAATTGCCTCGTCAGGTTGAGAGATCAGATTCCGCGTATGCGGGTCAACCAGAAAGAATTCCTCTTCAACTCCAACGGTGAACTGCATTCTTCAATCTCTCTTTTATGTATGCGGATCGGTAACGCGTGTGAGTCAGTCTTCTAGGCTCATATTGCTCGATGACTTAATTCAGTACGCTGAGCTGTTCGCCGCGGGTAATGTGAACGGACCTACCACAAAACTCTTCAACAGTCATGGCTTGAACCAGCTCGGGATCGGTGGTATTGACCCATGTGCGCTCGTCGCCGCTTGTACGACACGCGACATGACCTATTGCCGGTTGGAACCCTTCGTACATTACCGTATAAGACTCGATATTTGCTGATCCATCGTAGCTACTGAGACATGCCCTCGATGGCAGTGCATCGATCTGTGCTTGCACGTTGTCTGAGACAAACGGTCGATTCGGCGGTTCTTTTCCATAGGTGCCATGGACGTGTTTGTAGATGTTTCCCCCGTTCGCTGTAACGAGCGCTTTTCCGTTTGGATGATCTCGCAGTAGTTCGACCGTACGAGCGATACTGTGCATCACATAGTTGTTCAACGGTCCACCGCCAAAGGTCAAGCCGCCAGTAACCGTCAAGTCTCGTTCTTCCGATAGACCATACTCTTTGGCTGCGACCTGAACGGCTGATGGGAAACAGCTGTAAAGATCAACGTAATCCAACTCATCCGCACTTGTTTCGGAATGTTCAAGCAAGCACGCGGCGACTGTTCTGATGCCTGGGGACGTGTCAAATTCATCTCGAACTGATGCAGAAAAGTGATCGTAGCCTTTCACGCCAGCAAGAGGATAGACCCATTTCGACTCTGGGATTCCAAGCTGTTGGGCTCGCTTTACCGAGGTCATGATCAAAGCAGCGCCCATGTTGACGGACATGTTCGCATTCATGAATTTCGTGTACGGGAAACTGATTGGTCGATTTGACTCACTAGGTGTGCGAATCTCTGCCGCGGTCATTTTGGATTGCACCCACGCATTCGGATTGCGAAGCCCGACTTGATTAAATCGAGACCACAGGCCTGATACTCGGTCCAGATGTTCATCAATGGTTTCGCCACGAGAGAAGCGAATCCGATTGTCGTACATCGGGTAGACCTGTATTGCCCGTTGAATTCCTTTCGCAACTTCGTATTCGTGGTGTTCTGGCTGTTGTTCCGCACCTATGATTCGATCGTAGCTGCCAGGCGCCTCCGTTTGGGTCAATTGAATGCCCTGCTTACGGGCTTTCGTTGTACTGTTTCCGTTTTCCGCACCTGTGATTAAGACTAGGTCGGCGGCGCCGTCGCGAATCTCACATGCAGTTGTATTAATGACCGCTTGGTTTTGATTCCCACCAATCAACGTGCCGACAGTTTCGAAGTTGGTCGATCCCAAGCGTTCCCCGATGAGTTTTGCGGGATTTTGATAGCTCCACATTCCACGAACCACACGCACTGACTGAACGTTATTGAGGAACGGACCGCATTCAGCGTCTGCCTCAGCAAGCTGAATCGCTTGCCACATCATTTCAAGTGGTTCGAGTGCGTCGCTCAGGTCTTGAATACGGTTTAACACCTGGCCGACGCCTACCAGGATAGGTGTATTTGCGGGAGCGTTCATCAAAGTTCGTACATCTTCGCGACGCGTATTTTCGACTGTTCGCGACGACGCGCACACAAGGCAAGCTTTTTTGGACTTCCCGCCGAAGGCAAAGCTTCGGAATTAACCGGGTAGATTTGTACTAGGTCAATGTGCTCCGGTAGAAAATATCGTTTAGTTGGAAGGTCAAGTCCATGATTCTCAAATCCGCGGTACGCACATCCGATCCAGATTTTCAAGCAAACCGCGACGCATATCTAGCGGCAATCCAAGATCTTGAAGCGCGACAATCTCAAATTTCACTCGGAGGCGACGAGCGTTCTAGGAATCGACATGTAGGTCGAGGCAAGCTGCTGCCTCGCGAACGGGTGAAACGACTTCTTGATCCCGGTACGCCATTTATGGAGTTTTCGACATTCGCGGCGCATGACATGTACGACGACGACGTACCCGCGGCGAGCGTTATCACTGGAATTGGAGTTGTAGAAGGCAAGGAGTGCGTGGTTGTTGCAAACGATGCGACCGTTAAAGGAGGTACTTACTATCCGATAACCGTTAAGAAACACCTACGCGCGCAGGAGATTGCGCTCGAAAACGAGCTACCTTGCATCTATTTGGTGGATTCTGGTGGTGCGTTTCTGCCGCTGCAATCAGATGTGTTTCCAGACAAGCAGCATTTCGGTCGAATCTTCTACAACCAAGCGACGATGTCAGCTGCGGGGATTCCGCAGATTGCAGTTGTCATGGGCTCATGTACTGCAGGTGGCGCATATGTGCCGGCGATGTGCGACCAGGCAATCATCGTAAAGGGCCAAGGAACAATCTTCCTAGGTGGTCCGCCGCTCGTAAAAGCCGCAACTGGTGAGGAGATTGACGCAGAATCGCTTGGAGGCGGTGATGTTCATTCTCGACATTCAGGTGTTACCGACTATTTAGCCAATGATGACGATCATGCGTTAGCGCTCGCGCGTAGCGCCATCGCCGATTCAAACTTGAAATATCAACTTCTTGTTGATCGCGTACCACCGAAAGATCCGCTATACGAACCGTCTGAAATCTACGGCATTCTTCCTCAGAACAATCGAACCCCGTACGACGTTCACGAGCTAATCGCGCGATTGGTAGATGGGTCTGAGTTCAGTTCGTTTAAGCCGCTCTACGGTGAGACGCTAGTTTGCGGCTTCGCGCGAATTCACGGCTACCCGGTTGCGATCTTGGCGAATAACGGAGTTCTGTTCTCCGAATCTGCACTGAAAGCATCACACTTCATTCAGTTGGCAGATCGACGCGGCACCCCTTTGTTGTTTCTGCAGAACATTAGCGGTTTCATGGTGGGTCAGAAATACGAAAATGAAGGAATCGCGAAAGACGGTGCGAAGATGGTTACCGCGGTCGCGTGTGCGAGTGTCCCCAAATTAACGGTGATTATTGGAGGATCATTCGGTGCGGGTAACTATGCGATGTGCGGTCGAGCCTACGGTGCGCGCATGCTGTGGACCTGGCCTAATGCACGCGTCTCGGTGATGGGCGGCGAGCAGGCTGCGCACGTGCTCGCGACGGTCCGTGAAGACAGTCTTGCTTCACGCGGTGGCGAGTGGCCAGAGCAAGAGAAATCTGTATTCATGGATGACATCCGCGACCAGTATGAAGCAGAAGGGCACCCGTACTTTGCTAGTGCGAGATTGTGGGACGACGGGATCCTTGACCCCTGCGATACCCGCCAAACGCTCTCGATGGCTCTGGCGGTAGCATCCCGGAAGCTGGTTCAACACACCAATCAGTTCGGTATTTTCCGGATGTAGTTTTGCTTATTAGAGGGATTGCAGCGGTAATTCCGTCGTGTATTTCACCTGTTGCAGAGCGATCGTCGAATTAAGGTTGCCGATTTCAGGTAGGTGGATTAACGTCCGCTTCAATAGCGTGTCGTACGCACTCACATCATGGACGATGACACGCAATAAAAAGTCCGCTTGCCCGGATACGGAATAACACTCGACAATCTCGGGGATATCTTTGACGGCATTCTCAAAGCGTGTAAGCGCATTCGACTGATGACGGTTTAGTGTGACAAATACGAACACATTGACGCTGAGTTCAAGCTTTTCTGGATCAAGCAAAGTCACACGCTTGCTGATAAACCCCTTTTCCTCGAGCCGCCGTACACGCCTCCAGCAGGGCGTATGTGAAAGTCCGACCATCGACCCGAGTTCCTGCATGGTGATGGTGGCATTTCGTTGAAGGATCTCGAGAAGCCGTTCGTCCGTCTGGTCTAGCTCACTCATAAAACACAATCCTATATTTGCTCGTATATGAGGATAGAAATACTACATAATCCACCTGAATTCAAAAAATTAGTTAGATTAATTCGTCAATAAAACAATATCATTTGTTTGTTTATTCGATAGATTTTTCGACCGTATGAGCGACCTTTCCCCGCGAGCGCAGCGGATATCACTGACGCAGAAATACGCGCTCGACGAGACGGACCTTTGGCTTACTGGAACTCAAGCCGTGGTGCGATTGTTGCTCGAACAGAACAGACTTGATATTAATGCGCGCAGACATACTGCAGGTTATGTAACGGGCTATCGCGGCTCCCCGCTTGCCGGACTAGATCTCGAAATGGCACGTGCGGAAGCGCAGATTGGCGAGGCGAATATCGTCTTTCAACCTGCGATCAATGAAGACCTGGCAGCGACGGCAGCTTGGGGTTCACAGCAGGTCGGATTGTTCCAAGGAAAAAAACACGACGGCGTTTTCAGTCTTTGGTACGGCAAGTCACCCGGACTTGATCGCTCGACGGATGCGATCCGACATGCAAACATGGCAGGTACCGCGCCGTTAGGGGGTGTGTTAGCCATTGTTGGTGATGACCCTGACTGCAAATCGTCGACCCTACCCAGTGATAGCGCTGGAGTCCTTAGAGATCTGCAAATCCCGATTCTAGATCCAACTGATGTCGGCGAATTGATAGATTTTGGGCTCTATGGGTGGGCGCTTTCACGCTTCTCAGGTTGTTGGACCGCGATGCTAGCGCAGACATCTGTCATGGATAGTTCCGCTACGATCGATCGGTCGGGAAAGGCGTCATTTGCTTTTCCGAGACTCGACTTTGATCCGCACATTCGTCTTGTCGATACGCCGCACGAACAGGAACGCCGTATCGCGCAGAAATTAGCGCTCGTTCACGAATTCACTGCACAGAACCCGATCAATCACGTGGTGGTTGATGCACCGCGTCCCCAACTTGCGATCGTAACGACTGGAAAGAGCTATACCAATGTAAGGCAAGCCCTACGTCTACTCGGTTTGAGCTCGGAGGATGAGATTCGTCAGGTTGGGATTCGCTTAATCAAGCTTGGTCTGATTTGGCCGACTAACCGGGAGTGGCTTCGAAACCAGGTGGAGGATGCGCAAGCAGCATTCGTCATTGAGTCGAAAAGCGCGTTCTTGGAAACAGAACTGAAGTCCGCGCTTTATGGATCAGCACATGTTCCGATCCTCGGGAAAGAGGATTTGGACGGCCTGCCGCTTCTGACGCCTTTTGGTGAGCTTCAAGTCGATCCGATGATTGATGCGCTTGTCAGAATTGGTGACAAACTGAATCTGAACTTTCCACTGGCCGGGCGATTCACGAATCGAAGTGGTGAGTTCGAGCATGCGCTGACGTCGATGAATGCCAAACGCAAGCCATTGTTCTGCCCGGGTTGTCCGCATAGCGGCTCGACCAAACTACCGGAAGGCAGTCGGGCATTCGCGGGTATTGGTTGCCATTACATGGCACAGTGGATGCATCGCGAGACCTATTTGTTCACCCATATGGGTGGAGAAGGCGCAAATTGGATCGGTCAAGCTCCTTTTACTGACACAAACCACGTTTTTGTGAACTTAGGAGATGGCACGTATTCCCATTCCGGTATACTGGCAATTCGAGCCTCGGTAGCCGCAAACGTAAATGTCACCTACAAGATTTTGTTCAACGAAGCCGTCGCGATGACTGGCGGACAAGCAGTTGAGGGGAACTTAACCGTTGCTGATGTTGTGTCGCAGGTGAGAGCGGAAGGCGTGAAGCATGTAGAAGTCGTTGCTGAAGAACCCCGCAAACACAAAACTGGTGACTATCCGGTTTCGAATCGAAATCAACTCAATGAGGTGCAACGGCGACTACGTTCGATAGCAGGATGCACGGTATTGATTGTTGACCATGCCTGCGCAAACGAGAAGCGACGGAAACGCAAGCGCGGATTAGCGCCACCGCCTGAGCGATACGTCATGATCAACGAAGACGTGTGTGAAGGATGTGGTGATTGCGTTTCGAAATCGGGGTGCTCAGCAATCAAGGTTGTGCAAACGGAATTTGGCGAGAAGCGCCAAATTGAGCAAGCGCACTGCATTCAAGATCTCGCGTGCGTTGACGGTTATTGCCCTGCATTCGTAGAAATTCGGGGTACGCCACGAAATCGCTTGACACACATTACTCCAGCTAAGGTCGATCTTCCGGAACCTGCAATTCCCGCTGCTAAAAACATCTTGATTGCCGGCGTTGGTGGCACGGGCGTGATCACGCTGAGTCAAGTGATAGCCGTTGCCGCGCATTTGGATGCGAAGCAAGTCAGCACACTTGATATGACAGGCTTGGCGCAGAAAGGCGGAGCTGTCATTTCGCACGTTCGAATTGGTGTAGATGATGTATGGAGAACGCGCCTCGCGCAAGATGAAACCGATGTGCTTATTGCGGCAGATCCTGTAACTGCGACGAGTCAAGAAGTTGCGCCACTGCTCTCCCATGAACGAACTAGCGCAGTCGTTAACGAAGCGTTGTCGCCATCTCACTTGTCGGTAGTCGACCATGATCGAGAACACGGTTTGACTGACGTGCTTGATGAGCTACTCCCTTGGGTGCATTCGATGGCCGCTGTAGATGCTTTGAAGGTTGCGGATGAGCATGCCGGTGCCGGAACGGTGGCAAATTCCGTTCTACTTGGTCTCGCGTATCAACGAGGGCTCGTCCCAGTGAGTTTGGCGAGCCTTAGGCGTGCCATCGAACTGAATGGGGTTGCGGTAGAAGCGAATCTCGCAGCGTTCGACGCTGGTCGCGCGCATGAGCAACAAGAAACCGATAAAGATGCTCTGACGACGCCGCCGACCGAGAAGTTTCCTGATCTTGACGAGTTTATTGAAACGCGCACTCAGCGACTAGAGGACTACCAGGACTCCGACTTAGCAGATACCTATCTGGCGTACGTTAAACGAATCCGCCTTTCGGATATGGGTGCGAAAGATGGGAGCTCTCTAGTCACGCATGCTGCCGCTGACGCGTTGTATCACTTCATGGCGATCAAGGATGAGTACGAAGTAGCAAGGTTATTGACCATGAATAGTTTTGAGCAACGCGTCGCCGACCGATTTGAGCGAGCCGAGATCAGTTACGCGTTTGCACCGACCTGGTTGAGAGCTCCAACAAAAGGTAAACGCCGCGTGGGATCCTGGATGGAACCCGTTCTGAAAGTCATTGCGTCACTTCGATCAATCCGCGGGACGCGACTAGATCCATTCCGATTCAGCGATGAACGAAAGCTCGATCAACTGTTGTTGAAGCAGTTTATTGACGATTTGACATACGTTTCCGACAAATTGAACGAGACCAACTACAACACAGCGCTAGCCTTACTCGTGACTTATCGTAAAGTCAAGGGATTTGGTCATGTTCGGAAAGGTAATTGGGATAGATTGGCGGGTGAGATCGACTCATTGCGAAAACAGCTCACTGAGCTACCTCGACCTACGGTGATAGCGATCGATCAGGCGTAGTTCGCATTGCAAGATCGCGAATTAACTTCGAAGCTGGAATCTACCTGCTAGGTATTCATGAATAGATTCAGCATTGCCTCGAAAGACGATTCGGGCATGCTTCCTACTCAGCTGGTACTCGTACATTGGATCGTAATACCAATTGAGCAAATTGGCGATCCATATTAAATGTTTCGATTCCGATCTCGTTTCGATAGCCTGATTGAGCTGGTTTTCTAATACTGAATAGCGCTCGAGGCCGAGGCGTTTCTGAATACGACCTAGCGCGGCAGCTAGGTTGCTTGGGTTTGCGTCATGTACATATTGGTTGTAAGTCAGCTTAACTCGTTCTTCGAAAGGCGCCTCCAGTACGACGATTGGCGCGGTTTGCATCGCTTCAAACAACGTATTGGGTAACGCCAATCGGCCGATCGTTCGACTTTCGTCTTCAATCAAGCAGGTAGGGAAACACTGCGTCTGCAACAACCTTTGAGCTAGTGCGAGTTCAAATGAAACGGGTACTGGTTGTGGCGTGTCGAGTTGCCCAAATGCTGATCCTCGATGGTTTGCGATAGCCTCAAGATCGACGGATTCGCGATACGCATTGAGAAGTAAAGTTTTGCCAACGCCTGTCGACCCGGCAATCACAATCCATTGACGTCTACCTATTTGTTCAAAGACATCTAGGCTGCACTGGCGGATGGCTTTGAAGCCACCAGCGATACGCGGTACTTCAAAGCCGAGCTCGGCCAGCCATTGCTGCGCGATGGCGGAGCGTTGGCCTCCACGCCAGCACGTTACGAGCGCATCGGGATGAGATCGAATAAAGCGTGACCAAGCTTCGATGCGCTGGTGTTTGGTACTCCCCTTGACTAGATCGTAGCCGAGTGCGACTGCTGCTTCATTCCCGCTCTGCCTATACCTGATTCCGACTTCTGCTCGTTCGTTGTCGGTGAGTAGTGGCACGTTGACCGAATTTGGAAGACTGCCTCGCGCGTATTCGACCGGCGCGCGAACGTCAAGAACAGGTATGTTGTCACGGAGAATGGCGGCGTGGTCGGCGATTGAAACGACCAATCACGGTACCTGTTCGGTCAGTGCCTTACGATCGCGGTAGTTTCGAAGGTGTAGCTCAAGTATTTGCTTCACTTCGCTCTGGGTGTGATCAGCGAGCGCGACGGCTTCCTCTTGCAGCTCGATTGCTCGTCGAAAGTCACCTGCAGCCGCATATGCGGCCGCCCACGTGTCGATGAAAGCAGGGCTCGTACGAGCTTTGGTATTCGTCGCCATCAAGTTGTCCATGTACTTGATAGCTAGGGTTGGATTGCGTAAACGTTTTAGGTGTGTTGTTGCTAGTACCCATGCGACTTCATTGACGTTCTGACCGTCGGTTGGTCCGACTTCAACACTTCGGCGATACCAACGTCGTGCTTGACGAATGCTCGTTTTGTCGTTGTAAAGACCTTTCGCATGAATCGTCGCGAGCAACACCATCGCGTCTTGGTTTTCGTCTTTGGCGAGTTGCTGGACCCAACCGAACGCTTCGGGACTTAGCGGTTGTTCGTGAGGCGGATGAACGAGGACTCGAACATATGTAAGTCGGTGACGATGACCACCGAGTTCTGCTGCTTGCTTGAGATAGTTAATCGCATCCTCGGGTGCTTGACTCATCAACAAGGAACCCAATGCCGATGCCGCGTCGACGTTGTTTTTTTCGGCTGCAGATTCAAGTAATTCGAGACCGACTCGCCTATCCGGTCCGCCAAATACGCCTTGTAGGTAGATCTTGCTTAGTCCGACTTCGGCATCCGTAGAGCCGAGCTGAATCGCCCGTTCATAGCGACCCTTTACTCGGGTCCAGGATATTCCCTGTTCTCTTCGAGCAACTTCGTAATTCGCAAGGAAATATGGCGGGAGTGCGTTGGGGGCTTGACTGGCGTTACGAAGCCAGTTGCGTCCCGTCTCGATGATTTGGTCGTGCTTCTCAGGATTGGATTCGGCATTTTCAAGTAGGTAAATACCGTACGCAACCTGAGCGGAATTGTCCTGTAATTGGGCGAGCTCGCGAATCACATCCACGGGTTGAGCATTGCCTGGATCAGGCGTCAGCTCCCGCCATCGTTCGTACGACCTAATCTCGAAATAGAGCTTCTCGACTTCCCCTGAAGGCTTGCGCGCCAAGAGGTACGCGACCAATGGATATTCGTCGTTCTCACCATACATTGATCCAATAACGGCGTCGCCACGTTCAATAATGAGGGCGTGAGCATCTTCGATCGTTAATGCTCGGAATGGTTTTTCTAGCGATCCAGAGCGTCCGTAGAACGCATGATTCTTGATTCGCTCGACCCAGGTTGAATGTAAGCTCGCAGCTTCTTCATCCAGGGGTTGGTAGAACTTCCGGAGGACAAGGTGCCCATTCAGACTCGCGTCGTGTTTCGCGACAAGGGCGGAACCCAAGGGTCCAAGACGCAACGATTCGGTGCCGTAGAGGACAGCTACTTCCTCTGCATACGTCCGCATGTCCTTGAGCCTGGACAGTGCGTCTGGCAAAGCGAGAAACTCGTCCTGACGTTGCTGCACGAGTTCGAAATCGTCGATTTGCGCAAGCAGATGCAGATCAGGTGTTGAGAGACTTGCGCAACCCCAGAGAAACGACGTTAAGAGGGGTACAAGGAGACGTTTTAGTTGGTGCATATACGTTCGCGATCGTGCGTAAGAATATCCAATTTGCCGTAAAACCCCGCCGTTCAGCGCGGGGATATAAGGCGCGGCCACGCTAACTGGGCCGTGTCAATTCTTGAGATATTGGATAAATTACGCTGCATGGATTCGCAGATTTTGATTAATATTTGCGCATAAGCATTGTAGTATGTCGAAACGCTTGATTGACGAAAACCAAGTAATCTGCGTCAAGACACAAAGAATCGAAAGACAAGCTTAAATTAAAGGCGGAAGGGCTATCCGTCTCTTCTTGCGGAGGCTTGAGTAAGACGGGCACACTGTCCGCCGCTGCCTGTGAAGCAAGAAGCCCCGTCTATTCGGGCGGGGAGTAGTCACAGGTTGATGCTAAGTTTAGTTGGACAGGCGAAACGATGAATTTACTACGCAAACTCTCGCTTCCGAGTGCGGAAGACGCATTGCCAGGACGTGTCGAGACGATGCCGGTTCCGCCCCAACATTTCGTCAATGGTCGCCCAATGCGAGAGCCATTTCCGGAAGGTATGGAGCGATTTGTCGGCGCTCTGGGTTGCTTTTGGGGTGCCGAACGCGCATTCTGGCAGCTTGAGGGTGTATTTACGACCGCCGTCGGATACGCGGGCGGGCATACGCCGAATCCGTCCTATGAAGAGGTATGTTCTGGCGCTACAGGACATACTGAAGTAGTCCTTGCGATATTTGATCCCACGGTCATCAGCTATCGCGATTTGCTTCGCACCTTTTGGGAAAGTCACGATCCGACTCAAGGCATGCGTCAAGGCAACGATATCGGCACACAGTATCGTTCTGCGATATTCGTTTTTGATGAAGACCAACGAGACGCTGCGGAAGCGTCAAAAGCTCGGTACGAGGCGAAACTCAGACAGGCCGGCTACGGTGCAATCACGACTGAAGTGCTCGATTCGGGTCCGTTTTATTACGCGGAACACTACCACCAGCAGTATCTCGCAAAAGTGCCGAACGGCTATTGTGGTTTAGGTGGAACCGGTGTGTCCTGCGACATTGAGGCGCTTGCACCAGCGGACTGAGATCGGCTCCTCGATTCCTCAAACGGGATCTGTCTGAGCGTCGCAAAGCGTAGGCTACGCATACTGGCGAACCCGCCGAACACAACAACTAACGCAACCACATATATCCCGGACCCGCTTACTACAGCCGTAAGTACATTCGTAAATTCGGTGAGACTACCCAGGAACAACCCACCGAGTGGCAGCAGGCTGTAGCACATCGTGTGAATGCCCATTACTCGACCTCGAAGCTGATCAGGCACGCTTAACTGCATCGATGTCATTGAGGAGATGAGGAACAATGACGCGAAAAATGCGGCAGCGAACTGTAGGACGAGTGCGAACGAGAACCAGGCAAGAATCGAAGCAACGGTGAACCCGATCGTTGTTACAGCCGTAAGGATGCCACTCGACAGCATCATGTTCGTGAGATTCCGGTCGTGACGATTCCCGCCGACCACAATCGTTCCAACGATGGAACCGATTCCCCCCGCGGTCAATAGGAGACCTAACCCAACCTCGTCCCGTAGATTCAAGTCGGCGAATAAAGGCATTAACTGCGCATGGGAGTTACAGAAGAACATGCCAATGAATGTCAGTGCCAAAAGGTACTTGAAAATGTCGTGGCGAAATATGAACGAAATGCCTTCAACGATCTGCGTGATCGCACCGATCTCCGAGCTTGCGCTAACAGCAGGTCGCAATTGAAGTGCGTACATCGTCAGGCACATCGCGAGATACCCGCCGGTGGCGAGCCCAAAGATAACGCCTGATCCCGCGAAATACAGCAGGAACCCCGCGAGCGCTGGAATGGCCATTCGCATGACTTGCCAGATAAAGGAATTTAGTGCTACCGCACTCAGGAATTGGTCGCGATCGACGAGCTGTGGAAAAATCGCGACCCGGGTTGGCCAATCGAAACCGTTGAGGATGGAAGAGAGCGCGGCAATCAACAGAACGTGCCACACTTCAACGAAACCTGCCCATACAAGAACTGTGAGTAAACCGGTGAGCAGCATGTTTCCGCCGGAAGTAATCAGGAGAATCACGCGTTTGTCGTACCGATCAGAAATCACACCGCCGAACAACGTGATCGCTAAATTAGGAAGGGCAGCCGCTGCCCCAAGCCAACCCAACATGATGGGAGACTCGGTAATTTCGTAAACCAGCCAGAGTTGACCAAACGTGACGAGCTGCGTTGCACCGACCGCTGCGAGCGACGCTAGAAAGTACTTGACATATGAAGGTTGACCCAAAGCCGGATACCGGTCAACGATCATTCGTGCGATAGATGCCATCGAAGGGATACTACGTTTATGCCAGTAGCCGCATTCAGGGGCTGTGTCGCAATAGTTCGAACATCGACGGCTCTGTGGTGAAAATGCATTTCAAGCAGATCGTCTATCTCAATGAATACGGGGATTAAACGTGACTCATGCAGATCGTTTCAGAGAAGTTGTTGACAGATTTACCGAAGCTGTTGAAAGTAACGACGGCGAGGCTCTTGCATCACTATTCGCACCGAGCGGTGTATATTGCGACGGCTTTTATGGGGAATTCGTCGGAAGAGAAGCCATTGCTGCTATGTTGCGTGATCATTTTTGGGGACACGCAGAAGGATTTCGTTGGGAGATGTCCAATCTCCTAAGCGACGGCGAGCACGGGTATGCAACATATTTGTTTAGTTACTCTTCAACGATGCCGGAAGCAGCAGGCAAGCAAGTGGTCTTTGACGGCATTGCCCACTATACGTTTGAAGATAACCTGATCGTGCGCTATGAAGAGATCTTCAATACCGGCATGGCTCAGGCGCAGCTTGATTTTGATCCAATTCGAATTAAAAAGCACTTACTGAAAAAAGCCGAACAGCTTAAAGGCAATCCGCTATAACAGGTTTGTCTGTTAATTCGGATCGATCGGTTCGTTGTACTTCGGATCGACGGCTGTAAAGAGCGTTTGCAGGGTTCGGTACGTCAATCCCCAGACAAAATGACGTTGCTCGAGTCGATAACCATTGAACGGGACTTGTGCATCTGCTATGGCGCGGAACTCCACATCATGGTTGTGACCATTGAACATGGCGTTGAAAGAACCCCATACCACCTCGTCAACTTCGTGGTTCAGGCTTAAGTTTGGAATTGAATCCACCACAAAGACGTAGGGTGCGACGAGCATGTCGACTGTTCTACCACGTGGCGCAGCACGTTGGTGCGATAACGGTCCGATAAATCGGGAATCACTCAGATCAAGTCCGATTTCCTCTTCCGTCTCGCGTACGGCCGCAGCGACCAGGTCAGCGTCGCCCTCATCCATGTGACCACCCGGAAACGCCATGTGGCCAGACCAAGGGTCTCCGGCGACTGTCGCGCGCTTGATGAAGAGGACTTCAGTCTGATCGGTTGATTGATGAAGCACCACAGCCACAGCGGCTTGCCTAGTGTGCCTCGTCGGTTTGGTCAATGACGGTCGATGTTCGCTAACGCGACGTGAAATCGTCTCGATGGTGTGATCTATCAACGATGAAATGCGCGGACGCAATGTAAGAAACGCGAAATCATAAGGGCGCATGTGCTGTTCTCGACGTGCACAATTGAAGCATTAGTTAGTACGGTTTGAACTAGTGCGTTCTCACGGCCTCCTCTTAATTGCCAGTGCATTTTTGTGCCTATCAGTTCTTGCCGAAGACGGAGCAGAGTGTGCATCGAACATCGCGCGGATCACGAATAACTACCCAACCGCCAATTTCGATACCTGTAAAGTTGTCGATGAGAACTCGTTTGTTCTCTCCATCGTGCCAGAAGATGAACCAATAAATCCAAGCCCATGGTACGGATTCGCGGTTGAGCGTCTAAGTGACGTCGATGATGAGGTTCGAGTCTCTCTCACCTACCAGAACACCAGGCACCGATACCCGCCGAAATTTAGTTTCAACAAAGTAGCTTGGGTTCGCATGGACCAGAGTCTGGTGGTTAGCAAGGATGAATCAACGGCAACATTCGCGATCCCTCGTGGCGCGAGACTGATCTACGTATCGGCGCAAGCCGTTGTCGATGTGGCGATGTACCGCACTTGGATGACGAGGCTCGTCGAAATCTACCCGTTCTTAATGCGTAAGGAACTCGGGTTTTCGGTCGCGAAACGACCAATTGAGTCCCTAGTACTGAATCCTGATGCCCAGCGCGTTGTCGTCCTCCTCGGGAGGCAGCACCCACCTGAAGTGACAGGTACGTTCGCGTTTATGGCGTTCGCCGAGAAGCTGCTTGATCTGAAAGTTCACGCTCACGACCAACAAGACAAGCGGTTACTTGAGTTTTTCCGCCAACACATGATTGTCTTCGTTCCTTTGCTGAATCCTGACGGTGTGCAGGAAGGTCATTGGCGTCATAACCTGCGAAGTACCGACTTGAATCGCGATTGGTTTGAGCAGGCACAACCCGAGACTAAATCTGTAGTGCGTTATCTCGAGGATCTGACCGGCCAGGATAAGCAAATCGTTCTCCATATCGACTTCCACTCGACTAATCGAGACGTGCTGTATACACAGATGCACGATGACGTGACGATTCCGGAAAACTTTGCAGCGCAGTGGTTGGCGTTCGTAACTAATCGAGGCCTCGCGCGACTACCGGAACACGCGCCGCGACCGCTGACCGACCAAGGTACCGCAAAGGGGTACTTCTTCAAGACTTACGGTATTCCCTCTATTACCTATGAAGTCGGGGATGAATCCGATCTTCGCGACGTGAGGCTTACGGCTGCGGAATTCGCATTGGGCATGGTGTCGATATTTGGCGAATTAGTTTCAAGTACGACGAATCAAGAACCTTCCACCTGCGATACGTTGTATTGCCTCATGGTGAACGCGAATGGCGCATCCTTGCTTGTCTTGGAGGAGCAAGGATTGATTGATTCAGCGTTAGCTACGAGACTCGCACGAGAGCAACTTATTTACAAACAAGACGCGGAGCGGCACGGCTGGCCGTCAGGTCAGAACTACCTCACGTTCGAGGAGGAAATGATCGAGAAACTAGGTCCCGAAGGCTCAAATGTTCACGTCGGTCGCTCAAGACAAGATTTGCACGGAATTGCTCGAAGGATGCTCGCACGGCTCAAGGCACTGGCGTTCTACGGATCGTTGATTGAAGCGCGAGCGGCACTGCTTGACGTGGCCTCGCAACACGGAGATGTCGTGATTCCAGCGTATACGCATGGAGTTCCATCTCAACCGACGACGTATGGACACTTGTTACTCGCGTTTGAGACTGCGTTATCGCGCGACACTAAACGATTACAGAATGCCATACGGCGGTTAAACCGAAGTCAGCTAGGTGTCGCTGCAGGCTCAGGCTCGAGTTTTGATCTCGACAGGGAGCAACTCGCAAGATGGCTCGCTTTTGAAGGTGCTATTCGAAATACGTACGACGCCAACTTCCTGTCGACCGCGGACTACAAGCTCGAAATAGCCGGCGTGATGTCGCAAGGCTTGGCCACGATTTCTAAATTTCTCGCCAACGTGCATGCGCAGCAGCGTAACCCACGTCCGTGGATCTATTTAGGCGACGAATTGGTGAGTGGCAGCAGCATCATGCCTCAGAAGCGTAATCCGCGAGAATTGGACCGGATTCGCACGCTCGCTGCACAGGTTCTTGGCGGCACGAACGCAATACAGCTATTGAATCACAACGTCGATACGGGTATGCACGACTATCGAACCGTTACACCTCTAGTAGAGACCCTGGAGCTAGCGGAGACCGTATATAGACGTTTTGCGACGCTACTCAAGCACATTCACGTGGATCGCGAGATAGCTATGTATGAGCTTAAGAGAGGGTTTTCGACTTCGACGGAGATCGCCGAGACACTCTATCGCGAAGCGCGTATTCCGTTTAGGACAGCACACGAGTACGCGAAGCAAGTCGTCGAACACGCTCGAGTCACCGGTCAGCGTTTGGATGAATTAGCTAGTCAGGATTTGCAGAGAATCTATGGGGAGGTCGTAGGTGATGCTTTGCCGGTGTCAGTCGACGCTATCAAGAATGCGATGGATCCGAGCTTTTTCATCGCAATTCGAGATGATCGCGGAGGACCGGCGACTCAATCGGTCAGTGATTCGGTCTATGAACATAGACGTGATTTAGCACAAGATGAAACGTGGTTGCGAGTAAGTCTTGCTCAAATCCGATTCGCGGAAGATCGACTGGATGCACAGTTAAGAATGCTCGCTTCTCGTTAGAAGCTTAAAGTTGCAATAGTCAGCGCTTTATAGGTTTAATTCACGTCTGCAAGTCTTGAACCCGCTTGGGTTCGTTAGCTCATCTGCATGTCTTTCTCGCTACCACGATCAGGGAGATTCCTGATGCAAAACCGTATCTCGTCGACAACGATCTTACCGCTGACATTCATCGCGACTTTCTTCGCGTCCACGTTGTTTGCACAGGAGGAGGATGCTGAGGACGAGGAGATCATTGAAGAAGTCATCGTCACAGGGTCTCAAATCCGCGGCGCGGACGTAACGGGTCTGTTGCCAGTTACAGTGATCGATGCGTCGGACATTGATGCTATGGGTGTCACTTCAGGCGATGAACTGCTTGAAATGCTTCCGGAACAAGGACAGAACCTCTTCAACGAGGAGGAAAACATAAGCGGCGGTGTGAATTCAGCGCGTGGTGACGTGGGTGCCTTCAACCTTCGCAATCTAGGTACCGGCAACACATTAGTCTTGCTGAACGGTCGTCGCATGGTCAATGCTGCGAGCTTTCAAACCGAGGCAATCGGTGGTAGTTTCGTACCCGTCAACACGGTCAACTCAAACACGCTACCTGTCTTTGGCGTTGAACGAGTTGAACTTCTCAAGGACGGCGCTTCCGCAATCTACGGTGCAGATGCGGTTGCAGGGGTCGTGAACACGGTATTGAAAAACGACATTGAGGGATTGCGGCTCAAATTCCGTGGTAACTCCTACGAAGTCGCTGGTCGCACGTCGTTTTCATCGAATCTCGAGTGGGGACGATTTTTCAATGAAGGCGCGACGAATGTTGGCGTCATGCTCGATGTCTACACTCGAGATCGGATTCATTCGTCAGAAGATGATCGATGGGCGAACGCGGATTTAAGACGGCTTGTTCCAGATGATTCACCGTGGAGTGGGGACACACGATTCCGCAACACGAGCGTGAACAATCTCTTTGGTCAATTCGACGCCGTCAGTAGCGTTTCACGGCTCGATATACGAGGTCCAGTTACCGACGGTTCTGGCGAATTTGAGACCTATCCGGCAGGCGATCCAAGGTGTGCATACCCGTTGAATTCCCGAGTTTGTGGTGCGCCTGATGGGCAGGGAGTAGAGCGATACAACATTAGCGAGTTTCGTGACCTCTCGGCCGAGCTGGTTCGCAGCAATGCACTTGTATTTATCAATCACGATTTTTCAGAGACGCTTCAGGCGTACACAGAATTGCTCTACTACATGTCCGAATCTCACATGAATCGGCATCCATCTGCGTCGTTTAGCTCCGTTCGGCTACGCGTCGCGGCGGATAACTACTACAACCCACTTGGACCATGCGGTTCGCCGAATCGATTGCCTGACGACCTCGTGGGAGAGGATCTACCGTGCTCTGGCGTGGAACTTCAGATCGATAACTATCGATTCGCGGAATTGCCTCGTTCGGTAAACAATGACGGTTCAGTTTTCCGTGTTGTACAAGGCCTCCGGGGCGTAAAGAATGATTGGGATTGGGATACAGCAGTTGTCTGGTCAATCGCTAGGCGCCTTGATTTAACAGGAAATCGTGTATCCAACGTTCTCATGAATGAAGCGTTAAGCGATCCAACTCCGGCTGCCTATAACCCGTTCAGTGGTGGTGTCGACAGCAACATTGAGCGTGCGCTCATTGATGTGTACCGCGATAACGATGCCGGTCTCTTCATGTGGGATCTCAAGTTCTCGAACCCAAACGTCGTTGAGCTGCCTGCGGGATCTATGGGTGCACTTATCGGATATGAACATCGTCGGGAGTGGTTTAGGGACGATCGAGACCCAAGGCTCGACGGTACGATTCCATTCACGGATTTTGACGGGGACACTTTTCCATTTGTTTCGGACGTAATTAACAGTAGTCCCACGCCAGACAACAGCGGTTCACGACGTGTCGATTCGTTATTTGCGGAACTCGCGATCCCAATCGCGTCAAATATCGAAGCTCAGGCGGCGGTACGGTTTGAGAACTTTTCAGACGTCGATAACGCGGTGGTTGGAAAATTAGCTGCAGGCTGGCAGATCGCTGATCCAGTTTCATTACGCGCATCTTGGTCAGAATCATTTCGTGTGCCGAATCTAGTGACTGTCAACGAAGATATCGTGGCACGGCAAAACACCCGCACTGATTACACCTGCTTCTATGCCGCGAATCGAGGTGGGGATCCCGGCGAGGACATTCTCGATTGCACGAATTCGACTCAGCGTACCGCACAAGGTAGTGATGCGCTCGTACCTGAGCGCTCGGACAACATCTCGGTTGGGGTGGTATTCGACTTGTTGGATTCGTTGACGATCACGACCGACTATTGGTCGATCGTGAAGGAAGACACGATCGGGTTGTTTGGAGAAGAGAACCACACCGTGCTTGATCTCGTCTACCGAATTCAGCACGGCGGGTCAAATTGCGAGGCGCTGGCTGGAAATGACGCGGTTATTCGTGACCCAATCACAGCCGCAGACGAAATCGGCGTGTACGAGGCGGCGGGTATCTGCCCCGCTGGCCAAGCGATTCGAGTCAATGACCGTTACGCAAATCTGGATACCCGTACGCTCCAAGGATTCGATCTTGGAATTTACTGGGAAGCTGATACGGACTTCGGTGATTTCAGTGTCAGTTATATGGCGTCGTTTCTTGAGAAGTTTGAACAAGAAGCCGGTGGTAACGCAGCGACCTTGATTGAAGCTAAGGAATCGGGTTTGTTACCGGGTGACATACCAGTTGTCGGATTTGACGATCTGGTTCAGAGGGATGGAAATCAAAAATACAAAGGTACATTAATCGCACGGTGGCGCAAGGATCCCTGGGGAGGCTCGTTATCTCAGACCACGATCGGGAAGGTCTACCAGAACTCCTTGACATTGAGCGACGGCACACGTTATTGGCTTGACGCAATGACTACGTGGAACGCTCGTGTGGATTATCGATTCAAGCTGCAAGACACGCCAGCCCGAGTACGCTTCGGCGTTAACAACCTACTCAACGAACGCGCGCCATTGGCGGATCGATATTTCGGTTTTATGTCCGACGTCCATCGTGACTACGGTCGCTACGTCTACTCAGACATCATGTTCACGCTTGATTAATACAGACAAAACAGAACAGTAAGGGATTGGAATTGGCACATTTAAAGCGCATCGGGCTCGACGAAGAAGAGGATTCCACGGAAGAGAGGAAGACTCCAGCCGTCAATATTCACAAGATTCTCTTCGATCATCGAACGCTAACGCTGTTTGGTGAGATTGACTCAGCTTGCGCGCAGGAAACGGCGGAAGATCTACTCGCTCTGGCTTATGAGAACGACGATCCGATCACTATGTTTCTGGGATCTCCCGGCGGTCATGTTGAATCAGGAGACACCGTATTCGATGTCATTCAGTTCATTAAGCCGTCGGTCCGTATAGTGGGGACTGGCTGGGTTGGGAGCATCGCGACTCAAATCTATCTGGCGGCCGAGAAAGAAAACAGGTTTTGTTTGCCGAATACGAGGTTTCTAATTCATCAACCGTCGGCCGGCTTCGGTGGTGATGCGGTCGATATCGAGATCCATGCTCGCGAGATCGTCAAAACGCGCGAGCGGATAAATAGCATCATTTCGGAACGGACAGGGCAACCCATCGAACGCGTCGAGCAAGATACTGATCGTGACTATTGGATGAGCGCGGAAGAATCGCTTGAATACGGGTTGGTTGGGAAGATCATCAATTCGGTCGATGATCTCTAACACCGTCTCCCATGGCTGAGCTACGTCTGAAGTTTGACGACTTTGATGTCAGTGCGCGGATAGACGAAGTCGCTGATTCGATAGCGACTCTGGTGTTTGCGCATGGTGCTGGTGCATCGATGCACCATGCAACGCTCGAAGAGATCGCGCGCAAGTGCAACGAATCGAGGATCTCGGTTGTGCGCTACAACTTTCCCTACATGGAAGCGAAGAAGAATCGCACCGACTCGCAACCAGTCGCAACACTCACGATCAAGGCTGCGCTAGAACTAGCTCAGAAGAAGCTGAAGGGACCGTATCTGCTGGGAGGTCATAGTTTCGGTGGTAGGATGTCATCGCATGCGGTAGTTGACCATGCGCTAGATGTTGCTGGTCTCATTTTCTGTTCGTTTCCGCTACACAATCCCAAAAAGCCAAGTATCGTTCGCGCAGAACATATGGACGCGATAGAGGTACCGATGCTCTTTCTTTCAGGAACGCGTGATGGTATGGCCCAACACGATCTAATGGAGAGCGTTGTGGCTAGATTAAGCGCCGAATTACATTGGCTAGATACTGCTGATCATGGCTACAAGGTGTTGAAGAGAACGCGACAACGCACTGATGATGTCTTTAGCGAGATGGTCGGACACATTGAAGCATTTGTATCAGGATTGACGTGAGTGCGGGACGTACCTGTTCTACTCACATAACCGATCGAGCGTCACTGATTCTGTAAGACGAACATCGCATAGAGCAGCTTCGAGGCTTCCAAATATTGAAGACCGTTGAGCTGCGCTTTAACTAAAAGCTGTCCCCAACTCTATTCGCTGCTGTGTTTATTCAGTCCATGACGTACTGTCTCGTTTAGGCGTACTGCATCTAACAGGTTGCGCAAACGCCGTCGAACCGATATTTCTACGACCTGAGTACATTCTTCCTTTCCACTGATCGTCAATTCGATGGTCCGGAGGCACTGCGAATTTTGGCGAGCGTCGACGGAGCAAGTTGACTAACTTTGCCTTGTCCTTTTGCGAAGGACGTTCGTAACTTGATGACGCGGATTGCCGTGTTGGGTAGACATCATGACTCACAAGTGACGCAATCGAGTGTGGGTTACCGGGTCGGGACAAGGGAGGTCAACACCGAGACCCAGAACGGTTTCTTGTGCTGTATACATATTTCCGGTAAGATTACCGGAAATATGAGCGAATTATGGCCACCACGAATTCTTCTTCAGTCACACAGTGGCGCAAACGCCGACAGCGTCAAGGTTTTGTGCGTGTCGAGGTCCAGGTTCGCAAAGAAGATGCTGCATTGGTTCGTGACGTAGCCAAGGCGTTAATCGATCCAGATCGCGAGAGTGAAACGCGTGACATTTTGCGCGAGAACATTGCATCTCCGTCGCAAGGTGGGCTCAAAGCATTACTGAGCTCTGCGCCTCTCGAAGGAATTAATCTCGTACGGCAAAGCGATTTTGGACGAAGCGATCCTCTATGACGTTCCTCATCGACACGAACATCATCTCAGAGGTACGCAAGGGCGATGACGGCGATCCTGGGGTATCAACGTGGTGGAACAGTGTCAGCGAAGATGATCTATGGCTCAGTTCATTGGTGTTAGGCGAGATTCGCAAGGGGGTGGAGCTTGTACGCGACCGAGATTCGAATAAAGCCGAGGCAATAGAAAAGTGGCTTGCCCAAGTAATCTCGAGCTTCAGCGATCGCGTACTCCCTATAGATACAGCTGTTGCTGAAGAGTGGGGGAGGATGAGTGCGATCCGCTCGGTATCGGTCATCGATACACTGCTGGCCGCAACCGCTAAAGTTCACGGACTGACATTCGTGACGCGCAACGTTGCTGACGTGGCGGAATTGAATGTAGATGTGCTCAACCCGTTCGATGCTTGAACTGTGTGTTTAGGCTAACCGAGTCGTCGATAATAAAACGAGATCAACCGGTGTCGGAAGAAGACTAGAGATGTTCAGTCCGAGCAGATTCGCTTCACTAGCGGTTTGAATTTCGGATCACAAAGATTCGCTGGCGGCCTTAGTAGCGTGGAAATACCTTCGAACTGTCCCAAAGCGCCCCTACAAACGGGGATCCACTGGTTCCGATTCCATCGCAAGGACCGCGAAAACGCACTCATGTACTCGCCGAAGTGGCTCCTGCTTGACGAAACGCGCAAGGGCTTCGAGTCCCAGCGCGAATTCGCGTTGTGCTAACGACCGCTTGCTGCGGAGATCACGCTGGCGGAGGCGCCTGAGATTGTCTTCCGCAGTGTACTGGGGACCATAGATGATGCGCAGGTACTCGCGCCCACGGCACTTCACCGCTGGCTGTACGAGCGTTCTACCTTTCTTGGCTACGAATTCCCATGGTTTCACGACCATGCCCTCACCGCCGGCGTCGGTGATCGATTCCCACCAAGCGATCGCTTCGTCACTGCTTTCTCGGTCGGCGAGGTCGACGATCCTGTAGGCCGTTGGCGTTAGTACGTTATCGCTTGCGCCGAGTTCAGCTAGGCGTTCCATGTGCCAACCGTGATCTTGCTCTGCGTGTACGGCGCCCTCCGTGGCAAGCAAGTGAAACGGTGCGAGACGAAGATCGCTGACGCTTTCAACAGGCCATTCGTAACGTTGCAACGCTGCGGCATACCCGGCGACCATAGTCGAACGGTCCTGCATCTCATCGAGCAGGAGTGAGCAGTCAATTCCTCGCGTAGCTGCTTGCTCGAGTGCGGCTTTCGCTTGGTCGAGTCCAAGGCGAGCTGCCTCCGCCACCGGACGATAGAAATCATTGAGAAGGTCGTCGGCTTTCATTGACCAAGGCATGAGTTCGGAATCAAGGCAGAACCAGTCTGTTTCAAAGGCATCCCACATACCGCAGTCATCGGCGGCGCGGCGAAGACGATCTATCAGCGCTTTTTCGTAGACGGCGTTATCGCCGGTTGCAAAAAACGCACGACCCGTGCGGGTGTAAATTGCACCCACGCCTTGGCCTTCAATTCCGAATCGCTTGCGCGCCACTTCCTCGTCACGGCAAACCACTGCCACGGCGCGTGAGCCCATGTGCTTTTCCTCGCAGATCACGCGTTCGATGCCGCTGACCCGATAGTAGTCGAATGCTTCGGCTGGATGCTCAAGAAGCCCGTCGATTGCACTCGTTTCACAGGGCGACATGGTTGGCGGCAGGTAAATCAGCCAACGCGGATCAATGGCGTAACGGCTCATCACCTCAAGCGCTGCAGCGGCGTTCTCTGCGCGTACCGTGATATTTGGCAAGAGTGCCGTATTGACCACGCGCTTGCCATGAACATCTTCGATATCGAGTAGGTGGGGATCCGTGGTTTGGTTGAAAGTGGTTTGGGGACTCCCGACGGATTCGTAGTAGGTGCGTGCCGCGGGCACGGACACCAGTTCCCGTTCCGGGTAGCGCAGCGCCGTCAAGCTACCACCGAACACGCACCCAGTATCGATGCAAATGGTCCTATTAACCCACTGCGCTTCGACCACAGGCGTGTGGCCATAGACGACGGCTGCTTCACCCCGATATTCAGATGCCCAGTCGTAACGTATGGGAAATCCGAATTCGTCGGTCTCGCCGGTTGTTTCGCCGAAGAGCGCAAAGTCACGCACTGCTCCAGAGGAGCGATTCAGCAAGTCAGACCTCATGCCTGCATGGGCAACAGCGAGCCGACCTTCGTCGAACACGAAATGGCTCACTAGCCCGTCGATGAACGTTTCCACGCGCTCACGGAATTCGGACGGTACCTGCTCAAGCTCCGACACCGTGGCATCGAGACCGTGACTCATGCGAACGTCGCGACCGCGGAGCTTGCGCAGTAGCTTGACTTCATGATTGCCGGGTACGCAAAACGCACTGCCGCTTTCCACCGCATCCATGACCAGCCTCAGACAGTCAACGATACGGGGTCCCCGATCGATTAGGTCGCCAAGAAAGATGAGTCGTCGATTCTGTGGATGTGCGACGATGAATTGGCCGTTTTGGTGTTGCACTTGGTAACCGAGCCGTTCGAGCAGAACCAGTAATTCGTCGAAGCAGCCGTGCAGGTCGCCGACGATGTCGAACGGTCCGGCGTCGTCGCGTCGATCTGTCCACAGAGGTCGCCTAATAACCTCGACAGCGTCGATTTCTTCTTCCGATTGGAGCCGGAAGCGGTAACGGATTCCCTCGCGTCGGAGACTCTTGATTGAGCGCCGCAAACTACGCACTTGGTTGCGCACCACATGTTGGCCGAAGTTGCGGTCGGCGCGTGTCGTGTTGCGGTCGCGACAGACGCGTTCCGGTAAATCCAGGACTATCGCTACGACTAGGGCGTGATATTCTCGAGCGAGTCGAGTGAAGTCGCGTCGGTCTTCCGACCTCACGTTGGTGGCATCTATTACGGTCAGTCGCCGTGCTGCGAGACGTTTACTGGCAATGTAGCGCACGAGATCGAAGGCGTCATTCGTGGCGGCTTGGCTGGTTGGATCATCACTTATCATGCCCCGGCAAGCATCCGAGGAGATTACTTCCGTGTCGGCAAAGTACCGATGAGCAAAGGTGGACTTCCCTGAACCGGAGGCACCCACTAACAGGACGAGGCAAAAATCGGGAATCTCTAATTGCATCGCTTGAAGACCGCCATCTGGGTAGGAGCGCCAAGAGTCGGATCGACATCGCCGACTGGCTCGTGGGTTACTGAATAACCATGTGCAGCTGCGACGGATGCCGCCCAGCTCGCAAATTCCTCACGTGACCACTCGAAGCGATGGTCCGGATGGCGCAGTCCGCCGTCCGCAAGTTCGGCATAGTTGACGTTGTAGTCGCGATTAGGCGTGGTCACGACTATGGTTTCTGGTTTAGCGAAGTGGAACAACATCTGTTCAAATGCACCGAGTCGTGCGGGTTCTAGGTGTTCCAGTGCCTCGATGACAGCGGCCGCATCGTAACCACCGAGTCGTGCATCTCGATAGGTCAGAGCGCCCTGCAACAGTTTCACACGCTGACGCTGACGATCAGGCATGCGCTCGAGTCCTATTCGCCGTTCGGCGCGATTGAGGGCGTCCACGGACACGTCGATGCCTGCGATCTCAGAAATTTGTGGCAACCTTAGCAGTGCCTCAATCAGCCGTCCCTCACCGCACCCGAGGTCCAACACGCGAACCGCGCCACTATCCGCTAGAACGCGTACAACCGCTCGGATGCGATGGTCACCCAGCGATGCCGCGCCAACCGAAGCGGTTGCGTGCGTCTCCAATTCTGCGTCTCCATCGTCGCGAAGGCGTGCGAGGGCTTCTTCGGTAAGGTTCCGTTGGTGTTTGAGGTAGCGACGAACGATGAAATCGCGATTTGGGTGTTCTTCGAGCCAGCCTTCGCCGCGGGCGATCAGTTTATCGACCTCGTCATCGCCGATCCAGTAGTGCTTCCTATTGTCGAGGGTAGGCACTAGGACATATACGTGCGTCAAAAGCTCTGTTAAAGGTTTGCGACAAACAAGCCGAACATTGCGATACCGAGCCGAGGACTCATCGGTATCCGACGGATCTACATTCACATCGTAGCCGAGGGGTTCAAAAAGAGACCGCACCGAAGTTTCGGAGTCGCAACGTAAGGCCGTGATCTCCGCCGTCAGTGGCAAGGATTCGTCCACGAGTTCCGGTCGCTCTGAACTGCGCCCACCGAGCGCGCTACCAAAGACACGCGCGATGGCAACACTCAGGAACGACGAAGCGATGTAAGGCCGATCGTTTACATAGTCTGTGAGAATCGCGCCGCGTCCGCGAACTAGAGAAATGGGGTCGATATCAAGTAGCAGTGCTACGGTGCAACACTCCTCGCTGGCTTCTGGGTAGAACACATGTGCCTTACCGAACGGAAGGTTGAAGACCTGTGCACGCGCAGGATTCTTGTGGAGCAGGTAGCCGAGGTCTGTCGCAGGCCGATGCGTCGTCGAAACGGTAAGCAGCATTAGTTCATCAGTCCAAATGTCGGTTGGTCATCGTCTGTGGTTGGCTAGTGATGAAGATCTCACGTAACGATTTGTGTCCGATTCTTTAACCATGTCATTGCGAGTGGAATCGTGTCGAGACTCACTAAACATGATTCGAGATTCAACCTCCGAGAATCCAGCGACGTCCTGATCCGTTAACTTAGGCAATCGTAGATGGTCGCGCGCTTTGCCGCTGCGCATAGAGTCGTTGCGACTAGCATCGCTGCCTCTGCGGCTGCTCAAGCACTGCAGGGATTCGCCTCAAATCCCGATGTAGAGCTCTGACTCAGCTTACCGAGGCTCTCTTCAGGCGTCACTAGACTGGGCTCGATGTTCCCTTCGCACGAAGTAGGCTTGAAAATCTCCGTGTCCTACAACATCCGCAAGCTAACTCAAAATCATTCCTTCTAGGTCGTCACTCTCCCGCCATGCACTTAGGAGATCGTTAAACACATTGATGCCTAACGCGTAGCCAGTATTTTGACGCGTACCCTGCGCGGCGGTTCCTTCCCTGTTGTAGTAGCCTGGTGTACATTCATTTAAAAAGCTGAGCGGACCAGTACCGGCGAGACGATTAATTTCCTGTACCCACGCTTCTTCCGCTTCGGCACTCACCTCGACGCTTCGTTTGCCGCGTCGTTTCACTTCATCGATGATGTAGCTTACGTGCATGGCTTGATCGTCAAACATCGCCGTCATATTGGGTGAAAACGCATTCTGATTGATCCCGATGGTGAACCAGTTGGGAAATCCATGGCTACTTAAGCCATGTAACGTTCGAAATCCGTCTCGCCAGTGATCGTAGAGAGACAATCCATCGCGACCGATTGTGTCAAAGTCGACTCTTCTGTGGGCGTCTGTGGTAATTTCAAAACCGGTTGCGTAAATGATGCAGTCTACTTCGTACGCCTGACCGTTGGCAATAACGGACGTCTCAGTAATCCGTTTTACGCCTTTGGCATCGGCTACGTCGATCAGATGGACGTTTTCACGGTTAAAGGTCTCAAGATACTCATCGTTAAAAGTCGGTCTTTTACAGAATTGCCGATACCAAGGCTTGAGTTTCTCTGCCGCTTCCGATTTTTCGACGGCGTTGTCGACTCGGCTACGGATTTCGTTCATTTTTTGAAAGTCCGCAATTTCAGACCTTAGTGCGAGTTCCTCCATGTCGAGATCGCCCGCATCTGATTGTCGAGCTCTTAGCGCTAGTCCAATTCGACGCACGATGTCAGTCCAGCCGTCCGCTACCAAGTCTTCGCCTAGATTCTGACCTGCTAATGTTGCTGCGAAGTTCTCCCTTCTATTACGTTGCCATCCTGGTTCTAGTGAGTCGTACCAATGCGGGTCAGTGGGCTTGTTGCCACGGAGATCTACTGACGACGGTGTACGCTGAAAGACGTAGAGTTCCTTAGCAAATTCACCGAGGAAAGGAACACACTGAATTGCTGTCGCGCCGGTGCCTATTACGGCAACTTTCTTATCCGAAAGTCGTGTCAGGCCACCGTTGTGGTCGCCGCCTGTGTAGTTGTAGTCCCACCTTGACGTGTGAAAGCTCTTCCCACGAAAACTACTGATGCCGGGTATCCCAGGTAGCTTGGGACGATTCGCCGGTCCAGTGGCCTGAATCACAAACCGTGTGCGAATGTTGTCGTGGCGATGAGTTGACACTTCCCATAAGGCTTCGTCTTCTAACCACTTAACTTGAGTCACACGAGTTCGGAAGAGCGCACGCTCCTCTAGCTCAAAGTACTTACCTACGCGTTTGACATGCTCGTAGATTTCCGGCGCGTACGAGTACTTTTCCTTAGGCATGTAGCCCGTCTCTTCCAGGAGTGGTAGGTAGCAGTATGACTCGATGTCGCACTGTGCACCGGGATAACGATTCCAATACCAGGTACCACCGAAATTTCCGCCTGATTCGATGATCCGAAAGTTGCTAATGCCCCTCTCTTTTAGTCGTGCGCCTGTCATTAGCCCGCTGAACCCAGCACCGATCACGACGACGTCCAGAGTAAGGTCTAAGGGTTCGCGCTCGTAGTCAGCGTTAACGTACGGGTCGTCGTCCGCGTAGCGTGCAAACTCACCCTCGGCTTCGATGTATTGCGCCTCACCGTCTTCCCGGAGACGACGATCTCTCTCCTCACGATACTTATTTCGTAATTGCTCAGGGTCAAATTCCAGATCAGGGAACAGGTTGTGCAGTCTCTCCCTTTCACTTGCCACGTCTTTCTTTCTCCTATTGATCGATGAGCGACTGAATTCAGGCGACCAACTATAGTGATTCAGCTTTGGAGGGATTATTGGAAGAGATTGAGCTTAAGTAGACTCACAAATTGCTGTCTTTATGATGAGAGTTGTGTTGTGTGCTTGAGCTTCGATTGGTACGGATGAAGAGCGATCGAATCGTTGTAATCGGTGGCGGGATTGCCGGTATGGCGACAGCGGCTGAGCTCGCCGAAAACTTCGACGTCACGATCGTTGAACAAGAGTTTCAACCGGGGTATCACAGCACTGGTCGGTCCGCTGCAGTACTCCATCTAGCATTTGAGAATGACGTTGTTCACCGGTTAACAAGCCTTTCGGAGAGGTTCTACCAATCGCCTCCTGTTGGATTTAAACGTTTAGCTGAACCAATTGATCACATCGCTTTCGACACGCAAGAGCACCGCGACCTAGTTGAATCGTTCGTGGAGAATTGGATAGAGCGATGCCCGTGGCTTACTCTGCTCGACAAAAGTGAGCTTCGTACCCGAGCGCCATTGCTTGGTAAGCAACAGGTCGTAGGCGCACTCGACTCAAAGTCGATGCGATTGCACGTCGACGCGATCTTGCAGGGATATAGACGTCTGTTCGGAGAAAAGAACGGCGATTTTCTGCCTTCGAGACGGGTTCTCGAAATTGAGCGCACTGAGTCAAATTGGCGATTGGTGATTGATCAGTCTGATCCGATTGAAGCAGATGTACTAGTTAATGCCGCGGGGGCATGGGCGGATGAGGTTGCGGCTATGGCAGGTATCACGCCAATTGGGCTTCAACCAAGGCGACGAACGGGCGTGATCGTAGATCCTCAAACTGACTGCACGAACCACCCAATGTGCTATCGTGCATCGGGTGGCGTTTATTTCAAACCTGAAGGGCCGATGTTGATGGTTTCACCAGCCGATGCAACGGATACAGTGCCATGCGACGCTCAACCCGAAGAACTTGACGTCGCGGTAGTTATCGACACTTTGAATCAATGCACGACGCTCGATGTTAAACGACCGGTCAATACGTGGGCAGGTCTTCGGTCCTTCGTGTCAGACGCACGACCGGTCATCGGCTTTGACCCTTCCGACGATCAGTTCTTTTGGGTGGCTGCGTTAGGCGGTTTCGGCATTCAGACGGCACCAGCGTATTCGAAGATTGCCTCATCGCTCATTGCGGGGCAAAACGGAGACAATCTCGATTTGGTGAGCGCTGATGAATTGTCCCGCGAACGGCTTTTGTCCATCACTTGACTTAACGTTCTTCGGCAGGTTCAAAATAAAACGAGTATCTAGTGTTTCAGTTCATTAACATAGGCGTCGCATTAGCTCAAGGTGACTTCGTGTGGCACATCGACTATCAGTACTTATAGGCGCTCTAGGCATCATGGTTAGCACCACCGCGTTCGCCCAACAATCAGTCGCGGATCTCTCATGGATGACAGGTTCCTGGGCTGGTAAGCTCGGACCGAGCACCATCGAAGAAACCTGGACGACGCCGAGCTCCAATTCGATCCAAGCGTCGGTAAGGATCCTGGCAGATGGCGCTGCGATCGTGCATGAATTTATCGTCATCTCACAGAAAGAAAACGGACTTGTCCTTTCATTACAGCAATGGGGTCCTGGCTACGTTCCACTTGGACCTGCAACAACGATGACACTCACCGAGATGACGGAAAAATCGGTGACCTTTGATGCGGAAGAGAGCGCAGCGATCAAGCGCCTTACGTATCGGCGAAAAGATGAGCAAACCTTCGAAATCGCCGTTACGACGCGAGACGCTCCTGAAATTTTGATCGAATTGACGGCGTCAACTTAACCCGTCGACGTATTTGGCTTACGGTATTCAGTCACGAATAAAGCTCGGACTATACCTCCAATAGAGCACAACACGGGCCGTCTAGCTAACGACTAAAAACGAGGTTCTGGATTCGAAATGTCGCAGCGTTACCCCAATGTTCGGATGAGGCGTAATCGCACGGATGACTTCATTCGTCGCCTCGTCACGGAAAACAAGCTATTCATCGACGATTTGATCTACCCGATATTCGTTGTCGAGGGTTCAGCGCAACGCGTACCAGTCGAGTCGATGCCCGGTATTGAGCGGTTGTCTGTAGATCTACTGGAGGAGGAAGTCGTCGCACTAAAGGCGCTTGACATCCCTGCGATCGCTTTGTTTCCGTACATCGAGCCAGAGCTGAAGTCGCCTGACGGCCGTGAAGCACTCAATCCTGACGGACTAATTCCCCGCGCCGTATCGGCTGTAAAAGGTGTGTCGCCTAAACTCGGCGTGATCACCGATGCTGCTTTGGACCCCTATACCTCACACGGTCAAGACGGCATCATTGACGAGAACGGCTATGTGTTGAACGACATTACGTTGGACGTGTTGAATCAACAAGCAGTCGTTTGCGCGAAAGCAGGCGCTGACATGATTGCACCTTCGGACATGATGGATGGTCGGGTAGGCACGATTCGTGAGAGCCTAGACACTGAGGGGTTTATTAATACGAAGATTCTTGCTTATTCCGCCAAATACGCATCAAAGTACTACGGACCATTTCGAGATGCTGTTGGCTCTGCGACGATGCTTGGGAGTAGTAATAAAAAGACGTATCAAATGGATGTGGCAAACAGCGATGAAGCCTTGCGCGAAATCGCACTGGATCTTGACGAAGGCGCAGATATCGTCATGGTCAAACCCGGACAGCCGTATCTCGATGTGATCAGAAGGGTAAAGGATCGATTTGGTGTCCCGACATTTGCATATCAAGTAAGTGGCGAGTACTCCATGCACATGGCAGCCATCGAAAACGGATGGCTTGAAGATGAAGTCATATTTGAGTCGTTGCTCTGCTTCAAACGCGCTGGCGCTGATGCGGTTCTCACTTATTTTGCTAAACGCGTCGCAGAATCGTTGAAGGCGGGAACCTGAAGCGCAACACGCCATTCAGGATGTGAATCCCTACGAACTCGAGTCGCGAACCAAGATACTTAAGTCTGTAAGCGCTCTTGTGCGGCCTTCACCGCAATGGCGACGGTATCAGGTGCCGTCCCTCCAGGGTGGTTTCTAGCAGCTACCGATCCTTCGAGGGTCAGACAATCGAAAACCGATTCCTCGAATGCCTCACTCAGTTCTTTCAAATCTGTGAGCGACAGTTGGTGTAATTCCACGTGACGCTGATCTGCGATGGCTACGGCTTTACCACTGATTTCATGGGCGGAGCGAAACGGCACACCATGACGTACGAGCCAGTCCGCCAAATCGGTCGCAGTTGGATGCCCTTGCGCGGCGAGTTCGAGCATGCGTTCTGTGTTAGGAGACATGCCGGTTACCAACAGCGTCATTGCTTTAATGCACTGTGATGTGGTGTCCAGAGCATCGAACGTGGCTTCTTTATCTTCTTGGTTGTCACGGTTGTACGCCAGCGGCTGACCTTTCATTAGCATGAGTAAACCGTTGAGATGACCAATTACGCGACCGGTTTTGCCTCGAACCAACTCAGCAACATCTGGATTCTTCTTTTGCGGCATGATGCTTGAGCCCGTGCATAACTCATCAGGCAAGGTAATGAATCCAAATGCGGGCGTATTCCAGAGGATTACTTCCTCGCAACAACGAGAAAGATGCATCATGATTGTGCTCAATACGCCAACGAGCTCGATGGCATAGTCACGATCGCTTACGCCGTCGAGTGAGTTTCGGCTAATTGCGTCGAATCCCATTGCTTTCTGAAACACGCTTCGATCAATCGGGTAGCTTGTACCGGCTAAAGCGGCGCTGCCCATCGGTGACACATTTGTACGGCGTTGCCAGTCAACGAGCCTTGAAACATCTCGGTCAATCATCTCGAACCATGCCATCAAATGGTGACCGAATGTGATGGGTTGTGCGTTCTGTAGGTGGGTAAACCCAGGCATGATCGTGTGGGTGTGGGCAGCGGCCTGTTCCAATAATGCCGTCTGCAATGCGACTAGCGAAGCGCGCAGGTCATCGCCGCTTTCTAGTAGGAATAGCTTGAAAGCGCTTGCCACTTGATCGTTACGTGAGCGTGCCGTGTGCAACTTCCGGCCGGGTTCACCGATTGACTCAATGAGCTTTGCCTCAATATTCATATGTACGTCTTCAAGCGACGGATCCCAGGGAAAGTCATCGGCTTCGATAGTTGCGATGATCTTCGCCAGACCTTCAACAATTGCGTCGTATTCCGTTTGGCTTAGAACTCCCGCCTTGAGTAAGGTATTGGCGTGAGCTTTCGAACAACGTGCGTCGACGACGCCTAGGCGGGAATCGAAATGAACTGACGCCGTAAAGGACTCGACGAATGCGTTGGTCTCGCCTGAGAATCGGCCACCCCAAGGTTTATTAGTCGTCATGCGTTTTTGTGTTAGCGGTGCTGCAGTCAAACGTGGCGGTAAGTGTAGAGGTCTGTTATGACATCATCCCCAATAATTGCAGTTGACCTCACGTCTATATCGCTTTGGAGATGCTCTCAACCTAATGGCTCAACGGACCATTCGTATCGCAACGCGACGCAGTCGTCTTGCGATGTGGCAGGCCAATCACGTGAAGCAGCTCCTCGAGAACCGCAATTCAGGTCTGAACTGTGAGCTTCTACCTATGAATACGTCCGGCGACGTACTAGTGGATCGCACATTACAAAGTGAAGGAGGGAAGGGACTGTTCCTTAAGGAACTAGAGAAAGCGCTGGTTGACAATCAGGCGGACCTCGCGGTTCATAGCATGAAGGACGTCCCAATCCACTTGGAGGCGGGATTAACCCTAATGAGCATTGGTGAGCGTGGCTCCGCCCACGACGTTTTGGTTAGTAATTCTGAGATCCATGAGTTGCCTGTTGGTTCGAAGATTGGTACGTCGAGCAGTCGGCGACGTGCGTTGCTCGCTCACGTTTACAAGAGGAGCGAAACAGTTCCCATTCGAGGCAACGTTGAGACGCGACTCCGTAAATTAGATGAGGGAGCAGTAGAAGGGTTGGTACTTGCTGCTGCAGGCTTAGAGCGGTTGGAACTCGAGAAGCGGGTTCGTTCAATTCTGCCGAAGAACGTGTTCGTACCTGCTGCAGGCCAAGGGGTTCTCGCGGCTGAGTTTCGCGATGATCGTGAGGACATACTTGCGTTACTTGCGGGGTTGAGCGACCCCGACGTTGAAGCCACGTCGCGTGCCGAGCGCTTGGTTGCAGAAATTGTTGGTGCTGATTGCGCGGGCGCGTTTGGTGTCCATTGCGAAAAAGTTGATCTCGTATACAAGCTGACGGCAATCGCGTTGTCGGATTCAGGCGAGCGAGCAATACAAACTGAAATCGCACACAAGGACGCGCGTGCGGCTGCCGAAGAGGCAGGTCAAAGGTTGTTGAAACATGGCGCCGCCGCGTTGCTCGCCGAAACATGACGGCGGTATGGATCACACGAACCGAACCAGGAGCATCAGCGATGGCACGGTACTTCAGACGCGTCTCTATCCGCTCGTGCATTGCGCCGCTTCTGGCTATCGAAGGAGTTCCGGCGCCGCTGCCCAAAGACTCTTTCGATTTGGCGGTTTATCTATCGCAGCACGCTGCGCGCGAGGGAGTTGATGTCTTGGACGCAAAGCGGCATATGGCGATCGGAACTACAACCGCTCGCACGCTTGGTCGATTGGGAATCGCGTGTGAACTCCCGAGGCAATCGAGCTCCGAAGGGTTGCTGGAAACCGTCTCGACTACCTTGAGCATTGGCTCTTCCATTCTTATCGTGAGCGGTGAGGACGGTCGGAATTTACTCCGGACTCGTCTCGCAGAGTTAGGTTACAAGGTTTGTGTTTGGACTGTGTATCGTCGTATGTGCAGCTCTAGGAAACCACGATTAGACGACGAATGTGGCGTGGTTGAATTGAGTAGTGTCACGTCGCTGCAAACGTACTGGAAAGCAGTACGACAGCATGCACTGACAAGCACGGAGGATCCTACACTGATTGTGCCGAGTACCCGAATCGGAAAGCGCGCAAAACTACGAGGATTCGAGAGGATTCACGTCGCCAGGGACGCATCACCCCGCTCGTACTCACGAGTCATCCGAAGATTGAATGAGCATGGCTGAAATCGAATCAACGTCTATGCTCAACAGAATGAACGTTTCAGCCGTACGAAGACGTTGGTTGTGGTCGATTGTGACAGTAGTTCTACTTGCTGGCGTTACGATCGCAACATTACGTTGGCAGGAGCCGTTGCGCACGGTAATTAATGACTACATTGGTGTCGAAGAAACGGTGGCTAATGTCGTCCCGATCGACGAAACGTCGCAATCTCTCCGACAGATTGACTATTCGAACCAATTCATCGCTAATGAAGCCACGCCTCAAGCAGAAGTCAACGATTCAGACGCTTTGGCGGACGAGAACCTCGACACAGCACTAACGCCTAGCAATTCCACTGACGTTTCCAGTCCCGTTTCAGTTGCCGAACCTGGTCTGATGGAAGCACTACAGCTGGAATTGCTCAAGGCATTGGTACTTGTTGATAAGGAAGATGATTCAACGTCTGCAATCGCTGCGCTAGAGCGTGCGCGAACTCTTGCTATCGTCAACCGAATGAGTAACACGCTGATTCGCGCGCTCGAGCAAGCGATTTCGGAAGTTACCCGTTTTAGCCGCACGGATCTTGAAATCGTCCTCGAGCAACTTGACGAATTAACTGAAGTAATCGCTACGATGAATGTACACGTGTCTTCGAGCCGAACTAATGCTTCACAACCTAATTCGTTCGCGGTGAATGACGAACCAGAATCGCAAAGCGTCTGGGGTGAATTAGGCGATGGACTAAGTCGTGTATATCGTGTTCGTCGCGTAGACGTAGAAGCAACCCCTAGCGATGAATCCTCTTTTGAAGCTCGACTACAGCTTAGGTTGATCGTGTTGTTGGAGCGCGCGAGAAACGACATTCAGAGAGAGGACTTCGACGCTTACCGAGAGACACTACGCATGGCGATTGCGAGTATTGACGCGCGCGTCGACGCAGGCGTGCAAGTCTTAGACTCGATTCGCGACGAACTAGCGGTTTTGATGAGTCTTGATCTTGAATCTCCATACGCGTCTATCCGCACGGCGCTCGATGAGATAGTGGAAATTCAATCGGTGCAACGCGCTGAATTCGAGGATCCCCAATGATGGTCTTGCGGGTCATCGTCGTACTTGTAATTGCTGTATTGGCTGTTTTACTAGGATCGTTGATCACTGCCGACGCTGGCTACGTCGTGATAGGTCTTCGGGGTTGGGAGATCGAAACCACCGTATGGGCCGCAATCGCAGCACTCCTTTTACTCACTGGAGTAGGTTACCTTTTATTTAAACTCGCACACACGTTGTTGTTACAGAACTCCAAAATCGCGGATTGGTTTGCCACGAAACGTTCTTCGAATTCGCAACGCCAAACGATTCAAGCGATTGAGGAGGAAACGAACGGTAATACCGTCGAAGCAATTCGTTTGTTGGTTGCAGCAGGGAACCAAAGTCCTAGTCCGCTACTGCATTACCTCCGCGCGAGCGAACTCGCGACCCGAATTGGAGCTGATGAAAAAGCGTCAGAACTTCGGAGGGACGCGGCGAGACTCGGTGATCATGAATTACACGTTTTTCAGCGACTTGAAGAAGCCCGCGAGCTTTTAGAGCAGAACGACAAGCGCCAGGGTTTGCGCGAGCTCAGGAGACTTCTAGAACAACATCCTAGGTGCGCACCAGCTTTGCTCGTGTTGATCCAGCACTGTCACGAAGTCGAGGATTTTGTAGGGGCGCTCGAGTACCTTGACGTGTTGTCGCGACTTTCCTTCATATCGGACGAGGAAATCGACGAGCTAAAGGCTGTAAGTTGGCTTGGCCGGATTCGGCAGGCAGATCCTCTTGCGATTGCGAAGGTCTGGCAAGGCGTTCCGCGCAAGCTGAAGCACGAACCGAATCTGTTGATGGCTTATGTCGACGCACTATGTGACAAAGGAGACACTGACAAAGCCATTAGTGAGCTCGAACGTTCATTGGGTCGACAATGGGAGAGCCGATGTGCGCACACATACGGGCTACTTCAAGGTAATACAGAAAAACAGTTAAAGGTTGCAGAGGGATGGTTGGCAGAGCACTCGGACGATGCACTGTTGCATCTTACGGTTGGTCGCTTAAACCGGCGCCTCTCACAAAATGAACTTGCGCTTAAGCGCATCGAACAGAGTGTGAAATTGGGTGGAGGAGTGGCAGCTGCGATAGAGCTTGCCGAATTACATTTTGAAAGCGGCGCTACCCAACAAGCAAAAGAAGCGTTGGCTAGCGTGAAGCAAGACCTCGCGAATCGCTAAACTGGACTAGTTGATTTTCATCGACGCGAAGAACTCATTGTTGGTTCGCGTTTCTTTCAATCGACTGATCACGAATTCAAGCGCTTCAAGGTCATCCATTTCATCGACCAGTTTCCGAAGAATCCAAACGCGTTGTCGATCGTCGTCACTTAGAAGCAGTTCTTCACGTC
The DNA here is from genome assembly GCA_963664665.2 of Pseudomonadales bacterium. Classification (GTDB taxonomy): domain Bacteria; phylum Pseudomonadota; class Gammaproteobacteria; order Pseudomonadales; family Azotimanducaceae; genus Bin55. The sequence continues at coordinate 715,554 of CAXXMH010000004.1, forward strand.
GTGTGCCCGAACGACGAATGTTGATGGCAGGGTAGACTCGACTTTCGGCCATGCGCCGTTCAAGGTGCAGTTCCTGATTTCCAGTCCCCTTGAATTCTTCGTAAATCACCTCATCCATCCGCGAACCGGTTTCCACAAGAGCCGTCGCGACGATTGTGAGGCTGCCGCCTTCCTCAATATTTCGCGCAGCGCCAAAAAAGCGTTTCGGCCGCTCTAGTGCATTCGCGTCTACACCACCTGTCAACACACGCCCCGTGGTCGGTGTCGCGGTGTTGTACGCTCGGGCCAATCGTGTAATTGAGTCAAGCAGGATTACCACGTCGCGTTTCTGCTCAACAAGCCGCTTTGCCTTCTCGATCACCATTTCCGCGACTTGGATGTGCCGTTTGTGGGATTCATCAAACGTACTCGCCACCACTTCTACATTGACGAGACGTTTCATCTCGGTGACTTCCTCAGGTCTTTCGTCGATCAACAACACAATCAACGTGACGTCTGGATCGTTCGAAGTTATCGACTGGGCGATAGCCTGAAGCATAAGCGTCTTGCCAGCCTTCGGTGGCGATACGATCAAGCCGCGCTGGCCTTTACCGATCGGCGCGATGAAGTCGACGATTCGGCCGGACAGGTCTTCGGTACTGCCATTGCCGCGCTCTAAAGTAAGACGTTCTGTAGGAAATAGTGGAGTTAGATTCTCGAACAGAATCTGACGGCGTCGTTGTTTGGTATCGACCTGTTCTTGATTGATGTTGTCGATTCGCATGAGCGCGAAGTAACGCTCACCATTGCCGTTGCGCGGTGCGCGGATCTTGCCGGAGATACTGTCACCAGTTCTCAGACCAAGACGTCGAATCTGGGTGTGAGAGACGTAGATGTCGTCTGGTCCAGCCTCGTAGCTGGAGAATGGTGAACGCAGGAAACCGTATCCGTCGTCGTGAATTTCCAACGTACCTTCACCGCGAACATCTTCGCCTTGTTTCGTTAGTTTGCGCAGAATGCCTAGGATGATTTCTGGTTGTTTAGCGCGATGAAGATGCTCAACGCCGTGTTCTTCAGCGATAGTGAGTAGTTCGTCGATTGGTTTTTGTTTAAGGTCTGATAAATTCACCATGTTAGCTTGCGTAATCGAAGGAAAAAAGTTGCGCAGCGATGGCGCAATGAAGGAGAGTAAAAAGGATTTGACAACCGTCAGAACAACGGTCGCGCGGGCGTAGTGCCTTTGGTAGGAAGGATTTTAGCAGCTAAATAACCGTGTGCGTCAAATGTTTTTTCGAAGTGGGTTTATCCGCTGGTACAGACACAATAATTCAGCCATGACCTTCACTCAGTTTAGAGCATCGTTAAGAAATCACGCACGCAGTCTTCAGATGCTGTGCTTTGCGTGTGCCTTCTTCCCGTTTTATGTGGATGGTGAGATTGCATTTCGCGAAGTTGCTATTGAAGCAGGTGTCGATTTCGTTCACGAGAGTGGTGCAATTGGCACGCGATGGACACTTGAAATTACAGGCGCGGGTGTTGGTTTGTTGGACTACGATGGCGACGGTAAATTGGATATTTGGGTCGTACAAGGCGGACCTCTGAAAGATCGCACGGGAGACTTACCGAGCGATCGCCTATATCGCAACATCTCTGAAGGTTCGGAGCTCAAGTTTCAGGACGTGACGAAAGCCGCAGGCCTCGGTGCGGAGTCGTACGGTATGGGTGTGGTCACAGGAGATGTCGACAACGATGGGGACGTGGATGTCATCACGTTGAATTTCGGCAGGAACCGGCTGTTCCGCAACTGGGGCACACGTTTCGAAAAGCGTGTCGACGAAATTCACTTAAGACACTCGGAATGGTCGATTTCTGGGAGTCTTGCGGACTTAAACAGCGATGGTTGGCTTGATCTCTACGTCGCTAACTACATGGAATTTCCGCCACTTGAGAAATACAAGGTTTGCCGACGCTTGTCCACGCGAAAAGGTTATTGCGCCCCTAGTAACTTCGATCCGACTCCAGATCAGCTGTTCTTAAATGAAGGCAATGGTGTATTTCGGGATGTGTCGAAAGAGTTTGGGATAGCTAGTGCAAGTGAACGAGGAATGGGTGTAGTTGTCGACGACCTAAATGGCGACGGCGTGCCCGATATTTATGTTGCGAACGACATGGCGATGAACTTTCTCTGGGTGAATCAGGGCGGCAGCCAGTTCGTAGAAGACGCCTTACTCAGCGGAGTCGCAGTGAACGGACACGGCATGCGCGAAGCGAGCATGGGCGTTTCGGTCGCAGATTGGGACCAAGATTTCGATCCAGATTTATTTTTGACGCACGATATTAAAGAGAGTAACACGCTGTACGCGTACGAGCATGCTGGGTGGTTTTCTGATCAATCAATTCAGTCAGGATTAGCCCCGCCGAGCTTGTCAAAGACCGGGTTTGGCACGGTGTTCTTCGATGTGGAAAACGATGGCGACCTGGATGTATTTATCGCGAACGGATCAGTGTCGATGATTGATTCGCAGCTAGCGAAGCGAATAGAACCACCCTTACGGCAAACGAATCAGCTCTTTGTCAACTCTGGCGCAGGAAAGTTCGAAGAGAACGAAGCGACGACGCTAAGTCAATTTGAGGAAGTAAGTCGCGGTGTAGCGATGGGCGACCTCGACAACGATGGCGATGTCGATCTCGTCATTTCGAATAACGATGGCCCTCTTCGGATTCAACAGAATGTTTCGACCCGCTCCGACGGCGAGGCGAATCACTGGCTTGGCGTGCGTTTATTAACCTTGGGTCGTGACGCATTCGGTGCGGTTGCGTGGCTTGAAGGCGACATCAAGGAACGAAAGGTTGTGCGTACGGACGGGAGCTACGCTTCAGCGCATGATCCCCGCTTGATATTCGGACTAGGCGATAGCTCGACGTTACCAACATTGCACGTGAAGTGGCCTAGCGGCGCGAATCAAATGTTTTCAAACTTGGCAATCGACAGGTACCACGTTCTGTCCCAATCTGAGCAGTAACGTACATGCTGTTTAGAGGGAGCTTCGCCTTAGTCGCAATTGCGGCGGTGTTCGCGACGTCACAAACCGCGAACGAGATTTATTTAGAAGGCATTGAAGAACCGTTCGCGACCATTGCGAGCGCGGCCTATGAAGCGGCACTTCAAAGCGACGTTAATTTGGGTCCAGAGCTGGTCGCGAACAGATGGGGTGAACTCGGTATGTTGCTACAAGCCCACAACTTGCACGAACAGTCGATCGCAGCCTACTCGAACGCTCTGACAGAGCGCTCAGACCCGCGCTGGCTCTATTTGCGAAGCATCGCATACGGGGAATTGGGTCGTGTGGGGGAATCCATTGACGATCTCATCGTGGTGACAAGTACGATGCGTGAGGTCGCGATTATTTGGTATCGCTTGGGACAAGCATTGTTAAAAGCTGGTCGCGTTGCCGAAGCCAAAGAAGCATTGACCACCGCGCTGACACTGGATGAGGATTTGGCGATTGCTCATATGACGCTCGCAGATGCCCAAATACTCGATGCTGAATTTGTGAACGCTAAGGCTTCGCTCCGACATGCATATCGACTCCAGCCACAGGCTGGTCAGATCGCGTACCGTTTGGCTTCAGTGGAGCGCGAACTCGGTGACTTGAATGCAAGTCAGATGTGGTTGGGTAGACGAGTTAATCAGTTCTCACCTGTCGTAGAAGATCCGATGTTGTCCTTGGTGGCGCAATACAGCACGAATCCGACGTTTTTCATATCCGCGGCACGTCGAGCATGGGAACGAGGCGATCGTGAAACGGCGTTGGAAGCGTATCGTCAAGCCATAGCGCTTGAGCCGCAAAACGTTCAGAACTTAATTGGGTACACGCGATTACTGACTGTATTAAGTCGTTATGAAGAAGCGGAGAAGACGCTTGATACGCTTGAACAAGTCTCGCCAAACGAAGGTATGCTCTGGTACTACCGAGCGGTCGTCTTCTTAGAGAAAGACTTAGTCCTCGAGGCACAGAACGCCATTGAAAAAGCGATCGCCATTGATCCTACTCCAGAAGCGCGGAATCTCGAACGTGAAATCGCCGAATTGCGGAAATACGACTGACACAAGGTCGATTTCTGAGGATTCAATGTTTGTTCGAAGCAGATTAGCCGTAGAGTTCGCGCGAATGTGCGGTTGAAAGACTACACGACACATTTCCCTACAATTCGCGTAGAACTAAACACTAAAGCGCCTGCGAATACACCGCATTTAACGTGACAGCGACCCAACCATCGCCAAGGCTTTCCCTGTTACTCGTTGTTTTGGCTCTATCCGTAAACGTGACATCGTCTGCGCAGGACGACGGCTTCAGGGAAGAGACCATTGCTGCTCCAACCGTTCGCGAGTATCAAATCGAGGAAGAACTGATCGTTCAAGGCGCACGGAATCGATTAAAAAGTGCTCGTCAGATCCTGCGAGGCTATGACTCGCGAAGCATGGGCGGTTACTACTACAAACTACGCATGTACGAGAAGGCTTACCCGTATTTACTTGAATCGGCGCAGGAAGGGTTCAAAATGTCTCAAGCCCGCCTAGGATATATCTATCAGAAAGGCCTAGGTGGTGTCGAACGAGATTGGGTCAAAGCGGTTGGTTGGTTGAGTGTCGCGGCGTCAAGGCATTCTCATCCGGAGATCATGAACTACTGGAAGAATTTGCGAGCGAAGATCCCAGAACAGAACATGTCAATGGTCGAGGACATTACTGACGAATATGTGTCGAGGTACGGGAGTAAGGCAACAGGGGTCACGTGTGACATCAACCGGGCCGCTGGTACGCATATCGCTCATATGAGATGTTTCTACGACGATGAGATCGAGTACCGTGACCCCGCTGATACATTAGGAATTCCGGGTGTCGAAATCGATACGACTGTAGGCGGAGGTGGCGCGGTGCCGTTCTAATGGTCGTGATCGAGAAGGCGACGAATTCGATTCAGAAACACATAACCGACTTTGATAGCAGAAAAAGTCAATGAAACTGAGGGTTCTCAAATGATGAACAGTACGAAACAATGGATCAGGCAGACGCTTCTGATCTGCTTCGCCATAGCGATAGCCCCCACTTCGCTAGCGGTAGGTGAAGGCACTGACGAGACTTCGGCGGGACCAGGTCCGAACGAGATGGTTGAAATCATGAATGCCCACACCACCGCAGGCGGGCTATATCGTAAAAAGAAATATGGCGAGGCCGTCGAGCATCTCGAAATTGCTGCAAAAGGCGGCATGAAACGGTCGCAAGCTCAATTGGGCGCGATCCTGCTTGGTATGACTGGAACCAGCGACGTACCACGTGATACGACTCGAGGTGTTGGTTGGCTAGGGGTTGCGGCGCATGGCAACACAGAACCGGCCTATCGCCAAACCTATGAGCAGGTCTACAACGCAATTACGCCTGCGCAGCAACCAATGATCGATAAACTGGTTGATGGATATATCGCAAAGTACGGTACGGAAGCAACCAATGTGTCCTGCGAACAGACGCGACGTGCTGGAACCAGAATGTCCCGACTGATCTGTACATTTGATGATCTCCATAAGTACCGCGATCAGCTGGATCCTGAGACTTTTGGCGCACTCAGCGCAGATGGTCAGATAACCGACTATGCGGAGAACTTTCGAAGTGGTGGTTTCGGTGGCACCGGTGGTGGTGGCGGCGGCGGACCCGGTGGTGGCGGTGGTCCCGGTGGCGGCGGTGGTGGCGGCGGCGGTTTCTAACTGCTGAAGCGCTGGCACCAATCTGGTCATGCGGTGATAAGATTCCGGTATTGTGACTGATGGTGTGTCGGCCGTGAACAATGCAATCCAGAAGCAACGTGCATTGATGAAGCGTTTTTCCGCCTTAGTCATCCTACTGTCGGCCTCATTCACGGTTGTTGGCGCAGAACGCCATACCCAATTCGACGTTCCCGAGAAGACAGAGATCGAATCGGGCATGGAGCATCTGATCGTGACGGGAGAGGCAGAAGATTCGATTGAGTCAGAACAACGAGCGTACCTCGACCATCGTCGCGGTATGTTCTTGTACTCTCGCGGCGAATTCGCGGAAGCGCTTCCGTATTTGATGTCTTCAGCGAAACACGGATACAAGGATTCCCAGGCTCGGTTAGCCCATCTCTACCTTCACGGTCTAGGTGGTGTTCGACGTAGCGATATAGTAGGTATTGCGTGGATGGGAGTTGCTGCCCATGGGGAGACCACGCCGATCATTCAACGTCATTACGATGAATTAATGGCGGCTGTACCCTCGCACCATATGGATTCCCTTAAGCGTGTGGTTGAACAATACGTCGAGAAGTACGGTAATTTTGATCAGAACGTGGTGTGCGATGTTGCGAAGCACGCAGGCACTCACATTGCGAAGAATCGGTGCGTTTTCGAGTACGAATTTGCCGTGCTATCCGCATTAGAAATTGCGGAAATGCAGGAATACTACATCGACAAGATCATTCCTCCGGACCAATTCTCCTCGTTTGCGGGTTTGGATAACCTAACGCGTGTACCTGAACCTGTTACAGTACCGATTCAACGCCAAGGTGGCAACTGACATCGCGTCGAATTAGGTTTCGTCCTACGCAATGAGAGTCTTGTTTGCGGCTCTATAGCTCAATACGCCGATAGCAAGGAAGTTAATCAATCCATTGTTGACAGCTTCAAGAACTGTCCACGCAGTCTGTGTGCTCTTTGTAATTTCGAGCGGATTTGCTGAAGCTGAGATTTTTAAAGATGTTACAACTGCTTCGAATCTAGACTTTGTACATCAAAACGGTCAGCGTGGGCAACTCTGGCTAGCCGAGATTTTGGGTCCAGGGGTGGGCGTGCTCGATGTGGACGACGACGGTTTACTAGACGTTTGGGCCATACAAGGAGGTCCGCTCGATGCGCGTGACAAACTGCTGCCGTCTGACCAACTCTATCGAAACATAACAAGAGACGGAAAGTTGCTGTTCGAGCGAATAACTGATCAAGCGAACGTTGACGCGACCCAATACGGAATGGGAATCGCAACCGGCGATATCGATCTTGATGGTGACGTAGACGTTTTTCTCGCTAACTTTGGTGAAAACGAACTCTGGTTGAATCGTGGCGATGGTACGTTTGAATCTGCTGGCAATGGAAAGGGTCTGATTGGGACGGATTGGTCCATTGCCGGGTCATTCGCCGATGTCAACGGCGATGGTGCACTCGATCTCTACGTGGTGAACTATGTGAGGTTTACCACTGCGCTGCACAAAGAATGCTTGGGTATCTCCCTCAGATCCGACTACTGTGCGCCTACAGCATACGAACCAATCCCAGATCAACTCTACGTGAATCAAACCGACAGTACGTTCCGGGATGTCTCGATGAGCGCGGATATTCAATCAAGCGTCGGCAGCGGATTAGGTGTCATAAGCACAGATCTTGACGCCGATGGTCTTATTGACCTATACGTTGCAAATGATCCAACGGTCAATTTTCAATGGCGCAATCTAGGCAATGGCAAATTCGAAAACGTTGCCATGAATAGCGGTACCGCTGTCAACGGCGACGGCAAATCTGAAGCAAGTATGGGAATCGATGGACGAGATTTTGATCACGATTGTGATGTAGACCTCTTCATGACGAATTTGACGTCGGAGACCAATACACTTTTTCGAAATTCAGGTGAGGGTTGGTTTATTGATGCGACAAATAGTGCGAAACTTGGTGCATCGAGTTACCCGTATACGGGATTTGGTACAGGGTGGGTGGACGTGGACCTTGATGGCGATTTGGACTTGCTAGCTGCGAACGGCGCCGTGTCTCTCATTGCCAACGCGGACCGTGCGAGCGAACTCTCACCCCTTAGTCAACGCAACCAACTTTGGCTTAATGTAGGTGATGGACAATTCACCGAGATCTTGGATGACGAATTCGTTGAGAATGTAGAAACTAGCCGGGGCGTGGCATTCGCCGATCTCGATAACGATGGGGATTCGGACATTTTGGTAGCTAACAATGATGGTCCGCTACGTGTTTACCAGAACGTCGCCTCCGCGAACAACAACTGGATTGGCTTGATGGTGAAAGATCAGAATACCCTCGCGTATCACGCGACATTGAGCATTGTCGGCCAACGCTGTGTGAGTCGTACCGTTCGAACGGATGGAAGTTACGCATCCGCGAACGATCCGAGGATAGTCTTTGGTTTAGGGCAAGAGACTACGCAACCTCAAATTCGTGTAACGTGGTCGGACGACGACACGCGAACCTTTGGTCCCTTGGCAATTAATCAATATCACGTGCTGGCCCGTTAGATATGTTGCAAATGAAATTCCATCGTCTTCCGTTAGTCGCGTTTTCAATGCTGCTGGCGCTTCACGTATGGGCTAGTGATATCGAGACCGAACTGCAATTCCTACCTGTAGAGCTAGCAGACGACATTCGCCGCATGCAAGCACATTCGGAAGCGCAGTTAGAGTCGGAGACGGATCCTAACGCTCGCGCCGAAATCCTCGGGCAGCTTGCGTTCATCTATCACGCGCAACAGATGTTAGCTTCGGCAGAGCAAGCCTATACTGAAGCACTAAGTAACGATGAGGTGTATGCATACCGATATTTACTCGCGATCATCGTGCTTCAAAGAGGCGACACGGCGGAAGCGATTGCGCACTTAGATCAAGTTGTGCTTAGTAATCCAGACTACGTTCCTGCATGGTATCGTCTTGGCAATCTCAAGCTACTCCAAGGCGATGTCGATGGTGCCGAGTCTGCGTTCCTCAATGCACAAAGGATTTATCCTGACTCCGCTGCCATCATGGTAGGTGTCGCAAATGTAGCTCTTGCGCGCGAAGATTGGACGGCTGCTATCGAGCAACTGGAAAAAGCGGCCGTGTTCGCGCCTAGTAACGGGCAGATCGCGTACAAGCTCTTGACTGCCTACCGTCAAACAGGTGACCAAGCGAAAGTGGATCAATGGTCGCCGTTGGCGAATTCATCCATGCAAGCTCCGCCACTTACGGACCCTCTTATGGTTGAGTTAGCGGGACTGAGCCGCAGTGGGAGATTCTTTAGTCAAGCTGCTGATTGGGCATTCCAGAGGGGCGACAAGGAAGCCGCCCACGACGCGTTGTTGCAAGCGACGCAGCTGGAACCTGAGAATCTTGAATATGCGTTGAAGTATGCAGCGTTTCTAGAACTTACAGGTGAGTTGGATGAGGCAGCGACGGAGATAAAACGATTTCTCGCCATTCGGGAAGATGCGGCGAGTGCTTGGTTCTTTCTCGCGCGATTGTTACGTGATTCAGAGGACGGTGAAAAATACCTTCAAGGGCTGGTCGCAGTGCAGAAGGCTGTGGAACTCGACTCGGACGAAGACCTCTACCGTACATTAGCCGCGGCTATGTCACTTCAAGCCGCTTTGTATCCTCACGCTCAGGAGTACTACATGCAACTAGTTGAGCGAAACCCGTCGAACCCCTACTTCTACTACTGGTTTGCGTTATCGCGACTAGCGGAGAGACACTGTGACGGTCGTGAGGCGTTGCAGAGAGCAGTCACTCTACGTAGTACTTGGGGAGAGGCCCACGTAGCGCTCGCACGTGCCGATGCTTTCTGTGGTGATCTCGCCGCCGCTGCACAACGCTTAGACGCCTTGGCAAAGGCTGCTGCGGATCGTGACATTCAATCCGCTCAGGCGTATGTCGCCCTCTTACGCGGAGATTTAGAAAACGCTAGACTACTTGCTGAGCCACTATTACCGGATCCAGATGCGCGCATGGTCGTGGATTCGATCGATTCGAACGCAAAACCCGATCGAGTGTTTGCTGACAACTCAAGCTGGTGGATTCCGCCCGAATTAGTGAACTGACGACCGCGGATCGACACGGTTGTTGGCTACCGTATAAGAGCCGGGGCTAACCCTGCATGTACCTCGATTTTGTTTACTTGACTGTTTCGCCGTTCCCGCGAATTAGCGTGTATAGGCCGTCTACGGCGAACGTGCCAAATAACTCAGATTCGCCGTCTTCCCATAAAACCGTTACGTCTGTGAGTTCGGTCTCTGCACCTATGCCGAAATGAACGTGCGGATCATGTGCTGAAAGGTAGCTACCGTCCGTTTGAACGCGTTTGGTCAAGATTCTCTGCGCAAGATGTGCTGTGACTCGAGCGTTGTAGGCATCCCGGTCATGTTCATTTAGAACACGGAAGCGGATGCTGCTTGAGGCCGCTTCTTGATCGCTAACGTTCATGAGTAGTGATGCCGGTGAGTCCTTGTTGACGACGACCAAGTCTTGGCTACCGTCGCCATCCAAGTCTCCAATCGCCATCCCGCGACTCGTGTGTATCACAGGTTGTGCGGTGCCACCCTCCGGTGAGACCAATTCGAAACGGCCGTCACAAGTACCACGATATAAAGTGTTCGGTTCCTGAAAATAATCGACCTTCTGTAGATCTTCCTCGTCGTGATATACGCTGCCGTTGGCCTGATATAGGTCATAACAACTGTCGTTATCCAAGTCGGATACGATCAGTCCAAAACGTGTGTAGCGGCGACTGTGTGCACCTAGACTCACAACGCCAGTTGCGTCGGTGAAATAGGAGACTTCGTTGCGGAAATACGAATCGGTTTGCTCTTCAATGTTCACCACTAGGACGTCAAAATCAGCATCCTCATCGAAGTCTCCCGTTGCGACTCCCATGCCGGCTTTCTCGATGCCGTGATCATCCATCGCGGATCCCCAGTACCACGCATCATTGACGAAGGTGAAGTCTCCTTGATTGATCCATAGCTGATTGACCATTGAATCGTTTGCGACGAAGACATCCACCCTTCCGTCATTGTTAACGTCTACGCTAACTACACCTAAGCCGTTGCCGAATGCGGAAGCTAAGCCTGCTGAGAGTGAGCGATCTGTGAATGTGCCATCGCCGTTATTGCGAAAGACACGATCCATCGCAGCGTAGTTGTGTAGTGGTACGCAGTAGGTCTCAATGTTGGTCGCGTAGCAGTCCAATGCGGTTGACGGATCCCAATGTAGGTAGTTGGCGACGTAGAGATCTAGAAAGCCATCTCGATCAAAGTCCGCGAACGACGTGGCGGTCCCCCAGCTCTCGTCACCAACACCTGCGATTGTCGTTACATCCATAAATAAGCCAGTGCCATCGTTCTGAAGCAGTGTGTTCCTACCCACGTTTGTTACGTAAATGTCCACGTCGCCGTCGTTGTCATAGTCACCCGTAGCAACACCCATGCCGTAACCTGGATCGGCGTGATCGTCGAGTTGCTCCGATTTGCGAAACGTTCCATCACCGTTATTGAGGTAGAGTTCATTACGGCGAGAGTCAGGTTGCTCGCTGTGAAGGAATCCACTTTGGATGAAGTAGACGTCCAAATCCCCGTCGTTTTCGACATCAAGCAACGCGACCCCACCACCGGTTATTTCAGGTAGGTGGAATTCGCCGCTAGCACCGCTGACATGGGAAAACGCCAATCCTCTAGTGCTCGCGGCTTCGTCAAACCAAACGTTGGGTGAGCTGTGCGTATCACTCGGTTCTTCCATGCACGAGAGAACTGTTAATGTGGAGCACAGCACACATAAAAGCTGGATGGCGGGATGGAAGTGATTGAATCGACCAAACCAACTTCGGAGAGAGGTCATTCGTTCGGCGCGCTCGTATTGCTTGAATCTGACAGGCTTAACGCGCGGACACATTCAGAGACGCCAATTCGAGCCTTCGCGTGATTCCTTTCGAGTGCTAATGCGGTTTCAAACTTTTCCAATGCGCGTTCGCACAGTCCCCTTTCACCAAGAATGACACCGGCATAGTAATGGACGTTTGGCGCAGTCGAATCGAGGCTGATTGCTGCTTCAAGACTCTCAAGTGCACCATTTGTATCACCGAGGCGTAATCGCACGAAGCCAAGCTCTTGATGCGCAATTTGGAGTTTCGGGTAGATTTTGACAACGTGTTCAAGGTGATTTGCGGCATTAACGTTGTCGTCTCGACGTTGATATAGTGAAGCCAACAACAAGTGCGACGGATAGTGCACCGGTTCGAGCTCAATTGCCCTCTTGAGGTGCTGTTCGGCTTGATCGAATGCTTGATTCTGAAAGTAGGCTAAAGCGTAGTGGTATTGCACGTTGAAGTCAGGCGCACTCTCTGAATCTAACGATTTGAGTGCGAGCAAAGCATCATCGACCAAGCCGCTTCCGAGCATCAGTTCGACGTCACGCATACGTTCACCATTACCGCGCGTGTGTTCCCTCATCTCAGCCAACAGAGGATCATCAAACCACATTGACTTGGTTTGGGTTACATACTCAAGATACTCGCGGGATTTTTCCTCGTCGCCTAATTCCCGCCATGTGTCGCTGAGTAACCGAAACGCAACTGGATGGCTTGTACGAGTCACGACCGATCTAAGAATCTCGAGCGCAGCCGAATGATTTTCTAGCTTCAGGTGTGAGCGAGCAGCGCCAAGTTCTGCGGCAGGACCTGCGCCGAGCTCAACCGCGCGCTCGAAGGCATCGTTCGCGGCTGCTGGTTGACCGCGATCCAACAACCAGCTGCCGAGCCGGACATACAACGCAGGATATGCGTCGTTTAGTTTGATCGCCTCCTGTGCAACTTCTATCGCACTCTCTAAATCGCCATTTTTTTGTAAGCGTAAAGCGAATAAATACTGCCATTTGAACTGATCAGGATATCTAGCTACCGAGGCTCGATACGCAGATTCGGCTGTGTCATCGAAACCATTCGCGTCATACGCCATAGCCAACCGTCCGATCGCTTCGCTACTCGAATCGCTCTTTGACACCGTTTCGGCTAGGGTAGCAATATAGTCTCGGAGCGATTCATCAGAAATACGTGAAATGACCGAGTTAGGTAAAGGATCGTATCGAGAGTTACTCGATTGTGCTTGTTCGCTTTTAGGTGTACAAGCGACAAGAAGCGATAGGACGACGGAGATGGCAATGAGGCCGACAACTGAATCGGAATACTCTCGTCTTATCAATGCCTTCGGACCAAATCGCCTCACGCGATTGCTGCGTTGCGACACGATTTTAAAAATCGATAGTGAGGTGAGGCAAACTAAATAGGTATGTTCGACATCGGGCACTGAGCGAGTCGGAGTCAATGATTGCGTCTGAGGTCACGTAGTTCTACGTTAATCAGTAATTGAGTCGCTCGAGCGATGACTTCGTAGATTTGGCAAGTCCTGAAGGCGTGAAATCGCTGATGTCACCAAGCTAAAGTACTAGTGATACACAAATCGATCGACGAACTCGCGACGATAGCACTACCCTCATTGGACAACAAAAATGAAAAAAAGTGGCTTTTTCTCTTGACAATTGGGTGTGAAACATTTAGAAACACCACTGCAAAACTCCGATGACTTGTGTGAGCTGGGAAGGTCACACTTATTCGGGGCGGGCCTTTATGAAAATAGAGGTAGAAAAAAGGGGAGGAACCCATGCAGAATCACTTCAACAAGTGGGTGTCACTTGTCGCAGTTGCAGGCCTCATGTGGTCTTCTGGCGCGTTCGGGCAGCAAGCCGATGACGCAGAAGAGGACGAAGAGGAAGAAGCAGAGGAAGTGGAAGAACTCATCGTGACGGGGTCTTTTATCCGTCGCGATAACTTCGACTTGCCATCGCCCATGCACGTGACAGACGAGCTCGATATCGAACTCGCCGGCACACCCGATATGGGAGACATCATTTTCGATCAAACGTTCCAATTTGGCGTTAACGCCAATGCGGCTCCGTTTGAAGGTGACGCCGCCGACGACCAACAGTGGAATCAAGGTTCAGAAGTCTGGGCCAATATCCGCGGATTGGGCGCGCGCGCTACGATGACGATGATGGATTCACATCGACTACCTGCTGATACCAATACTTGGGGACGTCGGACTGGTGTCGATGTAACCAACACGTACCCGCAGATTGCTATCGGTCGGGTCGAAACGATCCTAGACGGAGCATCCGCGTTATACGGTGCAGAAGCAGTTGCTGGTGTTATCAACATCATTCCGAATAAGAACTTCGAAGGGTTACGCATCAACTACAACAACCAGATGGCATTGCGCGGTGGCGCACCAAATCAGGGGTTGTCGATGCTTGCGGGCGCGCAAGGTGAGCGAACCAAAGCTGTGTTCTCGTTGGAATTACGAGATATTTCACAGATGGCTCACACTGAACGTCCTGAGTACATAGTTGGTTTGCAAAACCCATGGAATAACCGAATTGCTCCTGGTTGGTCAGATGCTGGCGACCGAAGTAACCCAAGTGACTGGCGCGTTCCCGTGCGCAACTCTATGGGCGAACGGAACTTTGGAGCCCCGGCTGAAAACAGACTGTATGGTGCAGGGAACAGACTTGCTGACTCGCTAGGCACGTTAGGTGATGATTGGCGACAGCTGGAATCCGGTGAGTGGAACAATCTGTTCCCTGATCCAGGATGCGGCTATGGCTTTGGAGCTGGGTATGACGATCCCGGAACTGTCGACGAACGAGTCGTTCTTGATGGTGCTGATGTCGAAGTGATCGACTCCAGGACGGGTGAACCGGTTGTGCAGAACTGGCAGTGGCTGAAGAACGACTATGACAAGCGAGGAAGCTTCCTCAATGGTATCGTGACCCCTTGGGGTGGAACTGGTAATTGCCGGAACATCATCTCTGACATGCAGGACATGCAAGCGGAATCAGACCAATACAAGGGCTACGCGTTTTTCGAGCATGAGTTCAATGACTACGTGAGTATTCACGGTGAAATCGGTTTGACGATCCTTGATTACTACACACGTGACGTAACGGGCGCCTTCGACGAAACGCCGTCTGGCGTTTGGTATGGCAATCGGGTACCGATCGCGATCGGCTCTAATCCCGGAAATCCATTCCGCGCGATTGCTCATAACACGTGGTATGACCCAGCGTCAGGTGCCGTGTTTGGCGATGGTTCCGCGATTCCTGCTGACGCTCGAGCTCACCCAGCATTCACGACCGACCTCAAAGAACTAAGTTGGGTCGACTTGAATGGAAATGGTTTGTACGAGTATGGTGAGGAACCGGGTGAGCTGTACGTCTTTGCGCAGGATGCAGACGGCGATGGCATCCCGGATCGAACTTGGGATATGTCCGATGAGACTAGCCTAGATGGTAGCGTTGACGAGAATGGCGAACCGATTCCTGATGGTATTCCTGATGCGGACTTCAACGCTCAACGAGATCCGGAAGCACGAGTCATCTTGTTAAGTGCTGAGATGGATTCAGACATGGACGGTATCCCGGATCGCTTTGACGGCGACTTCGCGGAAATGGGAAGCGGCGGTATCCGCCTCTTCGAAGATGTCCGAATGCCAGATGGCGACCTTAACGTTCACCCGAAGCAATTGCACAACCTAAATATCGAGTGGGCTGATCTCGACGAGCAAGGTATCGGTACGTATCAACGACGCGCGCAACGTGACAACATCCGATTACGTTTAGGTTCTGAGATTCAGATTCCTGACACGACGTGGATCGTTAACAGCGACTTCGTCTATGCTCGGGGCAAACGCGAACGACAGTATCCTGAACCGCAATGGTGGTTGATGGTTGATTCGCTACGCTGTCAAGGTGGCGGTGACGACCAGAATCTGGAAGCTTGCTGGAACCCCTTCAGTACTTCCTATTTGGCACACACGCCAGACGGTCAGTTCATTGGGGATCCTTCGAATAAATTCCCGGATGAGGACGATCCGGGTTGGACTCCGGCAGACTCTGAAGCAGTTAATACTGAGTTTGAAAACCGGAACGCAGGTATTACGATGGAGTACAACCTGCAGACGCTCGGTATGGACTTATTCGACATAACCGCTTCGAATTCAAATCTATTCTCGTTGCCGTACAACGATGCGCCTGTTGGGTTCGCGATCGGTTCGCACTTTCGTGAAGAGACAGAAGAGTATCGGTCTAGTGTGATCAACCAATCTGCACTTGGTGGTGGGAAGCGTGGCTTCCGTGTGAGTGGTCAACGCTCTACGGCTGTTTACGCCGAACTGCAATTACCACTAATCCAGGATGATCTCCTAGGTGATATGGAAGTGCAGATTGCAGGTCGTTATGCTGAAATCTTCACCTATGGTGTCATCGGACAACCTGGTGAGGTCACGTTCACGACGACAATTCCGAAGATTGCAATGCGTTATTCTCCAACCGATTGGTTGGCGATTCGTGCAAGTGCGACGGAAGGTTTTGTGACGCCTGGTCTGTATGCGCTATTTGGCGAACCAGGCCAATACGGTGGACAACGAGCAATCGGAACCCCGGCGCCTCAGTCGGTGGCAGACTATCTCTGTTACAACTTCCCGGAGCTAGCTGCCGGTAATGATCCCGCGTGTCAATTGGCTGGTATGTCAGTGAATGCACCGAACGTGAATGCGTTTGCAGGTCCGAACTCAGACCTTGGTCCGGAGTTCTCAGACTTGTGGAATGCAGGGGTCTCGTTAAAGTTGCTTGATGGGACGATGGTGATCGACGTCGACTACACGAACGTCGTATTTGAAGGCAAAGCCGAGCAAGCAGGTGCGGCACGAAACGTGAATGTCAACGAGATTGGTATTGATGAGTGGTACGCCTCGCGGCAATGCCCAGGACCTGGTACGCCATTGAAGTGGTTTGATCCGACAAACGTAACGGAAGCAGCACATCCATGGTTGTTTGAGGAAGATCCTGCTGACCCGACCGGTCCAGGTCGCCTCATTTCGCCGCTTTCCTACGTAGAGCTATATCCTGAAGAAGCCGCATGCAAAGTTCAAGCGGCCATTGACTGGGTTAACTCTGGTGCGAAAAACGGCCAAGGTGAAGGTGGTACGGGCATCGGTAACGCTCGCGTCCTTCGCAGTCGGGGTGCAACGGGTCTTGGTTTGACAGACGTCGACCAGCCTTGGCTACAGCAGGGCAAACAGACGACCGAAACGATCATCTATGCGTTGACGTACACGTTTGACGCAGAAGATATTCCAATGATCGGTGGCGACTATGGCACCTTTGGTTTAAGCGCCAGTGCTACGCAGCTGGTGAGTATGAGAAATATCTTGTATGCAGATGATCCTGATATCCCGAATGAAGCTGAACATCCGCTTGCGGGCGTTGAGATCGACGGTGTCGGTAATCACAACCAAGGTGGTGGCTCGTTCACCATCGGTGGCTACAACGATGGTGGTACGGCGTCAATGATGGATGCGCTAGCACCTGCCCCGGAATTCCGTGTCAATCTTGGACTTCGATGGTTCTACAACGACCACACGTTACAGCTGAGTGGTCGATGGCATGACAGTGTCACAACGCTCAATGCTGGCTGGGATGAGGCAGTGGAAGCAGGCGTGATTAACGGTCGACCGAACGCTGATGGCGTGCCAATTCCAGAATCGGATGCATGTGCACACCGATGGATCTGGCCGCAGTGCAAGATCGACTCACGTCACTACTGGGACACGAGTTACACGTATCGCAGGCCTGACACCTTAGGTTTCAGCGAGATGACTGTGAACGTCGCGGTGAGAAACATCTTTGATACGTATCCTGACCTTGCGTTACGACAGCAAGGACATGAGTCCTATCTTGATAACATCATGGGTCGACAGGGATACACTTCGGTGACGTTCTCCTTCTAACACCTTTTTTCTAACCTTAGAGTCGGTGATGGTTCGCCATCACCGGCTTTTTTATTAAGTGATTGATACGAGCTGTGCGCTTGTCTACTAATTAGTCCGTGAATTACGGGGTCGCGCACTTGCCGAGAGAAAAAGACGTTATCCACAGCCGCTTTGCTGGATTGTGCCTCCTAACTGTATTAGTCGCTCTCGTAGGGTGCGGTCAATCGACTTCAGTTGTAGGGGATCCTGTGAACGCAACTTCGGAGACGCCCGACCCGGAACTTCGGCAGTTCCTTGCAAGTTTGGTGAGCGACGTTATCGAGAATCCGAGATCGGCAATGTATCGCGGCCGACTAGCGATGGCTTACGATGCGAATACGTTCACAGCAGCTGCTATCACGACCTACCAGCAAGCGCGTCAGCTCGACTCGAAAGACGTTCGATGGCCGTATCTCGAGAGTCTTGCACATTCGTCCCAAGGTCAGATTGAGATTGCAGTCGAATTAATGGGCCATGCAATTGAACTTGACGATTCCTATTTACCGAGCTACTTGGCAAAGGGCTTTTGGTTGCTCGATCTTGGTGAACACGATCTGGCGTGTAAGACCTTTGAGCAGGCTAAGACAGCTCTGATTGGCATTGACGCACTGCCTTTGACGTTGGGTACCGCTCAATGCAAACTGGAACTTGGTGACATAGATGCTGCGGTTCAGCACATAGATGCTCTACCCGAAGGAGGATTGCCGCCGTATGCAGAGCTCGTTCGAGATAGAGTAAGCCGAGCAGCTGGCAATACCCCGCTCTATGAAATCACGGGCGAGAGTTCGAACAAACCCGTCAAGATGTCATGGACTGATCCGATTGCGGGTGCGGTCGTTGAATTTACGAGGGGTTTAAGCGGAGAGTCCATCCTTGCACAGAAGCTAATTGATGGCGGACGCGCGCAGGATGCACTGTCGCTTCTTAATTCGCTGCAGGAACGTCATCCCGATGAGCCTTATCTCATTGAGCTGCGTAGCGCTGCGCTAACTAGATTGGGGAGACCTCAGGAAGCAATTGACGTGTTGCAGGAAGGGTTACTCGCATTCCCAGACGAACACCTGTTACCGTTCAATCTTGGGCTGTTGTTCGAATCAGTTGGGCAGCTAGCCGCCGCATTAGCGCACTACAAACAGACGATTGAACGAAAAAACGATTTCGTACCAGCGTACGACGCGAAGGCTAACTTGCTCGTAGCGCAAGGCGAGGCAGAATCCGCGCGGCAGACGTTGGAAGCTTCACTTATCCATCGTGTGCCTGATTCCAATACCTACTACTTGCTCGGTGTAATTACAGGAGGCGAAGGAGATTGGTCCGAGTCTGTTTCGTATTTGTCGAAGGCAAATTCGCTAGAACCGGACAACGTTGACGTACTGGCGAGTCTTGCGTTGAGTCTTAGTGAAATGCATCGCTACGAGGAGGCGTTGGTCGCCATAAATCGTGCCAAAGCAATTGATCCAAACAACGCTAAAGTGGAGCGCGCCGTTACGACGCTCATCGTTAATGACGTGTTTCCGTCAAACCCGTAAACATCATCGCGGTGTTTCTTGCGAAGGGGGTTTCTTGCACTGAATGAGCGCTGCAAAGACATCGTGCTGATGTTTGTCGTTGCTATGGCGAGGTACCTGTGTAATCGACTATGAGCGCACAGCTGACCTTTAGAGTGTAATACCGCAGCATATGAACCTGCAGTTTCTCCCGAATATCTGGCAGAGCGAGGCGCGACACGGCGCAATCGCGACTGTACTTACCCTTGTGCGAATTGGCGGTGTCGCACTACTTGCGGCGTTTTTGCTCGCGAGTTGTGCCGAGAGTGTCGAGTCACGAGCGTTGGCTTTGTCGAATGTGATCACCGTCGAAGCTGACGAAAAAGTACAGCAGAAAGTTACCGAATATCAGCAACGCGTTCGTAATGACCCAACCGATCCGACTGCCATTGGCGAATTAGGTGTTATTTATGAACTGCATGGCTTCTCCGAAGAAGCGCTTCAAGCCTATGAGTTGGCTACCACGCTTCAACCAGAAGAATTTAGTTGGCCGTATTACCACGCGATATTGCTTGCGGCAAGATTCGACCTTGATCAAGCCGTTGAAAAGATCTCGGTTGCGTTAGAGAGAGACCCTGAATACGCACCCGCATGGATTCAAAAAGGGAAACTCTTGCTAGATAGTAGTCGGTTCGACGAAGCACTCGCGTGTTTTGAGCATGCGGCAGAAATCTCGGATGATCCGTACACGCAATTGGGGCAAGCGCACGCGCACATGGGATTGAACGACCCCAAAGCCGCGCTCGTAGCGATTTCGCGAGCGGGAGAACTAGAACAACACGTTAATGTACAGCGATTGCGCGCAAGTGCACTAATTCGGTCGGGAGAGAGAGAGCTAGGTTCGAAGTTGCTCAGCGGGTTACCGAATGCAGCACCGATTCGATGGGCAGATCCGGTCGCGGAGAGAAAGAACGAACACGCCGTAGACCATCTAATCGTTCAGCTTTCACAAGCAGTCCGACTCATTCGTTCGAGGGCATTCGGACCAGCTCTTCTACTGCTCTCAGAATTACGTGACGAACACCCAACTAACAAACATGTCCTCCACCTTCTTAGTAGTGTCTACGAGTTGCGGGGTGAAGCCAACCAAGCGCTCAAGATACTTGAGGAAGGCATACAACTCCATCCCGACTTCTATGTTCTGCGTACCGGAGCAGCGAGTTTGCTGCGAGCTCAAGGAGACCGTGTAGGTGCGATTCAGCAACTAGATAGAGCTATCGCGATTGATCCGAAGCTTCATTGGGCTTATTCTCAGAAAGCGCAATTGTTGATGGAAGAGAAAAAATGGCTCGAAGCGAGCCACCTGCTCGATCAGGCGATTGGTCTGAAAGAAGACGATGCAGATCTCTACACGTACCTCGGGATATGCATGGGGTTTATGGACCGATGGCCGGAGGCGGCAAATCTATACCGAGTCGCTACGTCTATCGATCCGAAACACGTACCGGCTTACGTTAATTTAGCTCGAGCGGAAACGATTTTGCAAAACGAAGACGAAGCACTTAAAGCACTAGATAGTGCGAAATTACACGGTGCCAGCGCGGCGATGCTTGCTTCGATTGAGCAGCAACGAATACAAATCAAACGCATGCAAATAGAAACCGCAAGTCAGTGAAGCTTCTATCAATCGTTGTATTAACGGTTCTTCTCGTCGCCTGTGCTGAATTCGATAGCAGCACGTCTCGGATTGAATTGGCGGACGAAAGCGGGCAGCGCGGTCTTAGCTACACCTACCTCTCCGGTGGAACGGCTAATCATCGATTACCCGAAATCATGGGTGGCGGTGTGGCGCTGTTTGATGTGGAGCAGGATGGCGACCTGGATCTTTATTTCGTACAGAGTGGATCACTCGACGAACAGTCGGAAGATCACGCGAACAAGCTGTACGTAAACAACGGTTCCGGTCAGTTCGATTTGCTTGATGCGGGTGATGCATCAAGGAATCTTGGCTATAGCATGGGAGTTGCGGTTGGGGATATCAATAACGACACGTTGCCAGATTTATTCATCACTCAACTGGGTAGTAACGTCCTACTGTTGAACGAAGGAGAAAACCAATTTAGAGACATCACGGAGAGCGCTGGGTTCAGACTTGAAGATTGGTCAACAGCTACTGCATTTGCAGACTTCGATCGAGATGGTGATCTTGATCTTTGGATTGTGAACTACATTGAGTGGAGTGAAGCGATGGAGCCGGAGTGCTATCAAATGATGCTCGGTAGTCGCGATTACTGCTCGCCTTCTCACTACAACTCACCAGCGCAGGACCGCGTTTTCCGCAATGACGGGGATGGCCGTTTTGTCGACGTGACGAGGTCAGCGGGTGTATTAGGCTCTAAAGGTAATGGCTTAGGAATTGTCACCGTTGATTTCAACGATGACGGATTATTGGATGTATTGGTTGCCAACGACACATCACCAAACAATTTGTGGCTAAATCAAGGAGGATTTCGATTCGTAGATGAAGCGGCGGTATGGAACTGTGCGGTTGATCAGCATGGCGTTGCGCGCGCTGGGATGGGGATAGTCGCAACGGATCTTGATGATGACCAAGATCAAGACGTTATGATCGTACATATCACCACTGAGTCGGATTACGTCTTTCGAAACGAAGGTGACTATTTCCGCGATATCACGGCTCAGGTTGGCTTGAGCATCCACACGCAGCGCTATACACGCTTCGGCTTGATAGTGGACGATTTAGACAACGATGGCTGGTTAGATGTATTCGAAGCTAATGGCGCCGTTACAAGACTGTCGAAACCACATAGAGGCGATAAATTCGCGGAACCAAATTCGCTCTATCGAGGAACACCAGAAGGTCGATTCGAATTGATCGAACATTCGGATGCAATTAATACGAGCCGCGGAGCTGCGGTTGGAGATGTTGACGATGACGGGCGACTCGAGATAGTTCTAGTGGATCGAGACCAGCCGACGAAGCTCTTGGTCAACCAGTCCCGTTCGACAGGTCGTTGGTTGATGTTTGACGTGCACGATAGCGTTGGTAGGCCAGCGATCGGCGCTTCCGTTTCGCTGGAGTTAGGTGAGCGAACCGTTACGCGAGTGGTACAACGCGCAAGTAGTTACCTATCTTCGAGAGACCCACGTCTTCATTTTGGACTTGGAGACGCAGACTCTGTGCAAAACGTAGTCGTGCAATGGCTCGGCGGGGCGACGCAGCGCTTCGATTCATTGGACGCAAACCAAGTCGTCTTGGTACGAGAAGGAGATTCTTAGACTTATTGTTGCGGTACATTTCTTCAATACGTGAACCCTAAATAACCGTAGGTTAAGTTCGAATGACATACGGAACTGAATCTTTGAGTTGCCCGCTCTGGCTCAATAATCTCTTGCTTCAGCATCGGGATGCTTACGAGCCCGATTACCGTGGACATCTGACCGATCATCTGCCAATGATGTTGCTAGCCATGCACGGATTCGGCGCGGATCGAGAGACGATCGAAACGCGACACCGACGCTATATTCGTCGTTTGGATTTAGCTGACGAAGTCGAAACGCCGAAACTTGCACGAGTTGAGGACGGTTTTGGCGAGCGAAGGGCGTATCGAGCGTTGGTTCGCTACTTCGATGATGAAATAGCAAGCGCAGGCGTTGATGATACGCTAGCGGGTCATTTGCCAAAGATCATGAGTGGATGGGTTCGACATGCATTCCACGGCACCATCCGATTGGCCTACGGCATTAGGTTCAGTGTGGAGTCTGAAGTCGCTGCGGGATTAGCTTACCTTGCAAGCGCAGGTCCAGATGAAGACTTAGCAAGGATTGGGAAAGGTGCGACGAAATCAGATCGCTTTGCGTGGCCTCCATCTATCGACATTGAGTCCAGTCGATTTGACGATCGCTACGACGAAGTACTTAAAGCGAATACGTTTGCCGTTCATACCCACGTGCTCGCGGAAAATGAACGACAGGTAGCCGAAGACGTCTTAGCGCTTTTCAATTACACGCAGGGCTTCTTCCCGTTACATATGGTGACAGGTACACACGCGCTTGGAATATGTGCTGATGCGATCGAGGAAAACGTGGACGGATTGATGAACGCAGGCATTTCAGCAGCGTATCTTGCGATCGAAGCTCCGATGTTTGTATCGAGTGCGACACCGAAGCCAATTAATATGGACTTCGCGCACGAGGTGAAAGTCGCGTTCTCGTGTTTAGACCAAGCTCGCCGTCTTAACAGCGTGCGCTATGAGAAAGCATCGGATATATACGGCCGACCGTTTGTATAACGATTGAATCTAGAAGCCAATTCGATTACCGCGCTGCAGGAGACAACTAACCTGCGTGGTTTGCTTGTTTAGTTAGTTAGGTACCGCGTCTCGAGCCAACGTAAGGAATGTGGCGTTGTCGAAGTTCTGTGGAGCCGGGGTGTCGTGATAGTTCGTCGGAGTACGTACCGCACGTCCGTCGCCACGCCTAGTGTAACGAGTGAAACGGAGAACGACTAAGTCAAATTCAGGATAGATAACGATCATCTGTCCCTGTAAGCCGAATGCACCAACACCACCTCTCTCCACGGGCCACCAGTAGTACGAATATCTCGCGTTTTCGCGGGCTGGTCTCTGGCTGTATTCGATCCAGCCACTGGGTACTACTTGCTCCTCAATCCAGACGCCATCTCTCGAGAACAACACGCCAAATCGCGCGAAATCTCTCGCTGTACCGTCCATGCAACAATAGGTCAGCACATTTCCTCCCTCGTCGGTCCACCACTCGCCTGCGAGTCCGATGGTTTGTCCGATGCGGAGATCGAAATACTCTTGAGCACTCATACCCGTTGACTGTTCAATGACCTCACCTGCGACCATGACGTCAGCATTTGAATAGCCGATGTGTTGCTCGCCAGGATCACCGACGAGTTCTCGCTCAACAGCCATCGCAAGTTGATCAGCCGAGTTGTAGAACTCGGCGGCATTAGGTTCAGTCAACGCCGTGCGAAGGGTCATCATGTGATCGATAGTGATGTCTGCTTTTTTACCGTCGTCCCAAGCTTCAACGAATGCTCCAACGCTTTGACCAAGAGCGGAAATGCGTTCCTCCTCGAGTGCAATACCCATCAATGCGCTTGTAATGCTCTTCGCAACTGACCAACTCGTCACGAGATCCTGTTGATCTCGATCTTCAGAATATCGCTCAAAGACGATGTAACCATTTTTGATGACGAGGACTGCCCCAGTGGCATTGCCTGTTGCGAATGCATAGTTCGACGCCTCTTCGAGTTCATCCGGGCACAGCCCCTGAGATTCAGGCGACCTTGTTTCCCAGGAGTCTCGTGGCCAAACCAATTCGAAGGGTCCATCGGTAACCGTAACGGAGCATCCTCCGGCCACAGGTGTCGAAGGTGGTTGTGTAGGGGGTTGAGGCGAAGGCGGTGGATTAGCACTTTCTCCGCCGCCACCGCCGCCGCATGCGGTTAGGTAGACGCACGCTATCGCAAGAGTAACGTAGCGCAGAAGAGAAGCTTCGATCTGGTGCGCTGTAGTACTAGCCGCTGTGCACGGCGACCTCATCTGCAAGTCCTCGGACACGCTGCTCATGGATAGACGATGTTTTTGCCACAAAGATCGCCAAACCGTTCAGTTACCACGTCAGCCAAACTCTCCGTCGGTTGAGAAATGTAGTCACCTGATCGTACGCGATATGCGGCGGGATTGGATGCACCTTTCGGTTGATTTCCGCATTCAGCAGCCTCACACGCGTTTAGGATCGTCGCACGAAACCGCGTGATACCTAGATCAGTTTGCACCAACAATTCCCGGGCACGATCAGCAATGACTCCTTGACTATCCGCAACCGCTTGGTCTTGTTCGGAAATGTTTCCGATCCCCGTGTAGTTTACGCTTTGCTGCATATCTCGATCAATGAGGTAATCGTTTTCACGGCGACGTACGGGTATGAACTCTTCGTCGACTTCAGCGAATAGACCACTCCCTTTGAGATAGCGGTCACGTTCACGATTAGAAATCTCGCGATCTGGATGCCACGCATAGCAGAAGATCCAGCATGATTCGTCGTCGTAAGGAACCCAAGTGTTCATCAGGCTCGTATCGTCCGGGAAGTTCCCAGGAGTTAGTGAGTGGTTGGGAAGCAGGTACTGCGTCATACGCCAGTAGGTTTGGTCATAGTCCGCGGTTCGCACGGCACAGAGTAGAAAACCGGCGTCGTGATCGAGAACCGTAAATCTCGGTGCACCGTCTTCGATGAGCCAACGAAGCCTGGCTTGATTCGGGGGTTCATTTTCACCCTTCGTTGTTGGACGCTTGCCTGCATCGAGTAGGCTCGCTTTTTCGCCATCGTAAATTCCGGCATGGAGATAGGAGAAATGAGCGGTATCGAGTCCACCTTCTACTGCTTGAGCCCAGTTGCACTGCTGAAGCTTCTTTGAAACAAATCTTTGTTCAGGTGGCACCGACAAGTACTCAAAGTCAGGGAGTGGCGGTGGCGAATCACCAAAGTGTGCCCACACGATGTCGCCGCACTCCTCGACCGTCAGTGCTTCAATGCCGGCTCGCGGCATCAGCCGTGCTGCGACCTCCGGCGTCGCATTAGGGATGTCTACGCAGTTGCCATGGCGATCAAATTTCCAGCCATGGTAGGTGCAGCGCAATCCACATGCTTCGTTCCGGCCGAAAAAGAGGTTCGCGCCTCGGTGCGGGCAACGGGGCTCAACAATGCCAACTTTTCCGAGTGTATCTCGAAATGCAACAAAATCCTCACCGAGGAGCTTCAATCGCACGGGTGTACAGTCAGGACTCGGCAATTCGCGTGAAAGTAGTGCAGGCATCCAGTACTTGCGGAACGTGCGACCCATAGAGGTGCCTGGACCGGTCTGTGTCAGTCGTACGTTGTCGGCGGCACTTAGCATAGACTCACTTCACTCGCGTCATCGAAGTAAGGGAACCTCACAGACTTATTTATAGCGACGCGCAAGCGGCGATTTTTGATATGAGCCTTGCGTGGGGGCAAGTGCCGATCGTTGATTGACATAATCCGCGTTTCCAGCTAAGCATCCCGCGATTTGGTAGGTGATTTCGTGACGATGAGTACGAACCTGCGCGTTGAGTGGGAACCGTATCAGACTATAGACCGGCTCGGCGGCCGGTGGGGATGTCGTCAACTGGACAGTTCTAATCGCTGCCTCGAGGGTACCTGGGAAGCCGAAGCGGGTGGTCAGTTTTAGTCGCTCCGTCACAGTGCTGGCATGTATCGTGCTAATTGGTGTCCGTATTGATCGCACGATTGTCTCCGTACGTAAATCACGCATAAGCTCTTGAAAATCGCAATACATCAAGGTCAAATTCAGACTCAATCACAAATACATGATCTTGTAGATCAATTGACCAATGCTACCCTCGGTTACTCAACATCTGCAGTGCGGCTGTCAGGGAGCGTCTGGCTAACGCCTCCTCGCAATCGTGGAAGATGCTTGACACACCTGCTTCGTGCTGATTTTGTTGTGTACATAAAGTGTGTATATAATTGTGTATGTTGCGAAATAGCCGAGATATCGTCAAGCGTCTCGAGGCCGAAGGTTTTAAACTCGTGAGTATTAAGGGATCACATCACAAGTTCAGAAAAGGTTCGGTGACCGTGGTCGTTCCGCACCCGAAGAAGGATTTGCCCATAGGTACTGCTCGGGGCATCGCTAGGCAGGTAGGCTGGAACTGAGGAGGCAGCTATGCACTATGTCGCCGTCATCAACAAGGATCCAGGTAGCGCTTATGGAATCGAGTTTCCAGAGGTTCCGGGATGCTATTCAGCCGCGGACAACTTCGATGACGTTGTACCGAACGCCATTGAGGCGTTGAGCTTGTTTTTTGAGGACTGCGACCCGGTACCGCCGCTTGGTATCGAAGCAGTGCTAGAGCGAATTGCCGGAAGTATCGAGGAGGGTGCAGTATTGATGATGATTCCATTTATACGCGATCGGAAACGGGTCGTACGGGTTAACTTGAGCCTAGAGAAGGAGTTTCTTGATACCCTCGACGAAACGGCGCACATGCGCGGCATGACACGCTCGGCGTTCGTCGCGAAAGCAGCTGCGCGCGAGATTCTCGACCCTGCCTGAATCAGGCGCAGTTGTCAGCTGGGGTACTATTCCGTCGCGTTGGTTTCACTGAATACCGCTGCTGCCCACAACATTGAAATGGTCGGCAGCAGAGTTTGTGTGTCGTTTGTGGCGCGACAATCAAGTTGAGAATGTGTCACGAAACTTGATGAGACTGTATTAGAGGCGGACGAGGCAGGGGGCGTTCCTAACACTGCCGCCGGATCATGTTTCGGCATTGTGTCACCTGTGGATTACCTGGGCCTGCTGGTTCTTTGATGAGTTGCTCCCCGTCAGCTTGACCTTGGTGTTGGCTGGCGTGGCCTGGAAGGCGATACGTCCGCGTCCGCGTTTGGTTTGCACCGCGGTGCGCCTTCGATAGTTTTCCGAGTTGAGTTCAAAGATGGACGCGCAATGTACGAGCCCGTCGATGGCCGCAAGCAGCCGTTCGGCGAAGCGGCGTTTCAGGTCGACGAACAGTTCATCGCAATGGAATAATTCCGGCGGGTTGCGATCGCCGATGAGTTGATCGAGAATCTCATCAGAGATGCGTGAGAGCTGTTGTAGAGATGAATTCATGGTGGTCGCTCTATGCGGCCGGTAGGCTTGGCAGTTCTCAGCAAGTCCGCCGGCCCGTTAGTAGGTTCATACACGTAAATTCTGACACTCTCTGGTCCAGCAACACCGCGCTGTCGCCCAAGTGCACCTTACAACCGGCCACCGCGATTCAGGATCACATCTTCTGGAAACAGGGCGACGATCGCCGCTACGCGATGTCGGCGCACGTTCCCGAGGGTGCTCAAATCCTCCTGAAGGCCCTCAAAATCCGACACTCAAGCAAACGCCGCTTGATGCCTTAAACGCGTTCTCAGACGAGGTCGCGCACGAAATATAGTGCCTTTTCAAATTTGTGAATAATTTGAGATAAACAACGTAGGAGGCTGTTGATTTGCTCGATTTAGACACTCCACCTTATTTCTATCTCATTGATTTATTTGCATTATTTTGAAGTGTGTGTTCTATTTCAGATCTGTTTTAGGACTTTTTCAACAGCCTCATTTCCTGTCTATTCTAGATACGCGTGATTGAGTTCCGAGAGTAGCGACTTAAACTCCGAATCAGAGTTAAGCAGTGCTCTCGTACGGGAGTCTTTGTTACTTGAATTTACAAGAAGGAGGTCGTTGGGGATATCAACATCAATGGCGAACGCCTCAGACTGCACGGATCGAACCTGCAACCCGAGACGCGTCGCGGCCTCAACATGCGGATGGTAGCTACGACCATCGAACACAAGTGGAAACGCGTTTGGCGGCGTACAAACCAGTGCGTTCGTACCGATCTTATGACTGTCGGGTACGATGGTGACGTCGGCGTGGTAGTGCAGAATGTGGTCGATATCTGACCCGGTGATTAACGGTACATCGCCTGGTACGATGATAGCTGTAGACGCGTTTAGGTCTCGTCTCACTTTCTCGCTAGCATCAGTGAGCGCATCTACCAGTGTGTGGGCTTGGTCACGGTAGAGTTCAATGTCCCATTCTTGCGCAATGCGACGGGCTTCGGCTGAACGAGAAGTTAATAAGATGCCATCGACCGACTTTGAGTCGACCAAAGCTTCCAACACATCGTAGAGCATCCCAAGCGCCAATCGCGATCGCGCGTCGGCGCTTAGTTGAGGCGATAGCCGTTGTTTCGCGTTCTCTGCCCCTTTAAATGGAACAATTGCCCAGACGCTCATGTTTCGCTATCGGAGCTCGTCAATGAAATCTAAGCACACTTTGGCAAGCGCAATCTTGTCTTCAAGCGTCTTCATGATTGAAGGTGCTATCCGAACCTGTATACCTAACTTTACAACATCTGGCGCACGTGATCTGTCCTCTTCATCAAGTACAAAACCGTCCACGAGATCACGATAGTGCTCGGCTACTCGTGTGCAAGTTGTCGGCATATTGAGCTCGTGCATCATTTTCGCGGTCGGTCCTTTGATTGCGCGATTACCGATGATCGGTGATACTGCAACCACGGGGAAGTCCCCTTCCAAGAGCAACGTTTTCATTTCATCAACCTCGAGAATTGGGTCAATTGAGAGAAATGGGTTGGACGGACAAATGATCACCCCCGTGATTTCCTCGACGTCCACCGCCGGACTCAGCGACACTAAATTGCGTTGATGGTATTCAAGTGCAGACACTTTCGGTTCGCACTTTAACCGGACGAAGTAATCCTGAAACTCCAATAATCCTTGATCCGTCAATACTCGTGTACGTAGCTTTGCATCGGTGGCGGGAACGATTTTGTGAGCTACGCCGAGTCGCGAACAGATGACTGATGTGACCTCCGTTAACGATTTCCCCTTACTGAGTAAACCGGTTCGAAATAGGTGCAGCGCTAAATCCAGGTCTCCGAGTTGGAACCAACTTTCCGCGTCAAGTCTTCTTAACTCGGTCAGGCAATCCCAAGTCTCATTTGCACGACCCCAGCCCGTTGATTCGTTAACAATACCGGCGAGGGTATAGGTCAATGTATCGATATCCGGTGAAATGCTCAACCCCATGTGCTCGAAATCATCGCCTACATTGACGACAAATGTGACCTCGTCTGGCTCGAGCGCGCGAGACAATCCCAAACTCAATTTCGCGCCGCCGACGCCGCCTGTCAGCGCGAGGATTGTCATCTGAATAAGTCGTCTTCTAGTGGGCGATTGATGATGGCTGCGTTTTGATTACTGCAGCCGGTGTCTGTGCCTCGAACGATCACTATGGGAATACGTTCGTCGGTTTCACCCATCGCAAGTGTCGCCATTGCAGCGATACTGTCGGCGCGATTGATCATGGTGATTTTTAGTTCTCGTCCGTGCAGATCGAATCCACCACGACGGTCATCTAATACCATCATGTGGCTTGCTCCGATGGCAATCCCAACAGTACCGAGTCGCCACGGTCGATTTGCTGAATCAGTAATGAGAACGCCGATCTGTTTTCCGGTTTCTTGCTCAATCGCGTTTTGAATTCTCTTGGCGCTTAGATCGGGATCCAGGGGTAGTAGTAACGCCGAGCCTTCCTTGCCGTGCTCGATATTGGATTGATCGATGCCGGCATTTGCACCTACGTGCCCGAGTCTGTGGCGTACGATTAGTACACCCAGTTTTTTCCGCACGATATCTGTTGACTCCTGAAGGATCAGCTCGACGATGCGCGGGTCCTTCTCGACCTCATCTGCCAATGCAATGGCGGCAGGGCTCGGTTTGACATCAGATAAATCAACGAGTCGGCCTTCGACTTTCGAGATGACCTTCTGCGCGATTGCTAGGACGTCACCATCTCTGAGTTCGAATCTTTGGCGATCCAGATGATTAAGAAGAATCCTGGTCAGATCGTTACCTTCTTCGAACAAAGGCAGGCCTTCGATAGGCAGAATCTCGAAGTTCACGGTTTCAGTGGTCGTCTTGACCGACGATCTTGATTCCTGAGTGCGAGATTTCGTGGCGTCGATTGATCTGAATCAACACACTTGTCAATGCTTCGACTGCTGCCGAGTTTTCGATAGGGCCTGCGTGCCACGCGCGCATTCCGGCTTGTTCAGCAAGTTCGATCACGCGTCTGCGTGCCGCCCGTTTATTCCCGGACACGAGCACATCGCATTCGATCTGAGCGTCTGTCTTGAGGAGATGCGCAGCGATGTTCTGAAATGCAGTAACCACCTTCACATCGTCACCTAGGAACTCCTGTGCGCGCTTCCCGGCGCTACCTTCTGTGGGCAACTGTACGGTTCCTACTTTAGGCGGTACAAGCGGTACGGTTACGTCGATCAGGATTTTTCCGCTAAGACCTTCTTTAACCGTATTCAGTGTTGAGATTTGGTGTTCTGCGGGTACGGTCAGGACCACGAGCGTGCCTGCGGATGCCGCCTCTGGATTCTCCATGGCCTGAGCAGGTGTCGTCGGACTTATCTTGTGAAGATTCTCGACCGCCCTTTCAGCTTTTGCCAGAGTTCGTGAACCAATGATGATTTCATGACCGGCTTTAGCCCATCGAATCGCAAGACCAGTACCTAGGTCACCCGTACCGCCCAATATTGCGATTTTTTCCGTTTCGCTCATGCGGAACCATCGGCGAATGAAGTGGGGAATTATCGGCATGCCAGAGTTTCGCTTAAATGCGACCAAGATCGTCAGATCAGGCTACGTTCGGCTCCTGTTACCATGCGACGAAGTCGCTCGCCAAGAACGGTCATAAGAAGCAATAGAACGGTCAATAAGCCTGTAGGGAATGCGAGCTGCCACGGTGCTGCGTAGATGTTCTTGCTGCCATCTGCGATCAATACACCCAAGCTAGTCATCGGTTCTTGAACACCTAAGCCGAGAAAGCTGATGAAGCTCTCGGAGATGATCACGGACGGGATCATCAACGTGGCAAATACGATGGCAGATCCAATAACGTTTGGTACCACATGCCGTGCCACGATTCGAATTTCGGGCAAGCCCATTGCGCGCGCCGATGCGACGAAGGGTGCCGCTTTGAGTACAAGTGCCTGTCCGCGTACGATGCGAGATACATCGAGCCACGACACCGCACCGATCGCGATAAATAGTAGATAGATATTGCGACCCAAGATTACGACAAGCACGATCACGATCAAAACATACGGAATGGCGTACATGCCGTCGACAATTCGCATCATGATTTGATCAGTTGTACCGCCGAGGTATCCTGAAACAGCTCCCCACGGCACTCCGATGCAGAAACTCACAGTCGTGGCGAGGACCGCGATCAAAAGACTGACTCTGCCGCCGATCATGGTTCGGGCAAATAAATCGCGACCAGCGTTGTCGGTACCGAACCAATGTTCTCCTGACGGCGGCGCACCAATCGCCTCCCAGTGAATCGCGTCATATGCCCAAGTGCCAGTGTGCGGCCCAAGAACGATCGCCAAGAGCACACCTAGAAGAAGACCAACCGTGACCTTGATATAGAGTGGCTCAAAGAATTCAAAGCGGTTATTTCGATTCACGGGTGTATTCAATGCAGTTGAATTCGTGGATCGATGCGGAGAAACAACAGATCAACGAGAAAATTCAGAATCAGGATTGAAGTGGTATAGACGAGTACAGCGCCGAGTACAAGCGTGTAATCGCGATCAAGTGCGCCTTGAACGAAGTAGTGACCAATGCCAGGAATGGAAAAGAACACTTCGACCACCATCGAGCCTGCGAGCAGGGTCGCTGCCGCCGGTCCGACGAACGAAAGTACGGGTACGAGTGCTGACGGCAGTACGTGATGCCAGAGAAGTCTCCAATTACCGACACCCTTCGCCTGTGCAGTCGTTGCGAAAGGTTGGTTAAGAGCTTGTAGACAGCTGCTGCGGCTTAGACGTGCAAACGCGGCGATGTACGGGACGCATAACGAGATGACAGGTAGCACCAGGTGGAAAGGTGACTCAAATCCCCCGGCTGGTAGCCACCCTAATACGATCGAAAATAAAAATACAAGCAGCGGTGCCGCAACCAGAGGTGGGAACGCCAAACCACACGTGACGAAACCTTCAAGCGCGGCGTCGAGCTTTTGATTTCGATGGCGCGCCATCGTTGCTCCGAGGAGTAAACCGGTAATAACCGCGATCGTGAGAGCGATACCGCCGATGAGAAGACTTATCGGCAATCCGTGAAAGAGAAGCTCCGCAACGCTGAAGTCCTTTTGTTTGTAAGACGGACCTAAATCGCCGCGAAGTAGCCCCCACAGGTAATTGCCGTACTGGTGGAGCAGTGGATCGTCGAGGTTGTAGGCGATCAACAGATTCTGTTCGACAGCTGCAGAGACAGCGCGCTCGCTATCGAACGGTCCACCCGGAGCCACGCGGAGGAGGAAAAAAGTTATGGTGATGACGATCCATATCGTCGTCACCATGAACAATGATCGTCTGAAAATGTAGCGCAACATACGGCTGGTTAGCGTAGACTCATGGTGTACAGAAATGCGGATGCGTAGTACGCGACCGCGAACCACCTCACGCTATGGCGATCCGACCCAATGCATGAAGCGAACAGGGTGGAGATTGCGGCCGTTCGATTTCCATCCACCCACATGTGGTTTGACGAGATTCAGCGTCATCGTGACGTAGAGTGGTATGACTGGAAATTCCTGTAACGCGACTTCTTCAGCCTCGGCTAGCTCTGCCAATCTCTTTCGTAGGTCTGCCGTTTCGCGAGCTTTCTCGAACAGCGTATCGAATCTTTGAGATTCATAACGACCATAGTTTGCTGGTCCTATTTTTGACCAGAGCAGCTCGATGTAATGTTCTGGATTGTTTTCGCCGAACCAACCTGCTTGGGCAACTTGGAAGTCACCATTTTGTAGGTCACTAAAGTGAGTGGCCAGGTTTGTATGGTGCAGCGTGGTATTGATCCCTGCATCTTTCCACATAGCAGCGATTGCGATGTACACTCGCTTGTTTTCCTCACTTGAGATGTATCGCAACGTCACATTTAGAGGCTGATCGTTGTTGAAACCTGCCTCCGCCAAGAGCGCTTTGGCTCGACTCGTGGACGGTTCGTGATTCGGACCAACCGAGCTGTGACCCGCCACGATTGGCGGCGAAAGCGTCGTACTTGGTAACTCACCTACTCCGAGAATTTGGTTCGTAATACGTTCCCGATAGATTGCAGTTGCAAGTGCTTCGCGCACTCGCACATCGTCGAAAGGCGCGATACGAGTGTTGATGACGAGATACATCATCGACTGCAAAGGCGCGTTACGTACCTCGTTTGGACGCTCCTGCGAGACTTTGCGAACTAGCGCGTGCGGATATCCTTGGATGATGTCCATGTCACCCGAGACAAATCGGTTGTATGCGGTTGAGGGTTCTTGGAAAGGGTAGTAACGTACCTTGCTGATTGCAGTGTCGTCGGCGTATAGAAACTGTTCGTTTCTGCGGAGCTCGACATATTCACGCGGTCTCCATTCATTTAGTACGTAAGCGCCGTTTGAGACCCAGTTTTCCGCTTTTACCCATGCATCGCCGTATTTGTCAACGACGTGCTTCGGGATCGGATAGGCGATGGGATACAACAACCTTTCCAGTAGAAAAGGGAATGGTTGTTCAAGCTCAATCACCAGAGTGTGGCGATCCTGCGCAACAACACCTAGTTCGTGTGGAGGCAAATTGCCGTGATTGATTGCTTCCGCATTCTTAACGCAATAGAGGAAGTGCGCTAGCGGTGAAGCGGTCTTTGGATCTTGATGACGACGTAATCCAAATACGAAGTCTTCTGCTGTGAGAGGATGGCCATCGCTCCAACTTGCGGATTGGCTCAGCTCAAAACGCCATCGCAATCCATCTTGTGAAACCGTCCAACTCTCAGCAACGCCTGGCTGGATTGCACCATCGGCGCTCATCGTAGTTAAGCCGAGGAAGAGATCCTTGAGGATGTGCTCTTCTGCATTTGCGAAATAACGATGGGGATCAAGTGTGCCTGGCTCAGCAGAATTGCCGATGTTGAGTGTATCGTGCTCAGGTGCGGCGTCTAAGCTGACCCCTATTGCTAACGCCAAAGTCGCAACAAGAGTAATAAAAGTGCGGTTCAAGACGTATGTAAGTAATCTCTCGTTATAGGCACGGTATCGTTTTGGTGTGCGAGCTGCATCTGAAAGACCACGAGCGAGTCGTATTCAAAAGCTGTTTGACACGCGCACAGATAGAACTCCCAGAGGCGGCAGAACCGTTCGCCCTGGCGTTGTTTCATCTCATCTCTGACTTTCTGAAATCGCTCGTTCCAAGCCGATAGTGTTTTGGCATAGTGACGTCGCCAGATTTCGATATCGGCTATGAACATTCGATTAGTCTCGATGTTCCGAACAACCTCAGAAAGCGATGGTATGTACCCCCCGGGAAAAATGTATCGCTTGATCCATGGATTCGTTGGAGTAGGCTCCGTGGCGCTGCCGATCGTGTGGATCGCCGCGACACCATCGTCCTTAAGCAACGCCTTGACGCGTTCGAAGTACGTTGCGAAATTACGCTTACCAACGTGCTCAAACATGCCGACTGAAACAATGGCGTCATACTGAGACTTGTGATCTCGGTAATCCTCGAGAAGGAACTGAACCTGATTGCCGAGATTTCGAGCTTTGGCTCGTTCTTTGGCAACGCGCAATTGTGAAGTAGATAGCGTGATACCGGTCACATGAACATCAGCGTGCTCTGCAAGGTACATTGCCAACGAACCCCAGCCTGACCCAATGTCCAACACTCGTTGACCAGGATTAAGACAGAGCTTTTTCATTAGATGACGACATTTGGCTTGTTGGGCAGCTTCTAGTGTGTCGTCGGGATTCTCAAAGTACGCACACGAGTAGTGCATATCCTCGTCGAGGAACCCTCGATAAAGATCATCGTCGAGGTTGTAATGGAAGGAGACGTTTCGAAGGCTAGCTCTTACAGAGTTCCATGATTGCGTAACCGACGCTAACGTCGGTGCAAGCGAAGCGCCGTTAACAGTGGCGTAGTCGTTCATGTTGATGCGGAGCAACCGGAGAAAGTCGGTCAGCGTTCCTTCTTCAATGTCTAGCTCGCCGTCCATGTAACACTCACCAAGATGCAAGTGTGGGTTACGGAGAATTCGAAACAATGTACCGCGTTTATTGAACCTCACCACGACTGGGTCGCCATCGTTGCCAAACGTGGTTCGATTGCCACGATGGTCGATCAGGCAGAGTGAGCCAGACTTGATGTGGTCCCCAAATAGACGATCTATGAGACCCATGCGACGCGATTGCGTAATCAACAGACGTAGAAGTTTAATTCGGACACACGATTTTTCTTAGCGAGTTCTAACCGACATGAAGGTGAGTATTGGGATTGGCGGCGCCGCATCCGGTCGGTCACGTGATTTCGACCAGCAGGTCGAGTTCGTCGTAGAGGCGGAAAAGCTTGGCGTCTCGGAGGTTTGGTCTGCCGAAGCGTGGGGACAAGATTCGATTGTTCCCCTCGCTTTTCTGGCGGCACGAACCACTCGTATTCGACTAGGAACCGGTATCGCGCAGATCAGTGCGCGTGTACCTTCGATGACCGCAATGACTGCGATGACCATGGCCGCGATTTCAAACGACAGATTTATCCTCGGACTCGGGGTTTCTGGGCCGCAAGTCGTTGAAGGGTTGCAAGGGCAGCCGTTTAAAGCGCCATTAACTCGCATGAAGGAAACGGTCGACATCGTGCGAATGGCATTTCGCGGTGAAAAAATCCAATACGATGGCAAATATCACGTCTTACCTCGACCTGGCGGGGAAGGGAAAGCGCTTCGATTATCTCAGCCACCTGTAGCCACGATACCGATTTATCTTGCGACCTTGGGTCCCAAGTCGCTCGAATACACCGGCGAAGTTGCGAATGGATGGCTAGGCACCTCTTTCACACCCAATCAGGCCTCCGCACATCTCGACTTCATCGCAAAAGGTGCTGCTCGTGCCGGACGTTCTCTTGACGAGATTGACATTCAAGCAGGAGGGTCGGTGGTATTCACGGACGATCCCGGTCCAATCATTGAGCAATTAAAAACTGGGCTCGCATTCACACTTGGTGCGATGGGGTCGGCACGAACAAACTTCTACAACGACGCATATAAGCGCGCAGGTTGGTCGGAAGTTGCATCGGAGGTGCAGAAGCTTTGGGTCGACGGCAGACGCGCTGAAGCGACTCAGCTTGTTCCCGATGAGATGGTTGAGCAGTCGAACCTAATTGGGGATGAGGCGCGCGTATTGGAGCGGCTCAAGGTCTATCGAGACGCAGGTGTGACGACGCTTCGAGTTACGCCTGGAGGTAACTCTAGTCAGGCGCAGCTTGAGACATTAGGTCGAACTATGGATCTGGTTCGTTCGCTTTAGCGATCAAGAACTGACTCGCACGTGCGAACTGCGCGAGCGAGCGAATCGATGCTATTAGATTTGATCGCCTTCGGCTCAACGAGCCGCGTCGGCAGCAAGAATATGTGCCACCGTAACGTCAACTATTTCTGGGAGCAACGGCTCCGAAAGATCGTGCCCCATTTTTTCGACGAGTTTTAGTCTCCCATCATCCACGGTCTCAATAAGGTCGACGCTCCCATCGTGAGCGACGAGTGGGTCGTCTGTGCCGTGAATCGCTAGCACGGGGATTTGACTGCGACGGATCGCATTGCGACGGTCACCGTCGGTTACGATAGCAGCAAACTGTCTGAGTAGTGCATCGGGACGCAATGCGCGGTCGTACGCAAGCTCGACGAATCGGCCCATTCCGACTTCCGTGCTCTTATAGTGCGGCCCGCCGAGGAGATTGTTGACGTTTCGGCCGTTCTCGATTGCGGCTTCGCGTTCCATTTCAATGAAATTGCTAGCAAGCGCTGCGATCGCTTCAGGTTGCGGTGCGCCGACGTCAGGATTTCCTGTCGTGCTCATAATCGATGTGAGACTGAACACGCGTTCTGGATGGTGAGCGAGGAGACGTTGTGCGATCATCCCACCCATCGACACACCGACGACGTGGGCGCCTGATTGACCAACATGATTCAGGAGATGAACCGCATCCATCGCCATATCAGATAGTGAGTAAGGAGGCGAAAGGAGTGTTGGATTCTCTCGCGCTGCGATTAGTTGCTCAATCGTAGGTGGGGTTGCGCCAAAATCGAACGAGAGACCACAATCGCGATTGTCGAAATAGATAACACGAAG
This sequence comes from Pseudomonadales bacterium, assembly GCA_963664665.2. GTDB lineage: Bacteria > Pseudomonadota > Gammaproteobacteria > Pseudomonadales > Azotimanducaceae > Bin55. Next base: position 753,540 of record CAXXMH010000004.1, read on the forward strand.
CCCGGAATCGACGATGCCATTGAGGAATGAATCGGGCCAGTGGATCAGTTGACATCCAACTCCGTGGATAAGTAGCACGGGAGGGTCTGCACGCGAGCCGCGCTGCTCAAAATAGACGTCGCCTAAAGGCGTTCGAAGTGTTGGCATATTGGATCGATTGAGTATGCGCGCGTCCGTAAGCACGCGGGTTCAAATCGGATAGGCAGGCATTTTAAAAACCGGTTGTCCGCAGCGAGCGCATTCAAACTTCGTACGCCAAACAAACGCAGGACTAGATTCAACGTGACGGCTCTTACCGACAGTCAATTCCTCACGTTTGGTTTTTGGAGGCATAGGTGCGTTGGGAATGTGAGGCAGTTTTTTGCTTTACCTACTGAGTGAACGAAATCTGAGTTCTTGCATCTCGCATAAATCGCGCATAGATCATATCGAGATCAGCGAAGTCAGTGGCGATGTCAGGATGCAAGACGCCGGGTTGTAATCCCGACGGTTGACGTATGCAGAAATCGGAGGTATTTGAAGAGATAAAGATAACGGTCACTGATCGTGGAAGTCCAAGTTCGCGAGACTGTCGGATGACATCAAGGTAGTTCTCGAGAATCAAACAATCTGCGTACGAATCTCTCGCTTTGCTCGCTGGTCTCCGCAAGTTCTGAACTCGGATTTTGGCGCGCGTTTTCACAGTGTCGGACTCAGGTATTACTATGCTCGAGGACAGCCACTTGCGAGCGACTTTCAGTGATTCACTGGTATATCGTTCCTCCATTGCTCCACTATCTGTGGTGTCGATTCCGAGCTGGTCGGAGAGATTCTGAAGTTTCTTGGACTCACTCGAGGATGGTTTTGCGAGTATCGTTCGCACGCCTTCTTCGGTGTCTTCTATGACCTTATTTAGATTCTGATCGAATTCTTTCACGACCGTTGCGCTTACGATTGGTAAAAGCTGCTCAGCTTCAACTTGGCGTAGTAGATAGTGTGAAGCCGCTTGTAGGTCTTCGGTGACCGAGTCGCGTGTTGGATTTCTAAGAATATCGAAGATTGCGCACGTGTCTAAACAAATTAAAGATTGGACGCGCTCAGGAATTGCTTTGATTAATAAACTCAGGGTCTGCGCCGGACTTCTTAATGTGACTCTCGCGTTTTCAATAAGACTAAACCTTGATCGATTCGAGTTGCGAGACCATCTGCGTAGTCGTTAGGCCAATGCATAGCTTCCTTGAGCCAGCGGCGAAACAAATCCGGATCAAAATGCTCCTCTTGCTCGTGCAGACACCATATGAATTCGCATAGTCGTTGTTCATCTTTCGGGTGTAATGCGCAGGAGTATGGTTGGCCTAATGACAGGTAGGCTTGAAACGCGCTCTGCGATGCTTCACTCAACATTTCTTTCAGGCATAGTCTTCTTGGGCTAACATCACACTTTACATTAAGTGATCGTAGTACAGGCTTCAACACCATCGTAAGAAAGTCATCGAGTAGCTCGTTGTATTGATGTATCGTGAACCGCGTTCCATAATCAACAGGTACGACGTTTGGCACTCTCCAGTTACGTGAATCTGGGCACCAAAGAGATGTGTACGACGCTGGTATTCCATTCAAGCTATCTCGTGAAAACGAAATAACTTCAGTATCGTTTTCAGACCGACTCCTGAGATCTTTCTCTCGTTCAATATCTAAGCGCCAAGGTGGCGTTGTTGCTTCCGAGAGAGAATCCCGTAAACGGTTAGATTCTTTAAGGGGATAGACGAAAGAGACATCCTGAAATATCTCAATGTGACTATTTAGTTCCTTCATTTAGTAGCGCTCGATTGGCTAGGTCAATTCTAGGTTGCGACAGCCGAGCTGCAAAGCTTTGCATGATCGCGATAGTTGAACTATCGATAGTCGGATTTACCGTTCCTTTTCATGTAGCTGCAGCGTCAATGTTTCGCGACTTTCGAGTACGCCATCGTTCGGTCAAGCTATTGCCCAGGTTCTTGAATTGATGCGGGAAGGCCAGCATCGCGGGTGTGCAAACGAGCGTAAGCACGGTCGCAAACGTAAGTCCGAATACGATCGCTTGTGCGAGTGGTACCCAGAAGCTCGATACCGAACTACCAACGATGATCTCGCCGTTGACAAAGTCCATTGAAATGTTGCTAGCGAGAGGCATCAACCCCATGACGGTAGTCACGGTTGTTAGCAGGACCGGGCGGAATCGCTGCGCACCTGTGCGTACGATCAAATCAAGGTAATTTAGCTCTGGATGGTCACGGCGCAACTGGTTGTACGTGTCGATAAGAACAATGTTGTTATTCACGACGATTCCAGCGAGTGCAACGATGCCGATCCCGGTCAAAATCGCACTGAACGGTCGATCTGTGATGACTAAGCCAAGCAGAACCCCTGCGGTCGACATCACAACGCTGAAGAGAATTAAAAAGCTCTCGTAGATGCTATTGAATTGAGTCACGAGCAACACGAACATCAAGCACAGCGCGAAAACGAACGCTTGAATCACAAATTCGATGGATTCCTGCTGCTCTTCGTTTGCGCCACGGAAGCGAATAGTGACACGCGGGTCGAATTGTTGTGTAGCGAGCCACGTGCCGATCTCTCGTACTTTGGCGTCTGCTAATACGCCGGGTTCGACATCCGCGAGAATCTCAAAAACATGTTTGCGATCACGACGAGTGATGTTCTCGATGCTGTTAATTGGTTCGCGTTTGACGAAATTCGACATCGGAACCAATCCTTGACTCGTTGGTATGCGCATATCGTCCAACGAGTCTAGACCACGACTCTCAACCGGATAACGGACGCGAATATCAACGGCGTCATCCACGTCATCTGGTCGATATTCCCCCATGAATATGCCATTCGTCACGAGTTGCACGGCCATTCCAACGAGTGTTACGTCCGCGTTAAATATGGCGGCACGAGCTCGATCTACAGCAATGCGCCATTGCACCCCTGGGATAGGTCGAGAGTCTTCCACATCGCGCAATCCCTCAACTTCATCGTCGATGTATTCGCGGACTGCGGCTACGACAGGCGGAATAAGCTCCCGGTAGTTCGACGAGAACTCTAGCTGGACCGGCTTTCCGACGGGCGGACCTTCCTCGAGCGGGCGAACTTCAACCACGATCCCAACTAAAGCCTTCATCCGATCGCGCACCACTTCTAGCGTGTCTTCACCGGACATCTCGCGTTCAGCCTGATCTGTCAGCTCGACAAAGATAGATCCGATTACGTCCTGTGCAGCATCCTGCGATCCGAAGAATCCGCCCGCTGCAATCGACGAAATCGAGTTAATCCCTTGTATACCGGGCACATGCAGGAGTCGATCTTCGACTTCACCAACTAGCTGTGAACTTTGATCAATGGTTAGATTTCCGCGCGCGTGAATCAGTACCTGCGCGAACTGAGGATCGGACTCGAAAAAGATCATGCCAAGCTGTTTCGAGTTGTAAGCACTGAAAGAGAAGACAAGCGCAAGAATGGTGAGCGTCACAGTCAACCATGCATGACGAGTTGAGACACGAATTAGGCGGGCATACAAGCCCGTGAAGGAGCGTAGTTGTGTGGGATCGCCCGATTCCAGTACCCGCATTCGCGCTTTGACACGTTCAGTTAGCGAACCCGCTTTGCCAAATATGGCACCAAGCACGGGTCCGAAGCACAAGGCATAAAGCAGACTTCCGCTCAAGACTGCAAACACAGTGATAGGCAAGTAGCTCATGAACTTGCCAGAAACGCCGGGCCAGAACATCAGGGGTAGAAATGCGGCTAGCGTCGTCGCGACCGACGCGGTGACAGGCCAGAACATTCGTTTCGCCGCCAGCGCGTACGCCTCATTCCGTTCGTACCCTTCGATCATCTTTCGATCGGCGTACTCCGTGATAACGATCGCTCCGTCGATGAGCATGCCGAGGCCTAGCAGCATGCCGAACAAGACCATGAAATTGAACGTCAACCCCATGACCCAAACGATGCCGATTGCGAATAGGAACGACACCGGGATGGCAAGACCGACGATGATCCCGCTTCGGAAACCCATGCTTCCGACCACTAGCACCATGACGATCACCAGCGCTGTGAGCACGTTCCCTTCGAGTTCTCTTACTTGGCGGAGCGCATACGGTGATTGGTCTTGACTGTAGAAAACGTCAACGTACTTAGGAGTTGTGGCTTTCCACTCTTCGACAATCGTTTTCACGGCGTTTGCGGTGTCGATCTCATTGGCATTTGCGCGCTTGAATACGTAAATCGCCATGGTTTGCGTGCCGTTTACTCGCGCGAAGTTATCTCGATCCTTGAAAGTTCGCTTGACGGACGCAACATCCTTCAATGTGATTGCAACATCGCCATCCACCTTTACTGGCAGATCCCATAAATCGCTTGCTTCTTCGATAACGCTCGGTACCTTGATCGAGATGCGACCGTCGCCTGACTCCAGTGCGCCTGCCGGAATCAGTCTGGTGTTGCGTTGAAGCGTTACCATCAATTGATCAATGGTAATTTCGTATGCAGCTAGATCTGCAGGGTCGATGACGACCTCGAGGAGCTCCTCACGATTGCCGCGAATATCGGCCTCGAGGATGGATGGGATTGCTTCAAGCCGCGTTGTCAGGTCCTGCGCCAACAGGTAGAGCATCCGTTCCGGAGCGTCCTTGCCAGTGATATTGATCTGCAGAATCGGGAAACTCGAGGTTGTCTGTTCGCTCACGATCGGTTCTTCGGCCGTGGAGGGGAACTTCACCTTCGCGCGATCAACAGACTCGCGAACATCTAGAAGCGCTTTATTCAAGTCAACTTCAACGTCAAACCCGACGAATACGGTAGCCGCGCCTTCGCTTCCGAACGACTGGACTTCGTCGATTCCTTCGACTGAAGCTAGTTCTGATTCGAGCGGCAAGATCAGAAGTTGAATTGCGTCTTCCGGTGATATCCCTTCGTGTATTACCGTTACCACAAAGAACGGTACATCGATCCTTGGACTCGATTCGATAGGAATGGAAACTCGTGCGATTAGGCCAAATAACACTACCACAAGCATTAGAAGGATCGTTGTTCGTTTCCGACCCAACGTGCGCTCAATTAGTGCGTCTCTCACTTCGAAGGTATCCTAGATTTGATCTTCAAAGACGACTTCGACGATTTCGCCTGGGATTACGAAATCTTGTCCCACCGTGATTAGAGTCGCGATGTCAGGTAATCCAGTGACCCAAATGCCATCGTCGTCCTCCGTTACGATTGTGATCGGCGCAAACTTGACGCGACTCGCATCACCGACGGTTTGAATCCCGAGAACACCATCGTCGTTGATCCCGATTAGCGCAACAGCTACCTTGTGCGCGTGGTATTTCTCCAAAGGAATCAGAAGCTCGGCCGTTAGACCAGAGCGGATACTGAAATCTGGATTTTCAACCAGAACTTCAACGACGAATGTACGGGTATTTGCGTTTGATTGTTGTCCGATAAACGTAACCGTACCCTCGATCGTCTTGCCTGAAGGTAGACGTGCTTCCGCTGTCGTACCAACGTCGAAATGATGGATTTCCTTCTCGCTAACCTGTGCAACTACCTTCATCGGATCTAGGTCAATCAACGTTACACAAGGGGAGCCAGGTTGGAGGAGATCACCTAATTCGACTTGGGTTTCTTCGATAAATCCACTGAACGGCGCCCTAATCGTTGCGCGTTCCAATTCCTTCTGTCGTTGCAACAACGTCGCTTCGGCTTGCGTCACGCGGGCTTTAGCCGCCGCGATCTGCCGTTCAATCTGAAGTCCACTGCTACGAAGTGCCGCTTGTCCTTCGTATTCGAGCTTTGTTTCGCGTAGGAGATCCTCCGCCTCCAAAACCCTCGCTTCACGTTCATCTTGTTCGAGTACACAAAGTGGATCGCCTTTACCGACTTGATCACCAAGTTCAACAGCTCGGTCTAACACCAGTCCGCCGACCTCCGCTCTCACGACCACGGTTCGCTTGTTTTCGGTTCGGCCACTCAGAATAGAAGCTCGTTGCTTCTCCTCTGCAACACTTACTCTCGCCCGTACCTTGGTTGCAGGTAAATCTTGGATCAGCGCTTCGGCTTCGGCGTTGATATCTGCGAGAGTCCTATCGGACGCGACGATTTCGTCTGGCGTAAGAAAGTCATACGAAAACCAGGCGATCGCTATCAGTAGGATCACGAGTGCGACCCAAAAATTGCGTGACATGTGACGATTGATCTGTGGGAGTGTTACGTAAGAATCGAAGGTTTATGTTGCCTTGCTAGGCGTACCTTCCGATGAGGCCGAACGACGGCACGGCAATAATAGTCTGTAGGAAAGGTGAATGTCGGTATACGCGACGTCAATTTGAATCGTGTCGTATAAGAATATGACTATCAAGGTGTAATGACGTGAAGAGGGGTGAAACTTGAAAGGACTTTCACGAATAGTGGCATGCTCGTGTCTGCCTCTGATTTTGCTTGGATGTGGGAACGAGAACGTACAGGAATTGAAGACCTTGGTTGATTGGAATCCCGAATATACGAAGAATTGGGCGCCGTCCATCGGTGCTGCCTTACCGGCACTTTCCGTAAAAAACACGGCAGGCGAAACGCTCGAGTTCGATGATCTCACCGGAGAGAAAGGGTTGCTGATTTTCTTCGTGCGCTCTACGAACTGGTGACCTTACTGTAAGACTCAGCTCGTGCAGCTGAACGAACGTGTTGAAGAATTCCAGGCGCTCGGTGTGAACATCGCGGCAATCTCATATGACCCGTACTTGCAGAACTCCTCATTCGCAGAGGAACAAGATCTGAAGTACCCCATTCTTGCCGATCAGAACGCCGATACCGTTAAAGGGCTCGGAATCCTAAATCAAGAATACGCCGAAGGTCATCCTGCTTACGGCATCCCACATCCTGGCATTATTTTTGTATCCCCCGATGCAACCATCGAGTTTAAACGTGCAGTCCCCGGTTATCAGGAACGGCCAAATCTGGATGAATTGGTAGTAGCCGTTCAACAAGCGTCGATATCTTCATAGCAACGTACTATCGCGGATTTGAGCGAGCAATTTCAAAGATTCGATTGTGTCTCCATGAAATCACTTCATCAACTGGTGTTGCGAGCGTTAACTGCGGTAGTTGGCCTATCTCTTACGGTCTCGTGCTCAGCGGTAATTTCAGGTTTTACCAACAGTATTGCGGAGGACTTATCCGCGGCTGTTTTGTCAAGTCCTGACTTAGGTGTCGTCGAAGAAGGACTGCCTGCATACCTATTACTCGTTGATGCGCTTGTTGAAGGAAACGCCGACGATGCGTCACTGTTGAATACCGCAGCGATGCTCAACGGATCGTACGCAAGCGGATTTGTAGAAGACGAGAGCAGAAAGAAGCATTTCGCGACTAAGGCTAAGCGGCTTGCGTTGCAAGCCAGTTGTCACCACCGTACAGTTTTTTGCAACTTACTTGATGCGACATTTTCGGAATTCAGTGAGATCGTCGTAGATGCGTCTGCACGAGACATTGACTACCTATACACGCTTGCGAGCAATTGGGCAGGTTGGATTCAGGCGCACGCGGATGATTATTTGGCGATTGCTGAATTGCCGAGAGCTAAATTTCTCATGGAACGAGTCATTCAACTCGACCCAACCTACGCGAATGGATCACCGTTTATTTATATGGGCGTCTTCGCGACGTTTCTCCCAGCGGCATTAGGCGGCGAACCCGAAGTGGGTCGGGCAAATTTCGAACGAGCAATTGAGATAAGTGATGGCGAAAATTTGTACGCAAAGTCGCTCATGGCTGAGTTGTACGCACGAGCGACGTTCGACCGCGAACTCCATGATCGTTTAATCTCGGAGGTCTTAACTGCGAATCCAGCCTCTGGCGAACTTACGCTTCAAAACGTGGTTGCACAACGACTCGCGCAGCAACTTAAGGAATCGGCCAATGAGTTTTTCTAGACTCCGACATTTAGTTGTTCTACTGGTCGCGATCGCGACATTGGTCGGAACGTTCGTCTCAGCACAAACGACGTTCAAGATCGCGACTGTGTCACCAGACGGATCGGCCTGGATGAGAGATTTGCGTCGGTCTACCGGATTAATCGAGGCGCAAACCGAAGGACGTGTGACATTCCGGATCTATCCTGGCGGCGTCATGGGTGATGATCGGGCCGTGTTGCGCAAGATGCGTGCTCGACAACTGCACGGTGGCATCATGCAAACTGGTGCGCTTGAGACCGTAAGTTCCGCGGTGCAACTATATAACCTGCCGATGTACTTTCGTGATTTTGATGAAGTCACGAAGGTACGGAAAGAAATGGATCACATCTTGATCCAAGATCTAGCGGATCACGGGTTTGAAGCGTTTGGATTCGCTGGGGTCGGGTTTGCGAATGCAATGAGTTCGAAATCCGGTACCGCGATTGCAGATGCAAGGCGTCTGAAGGTATGGGCGCCTAAAGGTGATGCAGGTGCCGTGAGATTACTCGACGCATTCGGTATCGTGCCGATCCCGTTGTCATTGGTTGACGTACTCGCGGGTCTCCAGACTGGATTGATCGATACGGTCGCCGCACCACCGACAGCGGCGATCGTGCTGCAGTGGCATACCCAGCTCGACTACATTCTGGACCTGCCATTCATGTATATCTACAGTGTTTTTCTGCTTGATTCGCGTCAATTCGCTCGTCTCTCTCCAGAGGATCAGACATTGACTCGAGAGACGCTTGGAACGTTTCTCTCGAGGGTCGAGCAGCAAAACTACGCGGATCACGATCAAGCACTTAACGCGCTTGAACGTCAAGGTCTGACGGTGCTTCAACCGACTGATGAGGAAGTTGCCGAGTGGCGCGCCGCGGCAGCACGGGCCGCCACTGCGTGGGTTGAGAGTGACATTCTTCTAGCTGAGCACGTCCAACAATTAGAGGAAACGGTGGCTCGTCACCGTGAGTCCACTGCTAAATAGGTTAGCGCGACTACTTCGTTGGACCGGTAACGCATTACTGGTCGGATTGTTCTTAACCATGCTGATCGTCGCCGCGATGCAGGTGATCGCGCGACAGTTTGGACTTGGGTTTTACTGGGGCGATGATCTGGTACGAATGGCCGTGCTGTGGGTAACGATGGTCGGCGCTGTCGTCGCGATTGGCGACAGTAAGCACATTCGGATCGATTTGATCGATAGTTTGTTGAGTGACGGTGCGAGACGTTTTGTACAGTCGTTCTCATATATCGCGACTGCAGTCATATGTGCAATCTTCGGTTACTACTCGCTCGACATGGTTGGGTGGGACTACGTGGATGGTACTCCCGGAGTAGGTCAAGCACCAGCCTGGATATTCGAAACCGTGATTCCAGGTTCAGCCTTTCTAATGACGCTACGGTTCACGGTGCAGGCATTCGTAAAACCCTCGACATGACCTGGATCGCAATCGCTCTGCTGACAGCCCTTGCGTTCATCGGTGTGCCGTTGTTTGCAGTGGTTCTGGCCGGAGCGATGCTTGGGTTTATCGCATCTGGTGTCGACCTATCGGTGGTCGCGTTAGAGGTCTATCGGATCGCCGATACACCATTGCTTGTTTCGCTTCCGCTCTTTACGTTTGCGGGTTACCTCATGACCGCGAGTAATTCAGCGCAACGATTGATGGCGTTAACCAGTGCTCTGTTTGGATGGATGCCAGCTGGTCTTGCCATCGTGGGATTCGTTGCATGCGCCGTATTCACAGCGTTGACTGGGGCATCCGGTGTCACGATCGTGGCGATTGGCGCGTTACTGTTTCCTATGCTCGTGAAAGCAGGCTACAACGGGCGATTTAGCTTAGGTATGGTCACGACGTCAGGTAGCCTCGGTGTTCTAATCGTTCCGTCGGTTCCGCTGATTTTGTACGGTGTCATAGCGCAACAAATCGACGTAGGAGTCTCGTTCACTATTCCGCAATTGTTTCTCGCCGGCATGGTGCCCGTGTTGCTCATGTTGCTTGCACTCATCGTGTATACGATGTGGAGTCAAAGAGGTGTTGAGCGTACGGCATTTTCATTTCATGCCGTGAAAGTTGCATTTTGGGATGCCAGATACGAAATTCCGCTGCCGTTTGTCATTCTCGGTGCGATTTATTCGGGATTTTTCGCAATTTCGGAAGCTGCCGCGATCACCGCACTTTATGTGCTAATCGTTGAGGTATTTCTATATCGCGAGGTGTCCCTCCGGCAGTTGCCAAGCGTGATTCGTGAGTCAATGGTTATGGTCGGTAGCATCATTTTGATACTGGGCGCGGCGCTCGCGCTCACTGGATATTTCGTTGATGCACAAATCCCTCAATATCTATTCGAATTCATCCACGAGCGTGTAAGCAATCCGATTGTGTTTCTGATCTTGCTTAATCTGTTGCTCCTGGTCTTAGGCGCATTCCTTGACGTGTTCTCAGCTACGGTGATCATGGTTCCGTTGATACTTCCGATCGCTGCTCAATACGGAATCCATCCACTTCACTTAGGGGTCATTTTTATTGCCAACCTGCAAATTGGCTATTTCACGCCGCCAATTGGCATGAACTTATTTATCGCGAGCTATCGTTTCGAGCGTCCTCTGCTTGAGCTCTATCGAGCGTGTTTGCCGTTCATGATTGTCCTTTTGATCGTGCTTTTACTGATAACCTATATCCCGTCGCTCTCGCTTTGGTTCTTGTAGCTTTACGCTGTGGTCAATAGATGCTTGTTTTTAGTCGCCGGATTCGGGACGCGATTCCTTCCTGCGACGAAAGCCATGCCTAAGGAAATGATGCCGATACTAGACAAACCACTCGTCCAGTACGGCGTTGAGGAAGCACTGGTTGCCGGTATGTCGGAGATTTGCTTCGTCACTGGCCGGAACAAGCGAGCGATCGAAGATCATTTCGACGACAACGTCGAGTTGGACTTCCACGTCAAAGACACGGCAAGAGAAGAAGCACTCGATGAAATCCGCAAGCTCATGAGCAAATGTCGGTTTTCGTACACTCGACAAGCGCGGATGCTCGGAACTGGACACGCGGTCAAACGAGGTCAAATTCTCACCGGCGATGACCCTTTCGGCGTGGTACTGTCTGACGACTTGTGTTTTGGGACTGATCGCAACGTACTTCAGCAGCTACTTGACGTATACGAACGACATCGATGTTCAGTTGTCGCTGTGCAGGAAGTTCCGCCAGAACTATCGGATCGTTACGGCATCGTCGCTGGGGATTGGATTGAGGATGGCTTAGTCGATGTCACGTCGCTGATCGAAAAACCCGCCGCTGCCGATGCGCCTTCGAATTTAGGTATCGTTGGTAGATACATTCTGACACCCGACATCTATAAGGCGCTAGACCAAATTCAACCTGGTGTGAGTGGCGAATACCAACTCACGGACGCAATTGATTTACTGGCAAAGGAACAACGAGTATTGGCATGTCGATTCCACGGCAAACGCTTTGACTGTGGCTCGCTGGAGGGTTTCGTCTCGGCGACGAACTACTGCTATCGGTTACGCTACGGTAGATTGCCAGATCCTGAGTGTTAATCGCTCAAATAGCCTGTCTAAGCGACCATGATCGAACAACTGATGAACGGCGGCTGGGTGATGGTGCCTCTAGCGGCACTCAGTGTCTTGGCATTGGCCATCTGTCTCAATCGATTCTGGGTGTTGGCATCTGAACGTGTGTTTCCTTCGGAGATTCAGTCGAGCTTAACGCGCACTGAGCTGCTCAAGTTAGCTGATGAGCGAGGTCAATCAAGCTCACTTCAAAATATCGTCGCGGGGATTTTGAATAACCGTGACGGCGGTATCGATAACGCTATGTCTGCGTTGGAGGACGCGTTAATTACCGAAGTTCAGCGGTTAGAACGTTACCTGACAACCCTTGGCACTATAGCCTCTATCTCGCCTTTACTTGGCCTATTAGGCACGGTGTTAGGAATGATTGAGGTTTTCAACGCTCTAAACGAAACGGGCGCGCGTGACGCTGGTGTGTTTTCCGGTGGTATAGGAGAAGCCCTCATTACCACAGCGTTCGGTCTTTGTGTCGCGATACCGTCATTGGTTTGCCATCGGCATTTTCAACGCCGAGTTGACGAATTTAGCCAGCAACTCGAACAGGAAGGTCGGCTATTGATTAACAGGCTCTTTAGGGCCGAGTTGTAATGAAATCTCGCCAGCGCCGCAATGATGCGATTGGGATTGAAATCGCGCCGTTAATTGACATCGTTTTTATCCTGCTCATCTTCTTTGTAGTAAGTTCGACGTTCATCCGCGAAAATGTGCTTGAAATCGAGTTGCCTCCTTCGCAGAGTACAGACTATGCGCCCTTGGACGAAACGATCGAGGTCGTCATAACTGCCAACAATGAGATTCGAATCGGTGAAAGATTGATTCCCGCGGCGACGGTAGCGACCCTAATGGTGGAACTGGAAAATCGTGTCGCGGTCGCCAATATGGGACGCATAGTCGTGCGCGCCGACGCGAAGTCGCTTCACGAAACTGTGGTTCTTGTCCTTGACGCCGCGAATCTGCTCGGATTGACTCAGGTCAGCATCGTAACGGTGCAAGCGAATGACTGATCAGTCGCGACGCGACTTCGCGACGTATCGACGACTGCTTGGATATCTCCGGGGTCGGGAGTGGTACTTTGTTGCAGCGATCATTGGCTACGTACTTGCCGCGTACTCAGAGGTCGTGTTTGCCCAGACGCTAGGCGTGATTGTGGATGTCTTCGACCCAACTGCAAAGGCATCTGCTGCCGTGACACGAGGCGAATGGTTGGTGTCTTTGCCCGTGTTGGCACTGAAGCTTGAGTGGCAATACTGGATGATTTTTCCTCTCTTAATTGGCGTAGCTGCGCTTGTTCGCGCTTTCGGCGCAATTGTTGGCGAGTACTTGCTCGCCACTGTTTCACTCAATCTGATCCACCAAATACGATGCGATCTCTTTAATCGCTTGCTCGTATTACCGGTGAGTTATTTCGATCGCAACTCCCAAGGGTCGATCTTGAATCGACTGACCGATACAGCACAGAAACTTCGTGATACCGTAACCGAGGTGTTGAGAATCCTTCTCCAAGATGGGTTCAAGTTGATTGTTTTAGTAATCACATTAATCAGTCTCAGCGGCCGACTCACGTTACTGTTTGCAGTTACGCTACCCGTCGTGTGGGTCATTGTGCGAATCGCATCCAAACGGTTCCGGAGTACGAGTGAGAACATTCAGACTTCGATGGGTGAAGTTACCCAAGTTGGCCACGAAGCGGTTGGTGGCCACAAGCTCATTCGAACGTTTGGCGCACAAGAACACGAACGACGGCGATTCTTCAATGCAAGTCTGTCGAACCGGCGGCAGAACGTGCGCATGGTCGCAACCAAAGCCGTCAGTAGTCAGTCCATTCAAATGTTCGTTGGGATTGTGCTCGGTGTGCTGATGGGGTTGCTGTTTCTCCCCGAGGTTAGCGCAGGGATGACTACCGGTAACTTGGTGACATATATTGCGATCGCGGGAGTACTTGTTCAACCGGTGAAACGGCTTTCGGATCTGAATGCACGCATTCAAACTGGTCTGGCCGCAGCGGATGAGATATTTGCGCAGATTGACCAAACCGAAGAGCAGGATTCAGGTCGTGAAGAGCGCGATACCGTATCAGGTCTCGTCGAGTTTCGCGGAGTCTCGTTTGGCTATGACCGTGGCGAAGAGGATGTTCTGACGGATATTTCTTTCCAGATAGAAGCGGGTCAAACCTTAGCGATTGTTGGTGCATCGGGTAGTGGTAAGTCCACTTTGATTGAAGTGCTCATGGGTTTCTATCAGCCACATCAGGGAGAGATTTTGATTGACGGCATCCCGACGCACGAATTTACGAAACAAAATCTTCGCAAGCATCTGGCGTTAGTGAGTCAAGATATTTTCTTGTTCAATGACACGCTGCATGCAAATATCGCGTATGGGGAACTGGAAGCCGTTTCAGATGAGGCAATAGATTCAGCCCTTGAACGCGCTCGTGTTAAACGGTTTGTCGATTCACTGCCACATGGTCTGAATACCACAGTCGGCGATCGAGGTACCACACTTTCGCGGGGTCAACGCCAGCGAATCGCGATTGCCCGCGCTCTGCTGAAGGACGCCCCGATACTGATTTTGGATGAGGCTACTTCCGCGCTTGATCCAGAGTCCGAGGCGATTGTTCAAGCCGCATTGAACGAAGCAATGAAGGGTCGAACGACGATCATCGTTGCTCATCGCTTGTCGACGATTGTCCACGCAGACCATATCTTGGTGGTCGAGGACGGGCGAATCGCAGAAGAAGGGACGCATCGCGATTTACTAGCGCAACACGGGCGCTACGCCAAGCTCTTCGAAAGAGTAGATGGCGAATTGAGCACGACCAACGTCGTAGAGAAACCTGTCACGCGTATTAGGCCTGTCGCGACTGAACCTGTTGGAGCTTCGGGGAGATTGCTTGATGCGTGGTATGGTGACAAAAAGTGGGTTAGATCCCTGACGCCGGCATCATGGGTATATGGCAGGCTCGTGCGCCAACGACGCCGACGAATGAGTTCGAACGTGTGGGTGCCTCCTGTGCCTCTGCTCGTAGTCGGCAATATTTCGTTAGGAGGTACGGGCAAGACGCCATTGGTGATCTGGCTTGCGAACTGGCTACAAAAAGCAGGAAAACGAGTTGGCGTCGTTAGTCGAGGATACAAGGGTTCGGGAAGTTTTCCATCCCTCGTGCAACCAGATTCCAACATTCTGGATGTCGGCGATGAGGCGCCGCTCATTGCAGAACGTGCGAAGTGTGCGATGGTCGTGGATCCGGACCGGGTACGCGGCGTGAAATATCTTTTGGAGAATCACGAAATCGATGTCGTGCTTAGCGATGACGGTTTACAGCACTACGCAATGGGACGGCATCTCGAAATCGCTGTCATCGATGGTGCTCGCGGATTAGGCAATGGTCTGCTTTTACCAGCCGGTCCGTTACGTGAGCCAACACGACGACTGAGCGAGGTGGACTGGGTTATTTCGAATGGACCAAACTCACGTGCGGTCGGTATGGTCGATGACGTGATGCACGTCGTACCTACGCGTTTCGTCAATATTTACTCGCAGGAAAGTCTGGGTGTTGAGGCGTTTGCAGAACGCTTCGATAACGTCATACACACGTACTCGGCGATCGGCAATCCCAGTCGTTTTGAAAACACACTACGCCAGCTCGGTTTCGCACCTATTTCGCATGAATTTCCTGATCATTCCTTATTCCGAGAGTCGGACATTCAACACCACGTCGATGATGTAATCGTGGTCACAGAAAAAGACTGGCGCAAAATCCGACCACTACAGTTTCAATCGGAAAACGTTTGGTATCTTGAAGTTTCGGTATCGTTCGAGCGCGCGGTGGATGATCGACTAACGTCGCTATTTCGATCGAAAGAAGTCGATGTGCAAACATGAGTGACTCGGCTGGGTTTATCGTCGTCATTCCATCGCGATTCGGTTCAACCAGACTGCCGGGCAAGCCGTTAATCGACTTACACGGTAAGCCAATGATCGAACACGTGATTGAGCGCGCGCTTGCATCGGAAGCCGCTGAAGTAATTGTGGCGACGGATGATCAAAGAATCGTGGAAGCCATCAAAGTCGATGGCGCAAGAGTAGTTCTCACGTCCTCCGCGCACCAATCCGGCACGGATCGCATTTGGGAGGCGATTGCCGATGTGGATCTAGCGGACGAAGCGGTGGTAGTTAATGTTCAAGGTGATGAGCCTTTAATCCCACCGACCGTGATTAACCAAGCCGCTAATCTAGTGAGTCAAGTGCCAGACTGTGGTGTCGCCACGCTTTGCGAAGCCATGCGTGACACGCGTGACATTTTCAACCCAAACGCCGTGAAAGTAGTGGCGGATACGCAAGGACGAGCGCTGTATTTCTCGAGGGCACCGATTCCTTGGGAACGCGGCAGATTTGATATGAATGAAATGCCGCCAGATGGGAAAGGTTGGTTTCGACATCTAGGCATCTACGCATTCAAACGATGGGCTCTTAAACGCTTTGTGTCACTTCCCCGGAGTAGGCTAGAGGACCTTGAGTCGCTTGAACAATTGCGCTTGTTGGAGAACGGCGTTTCGATTGCGATAGCAGAGAGCGTTGTGGCGATCCCAGCGGGTGTTGATACCCAAGAAGACGTCGATAGAGTACGCGAGTATTTAAAAAGCGAAGTCGCGTGAGCACTCTCATTATCTGTTCGATAATGTAACTTAAATTCGAGAAAGGCTTGTTGATGCTATGCGGTTAGATGTTCCCGCGAATCGCTGTTTCGTTTGTGGCCCTGGCAACGCGAACGGGTTGAACATCAAATTCCGTCTTGAAGACGAGGTTTGCCGAGCAGAGTGGCAATCGTCCGAGGCATATATGGGTTACGAAGGAGTAACTCACGGCGGCATACAGTTCTGTCTTCTGGACGATGTCATGGCGAATCTGCTTTACCTTCGCGGATTCACATGTGTGACTGCAAAGGCGGATGTTAGATTTCGGAATCCACTGGGTATAGGTGAAAAGGTCGAACTCTTCGGTCGGCTCATTAATCGACGTGGACCTTTGGCGATCATCGAAGGTCAAATCCGACTCGCGAAGGACGAAACTCTTATTGCGGAATCGACGGGTCACTTCATGGTAAAAGGTAGATTCCGACCATCACAGAATACCTCACCTGATTGAGATCGTTAGTGCTGTAGGTTTTGTCTGAAAGTGAGTGGTACGAATGCGAGAGAACTCCGTGAAGGACTTCACTATGAAGCAGCGTTTCTAAGCGAGGAATTTGCGAACGCGTTGTTCGCGCATTGCGTTGAGGAATTACCGTGGAGCAAGGAATTGGTGAAGATGTTTGGCCAAACGTTTATCGCTCCTCGCTTGTCCTGTGCACTCGCGGATGAAGGATGTACGTATAGGTATCGCGGAAGCCAGACCGAACCGATTCACTTTACTTCTCAACTAGACGAACTGCGTCTGAGACTCTGTGATCGTCTCAAAGTTGCATTCAATTACGTACTCGCCACCCAATATCGGGATGGGAACGACTATGTTGGCTGGCACGCTGATGACGAAAGAGATCTGGTGCGAGGACAGGTGATCGCGAATGTCAGTTTAGGTGAAGTTCGTGAGTTCCGCATCAAGAATCGTGACGGATCGTTCGACGAAAGAGTGAGTACGCACCACGGCTCGCTGCTACGAATGAAAGGTGACATCCTTCTCGATACGAAACATACCTTAGTACGCACGAGACGTGTGCTCGGTCCGCGTGTGGTATTGTCGTTTCGCGAAGTTCACCAGTGAAGCTTTACCGAAACGCGTCGCTTAAGCCGTTCAATAGTTTCGGGTTCGACAGTACAGCTGAGGAACTGATTGTTGCCCGATCGGTTGATGAACTTGCGGATGCACTCGATACGACCGAACCAATCACGATCCTGGGCGAAGGGACAAACGTTGTTCTCAAACCTCATTTACGAGGACGTGTGATACGCCCCAAAATGAATGCCATTCGTCTGTCGCAACAGGTGAAGAGTGGTGCGTTGGTGTCTGTCGGCGCTGGCGTAAATTGGCATGAACTGGTTCGGTACACCCTCGGGCGCGGCGTCGGGGGATTAGAGAATCTTGCGTTGATTCCGGGTTCCGTTGGTGCAGCACCCTTCCAAAACATCGGGGCTTACGGAGTCGAATTAGATCAAGTCTGTGAAGGCGTTGAAGTTTTCGATAGAGAGCATCGGACTGTTAAAGTCCTCCGCGCTAATGCGTGCGAATTTACGTATCGGGACAGCGTATTTAAATCTGCATTAAGAGATCGCTACGTGATATGTGGCGTAAATTTGAGACTGGGTAATCGCGAGCTGTTGACGCAATATCGTGACGTTGATCAGCTCATTTCTGGTAGGTCACGCTCAACGCTCACGCCAACCACAATCGCTGAGACGGTAATTCGAATCCGTCGACGCAAACTACCTGATCCGCGTCAGATCGGAAATGTGGGGAGTTTCTTCAAGAACCCTATTCTGTGTGAATCTGATTTTGATCGCTTATGCGACAAACTCAGCATCGACGGTCACCCTGAGCTACGAGGGATAAAGGTTTCTGCCGCGCGCCTAATTGACGAAGCTGGCTGGAAAGGGGTCGTGAATGGCGATGCACAAGTTTGGCCGCGCCAGCCTCTTGTCCTCGTCAATCTTGGAAATGCGACTGCGCAAGATATCCTCGATCTAGCAACGCGAATCGCCGATGACGTGCATCGGCGATTCAACGTGGAGCTAGAAACCGAGCCCGAGATTCTTGGATCGTTTTAGCTTTCTGCGCTGAGGCGGCTGCGTGGATCGTTAGCCGGTCGGCTAGGCGAGATCGAGTCTTGTTCGCTGACTGGTTGTGGCGGCGCAGATTGTTCAGGTGATTGTTGAGGTTCGGTGCTCGAATGGTCTGAGGTTGGCTCGGACGCCGCGGGCTTAGGCCGATCTGCGGTCGGTCGAGCTGGTTTGATCTCATTCTGAGTGTTATCCGATGGAGCGGATTCCTGAGCGCTCACACTTTGAGAAACCTTAGGTTCTTTAGTTGCCGGTTGCTGACGCCTTGCGCGTGGATCGTTAGCAGCAAATCCGGGCTCCGATGAAGTCGGTTCGGTTCGCGTCACAGCTACGCGTTCGTCGTTCGATTCTTGGCGCGCCTGTCTAGTTGCTTCACTTTGACTCGGTGCAGCTTGCGTGCTTCGACTCGACTGTTCGGACGCGGTCCGAGGACGATTTCGGTTTGCCGGTTCGCGTCGTCTCGAGGGTTCGCTGTCCTGGCGATGTGTCCGTGTCCGTCCTGGTGTTCGAGACTCTTGTTCATCCTGAAATTCTTGCGGTTGTTTAGATTCTTGATCGCCAAGATCTCTAGCTCGGTCGTTCTTTCGAACCGTCTGTTCGCGACCTCGTTGACGCTCTGGATTTCGCTTGCCATTTGAACCAACAGCTCGGTTGCTTCGAGGTGCACGGCGATTTGCGGTAGAAGCATCGTCGGACTTTCGCGCATCGCGAGCAGGTGCATCGGCACTTTGCTTAAGGTCGGCGGCGCGCCTGACCTTGTCACTAGGTGCCTTGCTCTTATTTGATTCAGCATTCGTGCTACTGCGAGAAGTTCGAACATTCTTCTCGCGATTGGGGTTCCTGTCGCGTCTAGGTGCGCGAGCTGGAGAGCTTCCCTCCACATTCTCTCGTTGAGGTCTCTCCTCGCGTTTAGCTGACTTCGAGCTGCCTCGCTGATCGTTTTTGTTTTTAGCGGTTCGTGGTTTGCCGCTTGCCGCGACTTTGCGTCCTTGCGGTTTTGATTGTGGTGCGTCCTTGCGCTTAGTTTGCGATGGACTCCGCTTTTGGCCTCCTGTCGACGCTTTCTTATTACGTTTCGGAGTTTTCTTTTCTTCGATCCCAAAAATCGAGGTAAAGAAGCGCGATAGTGTGCTCTTACTTCGTTTGCCTTTGCGAGTCTTGTTTTGCTTTTTCTTAGGGTGCGAGACTGCCTTCGAATTGCTATTCTGCTTCTTCTTTTTAGGCTTTTTCGTATCAACGGGTGATACCAATGGCTGCGGGTTTGCGCGAGGCTCGTGGGGTAATTCAGCTCGCGCTTTGTTGAGTGTGTCCTTATGTGACTGGTGCAATAGCTCCTCAAGGTTTGAACCGCCTTCGTAGTCGATTCCCTTTACGCGCCTTGACTTGATGTCGAATTTGTCATTGGACAGTGTTGAGTCGGCGATAACGATTACTTGCTTTCGAGTGTTGAGTTCGAGATCTCGTAGGTACTGACGCTCTTTGTTGAGGATGTATGCGGCAACTTCATCAGGGACGCGGCAAAGGTACTGATTCTCTTGACGGGATGGATCGTGAATGAGATACGAGAGCTTTCTCAAGACCTGATTGGCATTGGTCTCTGCGCGCCGCACGAATCGTCCGCCTTGACAATGCTCACATTCTTCGAAGTGGGTGTCGTAGATTGAGGAGCGTCGTCTTTGGCGGTTGAGTTGCATAAGTCCGAATTCGGAAATCGCCGAAGATTCTGAATTCGCCGTATCTTTTGACAAACACTCACGAACGACTTGCTCGACCTGTTCGTTGTAGCCTTCGGTCAACATGTCGATAAAGTCGACGATGATTAGACCACCGATGTTGCGGATCATCAATTGACGACAGAGTTCTTCAGCAGCTTCAAGGTTCGTATGAAGGGCTGTCTCTTCCAACGTTTCGCCACCCGTGTTCTTCGCGGAGTTAACGTCTATGGACAGTAAGGCTTCAGTCGGGTCAAAGACAAGCTCCCCACCAGAAGGCAGCGTGACCTTGCGTGAAAATAGACTTGCGACGTCGTTCTCGACGCGAAACGTATCGAAAATTGGTCGATCGCCTCGGTAGTGCTCAATCTGGTCGCGAAGTTCAGGCATGAAGTCCGATGCGTAACTACGGCTCTCGCGGTACAAACTGGGATCATCAACAATGACCTTGGTACCGTCACGACGAAGTCGATCGCGCAACACACGTTGCATGAGTGTGTTGTCCGAATAAACTAGCACGGGCGCGCGTTGTTGATTCTCTTCGTATGCGTGTTGGACGTTGCGCCAAAGATTCATCAAACGGTGAAAATCACTCGTGATTTCCTCAAGCGTATGGTTGACTGCAGTCGTCCGCATGATCCAACCGACGTTTTCAACGTTCGGTAATTGGTTCCCTAACTCGCGAAGGCGCATACGCTGTACTTCAGATACGTTACGAGTTACTGCTCGTACGTTCGAATTCGGTTTCAGAACGATAAATCGTCCTGGCAGCGACAGTTCCATAGAGAGCGCAGAGCCTTTTTCGCCGCGCGCTTCCCGGAATATCTGGACAAGGACCTTTTGACCAACCTGAAGGTCAGGATGTTCGATCTCAACCGGCTCGTCAGAAGCCTGTGTCCGAGTATCACGTGAACCTCTGCCACCAGCTTTGCTAAAAGCTAGTAATCCGTGTCGCTCTTCGCCAATGTCGACGAAAGCGCCTTCGAGGTCAGTTTTAACGGCGGTTATGACGCCGATATAGATGTTGCCTTTGACGGAGGCTTGTGTGCTAGATTCAATTTCGAAGTCGACAAGTTTGCCGTCTTCTAAGTAAGCAACGCGGACCTCATTGGGTTGCTCCGCGTTGATGAGTATTCGTTTCATGCCCAGCTTCTTCCTGAGTAAGTGGGATGAATGGATATTTCGCGAGAACGTGGTTAAGGTATTTGATTTGCAATGGTCTGCAGGTGATTAGCTGAAGTTTTTGGTCAGGTGATCGATACCAGTTGTGACGGCCTTCATCCAAATCGTTGGGCACGATGTGAAGGACAAACAACAAATGTTCTAGGCGGTATCAGACTTCTTAATCGCGATACCCTTGCACGTCTTTCGATGAGCGGCAAGGTCCGTTTTACGGAGGTAAGCCGACTGTTGTTAAGAAACCGACTCACTCTATACCAACGCGATGAGAGTCTAAATCCCATTCATCGGTAAAAATTAAAGGGTTGCACATTACGCAACCCATTTGGCGAAGTTACGCCAAATTGCGCGGCAGTTGCCACATTGACGCTATTTTAGTACTTTGCGTAACGCAATCCAAGTTTGAGATCCTGAGTATCTTCATTGAGCAATCGAAAACGAGTCTTTCACTCGAAGCCGAAATTGCGCAAATCGTTACCGAATCCAGCACTTCCACGCGGAATTCGGTCCACATTTGAGATCTAGCGTTGCATATTCAGTGAGTTAGTTGGCTTTTACGACGATGGTCCGTGACCAATAGTCATGGACGCATCTCCGCGCTGAACCGAATATCCAAAACACCTCGATGAAACCAAGCAACGGCACGAGGCTGATCACGCTAATTCCAACTTCTCTCACAACAAACAGCCGTGTAAGAGTCGGCTTCTGATGACTTTCATGGTCTACGATCTTGACGTTGAGCGCCATTTTCCCAATCGTTTGGCCGTATTGAGCTAGAAAATAGCCTTGAACCACAAACAGGATTGCCATGGCCAACAGGAAGTCGAGCACGGAGAGAAACGAAAAGTCATATGCAAATATGAGTGGCTGTAGTAGATCGAACGTCGAGGGGTTTGCGTTTTGGGGTACCGTACCTAACTCTCCCATGAACCGACCCCACAAACTTGGGATGAAATAGATAAATAAGAGGTATACGACTACCTGTATTAGGCCGTCGATAATCCTTGCGACCAATCTCTTGAATCTAGATGCGAGGACGATTTCATGTTGTTCAGCGGTACCGCTTGCTAGTCGAGTGGAAGACGCAGCATATGGGTTGTCAGACATGGTTCGGTGCACCTAGTCAAGTGTGTCGAGTATGATCGTACGAGCCCAAAGATCGTGTAAGCATTTGCGCGGTGGTCCAAAAATCCAAAGAATGTCAAGCAACGGAAGAATTGGAATCCAGTTAAGGAGGTGGATGCCGCACTCCCGAACGACGAACGATCTTGTGAGGGTCGGCTTGAGATAGGTTTTGTCGCACACTATCTTGATTTTCAACATTCGTTTGCCGATTGTTTGGCCGTATCGCGCCAGTAGATAGGCTTGAAATAGGAAGCTTATACCGATCCCAATTAACCAAAACGCCAACGCTTCCGCTGAGAAGTTTAGAGAGAAGTACTCAAACCAAAACGCGGAATCAGAAGATTCCATTTCGGACATCGCTCTCGTTACAGGCTGTCTATAGGTATCCCACAATCCGGGGATGAGAAACACACATAGCAGAAAAAACAGTCCCTCAATAATCGAATCGACAATTCGTGCAACGAGGCGTTTAAATCTGGAGGCGAGGACAATCTCCGGTGGCGGGAGATTGTCCTGTTTCAATCGCGTGCGGGTCGCGGCGTATGGATTTTCCGACACGTCTAGGACAGGTAAAGCAATCTCAAATTAGAGAATATTCACGTAGCGTAAGTGGTTCGACCCGGTCAGTATCTGAAGGTCTCAAAGTGCGCCACTTCTCTTAACCTGCCAATACGCGTTCATCAGTTGCACGATCAAATCTTGAGGTCTGCAATCTAGACTCAAATGGCATGATCGCGCACAGCGCGTCAATAATCGGCGTCGGTCTCTCAGAAAGTGAGAAAGTTCAGCGAGCAGAATCGCATCTTCATAAGTTTCTACTGTGCGTCTCGGAATCTCATTAATGACGCTATCTCGAAGGTTAACCAGCAGCGTCAGGTGACGCTTACTGAGTAACCGCAAGGCTAATGGAATTTCTGATTCTGTTTCGCGCGAATTTGTCACGAACACTACGAGCGAGCGCTTGCGCTGATGCGTCAGAAAGGACTCGGCTGCTGCGACATAGTCCGATGGATCTGGACCGCTTTGAATATCAAAAACCGAATTTAGGAGTGTATTGATGTTCGTAGCTCCTTTGACGGGTGCTATCCACCGGTTTGTATGGCCGAAAAATTGAACCGCAATTGAGTCTCCCTGACGCAGCGCAACATAACCGAGCAGTATCAGCGCATTTAATGCGTGATCAAACGAAGAAAGGTCGCCGTCGTTCATTCGCATCGTCATTCCAGAATCGATTAGTACACAAATCAACTGGTCCCTTTCATCTTGAAACTCACGTGAAATGAGTTTTTGATGACGTGCGGTAGCGTTCCAATCCAAGTGATTGAGGGGGTCGCCTACACGATACTCTCGAAGTTGCTCAAATTCGAGACCAGACCCACGTCGGGCGACCAATTTCATGCCTGCTTGGGCTTTGTGTTGCTTTGCTGCCAGTTCGAGATAACCCGAAATGGCGACAAAATCTGGATAGACGTTGACTATTGAGTGAACCGGGAATGACCGTTTGAATTCCCAGAAACCTAGCAATGACCGAACGATTGCCGTCGTCGAATTGAAATTGAAGCTGCCGCGCTTTGTCGGTCTCACGCTGTACTCATAGGAAAGCACAGAATCGCGATCAATCCGAAGGAGCTTCTCTGACATTTCAGGATTGAATTCACTCGGACATGCGTCGATCACTTTCATGAGTAATTGGCGCTGGGTTTGGTTCAGGATATTCAGTCGAATGACGGAGGCGCGATGAATCGCGACGTTTGATTGGATGATTCGATCGATAGAGAAAGCGGGACGCTGTAACCAATAAAGTGCAAGGTCAGCGACGATGACTCCGGCACAGATGGATGACAGCCAAATCCATACTTCGGTCGAATTCGGTAATAGTCCGATCCCGGCGATACCGCCGATGAGATAAAGCGAGTACTTTGAAGGTTTCAAGACCGCGGGGCTTCTACTTGAGCTAGCAGATCCTCAATCACGGTATCAGTGTTTTTCCCTTCAATCTCGAGATCTGTTGTGAGAGCAACACGATGGCGAAGGACAGGTAGCGCGACTGCTTTAACGTCATCAGGAATAACGTACGTACGGGATTCCTGCAATGCCGCGACGCGTGCCATTGCAATCGCCGCAATTGACGCCCGAGGACTCGCGCCTCGGCTAATTCCGGGCGCGTCACGAGTTTCGCGAACGATTCTTACGGCATAGGAGAGAACGCTTTCGTCAACTTCAACGGATGCGGTAATCCGGCGAAGACGATTGACTTCGTCGATTGACACACACGGTTCAATCACATCAACGTTCAAAGAAGTTGAATGCTTCCCACGCGTCGCAAATTCAACGATTTTCGCTTCGGTCGACTCATCTGGATAACTGATTAAGGACTTGATCATGAATCGATCAAGCTCAGCTTCCGGCAGTGGATATGTGCCATCTTGCTCAATTGGGTTTTGGGTCGCGAGCACCATGAATGGCGATTCAACCTGAAACGTGATATCGTCGATCGACACACGTTGTTCTTGCATGACTTCGAGCAACGCCGCTTGTGTTTTAGCGGGCGCTCGGTTGATTTCGTCAGCTAACAAAATATTCGTGAAGATTGGACCTTTTCGAACTTCAAACTTGCCTTCCTTCATATTGAAAATCGAGTGGCCGGTTATGTCGCTAGGCATCAAATCGGGAGTAAACTGGATCCGCCCCGTTTCGCCGCTAAAACAAGCCGCAAGCGCGCGAACCAATAGAGTCTTTCCTAGACCTGGAACTCCTTCAAGCAATACATGACCACTGGCCACGAAACAACGAAGTAGGTCGTTGACAACGGATTCTTGACCAATGAATACCTGGCGGATGGTCGATGCGATCTTCTGTAGAGCGTCCGCTGCGAACTGAATTTCGTCTGCCGTGTCGTTCGTTTCTGAGTTCAAGTTGTGCCTCGCAATCTGGAGAGCGTAGCCACGAGTTTGATGAACTCACGTTGTCCAGACCACGCGTTGGTGTGAAGGGATGTTCTGATTTCGTCGACCGAATGCCCGCTTGTACTCGAGATTCGCTCGTAATCTGACTGTGTAAAGCGTGTCTTAGTGTGACCTAGGATCTCGGTTCGTAATGGATTTAGCTGCTCTAGCGAATTAGCTGATTGCCAACGGAAGATTGCTTTTCTCAATAGGTAGTCCTCAAGCGCATTCTCGTACCGTTCTGTGCTCACCCTGACTGGCTGGTCGCGTGGAATTCGATTCCAAAGCCACCAAATAAGAAGAATCGCGAACGCGATGATGGAATGGGGGAACCACTGCCAGAGGTGCCTATATAGGGGTTGCGTTTCAGCACCGTCTAGCCAAGCGAGCCACGTAGTTGTTGCAGATTCGTGCACGACAAGATCCAGAAGGAACTGAGCGTTGTCGTGACATTGAAGGAGGTTATTGCGCCATTGTCTAAGACCGGTGAGGATGACGAGTCTTCCAGATCCCCATTGACGAACGACATAGATGGAAGATCTAGATGAACTAATATCGCCGCTTAGCGACAGTACATAGCTTGTCGCTAGGTCAACTCGATAGTCGTGGTCAGCGAGTTCAGAAATCGTTACAGTGTTTGCAAGATCAGTGCACGTGACGTCAGAATGATGGATGTCTGGAGAGGGTGTGCGCACTGCTTTGCGATTTGAATTAGCAACGAGTCTGATCGACTGATGTTCGAGAATTCGATCGTAATAATCACCATCTTCCGCGTAAAGCGTCGTCGGTTGATATATCAATGTACCTCCGGCTGCTACCCAATCGAACAAGCGTTGTGACTCGTCTGGAGTGAAATTACCCGTCTGGTTTGTCATCAAAATCACATCAGAACTAGCCAATGCAAAGTCAAGATTCGATGCATCGCCATATCGCTCGATGTTTATGTCGTGTCTCTCGAGAAACATTTCCGCAGCCAAGTACGGATTGATCAATGCCTTAGGGCCATAAAACGGTCCGATCGAAGTGGAACTCCATGGAATCAGCCATAAATACAAGCCGAGTGGAATCGCAATCGCGACGAAGACAGTTAACGGAACGTTGTATCGGATAAATTTCACGGGCTATCTTGGGGCGACGTGTCTTTCGAATCGCTGCAATGCAGACCGGAAACGTTCGTCACTCGGCGTGGCATTGGCGTAAGCCATTTGCATCCAAAGCTGTGTTATCTCAAGAAGCGTGTCGCGCGCATCTTCCTGAATGTCCCGCGTTTTTCTAATACACTCTCCTTCCGTATCGCATTCCTTGATATTGCATGTGAACTTCGCGTCCACGTAATTCACAGAAGCACTGTAGAGGAGCGATAGAGACTCCCTTATTTCCCGGTTTGACCAGTGCCGCTGGATGGTCTGAAGAAGGTTCGTAGGAAGTGACTTTATCCTGCTAGACTGAGTGAAATCTGGCTCTTTCTCGCGCCTTCTAAAAGTCCCCGATCCGTAGGAGACATGAAACTTGTAGAAGAGAAACACGAACCCGACGATCAGTGCGCCGATTAGGATGAATTTCAGAATCCATGAAAGTACCGCACTACCTATGCCCGTTTGAATACGTCTGGGTTCGACGTCCTCGGTTCGAAAGAGGTCTTGAAAGTACTCGCTTAGGTGTTCAGGTACCGAGATCGTCTTTGTTTGATTGAACTCAGGAGAGTCGAGCACTTCTGACAGAACTGCATCGACTTCGTTCTCCGACTCGCTCGCAATCGTTTCGAGTCCAGGTAGAACCAGTAACGCACCGACAACTAGCACGCCTAATCGATTGACGACTTTCTTAAATCCCAGCTCAAGGTCCCAACCTTCCTTGATAGTCCGACGGTTTAAATACGTGGCGAAGCCCACGGAAACATAAAACACAGCGGATATCCCCATCGCGACGAAAATCGCGCTGAGGAGAAAGATGGACTCTTGTTTGCTGATCTCGTTGATATTAAGAATCTTCAGGACGCCGGAGTAAGCTGAATTGAAGTCACTCTGAGTGAGGAAATAAAAAAGCGCGATAAGCGCAAGAACAATGATTGTTTCAATCATCAATCCGAATAGCGAAACGATTGCGGCGACACGGTTATCGCTAGCGTATAACCACTCGCGTCGTTGGGATTGAGAATTGAAATCTAGTTCTTCAAGCGCGTCGATCGGTGTATTTTCCGATCTACGCCAGGAAAATCGAAATACGGTGAGGTAGAACCATAGACGTGTATCTGTAAAACCTCTAAGGATCCCGCTTATTGTTAATCGCCCATCGAAAATGAAGATCGAAAGCGCCATGAGCACCGCTCGTTCGTAGAGAGGCTTGAACCACCATAGAAAGAGAAGCTGAATTAAGAAGCGCTCAAACTGCATCGCGATAAAAAAGAACGGCAAGGCTACTAGAAGCCAAGCTATCGCTAACGAAGGGAACCAACGCACGGCTAGCTTCGTACCCAGATCGGCAGATTCCCACATGGTTCGTGGTTTAAGTGCGACTTGTAGTCGTTCGATCTGCATTTCGACCAGTAAATATGAAGTAGCTAAGCGTGAACACCCAAAGACAGCCACCGAACATGTACTTTATTTCCGGCGTTACAAATTGCAGCGAAGACCAGAATGCTTCGATGAACGCGGCAACTATGAACATGAACGCGGCTCCGAGGACGATTTTGACAGCGCTGGAACCCGCTTGGCGCACTGCTTCACGGCGCGGCAAGCCGCCTGGATGAATAACGGCGTAGCCGAGCTTGATTCCCGCGGCTCCCGAAAGGACGATCGCGGTTAACTCGAAGGCGGAATGACCCGCTACGAAGCTCAAGATCGCTGTTCCTAGTCCAATTACCGTCAGATGGTTTATGACCGCGGATATGAACAGTCCGTTGAAACCCAAAACCAGGATCGAAGGAAGACAGAATAAGACACCGGTAGCGAACACTCTCAATCCAATTTGGGTGTTGTTGAATATATAAAACCCAAACATGGCTATGTCGGATGCGCCGGATCGTTCCCGTCCCAGTCGTTCATGACTCGTCGAATACATGCGTTCGATTTGCTGTAGTTGTCCTGGATTCAGGACGCTCGTAACGTAATGTGGACTGTATTGAATCATCGCACCGATCACGAATGCAGGTAGAAGGAACGAGATTGCTGCGACGAGTACGAAATAGCGTGCCCGTCTCACTTCTCGAGCAAATCCGGCGACAAAGAACTCGACGACGTTGTCCAGCGGATTGCTTTGGCTCTTGTGAAGAATGAAGTGGCCGCGGGTCACGAGTTCATTGAGACGTTCGACTAGCGCGAGACTGTAACCGCGATTCTTGGCGAGCGCTAAATGTTTCGAGATCAGTTCAAACTGATCAATGAACCGATCCCGTTCCTGACTGCTCATGTCGCGACGTGTCGCGACACGCTCGAAATTGGCAAGTTGCTCAGCAAATTCGATCCACAGATCTTCGTGGTTCTTCTCGAAGAATGTCTGTTTCATGTCCCGATTCGAATACCTTGCGCAACGGCAAGTACTTCAATAACCGCTTCGTGTCCCTGTTTACCAAGCAATGGAAGCAAGGTCTCCGCTAGTTCGATCGCTCGTTCTGATGACAAGTCAGAAATGCGCTCTTGGAAAGATAGGAAGAGCAACCTATCTTCTGCCGTAAGACCTTCAGGGACACGAATGGCGCGATGGACGTCAACAATTTGCCGAACTTTGCGCGGACGGTTATAGACGACGATTGTTCCCGCGACGATGTCACCCACACGTTGATGGGTTCCAGTTAACGTCATGGTGATGATTCCGGTTAGATAGCCGAAGGGGAGAAAGTCAGCTACGAGTAACGTTGATCGAATTAGCGAGTTAGTCCATCCGATCGGTGTGCCGTCTGCGTTGACGGCACGCAATCCCATGTAATGCTTACCAGGCGTTATGCCGTTATTGAGTACTTCAAAGAGAACGTTATATAGCCACCAAATGAAAAATCCTGCAACGGCAGCCAGTCCGAGACCTATGTTTCCGGTCGGTATTAAGAGAGCAAACAACGCAGAAACGATGAGAAACCTAATCACATCGTCGATCAATCGAGCTATTCCTCGTATATAGACTCCGGCAATACGCAGCTCAATGCCAACACCTGTGAAAGTTTCGAGCTGTAGCGAGCTGTCAACTAAGGTGGTTTGAGCTGAGTGATCGCTTGACATTTCAATAGATCCTGACGAGGCAAACCGATATCCCTACACGCGGTAGCACGTGATAGACCACGGACGCAACTTACTACCTTACTATAGCACGGTAGGCAGACCGTGAATTAGAGCGGTGTACCACATTCAAGAAAACGGCGGAAATCGTCAAGAATCGTGTCTTTGCTCTAATATGCGATGTACGTTCCTCCGATATTGCACTTGCTAGAAATCAAACATGACTAAACCGAATATCGTATTTGCGTTCGCTGACGATTGGGGAAGATACGCTAGCGCGTACGCGAAATTTGAAGGGCCGAGCTCGATTAATCATCTGATCGAGACACCCAATTTCGATCGCGTCGCGAGCGAAGGTGTGCTCTTCAGAAATGCCATAGTTCCAGCACCGTCTTGTACCCCGTGTCGAAGTTCGATTTTGTCCGGTCAGTACTTCTGGCAAACTGGACTAGGGGCAATCTTGCAAGGCGCTCAATGGGACGATTCGATTCCGACGTATCCTCTCGAACTCGAAGCACATGGGGATTATTTCATTGGGTATCAATACAAGGTCTGGTCACCTGGGCGCACCCTGAACGCGCCGTATGGGGCAACACGGACTCGTTATCAGTCGGCGGGAATCAACTTCAATCAGTTTTCTCATTGGGTCACACGTCACGCGAGTGACATGGGCGTCGAAGGGGCTAAGCAGGTGCTGTTTGACGAAACTCGAGCAAACTTCCGAGAGTTCTTGGAGGCACGTCCTGCGGATCGTCCATTCTGTTATTGGTGGGGACCTACGAACACTCACAGAACTTGGGAACGCGGTTCAGGAAAGGCGCTTTGGGGAATTGAACCAAGCGATCTTCAAGGGCGACTCCCGAAGTTCATACCTGACGTTCACGAAATTCGCGAAGATGCCGCTGACTATCTAGGCGAATGCTTAGCGGTCGACAAAGGGCTCGGAATCTTGTTGGAAGAGTTAGATCAACTTGGTGAGCTTGACAACACGTTGCTTGTCGTGAGTGGAGATCACGGTATACCGGGAATTCCTCGTGCGAAGTGCAATCTATACGACATTGGCTGCGAAGTTTCGCTCGCCGCTCGCTGGCCTAACCACATCTCGTCGGGACGCGTTGTTGAAGACTACGTGAATCTGATGGATCTTGCACCCACTTTTTGCGAGGCAGGTGGAATTCAAGTACCAGAAAGTATGACGGCAAATTCGCTAATGCCACTTCTGACAAGTGTCGAGAGCGGTCAAATTGATCCAACTCGCGATTTTGTCGTCACCGGCCGTGAACGCCACGTCGCATTCGCGCGCGAGAAGTACCTTCCGTACCCACAACGTGGGATACGAACCGAAGACTTTATCTACATCATTAACTTTGAACCAGATCGTTGGCCGATGGGCGATCCCAAAGGATTGGATCAGCCGAATGCAACACTGCCGTCATACCAGGAGCTTGCGTATGACACATTCGTCACGTATCCAGAGATTGATGCGAGTCCAACAAAGGCGTACATGATTCAACACCGAGAGGACTTGGACGTCGAGCCACTTTTCGAGCTTGGGTTCGGGAAACGACCGCGTGAGGAACTCTATGACCTTAAACGAGACCCGGACTATATGGAGAACGTTGCCGACAAACCCGAGTACGACAACATACGTGGTGAACTTGAAGGAAGATTGCTGAAGGTCTTAGAAACGCAGAACGATCCGCGCTTGATGGAGCAACCGTGTCGGTATGAATTCGAGCCCTACGCTGGACCGCCGCAATCGTAGAATCGAGATTGTCGACATGGTAGGAGACTGAAATGGCGCACTATCGACTGAGCATGGCGGTTTTTTTTCTGTTGTTTTTCGTCAGCCATCATCACATTTTTGCTGAAGAAACGACTGATGTTCCTGCGAAACCTATTAGCGACAAAGTCGCGCATGCAAAACTCCACAGCTGTGCGAATGCGGAAGATCGAGTCGGAACCCTAACGCTACGTGAGCGAGTGTCGGATGAAGGACTCAAGTTAGTTGACGTTGAGTTAGAGATTTCAGGCGAGTCAATTGAACCGGGGAAACATGCCGTTCACATCCATGAAACTGCGAATTGCACACCCTGTGGCGCGGCGAAAGGACACTTCGATCCTGGTCCAAACTCAAACAGCAGTCCAGACGGTAACCACCCGTTCCATATGGGAGATTTGCCGAATGTCGAAGTTGATGGGAACCACCAGGGGACGCTGTCGACAACGACTTCTCGCATTACGTTGTCTGACGGACCCTTATCGATATTTGATGCGGATGGAAGCGCCGTGATCGTACATGTTGGCGCCGACACCTATTGCTCGCAAGGTGAAGAAGCGGGGTGTGCAGGCGGAGCTCGAGCGGCTTGTGGGCTGATTCGACAGGTGGAGTAATCTTCGAATAGGTAAAAGAACACGTTTCTAGGAGCGGCGACTGTTTGTTAAGCACTGAAAAGAGGTGTGACTTCAATAGTAGAATCACCGCTTACACAAAGTTATTGTTGACGTCGGCGTCGAAGGAGGATTTCTAAATGCGTGACGTAGTAGTGGTAGATAGCGTAAGGACTGGCTTAGCCAAGTCGTTCCGCGGGAGCTTTAACCTAACAAGGTCGGACGACTTGCTCGCGCATCTGATCGACGGCTTGCTTGACCGAAACCCAAAAATCTCACCTCAGGAAGTCGAAGACGTCGTTGTCGGTGCGGCAAGCCACGCAGGTGAACAGGACGGAAACCTTGCGCGACTCGCAGTAGTGTTGTCGAAACTGCCGATTACGACGGCAGGGATGACGATCAACCGATTTTGTTCTTCAGGACTGCAGTCAATCGCAATCGCAGCGAATCAGATCGCATCCGGTCAGGCTCAGGTTGCTATCGCTGGTGGCGTTGATTCGATTTCGATG
Organism: Pseudomonadales bacterium; assembly: GCA_963664665.2. Classification (GTDB taxonomy): domain Bacteria; phylum Pseudomonadota; class Gammaproteobacteria; order Pseudomonadales; family Azotimanducaceae; genus Bin55. Next base: position 785,938 of record CAXXMH010000004.1, read on the forward strand.
CGGAATCGTCAGACGCCTGGGAAAGCAGAGCAAAACAAGCGATTGATCGAAGAAAAGCCCGAGATCTTCATGGCTATGGGGAATACAGCTGAGGTTGTTGCTCGACGCTATCAGGTGACCCGCGAAATGCAAGACCAATATGCACTGCAAAGCCAGCTCCGTTATGCGGCGGCTGAGAGCGACGGTCGCATGAGCGAAGAAATCCTTCCTATGACGGTTGAGATGTTGAAAGTCGACAAAGAGACGAAGGAAGAAAGCCGTGAAACGGTTGTCGTCGCTAGTGACGAATGCAATCGCCCGAATTCGACGATGGAAGGCTTGAGTTCGTTGCCACCGGCTTTCGAAGAAGATGGGACGGTAACGGCAGGTAATGCGTCGCAGTTGTCTGACGGTGCTTCGATGACCATGCTCATGAGCGCTGAACGTGCTGAGCAACTCGGTGTAGAGCCTATGGGTATTTACCGTGGCTTTTCCGTTGCAGCGTGCGAACCTGACGAGATGGGTATTGGTCCTGTCTTCGCGATTCCACGCATGCTCGAAAACGCTGGTGTCCACCAAGACGATGTCGACTTGTGGGAACTCAACGAAGCATTTGCTAGCCAGTGCGTGTATTGCCGAGATGAGCTAGGCATTGACAATGAAAAGTACAACGTCAATGGTGGGAGCATCGCAATCGGGCATCCGTTTGGAATGACGGGTTCTCGCTTGACCGGTTCGATTCTTCGTGAATTGAAGCGCCGTAATAAGAAATACGGTGTCGTCACGATGTGTATCGGTGGCGGTCAAGGCGCAGCTGGTCTCTTCGAAGCCGTATAGCTAGCGTAGCTGTAAACTTAGTAGGTCGACGCGATGCCCTTGTGTCGCGTCGATCACTAACGATCCTAGGCCGATGTTCAACACGGCTAAATCCCGTATGAAGGGGGTTAAACTTCTCTCCTAACATGCGATCAAAAATCTTATTAGGCGTTCTTTTCGTCGTAATCGGCGCTTTCGCTTTAGGCGCTGACGATCCACCCTCGACGAAGGACGTTACCTCACGCGATACTGCGTCGAAGGACCTTTTACAGCCGATCGTCCACTCGGCACGTTTGGGTGAGATCGATGCTGATACGCCGGTATACCGGTCGTACACGAACGCGGAAATAACCAATAAGCTGAATCAGATCGCGCTGTTGACCGCGATTGAACGCAGAGAGTTGTTGCTTGAAGTCCATCGTCGTATAGAACGCGATGGCGAATTCAAGGTTGAAAAACATGAACGACGCTTTGGTCAGGTCGTAAGTGATGAACCTGTACCAACTAGCGCCATTTCAGAAGCACCCGTGCTCGAGGAAATCGTGATACATCGCGTAGATTCCAAAGAGGACGAGATTGAGGCGATACGCGAAACAGAGGTGCGGAAGCCGCGACCACCTGTTCGTCGAGTGTCCACTGGCCGAGCCTATTCCTCGCAGCAATAGCGCTCAGGCTGCGCCTTCGGACCCGAAGGAATATTCGGGAGCACGCGTTTTAGTCGTTGACGACGACGCATTTATTCGAGAATCTCTTGCAACGCTTTTTACCCGTGAGGGCATGGAAGTCGTTACGGTTGGAAATGCGCGTGGATTAGATCGTGAGCTTTACAAACGCTCATTCGATCTGTTGATTCTCGATTTGATGTTACCGGGTGAAGACGGTATGTCGATTGCGAAACGACTGAAGAAAGTTGACGGTATGCCGATCGTCATGCTCTCGGCAAAAGGTAGCGACGATGATCGCATCGCGGGTTTGGAAATCGGTGCAGACGATTACCTACCCAAACCATTTAATCCGCGAGAGCTTTTAGCGCGTATGGCAGCGGTTCTGCGCCGCTCGCGTCAAGGTACGTCTCTTGAACAGGATCGTGTGCACATGTTCGGTCCGTTCGAGTTGAATATGCGTACGAAGGAACTGTGTAAGAATGGCGAATACGTAAGTCTTACCTCAGCGGATATTGAGCTATTGGCGCTGTTCGTAACCGAGCCGTTTAGGGTGCTTGATCGCGAGTTCATCTATACGCGACTGACAGGATGTCACCAGATGCCTGCAGGACGAAATGTTGATGTGCGAGTGACCCGATTACGCAGCAAAATCGAAGATAACCCCAACGATCCTAGTTACATCAAGACCGTGTGGGGCAAGGGGTACATGTTTCGCCCAGACGCCTAAACGGCGTGATCGAGTTCCGCGGGTCACTTCTGACCCGTACGACTGCGGTATTTGCTCTTGCAGCGACTGCGATTGTTGCATCTGCCCTTGTGTCCATCAATGCGCTCATCGTTGAGCCATTGATGCAACGCGCCGCGAATAACCAAGCTGCGATTATTGAATTGGCAGCGAACACCTATTTCGAACTACCGGCTGATCGTCGCGCAGAGTACGAACTGCTCGTGCTAGTCAATCATGATTTGCTCGTCAGTACGATCAAACAAGACATGCCGCAGGCTACGTGGGATGCTAGCTACTTTTCTCTGCTCCGTGATGCACTTGTGGGAAGTTTCGGATCAGAACTCACGTTTTTTGAGGATGAAGACCACTACTGGGTCAATCTACCAAACCCGACGGGTGGTCCACTCGAGCTGCAGATAGGGTTCTCGTCGGAGTTCCCTTACTTGACGCAACAGATTGTGGGATTTGCGGTCGTGATCGTCGCTGCGATCATCGTGATGCTCGCTTCGTACATCGCGGTCCGACGGATCGCTCGACCTTTGCAGCGAGCGTCTAGCGCAACTGAGCGTTTTCGTAATAACACCGCAATCGAACCGATTCCGGTCGAAGGTCCACGCGAGATTCGCACGCTTACCGCAAACCTAAATCAGATGTATGACGAGATCACCGCGTTGCTCGAGAACCGCACTGCGCTCCTAGCGGGTATTTCGCACGACATACGTACGCCACTGACAAGAATGCGACTCGCGCTTGAAATCCATGGGGATGAGCTCGGTCAAGACGTCGCAGATCAATTCGCGAACGATCTATCTCAGATGGACGAGCTGGTTGAAAACGCGCTCGAATACGCACGTGGTACCCAGGAAAAACCTGAACGTGTTCCTTTCCATTCGTTCTTTACGTCTCTTGTTGACGGAATCGAGACGGATACACCTATTGAGTGGCAAGGGGAAACTCAATTTGAAGTGGAAATTGCGCCGAGTGCATTCAGTCGAGTCATTACAAATCTAGTTATGAATGCAATCGAATATGCGGTTGATGCGTCTCTCTTCGTCGAAGTTCAAGCGGACCGGGTTCTCGTTCATGTACGCGACCGCGGGACCGGCATCCCACCCCAAGAGCGTACAAAGGTATTCCGCCCGTTTTACCGTATGGATAGCGCACGCGGCGGCGAGAATAGACATAGTGGGTTAGGGTTGGCGATTGTGAAGCAGCTCTGCGACAACTTTGGCTGGTCGGTGACGATTGGCGAAAACGAAGGTAGCGGTGCGGATGTGAGTGTGACAATTCCTCGATCCCACGTAGCAACGGCCAGCAAGTAAGCCGAGAATTTCGTCTAACTAAAATCCGCCGTTCAGTTTGGTGCGACGCATGAGCTACACTCAAATCGGTCTCGATGTTGAAGCGCCTATGGCGCTGATCACGATCAATCGACCTGAGAAACACAATGCGATATCTTTAGAGACACTCGCGGAACTTCAGCATGCGGTAGCTGAGGCAGAGCGGGACGAACGCGTGCGTGCCGTGACGATTACAGGCGGCGGTGGTCGAGCGTTCGCCAGTGGATCAGATTTGGGCGAAGTTAAGGATCGTGACTTTCGGAAAGCACTTGAGCCAATCGTTCAGGGTCTTGCCGATCAACTAGAGCGCTTACCAAAGCCAACCATCGCAGCGATTGATGGAATCTGTATGGGCGGTGGCTTGGAAGTGGCATTAGGTTGCGATCTCCGCATCGCGACCCCGAATTCAAAGTTCGCAACACCAGAAGGCAAGCTTGGCATCATCCCCGGCGGAGGGGCAACCGCTCGATTGCCTCGAATCGTTGGTCGCGGCTGGGGATTAGAAATGTTGCTTATGGGCGAGCCGATATCCGCGGAACGCGCACTTGCGATTGGTCTCATAACGCGAATTATTGAGAGCGAGAAGCTCATCGACGAAGCACGAGCCATGAGTGAACATATTGCTGAATTCGCCCCGTTTGTCCCGCACACGATGAAGATGATGGTGAATTTCGGAATGGAAGCGAGCACGGCCGCCGCACAAATGCTTGAGAAATACGCGCAAGGTGCATTAGTTCAAACCGATGACGCGAAAGAGGGGATTCGTGCTTTTCTTGAAAAGCGCGCCCCAAATTTCAAGGGAAGTTAGTGAAGTACGGCAACAGCGAAAACGCAGAGTCAAACCCTATCCAACTATTTAGGAGGAAAAATGGCAGTTGATAAATTCTCGGTTGAGGCAAGTCACATCATGATGTTTGCTCGGTCAATCGGTGATGGAAATCAGATCTACTACGACAAGGAATACGCCAAGGCTGCGGAACCAGGCGCGATCATCGCGCCTCCGACGTTTGTGCAGGCTAGCGCACAGTTTGATCCCACCTATGGTCTACGTCCAAGCATGGATGGTATCGGGTGGATGGGATCAGGATCAAACCCGACGAGCGCGATTCGTCGCGAAGCACCTAAAACCGAAGAGAAAGACTCGGAAGACGGCGGCAGCAAAGGCCAAAGACAGGGCGGTGGTGGCTTACATGCGGAGCAACGATACGTCTATCACCGTCACCCGAAAGTCGGGGACGTCTTGACTGCTTCATCTCGCCCAGGTGAGTCTTGGGAACGAGTTGGACGGCGTTCAGGAAAGCTCGTATTTCGAGAGTCAATAACCGAATATCGAGATCAAAACGGTGAGTTGGTCGTGACCGCGACAAGCGTTGGCGTGACTACCGAACGGCCTGTCGATCAGAAGTAGGAGAACGTAATGGCACTAAAAGCAAGTGAACTGAACATTGGTGATACGTACTCTGAGACGGTCGCTGAAGACTTGAAACGAACTCAGATCGTGATGTATGCAGGCGCATCTGGGGATTACAACCCGGTGCACACAGACGAACCGTTTGCCACGAAGGTTGCGGGCTATCCGACGGTTTTTGCACACGGCATGCTGACCATGGGCTTAACTGGGCGGATGTTGACAAACTACGTCGGCGACGGTCGCCTTACTGAATTCGGTGTGCGGTTTACGAGTCAAGTCTTTCCCGGAGACACTCTACAGTCAACTGCGACAGTAGAGTCTTTGGAAGACGGTTTGGTAAACCTCTCCGTGTCGACGACCAATCAGAACGGCGTCGAAGTCGCGAAAGGCACCGCTCAGGCGCGTGTTGATTAGCTCGAGTCAAGTACTATAAATGAGCCGCGGCTTGTCCCGCGGCTTTTTTCGGATTTATATACTTGGCTCCACCTGAAATCTCGTCTACTCTGTCTTCGACACTCGGAGAGACGCCACGAGCACGAGCACAATCAGCACTTTCCTACTGTTTCAGATGTTCTCCTCTCAGGAAGCCGTGCGCGGATATGCGGAGGATGGGCGATGGCGGGGGACGGTGACTTGCCCGAATTGCGGCGGTTGCGAACGGACGACCGCCTCGGAAAGGCGAGTGGCTCGGTTATTACGTTTGTCGCGATTGTGGTGAGGAATTCACGGTTCGCACAGGCACCATCTTCGAGCGGTCTCATGTTCCGCTTCACTAGTGGATTTACGCCGTGGACATCATCGTCACAGCGAGGAAGGGCGTGTCTTCCGTACTGCTTTCGAAGGAAATCGGCGTGACGCATAAAAAACGCATGGTTCATCCTCGTAGGCACTGCGAGCTGCACACTCTGGCATCTTTCGTCGCCAGAGCCTTCGACCGGCGTCTCTCCTACCGGGAACTGGTCCGGTGACCGGCGGCACGCCGAAGGGGCTGGACGAAATTGTCGATGCGGTTCTTGCATACCGGGGCGAGATCTCCAGCGCAGAGCCTGCCTGGTCGCCGGCCGCATGGGGCATCCCGGTAGAGCAGATACTATCGGATAAGGAACTACGCCTCGATGCAGCGCATTTCGACTTGGCCATTGAACGTCGCCTGTCCGATCTCAAGGCAGCGGGTATAGCGTTCCTGACCTTGCGCGAGATAACTGCTTCCGTATTCATGCCGCCACAACGGCAGTCCCGCAAGTATGTCGAGGACGAGGAATACGGCGTGCCATTTCTGCAGGGTGGGCAAATCACCAGTTTTCGTCCAGTCGGAATGAAAACCATCTCGCGCGACTGGAAGAACTTCGACAGTTTCATCATTAACGCCGGTTGGCTGCTTCTCACACGGTCAGGCACGATTGGCAGCGTTGCGATCTGCCCGGACGAGTGGGACGGCTGGGCGGCATCAGAGCATGTCTTTCGTATTTTGCCGGACGCCGAAAAATGTCCGCCCGGCTATCTCTATTGCTGTCTGGTATCAGATGTAGTGCAGATGCAGTTGTCAGCGCAGGCATACGGCGGTCAAGTCGATGAGCTTACCGAAGAACACATTAGGGATTTGCAAATCCCGTTTCTGAATGAAGCGGTCAGAGACGACATAAATCGAACGGTCTTGCGCGCAATGCAGGCTCGGTCAAAGGCGGCTGCATTGCTCAACCGTTCCGCCGTTAGGCTTTCCCAAGCGCTCGTCGATCATGACTGACAAAGTTTTTTATTTGATCCCACCGGGAAAAATCCGGTGCTTCATTACCGGAAAGCTGCGCAAGGACACACCGGAAGAAAACGTGCGCCAGCGGTGGGCGCGGAGCCTTGTCGAGGAATACGGCTACTCAAGAGAGGATGTGGGTATTGAGGTAGCCGTGAAGATGGGCAGTGCCCGAAAGCGGGCGGACTTAGCTATCTACACCCATGGTAGCCCGCACCGGCAAGCAAACGTCGCCATCGTGATCGAGGCGAAGCGGGACGACACGCTCCCTTCGGACGACAACGATGGCGATGGGCAGCTAATCAGCTATATGGCCGCCTGTCCGGCCTGCCGGTTCGGGTTATGGGTCGGCAGCGAGCGACGCGCCTATGAGAAGCCCGATGCGGGCGGCGTTGATCGTGTTCCCGATATTCCAAGGTTTGGAGCCGACCGGCCCAAGCGCCCGACGCTGGATGATCTGGTCCGCACGCATGAATTGAACTCGGTTTTCCGCCGCTGCCACAATTACATCTATGCCAACGCCGGGCTGCAAAAAGGGCGATGCCTTCCATGAGTTGCTCAAGCTGATTTTCTGCAAGACCTTCGATGAAGAAGAAAGCGGGAAAGAGCTTTTGTTCGGCGTGGATCCGCAGGAGCGGCGCAGTACAAGCGGGCAGCGCCGCTTGATGGAAGAGCGGATCGCGCCACTGTTCGACAAAGTACGTGATCGCTACCCCTTCATCTTCGAGGCTGACGAGCGGATCAGGCTGGAAGATCGCGTTGTCGCCTATGTCGTCCAGGAACTTCAATACATCTCTCTGTTGGACACAGAAACGGACGTGAAAGGCGATGCCTATGAAGAGCTTGTAGGGGCCAACCTTCGAGGTGACCGAGGCGAGTATTTCACGCCGCGGAATGTCTGTGACATGGCTGTCCGCATGGCGATGTCCCTTTATGACGATTTGGAATTGACATCGTTGAAGGTACTAGACTGCTGCTGCGGCACTGGAGGATTCCTTGTGTCATGGCTCAACAATCTTCACGCTACTCTGTTGGACCAGGAGCGCGGTCGGCCGCATGGGAAAACATCACCCGAAGAGCGCGCCCGGCGCAGGCTCCAGCAGGTTTGCACCCGCAATCTGTTCGGTCTCGATATCAACCGCACACTAGTCCGCACCTGTCAGATGAATCTGGTGCTGCATGGTGACGGATCATCGAACGTCTTTCGGGCCGATTCAGTCCGCTCTCCGGGTGAATGGGGTGCGGAAGTGCGACAGGCTGTCCCATACGGTAAGGTTGACGTGCTGTTCACGAACCCGCCATTTGGCGGGAAGGCGAAGATCGACGACGGCCACATATTGAGCCGATATGAGTTGACCGAATGGGACGCGGCATCGGCGCGTGCATCCCTTCCGGCGGAGCAGTTATTTGTGGAAACGGCGTTGCGGTTTGTGAATCCTGGCGGATATCTGGTCATCGTCGTGCCGGATGGCATCGTGAACAACCCCGGCTTGATGTACATTCGATCTTGGCTCCTAAGACGCTCCCGGATCATTGCGTCTGTCGGCCTACCTAAGACTACTTTCGCCGCGAGCAAGGGTATCAAGAACCCAACGGTATTGATCCTACAAAAGCTCTCGGCTGCTGAGGCCAAGAATGCGGATGCTGGAGTGCTTCAGTCCACTTACAACGTGTTCCTTAGTACTCCGATGACAGCTGGAATCAATAAGCGTGCGAAACCGATCTATCGTCGGCGGCCGGACGGGCAGGAGATCGCTGACGACCACGGGGAACGCATCCGCGACGATGAAATCAGCGGTGTCGCAGATGCCTTCAAACGTTGGCTTGCTCTGGAGTCAAGCATATAAATCCCCTTTTTTAGCTGTGCAGAGTTGGTTGATGAGCAGTCGGTGGTTGCGAAATCAGGCAGTTTTACAGACCGTAATCGGTTTGGCGTACTTTAGCGAAAGTGTGATGATGATTGCTTTGCGCCTTGCGTGGAACTCGGCTCCTTAATTCGTCACCGATTAGCCATCGATAGGTGTTTCGTGCGCTTCACCACTTCTCAATCGACGTGCGCACGTCGACTTCAAAGGTCCATGCGCGTCGCGGTTGATCGTACATGTACTCGTACGCGTCAACGATTCCCGCGAGGTCGATCAATCCCGCTTCTCCGACTTGCTCAGCGTATTGTGGAATGCCCTTGATGATTTTGTCGCCACCAATCGGTCCGTCGATGACCACGTGACCGACATGCACACCGTCCGGTCCACATTCTTTCGCTAGTGCTTGTGCGAGCAGGCGTAAAGCACCTTTGCTGGAATTAAAAGCACCAAAATTCGCACGTCCACGCATCGATGCGCTAGCGCCGGTGAATAGCAAAGTGCCCCCGTTCGGCGACATGCGGTTAACGGCTTCTTGCGCGAAGAGAAAACCGCCGAAACAGCAAGTGCGCCAACTCGTCTCGAAGTATTTGGGATCCATGTCAACGATACGACCTGGCGTGTTGTTGCCGACGTTATAGATCGCGAGTGTCAATTCGTTTTCGCCAGCGGTCGCGAGATTGAATAGTGAAGCGATCGAGTCCGAATCACGTGCGTCAGTGACTACTCCCGTGGCGTCGTGACCTTGAGTGCGGATATGTTCAGCAACAGCGTCGACGCTTGCCTGAGTTCGACCAGCGACGTACGTGCGTAAGCCACGTTCTGCAAAACGAACGCCCAATTGCGCTCCTAGTCCATTGAGCGGACCTACGCCAATTACGACTGCAGTTTTCACGATAAGTTCTGTCCTTTGCCTTTAATGACTGAAAGAGTCTTGTAACGCCGCGCAAGCGTCATTCATCGCTTGCCGTGTTGGCGGTACAGTATCAAAATGGGAAAAGAATCCGTGAATGAATCCTTCGTAACAGTGCGAACGTGTGGCGACGCCGGCCGCGGAAAGTGCTTCCGCATATTGAAGCCCTTCATCACGAAGTGGATCGAACTCAGCAACTTGCACAAATGCTGGAGGCAGATTCGACAGGTCGTCTGCACAGAGAGGCGAGGCGTAAGGATTGGACCGATCTGCTGTATCCGCGTAGTGATTCCAAAACCAATGCATTGAATCAGCTGTCAACATGTAGCCATCGGCGTTATCTCGGTAGGATGCGGTCTCGAAAACATGACCGTTTGTAACCGGATAAACGAGAAGCTGAAAAACCAGCGGCGGTCCGTCCGTGTCTCGAGCCATTTGTGCGACCACAGCAGCTAGGTTTCCGCCAGCACTATCACCTGCGACTGCTAATTGCGTAGGATCTGCGTCGAGTTCTGCGGCATGCTTGTGTGTCCATACTGTTGCGTCATAGCAGTCTTCGGCAGCTGCTGGAAATCGGTGTTCAGGTGCAAGTCGGTAGTCGACGGCGACCACGACACAACCAACTTGGTTACACACCTGACGGGATTGTGCGTCGACAGTTTCCAAGTCGCCAATTACCCAGCCGCCACCGTGGAACATCATGGTAATGGGAAATGGACCTGTGCCGGGTGGTGTGTAGATTCGAATCGGAATCGAACCGTTTCGACCCTCGATCGTTCGATCGGTTACGCTCGCGACTACGATATCTGGTCGAGTTGGCTGCGCGACACGGAACATCGCCCGAGCTGCTGAAATGGGCATGTCAGTCAGCGGAGGTGCATCCGCCTCGGCCAATTGGTCGAGGAGGGCGCGGTATTCACTCAGTAGAGGCACGCTTTCGCCGTATCAATTTGAAGCAGGCGATTATCCATGAGCTCAGATAACGAGCACGGCGAGGGGAACTAGCTGGTCTGTTGAGGTCCGCCTATCGAAACCATGCAAAGTTCTGGTTAGAAGTTCATGTCGAACATGTGACTGTATTTCAATACGATAGAACGTCTATGGCTAACGTCTTCGGTGGATTTGCCATCGTCAACTTCACTGTAGACCAAGTAAAAACCAGTGCTGGCAGATCTAAGCCACGCGAACCGAATATTGGCGGACAGAATGTCATCTGCGTCGTTATATTGCAATCTCCCGGACAACGTAACTCTTGGCGTGAACGCAGCACGCACTGCAACGCTAGTAAGCGCGAAATCAAACGGTTTTTCGAGATTCGGAAAGTCGACTTCGCTGAAGTTGTAGCCAAACGACATATTCAAGTGTTCACTGAACGTGTAGTTAGACCAGACGCTGAGACCAGTCCGATCGCCCTGATAGAAGCCACCAGTACTTAATGCGCCACCAATTCCCCACCGCCGATCAAACGGTCCGTTCACGTTGACGCTGAGTTCAGGCGATTCGTATTCGCCTACTAATACCTCTTCGCCGGCAATATAGAAAGGATATCGAACGCCTTCTTCGGCAAGGTTTAGCGCAGTTGAGATGTTTGCGCCGTTCTGCCAAACGAACTGACTGTCGAGATGTAGGTATCCGCTCTCTTTGTAGCCGTCGAAATCCCAATACGCTGTGTAGTTGCCATGAGGTTGCCACTCACGCAACCCCCACTTGCCATCCATCAGAACCGATCGTTGTGATGCTACGTGAATCTTTCGTGAGTTACGTCGTTGTACAAAACCCATCGCGGGGTTGAATCCGGCGCCGACTTCGTGATAACTGGTGCTTGACTGCCACTTCGGTGAGTTGTAGGTACCGTAGAGCGCGTACGTGTACTCGTCGTCGCGATCGACGCCATCATTCGAGTGCGTGGTCGCAACAAATGAGCGTATTTCGCCGTATTCAGCGATTCCCCACTGTACATCGCTTGCAAACGATTGAGATTGGTAGGGACCTGAATCGCGATTCGTTGCGAGGAATCCGAATTTAGATCGGTTCGTCAAACTTCGGCTGTAACGGGCTATCGCGAAATCTTCGTAGCCTTCACCAGCTGCACTGTCAGCGCGTAAATACATCAAACCGACTTCGTTCTGTCGTCCGACGTGACCGGTTAGTTTGACACCGCCATCCATTGGCAACCTTGTACCGTTTCGAGCAATTCCAATCCGTCGACTGTGGAACACGAGTGTCTCTCGAGGTACTCCGATCGTGAAGAGAGCGCTATTCTCAAGAAAGAACGGTCGAGTCTCTGGAAAAAACAGACTAAAGCGACCGGTGTTGATTTGTAGTTGATCCGACTCAACTTGCGCAAAGTCTGTGTTGAATGTTGAGGTGAAGTTAAGTGTTGGCGTCAGCGAATAGAGGACGTCGAAACCGTAGTCGCTACGGTCAACTAAATCGGCGTCAACTCCATCGCCACGGGCCGTGATTACGTATGGATTGAATCTAACGTTACGTTTAGAAGGAGGAGGTTTGATATTCTCAATGATGCCGGCTAAACCGAGTCGCCAAATTGAAAACTGGCGTGGTATAGGTGCCCATACTGAACTCTCATTGCGATTTCTGACGTAACGGCTGAAGTTAATACCCCAGGACTGGACCTCTTGCTTTGGATACTGGAGCGACGCAAAAGGGATAACCATCTCGACGCTCCAGTTGTCTTCATTAATGCTTGTCCTAGCTTCCCATACGGTCGACCAGTTCCAATCGGTGTTTCCGTTAAAAAGTGACGCATCCCATTCAACGCCAGTCTGATTGGTCGAAAAAACCACGCCTGTCACTTCACTCTGATACGGATCGATGACCACTACCACTCCGTCAGATTCCCAACCATTACTTGAAGGCGCCATATCTTCGATGTCATCTTCGTATGCAATGAATGCGATATGGAGTGCTTCGTCCGTGTAGCCGATGAGGACCTCCGTCGCCATCGTCGCTGCATTACCGTTAATCGGAATCTGTTGCGTGAAATTGGTTATCTTTGGAAGGTCTTTCCAAGCTGGATCACCATCCACTTTTCCGTCGAAAACTGGCGCAAGCGAGAGGTACGTGGCTTGCGCTCGAGGTCGAGCATCCGCATCGTCGAGTGCAAATGCGCTGTTGATGCATAAACAACAATAAAGTAGAACGCCGATAGGCGCGAACGGTGATTTAACCATCGAAGTTCGATTGAACCTGACCTCTATTCCGATCGTAGAGTCGATGTGCGTTTCCCTAACAACTAGCCTGCATGGGTACGATCGGAGAGTCGGTGCTTTCGTTGTCGAGTGGGGGAAGGTGCGCAATTTTAAGAAGTTTGGGGATTTGGCGAGCAGCCTAATCCTCGGGTGTCCGCGAAATGCTTGGGGACTTGCTTGCTTGGCACGCCTCAAACGGTCTAACATAGTGAGAAGCGAACGACTTTAGCCGTTGAAGTACCACGGTAAAGCGGACGTTTCATCTAACGAGATTCGTCTCACTTCTCGACTCGAGCAGAGTTTACAAGGAGAATCCAAATGATCACCCTTCTTGACGTTTTGGTGCAGCTGTTTGTTCTCGCCGTAGGCATCGGCGCGTTAGTCGTTGTCGTGCTGTACTTCATTGATCGGACGCAATCAACACATGCGATTCGTAAAAACTATCCGGTTATCGGTCGATTTCGTTATCTATTTGAAACGCTTGGTGAGTTTTTCCGTCAGTACTTCTTTGCTATGGATCGAGAGGAGTTGCCGTTTAACCGCGCGGAAAGAACATGGGTGTATCGGGCGGCGAAAAACACGGATAACACTACCGCATTCGGCTCGACACGTGATTTGCGCCCCGTCGGCACGATCATGTTTGCTAACACAATGTTTCCTCGGTTAGAGGAAGAAAATCGGGAAATCACACCGCTCATCGTCGGACCTTATACCGACTTCCCATTCTTACACCGATATATCTTCAATGGGTCTGGCATGAGTTTCGGCGCGATATCAACACCTGCACTCAAGGCACTTGCAGCCGGTACTAAGCGTGCCGGTAATTGGATAAATACCGGAGAGGGCGGACTATCGGAACACCACCTCGCGGCGGGCAGCGTAGTGTTTCAGATCGGTACGGCGAAATATGGTGTGCGTGACGAAAAGGGGAATCTAAGCGAGAAACTGCTCGAAGACGTCGCGGCGCACGAGCAAATTCGAATGTTTGAAATCAAGATCTCGCAAGGCGCGAAACCAGGCAAGGGCGGCATATTGCCTGCAGTCAAGGTAACCGAAGAGATAGCGGCGGTTCGAAAGATACCGGTGGCTCAGGCATCAATCTCACCGAATCGTCATCTTGAGATCAATTCTGTATCAGATTTATTGGATTTCGTGAATCGAGTTCGCTCGATAACGTGTAAACCCACGGGATTCAAAACCGTGATGGGATCATTTGAATGGCTTGACGAAATGTGCATGCTAATTCGTGAACGCGGCGAGGAATCAGCACCTGACTTCATCACGGTTGATAGTGCGGATGGCGGCACGGGTGCTGCGCCAATGAGTTTGATAGACAACGTTGGAATCCCGATTCGCGAGAGTTTGCCGACAGTTGTTGACACGCTTACGCGTCACGGATTACGCGATCGTATTCGTGTAATCGCGAGCGGCAAGATGATCACCCCCACTGGTGTGGCTTGGGCAGTATGTGCGGGGGCTGACTTTGTAGTTACTGCACGCGGGTTCATGTTTGCACTTGGCTGCATTCAAGCTTTGCAGTGCAACAAGAACACTTGTCCAACGGGTATCACGACGCATAACAGACGACTGCAACGAGGTTTAGATCCGATCGATAAGGCGGAGCGTGTTTATCAATATGCGATGGGTATCCGCAAGGAACTCGCGATCATTGCGCATTCATGTGGTGTGAATGAGCCGCGTGAACTTCAACGCGAGCACTGTCGAATCGTGCAGGCTGACGGCAGATCGGTGCCATTGGCCGAACTTTATCCATATGTCAAAGCGGCTTAACCAAGTTGATCGCACTGAGTCTACGCGCAAAATACGCATTGTTTTATCGATTCTGCGTTAAGGAACCTAGGTGTCGTCCGAGTTCGATGTCTCCGATTTCCGCCATGTTGTCAGTCACTTTGCGACAGGTGTGGTCGTGGTGTGCGGCAATGAAAAAGGAGAACTGGTTGGTTTCGCGGCACAGTCTTTTGTATCGCTGTCCCTAGAACCTCCGCTCATCTTGTTTTGTCCGCAGAAAACTAGCACAAGTTGGCCGCGTATCCGAAGCTTGGGAAAATTCTGCATCAATGTGCTCGCAGAGGATCAGGGCGATGTCAGTGAAGCTTTCGCGATGGCTGGCGAAGTTCCAGAAATTTCTTGGCACGAGAATTCGAGCTCGGGAACGCCCGCGTTGGACGGCGTGATTGCAACGATCGACTGCACGCTCCATGCGGAGCACGAAGCGGGAGATCACACGATTGTGGTCGCCGATGTACGGGGGTTGAAGGTCGTACGACCGAATCTAGGCCCGCTACTTTTTTTTCAGGGCGCGTATGGACACTTCGCGCCCGCGTCGTGAGTCTGTCGTTAAACGAGACCCGTCACCGGCAGAGACGCGCCGTGTATGGGGTCGGCATCTGACGACGCCAGGAATAAAACAACCTTCGCCATAGCCTCTGGCGTAACCCAAGTTGCGAAATTCGCCTTGGGCATGTCTTCGCGGTTTCTTGGTGTGTCGATGATGCTAGGTAGGATGCAGTTCACATTGATATTTTTATTCTTGAGCTCTTCGGCTAGACTTTCGGTTAAACGTATTACGACGCTTTTTGATGCGGAATAGGCGGCCATATGACCGACGCCACTGAGTGCGTTAAGTGCGCCGATGTTCACGATCTTACCTCGTTGTCGAGCAACCATCTGAGGTACGATAGCTCGAACCATATTGAAGACCGTACGCGCGTTTAGGTCGTACATGAAGTCCCAAGTTTCATCGCTGGTGGAATCAACGGTGTCGCCCATCGTAAATCCGCCGGCAATGTTTGCCAACACATCGATTTGACCAATCTCAGCCACCACTCGACGCGCACCTTCAGGATCAATGAGATCAGCTTGATGTAGCGTGAAAGGGGTATCGGTGCTGACGACATCGATACCGGTAACGGTTGCGCCTTTTACCTGAAATGCCTCCGCCACCGCCATCCCCAGCGCTCCGGCTGCACCTGTTACGGTGACGTTTACACCATCAAATTCGCTCATATCATCTTCTACGTCGCGAGTGCTTCAAGGGCGTCCCAATCAGGTTGCTGGATTTTGCCATCGACACGAATCGGTTGTATGCACACGTGACTTGCGCTCGCCTGCATATGTTCGTCTATACGTTCTCGAATCGCGTCGACGTCTCCCCACGCAAAGGTTGCGTCGATGAACTCATCGCTCCCAGACTCATTGATATCTGCTTCACTTAGACCCATGCGAAGCCAGTTATTGCGGTAGTTCGGTAACCCTTGATAGGTCGATGCGGCGCGACGAGCGGCAGCACGAGCCTGAGCCGCGTCGGTCTCCATGATCACCTTTTGCTCAACGCACAGCCATGCATCCGGTCCCATCGTTTCTCTGGCCATTTTCGTATGCACAGGCGAGGTAAAGTACGGATGAGCGCCGTCGACTTCTGAAGCCGCTAGTTTCAACATATTTGGACCTAGTGCCGCAATTACGGTCTTGGGAGGTTCCGCGATGCGCGGCGCGCTGTACGGAGACGCTTTCATCTTTTGCAGGTAAGCGCGCATTGTCGATACGGGTTTTCCGTATGTCAATCCGCGCAATCCCTCGACGAGGGGTTGATGTGAAACCCCTAGACCGAGCAAAAATCGATCGTCGCTTTGTTCGGCTAAGGTATGTTGTGCCGCGAGCGTAACGCCTGGTTCACGATGGTAGATGTTCGCAATACCAGTCGCAATCACGAGCGAGGTTGTGTTCGCGAGGAGCCATGCAGCATGAGCAAATGGGTTGCGGCCGACGGTTTCAGGTATCCACAGCGCGCTGAAACCGAGGTCCTCAATCCGTTTCGCTGTATTTGCAGCTTCAGTTGCCGACATTGCATCGGTGAAATACCAAACGCCCAGTTTGCCTAGTTCCACTTGATAACTCCTTCGGGTCTTGTTAGCGTCCTACGAAATTACCGAGTCGACGTTCTGCGACCGACAGGATGCCTTCAGCTGCGTCTTCCGTTTCGCGCAACCATTGCTGCTCTTTTAATTCGTGATCGGTCGCTGTCTTGATTTGATCGGCGAGCCCTTGTCGTGTCGTTGCACGTGTAGACGCTACGGCGAGGGGTGCGTTTTCCGCGATCTCTTGTGCGAGCCCGATGGCGCGGTCTCGAACCTCTTCGAGTGGCACGAGCTCGTCAACGAGACCGCGCTCAAGCGCTTCGTCGCCTTTAATTCGACGACCAGTAAAAAACATGAGGTTCGCGAATTGTTGACCGACAAGTCTTGGAAGCGTTACGGTGAGTCCGAATCCAGGATGAATGCCAAGTTTTACGAAGTTGGCTGCGAAGCGTGCTTCCGGTGCGGCAACACGAAAATCCGCAACAAGTGACAGACCAAAACCTCCGCCGATAGCGGCTCCTTGTACGGCCGCGATTAGTGGCTTCTTTGCGCGGAATATCCGAACGCCTTCCTCATAGAGTGATCCTGTTCGGTTTCGAAATCCCTCTTCGGTAAACTCTTCGTTATCAGAACTCTCATCGGAGCCGCTCCCGAAATTCGCACCGGCGCAGAATGACTTGCCTTGCGAGGCGAGGACAACTGCGCGACAGCTCACATCTTCATCTAACACATTGAAGGCGTCGGCGATCTGATGAATCAACCGCACGTCGAAAAAATTGTGAGGTGGGCGTTGAATCTCGACAATTGCCACGGCACCTTCCCGCGTTACTTCAATATCTGGGTAATCGGTTCCCACGTCGTTTGTCTCGGAGATTGAAAGCGTAGATGTTACCCAGAGAAAAACCGTCCTCTGAGCGACCCGGTCTCGGGAGCTTGGCGTTTCCGTCGATCATCACGAACTTGATGTTTTCACTTGTCGTGATCGCACAGACGAAATTCGTCGGCGAACTAGGTGAGCAAGCAATCGCGGCTGTAGGCATGGGACAGCGTGTGTTCTTTGCGACGCAGGCACTGTTAATGGCGATCACTGCGGGGACAACCGCACTCGTCGCCAGATCATGGGGAGCGCAGAACTATCAAGAAGCTGGTCGAATGACCATGGCGAGTCTTGCGCTGTCCGGAATTGCCAGTGTTGCGAGTGCGATTCCGGGCATCGTCTTCGCCTATGAAATCTCATCGGTGTTCGGCGTTGATGAGGAGACGACGCGTCTCGCGGCCGAGAACATTCGTTGGATGTCGGTTTTCAACTTGGCATTTGCGGTGAACTTCACCATCGGAGCTGCACTTCGCGCCGCCGGCGACGCATGGACACCGTTCTGGATAAGCGTCGCGGTAAACATCGTGAATATTCCGTTACTGTATGCGTTGGTCTTAGGTCATTGGGGATTTCCCGCATTAGGGGTGAAAGGTGCCGCGATCGCAGGTGGCGTTGCCGGTTTACTCGGCGCGGCAATCAGCGTAGTTCTCTGGGCGGGGCAATGGGTCCGGATCGAGTTTGTGCGAGTCGGATGGATGGAGAAACACCGATTTAAGCAGTTGCTAAACGTTGGTTATCCGGCCGGTATCGAGATGATCGTGTTCCAAGTTGGCTACTTTTTCTTCCTGGTTCTCCTCGGCAATTTCTACGGTACTTCAGCGTTCGCGGCGTACTCACTCTCAGGAACGATGTTCATGCTCTGCATGGTCGTTGGCTTCGGTTTTTCGATCGCTGGGTCGACGCTTGCCGGGCAACATCTTGGAGCTAATGATCCAGAAGGCGCGGTTCGAAGTGGCTGGCGTGCGCTACTTTATGCGGCACTTTCGATGGGAACGCTCGCATGTGTGATCGTGTTTAATGCGGAAGCGATCGTGTATGTGTTCCTTGCGGAACCAGATCCGCAGACGGTTACCTATTCGGTGCAAATCGCGTGGATGCTCGCTCTTTCTACGCCATTGATGGCGGTTGATTTCGCGATTGGAGGTGCGCTACGTGGGGCTGGCGATACGCGTTTTCCTATGGTCTCGACTCTTATTGGATTGATCGGTATTCGCTGCGTAATTGCAGTCGCGTGTGTGCTTCTCAGTCTAGACGTTATCTACATGTTCGCTGCGATGGTAGCAGAGAATGTCGTAAAAGGTGGTCTCCTGATTGCAAGATATCGGACTGATCGGTGGAAAAACCTCATTCAACTCTCACCTGGAACACCCACGGATCCATCCGTTCCCGCAGAGCGTGAGCATGACAGTACAAAAGCCTCTAGCCTTAAGTCGAGCTAGCTACTCAATAGAGCTTGCTCGAGACAGAACCGAAATATCGTGAGGTTATCCAATTCTCCGCGTTCCGCAATGCTAGGTGCGTGTAGGTTCGCTACGAAAACTCAACGCTTTCTTGCGGCTTTTTAGCCTAGTAGTTCCAAGCGATACATGCGTAAACTGAAGGAGTCGCGATCACCCTAGCTCATTAGCCTTCCAAGCAGGCGAACACCAGGTCCCTTCGATTTACGATCCCTAGAGGGTGTCGTGTCTCGTCCGTTACGACTGCTTGGGATAGGTCTAGTTTTGCCAATAACCGTGTCGCGTAAACCACCTTCATCCGTGCTGGTACTGAGACTACGGGTTTCATCATGATCTCGAACACGTAAGTTCGGTCCGGCGGTCGGTGTTTACCCATTACTTCCCTTGCAACGTCCGAAACCGTGACTAATCCAATTTCATCGTCTTCGTCGCGTCGGTCCACAATTAAGGCGTTTACGTTGTGCTCTCTCAGCATTGAGATTGCGTCGTGCACAGTCGCGTCCCGATCAATAGAGTGAAATGCTCTGGACATGTAGTCCTCCACTCTAGCGATACTGTCGTCTGTCATGTGTCATCATCCATGGATTCAAGAATGTAAGGCATTTGGGTACGGAGACCGACTGCATCCTCAATTGCCAACTGAAATGCAATTCCCGAGCCTGGGTTTTCGTCGAATCCTGCAAACTCTTGAATAGCGTTCATGATGTCCTGTGCGCTGTTGTCTGCTGCGACGAAAAGTATGGCGTCGCGCACTGCACTGAAATCTAAGCCGAGAAATGTCTTGGTAGCCTTCAGACCCTCGCCGCGGACCTCATGTATTACCGTGGCACCGGTGGCACCCGCCTTCCGCGCAGTCTCAATTAACTCGTCCGTTTTGTCGACGGACACAATGACAACAATGAGTTTTAGCATGTCGTTAGCGCTCGGTCTTGGAAGGTGTGTGCTTTCTTTTTGCCAGCTTGGAGCTGATTAGCGAGTAACTCAGGACACTCATAATCGGAAAAACGCTTGCGAATGCAATAAGTCCGAACCCGTCGACTAACACGCTTCGTCCCGGAATATTGCTGGCCAGACCCAGTCCTAGCGCGGCAACGACGGGAACGGTTACAGTCGAGGTCGTAACTCCGCCGCTGTCATATGCAAGCGGCATTATCGTTCTGCTCGCAAATACTGTTTGGATCATGACGATGATGTAGGCAACGATGATATACCACTGTAGTGGGGTTCCCGTCACGATGCGAAAACAGCCTAACGATACGCCTATCGCAACCCCGACCGCGACCGCCAATCTCAATCCCCACGCGCTTATTGCCCCTCCAGACGCGCTTTCCGCCTTGAGCGCAACTGCGATTAGTGGGGGTTCCGCAATCGTTGTCGCGAATCCGATCGCTGCCGCAAAGGCGTACACAACCACATAGTCCATCCATCGAACCTCTACCGCTGTCGTCGCGAGGTTCGATGCGGTTAACTGCGTTGCCATCGTTTCACCGATTGGAAACAGGGCGTCTTCCAATCCAACTAGGAATAGAGACAATCCAATGACGACAAGCGCGAAGCCACTCGTGATTTGCTTGAGTCTCGGAAGTTTCTGGCGCAATACGAGCGCTTGAAATACGACAAGCACGAGCACGATCGGCGCTACGTCCCTTAACGTGGAGCCGAAAGATATTGCTAAGCCGACTAGGAATTCCATGTCAAGCGATCATTCCATAGACGAGTATGAAGATGATTGGCGCGAGACATGCGAACGCGATCAAGCCGAATCCATCGACCATTGGATTGCGTCCCTTGATGCTCGAAGCTAATCCAACACCCAATGCGGTTAATAGAGGCACCGTAATGGTGCTTGTCGTGACTCCGCCCGAGTCGTAAGCGATGCCAATGATCTCGTGAGGCGCGAAAAACGTGAGTACGGTTACGATAATGTACGCTGAAATGATCATCACGTGTATCGGCCAACCTTTCAAGATTCGAACGACGCCGATGACGACGGCGGATCCGACTGATAGAGCAACGACCAATCGCAAATTGAGGGCATACGCCTCGCGTACGCTGACTTCGTTTTCGATATGCCCCGCTAGCGCCACGACTTCTGCTGCTTCCGCGGCGATGGCGATGAGAGCAGGTTCCGCGATGGTAGTTCCAAAGCCAAGACAGAACGCGAAACTGAGTAACGCGATAAGACTGCTCTTCTTGGCAAATGCTTGAGCGATTGCTTCGCCTAACGGAAACAAGCCGCTTTCCAGTCCATGGATGAACAGAGCGAGACCGAGTATGACACAGACCAAGCCAACAAAGGTGTCGCCGAGATTTGGGAAAGGTTGCTGTAGAACAACGATTTGGAAAAACGCGATTACGATGACGATCGGCGCAAGATCGCGCATCGCATCAAATATGCGTCCGGCGAGCGCCTTCAGTAATACCGTCAATATGTCGCTTTACTAGGTTGTGTTGCTAAGTTATGTAGGAATTGAATTTAGCGTTTGCTCGATTTGCCCTCTCACGCCTGTTTGCCGCGAGATTCTCTGAGTTCCGTCGAGGATAAATCGCATTGGAATTCCGACGCCGAAATACCGTCGCAGAGTGCGCCTAAATCAGACCCCACCTTGAGATCTTCGAGTGTCAAAAATTCAGATCTGTGGCGACGCCCAAACACTAGGAACCGAATTCCTAGCATTGTCAGCTCCGAGATCGAGGCGTCTCGATGTTCTAACGAATCGTAGTACTGTTCGTGATCGATACGAGATAAGGTATCTGCACCAACGACGAATGTACCGCCCGAGGTGCTAAAGAGCAGTCGCGCTTTCTCGATGAATGTAGGTTGATTGGTCAAAACGTACTCATCAGCTTCAAACTGCTCAATCCGTTCATTGATGTCGATGAAATCAAGATCAGGCTTATCAACATTTCGAATACTTAGTTCAAATGCGACGTGTTGGTTTAGCCGTTCCTCCGCTACCTCGCGCATGCGACGATGACCCTCGTGCAACGGGTTGAAGGCGCCCGGTAGCACTGCAAGACCTGGGTCGCCGTGAAACGCAGGGGTCTCGCCAAGCAATCGAGGCACAGAATCGTGGTAGTCCGCGCCAATCGTCGGAATGAAGTCTGAATTTGTCTCGTCAAGACCGAGGCCGGATTCGAGGTAGTGAAGCGCTAAATCAGCTAGTTCCCGTTCCTCCTGTAGTCGAGATAAGGCACCTTTCTTTAATTGCACATGCCATACGAGACTTTTCTGCGAAGTCTGCAACGCGACGTAAGCCCGATGCTCGCCTCGCTTTGCTCGCACAGAACGCAGTGCCGCCGTAATTCCTAAGCCATACACATGGTCTTGTTCAGTCACGTCAGCCAGTTCTTGTGCGCGTAAGAAGGCTTGCATCGCGAGTCGTCGTGACGTGAGCGAGGAGCAGAAACTCTCGGGTTCGTACCCAAGCAAATCAATCATTGCTCGATTGTGATACGGGACAGTTGCTGCCAACAGTACATTTGAGGCACCTGGAGTGGTCGCCAGGTCAGAAAGTAGCAGAGAACCGCCGGCAGCATAGATCACACCACGCCACGGAGATTCAATGAGGCGATTTGCGGCAGTCACGCGTTAAGGAAGTCGCGAGCGATCCTCATGAACACGTCGAATTGGTCATGGTGGCTCCAGTGCCCTGCATCGTCAATTCCTGCGACTTGCACATCGTTAAACACATCGGCTCGACCGTCTTTAAGGGGATCGCTCGCCCACGATTCTTTCCCGTAAATGAGGAGGGTCGGGCATGCGATTCTGGCATAGAGCGACTGAATCTCATCGTCCGACAGACCAATAGGTGCGAACGTACGCACGTAGTTGTCGAACTTCCAGCTGTAGGTTCCATCCTCATTTTGATTGCTGCCATGTACAGTCAAATGTCGCGCCTGATCTTCCGTGAGGTGGGGATTCTCGGTCTGCATACGATGGAATGCTTCCTCTAACGAAGCGTATTTCCGCGGCACGCGACTAGACAAGTGACGCAAGTTGCTGACCCAATTCTGAAGACGCGATTCGACCTTAGGTTGGCGACTGGAGTGAGACCATCGCGGTGGCGCTCCCATTCCTTCAATTGAGATTAATTTGGTGACGGTCTCGGGATATAGACCCGCATAGATGAGCGAAATAGATCCACCTAAGGAGTGACCTATCACCGTGACAGGAGACATATGTTTCTGCTGCACGACCTGAGCAATGTCGTAGACGTAATCGATGTGTAAATAACCACCACCGACCATCCATTGTGAATCGCCATGTCCTCGAAGGTCAGGAGCGATTACGTGATAGTCATGTCTGAGTTCGGACGCGACCCAATCCCAGTTTCGGCAATGGTCGCGACCTCCGTGAATGAGTAACAGCGGAGGTGCGTCTTCGTTTCCCCAATCGACGTAGTGCAAGCGCAGTCGCTGAGAGAAGTAGATATGTGAGCTAGGTGTCTCGGTCAGCATGCCGAAATTTTAGGGTGAGCGCTAGGCTTGTTAGGCAAGGACAACAGTACCTAACAAATGTTCAAGTAGGGATCGTATCAAACAATATACTGTGCTAGTGAGGTGAATAATCTCGTCCCGCAACGAGATTATGTCCTTCTACTATGGGGTGGCGTAGCTTTCGTTCACCCTCAAGTGAAACTGGACAATAGACTCAAGATGGCGAATGCACAGAGGTTTCTCCGCCTCATGAATGAAGAAGGTGTGCTGCAATTTGGGGACTTCACGCTGAAGTCTGGGAAGAAAAGCCCCTACTTCTTCAATCTGGGGAATGTTGCTTCGGGGCGTGGATTGTCGGAGCTCGGACGCGCGTTTGCGCAGTGCATCTTGGATCACGACCTACGACCGGAGATTCTGTACGGTCCAGCTTACAAGGGAATCCCCTTTGTGGTGACTACCGCAATTGCATTAGCAGCAGAAGGAGTCGAAGTCGGCATTGCGTTCAATCGCAAGGAATCTAAAGGCTATGGCGAAGGTGGTTGGCTAGTAGGCGAATCGATGGACGAAAAACGCGTTATTTTGATCGATGACGTAGTCGTAGACGGCGGTACTAAATTGGAGTCTGCCGAGTTGATTCGGAATGAAGGCGGAATCCTGTGCGGGATGGTCTTAGGAATCGACCGCTTGGAATACATCAACGAGCGGCAGAGCGCAACGGAAGCAATGACCGAGAAGCTCCACGTAAATGTACACGCGGTTGCGGACCTACACGATGTTATTGAGTTCCTCGTGACTAACGACAGTGACGACGAACAATTGCGGTCGTTAAGAGATTACGCCTCTGACAATTGCAAGTTGAAGGCTTAGCTTGGGAAAATCTGTGCACCGCCATCCACGCGTAAAACTTGCCCCGACACATAGCTTGAGTCCGATGTCACGAAGAACTCGACGGCTTTTGCGACTTCCATCGGCCAGCCGTATCTAGTCAAAGCTCCGACTTCAACTTTACGATCATCGTTCGTCGGACGACTTGCCTCGAAGCGAGGCGTAATGATCTCTCCCGGCGCGATTACGTTCGCATACACGCCGTATGGACGCATCTGTGCAGCTAAGCAACGTGTGTATTCATGAACCGCAGCTTTCGCGGTACCGTATACGACCTCCGAACGGTGTCCGGATAACCCGGCGATGCTTCCGATTGTGACAACCCAGCCAGATTTCCGCTCCATCATTGACGGTACAGCTGCTTTACAGACGAGAATGCAGGTAGTGAGATTACGTTCAAGAATTGTTCGTACATCTTGAAGGGACACCTCAATCGCGTCGTTAACCAGCGGTTTGCCTGCATTAGGGCCTGCCGTCCCTGTCGAACCGATGTCGCCACCAGCGTTGTTGATCAGAATGTCAACTGGACCTAATTGCTGTTTGATATCGGAATAGTTCTGGGTAACGGTCGCCGGGTCCGTAAGATCGCCGTGAACTGCGATGACGTTTGCGTCCGTTTGTTCTGCGATCTCGTTTGCAACGGTATCTAAAGACGGTGCTTCATTAAATGCCTGCGTAGAGATTGGCGTGGTGCCATGTACTGCTACGCTTGCGCCAAGATCCGCTAAGTGGGTGGCTACTACGCGTCCAATCCCTCTCGATGAACCTGTTACCCATGCAACCTTACCTGAAAGTCGTTTTTCCACCTTGCTTTACATCTCCATATAAACGCGCGGATAACTATATGAGTTGGCGTTAGTCAACTCGGCAACCACCTCAGAGTAGCGCGACTTCTAAGTGATATAGAAGTTGATCGCGTCCAGGTGATGCAAGGTAATTCACAACCCTTGGTTGAATTAAGGGAACGACGTCGACAGACTGGCTGTCGATAATTTCCCGCAGTGGTGGCAATTATTCGCTGCCAGGAACATTGCCCAGATGTTGGAATTGGTAGACAAGCTGGCCTTAGAAGCCAGTGCCTTAGTGGCGTGAGGGTTCAAATCCCTCTCTGGGCACCAACCGGGAAATGTCAAGAGTGCTCATATGAACCTGTTCTGCATGGACGGAATCCCGGCGATTCACACTGAACCCGACGAAGTGCCGGGTATGTATATGGTGCTCGGACGTGTAGCCGACCACACCGAGGAATTGGCGCCTGAAGAGCGGGCGTTGATTCAAGACTCTAATCCATCAAGGCAAAACGGCTTCGCAACCGGCAGACGCCTCGCTAAAGCTGCGCTAACGCACCTCGGAATCAGTCTTCAACCCATTTTGAGGAATGAGCGAAAACCCGTATGGCCTGAATTCGTCGTCGGAAGTATTTCGCACACGGATCACCTTGCAGTGAGTGCTGTGGCGCGAGCCATGCATTACCAAGGTATCGGTGTTGACGTTGAAGTCATCAGTGCGGTCGATGAACGCGTCGCGAATCGAGTACTTGACGAGGACGAACGTGGTTGGATCGACGCGCTTCAACTCCCAGAGTGGCGCACCGCCTTGTTCTCAGCCAAGGAAGCTATATACAAGGCGACGAACCCAATCACGGGCGAGTTTTTAGGCTTCCGCGACGTCACACTAAGAATCGACGAGAACGCTCAATCGTTCACTGCGTATACCCAAAAAGACCTCAAAGCATCTAGCTTGTTAGAGCGCGCTCGCGGGTATTTCCACCGAATTGAGGGTCACTGGCTTACGACTTTCGTCATCGAAGCGTAAGCCCAATTGATCATTCTTAGACGCGCGGTTCGTTCCTAACTCCGCAACGCAAAGCTAACGATTCGGTCCACGGAGCATCGGGACTGGCTGCCATCGTTCGAGCGGGGTCTTCGGTAATACCGTAGGATTGACGCAGCTCATCGGCCATTTGCCTCGCAATACCAATGAGACCTCGTGTCCGACGCGCCTGCGCGCAGTCGGGCGCATTCGTGTGCTTGCTGAAGCGACGTGCGGCGTTACCGTGACTTGCGGCATGTTGAGTAGCGGGTTTTGCGGATCTGGTGGTTCTTGCTCGAGGACATCGAGACCAGCAGCTTGTACTTTCCCACTATTGATCGCATCGACTAGATCTGCCTCCTTCACGATGGGACCACGCGCAGTGTTCACGATCACCACGCCGTCCTTCATCCGTTGGAAGGCATCAGCGTTGACAGAATGCTCGGTCTCCTCGTTATGAGGTGAGTGAATGCTGATATAGTCGGAGCGCTCCAACAATTCACCCCAAGCTACAGGCTCGACGCCAAACTCGCTCATCGTCA
Source organism: Pseudomonadales bacterium (assembly GCA_963664665.2). Lineage (GTDB taxonomy): Bacteria > Pseudomonadota > Gammaproteobacteria > Pseudomonadales > Azotimanducaceae > Bin55. Next base: position 812,501 of record CAXXMH010000004.1, read on the forward strand.
ATTCACTGACATATGGGTCGTACGCAATAACATGCAACCCAAAAGCTTGCGCCCGTTTAGCCGTGCAACGCGCCACATTCCCAAACGAGACCAGACCGAGAGTCCTACCCATTAGCCGAGGCACGTGATTCAATAACGGTCGTCCTTTGTGCCACTCGTTTTCAGCAGCAAAGATGTTCATCTCCTTGGTGCGACGGATCGAGTTCAGAAGTAATGCCATCGCATGATCGGCGACTTCCTCGATGAATGTATCGGGCGTGTTAGTCACGACTATCCCAGCTTCAGTAGCCGCATCGACATCAACCATATCGACACCGACGCTTCCGAGACCGATAACCACGATGTTCTCTAGTCGATCAATGACTTCCTTACTGATTCGGACTCCCCAGGAGGTGATGATCGCATCACATTCTTTTGCTCCTTCGGCAAAGTCCAAAGCCGTGGGTGAGGCGACTTCGACAATGTCGGCGACAGGTCGTAAGGCTTCGAGTTCAAGAGAGTATTTCTCATCAAGGTTTGTTACTTCGGCGATCCGAGGTAACTGCATTGCCACCTTTTTCTTGTTGTTCATCAGTTAGTTTTCCAGTTCAAGTTTGCTGAGAATTTCTTCGCGAATCTGTCGCTTGAATATCTTTTCAGAAGCGGTACGTGGTAGTCGTTCGTGGCCGATCCAAATGCGGGATGGCACCTTGAATTGAGCGAGGCGTTCGCTCGCGAATTCCTTTAGTTCGTCTTCATTGAGATCCGTATCCGGTTCAAGACACACCGTCGCTGCAACGGTTTCACCGAGTCGTTCATCTGGAATCCCAAAGACGCAGGCTTCAGCCACGCGTGGGTGCTCGTAGAGTGCTGCTTCGACTTCCTGGCAACCGATGTTCTCGCCGCCGCGAATCACGATATCTTTCATGCGATCCGTGATGAACACATAGCCTTCATCATCGAGATGGCCGACGTCGCCTGTATGAACCCAGCCATCAACCAGCGTTTCCTTGGTTGCTTCAGGATTATTCCAATAACCGCTGAAATTCTGAATCCCCCAAATGCACAGTTCGCCGGTCTCAAAAGGTCGTAGGTCGCGTCCATCTTCGTCTACTGCCTTCACTTTAACGAGCGGCGGTAGTGCGCGTCCGCAACTCCGTGGTCTAAGCGAGAACGCAGGTCCACCGATACTGGTAGCTAAGCCTTGCGTTTCGGTCATTCCCCAACCTGTGCCTGAAGCGCCTTTCGCGATTTGCTTGTCGATTTCCTTTGCCTGTTCAGGTGCCATAGCGGCTCCGCCACCACCCGCGCTTTGAAGACTGCTTACGTCGTACTTGCCTAGTGACGCCGACTTGACCAGCTCGTACGACATGGTTGGTACGCCATTGAACGACGTGATCCGCTCAGCTTCAATGATCTGCAATGCACGATCGACATCCCACTTATACATCCCCACCAATTTGCGGCCGTACCGAAACGACGATAGTAATTGAACGACTAATCCCGTTACGTGGAACAACGGTACTGACAAGATTGTCGAGGGCGGATGAGCGGGATTGGTGGATGCGGCGGCTGCGGCTTGTTGTGCTTGGGCGGGATTTTCGTTAACTGTCAATTGATAGCCAACGGCGCCTGCCGCTTCCCAGCCCAAAAGCGCGTTGCAGATTGACCGGTGAGTGGACAACACACCCTTGGGATGAGCGGTGGAGCCTGACGTATACAAGAGAGTTGCATTGTCGTCAGGTCGAATATCGCTTTCAGGCATGGCATCGCTAGTGCCATCAACAAAGGCATCCCACGTGGGGAACTTCTCATCCTGACACCGCACTGTGACGAGCTCAATTGCTAGATCCTTTGACAACGGTCCAACTCGCTCAAGCCTTTCTCGATCGACGAAGAGAAGCTTCAAACCGCTATCTCGGATCCCGTATTCCATTTCCTCTGCCGACCACCACGCATTCATGGCGACCGCGATACCGCCCATAGCGGTGATACCCATGAAAGCGAATATCCACTCAGGGTAATTACGAAGCGAGACGCCGACGCGATCACCAGGCTCAATTCCGATTTCGATGAGTTTGTTAGCGACCTGTGCCGCGATTCGCCAAGCGTCATCAAAGGAGTAGCGCTCGTCGTCGTAGACGTAAAAATCGACTTCGTGCCTTAGTCCAAAACGATAGAGCTCGCGAAGATTGGCAGGTGCATTTACGAAGCTGATGAAGTCCACTCCGTTCACGTGAACGGTGTCGGTTTCGAATGGTTTGCCGGGAGCGGTTACCTCAGCGATCGCACGTTCGAGCGAGTCATTTGCCGCCATGTTTAGATGTTGCCCATGGAACGCGCGAACGCCTCCATAGGGGTTTCAGCTCTTTTACGAAGCGAGCAATAATATTGGAAGCGTGGCTAAAATCGCCGCCGAGCCATCGTAATGGCACGTAATGTGGCCAGGCAGCGGTGCCGTGATTCAGCTAAAGCGAGACCTACTATGCGAGAAAACAAGGCCCTTTCATCTTGGCGACAAGGCGGACAATCAGTAGGGGGCTGGCTCAGCATCGGCAACGCTTACACCGCTGAAACCATGTCGAGTCTTGGGTTCGACTACCTATGCGTCGATCTGCAGCACGGCATGTTGAGCTACGACGATCTCAAATACATGCTGCCTGCGATCTCGAACTATGACTCGGTACCGTTTGTACGCGTTCCTTGGAACGAGCCTTACGAGATTATGAAAGCGCTAGATGCCGGCGCATACGGCGTAATCGTGCCGATGGTGAACAATCGTGAAGAGGCGGCATTGGCTGTAGATTCCTGTCGTTACCCACCGGACGGTCATCGCTCGTTTGGTCCGATTCGCGCAGCGATGTACGGAGGACGTGGTTATGCGCGGGAGGCGAATGACCAGATTGCGTGTGTGGTGATGGTCGAGACCGCGGATGGTATTGAGAACCTCGATGAAATCGCTTCAACACCAGGTCTCGACGGGATTTATATTGGTCCGTCCGATCTTGGATATGCGTTGGGATTGAGTCCGACAACGGGAAGCCAGGATCAAAAGCACATTGACACGGTAGCGCATATTCGCGAGACATGTAAGAAGCATGGCATTGCCGCTGGTATTCATACCGGTAATCTAGATGCGACAAAGGGATACCTCAAACAAGGATTCAATCTGGTTACATTAGGTGCGGACAGCGCGTTTATGGCTGGTGCGGCTAGCACACAATTGGTTCAAGCCAAGGAAGTCGCTGGGTCAGAACGCGAACAGACTGGCTACTAGTCCGTCTGCTCAGCTGGACCGATTTCGGCATCGGTATACGCGAACGCCGGCGTTTCACATATCGCGTAGGGGTATAGGTGTAACGGATCAAGGTGTTGCCGATACTTTCTAATCGGTTCAAGGGTTTCACGATGAACCTGCTCGCTCGATGGCAGCAGAACCACGCTGTCGAGCGCTTCAAAGATCGGATTCACCGGTCGTAATTGCGTAAATGTGCACCGGGTTTCGAAAGCTTGCCCGGAGTATGTTGCAACTTCGATGTCGCGAATGATGGCCCAGTCTTTCAGAATCAGATCGGGTTCGACGACGAAGACAAGAGGAACGATTTCCTGACTCGAACGCGCGAGTTCAAGCAGCTCTCGCGCAACGAACCATGGATGTCGATCTCGGAATGATCCGTTGCTCGATCCCGAATCATGGACTGCGTCAAGTGCTTTTTGGTCGGTGACCGTAACGAGACAATAAGGGGTAAGCTCAGGCACAATAGCGCTAACGAAAGCTAAGACAATCGACGGATGTGTCGATCAAACCAAATCAGAAAACGAGGCGGAGCTGAATATCGACGCCTTTATCAAATTCCTCCTGTTCGAATCGTGATTGCACCGTGGCGATCTCAAGATTGAACAACCGATCGAGATTTGAGTTAAGCGCGACTCGAACACCCATGCGCGTCTGATTGAGCGTGGAGATAGCGATCTGTCCGAACGGCGTAATGACGCCAGTACCGCCGATCGCCATACCGTAGCTAAGCGATCCACTCATCGCCCACACAGGATCGGTCGAGGGATCGAATCTTGAATCTAAGTAGCTCGAATAGCCAACAGCCGAATTGGGGTTCAAGGCTACGCTTGACTGGGTACTGCCGTACATAGGCGCGACGGACAGCGCGAATCCTTCGCCGCGAAGACCGGGGTCAAGATGCGCCGCGACGCTGAATACGAGATTCGGATTTTCAAACACGTTTTGGGCAGAAAGCGCTCGACCTTCAGCTTCAAATGTCAGACCATTGAGCGACGTGTACCGGACGCCCCCAAGTGCTTCTAATGAGGTGTCTCGTTCTACTGGACTGCTGTTGACGCGACCGCTAACACCAACGTACGGTTGTACCTGTTCGCCAGAGAACGACATTTCGAATCCAGCTCGAAGGCTTCTTGACCCGTAGTGACTCAAGAAACTAACCTCCGAACCAAGTTCAGCCGCGCTCAGAGGAACCGTGAGACCCGCATCTCCCACCGAAGTTAGATGTAGATTTCCTGTCGAGCCGAGTAAATGCCGCCAACCGACGGCTCCTAGAAGAAGGCTACTTTGAATCGTTCCCGGACCAGACGTATTGACGTGGTCAAGCCGAGAGTTATCACGGACAACACCAACGACTCCCCAAATCTCGCCGCCGCTACCGTCATGCCATCGTGCGTAAGGCATGATGCTTGAGAGGCTCGCACCTGTGAAGGACGGTGTGCGACTCAATCTCGGCAGTGCAGAGTTGGTATAGCCGCGACTGTCGAAGCTGATCGATAGTCCTGTCGTGAGGTTTTCTTCGAGTCGCGTATCGAAACCAACATAGATGCCAGAAGGCTCTATTCCAAGATCCTCTGCCCGATCTGAATTCGTTGGGTAGCGAGTGCTGGCGTAGTTCCACAACGTATACGCTCGAGACTCGGCGCTATCTTGAGCGAGGGACAGGTCCCGAAACCTCGAATGCATCGCGCTGGTAATGCCATCCAGGAGATTTCGTTGGACTGAGAAATCGTTGTTTTGGGTGAGATACGGACGGGACGCGGCAACGGTGCCAAAGCGTGGTGTCCCTTCGTCGCTTGCGGTTTGTCTGTTCTCGGAGCCTCGAGTCCGGATTGAGCGAGAGGGTAGAGATTCGTTGAATCCTAGGATTGCCAAGGACGCATCAGAATTCCGCGCATTTCTGCGCTGTTCAGTCACCGACGCGAATACAAACTGCTGAATTCCCACGCCGTTGCGGGATACGCCGATCCAATAGTAAATCGAATTGGGGATTACGCCGTCGACCCGACCTCGGATGGACCTACTCGCGTTGTCGAAAACCAGTCCGGAGGGTAGTGCGGGAACAACGTGATATTTCGCCGATGGATCTTGCAGAGCTGGCAGTTGCAAAACGTTGTCACTACTGATGTAAACGGGCACATTGAGCAATTCCGACTCAAAAGCGGATTGTGAGCGCTTTGGGATTTCGTCATGAGCGCGCTCTTCGACGCTGACGATAAACCAATCAATCATTGACCCGAAACTGTTGGTTGCGGTTACTGCGATCTGTGCCGTGCCAGTCGATTTCGCTAGTACGATGAGAAAGTTCTCGACAATCCACGCGTCTACGACCTTCTTGTCATACGGATATACAGAGAAAGTCTGATTTGGGACTTCACCGAAAGAAGTGTGGAGATCGCGTAGATATATCCGCTGAGACCCGACTGGTCCGACGGAATCGGCGTACTTTGGACTTAGGAATAACGTTTGGTCCTCGATCGCGTCCAGGAGCCTAGGCGCGATTCTTGAAGACTCGCCTTGCTCTTGCGCCGCAATAGCTGCAATGAAGAGGGTGAAACTGCACACGAGTAACACATGACGAAGTCGTTTTCGACAGCGCTTGGTGATGGTTAGATTCGGGGAGATCGACACGGTAGTTTTGGCGCAATTAGTTAGGCGACAGGCACAGAAATGATCGGCTTTGCGATTGGTTTCACGCAAGTGTCGATTGGCAGATTATAAAAATCTGGCGTGTTTTTGCCGGTATGTGAGGCGCAACTCACGATATTCACCCACGAATTTATTGCCGTAATTGCAAAAAAAAGAGCCACAGGTGCACGCACCCGCGGCTCTAAGACCTTCGAAGGTAGTTAGTTAAGCACTAAGTGCGCTTAACCAACTAGAGCGAGACTAAGCTTCTTCCTCTTCTTCTTCGCCTTCTTCTTCTTCGCCGCCGTCGTCGTCACCACATTGGCCTTCGCCACATTTTCCTTCTTCGTCTTTCTCACCACATTCGCCTTCGCCTTCATGCGAGTCAGCGCCAGCGATCGTGAGAAGAGAGTCATCCAGAGCACTTGTATCAAGCGCTTGATCCAGATCCGCGGCAAGAACCGAGGAGCCGGCAGTTGCAACTACAAAAGCACCCACTCCTAAAACGAGAGGATTTACTGAGAGTTTGGACATAGTGTTCCTCAATCATCCAAAACCAATTTGTAAGCGAGCAACTGAACCAGAAACCTCTGTACCAGGTCCCGCCATTCTGACGTCGAGACGCCATTTCTACCAGGTTTGACCTTAAAGTTTCCTTAGAGTTCAAATCTGCATTGCAATCATAATGCCATTCAGGCAGCAAAAGAAATGACCCACCTGTGAGAGTCATTGATGGTGCCAATTAATTCAGTTGATAGCGCGTGTAAACACTGATCGTACAGTGCCTCTATTAGTTCCTAATCAAGCGCCTCCTGAAGGTTACTACGCACAGAATCTCCGCGCGGTGGTCGACACGGTCTGGCATCAATATGCAGATCTACTAACAAATGATGAGACGTATTTCGCGAATTCCGCGCTTGCGCTCTCCGAACCAGCTCTGCGGTTACTCGCGAGGTTGCTGTCTCGGACCAAGACGTATATTCGCCTCGATTCATTGTCCTATGCCGATGTCGGTGACGTTTCGAAAGCACTCCACGAGTTGAACGAAGCGGATTTAATCTCGCTCAACGCCTCAGGAGAAGCTTCCGAAATACTGAATCTGTTAACGGTGACTGAGTTAAAAGCTACATTCGCACATAGTGATCTGAAAGGGAGGAAATCCGAACTAATCGAAACCATACGAGCACGGCATGATGATGTGACAATCCGAGATCGCATCAGTGAGCGTCAACCATGGTTGCACGTCATAGCGTCACAAGTATTTGAGGTTTTCTGTCTTCTGTTTTTTGGCAATAACATGCAGAAAATCGAGGAGTTCGTGATCCGCGATTTGGGCGTGACTCGGTTTGAGGCGTATGAAATGGATCCGGCTTTTCGACTATTCAGGGATCGACGGGCTATCGATCGATTCCAGGAACTTCAAGGGCTCGCAGAAACAGTTGAATCACTCGGTAAGTCTGTCACCGCTGAAGATGCCGAAGACATCTTTGAGTCGTTAATAACTCCAGAACAAGACCGAGTTTTCGAACTTCGTCGCAGCCGCATATTAAATGCGTTAGGCCGGAATTTGGAACGCGTGAACGAACATGAGCTCGCGTTGCGTTGTTATCGAAGTTCGTCCGCGCACCCGGCGCGCGAACGCATGATGCGAATATTGAAGAAAGATGGACGCGTTGAGGTACTCGAAGAGGTTCGAGCAGAAATCTTGGATGGACCGCGCTCGTATGAAGAGCGGCAATTCGCATTACGGTTTGCGAAACCAAGGACCCCTCAACCGACCATCGAACTCCGCGAGAGTCTAGCCCCCACCGACGAAGTTACTAGCATCGAGAACTTCGCCGCGCAACAGCTCATCGACGAAGGCTGTCAGGCCTGGCATCTCGAAAACCTACTACCCAATGGCTTATTCGGGTTGGCATATTGGGATTGGTTGTACGCCTCAGTTCGCGGTGCATTCGTGCATCAGTTCCAGACTGCGCCTCTTGACCTGTATTGGCCAGAATTTTTCGAAGTTCGTCAAGACACGTGCGATGATCCGTTAGCGAAACCCGAGGAGCTAAAAGCGCGAATACTCGCAATTGCTGAAGCTAAACGTGGCATTAGTAGTCAGCTTGTTGCTTGGTCGGTTCTTTCCCGGAGTCTCTTGAACACGATTCTTGGCGCGATGAAAACTGAGCAAATACAGGATCTATTCCGTATCGTGACTGAAGACTTACGCCAGTTCCGGGCCGGTTTTCCGGATTTGACGGTGGTCGATCAGCAAGGGGAGATTGCGTTTGTGGAAGTCAAGGGTCCTGGTGATCAACTGCGTCCAAATCAGCGACTTTGGATCGAACGCCTAATGCAGGCGCAATTCAACGTTTATGTCTGGCGTTTCAGATAGCCTGTGCAGATTCCGATTGGCGTCTCGGAACTTGCGGCGTTTGTACACCGACGTGGCGATATTGATGATCGTTCAGAAGATCCAACTTCTGCGCGAGAGGGCATTGAAGCACAGAGTGCGTATCAGACTCGACTCAAGCAGGATCGAGCTGAGTATAGGTCCGAAGTTCGTGTTGTACGTGACTATCAGTATGAATCGATCACACTTCATGTTACCGGGCGCGCGGATGGCGTCGCAGTAGACGACGAACTGCAGGGTTCTCGACTGTTAGTTGAAGAAATAAAGACCACCCGTAAGCAACCGAGCGGATTACCTGTCTGCGATCGGTCAGTTCACGAAGCGCAGTTACGGCTGTACGCCTCGATGCTTGAATCAAAAAGCGAAGTTGCTTCCATTATTGCGCGGCTTACATACATTCACCCTGATTCTGGCGAGACACACCACTTTGACCAGGCAGAGGAAGCTTTTGATCTTGATAGTTTTTTCGAGGAGACAGCGCGGGTCTATTGCGTGTGGGTGAGGGATGTTCTGACTCGTCTTGAAGAACGAAATCGGATCGCGACGTCGCAGGAGTTCCCGTTCGAAACTTACAACGAAAATCAGCTTCAATTGGCTCGTCATGGTTTCGTGAGCCTACGAGATGAGACGAATTTACTGTTTGAAGCGCCGACGGGAACGGGGAAGACGATGGCGACTGCCTTCCCTTCGATTAAGGCGATGGGTGAGAGGGAGCTTGATCGCGTCGTTTACAGCACGGCTCGAACAACAGGCCAACAAGCGGCTGTAGACGCTTTCTCAACGCTTTGTGAGCGCAACGACAGCCTCGTGCAAGTTACTGTTTCCGCGAAGGATCGGGTCTGTTTAACACCTGGTGCCGCGTGTCGACCGGAAGAATGCGACTATGCGAAAAGGCACTTCGATCGCGTGCGCGACGCAACGAAGCATTTGCTACTTTCGGGCAACGTCGATCGAATCGCAATTGACACGGTCGCGAAGTCCCGGAAAGTCTGCCCGTTTGAGTTGTCCCTCGACGTCGCTGAGTGGTCGGACGTTGTGATTTGTGATTACAACTACGTGTTCGATCCTCTGGTGCAACTCAAGCGACTCCGTTCTCGATTATTTAGTCGCGTAGGTCTATTAGTGGACGAGGCGCATCGACTCACGGAACGTGTTAGGGAGATGCTTAGCTGCGAGTTTGACCTCGAATTGATCGAGAAGGCTGCGAACGAATCGCACTCCACGCCGTTAGGTCCGCTCATCGAGGAGGTGCATCGCTCGCTTGTTAATTTCCTTGACGAATCGCTTCCCTCAATAGGCGAAACCGTTAGGGACGAAATTGATCCGCGATTAGGCACCGCGATCGATCGATTGTTCGAATCTGCCGATGTACGTCTGCGAAATATCACGGAACTTGATGTAGTCGACGACTGCGTCTATGAGTTCCTACGCTTCCGAACGATCGCAACGATAAGCGAGGAGGATCCGAGCAAATTTGTGTGGTTGCTCAGTAGGACCCGCGATGAAAGGCAGATTCAGTTCCGTTGCTTAATGCCGAATTCGTGGATTAACGCGGTCATCGGTGATTTCCACGGTTCAATCCGCTTTTCGGGAACGATGTCTCCGGGTGAGTTATTCAACGAAGAACATGGTCTCGAAGGTCCAATCAAGCATGCAAAGTTAGTACCCGACATAAGTCGACTGAGTGTGTATGTCGTACCGGACATAACGACGTACTACAACGAAAGAGGTCGAACGGCGCCGGACTTGGCACGACTCATCGAGAACATTAGAAAGGTCTCAACGGGTAATTGGCTCATCGCGTTTCCTTCGTTTGCTTATATGGATTTAGTGCTTGATTACCTCTCAGATACCGATACGTCGCTGGTCCAGCGACCCGGCATGAGCCTTGTAGAACGCGATGAATTCTTGAATCGAATTACGCTAGATAACGCTCAACTTGGATTTGTGGTCATGGGTGGTGTGTTCACAGAATCAATCGACATTGAGCAAGCATCCCTCGAAGGTGTTGTCGTCATCAGTCCGGGTATTCCACCTCGCTCGCTTGAACGCGAACGCATCGCCTCACTATCCAGCCATGGGTACGAAATCGCATATCGTCGCCCCGCGATGACACGCGTTGTACAAGCGGCGGGTCGCGTCGTTCGCGGCGAGAAGGATCGCGGCATCGTTGTATTGATTGATCCACGTTTCACGCGTAGCGACTTCGCGCGATATTTCCCATCGCATTGGGAGCCTCAAATCGTCCAGGCTGAGGAACTAGGCGTGCATGTACAAGCGTTTCAGGCACAGGCTGAGAAATAGCGACGCTCTCACTCGGTGATTAGTCGAGTTGCATAGGGTTTCGCATTTAACGTGAGCTCGCCACGTGCGCGGAAATTTGCCGTTGCTTCAGGTGCTGGTGTGCGCGAAATTTGCCAGGAATTCAAACCGTCATACCAAGTGCAAAGCAGCATTTTGCCGAACTCTTGCGTTCTGTCTTGCTCACAAAACAACGCCTGAGGAATGGCTTGATATTGATTTGATGTCTCAAACGTCTCCCATGCGGTGTATGAGAGCTGCGCGATCTGATCAACATCTTTATTACGAACGTCAAAGAATCGAAACACGTACAAACCCGCACGCGTTCGTGGTTCGTAGTCGTTTGGGCGAACAGTTGGTTCAAGATGGAGAGTTTCTGTCTTACTGACGGCATCGATTGATGCGAGACGTTCGTTGACGTCCGCGACATCACCCGTAGTGACCAAGAAGAGTTCGTTCGATCCGAGACCAAATAACCCAAAGAACGCACCCCAGATTCCTGCGTCGCCGAGTTTTTCGCGTTCACGCCCAATAACAGCATCGTAGATGGGTCGAAAGTTAGATCCCTCGGTTTGCAATCGACTAATAGCGAAGTTGAGAGTCATTTGAATTGCTCAAGTCAGTGAGAGAGTTCGGATTTTGCCATACACGCGAGTGTTCTAACCTGAACTCTCGGCAGTATCCATGTAGAAAATTCCGCGCACCCGAAACGAAGAGATTTCCGTATGAATGGTGCTGAGAGTCTGATCAGAACGTTAGTGAATCACGGCATTACCCAGTGCTTCGCGAATCCAGGAACATCTGAGATGCACCTCGTACAAGCAATCGATCGAGTGAGTGAATTCAATGCAAGTCTTTGTCTATTTGAAGGAGTGTGTAGCGGTGCCGCCGACGGCTATGCTCGGATGACGGGAATTCCAGCTACGACGCTACTTCACCTCGGTGCAGGATTGGGAAATGGGATCGCGAATCTGCATAACTGTCGCCGTGCAGCGACGCCTCTGATCAACATCATCGGGGACCATGCGATCCACCATTCAGCATATGACGCGCCACTGACATCGGACGTTGAAGCTGTCGCGAAGCCTGTTTCGAGTTGGATTCGATCCTCACGTACATCTAATGGCGTAGGGCTTGATGCTGCAGACGCTGCACACGCGGCTATGGGAAACCAACCTGACCCCAATGGAAACATCGCCACCTTGGTCTTACCAACTGATTGTGCCTGGGCAGCAGGTGTCGAGCAACCACAATCTCGACCATTTGCGGAACGTGCGAAGGTTCAGCGTGACGTGATCCATGCTGTCGCGAGCGAGATCGACGCTAACACGGTTCTGTTAATAGACGGCAATGCGTTAACTGAGGATGGCATTCGAGCTGCGGGTCGTATCGCCTTGAAAACTCAGTGTGCGTTATTCACTCCGACGTTTCCCGCCCGCGTCGAAGCGGGCCCCCACCTTCCTTCCGTTAATCGCTTACCGTATTTCCCGGAACACGTACTTGCGACGTTAGAAGGGAAGTCGAAGTTAGTACTCGCAGGAGGTGGTTTACCGGTAAGTTTCTTCGCATATCAAGACCAGCCAAGTGCGTTGGTGCCCGACGATTGTGAAGTCATACATCTAGCGCATCGACATGAAGACGTGGCGGACGCGCTACTTCAAGTAGCCGAGAATATCGGCGCGAGAGACTATGCGCCATTAGAAAAAGAAAGACCTGAATGTCCTGTCGGACGCCTCGGCGCACGTACGATCGGACAAGCGCTCGCGGCATTAGCGCCTCACGGGAGCATCGTCTCCGTAGATTCTGGGGGCGGTGGGGCAGCTTACGACGTTATGCGTGGTTGCGTAAGTCACACATGGCTAAACCTAACGGGTGGTTCAATCGGCGACGGTGGGCCGGTAGCTGTCGGTGCTGCAATTGCGTGTCCAGAGCGTCCTGTATTCGCGCTCCTCGGTGATGGGGGAGCCATGTACACACTTCAGTATCTTTGGACCGCAGCGCGAGAGAACTTAAACATAACCTCCGTGATATTCTCGAATCGTCAATACAACATTCTTGAAGTTGAGTACCTTCGTTTGGGAGTCAATCAGATTGGCGATCGCGCCGCTTCATTGTTCGACTTGAGCGAGCCTTCGCTTGATTGGGTAGCCTTGGCGCAAGGTCAGGGCGTTCCGGGAAGTAAGGCGACCACTAGCGAAGAATTCACAGCTGCGCTTGAGACTGCGTTGGCGTGCGACGGTCCGTACTTGATCGAAGCAGCTATCTAGGATAGGTTTTGTTAAATCTAGCCGTGACCGAACTTTACATCTAACGTGGCGCAATTGTCGGCTTGCCTCGGGGTGTGAAAAACCCATTTCGTTTATTCGAAGGTCACTTTGAAACAAGCTTTGTAACTCAAGATCTGCTGAACTGCTGCGTTTTGATGGCGTTTATTCATTGGTTGTTCGAACGGATAACCGCTGACCCATAAGCGATTGAGCATGTTTCCTACGCCCTGACAATCGGTAATTTCGAAACTAAAATGCCCGCTTCGCTGAACGAGACCCACCATGCTTGACCGATTTAAAGTTCCCGACGACATCGCGGTGCGCGTGAAACAGGAAGACATGCGCCATGTGGTCGAGGGTATTTTCAAATCATTCGAGATGCCGGAAGCGGAGGCAGAGGCTGCCGCAGACGTGCTGATGTATGCCGATATTCGCGGCATCGACTCGCACGGAGTCTCCAACATGATGCGCGCTTACGTCGCGGGATTTCGGGCGGGCCAGATTAATCCTACGGCGAATTTAAGCCGCACACTGGACCATGTCGCGGCGCTTAACTTTGACTGCGATCGCGGTCTAGGGCTTGCGCAAAGCAGGGAAATGATGCTCGCGGTCTGCGAACGTGCGAAGGAAACTGGCGTGGCAGTAGCGACAGCCTTCAATGGCCGTCACTACGGCGCATGCGCTTACTACGCACATGTTGGTCTCGACCATGACATGGTGGGGATTTCAATGACCGCCGGTGGATTGCTGGTTGCACCAACCCAGGGTGCAGAACGGATGTTGGGGTTAAACCCTCTAGGTATCGGCGCGCCAGCGGATAAAGAAGTACCTTTCATATTTGACGCTTCGATGAGCTCCGTCGCTGGCAACAAAATCGAACTCCTGCGTCGGGTCGGTGGGCACGTTCTACCTGGTTGGGTAACGGATGCGGACGGAAATCCTGTAATGGATGAGACGCAGGTTCCCCAAGATTTCATGATGTTGCCTTTGGGTGGTACAAGGGAAATCGGTTCGCACAAGGGATTTGGTCTCAGTTTCATGATTGAAATTCTTTGCGGCATGCTGCAAGGCACTGGTGGTGGTCCGCATCGTCGGAAAGGCGTTGCTCATTACTTCATGGCAATCGATGTTTCAAGGTTCACGGATCTTGACGGTTTCAAAAAGGACATGGACGACTACCTCCGATCCATACTTGAATGCAAACCAGCGCCAGGTGAAACGCGTGTTGTATATCCAGGCTATCCAGAGTACGAAGCGGAGCTTGATCGTCGAGAACTTGGAATTCCCTATCACCCGGAAGTCATCGAATGGTTCAAGAAAACGACTAATGAACTTGGCATTGACAACAATCTACCTTGATCGACCAGTCGAATATCGAAATCACGCTGTTAGGGTAGATTGATGAACGTTGTACTGTTAGGACCTCCTGGTTCGGGAAAGGGCACGCAAGCACAATTCATCGTCGAGGAGTTCGGCATTCCTCAAATCTCCACCGGTGACATGCTTCGTTCAGCCGTCGCGGCTGGCACGGAGCTCGGACTTGCAGCGAAAAAGGTGATGGACGCGGGGGATTTGGTATTCGACGAGATCATTTTGGGTTTAGTTGCCGAACGAGTACGGGAGCCCGATTGCGTTCGCGGTGCATTGTTTGACGGCTTCCCGAGAACGTTACCGCAAGCTCATGGGATGGCTCAAATTGATGTCAATGTCGACGCGGTCGTTGAGCTTATTGTTCGAGATGACGTGGTAGTTGAACGCATTAGCGGACGTCGCGTTCATCAACCCAGTGGTCGCGTATATCACGTTGCCTTTAACCCGCCAAAAGTTGCGGACCAAGACGACGTAACGGGCGAGGCACTAATTCAAAGACCAGACGACACGGAAGACACGGTTCGCGAGCGATTGGCGGTATATCAACGCCAAACGGCGCCGTTAATCGACCACTACAAACAGAGCGCGGCAACATACTTCGAAACTGACGGAACTGCTAGCGTGGACGCAATCTGTGTCGCAGTCTGTGACTTTTTGAGAACCGTCGCGACTTAACGCCTGACTGCGTTGTGGACGAGGTGATGAGCCTCCTCTGGTAACAAGAGCACATCTACGACTTCGTCGGCTCGTATCGATTCGACTGTCTCTGGGACCACAATCAGGCAATTTGCTGCAGCCAACGTAGACAGTCGATTCGAGCTTTGATCGCCAGCAGGTCGTACGACCAACTGATCGCCAGCACGCGAGAGGATGCCTCGTTGGTATTCACGTCGCCCCCTCGAATGACGTAACTTTTCAGTTAATACGGCTGGAATAGAGAGCGGCTCTGTGAGCGCGACGCCGCTAAGCGCATCTACCGATTTTGCGACGAACAATAAGTACGTCACGATGGTCGATACTGGATTTCCGGGCAATCCGAGAAACAGTGTTCCATCAAGTTTTCCGACTGCAATTGGCTTGCCAGGTTTCAGCGCAACATTCCAAAACGTCAACTCGCCGAGTTTCTCAATCACGGGACGTACGAAGTCAGCGTCTCCAACAGACACGCCTCCACTCGTCACCACGAGGTCGACGTTTGGAGAAGCACTGTGAATCGCTGTTTCGATTGCGTCTGGATCGTCTGGAAGACGACCCAAGTCGATGATTTCAACGGGTTTCACACGAAGAAGCTCCTTCAATGCCGTGCGGTTTGAGTCGTAGATCTGACCCCGCGTTAAGGGTTCTCCGGGGTCTTGAAGTTCATCGCCGGTTGAGAACAACGCCACTCGAATGAGACGAACGACTTCAACCGTTGCCACGCCGCACGCTGCTAACCAACTGATTTCGAATGCACCTAACTTCGTGCCTCTTACGAGTAGGAGTTCCTCTTCTGCGACGTCGTGACCAATTCGACGAATGTTGTCACCGCGTGAAACCGCTTGTTTAAGGAAGATTTTTTCGCCATCCCGGTCGACATCTTCTTGAAGCACGACGGCATCGGTCCAATCTGGAACCACAGCGCCGGTGAATATTCGCACCGCCGTTTGTCGCGGACTCACGCCTTCATAAGGTTGACCTGCGTAGCTGGTGCCGACTACATCGAATGTCGAACCAATCCTCTCGCATTCGGAGGATCGTAATGCGTAACCGTCCATTGCCGAACTATTGAACGGCGGTAATGAAACTGGCGCAACCACATTTTGTGCCAGGACACGATTAGCCGCGTCGTCGATCGACAAAGATTCGATCCCTTGAACTGCGTCAATCGAAGCCGCTAGCTGAGCAACGGCGTCATCAATGGTTAGCATATCGGGCATGTCTGTGATTCTTGCGCTTGAGACAACCTCTGATGTATGTGCTGTTGCTTTAGGAACCGTTGAGAGCTACGTTCTTGAGTCGTGCAACGCACCGAGAGAACACAATAAGCGAATATTGCCGATGATAGATGCGGCATGTGCAAGTTTAGGCATCGATCGACAGGCGATTGCTTGCGTCGCATTTTCAGCGGGACCTGGTTCGTTCACGGGCGTACGGCTTGGCGCGGCGGTTGCTCAAGGCGTTGCGACCGGAACCAATGCGCAAATCTACGGTGCACCTACAAGTCTGTGCATGGGCCAAAAGGTGTTTCGGATAACACGACGGACAGGGGAGTTTGTTGTTCAACGTATCTCACGCCGCGATCTAGTCTATGAAGCGCGATTGAATCACGACGGCGAACACTGTCGCTTCGTATCTACCGATCGACTCGTCAAACAGCATGAATTCGACGGTTCGTGTCAAGTGTTTCATGACACGTTGGTACCGCTATGTGCGTTTGACGTAATGGCATTGGCCACGCGACACGAATTAGATTGGCAGTCACCTGCTCATGCATTGCCGATTTACGTAGAAGGCGACCATCCATGGCGGCCGACGAGTTAAGGTCCGAGCTTGCGATATTCGGAGATCCTGATGATCGTCGGTCAGTTTCGCTCGCTGAGAATCTAAAAGTCGCGCTCAAACCGCGTGTCGACGCACCGGACACGTGGCACCTTGTCGTGGCAGGCGGCAATTTAGAGATCTCTGGACCTAACGGCGTTAGGTTTGCGCTGAGTGAAGCCGAAATAGAACAGCGACTCATCGGATTTTCGCAGAGTAGCCTGGCAAAGGCATGCTCGGCATCGAGAATGCCGCGGATTTTCGATGCGCTGAGCGGCTGGGGTACAGACGGTTTGACACTAAGTATGTTTGGCTGTGAAGTCGTTAGTTGCGAAATCAATCCGCTCGTTGCGACGCTGAGTCGGAATCGGGTCTTGACGATGGCACCTGAGATGCTAGTTCTATGCTGCGATGCAAATGACTACCTGCGCTGCGGAAGCCATCACTTTGACGTCATCTACCTTGATGCAATGTTTCCGGAACATCCGACAGGTGCTCGACCGAGTAAGTCTCTCCAGGTTCTTGCTGCATTAGCAGAGAATTGCGATTTAAGTCAAACGCTCAAGCTTGCACGGCATGTTGCAACAGACCGTGTTGTGGTCAAAAGGAGAAGAAACCAAGCGCCCGAAGACGAGAAACCAGCGTGGTCTGTGGAAGGCAAGACCGTGAGATTCGACGTCTACCGTTCGGCGTCGATGTAGTTCTGCAACTCACTTCTGAACGCCGAATCTACTGCGACGGTTGAACGTCGTTGAATGACAATCAGTCGCGGCGAAGGACCTAGCATATTGTCAGAATCACGCTCGATCAGGCCAGCACGAACTAATTGGTTGAGAAATGTCTCGAAGAACCGCAAATCGAAGGAGACCATGGCATCTGCATGTCGCGCACGAGCTACTCGTCGCACCAGTGTGAATGATCTGTCAACAAGTTCTTGGCTGCTCAATGTGTAAGGCTCGAATGTGATCACACACGTGATCATCGCGTACATGCACTCCAACACAGGCATGATCAGATTTGCTAAACCTCGAATGTCTGCGTCAGAAGTTTCATAGGGTGGCGTTGCTTCCAGTAACTCTTCGTCGTCCTCACGGATCAATTGCGCGTTTCTGAAATGCGTCAACCAGCGTTTGACCGCACACAGTTCCATTGGAAATTTGAGGACGGCGGCGACGTGAGGTAATAGACCAGCCACCTGCCGGATAACCTCAAGTCTAGATGTAGGTTCTGCCTGATTTAGAAGAACCACCGCAACGATTGAGGGGGTTGCCAGCGTATGCAGGATATTGTTCCTGAACCACGCCAGATTTGCGAGTGTTTCGTTTGTAACGATGACTTGTTGATCATCGATGCGATAAAAACCAAGTTCACTGACATGCGCAACAATGTCGCTTGCGTTGTCAGTAGAAACGGTGTGGGAGTGTTTCAGCGATTCAACGCGAATTAAGCCGCGGACGAAATCAATTCGTTCTGCCAGTCGGTCGAACGAGACAGTCCCCGTACCGAAGCTGAATATCGCAGTTGCGATAAGGTTGGTCGGACTAAGTATGGCATTGTCGTTGATCGCATGAACAATACGCGTCGCGATGGTGCGAAGGCTACCGGAGTCGTCGCTTGGCTTCGTAGTCAAGTCTCTGAGTTCAAGTGGTTCACCCAGGGTAACTTGGAGTAGACCCAATCTCTGACGAAACAACTTTATGGCGCTAAACGCGTCGCGTAGACTCTCACTACGCTTCGACTCGCCTAGCAATTCCGCGCGGTAGCTTTCGCTCTCGATCAGTCGTTCATACGCAGTGTAGACAGGTACGAGCGCGATCGGTCGAGTCGGTTCACGCTCCTGTATTTCAATAATCATCTGGAGAAGCCCCAACCGCGGTTCAAGTGTCCAACCAGGTCGACTCCGTGTTCCTTCGATGAAAAATTCAATGGAGTGGCCGGCGTTTAAAAGCAACAAGACGTAGTCCGCAAGTAGTGTCCGATACTCTGGATCGTCGCGGTAGCTTCGTCGCATAAAGAACGCACCGCATCGCCGCAGTAGACTACCAAGAATCGGCAGGTCCAGGTTGTCACCCGCTGCAATATGCGGAATTGCGATCCCTTTCACGAAAAGCAGATAACTCAGAATGAGGTAGTCGATGTGGGATCGATGATTAGGCAGATAAATGATGGTGTGCGTAGTCGCCAGGTCATGGGTTCGATCCACATGCAAGAGTTCAACACGGTCGTACACTCTTCGCCAGAACACGTCAAGCACGCCCTTGAGCACGCGCATCGCAGGATAGGACTGATTGGCGACTAATCGCTTCGCCATCTTGCGGCGTCGGACAATTTGCTTCGAATCGTGTTGACCTTGCGAGGCTAGTTGACGAATGACTGCCTTGCGCGTTACAAGGACTGGACCAAGCGCTGCGACTCGCTCAGATTTGAAGGTTGTTCGAAGAATCCGAGCGATATGCCTGAGGTTTGCAGGCACGGATCGACTATCGATGCATTCGGATCGCCAATCGATAGGCTGATGTATGTGAACGAGAATATCGGAGCGTACAAACACGAGACCGAGTGCGCGACGTAATCCACTCGACGCACGCCAATCTTCAGATACGATCCCTCGCGTTAGAGAACCGACTTTCGCGTTTGTACGACCCCAATAGATGCTCACAGGCACGAGCGTGACGTATGGCGCGGAGTCGTCGACTAATCTCGCTTGAATCCGTTGCATTCGTTCCGAAAATCGGTACATCGTCACTCTTCCGCGCACACCTACCGCACGAAAGAGGAAGAAGAATCGTCGTTTTTCGCTGACCTCATCAAAAGTAGCGAGTGGATCCACGAGACGGCGTTGCTTAGCAACCAGATCAAGCACGATTAGGTCGAACAGCGAACGTCTTTCGAGCACATAAACGATTTGATTCGAATCTTCACCCGCCGATCCAGTTATCACTGGACGCACTGCAAAGCGCAAGATGCCACGGAGGAACTGGTAGCTAAGTTGCTTGAAGATTCTCCAAGCTGTCAGTTCGTACCGCCTTTGAATAAGTCATCGATATCAGGTTGGGTCGAATCCTTACCTTCTATCGTCACTTCCCAGTATTCCTGGAACTTACGGTCAGTGACGGTTCGCGTGTCCTGAGCATCTACCATGACGGTGGGTCGTAAAAAGATGAGCAGCATCGTGCGTCCATTCGTCTGGCTTTCTGATCGGAATAGTCGGCCGAGCAACGGAATCCGACCAAGTACCGGCACGCGTCTGTCCGTGACACGCGTTTCGTTACGAATCAGGCCGCCTAACACGATCGTCTGTCGATTCTCCGCCACCACGACCGTTACGAGTTCGCGTTTGTTTGTGACGATATCGGCCAGACCCGCATCGCCAATGCCCAACGCCGTGTCTTGAAGAATCACTTCGATCGTTGCGTTAATGTTCATACGAACTGACAAGTCCTCGTGGATTGAAGGCGTCACAGTCAATTCCGTGCCAATGTCGTTACGGCTAGTCGGTCGTATGCCTGATAGGCTCTGTTCATTGGGAAATATCAGATTGCCCGAGCGAAATGGGACGTTTTGACCAACTAAGATTCTGCTTTCTTCGTTGTTTAACGCCACTACACTCGGAGTCGACAAGAGATTCGCAAACGTCGTGGTAGTGAGCGCGTTGATGATCGCGCCAAATGAAAGTCCGTCGGGATCTAGCTGCGATATCGCAATCGTCGGAGAGCTGAATGCGCCGATGACTTCTGCGGGATTTACGCCGCCATCGGACGCGCTATTCGCCCCGAGTCGAGTGATAAGTGCGGAAAGTACGCCGTTTAAGGATGTCGAAAAAGCGGGAACCGAATTGCCGTCTTCATCTGCAGCGGACAGCTCCACGCCGGAACTGGAAACGTCAGTCAGATCGACCTCGACGATCGCGGCTTCAATCAGCACTTGAGTTCGACGTTGATCGAGATCCTCGATTAGATTCGCAATCCTCTCCATGCTCGCTGGATTCGCCCTCACGACGACGGCATTGAGCGATTCATCCGCAACGATGCGCGGGGCACTATCACCGATCGAGCTTGAATCCGCCCGCGCCGGACCCTCGACGATGCCAGACACAATCGCAGCAACTTCCTTTGCTATGCCCTGGCCGAGCCGAAATACGCGTGTATTGGCTTCGTTTTCACTCGGTTGATCGATTAGATCGATCGACTGAAGTGCACCCATTAACGCGGTTTCGCTTCCGCGAAGTAACAACGTGTTGTTTCGATTGTTACCGATGATGTTCAGTGATTCGTCATCGTCAAGAATTGTTGTTAGTAGCTCAGCTACTTCCGTGTTGAGCGTGTGCTCTAAATTGACTAGAACTGTTTTCTGGATTGCGGAACTCTTAAGTTGCTCGACGACGCGAAGCATGGCGTCGACATTGTTTTTTCTGTCTGAAATCAAGACCGCATTACTTTCCGCTATTGCGGAGAATTGAGCATGCTGAGGGGCAAGCTGACGGAGGGATTTGACGATTTCTGAGGGATCGAGGTGACCGGCGTCAAGCACGTGCGTGACCCACAGGTCCCCACTTACATCATCGTCGGCTTCAACTTTTGCGCCGCCTAATGTGCGTGCGCGCGATGACTGGATTACTTCCACGATGTCGCCGCTTTCAATCACGCTGAACTCCTGGATTTTCAGGACGCTCAGCAGTAAGTCGTATACCCCTTCTTGTGACAGCTCGGTGTCACTGATGATGGATGCAGTGCCTTTTACGCGAGGATCTACGACAAATGTCTTTCCAGTGATAGTCGCAACTTCCTCTATGAAGCTAGCAATCTCGACGTCCTTGACGTTGATTTTCCAAGGTCCGTTTTGAGCGTGTAAGTCGCCGACCCATATGAGAGTAGTAAGGCAGATGAATGCGTACCTCAAGCTTGCATACACCCGTTTCATTGGATCGGTACCGTGAGATAGAACTCACGATTCGCACGCTTTACTTCGAGGCGAGCCGTGTTTGCGCTTAGGACCTCTTTAGCCAGTTCCTGGTCGCTGCGAAGCGCTTCCAAGGAATGGCCATTAACCGTCTTGACAATGTCTCCTGGTTGCATGCCGAGTCTAGCGAGGGGGGTTGTACCCGATGAATCTGTGATCGCGAGCATGGAACCTTCACTCGTTTGAATCTCAGTTAAACCGAGCGGTTTTAGATCGTCGATCGTTGCTTCCTGTACGCGTTTGGGATCAAGGTTCCGCACACTCTGGCGCTGCAAAAGCGGCGCTCTTCCGATAGCCTCGCTTTGGGGATTACTGATGTTAGATTCTGGAGACGAAAACTCAAGAGTTTCCGAAAATACACGATCGACTTCAAAAGTAAGTAACTCACGCTCACCTGCGCGTGAAATCACGACAAAGCGAGGGTGAATCTCTGCGATTTCCGCGAAACTGGCCACGGCGTCACCCGTGCGGTATTCGCTAGCAACCCCGCGGCCATCGCGACTCGAGATAAATGCGACCGAGTGGGAACGATCATCACTCGCAACGAAAGTAGCTTCGAGTGTCAAACTGAGTGTAGTTTCTTGAAGATTCTCGAGAGAAGCAGATTCCTCAATTGCAGCACTCGATCCGAACAATTCGGTGGCAAGGATTCGAGCGATGTTCACTTCGTGGATCTGCGACGCAGATCCGTCAGCCGTAGTGAGAGTTTCCGACCTATCGACCGGACCTATTACGAAATACCAGATTGCTTCCGCCGCGACGAGGATTACGACCGCAATGCACCCAAGACGAACAAGCCAGGCAAACGCGGTTACCAGACCGACACTTGAGAATAGCGTCGCAAACCCAATGTTCCTCATGGTTCAGAGGATCTTCTGCGACACTTCAAATAGGAAGTCAGCGTCTTGCATCAGGTAATTCGGAGGTACGTTCGCAAATTCTAGGAATGCTGGGAATGCCCTAAGGTGGACCCATCCCGATTCTGGATCGAACCGAAACGCCAAAACAGGTGCTTCTGATTCGACTCGTCGCACACGGAGTTCAATCAGACCGGCGTCGCGGGAAAGTGTACCGATCACCGGCTCCAAAGTCACCTCATGTATCACATTTGTCAATTTAAATCTGACGGGACCACCGTCCCAACGGAGATTGCCTCGTACCGATTCCAGTTGACCTTCGTCATTTAGCCTTAATTTGACATCGTTGACGTCTAGTTCTCCTGACAAACTTAAGTCGTAGGCTAAAGTAAAGACGTTCACGAATCGGCTGCCAATCTTCCCATCAATCGCTATTTCGCGAGTGTCGAATTGAGACAGAACGACACCGACGAGCGATATGCCGTCCCGCTCAAGTGTTAAGTCTGCGGCTAACTTGCCAGTTAGCAAGGCAAGCGGTCGAATGCGCCAAGTTAGCGTACCGACGTGCTGATCTTTGATTGATGACTCGGCACTCCCCCGCCACACAGTGCCTTGGGTGTTCTGGAGACTTACATGAGGTACTGACAGAATTCGAGGGATTAGTGCCGCAGGCGCGATTGATATCAGCACTGCAAGGAATACCAACGCGCCAACCCCCCAACCCAACTTTCTAATCACGCGAATTTCTTCTCCTTATGTGGAGGTCGTAAGGAACCATTGGCACGAACGTAGCGCAATCTGGTTTCGTGTTGATACGAGGATATCGAGTAACGAACTGACACACACTTAACGAGAAGAATCACACCACGGGTTAGCGAGTCGATCGTCTCTACGAACGCGTCACGAATGTCGATGTGGCAACGGTGGAGGACGAACTTGCCCTTTTACGTTCGCGATGGGCTTTGGATGAGTGCGTTCGCTTGATGAAGGTGGCTGTGCGGAAGTACATAAGGTGACAAGCAACCTCAAACCTCCGGTGAAATCGGTGTCTTGACCGGGGTTAGTACTCTGACACTAGCGGTTGCATCCCATCCCATTCGCTCCAGTGATCACACATCTTGTCGACGGAAGTTTTAAAGGGATCGTAGCTATCCGGATATTCGAGGAACTCACCGTTTAACTTACGATCCGGATGATCTGACACACCCCATCCAACTGCAGGCTCGCCTTCATACGGGTTTTCCTCGCGGAACCGACGAATTCGGAAAAACACATTCATGCGAGGGTCGTCGCTGAGATTCGGCGTCGCTGTGTGTGGCACCGAATGTAACGCGATGACGGCATCACCTTCGTTCATCAGTGTTGGAGTTAGCTCCGGCCATGGCCAACCGTCCATTTCAAATCGGGTTGCAGGATACGAGTCCACCATCTTCTCGGGCATGATGCCAGCGAACGCTTGATCTTCTCCCATTGGTTGTAAGCGTGGCCAATCTGGACCACCACCGCCGATAGGACCTCCTAAATCGCGCTGATGGCGGAAGAATGCTTCAACCGCCTCATGAGCTCCTCTTCGCACGGAAAACTGTCCCTTGCCCGGATCACGCTGGTCATTGAGGCACACCCCAACCAGTGCGGTGTAACTACCGATCGCAACGGTTCTTTCACGATCTTGCCAAAGTGGCGCATGCCCTGCAGGACCCATAGATTGTGGGTCGCCATCACTTCCCCACGTCTCCAACGTCGAACCAGATGCTAGGATCTCGGACTTTGTCAATGGACACAATCCTGCCCATCCGCCATCTACGTGCGCTTGAGGGTGAAAGACAGCTGACGCGGGTCGACGCACAACGGCGTCGGCGTAATGTGGCATCGTGACGGCGACTTGAGCGTTGATCGGTGCGGTATGCGGACCCATCACGTCCAACATGATCTCGCGAAGCGCAGATTCGTTGTAGAGATTGTTGATGCTTGCCACGTCGCCGTGAACGATTCGCGTAGGATCTTGGTTGATAAGCTCTTTCGCCTTCGCGATTATTTCTCGAGGTATTACGTTCTCTAGGATTACCAAGCCGTCGCGTTTAAGCGTGTCTTTTTCAGCGCTAGACAGCGTTGATGCGTGCATGTCGAGTTTGAAATCTCAGGGTTTTAACGGCGACATAGGATTATAGGAGCGCTTTTTTCAAGACGGTTTCGGCTTAAATCAAGCCGAAATGCGGGGTTGTGAAATCATGCCCAAAGGTGTTAATAGCCAACTATGTGGTTCAGAATAGGTGCATTCCGCTACGAATCACAAGACTGAACTAACTAATTTGTGAAGGCGGTTCGTACATGGATGAAGGCATCGAAACAAGAGTACTTTTTACAACGGCGGATGATCGCACAGGATCGCTAGAAATTGGCGGAATCATCGCGTCTGAAGGCAAGCCGGTTCCAGTCGGTCCCAATGCTGACGATAGTCGGTGCTGTGTGGTGGACCTGGCTTCTAGGCACATCATGCCAGAAGAAGCACTATTGCGCGTGTTAACCGCCCATCAACGAAAAGCACGCTTTCGCTGCCACAAGATGGATGCAGGTCTCCGTGGTAACTGGCCACATGAGATTCACGCACTAGTGGAGTTGGGATATCGAGTTGCTGTCGTGCCGAGTTTTCCGGATGCTGGCAGACGCTGTCATAACGGCGTGGTCTATATCCAGGATTTACCGGTACTCGAGTCACCATTTGGCGCGGATCCTCTTACTGCACCGTGCAGTAGTAGACCCATCGAGGTGCTGGAGGAGGCTAATTGCGTCTTCGATGAAGTCGAAGTATGGGATGCGAACGACAACGATGCACTTAACAGAGCGACGCGTCGGTGTCTTGACGAAGAACGCGTTCTCGTCGGGCCAACCGGGGCAGTAGGTTCTTACGCCGCACACCTGTTCGGCGAACCGCAGCCTGCAACAATTCGTTATTCGCAACCGGTGCTTATTGTCTGCGGCAGTTTAAATTCGACCAGTCGTGACCAGATTGACCGGCTAAATTGCGAAGAAATAAACCTCTACGACCCGATTCAAGAGTTCGAGGATATACGCGTTATAGCGACCCCGATACCAGAGAGTTCGATCTCAAACGACATGGCTGAGGCTATGGCGCAAACGGTGGCTCAAGCAATTTCTGACATCAACGCCGACGTATCGACGTTGGTGGTCATCGGTGGCGACACCGTAGCCGCATATATCGGCGAAGAAACGGTGAATGTTGTTGGTACGGTTGAAGCAGGTATTCCGGTGTCGTACTTCAAAGACCGAGTCTTGATTACGAAAGGTGGCGGAATTGGCACGACGAATTCACTGCGTGACATTGTTTCACGCGCTCTGACACCATGAGCTGTTGATCGCAGTGACTTGATCCTATACGGGTCCTGCGACGTGTGATGAGTTCACCGGGATCACATAACCCGTTGGCGACGTCACCGTAAATGAATCGTGAATATTCCCGCGTTCGATCGGTGACGTTGTCGCGCCGGCCGTGGTATACCTTTCGTGTGCGGCATCTATGTCATCTACCATCAAATCAAATGGCGTGCGAATACCGGCATCAACCTGCAGTTTGGCTTTCTGAAGCAATAAGTGCGTGCCTCCGCGAAGTTCGAGGATCGCAAGGTTGTCACGGTTGAGAATTTCCCTCATGCCGTGATTGACGAAAAAGCTAAACTCAGTAGCGACGTCATTCACATCCAGACGAATGTGACCGACTGCTACATCTGGTCGTGGGTCGGTGGGCATTTCAATTCTCCCGTGAGTGCCTTTAGTAGTTTATATCGCCGCGGGGAACATGTGCTAACCGTCAAGGGGTCGATGCCGCGTTTCAGGAATGATGAGAAATGCGGCAATTGCACCAACGACGCCAATTGCCCCTGTGATACCGCACGCGATAACCATCGTGAAAGCTTGGGCGAGAGCACCCAACGTGGATGGTCCAGCCGCTCCACCGGTGTCACCAATTAAGCGCCAGATTCCCAAAAACTGACTTCGACCGTATCGTGGCGCTAAATCCCCGCCAATCGTCATGAATATTCCAGTCCCGAATCCGTTGCCGAGTCCTCCGAGCAATGACACGAGAAGGAAAGTGGTGAACGTTTCCGTCCAAGGTAGTAGCGTCAATGCCACGCTCATGATGCTCATCGCGGGAATGAGAGCGGCTCTGCGGCCGATGTGATCAAGGATTAGTCCGGCCGGGAAAAACATCATCAAATCAACAGTCGCGGTGAGGCTTGCGACCAACCCGATTTCCGCAGGTCCTAAACCAATTGAGGTACCCCATACCGGGATGATCAATTGCCGCGAGTTTCGCAATAGCGAAAGGCAGATCATGACGCTGCCGCAACGCGAAAGTGTGCCTGCGTGCTTGCTCGCGATTTGTAGTGCACCAACCGGAACGTGACTCACAGTTCGTAGTTCGGTGCGTGTTGTCAGTAGTGCGACGAGCACGAAGGAACTGAGTGTCACCACGCCAAGTATCGCAAAGACCGGGCCGTAGCCCACGAGCTCGACGCCTACGCCTGCAGAAACCGGCCCGATCATCGCCCCGGCGCGTTCTAGGCCTGCAAGTACAGAGATAACGCGTCCACGCCTCTCAAGACGGACGTTTTCCGTGATGTGCGATAGTCGTCCTAGGATCCACGCGCCGCTACCTACACCAAATCCCATCGCTACAACTGTCAACGCGAGGGGCGATTCAGTGAAGGATGCCAAAATCGCGGTGGTTCCGACAATCGCCAATCCACCCAACATGACGGCTTTATCACCAATCTTGGCGACTAGTTGGCCGGCGGGCACGTCGGCGATCATGGTGCCAAGCGCACGCAAACTGAGGATCGCACCGGCAACTACAGCTCCGCCTTCGCTTTCTAACGCATACAAAGGCAGTAACACCAACGCGCCACCACGCGCGATGGCATTCAGGAACGTAGGAAGATAGATCGAGAACGCTAACCGTCGTATATCTTGAACGACGGTTGTGCTAGCTCCCGGCACGCATATCTCGGATGGCTAGTTGCTAGCGAATGATCGGAGCAAGCGTCGCGCCAATTCCCGACTCGAGCTGCAGCGATGCTTCGAGATCGTCGCCAAGTCGCGTGCGAAGGAAGTTTGCAAATGCGAAATAAGCAGTGCGGTTGTCGACTAACGGACGGAAATTCAGGTAGGTTCGATTATCTTGTTGAACAACCGAAAGATCAGTACCTGAGTCCAATTCCTCTAAATGTGCTTTTGCAGCGTCAAAGAGTCCTTCAATAGACTCGATGTCGTACAGAACGAATGTGATTGACGTTGGGAGGTTTGGTGCCTTGCCGGTGAATGGCAACGAATCCGGCGTAACGCGAACCTCGGTGCTGAGCTTGAGCGGACGAACGAAGCCAATGTCGTACGTGAATTCCAGGAACCATGCGTTCCAGCCGTCCGTCGGGGATTCAACTTGGTAACGCCGGGAGGATCCGGGCTCAAGCGCGCTTGGATCGAGCGATACCGCCTGATAACCAGGTCCAAACGTTTCTATCCGAAAGTCGCGAAAGTCCTCATTGGTGGCTTGCCATAGGGTAATTGAGTCAGGTACGGAGTGGAACGTAACGTCTACTTCGTGGTCGTTCTGATACTCCCACGTGATTTTCGGTAACTGGATATCCCGTGTAATGGCGAAGTGGAAGGCAGCGATCGATTCGCCAGCATCGCTACCTCCTAGACTGTGGTTGGTGTTAGGCACATATCGCAGGTATTTCTGATCGAGCAGGTGATCCCAATAAAACTGTGATGAATCTGGCAAAAAGAACTGATCGCCTGATGCATTTACTACGAACTTTGGCATTTCCAATCGATTGACGTATCGCAATGGATCGACCAAGTCATAAAGCTGTTTCAAATCATCTTTACCCATTTTTTGCATGATGCCATGGTTGACATAGTCGCCGATGGAGGGTGCCCAGAAACCATACGCCGCGAAGTGATGACGCATAGAGACGTCCGTATTTAGAACGTCGATCACAATCGGTACGAGCGCGACGACTCGATCGTCCATCGCACCGGTGAGCCACGTCGTCCAGCCACGCTTCGATCCGCCTCCAACTACGAATCGGCTTATTTGGTGTTTCCCGTCCCGGTGTTTTCTCATGAACGCACTGATGGCGTCCATTGCGCGTACGGCGCTCTTAACCATGGCGTTGCGAGGCAACCACGTTGGGTCCCCCGATTTCAGATATTGCACCCACGCGTATGCGATCAGATCGTCTTCGTAGCGTGGCACGCCGTCTTCGTGGAATATCAGAGGTTGATTCGGAACGTGTCGAAGTTCGGCAACGACCGTACCTGTGGTGATTGCAATCTGACTCACGAGGTCTCGCGACGCTCGTTGTGGATCTTCTGTATTAGAGCCGCCGCTGATGTAGAGAAAGCCAATATCTGTCGTGTGCAGATCATGTGGAATGGTGAGGATCAAACGGTGCTGCCAGAGCGGTCGATCAACTTCCGTATTCCTCAGCCACCGTTGCGATGTCATATCGATTAACACCGTCTCATAGCCTTCGTGAATACGTATTTCAGTCGCTCGCCACTTGAATGCTCTGTCTGATTTGGTGACGTATTCATCGATAGCGTTGCGATGATCCGCCGGTGCGGGTTCGGCCAATAGTGGGTTCGACAATCCTGTTAAAACAAAAATAAGAGGTACGATCAGATGTCGTGCCATGTGTAAATACTCTAGCTGCATGAATCCACCAGTACGCTTGTCATGATCTGTTGATATAAGTCAGCGAGACGCTCGATGTCGTCAACAGCAACGCGTTCGTTGATTTTGTGAATGGTGGCGTTGACCGGTCCTAGTTCAACGGTTTCAACACCCGCAGGAACGATAAATCGCGCGTCCGAAGTACCACCTGCGGTCGATTTCTCAGTGTCGAGACCCGTGACCCGCTTGATTGCGTCCACCACAACGTCGGTCAACGTTCCTTGTTTGGAGAGAAACGGATGTCCGGAAGTGTGCCACGAGAGGTCCGTCGAAACGCGTGAATCAATGCCTTCGATGGCTTCGTCGACGGCGCGTTTTAGTGACGCCTCTGTTTGCTCCGTGCTATAGCGAAAGTTAAAAGCTATCGTGACCCTATCGGGGATCACATTGACCGCGCCGGTTCCGCCATTTAGATTCGAAATCTGAAACGACGTGGCACGGAAGTACTCATTACCTTCGTCCCAAACCCGATTTGTCAATGGTGTCAAGCACTTTAACGCTTCGTGAAGCGAGTTCGGCGTGGCGTCTGGATAGGCGACATGACCGAGTGGACCACGGAGTGTAAGCGTGCCATTCAAAGAACCTCGACGACCAACACGGATCGCGTCGCCGAGATGGCTACTTGAAGAAGGTTCGCCAACGACGCAGTAGTCGACTGTCTCGTTTCGAGCCTGCAACGTGTCTATGACCCGCTTGGTACCGTTAATCGCCAGATCCTCTTCGTCGCTTGTGATCAAGAAAGCTAGCGAACCTGCGTGAGAAGGGAATTGCGTGACGAATCGTTCAGCGGCCACCACCATGGCAGCGATGCTGCTCTTCATATCTGCCGCACCCCGTCCGTACAGATACCCGTCGCGCAACGTCGGTTCAAACGGGTCGCTATGCCATGATTCAAGCGATCCGACCGGTACCACATCAGTGTGTCCTGCAAACACGAGCCTCGGTTTTGCTTCGCCGCGCCACGCCCACAGGTTATTCACGTCTTCAAATGGCATATGCTCGGCCGTGAATCCGCTTGCTTGAAGGCGTTTTGCGATGAGTTGCTGACAGCCGCCATCTTCAGGTGAGATAGAAGGTCGTTCGATCAGCTCGCGAGCTAGCTCTAACGCGTCGTCGCCCATCATCTTATCTCGACGGTTGCGCGACAAAGTCGACCTATCGCGTCCACGCATTCCTGATGCGGCGCTACCAAGGCAATACGGACTCGATTCGAACCTGGATTCTGACCTTCAACGGTTCGACCAAGATATTTCCCAGGTAATACAGTGATGTTCTCCCGCCGATAAAGCTCGGCCGCAAATAACTCATCGTCGACCCCTACGTCAGGCCAGTAGTAGAACGCGCCATCGGGTGACTGCACACCAAACGTTCTCGCCATCATGGCTTGAGTCGCTTCGAACTTACTCCGATAAATGGCACGATTGGCGATAACGTGTTCTTCGTCCAACCATGCCCGTTCGCTTGCGACTTGCACATGGACGGGCATCGCACAACCGTGGTACGTGCGATAGCTGTAATACTGTTCAATCACGAGTGGATCGCCAGCGACAAAGCCTGAACGTAATCCAGGGCAATTGGAGCGTTTCGACAGACTGTTAAACGCAACGCATCGATTGAACTTTGGCAATCCCATGGATGCGGCAACTTCAAGCAGTCCAATGGGCGCTTCGTTTTCCTTGAGATAGATTTCTGAGTAACACTCGTCGGCCGCGACGATGAAATCGTGCTGCTGTGCCTTGTCTATCAGAAACGAAAGTAACTCGCGATCGGCCACATGTCCGGTCGGGTTGCCAGGCGAACAGACGTATACCAGCTCTGTTCGTTGCCATATCTCCGTTGGAATCTCTTCAAATTCTGGTCGTTCGGTCGCAGGTACGTAGTATGGCGTGGACCCACGTAGAAAGGCCGCACCTTCATAAATCTGATAGAAGGGGTTTGGTAAAACGGTAATTCCGTTAGATTCGCCACTTAAGACCGCCTGTCCGAGCGAAAACAAGCCCTCTCTCGTGCCATTGACCGGCAGAATGCTCGTAGCTGGATCTACGTCAATGAAATATCGTCCTTTAAGCCATTGCGCAATTGCTTCGCGGAGCGTCGTGTCTCCGCGTGTAGGCGGATATGTCGTTAGCCCGCGATGCAGTACGGTCTGATCCGATAAACACTCGAGGACGAATTCCGGCGGCTCGTGGTTCGGCTCGCCTAGCGCCAACGACACGTGTGGCGAGTTGGATGTGGGTCGAATGCCTTCCTTCAATGCATTTAGGCGTTCGAATGGATACGGGAGTAATGAAGCGAGGTGACGATTCAAGTGGGTAGCCTTAATGCGTCAGGAGCGGTAATTCAGCATTGATTCGAGCTGTCAGGCGAGCTCTTAAGTCATCGACATCCGCAGAAGTGGCAAGCGAGGCATGGTCGGCGGTGCTCACTAGGAATATGTCTTCGACACGCTCCCCCAACGTGGTGATTCGCGCTTGATGAAGCTCGATTTTGAATTCGACGAATAGTGCGCTGATGAGCGCCAATAATCCTGGCCGATCAGCGGTTACGACTTCGAGCCGACTGATGCTGTTTTCATTAGGTTCTGTGATGGTGACACGCGCGGGCCGGTTGAACTGTTTAAGTTGTCTCGAGATTCGACGATGCTGGCGTCGAACAGGCGGAGTGTGGCCATCGATGACGTTCTGCAACAAATCGTGGACTTCGGACTTGCGATTTTTCGGAACTAGGTTGTTCTCGTCCTCCATCACAACGAAGGAGTCGTAACAGTAGCCTGATGTTCCCGTGCCGATGTTTGCACGCATTACGTCGAGGTTGAGTACGTCCAGGACCGCGACACAGTCAGCGAACAACCTAGGTCGATCCTTTGTATAGATAAATATCGTGTACAGCCGTTCGTCGGCCACGTCCATCAGATGAACGAGCCCGTTCGAACCGGAAGGTCGTGACACGATTGCGACTGCGATGTCCGCGAGTGTCGCCGCTTCATGTGAAAGGACGAAACCAGACGAAACATCATTCCAGAGGAAGTCCAGATCAACGTTCTTCACACCTCTCTCTTCGAGCGTAACGGCGGTTTCTTGTTGGCGTCTTTCGACCGCCTTAAGTCGCTCATTTGGTCCATATTCACCATGCTCTAGCATCGCTAATGTGGAGTTGTAAAGTTGGATTAGGAGTGACTCCCTCCAAGCGTTCCACTCCTTTGGATTAGTGGCATGGATATCAGCTGCGGTTAGCGCCATTAGGTAGTGCAAGCGTTCCGTCGATTGGACGATCGTCGCAAACTTGTGGATATTGGCCGGATCCGAAAGATCTTCACGCTGTGAGGTCATCGACATAAACAAGTGACGCTGGACGAGCCAAACGACGAGGTCCCGGTCTTCATTCGTTATGCCAACTTGCTCACAGAACCTTCCTGCGTCAACGGCGCCAAGAGACGAGTGGTTACCGCCTCGACCTTTGCCGATGTCGTGGAACAGTCCAGCAATAAACAGAAGCTCGATTCGGGGGATCTTGGCTACCACCTCGCGTAGAAAGGGGAATAGGTCCTCGTATTCCGGAAGGTACATGCGCCGTAGATTCCTTAACAGCGTCATGGTGTGTGCGTCAACGGTATATATGTGAAAAAGGTCGTGTTGCATCTGTCCGATGATGCGACCGAATTCTGGAATGTATGCGCCGAGAATCCCGTAGCGACGCATTCGAGTCAATTGACTGACTACTGTATACGGGGATTTCAGAAGCGTAACAAAGAGTGTACCGACCTCTGGATCGAACCGAAAGTTATCGTCGATTAAGTTTAGATTCTGTCTGATTTGCCGAATCGTGTTTGCGCGAACACCGCGGATATCGGTTCGGTTTGCCATGATGACGAATATTTCCATTAAGGTGGACGGCTTGCGCCTAAATACGTCGCCAGCGGTGGTTTCAATGTAGTGGTTTCGAATTCGAAAGTTCTCGTCAATTGCCTCGACGACTACTCTTCGGTTTTTCGAGAGAATCGCTTCGGTGAAGTGCTGAATCAGAATATCGTTTACTTCACGTAGTTCGAGAACTCGACGGTAGTAGTCGCGCATAAACGCTTCGACCGCGAGCAACCCGTCCGAATCGTCATATCCGAAGCGCACTGCGATTTCGCGTTGATGGTCGAAATAGAGCTGATCCTCCTTACGTTTTGCTAATAGGTGTAAGGCGAATCGAACTCGCCACAGAAAACGGCGACCATCGAGCAGGATTTGGCACTCGTTCTCTGTCAAGAATCCTCGTTCTACTAATTCGCTTAAATCAGTCGTTTCACAGTGTTTCTGCGTAATCCAACTAATGGTCTGGATGTCGCGAAGACCTCCGGGAGAACTCTTGATATTAGGTTCGAGACCGTATTCGATATCTGAGTAGTGATCGTGTCGGGTGTTCTGCTCCTCGAGTTTGCCGTTGAAGAATCGCTTGCTTGGCCATAGAAATCGGCTGCTTAAGCTGCGATCGAGTTTCTGTGCCAAGCGCGACGACCCGATTAGTAAGCGTTTTTCGACTAAGGCGGTCATGACGGACAGGTCACGAGTCGCTTCGCTCTTGCATTCGCGTACGGTGCGGACACTGTGGCCGATTTCTAAGTTCAGATCCCAGAGCAGCCGGATAAATTCACCGATCCTGTCACTATCGCGCAGACGTTCCTTGATGAGGATCAGTAAGTCGATATCGGATTTTGGGTGCAGTTCACGGCGCCCATATCCGCCTACCGCGAACAATGCGCAATCGTCGTCGTACTCGAACCAGTGGTGCCAGAGCTCGCACAAAAATGCGTCAATAAATGTCGCCCGTTCACGCACTAACGCTTCGACATCTCCCCCTGCCCAGAATTGATCAGCGAGCGCACCCTCCATGACCTGGATGCGACGTTTGAGATCGTCGAGCGGTTCTAGTGAAACGTCAATAAAACGACTCCTCGTCGCGAAGCGTCAGAATCTCGTACCCGTCGTTGGTAACAAGGAGCGTGTGCTCCCACTGAGCGGACAGGCGGTGGTCTCGAGTGACCACGGTCCACTCATCGGTTAGCAGCTTGATATGGCGCTTACCAGCATTGATCATGGGTTCAATCGTGAAACTCATGCCGGGTTGAAGTTCGACTCCTTCACCCGGGTTCCCATAGTGCAGCACCATGGGTTCGTCGTGAAACTTGTCGTTTATGCCGTGTCCACAGAACTCTCGAACGACCGAGAAGCGTGCGCGTTCTGCATGAGTTTGAATGGCGTGACCGATGTCGCCGAGTCGCGCCCCTGGTCGTACCTGCTTAATTCCCAGATACAAACACTCTTGAGTGATATTGATCAATCGCTTGGCAAGGACGCTAGGCTCACCAACCGTGAACATCTTGCTCGTATCGCCGTGAAAACCGTCCCTGATGACAGTGATGTCGATGTTGAGAATATCGCCTCGTTTGAGCACTTTCCTCTCAGAGGGAATCCCGTGACACACAACATGATTCACGGACGTACAAATGGATTTGGGAAACGGTGGTGAACTGCCGTTTCGGTAATTTAGCGGAGCAGGAATACAACTCAGCTCGTTAACGATAAATTCATGGCAGATCTGATCGAGTTCTTCCGTACTCACGCCAGCCTTGACGTGAGAACCGATCATGTCTAAGACGGACGCCGCTAATTTACCGGCGACGCGCATCTTATTGATCTCGTTTTCGTTCAGCAGGCGGATGCTCACGAGATTACCGATAGGAGTGAAGAATTGGGGTCAGGG
Organism: Pseudomonadales bacterium; assembly: GCA_963664665.2. Taxonomy (GTDB): domain Bacteria; phylum Pseudomonadota; class Gammaproteobacteria; order Pseudomonadales; family Azotimanducaceae; genus Bin55. The sequence goes on from CAXXMH010000004.1 coordinate 847,581, forward strand.
TGCAAATACTAAGTAACAAGGCTAATTCAAGCGGAGAGAGGGTATGCAATTCCTATAATTCCGCCGCTCAATGGCGGGCGCTCCTCGCCAAAAACAACCCATGTAATCGACAATCGCGTTGCGGGTGGTCGTTTTCGAACGACGTATACGACGTGACTTGCATGGCAAAGCACCACTTGGTGCAACATAACCCGGAGATTAACCATGGCAGACATTGGTCTGCGCGACATGCTAGATGCGGGCGTCCACTTCGGACATCAAACTCGCTACTGGAACCCGAAGATGTCTCCTTATATCTTTGGATCGCGTAATAAAGTACACATCGTTCATCTAGAGCGAACGTTAGAGTTGCTCGAAGAAGCGCTCGCGTCGGTTCGTTTGTTGGCAAGCCGTAACAAGCAGATTCTCTTTGTTGGAACGAAACGATCGGCATCCAGAACGATTCGAGAACAGGCTATTCGTGCCGAAATGCCTTACGTCGATCGACGTTGGCTCGGTGGGATGTTGACGAACTACAAGACGATTAGACAGTCGATCCGTCGCTTGACAGACCTCGAAGCACAGGACGCCATGTCCCAGTTTGATCTATTGCCGAAAAGAGAAGCGCTTCAGAAACGGCGTCAAATGGACAAGCTCACCAAGAGTTTAGGCGGCATCAAGGACATGGGCGGGTTACCAGATGCGCTTTTTGTTGTTGACGTCATGCATGAACGAATTGCCGTCGACGAAGCCAACAAACTTGGAATCCCGATCATCGGCGTTGTTGACACCAATAGTGATCCGGGCGGAGTCGATTGGATTATTCCCGGCAACGATGATGCGTTCCGAGCCGTAAGTCTCTACGTAACGGCGGTTGCGGACGCGATCGTCGAAGGTAGAAAGTTAGAGGAACAAGGCGGCGTCACGGCCGAGGACTTCGTTGCGGAAGTAAGTGACGAGGCCGATGTTGCAACCGCTACGGAAGAGGCCGCCGCTACGGAAGAAGCTGTGGCTACGGAAGAAGCTGTCGCTACGGAAGAAGCTGTCGCTACCGACGAAGCAACCGCTACGGCAGACACGGGTGCTACCGAAAAAGGTACAGACGGTGGTGACAAAACCGAGGCATAGGTTCCTCAATCTATTTTTGATACTCAATTCGACTTTGGAGCATGGTTGTCGTGAGTGACATCGCCAAAATCAAGGAAATCCGAGAACGAACCGGTATTGGGTTCGGTGACTGTAAGAAAGCACTGGCTGCTTGTGATTGGGACGTCGAGAAAGCGATTGATCACATTCGAAAGCAGAGCGCAGTCAAAGCCGCGAAGAAAGCGGACCGAACTGCTGCAGAAGGTCGTCTCGCTATCAAAATCGCAGATGACGGGAAATCAGGTGCGATTGTTGAGATAAACGTTGAGACCGATTTCGCCGCGCGTAATGAGCGATTTGGTACTTTCTGCGATACAGTGGTCGATACCGTGCTTCGGGAAGGTCCGGATTCGATGGATTCACTGGACGGTCTTCGCAAGGAGCTGGTTCAAACTATTGGTGAAAACGTTGGCTTGCGACGTGCGGCCCGATTCGTTGCGGAATCTGACGACGGGTTCGTCGCATCGTACCTACACACGAACGGTGTGGTTGGTACATTGGTTGAGATGTCCAGCGGCGATGATCAGACCGCTCGGGACGTCGCCATGCACGTGACCGCATCGGAGCCGTTGGTTGTCAATGCTGACGATTTACCTGAATCCGTCGTAGCGAAAGAACGTGAGATCCTGTTGCAACAAGCGCGCGACTCTGGCAAACCGGAAAATATCATCGAAAAGATGGTTGAAGGTCGGCTAAGTAAGTTCCGAGCGGAGTCGTGTTTGTCAGAACAACCGTTTGTCAAAGATCCTGAACAGAAGGTCGGAGCGGTTCTTAAGTCTCGCAATGCCTCCTGTGAACGGTTTGTGCGCTATCAAGTTGGCGAAGGTATCGAAAAACGAGAAGATGATCTCGCTGCTGAGGTGCAGAAGCTCATCTAATTACACGCCTTCAATTAAGTTCGTCGCGTGGTTTTTCGGAGAATACTTCTCAAGGTCTCTGGTGAAGCACTTGGCGGTGATACTGGCGCTGGATTTGATGGTTCTGCGCTAGAGCGACTCACCGCCGAAATTAAATCGGTATCCAAGGCTCAGGTTGAAGTCGCGCTGGTCATTGGCGCAGGCAATCTGGTGCGAGGGCGTCGTCTGCAAAGTGAACTGAGCGCACAAGGATTACGTCAAGTCACTGCCGACCAAATGGGTATGTTGGGAACCATCGCCAATGGATTAGCGGTCCGAGATTTGCTGAATCACGCAGATATACCGACAGCGATCTATGCAACCCACGGGATTCCAAGTGTCGTGTCGCCGTATGCTGTGACGGACGCTCGCGAAGCGATGCACGATGGCAAGATCGTGATTTGCACTGGAGGTACTGGAAATCCGCTTTTTACCACCGATTCGGCAGCGTGCCTACGCGGTATCGAGTTGGAGGTCGACGTTGTCATCAAAGCGACGCAGGTAGATGGCGTCTACGACGGCGATCCGCACAAGGATCCAAATGCGAAACGATTTGAGTCGTTAACGTTTGACGAAGCTATCACTAAGCGCCTCGAAGTGATTGATACTGCAGCCAGCGCACTTTGCCGCGAAAACGATATGCCCCTGATCGTGTACGCATTCAAGAACGAAGGCGCACTATCTAGAATAGTAAATGGCTCTAACGAAGGTACGATCATCCGCGCGAGCTGAATACCAGTTGTGCGCGACTAGAGGGAGCGCAACTCGTGATCGATGAAATTCTCAGTGATGCTGATGATCGAATGGATAAGTCGGTCAAGGCACTGGTTGGACAGTTTGCGGCGATTCGCAGTGGCCGAGCTCATACGTCTTTCCTAGATCCGGTCGAAATTGATTACTACGGCGCACAGACGCCCATGAAGCATGTTGCTGCTATTTCTGTTGAGAGTGGTCGGACGTTTGTCATCAAACCTTTTGATGCGGGCATCTTGAAAGCGCTCGAGAAAGCGATTTACGCGGCCGATCTGGGATTGACACCGAATAACAACGGCGAAGTGATTAGGCTTGAGTTACCGCCATTGACGGAGGAAAACCGACGCGACCTAATTAAGCAAGCGCATGCAGTTGCAGAGACAGCGCGTGTAGCCGTGCGAAATATCCGCCGCGATGCTATTCACGACATCCGCGAGTGCGTGAAAGAAAAACTGACGACGCAGGATGAAGGACACGAAGGTGAAGATGAAGCTCAGAAACTCACGGATCAGCATATTGAGCAGGTTGACAAGCACTTGGCAGAGAAAGAAACTGATTTGATGGCGTTTTGACCTCGGACCTGCAACTTTTTCCTATTGGGAATTACATACCTGTTTACAAAACAGGCTGCCTTTTGACGGTTCGTCGGAGTCACTAATGTGAACGCTCCTCCTCGTCCAGATGCCCCTGTCCCAAAGGCCTTCTTAGCGCTTGGTTCTCGCGCCTCATGTGTAATTGTATAGTATTGCGGTCCAATTCGTGAGACTTTGTAATCAAGTATGTAATCCCCTTCCTATTCGTACGCATAAGTTTTTGAATTTTCTTGTTAATTCGGTGTCTAGTACGCAGATAGGGAGGCGATATACCTTCACGACCTATCAAACTACGACTAATGCCATTAGGTTCACGTCAGAAATGAGAGATCCTTTGCATTGTGAAGAGGACCTCGTGGCTTGACTCGCAATACTGAGATAGCGCATCCACCTTCGCACCTCGCGATCATTATGGATGGTAACTCTCGATGGGCTGACTTCCATGGTCTACCTAGAGACGAGGGCCACCGTGCGGGGGCAAAACATGTGCGAACGATCGCGGAAGCTTGCGCGGATTCCGGGATTCGGTATTTATCGTTATTCGCTTTTAGTACCGAGAATTGGGAGCGGCCACGGGATGAGGTTGATTTCCTGATTCAACTGATCGGTGAGACGCTTGACAATGAACTACACGAGCTTGTCAAGCGTGAAACGAAGGTCCGATTCATAGGAGAGAGATCTAAGTTTCCGTCGCGGATTCAACGGAAAATGTGGGATTGCGAGAAGCAAACGGCACAATATGAGAAGCTCTTTCTAACGATCGCGCTTAACTACGGTGGCCGTTGGGATCTCACGAACGCAACCCGGGAAATCGCACAGGCGGTTCAACAGGGATATCTTCAACCGAACGAAATCGATGAGACAGTGATCGGTTCGTATCTAGCCACGCGCGAGTTACCGCCTCCCGATCTGTGTATTCGGACTGGCGGTGACAGGCGGATTAGCAACTTCATGCTTTGGGATTTTGCGTACACGGAGTTTTACTTCGCGGACTGCTTTTGGCCGGGTTTTGAAATTGATGAGCTCCACACCGCGTTGCGAGAATACGGCCAACGTCAACGTCGATTCGGCGGCCGGCGTGAATTGAGGCTCGATCCTTCACTTGTCGAATCTAGCTAAACGCCTGATTACGGCTGGGATAGGAATCCCGCTGCTTCTATTGGTGTTTTTTGCTTACGATGGCGCGGCGGTTCCGGCGCTTTTGTTCATTTTGATCGTCCTATTGCTGTGGGAATGTTCATCTTTACTGCAGATTAACAGCGTCATTTGGCGTGTCGTATACGTTGGAATCGGTGGCGCCGCCTTTCTACTGGCTACGAACATGAGTCAAGAGACGTTTTCATTGGTTGTTGGTCGAGTGTTCTCCCAATTTCTGCTTAACTTGCTTGTAATGTGGTTCATGGGCTGGGTAATACTGAGTAGAGAGATGGCTAATTTTCGTGCACGGAGAATCAATAGTGAAACTAAGTTAGACCCGCAGGCGATTAGTGTAAAACTAGCGACTTCATCAACGACGGCAAAGACGCTACTTCGGGCGGGTTCTCTAGTTTTGTTGGTTGTAATGTGTTTAGCCTTATACGGACTATTCGAATATCTCGGAATCGGGATACTGCTCTATGTTTTACTTGGCGCATGGATTACGGACACCGGTGCGTACTTTATTGGGCGGAAATTCGGCAGACACCCATTGGCTAAGAGTATATCTCCAAATAAGACGGTTGAGGGATTTGTCGGAGGTTACCTCGCAGGACTCGTTGTCCTTTTGCTGTTCGGTTTTCTTTGGCTTAAACCAGAATTGGGTTGGTCGAACGTAACTGTGGTACTCATGGCGTTGTTAATTCCGCTAGTGGCGGTTTTTGGAGATTTGTTTGAGAGCATATTCAAACGTGTCGTGGATGCAAAGGATTCTGGTTCTATCCTGCCTGGGCATGGAGGCCTGCTAGACAGAATGGACTCTCTTGTATTCGCAGCACCGGCTATGCTCAATCTTTCTGTCATACTCAACAAACTGTAGCAATGACCTACCTCATCGCATTTGTGGTCGCGATCCTCATTCTCGTGTTTTTCCATGAACTGGGGCATTTTCTCGTTGCACGTTGGGCGGGCGTTCGGGTTCTTACGTTCTCGATCGGCTTCGGACCAAGAATCTGGTCGTTCAAGGATCGTCTCGGCACCGAGTATCAACTGGCGGCCATCCCAATAGGTGGCTATGTTCGGATGCTCGGTGAGGATGAGTTTTCTGATGAACCTCAGCCAGACGAAATGGCCGAAGCGTTTTCCAATGCGCAGCCGAGTTGGAAGGTTGCTATAGCTGCTGCCGGGCCTTTCGCAAGTCTGTTATTGGGATTTCTCATCATCTATATCGTGCTCGTCACGGGAACGCGTGAGTTAGAACCCTATGTGGGTGGCGTTTTGCCAGAATCTCCGGCGATGATTGCAGGAGTTGGACCAGGCGAGGAGATATTGCGCGTCGATGGCGACGAGATGAATTCATGGCAGGACGTCAATCTTGCGCTCGCAGAGCGACTTGGCGACACTGGTTCGATTTGGATTCAGACTAATCGCGGGGAATATGAAGTTCGAGTCACGAATTGGTTATCCGAGGAAGTCGATCCCGATGTAATGCTCGCGATCGGATTCGAGCCACAAATCCGCGCCCACATAGGTTACGTGGCCGCGGATTCTCCAGCAGAGCTTGCGGGCATCCGTGTTGGAGACTTCATCGCGCGTATCGACGATAAGTCCATCACATCATGGCAGGACGTGGTCGCGACGATCCGCGAAAACGCCGATCAACAGCTGGTACTTTCGGTTGAACGTGACGGCGAAATCGCATCGCTTACGCTGACACCGAGGCTGATCGTTGCCGACGACGGCGTTACTTTTGGTCAAGCAGGAATTTCCCCGCAGGTTGGTCGAATAGTTCGTTATGGACCGATTGCTGCGGTGCCGGTGGCGTTCGAAAAGACGATCGATTACATTGCTTTGACGGCAGAGTCTATCTACAAGATGATCGTCGGCGACGTCCACTCAGGAAACCTCGGTGGACCGGTGCGAATCGCCGAATTCGCGGGTGATATGGCCGAGCTTGGCATTACGCCTTTTCTCATGTTGCTCGCCCTCCTGACAATTGCACTTGGGCTCATCAACTTACTACCGATACCGATGCTCGATGGCGGTCATGTGTTGTTTGGAATTGTGGAATGGATATCCAACAAACCTATTCCGTTGAGGATACAAGCAATCGGGATGCGGATCGGTCTATTCGTGGTCGGTTCGATCATGATTTTCGCGTTATACAACGATATTTCGCGTTTAGTTACCTCCTAGCGCACTCAGTTGGGTCCAACCAAGAGTCGTGCTGACTCCATCCCGCTAACTTGCGTTGTTTTTACCGCAAATGTGCGCGTCGAAGGTAGTAGAAATTGAGGTGGAATATGCGGAACTGCCACTTAATTTGAGGGTCTATAATCGAATGAAATGTCGTTATTTGAACGCGCCGTCGATTTTGAGTAACGAAATGCACTTCTTGAAGGCTTAACTATGCACTGGATAAAGATCTCCTTGGGGCTTTTGCTATGTTGGGCCTGCACGTTTGCATTTTCGAACTACAGCTTTGAGGTATCTGATATTCGAGTACAGGGCTTGCTGCGTGTAACGCCCGGAACCGTATTCAATGCTATGAGCCTTGAACTCGGTGATGTCGCGACCCCGCAGACGGTTCGCGAGACGATTCGAGAACTTTTCAAGACGGGTTACTTCAACGAAGTTAGCATCAATCGTGACGGCGACATATTGCTGGTAGAAGTCGACGAACGACCGTCGATCGTCGCAATTGAGATTAGTGGCAACAAGGCTGTTCCGACTGAAGCGCTTCTTGAGGGACTGGCTGCTGAAGGTCTGAAAGAAGGCGAGATCTTCAAACAAGCCACTCTCGATAGGGTACGCATCGAATTAATTCGACAGTACGTCGCTCAAGGCCAATACACGGCAAGTATCGAAACTGATATCGACACGTTGGCTCGGAACCGCGTCCGTATAGAGATTGAGGTTGAAGAGGGTAAACGTGCCACAATCGTTCAAATCGCGTTCGTCGGTAATGAAGTATTCGACACGAAAACGCTACTTGACCGGATGGAGCTGAAACAACCAACGCTGTTCGGCTTTATCAGCGGTGAAAACCGATATTCTCGAGAAAAACTACAGGGTGATTTAGAGTCAATTGAGGCGTTCTATACAGATCGTGGTTACATTGAGTTCAAGATCAATTCAACACAAGTAAGTATGACCCCCGATCGGAAGCAAGTCTACGTAACGATCAATGTCAATGAGGGCGAGAAGCACTTGATCGGCGACGTCGAATTGGTCGGTGACCTCGATGACGTCGACCCGGAAGAGATCGAGAAGCTAATTGTTGTGTCGGAAGGACAGCTCTACTCAAGTGCACTATTGACTGCGACAGAGGAGCTCATCACACGCCAGCTAGGACGATATGGATACACGTTTGCCACCGCAACAGCTGTGCCTGAAATAAATGAAGACGGCACGGTCAACGTTAGATTCATGGTGAATACGAGTAAACGTGCGTACGTGAGACGGCTGAGCTTCACGGGAAATTCGACTACAAGGGACACCGTTCTTAGGCGAGAGATGCGGCAACTTGAGGGGGCCTGGGCTTCCACCGACTTGATTGATTTGTCGAAGGTTCGGTTGGAACGGATGGGATTCTTCTCGGACGTAGCTGTTGAGACGCCTGAGGTGGCGGGCGAGGAAGGACTCGTCGATGTCGAAATCCAAGTAGAGGAACAGTCGACTGGTTCGATCACGGGGTCACTCGGCTATCAAAAACTATCAGGCATGATTCTTGGTGCGTCGATTCAGAAGGCGAATATTGCTGGAACAGGCAAGAACATCGGTCTCTCGTTGGACTGGAGTGGCTATCGAAAGTCGTTTTCGTACACGTACGTCAATCCGTATTTCACGGAAGACGGTGTCAGCCGCGGACTCAGTGTCTTCGTCCGCGACACAGACTATAGCTCGTTGAATTTAAACGCCTTCTCAACTTCGGCCGTTGGTGCGGGTGCTCGGTTTGGTTTCCCAATCGGTGAGACGAAGCGTCTTCAATTCGCTGGTCGGGTCGAATACACCGACGTTGAGCAAAGTGGGTCAGAGGCCGAAGAAATACAGGACTTCATAGCTTCAAGTGGCCAAAAGTTCTTGAATTACAAGGTCGAAGGGTTGTGGTCGCGTGATACTCGAAATCGAGCAATCTTCGCGACCCGCGGTTCCAAGCAGGTCACGGCCTTAGAGATTTCGATTCCTGGTAGTGACTTGGAGTTCTATCGAGCCAACTTGCAGTTTGAACAGTATTTCCCGGTTCTAGGGCTTGATTCGAACTATGCCATTCACCTGAATGCTGACGTCGGATATGGCGGCGCTTACGGTCAAACCGAGATATATCCGTTCTATGAACATTTCTACGGCGGTGGTTTCGGTTCGATCAGGACCTACAAAAGAGCTTCGCTCGGACCGAGAAGCACGGCGCTGACAAATTTCAACTCGAATGTACCTGGGCGTCCATTCGGTGGAAATATCATGGTTGAACTCTCAGCGGAATTCGTCTTTCCACTTCCGTTCATGAAAGATAGAGGGCAAGTTAGATCGCTCTATTTCATTGATGCTGGAAATATCTTCAGCGATCATTGTTCCGAAACGAGCTTGAACTGCTTCTCACCTAGCTTCAAGGAACTACGAGGCTCGACGGGGATCGCTGTATCGTGGTTAACTCGAATGGGTCCAATGTCGTTCTCGCTTGGCTATCCATTCAACAATAATGATTTAGACGAGACCGAAGTCTTTAGTTTTGAACTAGGGCAGACGTTTTAGCTAGTGTCTGTGAAAAAACCTAATTTTGCAGATGATTTTGAGGTTTCGGCGACGGAACGGTACGATCGGAACCACCCAGTTGCTGACGTCGGACAACTAAAGAAGGCGTTTTGGTCGATTTCGGCGTCTTTTTTTATCGAATTGACCCTGAAATCCGCTTGGCTTTAAACGATGGCCGCACGCCGCCCTCGCAGTGGCGCGATGCACGGTGTTGGTTGGCTAGGCGGGCTAGGCGGCGAGCGGCAGTCGTTTGCGACGCGTGCGTGCGCGTTGCTGCAACAGGAACCCCAAGCGATGCAGGTTCGCGCCCAGGATCGAGAGCGCCACCGTGCGTTCAAAGCCGAGCTGACCGCGATTGCGGGTCCGCGCCAAGCCATGACATTCGAGGGCATGGATCGCCGATTCCACCGCCGGATGTTGCCGCCGTGCCGTTTGAAATTCGTCGGTCGCTTCGCGCACCTGGGACGTCTTGTCGCCCTTGCCCTTGACAGGCAACGTCACCTGGCACAGATGGTCGAGCAAGTCGCGCTGATTCGCCGGACTGTGAAAGCCGCGGTCGAAACTGCACGACGCCAGCGTCGGATGATCCGCCTTGGCGGTCTCCACCACCGGCACGGCCGTGCTCACGTCGCTCCCCGTCCATTGCAACTGCCAGGCCAGCACGAACCCGCTCGCCTCCTCCAAGATCGTCAACGGCACCCCCAGTTCCACCGGCCGCCCGGCTTTGCCTTTCATGATCCACCGGGTATAGCGTTCGAACACCGAAAAGAACTTCTCTTCAGGGGGGATGCGTTCGCCCCGCAGCACCCGCCGGACGATCTGACCACGCAGGACATCGGCATCCGCGACCCATTGTTCGATCGCCGTCAGAACCGCGTCCAACTTGCCAGCCGCCCGTAGGGCACGGGCTTCCTTCATCGTCGTCGTGACCCGATGGGTCAACTCGGCGCAGAGCCGCAGGTACGCCTTCACGTCGTCCGGGCGGGTCGACCACTGCCGTTGCCGCGACACGCGATTGAACGCTTTCTTCAGTTGGCGCCGCCAATGCTTCGCTTGCCGCCAGCCCCCGAGCCCGGTACGGTTCGCTACCTTGGTCGCTTCGCGCATCGCCACCCGGGTCGCGTCCCACAGCAGATTAAGGTCCGTCGGATGGTGAACGTTGCTTTCGACCACGAAGGAATCAACGCGCGCCGCCAACGCGGCGCCAGGCGACTTTCCCGCGACCTTCAAACCCTCCCGCGTCACCAGCGCGTTCACCTTGGCCAACAGCTCAGGCGTCAGCAGATCCACGTTGTTCTTCAGCGTCCGAACTGTGTAGCGAAACTCATCTTCCGGCGGGTGCTGCAACATCCGGCGCAACGTGCCGTACTCGTTCGCCAACGACTGCAGCCGGTCGTAGTCGCAGTCCAGACCTTGCTTGATCACCGCCAACACCAGCACCTGCCACAGCATCATTCCCGGTCGCCCGTTGGCGTGGTCGCGGTCCGCCGCCACATGCTGTTCCAGCAACTCGAACAGCTCGGTCCGCAGGCGCTTGTCCATATAGAGATGCTGCAACCCGCGCAGCAGCGCCGGGATGTCATCGCGACTCTTCTCGTCAATGCGAATGGATTCGATCGGCACGACAAACAAGTCATCGGACGCTTCGCGTTTGCGCATGGGGCTCCTCGGGCTCCTTTAAATCGGCGAAGATGGGGCGAAATCCGCGCAAAACGGGTGATTTCATGCGAAAATCGCCAATCTTCAAGGTCGATATGTTAGCACAAAATCGGTTAAAACACTGATGATATCAGTGCGAAATGATTAACTACAAAGTTCTTTCACAGACACTAGCTAGTTCTGATCAGAAGGATTGATCGACATAAAGCACGGTCGAAATCGGTCCCAAGAATATAATGCTCAGCCCAGCGTAGCGCGCTTCTGCCGTGCTTTACGCCCATAAATTTCCGAGGCATTCATGGTTCCTAAATTATTGAAGTTGCTTTGTGTTGTGCTCGCGCTCAATGCAGCGATGGCCGCGTCTGCGCAGTTAAAAGTTGCGGTCGTAAGTTCGTCAGAAGCCGCCATGGCGACGGAAGAGGCGAAGGAAACTCTCGCCCAGATCGAAGAGGAATTTGCGCCAGAAAGTGATCGGCTGAAGCAACTGCAACAGGACTTCATAAAGTTACGTGAGAAGTTAATAAACGATAGTGCCGTGACGTCCGAAGAAGAGCGTCGCCAGATGCAAAAGCAAATGGAAGACATGCAATTCGATCTGGAGGTAGGTGCACAAAAGTTGCAGCGTGAACTAACGGAGCGGCGCGATGAATTGCTTTCGGCCCTTAATCCTAAATTCCAAAAGGCACTGAGAGATCTTGTTGAGTTAGAGAATTACGACATCGTCTATCAATATAACCCCAACGTGCTGCTCTACGTCAATCCGAAGCACAATATCACGCGAAAAGTCACAGAGGAAATGAACAACATCACCGAATAAGTGGTGTAATTCAACGACGACCAAACGGACCATGTTGTCGCTCGCCGAGATCGCACATCGGACTCAGGGGCGCGTAATAGGCGACGAACAGATTTGTATCTCTGGAGTAGGATCGCTCGCGAACGCTAAGACCGGCGATCTCACTCATCTCTCAAATCAAAGGTATCGAGCGCAACTGCAAGCGACTAAGGCTACCGCAGTTTTGCTCACTGAGGAGAATGTTGCGGAGTGTCCTATTCCTTCGGTCGTCGTCAGGAATCCTCAACTTGCATTCGCAGAAATCGCCAACGATTTCGACAAACGTGAACGAATACCAGTCGGCATAGATCCTACTGCCCGGATTGACAGTTCCGCGCAGATAGGCGATGGTGCGCGAATTGGACCTAATGTGCGCGTAAGTGCAGATTGCGTCATCGCAGACGGCGTTGAACTATGTACAAACGTTTGCGTCGGTGCGCAGTCGAAGATTGGCCGGGAGACGAGCATTCGCGAGAACGTAGTGATTTATCACGATGTGCAAATTGGTGCTGGATGTACGGTGCACGCTAATACCGCGATAGGTGTCGACGGCTTTGGCATCACGGTCGATGAGACCGGAACGCTCCAGGAGATCCCGCAGGTTGGTCGGGTTCTGATTGGTGACGATGTCTTACTTGGGGCAAGCGTAACGATTGATCGAGGCGCGATCGATGATACCGTCATACATGACAACGTGAAGCTCGACGATCAGGTTCACATCGGGCACAATTGTGTCTTAGGAGCTCATACGATTATGTGTGGCTGTGCGGGTCTTGCAGGAAGCGTTACCTTGGGAGAGTACTGCGTACTCGGGGGCTCGGTCGGTGTTGCAGGCGAAGGCCCCGTTTCGATAGCTGGAGGCGTTGAGATTGGAGCGATGACGCTCGTGACTCGAGACATCACGGAACCGGGGCGGTATTCGGGTGCAACATTGCACACGGATAATCGAACTTGGCGTCGTAACATGTTGAGGTTAAATGAGCTAGACACCATCGTGAAGCGCTTAAGAAGAGTTGAGAGAATTCTGGAAAAACAGACGAGTAACGACGTGAACTCTTCGAGTGCGGAATAGGCGAATGCATGTCTGAACAAGATGTCGACTTCGCGATCACGGACTATCTACCACATAGATACCCATTCTTATTAGTGGATCGAGTCCTCGAGATTGAACTCGGTACGCGTATACGTGGTCTGAAGAACGTTTCCGCGAACGAACCGTTTTTCACTGGGCATTTTCCGGGCAAGCCGATCATGCCCGGAGTACTAATCGTCGAGGCGCTCGCGCAGGTAAGCGGGATTTTGGCAACACGTTCGCGCAATCTTTTGGTCGAGGAACATAGCGGCATATTCCTGCTTGCCGGTATGGACAAGGCACGATTTAAGAGGCCAGTTGTTCCGGGTGACCGATTGATACTGGATGCGAAGGTGCTTAGCGAGCGGCGTGACATCATGAAATTCGGGTGTGAAGCGCTTGTCGACGAAAGCGTTGTATGCTCGACGGAGCTCCTGGTCGCCAGCGGTTAGACGCGCGGCCATTCGCGCGGAGCCTTGACGCTTAATCCCTTAAAAATAGGCATCGTCGCCGGCGAACCATCTGGTGACTTGCTCGGTGCTTCGCTGATGACTGCGATTGCAGATCGTTATGCGAACGTCGAATTCGTAGGTGTCGGCGGTGACGCGATGCTTGCGGAGGGACTGCGGAGCCTCGCAGATATGGATCGATTCGCGATCAACGGATTCGTCGACCCGCTGTTACGAATTGGTAGTCTCGTACGACTCTTACGTCTACTCATCCGCGAGTTAGCGTCCGTCGACGTGCTGATCGGCGTTGACTTCAACGTTTTTAACTTGCTACTGGAACGCGGCGTTCGAAAACGCGGTGTGCCAACGGCACATTACGTGAGCCCATCCGTTTACGCATGGCGTCGTGGTCGAGTAAAACGGATCGGCAAAGCGGTTGACGTCATCATGACGTTGTTCCCGTTCGAAACGAAGGTTTACGAAGAACATGGCATTCGTGCAGTTTTCGTAGGTCATCCGACCGCTGATCGTTTTGATCCTGACGAAGGCAAAGCTGAATTGATGGCGAAAGCACGATCTCTCCATGGTTGGTCGAGTGATTCATTGATGTTGTGTCTGATGCCCGGAAGTCGAGGCTCGGAAATAGGATTTCACTTCGAGATGTTCTTAGAGGCCGCGCAGCTCTTTCAGGAACGTGTCAATCGAGCGAGAATCAACGTGGTGATACCCGCTCGACATCCGGCGGTTCGCAAGACATGGCAGGAGTTACGTCATCGATTCCCTTCGCTAGCTGTTGAAATTACGGAATTAGAAGCGACGCAAGTGTTGGCGGCGTCCGATGTCGCTCTGGTGAAATCGGGTACGAGCACATTAGAAGCGATGCTGCTGAAAACACCGATGGTTGTGGCCTACCGACTCGGTGCTTTAACCGCCAAAGTGGTCCGCTCAATGATGTTTATCAATCAAGTTGCACTTCCCAATATACTTGCTAACAAGACCATTGTTCCAGAGTTTTTGCAGGACGATGCGACCCCTCAAAATCTTGCTACAGCACTTGTCGAGCAGATGAACCGGGATAGAACAGCATTGACGCGTGAATTTACGTCACTCCACTGGTCGTTGAAACAGAATGCCGCGAATCGTGCGGCAGAAACCGTACTTTCGCTTGTCGAGACACGATAACTCAAATATCCAGTTGCTGGTCGGCATCGATGAAGCCGGACGGGGTCCATTAGCAGGACCAGTGGTTGCTGGAGCGGTTGCGCTCAATGCGAAACTACCCATTAAGGGATTGGCGGATAGTAAGAAGCTTACGCGAATGAAGCGCGAGCGCTTGTTTGATGAGATTAAAGAACGTGCGCTCGCATACGGGATCGGTATCGCCGATGCGCGGGAAATTGACTCCCACAATATCCTTCAAGCAAGTCTGCTCGCGATGCGTCGAGCGTACACTGCAACCAATGTTGAAGCGGACGAAGTTTGGGTCGACGGCGATAAAGATCCGACGATTCCGGTGCCGACTTTTACGCTCGTAGGCGGTGATGGGAAAATGCCCGCGATTAGCGCGGCATCCATATTGGCGAAAGTTACTCGGGATCGCATGATGGAGGACTATGCGAGATCCTATCCGCAATACGCATTTGAGCGCCATAAAGGCTATCCAACCGCGCTGCATTTGACGCTCCTCCGGGAATACGGTCCGTGTCCCATTCATCGTCGTAGTTTCTCACCGGTACGGGATGTGTGGCGCGGTCTTTTCGTTGGTTCGGATGAGTGACTTCGTCCATTTAGCAGTTCACAGCGAATACTCGCTCGTGGATAGTGTTGTTTTCCTAGACCGGCTAGTTCCGGCTGTCAAAGAACTCGGGATGTCATGCGTCGCGTTGACTGACAAAGGAAACCTAACCGCGATGCTGAAGTTTCAGAACGCGTGTTTTGAGCGAGCGATCAAACCGGTTTTCGGATGTGATCTAACGCTTCTCGGTCCGAGCGGGAAGACCAAACTCCTGGCGCTTGCCGCGAATCAGGACGGGTATCACAATCTACTGCGACTGGTGACGAATGCGTCCCGTAACGTCGAGAGCGACGGTTGTGCTGATTACGCGATGCTGTCAGAACTCAATGAAGGCCTGATTCTGCTCTCCGGTGGCGTAACGGGGGACTTAGGTCAGCGTCTTCTTTCAGACGACCATGACGGTGCGGAGAGGCTACTTGATTGGTACCTCCAGCATTTTGGTGATAGGTTCTACGCAGAGATCACTCGCACGGGTCGCGTTCACGAAAACGATTACATCGAGTCGGTTGTCCCACTTGCCAGCGCGAAAGGTGTGCCTCTCGTTGCGACGAACGATGTGATTTGCGTAAAAGAAGATGAATTCGTGCTTCACGATGCAAAACTATGCATTCAACGTAGCGAACACATGGGCGAATCGTATTCCTGGAAAGGTCAATACAGTCCATTTCAACACTTGCGTTCTGCAGAGGACATGGCTGCGCAATTTAGAGACTTGCCGGACGCCATCGAAAACAGTATTGAAATTGCACAACGATGCAATGTCGAGGTCGAGACAGGTACGTACTACCAACGTCCTTTCCCGAAGAAAGATGAACAAGAAAACGCTCAAATCCTCCGTGAAACAGTCGGCGACGCACTTGAGCGATTTCTATCTGACGAACAGTCTCTAATTGATGAGTCCGATTACGAAACCTATCGAACGCGCGCTGACTACGAGCTTGATGTCATCATCGACATGGGGTTTGCCGGTTATTTCATGATCGTTGGCGACATTGTCAAATGGGCGCGTGATCAAGGAATTCCTGTTGGACCGGGTCGCGGGTCCGGCGCGGCGTCGTTGGTCGCCATGTTGCTCGGTATCACCGGGTTAGATCCGATCAAGCACAATCTATTCTTTGAGCGACTCCTGAATCGTGATCGCCGTTCGATGCCTGACTTGGATATAGATTTTTGCGCTCTGCGTCGTGATGAGGTAGTGGGGTATGTTGTCGAGAAGTTCGGACAAGAGTGCGTGGGATTGATCGCCACTCAAGGCACTTTAGCAGCCAAAGGCATCATTCACGGGATGGGACGCGCGCTAGGTTACACGCATAGCGATGTTTCACGAATCACGCGATTGATTCCGATAAAACCGGGTACGAAATTGGAGGATGCGTGTAACGAATTCCCAGAAATCGAAGAAACTGCGGCGAGGTACGGTTGTACGGAACTATTAGAGGAGAGTAGGAAGCTAGAAGGTGTCGTTGCTACCTCGGGTGTGCATCCTGCCGGAGTCGTCATTGGACCGGACCGCCTTGAGGAATATGTACCCTGTCAGTTCGACAAGGAAACAGGCTTGCTCGTGGCTCAACTCGATAAAGATGATGTTGAAAAGGCTGGCATGGTGAAGTTCGACCTGTTGAGTCTAAAGAACCTGACCGTTATCGAGCGCACGATCCAATCCATCAACGAGGTGCGCGAAGACATCTCATCTCACCTGCACGCCAAGGACATCCCACTAGATGATCGAAATACCTTCAGGCTGATTGCTGCCGCTGATACAGAGGGGGTGTTTCAACTGGAATCATCAGGGATGAAGGGGCTCATCCGCCAACTCAGACCGGATCAGTTTGAAGATATCGTCGCACTCGTTGCGTTGTACCGACCGGGACCGTTGAACGCGGGTGTCGATAGAAGCTACGCGTTGAGGAAGCGGGGTGAAGAACGGGTTAGCTTCGATCATGACTTGCTCGAACCAGTTCTAGAGAACACCTATGGGCTCATGATCTATCAAGAGGATGTCATGAGCGTGTCGAGGACATTGGCGGGTTTCTCGGGTGGTGAAGCGGATATTCTGAGAGAGGCGATGGGCAAGAAACGGAGTGAGAAGCTCGTTGAACTCAAAGATCGCTTTGCTGAAGGATGCCATGAAAATGGTGTCGAACCAAGGGTCGCGGCTGATATATATGAAAAGATGCTGGGCTTTTCGGAATACGCGTTTCCCAGGGCTCACTCGACAGCGTATGCAGTCGTCACGTATCAGACTGCGTATTTGAAGGCCAATTACCCGAATGAGTACATGGCTGCGGCAATCTCAGTCGAACGTGGTGACACGAAGCGGGTTGAGAGATTGCTTGCAGAGGCTGATCGCATGGGATTAGTCCTTACGCCGCCTGATGTGAACGATCCGAATGCCAATTGCGTTCCTACGGAAGATGGTATTCAGATCGGTATGACGTGCCTGAAGGGAGTGGGCGATCGGGATGTACGAACCATTCAAGAAGCACGTAAGGAAAGGAAATTCAAGAGTCTCTTCGACTTCTGCATGCGTGTGGACTTGACTACCGTGCAACGCAACACGGTTGAACGTCTCGTCAAAGCAGGCGCGTTTGATTCGGTTGAACCCGAGTTTGAACAACCCGGCTTAGTGCGTGCGGTTCTCTTGGACAAACTCGATCGCGCATTTCATGCTGGGACCGATGGCATGGACCCAAGTCAGAGCTTGTTCGGTGTACCGCAGGAGCAGGAAGTTTTCACCAGCTACGTTCCGCCATCTGCGATGTCGGATGCTGAGTTATACGAGACCGAGAAACAAACAATCGGATTCGCCGTGAGTCGCGAATCCATGCGGTGGTATTTTCGAGAATTTGAGTCGATCTGTACATGCTCACCTAGTGACGCAGCAGACGCTGCAAAGGACGAAGAGGTAGTCATTGCGGGTCGGATCAAAGCGTCGACCGTACGCGAAGGCGGCGGAAGAGGCGAAATAGCCAACGTCGCGTTAGAAGGCCAGATCGGCGCACTAACGCTTGTGCTCTGGCCGGAGCAATATCGCAAATTCTCTCGTTTCGTAATAGACAACGAGTTCGTCATTGCGAAAGGACGCGTCCGATTCGACAACTTCAAAAAAGAACATCAGATCTCGGTGAATTCTTTGTTTGACGTGGTGAATGCCAGAAAACACTGGCAAGCGTTTGTTTCATTACGGTTCACCAGCGACGAATCACGTGCGCTGTTAACGTCAGAGAATCTGCTGCGATTTCAGGGAGTTTTTAAGGACGTCGAGCGTAAGGGAGGACGTCCAGTCGAGATCACCATTCAAAAGAATGGCGCGGCGTTGCGCGTCGATCTAGGGAAAGGCTACAGAAAACTGCCGGTCACCGATCGCGTGCTAGCTGATCTTCGTGCTATCTTCGGATCGAACGTCGTCAATGTCGGATTCCAAAACAACGCCACTTAGCGTCACATCGCTTGAAGACGTAATTCGCAGAATTGCATCGTGTGACCTTCACGGATCGAATCGGCTATGGCTTGCGTTCAGCGGCGGGGTTGATTCCACTGTTCTTTTGCACGCAGCCTCGCGTGCGTTCAAATCGGCTCAACTCGCTGTTGTACACGTCAACCACGGTTTAAGCCCCAATGCAGATGCATGGGAATTGCACTGTGAAAAGGTTGTTTCACAATTAGGCATTGACTTCACGTCTCGTCGCGTTTCGCTCGATGGTACGAATTTGGAATTCGAAGGTCGTCAAGCACGGTCGCGTATCTTCGATGAAGTGATGCGCGATGGGGACACTGTCGCAACAGCCCATCATCGAGATGATGAACTTGAAAGCTTGATGTGGCAGCTTGCGACTGGAAGGGCTCTTGTAGGAATCGCGACGTGGCGTCAGCTTGAGCATGGACGGATGTGGCGGCCTCTGCTTTCGTACCAACGCGTTGATTTACAGCGCATTGTTCACCAGAACGACTGGACGTGGATCGAGGACGAATCAAATCAGGACGTTTCACTTGCTCGGAATGCGTTGCGACATGAAGTCTTGCCGCGATTGCGAGCATCATTTACCGGTTTTGACGCGAACCTGCTTCGACTAAAGGAGCCGGCGTTAGAACTGCTGCCTCGTAAACCGATCTCAGCTGAGCTGCTAGCGATTGATGCGATCAAGGTGCGCGCGTGGCTTCACGCATACAACATCACACCAAGGAACACCGTCGTTGATGAAATCATGCGGCAAGCAGCTGCGCGCCATGACGCGCAGGTCTGCATTCGCGTGTCCCCTCGAAACTGTGTTCGACGATTTAAGGGGATGTTTTATGTCGTTGCAGATGCGGTTCAGAATTCAGACATTTCACTTCAAGTGGGGGAGAGCGCCTGTTTTTCGTTCGGCGAATTAACTTGGATTCGAGACAAGATCGGATTGGCAACGGACGTTCCAATTCGCGTTGGTTCGCGTGATGGCGGCGAGTCGCTTCTGCTGAATCAAGGTTCCATAAATCTTTCAAGGTGGTTCTACGATCACAGTATCCCACCGTGGGAGCGCGATGCTTGGCCGCTGTTTTATTTAGATAGACAGCTGGTTGCGGTTCCAGGAATAGGAGTTTCTGCGTCCGTTTGCACCGAAGGTGGATGGGTGCCTCAATGGCGACGATTTCAGACATCCTGACAGGGTACGGATCGTTAACACGAGAGTGCCGATTAATCATGTCTCGCTTCAGCAAGAAACAGCAGCGAAGCGCCGCCACTAAAATTTACGCTCGAATGCTTCTTGTTAGTACCTCACGAAGCCTTGAGGAGTGAAGATCTGACACATTACGTGTTCGTGACTGGTGGTGTGGTGTCCGGTCTTGGAAAGGGTGTCACTACCGCATCGCTCGGTGCGATCTTAAAGGCGCGTGGTCTTAAGGTAGATGTCGTCAAGATGGATCCGTATATCAACGTGGATCCTGGTACGATGAGTCCCAATCAGCACGGTGAAGTATTTGTCACTGCTGACGGCGCTGAAACCGACCTGGACTTAGGCCACTACGAGCGATTCATTCAAAATAAGATGCATCGCGCAAACAATTTCACGACGGGTTCAGTTTACGATTCCGTTATCAAGCGTGAACGGGCGGGTGACTACGAAGGACTGACCGTTCAAGTTATCCCTCACATCACGGACGAGATTAAACGTCGTATTCGTGCTGTCGCGCAAGACAACGACGTTGTAATCGTTGAAACCGGTGGTACGGTTGGCGACATTGAGTCACAACCATTCCTTGAAGCGATTCGACAAATGCGGCTTGAAGAAGGTGTTCGCAACACTTTGTTCATGCACCTGACATTGGTCCCTCAACTTAGCGATGGGGAAGACAAGACCAAACCTACGCAACATTCGGTCAAAGAGCTCCGTTCGATAGGCTTGCAGCCTGATATTCTGATTTGTCGATGCAAGGAGAAGGAGCTCGACGCAAGTCCGCGTAGCAAGATTGCGCTGTTTACCAACGTTCCAGAAGAAGCCGTTATTTCGTTGGCGAACGCAGAGTCGATTTATCAGGTGCCACTCGTGCTGCACCAGCAAAAACTCGATGACATCGTGCTTCAGCACTTTGGAATCGAGAGTGCGGAAGCTGATTTGTCGCGTTGGGAAGAGGTCGAACGCAAACGATGTGGTGCAAACGACACCACGCGTATTGCACTAGTTGGTAAATACGTTGATTTCACTGACGCTTACATGTCCTTGATCGAGGCATTGATTCACGCGGGAATCCACGAAGGCGTGAAAATCGAAATCGAAACGGTCGATTCCGAATCAGTCGAGGAACACGGCATCGGTGTCCTCAAGGACGTGCACGGCGTGTTGATTCCGGGTGGCTTTGGTCCACGAGGTTTCGAAGGCAAAATCAAAGCAGCAGGATTTGCGCGAGAACACAGGGTGCCTTATTTAGGAATCTGCTACGGTCTGCACGCGGCGGTCGTAGAGTTCGCTCGAACCGAGATTGGATGGACCGATGCAAACAGCACGGAACTGATTCGTGAAACGAATCACCCCGTCATTGCGCTTGTGAGCGAGTGGCAAGATGAGTCCGGTGAGATAAAGCAATACCAGCCAGGCGATGACCTCGGCGGTACGATGCGACTTGGCGAGCAAGAGTGTGTGCTGTCGTCGGATTCTCGAGTGAATTCGATCTACCGTTGCAGTTCGATCCGGGAACGCCACCGCCATCGATATGAGGTGAACGAGGTTTACATTGAAGCATTCGAGAAGGCAGGCATGAGATTCTCTGGTCGCAGCAAGAACGAGCACTTGGTCGAAATGTTGGAGTTGACCAACGGCCAATGGTTTGTCGCTTGCCAATTTCATCCCGAGTTCACGTCGACGCCGACCGACGGACACCCGTTGTTTAGCGACTTCGTACGAGCGTCTACTGCTTACGCGACGGCTAACTCATGAAGCTCTGCGACTTCGAAATTGGGAACAACCGACCGTTCTTCCTGATCGCCGGTCCGTGCGTGATTGAGGATCGATCACTAGCAATTGATGTTGCTTCGCATCTGAAGGAAGTAACTGACTCATACAGGATTCCCTACATATTCAAAAGCTCGTTTGACAAGGCGAATCGTTCATCAATTGGCAGCTATCGCGGTCAAGGGATAGAAGCTGGGCTCTCCATCCTCCAGGACGTGAAGGACGAAGTAGGTGTACCCGTACTTACGGACGTACACGAGTACACGCCTTTAAACGAAGTCGCGAGCGTTGTCTCGGTATTGCAGACGCCGGCATTTTTATGTCGTCAGACTGACTTCATCACAAATGTATGTGAGCAAGGACTTCCAGTCAATATCAAGAAAGGTCAGTTTCTTGCACCAGGTGACATGACGCATGTGGTAGCAAAAGCGAAATCAACTGGCAATCAGCAAGTGATGGTCTGCGAACGCGGCGCAAGTTTCGGTTACAACAATCTGGTTTCAGATATGCGCTCGCTCGTTATCCTTCGCGAAACAGGATGTCCAGTTGTATTCGACGCGACCCATTCCGTTCAGCTACCTGGAGGCCAAGGTGCGGTGTCGGGAGGTCAACGATCGATGGTGCCAGTACTCGCACGCGCAGCGACGGCCGTGGGTGTGGATGGCTTATTTATGGAAACGCATCCAAGACCGGAAGAAGCGAAATCGGACGGACCTAATTCCTGGCCTTTACCGCTTATGCAACCCCTGCTTGAGCAGCTCACGCGCATAGATTCGCTTGTTAAGGAGTTGGATTACTTAGAGGATCAAATCGATTGAGCAGGATTGTCGCGGTAAATGGCCGAGAGATCCTTGACTCACGTGGGAATCCAACCGTCGAAGTTGATGTTCATTTAAGCAATGGTGCGATGGGATCCGCAATGGTTCCTTCGGGTGCTTCAGTGGGTTCATTCGAAGCTGTTGAGATTCGAGACGAGGACCACAATCGATTCTTAGGTAAGGGCGTGCTTCAGGCGGTTGCTAACGTCAACGGCATCATTGCAGAAGGCTTACACGGTCTTGAGGCGGTTGATCAAGCAAGTGTTGACGAGCGGTTACTCGCGCTGGATGGCACGCCAAACAAGGAGCACTTAGGTGCGAATGCCATTCTTGGTGCATCACTTGCGGCACTTGATGCTGCTGCGCGCTCAAAAAGCGTGCCGCTCTATCAGCATGTAAACGATCTCTACGACTCCGTACCAATGCGCATGCCGGTTCCGATGTTAAACGTACTCAATGGCGGTTCGCATGCCGACAACGACGTTGTATTTCAAGAATTCATGATCATTCCGGTAAGCGGTGGATCCTTTCGCGAGGCGCTGCGAATCGGCGTAGAAGTCTTTCACGTCTTGAAAAGGAATCTACAGAACGCGAATCCGAAGCGTTCCACTGCGGTTGGCGATGAAGGCGGGTTTGCCCCGAACTTAGACTCAAACCAACAAGCGCTTGATTTTTTAAGCGATGCTGTGCGTGATGCTGGTTACGAGCTTGGCAGCGACTGTTACATTGGGTTGGACTGCGCTGCGAATGAGTTCTACAATGGAAGTGGATATGCGGCGGACGCGAAATCTCCCCCACTAAAACCAGACGAAATGATTGAGTTCTTGGCCGAGCTCAAGGCGAACTACCCTGATGTAATGTCGATTGAAGATGGTTGTGAGGAATCCAGATTCGATGACTGGCAGCATCTGACGAGGCGTCTCGGTGACACGACTCAACTCGTCGGCGACGATGTCTTCGTAACGAATAAGGCGCGGATTCTCGAGGGCATTGGGCGAGGGGTCGCGAATTCAGTTTTGGTGAAATTGAATCAAGTAGGTACAGTTAGCGAGACTTTGGAGGTTATGCGTGTAGCACATAACCACGATTACACAACTGTCGTCTCGCATCGATCAGGTGACACGGAAGACACCAAGATTGCCGACATCGCAGTAGGTACCGGGGCTGGGCAGATCAAAACCGGATCCGCGTCGCGATCCGAGAGGATTGCGAAATACAACCGCCTATTGCGCATCGAGGAGCAGCTTGAGGCTACGACATTTGGAGGACCAAGCGAGTTCGCGAAGTTCAAAGGGAATTGAACCAATGAAGCTCTTACTTCCCGCATTGTTCTGCATGTTCGTCGTGATGCAGTACATGTACTTATTCGGCGAGTCCGGTTTTCTTGCGACGCGATTGCTCGTGCAGGACGTGAAAGCGCAGGCGGAGTTCAATCAACGTCTCGCAGAACGTAACGAGCTATTACGCATGGAAATCCAGCGGATCAAGCACGATAAGTCAGTCATTGAATCCATCGCCCGCAACGACCTTGGCATGATCAAGCCAAACGAAACGTTCTATCTGTATGTTGGCGACTCCTAAGCACGGATCAGCAGATGCGCCTGAAGCCAGCGACTCGGATCAGACTGCGACGCGATATTCTTTGAGCGATCTTCCGCTCGCTAACGATTCGCCACGTTCTCGCGGACGCATTCGTTGTGAGGTCACGGATTTCAAGGTAGACGAAGAACTGCCGTTCACTCCGACGGACGAAGGCGAGCACCTTTTATTTCGGGTGCGCAAGATCAACAGGACGACGCATGACGTCCAACAACAACTGGCGCGCACGTTTCGATTGCGAACAAGGGACGTCGGATATCTCGGATTAAAGGACAAACGCAGTGTGTCGACTCAATGGTTCAGCGCGGCTGTCCCAGCGCAAGTCGATACGTTTGCAGAACCGGACTTGGAAATCCTGCAGCAACGCCGACATATTCGAAAGCTTAGACCATCGGACGGTTGCCGAAATCAGTTCGAGATTCTGGTCCGAGACGTGGAACCAACACGCGTATCTAGCAGTCGCATGAGTACGGTCCCTAACTATTTTGGCGAGCAGCGTTTTGGTCGAGACGGTCAAAACGTAACGGCGGCGATGAAATGGATACGTGAGGGCAAACCACGCGTCGCTTCGTTCCTCAAGTCCATCTATCTTTCGTCGCTACGTAGTTACATCTTCAATCATGTATTGGCGGCACGAGTAGAGCGTGGCGACTGGTGTAGAGAGATAGACGGGGATGTCCTACTTGACGGTGTTCCATCGGGACCGCTTTGGGGTCGTGGACGTTTACCGACAAGTTGCCTTGCGCAACAGATTGAACAAGGTGTTGTAGAAAGTGTCGCGGAGATTGCTGAAGCCTTAGAGTGGGTCGGATTGAAACAGCAGCGTCGCTCCCTGGCTGTCACCTCGGGTAGCTTGATTTGTGAAACGGACGTGGACGTAGCACGAGTGCGATTTTCACTGCCTTCTGGTAGTTTCGCCACCAGTGTCCTACGCGAGTGCTTCGATCTCGAGGAAAGGTCGCGTTAGGGCGTCGCTGATGTTTGGTATTGGTATGACCTCCGCGCGTGCACGAGAGCGGCTGGTCAAGAAATTGGCGTCCCAGGATCTCGCAACTACTGAAGTGCTCGACATCATGAACGAAGTTCCTCGGCATGTCTTTGTCGATGAGGCGATCGCGCATCGAGCGTACGACGACACGGTGCTCCCCATCGGATTTCAACAGACTATTTCGCAACCGACGGTCGTTGCAATGATGTCGAGTGCGGCCGCTAATGTCGAAAATCGTTCCCGTATATTGGAAATCGGAACGGGTTGCGGTTATCAAACCGCAATCCTGTCACGCTTGTTCGACGAGGTCTATACGATTGAACGAATTGAGTCGTTACAGCTGCGTGCGCGACGTACATTGGCAAACCTCGAAATCTCTAATGTCACCTTCAAATTTGCTGATGGCCATGATGGATGGCCGGAATATAGTCCGTTTAACGCGGTGATAGGGACTGCGAGTGCGGAAGAGGTGCCTGACGCACTGAGCGACCAAGTCGCATTACACGGTCGGCTGATCATGCCGGTTAACGATCCGTTGTATGTTGGTCAGTCACTGATTCAGTGGGAGTGTACCTCGACAGGGTTCGTGAAGAGGGACCTTTGCGGCGTGCGGTTTGTCCCAATGCTGAAAGGAGTTGAAGCTACGCCGTGACGTGGTTTGCCATATGCTGGCGAGGTATGTTGATGGGCATCGTCGAGGTGCTTCCCGGTATTTCCGGAGGTACAGTTGCGCTACTCACGAGGATTTATGACAAACTAATCAACGCGCTTAGCCAAATCGGTAAATTTCGCAACCGTAAGGATGAGCGCGCCACGTGGCTGGCTGCGTTAACGTTTCTTGTGCAGCTCGGCTTCTGGATGGCTTGCGGTTTTGTCGCGTCAATGTTGGCAATTCTCGAGCTCGTTCATCGCGAACCTACGTTGTTCTGGGGTGGAATATTTGGAATCGTGATCGGTGCGAGCATTCAGCTTGCTCGTTCAGTTTCAGCTAAGTATTTGCTTCGCTTCGTGCCAGTCGGTCTTTTGATCGGACTACCGATCGTGGCTCTACCCGCTCATACAATCGAACCACCGTTGTGGATGTTCGCGATCGGTGGCATCGGCGCGTTTAGTGCTTGGATACTTCCAGGTATTTCTGGTTCGATGGTGTTGTTGCTAATGGGGATTTGGATGCCAACGCTAGAAGCTGTTCGCGACGTGGACGTGACGAAGCTTGCGCTCTTCGCGAGTGGCATGGCGTTGGCGTTTGCGGTCGTGCCTCGAGTGCTCGCCAATTTGGTGCGCCGGCATCAACAACCGATGCTTGCATTTTTTGTCGGTCTCGTTGCGAGCACCTTGTACCGTGCGTGGCCGTGGCGTTCAGGAGCCGGCTTTCCCGAATTGCCGACCTCTGTTGGCGATGCGCAGTCGCTCGCGGTGGTCGTTTGTAGCGTGATTGGCTGCGCCAGCGTGTTTGTGGTTATGCAATTGGCGAATCGCGATGTGGCATAAGCAACTTTGGCTACTTGCGCTAGCGTTAGCGATTACAGGATGTGTTGCGGATACACCAGCTCCAGTGATTGACAAGTCGCGGCAAAGTGAATACGCGTACGTTGAAAACGAAGCGGTATGTAAGGCTCAAACATCAGATGAGTTCTGTCATGTCGTTGAACGCGGTGACACGTTGTATTCCATCTCACGACGGTACGGATTGAAGGTTGTCGAAATCGCATCGCGCAACGCGATCAAGTCACCTTACATCATTCGACCGAACGACCTGCTCGTCGTCCGTCAGGGGGAGGAAACGGTGCGTTCTACGACTGCCAATCCGACACAGCGCGTGGAAGAACGATCCCGCGAGATCGTAGCGGAACCAACACTGAAGCCTGTAATCGAAAAACCAACTAGTGAACCCTCACCCACTCAGCCGCCCGCCGAAACACGTGTAACATCCCCAGCGCGTTCAGAGAGCACACCTTCAGATTCGGTTGCAGTCCAACCGGTGACACCTCCTTTAAAGATGACTTTACGCACTACACGCACGAAGTCGGGTTGGCAATGGCCGGTTCCGTACGAACCTCTCGCGACGCGTGAGAAAAAAGGATTGGAATACCTGTTGGCTGACGAAACAAAGGTCGTCGCCGCAATTGGTGGGAAGGTAATTTACGCAGGCGCTGGACTAAATAAATATCGACATTTGATTATTGTTGATTCAGCGACCTCGCATCTTGTCGCGTACGAGTTCAACACGGCCCACGACATCAAGGAAGGGCAAAGCATTAGTCGCGGCGACACGATTACTCGGATCATGCCTCGCAACGTAGATGAATCGATTGAAACTGCGCGGTATCGACAGTTTCGTTTCGAGATTTGGGCGAACGGCAAACCACTGAATCCTGATACGGTCATTGGTGTTGCGGCAACGAACTGATCCACAACGATTGATCGTTATCTATTCCTTCGGCGTCATCACATTAAGAATAAAGGCATATTCTTCGGCTACTTCGCGTAACGATTCATAGCGACCTGACTTGCCACCATGGCCGGCACCCATCTCGGTTTTTAGGACGAGTGGATTGTCGTCAAGTTTTAGATGTCGGATTTTGGCGACCCACTTTGCGGGTTCCCAATAGGTGACGCGAGGATCGTTCAGTCCGGCAGTGACGAATAGCGGTGGGTAAGTGGCGGGTTTGAGCTGGTCGTAAGGTGAGTATGAACGGATGTATTCGAAATCTTCCTTGCTCTCGATGGGATTGCCCCATTCTGGCCATTCGATTGGCGTTAGCGGCAACGAGTCGTCGAGCATGGTATTGAGAATGTCAACAAATGGCACATGTGCGGCCACGGCACCCCACAGTTGTGGGGCTTGATTAATCGCAGCCCCCATTAGTGAACCGCCCGCGCTTCCGCCTGCTATCGCAATGCGACCCGCGGTCGTGTATTGCTGATCAACGAGATGCCGCGCGACATCGACGAAGTCATTAAAGGTATTGGTCCGATGACCTAGTTTGCCGCTTTCATACCAGTGATAACCAAGTTCCGCGCCACCGCGAATATGTGCAATCGCGTAAACGAAACCTCGATCTACCAATGACAAAATCGTTGTGCGGAAATAAGGATCCATCGTTGCGCCGTAGGCACCATATCCGTAAAGATATAGAGGCGCAGAACCGTCGAGTTTTGTGTCCTTGCGATAAACGAGTGTAACTGGCACATTGACGCCATCGCGCGCAATTGCGTGTATGCGATCTGTCAGGTAGCGAGCGGGTTCGTGTCCGCTTGGTATTTCTTGGACTTTTCGAGTATGCAACTTTCCAGTCACAAACTCGTAGTCATAGGTCGTCTCGGGCGTAGTGAGCGACGAATACTCGATGCGCAAGCATTCAGGGTCTGGCTCCGGATTGCCGCCAAACCAGAGACTGTAGGCTGCTTCCGAAAACGGAATCGCTTGCGGTTGTCCGGTTTGTGTCATGATCGAAACCGTCTCTAGACCGTTCTCACGTGCGGCGATCACAACACGCGAAGCGAAGGTCATGACATCAGTGATGTAGCGTTCGTCGGACGGTTCAAGCAGTGGTTTCCAGTTTGCCATGGATGGATCGTTTTCCGGCGCGAGCGCGAGCCCAAAGTTCCTGTGCCGATCGTTTGTACGGATTACGAATTGATTACCGTGATGGTCGAGGTCGTATTCGTGCTGGTGACGTCGTGGTGCGACCAGTTTCAACTCAGCCTTCGGCGAATCAAGCGATAGCACACGCATCTCGCTGGTGACATTGGATGCTGCTCGGACGAGTAAGTAGCTTCGAGACGTCGAACGGTCGATATCAACAAAGAAGCCATCATCTTTTTCCTCGTAAATCACGACATCCTCGCTTGTATCGGTCCCGAGCGTGTGTCGTATGACTTGATAAGGGCGCCAGTTCTCGTTATTAACTACGTAGAACAACGATTTGCCGTCATTGCTCCAAATCGCTTCGCCCGTCGCGTTGGGGATAGCTAGAGGTAGTAAATTGTTGGACGCTATCTCCCGGATTTGTAGCGTAAACCGTTCGTTACCGGAGAAATCCACACCATAAGCGAGAAGCGAGTGGGTAGGGTCAATCGAGAATCCACGTCGCTGAAAGTAGTCCTCACCCTCAGCCAAAACGTTCTCGTCCAAGACTAGCTGCGTCACGCTCGCAGGTGGTGTTCCGTATTCGAGGAAAGTGTCTCCTTTTGCTAACCACCGTACATGCTGGCGGTATTGTTTGCCGGGAATGTAGCGAGATTGATAGACGTACTCGCCATCACGAACGGGTACCGATGATTCATCTTCGACCTGGCGCGCCTTGATTTCTTGAAATAAGCGTTCGGTTAGTTCTCCAAGTGGTGCCATGTACTCGTCAAAGTACCTGTTTTCGGCATGTAGATAGTCCAGAACATCCTGATCATCCACTTGAGGATATGAAGGATCTTTCATCCAGAAATACGGATCACGAATCTCGATTCCGTGGACGGTCGTCGTGTGTTCACGACGATCTGCAGTTGGTGGTTTGGATGTTTGTTCGATATCAGTCATTTGAGCTAGCGACGTAGAGGCAACAATGGTGAAGATAAACCGAGTCAGAAGCAAGTTCGTAAGGAACGGGTGTGAAAACCACGCGATGCTTGCTTTTTTCACGAACGACCCGATGCGCAAAGGCTGGCGCCGTTCAGTGATCGATGACGTGTAACGTAGAGACAGAGGAGTTGAGCAAGGTCAGGCAACGGATGTGGACCTGCCTCACAAGGTGTCGATTACGATGTCTGGCTAGCGTTCGAGGTACTGCAGCTTATTTGGCACCTCACGCCACTCCTCCTCGTCAGGTAATGCGTCCTTCTTTTCTGCGATGTTTGGCCAGACTTCAGCTAACTCGGCGTTGAGCTCGAGAAATTCCTCTTGGTCCGGTGGTAACTCATCCTCGGAGAATATGGCATTTACGGGACATTCAGGTTCGCATAGTGCACAGTCGATGCACTCGTCCGGATGAATAACGAGCATGTTCGGACCTTCGTAGAAGCAATCCACTGGACAAACTTCCACACAATCAGTGAGCTTGCACTTGATGCAGGCATCTCCAATAACGAAAGTCATAGTGCGAAGTAGCGTTACACTCTGCGAGAAAGGCGCGGAATTTTACAGTTGAAATGAGGCGAAAGAATCGATTTTTTATGGTCAGCGAGACTCTATATCGCTAGCCGGCGATTAGTTCGAGAGAACATTTCGGACTCGCCATTGGGTCAAGAGTCTGCGCGCAGCAAGTTTTGTTGATTAGCGGGTTCTGTTCATTGGAAAATGTTAGGTTTTAGATCGCCAAGTCTTAGTCGTTTGAAGTTCGATACGAGGTACTTCGGATTCTCCTCGGCGAAGCTCTCGTGAGCCCAGCGTGCAGTGTCATCATCTTCGTAGAGACCGAGATAGACGATGTAATGAATGGTGTCGTCATATC
The DNA here is from genome assembly GCA_963664665.2 of Pseudomonadales bacterium. Lineage (GTDB taxonomy): Bacteria > Pseudomonadota > Gammaproteobacteria > Pseudomonadales > Azotimanducaceae > Bin55. The sequence goes on from CAXXMH010000004.1 coordinate 877,924, forward strand.
GAAGACGAACGCCATGAAGTTGAATGCTTGAATGAAACTCGATAAAAAGGCGCGCTTGGGAGACATCCGTGAAACTGGCGATTTGGGCAATGATCAGTTCGTCGTCAAGATCCGCAAGATGCGCGGTTTCTTGCGGGCGATAGGCGAGCAACGTGTAGATCGGCGTAACGACTGACGCATTCCGAATCGGTCTTACTTGGTCTTCTTGTGCCGGTGCGAACTGCGTGGGTGTCACGCAGAGTGCGGCAAACACAGACACGAACGCAATACGTTTGATAGTAAGTGTGCCTAACATGAGACTAATAGAGGCGCATCCCAAACTTATCGGTGGAACGGTCATTCGAACTGTAGCCAATCACTTTCTGATGGATCGATTGCTGTAATCCCAATCTGTCATAGTAATGCATTTTCGAGGGAATTGCGGCGTTTTTGTGTGTAAATTGCGAGTTGGCGAAGTAATTCTGACTACATGCTAATGCGAATCCTTCGCATGTGACATGCGAGAGATGACTGTTTTTGCATCGTCAACGGCGTCCTGCAGTAGATTATTGGCATATTCGTACGAACGACGCTTGAATGCAGGATCTCTTGTTAAATCTGGACGCGCGTCAATCCAGCCGATCTGTGCCAGGTGCCTGATGACGTTGAAGAGAGGTACTAGATCCTTTTCCCAAGCTTCTAAATCGCGCTCTCGCTCGTATCCTCGGAACAACGCATCCAGTAATGGTTTGCGCCTCTCAGCATCTTGGATTTCGCTCAACGCTACGGCGAAGTCATAGGTGTGCCATCCGAACCCGGCATCGTCAAAGTCGATGATGTGGAGTCTGTCGCCGTGGGAGATTAGGTTTCCAGTGTGTAAATCCGCATGGATTAACGAATAGACGTTTGGATTCTTTGGTAAATGATTGAGCAGAGCGTAGATTTCGTTGCGCATTGAGATCAATCGGTCGAGTTGCTCATGCGTAAAGTCACTTGCCTCCCAAAACCGACCCCAAAACGGACGCTCGCCCATTAATCCTTCTTCATCGAAAGCGTGCCTCGCAAATTCGGGAGGCAGTTCCCACGTCGATGCGTGCTCGTGTAGGACTGCGAGTAATCGGCCGACGTCTTCGTAAATCGTCGTGAGTTTGTTTAAGTCTTTCGCTTCACTTGACAATTCCCGTAATGACTTGCCGTCCACCCATTGGAGCAATCCGACGTTGCGCAATTGGTCGCCCACTTTAATCTGAGCGTATCGTTCGCTCCGTTTGGTTCTTACAACTACTGGTACATCGATGCCTTGGTCGAGGAGTGCTTCGGTCCAAAGTTGCTCGGAAATAAGCTCCTCAAGCGTGTGATATTCAGGACGATGAATTCGAAGTACATATCGATCGGAATTCTTCCCTTCGACGTAGAAACTGACGTTCTCAGCCTTAGAGATGAGACGGATTTGGTTGAGCGAGATTGGGAAGTAGGCTAGCGCCTCTCGCGCACACGCGAGCCAATCGATTTCCACGTTAGGTGTTGACTACGTCTACGTAAGCATCGAGAAACGCGTCTGCGTGTTCTTTCGCGAACACTAATGGCGGGCGTAGTTTGAGAACGTTGCCGAATGCACCCGCGTTGCCGATCAGGAAGCCGCGTTCCTTTAGTCGATTCACGACGTGAACCGCTCCTTCGCGATCAGGTGTTTTCGAGTCTCGCGACTCGACCCATTCGATTGCAATGAATAAACCTTGATTCCGCGTGTCACCGACTTGAGCTACGTTCGAGTTGATTTCCTCAAGTTGTCGCGCAAGGGATGCGCCAACTGCGGCTGAGTTATCCACTAGCTGCTCGGACTCAAACACGTCCAGAACAGCATTGCCAGCGGCGGCTTGAAGCGGAGAAGAGGCGAAGGTATTGAAGTATCCGCTGCCGCGACGAAATTGTTCAACGTATTCACGCGAGGACGCTGTAGCTGCAAGTGGTACGCCAGCGCCAAGCGGCTTTCCCATGGATACGATGTCTGGTACGAAGTCACTTGCTTCGTATCCCCACCAGTTGCCGCTGCGACCCAGACCCGCCTGTACTTCGTCGGCAATCATGACGCCACCAGCGTTGCGCACCATGTCCGCCGCTTCGGTCATAAAACCCTGTGGGATATTTGGGAGTCCTTCGTTCGCGCAGAGCGAACAAATCAACATACCTGCTAGTTTGACGCCTTCGACCTTGAATGCTGCGAGTTGCTCGTCGACTTGATCAAGAAAATACTGCGCACGATCGTCGGCTTCGCAACGATAAGACTCTGGGAATGGAATTGGTTTGATGTTCTTCGAACCCCGCGCTCGCGTCAATTGACGTACTGCAGCGGAGTTACCGTGATACGCGGCGTCCGTACAGATAAAACCCTCGCCGCCGGTTATCGTGCGCGCCATGAGCATCGCTACCTCATTGGCTTCCGTTCCGGTGCAGGACATGACGACGCTTTCGATACCATCGTGGTGCGTTGCTACTAATCGTTCGGCATAGGTGAGGATGCCGTCGTGCAAGTAACGGTTATGTACGTTAAGAGTGGCGACCTGCGTATTGATCGCGTCGACCAGATGTGGGTGGCAGTGGCCAATGCACGGTACATTGTTGTACATGTCGACGAAACGCTCGCCGTTTCCGTCGTATAGGATGACGCCTTCGCCTCGCACAATCGTGAGCGGTTTCTGATAGAACAGGTGGGCGCCGCGACCGAATATCTGTTCTCTTCTCTCAAGCAAGTCCTGACTCATGTCTTCCTCGTATATTCGCTACGGTTCAATCTTCTGCAGCCGCGTCGTTTGCTTGACCGACCAGTGAATAGAGTAAATCTAGCGCTTCGCGAGGCGTTAACTCATCCACATTCACGTCAGCAAGTTGTGCCACGAGCGCCTCGTGTTTTGGTGTCGTCCTGTCGTCCACTGTAAAAAAACCAAGCGCATCATCTTCAGGACGCATCGCGAGGCGCTCTAGCTCAGTAAGCCGTTTGCGCGCTTTACGTATGACGCTGGGCAGTACGCCAGCGAGTTTCGCAACGTCGATGCCGTAGCTTTTGGACGTAGCGCCGTCTTTGACGGTGTGCAGGAATGCAACGTTGCCACGATGTTGCACGGCGTCCATGTGCACATTCGCTGCAGTATTCTGGTCGTTCGCCAACGCTGTCAATTCGAAGTAATGGGTTGCGAACAAAGAGAATGCGCCAACTCGTTCTAGCAAATCTTCAGCGATGGATATCGCGAGTGAGAGACCATCGTACGTGCTCGTACCACGACCGATTTCATCAAGCAGAATCAGACTATTCGACGTTGCATTGTGAAGTATGTTCGCGGTTTCGCTCATTTCGACGAAGAAAGTGCTGCGTCCTCCCGTGAGATCGTCAGATGCGCCAATTCGGGTGAATATCTGATCGACTGGTCCGATTTCCGCCGCTTCCACAGGAATGAATGATCCTGTATACGCCATGATCACGAGTAAAGCAATCTGACGCATGTAAGTGGACTTGCCACCCATGTTTGGTCCGGTAACAATCAACATGCGGCGTAACGGCGTCAACTCGATGGAATTAGGGACGAACGTCGCACTGGAATCTGCGTCTAGTACGGGATGTCGTCCCATTTGGATCTTTATCGTGGATACGTCCGTGAATGTGGGTCGGACGAGTTGGTATCGGTATGCATATTGCGCGAACGAATTTAGTACGTCCAGACGACTCAATGCGTGGGCGATCGCTCGGATACCTTGAACTTCCTGCTGTAAGCGGGCGACCAACTCGTCCCATAGTTGGCGTTCAATGACACGTTCCTGCTCTTCACTGTTGAGGATACGCTCCTCGATCTCCCGAAGTTCAGGCGAAATGTATCTTTCTGCATTCTTCAACGTTTGTCGACGTACGTATTCCTCGGGAACGTTGAATGAAGCAGATTTCGGTACTTCAATGTAGTAGCCGTGCACACGGTTGTAACCGACGCGCAAATTAGTGACTCCGGTGCAATCACGTTGCGTACTCTCATACGCTTGTAGAACGTCTGAAGCGTTGGTACGTATCGCTCTTACGCTTGCAAGCTCGTCGTTGAACTCGCTCGCGATCATGCCACCCATGCGCACGTTCGGCGGCGGGTTGTCTACGATGGCAGATTCGATCAACGTGCGACAATCTACTAAATCTTCGATCTGACCAATTGCGTCGAACTCTTCCGTCGGTGCGAGCTCCGAGATGATCTCGCGAATCTCGGTAAATGATTTGAGCCCTATCGCCAGTCGCGCCAGATCGCGAGGCGATGGCTGACCTAATGCGAGACGAGAACCTATGCGATGCATGTCGCCGACAGGTTTCAGCGAGGCGCTCAGGATGCTCATCGACAAACGTTCGAGTATCTCCGCGACGGCGCTTTGCCGGCGATCTATTTCTTTCAGATCGCGGAGCGGCGAAGACAACCAGTCCTTTAAGAGCCTCACACCCATAGGGGTGTCCGTATAGTCCATGGTCTCGACGAGTGTCCCTTGGCGCGTACCGTCGACGGTTCGTTGCGTGATTTCAAGGTTGCGCAAGCTCTGCGTGTCAATCTGTAGCCGGTCGTCATTTCGGTCCCAGCGAATACTGGATAGAAAGTCGAGCTCCTGTCTGCACGCTTGCTTGGCGTACTCTAGGACCACACCCGCAGCACCCGTGACCGTTGGTTTGTCAGAGAGGCCGAATCCGGAAAGGTCCTGTGTTTGGAAATGGGTTCTCAGTGTTCGCTGCGTCAAGGATGGTTCGAATTTGAACGAATCGAGGCGCGTGATGGTCGCACCGGCGAATTCGGTTTCTAGTGTCTCGGGTACGAGCACCTCCGCTGGTTGTACGCGCGCGAACAACGCTTGCACTACCTGCAAGTTTTGGGCTTCCCCAACGCCGAATTCACTGTTCGACAGGTTAATCCATGCGACCCCGTATGCCTCTCCATCGCTACTAGGTGCGTTCACAGCCATGAGCACACTATCTTCGGCTTCCGCAAGGTGTGCGTCCTCGGTTAACGTACCAGGCGTGACGATGCGGGTAACCTCACGATCAACGAGCTGTTTTGACGTGACATCACCCACTTGCTCGCATATGGCAACAGATTCCCCCATCTGTACCAGCGAGCGGAGATAGCGGTCAACTGAATGGAAAGGCACGCCACACATCGGGATCGGTTCACCGCGACTCTTCCCGCGCGCAGTCAAAGTGATTTCAAGGAGTTCCGATGCGCGCTTGGCATCGTCATAAAACAGCTCGTAGAAATCGCCCATCCGAAAGAAGAGCAGGATGTCTGGATGTTGTGCCTTGATCGCCCAGTATTGCTGCATGAGCGGCGTATCTTCAGTGTTAGGCACGGCTAAGGAGTTAAACCTACGAGATTTGGCTCAATAGAGAAGTAGGGATTTTAGTTTCAATTAATCTGGTAATTTGTATATACTTTGCGTCATGTTAGGAGGATACTGTGAAAGAGTCAGCTAAAGATCGCGCACTTAAAGTAGCACTAGCGCAAATTGAACGACAATTCGGTAAAAACGCGGTCATGCGTATGGGTGACCACGAAGCGGAAGCGATTCCAGTGGTCCCGAGCGGTTCCCTTGGATTGGATATCGCATTAGGTGTAGGCGGTCTACCCAGAGGTCGTGTCGTCGAGATTTACGGACCTGAATCGTCCGGTAAGACTTCACTAACTTTACACGTGATCGCAGAGGCTCAAAGAGCTGGCGGTACGTGTGCGTTTATTGACGCAGAACATGCGTTGGATCCGATTTTTGCAGAAACACTAGGCGTCAATATTGACGACCTGCTCGTCTCGCAACCGGATACAGGTGAACAAGCATTAGAAATATGCGACAACATCGTACGGTCAGGGGCTGTCGACGTTGTCGTGATCGACTCGGTTGCGGCTTTGACGCCCAAGGCGGAGATCGAAGGCGAAATGGGAGACACGCACGTTGGATTGCAGGCACGCTTGATGAGTCAAGCACTGCGCAAGATGACAAGCAATATCAAGCAGAGCAATACCCTAGTCATATTCATCAATCAGATCCGTATGAAAATCGGTGTGATGTTTGGATCTCCCGAGACAACCTCCGGCGGTCAAGCGCTCAAGTTCTTCTCGTCGATACGTCTTGACATTCGCCGCATCAGCCAGATTAAACGTGGAGACGAAGTTGTCGGAAATCAGACGCGCGTCAAGGTTCAGAAGAACAAGGTCGCGCCGCCGTTTCGTCAAGCTGAGTTTGAGATTCTGTACGGCGAAGGCATCCACAAGAACGGCGAGATACTGGATCTTGGTGTTCAGGAAGGTCTAATCGAGAAATCTGGCACTTGGTTTTCATACAAAGACGAACGAATCGGCCAGGGACGGAAAAACGCTTCGGATTGGTTGAACCAACACTTAGATGTACGGGATCAACTTGAACAGGATCTTCGCGCACGTTTATTGCCGAAGAAGAAGCAGGCGTCTGACGATGTGCAAGCCGCCAACGAAGAATCGGCATCCGACGTCGAGGAAGCCTAAATAGAGGATTTGAATGTCGCGTCTTAGTTCGCGGCAAGTCCGATCTCACTTAAATATGAGCTTCGAAAGCGTTAACCGCTAATTGAGTTCAGGTCACAGGTGCTATATTGAGCGCATGACCGATATACGCAATTCGCCCGAGCTTGAACGAGCGATACAGATTCTTACGCCGCGCGAACATTCAGCGCAAGAATTACGTTTAAAGCTCGTCAAGCGACATATCGAACGAGAGAAGATCGAAGCGATCATCGCGTACCTAATCGAGCTCGACTATTTATCTGATGAGAGATTTGCGGAGGCATACGCCGCAGAACGAACACGTAAAGGCGATGGTCCACTCAAAATTCGATCCAACCTGCAAAAGCGAGGGGTTGACCGTCATTTAGTCGAGCGATTCGTGACGTCAGACGACGAATTCTGGGTCGAACACGCTCGCGAAGTTCTTAGCAAGCGGTTCCCTGAGCTAGAAAGCGGTCAAGAGCGGTTGCCTTTCTCGGATTGGACGAAGCGCCGCAATCTATTGATGAATCGCGGTTTTCCTGCTCGGGTAGTAGGTTTAGCGTTAGGCGACTTTCGAAGAGCATAAACAAGAAAGCCGCAAGAGTCCTTAGACGCTCGCGGCTGAATTGGTGTATTTGACCGCTTAGCTAATTCGCGGCAGAGACCGCCTGGACTTCACCTTTACCGCTGCCAATGTGTTCGTCGAGGAATGCGAGTTGACGACCATACAAATCCATGATCGTGTCGCGACCAAACCAACTGTGCCCCTGGTTTCCTTTGTAGTGGGTCACGACCTGCTTACCTACCTTGTCGAACGCTTCCTTCATGCGGTGATAGTGTTCGGGCGGCGTCCGTCGATCTTGACCACCATGGATTAACATGACATCAGCTTTTACGTCTCCCGCTACATGGATAACGGAAATGGCGTCACGTTCTTCCTGCGTCCGCCCCATGGTTTGGCGAATTTGCTTTACCAAGGCCACGCGTCTCGCAATATCTCCAATTCGTAACGTCAATACGGGGTCATAAAGTCCAGATTGGCCGATCGCACATTGGTACAGGTCGGGTTCTTTGGCTGCGCCCATGATTGCCGCATATGCTCCGTAACTTCCGCCCATGATGCAAATGCGGTCCTTATCGGCTATGCCTTGTTGAATGGCCCAAAGTGTTGCGTCAGTTACGTCGTCCTGCATTTTGCCACCATATTCGCGGAACCCGGCTTTGACGAATTCAATTCCACGACCTCCTGAGCCGCGGAAATTCACCTGTAGAACGTGATATCCACGCGATGCCAAGACTTGCACCCGCCCATTGAGTCCCCACGAATCTCGCACGTTTAACGGTCCGCCGTGCACTTCTACCACCATGGGACCTGGTTTCGGCGTGTCTTTCCTCGAAGTGAGGTAACCGAAAATCGTCATGTCGTCGCGTGCGGTGAAAAGGAAAGGTTCCACAGGAGCGAGGTCGTCAGAATTCATACCAATTTCTTCCGCACGATTCGTGATTTGATCGATCGATCCTTTATCAGCATCCAAAATCACGATGTCTGGGAGTGAATTTGCGGCACTCACATTAGCGATAACCAATTTGTGATCGAATGAGTAACTAGCGATCGAAACCGTGCTTTCAGGAAACTGGAGACGAATCATCTTATGTGCTTGTGCAAGAGGGTGCGACGGATTGAGGTACATCATGCGCGGGAAGTGGTGATTGATTGATAATCCCCAGACATTACCAGTCTGATCTCCGACAGGCCCGCCGATATCAAAAGTATCGTCCATGTAGACTTTTGAATATTCGCCGGTGACACGGTTGTATATACCCAGCGCTGCTACACCTTTTGGATTCCGTGTATCTCTCGTGAAGTACTCATCAGGTTTATATGCAGCTCTTATAGGTGACCATCCTTTCTGATCGAAAGCTCTTCGTGTCAGGAGTTTCCATTCACCATTAGCTGTTCGTTCATGCACAAGTGTCTCTGCATCATCGTTATTACCGACGTGAAAAGCGACATCTTGTAGGTCTGGCGTTAGTACAAATCCACCACCGAGCGCAGGCGCTCTCGCTATCTTTGCGGAAACAGCTCCTGAAAGTAGATGCATTTTGTAGAGTTCTGCGTATCTGCCTTGAGTGTGACTGATCAATACATGCTCAGGATCTTCGGGAAGCATGCTGTAAATGCCGCCACCACGTTCTCTCTGAGCAAATAGATCGATCGTCTGGCCAGTCTCTACCACGACCTTCATGATGCCGCCCGTCGGAAAATAAGCTTCCTCGTTTGGTACCTTTCTAGACGGTGTAACAAGAACGGTGTCGTCGCCTGCCCACGTTATGCTCGAGATTCGTTGCTTGTCTGGCATCACAAATGACACGACGCGCTCTCCGGTAACGCGGTTTAGGACTTGTAGTTTGTTCTCCTGCTCGTCGCCGTCACCCACGAGTAAAGATGCCGCGAGATAGGTCCCATTTGGCGAAATGTTCACCGTCTGCATATCGAACGGTTCGAAGAATTTCCAAAGCGGGATAGGTTCCGCCAAGGATGGCACTGCAAGAAGTAAGGTGCAGAGGATTGTCAATTTACGCATGACATTGCTCCCACGATGGGGTTGGAATGCCTACTAGGTCTACCGATAAGACCTGTCGCGCGATAGCGTGCGGCTGCTACCGTCCGAGGCCGCCTTATGCCATAGTGTCTAGCGGCGGTATGGCAAGATACTACACGTAGCGCGAACGAATTGCAAGTATGCGAGGTGAGCGAAGGATCTTAGAGGAGGAGAAGTTAGCATCGAATTGAACGAGCATGCTTCGATAGCATCGTACGCAACTTTGGACTGCACATTGCTATAAGAAACTTGGAGTATTACAACGAATTCGAAAATTGTGGATTCCGCTTCGTTCCTATAATTCCGCGCCTTCCAACACCCCAGAACCATGGATACGGCCGAGATACGCTCGACCTATTTGGCACATTTCGCCAATCGTGGACATCGGGTGGTCTCCTCCGCACCGCTAATCCCGAGCGACGATCCCACGATCCTATTTACCGTCGCGGGTATGGTGCAGTTCAAAGATGCTCTCACCGGCGCGGAAACGTTGCCATATTCCCGCGCGACCTCGTGTCAGCGGTGTGTCCGCGCGGGCGGAAAGCACAACGACCTTGAGAATGTTGGCTATACAGCTCGGCACCACACCTTCTTCGAAATGCTTGGAAATTTCAGTTTCGGCGACTATTTCAAGGAGGAAGCGATTGAATGGGCATGGGAGTATGTGTCTGACGTCATCGGTTTGGACAAAGACCGTTTATGGATCACGGTGCACCCGACGGACGATGAAGCTCATAGACTCTGGACTGACAAAATAGGAATCGATCCATCCCGAGTAGTCTCGCACGAGGAGAACTTTTGGGCGATGGGTGATACGGGTCCGTGTGGTCCCTGTAGTGAGATCTTCTACGACCAAGGTCCTTCAATCGAAGGCGGACCGCCTGGATCAAAAGATGAAGATGGCGATCGGTTCCTCGAAATATGGAATCTCGTCTTTCCACAGTTTGAACGTCAGCCTGATGGAGAGCTTGAGCCGCTTGCTAAACCTGGCGTCGATACGGGGCTTGGACTTGAGCGACTTGCCGCAGTGACGCAGGGCGTCGATAGCGGTTATGGGACTGATTTATTTGCACCGATCTTCAAGCAGCTGTCCGGCATTGTCACACAGAAAAACGGCATCGATATTGTTGCCACACCCTCGTGTCGCGTTGTCGCTGATCACGTGAGATCTGCGTCGTTCTTAATCAGTGACGGCATTCTGCCTGATCGAGAGGGTCGGGGGTACGTGCTACGTCGCATCATTCGACGCGCATTGCGCCACGGACACAAGCTCGGCATTGACGAGCCGTTCTTTCATACACTCGTGCAGCCTCTCGTCGAATCTATGGGTGATGCGTATCCGGAGCTTTCGACCTCGCAGGATCGTATCACTAAAGCGCTCTTAGATGAAGAAATCAAATTCGGTGAAACCATGCAACGGGGCATGGAACTGCTTGACGATGCGCTGAAAGATCTATCGGGTACCACCTTGCCTGGTGATGTCGTGTTCAAACTCTACGATACGTACGGATTTCCAGTAGACCTTACTGCGGATATCGCGCGCGAGCACGGGTTGACTGTTGATCAGTCACGGTTTGATCATCTCATGGGCGAGCAGCAGGAACGTGCACGCGCAGCGGGTCAATTTCAAAACGTCGCAACCTCGGAAATATCGATCGAAGGCGTGGTTGATTTTGTGGGGTACGAACGGCTCGACGGCGAATCCGAGATTACCCAGGTCCTAGTTGCTCGAGATGGGCAGCTTGTAGCAAGTGACGTTCTAAACGAACAAGATGAAGGCGCGATCGTTTTAAACCAAACGGCGTTTTATGGCGAGGCTGGTGGTCAGGTCGGTGATGTCGGTGAGATTTTGAACGGTGGTTCGCGGTTCACGGTCACGAATGTCACTCGTTCAAACGAGCAGTTTGTTCATCATGGTCAGGTTCAAAGTGGCTCGTTTTCTACAGCGAAAACCGTGCGCTGTGAAGTGAATCATGTGCATCGTCAAGATGTCGCGAGAAACCACTCAGCGACGCACTTGCTGCACGCCGCACTAAAAAGCGTTCTTGGTATCCATGTACAACAAAGGGGTTCGCTGGTTGAGGCGTCACGATTACGGTTTGACTTCTCGCACGACCAGCCGCTTTCGTTGCAGGAACGAGAGATCATCGAAGATGCCGTAAACGAGCAAGTACTCAGGAACGAGGTCGTAGATACAAAGATCCTGCCATACGATGATGCCATCGAGAGTGGAGCGGTCGCGCTCTTCGGCGAAAATTATGGTGACGATGTGCGCGTATTGACCATGGGCGATGGGTTTTCCGTTGAACTTTGCGGCGGCACGCATGTCGCGCGTCTCGGCGAAATTGGCTTGTTCAAGATAACCTCAGAATCTGGAATCGCTGCAGGAATTCGACGCGTCGAAGCAATCACAGGTCGTAAGGCGTACGAGCGATTTCGTGAAAACGAATCGTTGCTGCGAGACGTTGGTGTGCAAGTCGCTGCTTCGGGCGATCAATTGTCGAAACGCGTTGAGCAGTTGGTGATCGAGCGCAAAGCGTTACAGAAGAAACTTGACGAAGCGCTGTCACTGAATCTAAGGGACGTCGGTTCAGAGCTAGTTGAGAGCGCGCAGGTCATCGGTGAAGTCAAGCTAATTGCAGCGGTTGTTGACGGTACTGCGGACACGATGATGGCAAGTTTTGACGACCTTAGGAGTCGGGTAGATAACTGCGTTGTTGTGCTCGCGGTTGCGGGCGGCGCCAAGTGTCAGTTAGTTTGTGGAGTATCCAACGCGTTGACTAAGGCCGTGAACTCAAACGACGTAATCGCACAGCTGAGTACTCATGCTGCTATCCGAGGCGGTGGAAAGCCGACTATGGCACGCGCGGGTGGAACTGCTTCTTCCGAGGAGCTTGAACGTGGATTCGCATCACTTCCTGAGTGGCTCGCAACACAGCTGAAGGTATGAGCCTACTCGTCCATAAATACGGTGGCACGTCAGTTGGTTCGATCGAGCGTATCGAAGCCGTCGCAGATCGGATTGTTGCTACTCGAAATCTTGGTCACCAGGTTGTGGTCGTGGTTTCAGCGATGAGTGGCGAGACCAATCGACTGACGGCGCTTGCCCACGAGATCACGGATCGACCATCGCCTCGCGAAATGGACGTCTTGTTGGCTTCTGGTGAGCAAGTTTCCATCGCGTTACTCGTGATGGCGCTACAGAAGAGAGGCGTCGACGCACAGTCTTTTCTAGGCGATCAGATTCCATTCAAGACCGACAATGGTCACCAACGCGCTCGCATTGAGTACGTTGAAGCAAAGAACCTAATGAGTGTGGTCGAACGCGGCGCAGTTCCAGTTGTCGCGGGATTCCAAGGAGTCAACGACGTCGGTGACATCACGACGATTGGACGAGGCGGTTCGGATACCTCCGCGGTAGCGGTGGCTCATGCGGTAGAAGCGGCAGAATGCCTCATTTACACGGATGTCGACGGTGTTTACACGGCCGATCCAAGAGTCGTCGACAAGGCGACTAAGATGGCAAACGTCGAATTCGAAGAAATGCTCGAAATGGCAAGTCTTGGTGCGAAGGTCTTGCATACACGTGCTGTGGAATTCGCGCACAAGCATGACGTACCCATGCGGGTGCTCTCAAGTTTTGAAGATGGGGAAGGTACTTTGATCAACTCCGGCGCAGATCATATGGAGAAGCCGTTAGTTTCAGCGGTTACGCATGAGCGAGACGAAGCGAAACTCACGGTGCTTCGAGTTGATGACGTACCTGGAATCGCGTGGAAGATCTTGGGTCCGATCGGAGCTGCGAACATTGCCGTAGACATGATCGTCCAGAATACGAGTGTTGACGGCTTTACAGACTTTTCTTTCACGGTAAAACGAGCTGATTTCGTTCGTGCCAAAGACCTACTTGAGGCATCATTGAAGGAAAACGGGTTCAGTGAGTGTGAAGTAGCTGGAGACGATGCGATTGCGAAAGTCACGATCGTAGGTGTTGGCATGCGATCTCACGCTGGCGTAGCAACGAAGATGTTTGAGACCTTAGCGAATGAAAACATCAACATCATGATGATTTCGACGTCCGAGATCAAAATCTCTGTCGTCATTGAGGAACGTTACGTCGAATTAGCCGTTCGTAGCCTCCATGGTGCATTCGCTTTAGGTTAATAGAAATGAGATTTGAGAGTTTGATCGAGTTGCAGGGTCAGTTTGCATGAAATAGTCGTGCTGAACGATATCATGTTAATATGTTCAGTATAAATCGATCAAGTCACTAACAACTTGAGTTTTTATTAGATTGTCATAAGATTTCTAGGCTAGGTGGGTGGCCATGTAGGCTCCCATGCAGAGTAGCAGTTAGAATCAAGGGAAGGGTTCGAATGCTCATCTTAACTCGGCGAGTCGGCGAGTCCGTCCGCATCGGTAACGACATCAAAATTTCAGTCCTAAACGTCCGCAAAAATCAAGTGCGGATTGGATTTGAGGCGCCAGGTGATCATCCTGTATATCGTGAAGAAATATGGGAAAAGAAGCATCAAGATGTGGACGATACAGAAATGGATGCGGTTACGTAGTCGATACGACGCCACCCATTAATTCAACTCGCTATCATTTGCCCTCGACGGCAAGTATCGGCTGTCGATTCGATAGCACCAGTGGCCAAATTGGATAAGGCACTAGTCTACGAAACTAGCGACTACAGGTTCGAATCCTGTCTGGTGCGCCATGGAGAGGTGGCCGAGAGGTCGAAGGCGCTCCCCTGCTAAGGGAGTATAGGTATCCCCTATCGAGGGTTCGAATCCCTCCCTCTCCGCCAATTAAGCGAAGGTCCCTACCGGGGACATGGTTTACACTTTTCATAGTCCGACGGTGAACGGATTCCAGGTTGACTTAAGCCTGGTTCATCCTGATCGAAGAATCCACGTTCATACGTTAGGAAGCTGGCGAACCACACGGAGTTGGCGCCCGCGCAGAGGGAATGAAGAGAAAGGTGACTATGCGATTTTCGGCTGATTCGAGATCCAATTTAGATATAGCCTATTTGGCTTCTGGGCGACTTTCGACCTGGTGCGAATTCACATGATCATTCCTATCAAGTACGGTCTAATGCTCGGTGTCATTGTTGCTGTCATGGGTTTCGCGCTCGGGACGCTCGGTCTCCACACTAACGAGATAGCTACTATTGGATTCGTCATCGCGGCGATCTTCATCAATACGGTAGTCGTGGTCCTTGCGGTGAGACGGTTAGCGCCGGAATCGAATTGGTCTCAGCAAGTTGGCAACGGGCTTGTGCTCGGGCTGGTCGGCGCGGTGATCATTTTTCTCGGCTCTTGGGTTATGACTTCGTTTGTTCTTCCAAATTACTACGCGGATTTCGCCGAAGCCGCACGAACGAGAGCAATAGCGAGTGGTCTATCACCCGAAGAAATCGAGGCGGCGGTTGCGATGGTCACAGGTACGCCCGTGGGTTCCGCGTTCCAGGGGGCGCTGGGTACCGTGATTACGAGTGTCGTGGTTGCCGGAATTGCTGGGATCTTCAACCGTGCCGGGAAGAGTTGAAGTTCTACGGTGGCTTCCTCTACATCGGTAAGAGTCGCATCTAGGAAGGAAAATCTTGGTTACGTACTAGAACGCAATTACGATCGCAGATTTAGTACAGTCCTGTAGCATGCAGACGGAGATCCGCCATCCGATATTCATATGACACGAACGTGAAATGGCGCATTCGGTTCAGTTGATCATTTCTCCTTATGCACGAAACGCGAAATCGCAAATTGGCTCATTTGTTACGAATGCGGGATTGGCGGGGAGAGAAGCAAGAAACGAACGACATTATTGAATCAAGATTCCGAGCAATTCGGATGAAGTGCGTCACTCTTTAGCGAAAAATCTATTTCTCCATTTTGCTTCGGGTGTCGCAGACATATCTGGTCCTTACCGGTCACATGGTGTCGGGAAGAATATCTTGGGCGCACGGCGCAACATGAGAGGCCAGGGCGAGACGGCGCGACAATGAGCTAGACTGTATTGACGGCAAGCGGTCCTTGATTCTGGTGGTTAGAACCACCTTCATATCGTACATTTCCTTAGGCTCTATGCCGCCGATAAAGGGGACATCGTAGTATCGGCCAAAGCGGAGAAGAGCACTTTGGCCGAACACTTAGCACACATACAATCCACGCCCGAACCACGTTTCGACGCCAGGCGATCAGCCATGCAACTACGCAACACGGACTATCGCCTCGTCGGCCAATGGCCTGCGCGGCTGGTTCACGCAAGCGGCCGCCATGTCGATGCCGAGCGTGGTCTGCTGCTTGTGCCTTCGTGCCGTGAACGTGACGAGAGTGCGGCTGTTGCGCTCTCCTTCGTGCGGGTTCCAGCGCGCCAGGACCATGGCGTAGCACCACTGGTCGTGCTCGCCGGCGGTCCCGGTGCGCCTGCCATCGGCGCGTTCGAGACCGGCTTCTTCGAACACGTGGAACGGTTCTCCGCAATCTGCGATGTGGTCACTTTCGACCAGCGTGGCGCTAACAGCGCGCTGCCCGATCTCGACAACCCGGTAACGCCGCACTACGACTTCGATGCCATCCTCACTCGCGAGACGTTCCTTGATGTACATAGAGCGAGCGCTCAGGAATTGGCGAGGTACTGGCGCCAGCGCAAAGTCGAACCCAACGATTACAACACCATCGAAAGCGCTCACGACGTCAACGCCCTGCGCCGCGCGCTTGGCGTACCCAAGGTCAACCTGCACGGCGCGAGCTACGGCTCTCACTTAGGACTTACCTTCCTCAAATACCATGGCGAGCACGTCGACCGTGCGATTCTGTGCATCGTCGAAGGACTAGACGACACCCATAAGCTACCGGCCAACACGGATCGGCACTTCAAACATCTGGGTGAGTTGGCACAAACCGATCGCAACCTGAAAGGCCAGTTTCCGGACCTATTCGGGGAGATTGGCGAAATTCTCGACACATTCGAACGCAAGCCTCAAACCGTCAAGTTCGCGAACGTCGATGCGCGCACACAGGTCGGCAGGTTTGTCTTACAACTCATACTCGGCAATGCCCTCGGCAGCATCCGAGCCATTCGCGAACTCCCGACGTTTGTTCGGAAACTAGCCAACGGCGACCTGACGACGCTGAAGCGTCGCGTTGAGCGGCAGCTGACTGGTTCCGGTATCCACGGCATGATGCTCGCCATGGACTACGCCTCTGGCGCCACCGCCACGCGTCTTCGGCAGATCGAGGCGGAACGCGACACGGCTCTGCTCGACGATAGTTTTAACCTGCCGTTTCCTTTCGTAGGCGACGCCCTTGGTGTCGAAGACCTAGGCGACGACTTTCGTGCCCCGGTACAAAGCGATGTGCCGACGCTGTTCTGCGCGGGTACACTGGACGGCCGCACGCCTATCAGCAACGCGCAGGCTGCTCAGCGCGGATTCCCAAATTCGCATCTGATTGTCGTCGAGGGGGCGACCCACGAGACTCCCGCTCTGCTCTTAGATGCCCAGGTCGACTTCCTGTGCGGAGGCGATCCCGAGGTGGAACGGATGCACCGACCCTTCGCCTTCAATCCCTACTCCGCATAAACCTCTCGTTACGAGCCGCCGTGATCGTGGTTAGTAGTCGCTTGCCGAGAAGACGGCGTTTCGTCCCGGCGCCAACTTCTGGCACCTTCCGGCGAACGAACGCATGGTGCTCTACGCGATCATGTTGAAGGACGACCCGCACGGGCAGCGCGAACGGGCAACAATCAGTACGGAGATCGAGCCTCTCCCCCTCGGGAAGTGTGCTTTCCTCCATTTAGCGCCGGGAATTGCAAACATAGCGGCGACGTTGCTGGGACTAGCGACGCTTTGGAACCCATCATTGCCACCCGAGCTGTTCTACGGTGTGCTCGCGAATGTATTCGTACTAATTCCTATACAGCTAGGCTACCTCTATTACCTGGCGAAGAAACAAAACAATCCCGGCTGGTCGCTAGACGGGATCGTTGTATACAACCGACCGGTCTCTTGGTTTCGTTATCTCGTGTGGGTGCCCGTAATCCTAGTGCCAACGGCTGTTATCTTTCTTGTACTTGATCCGTTCTCTGGACGACTCGAAACTCTCTTAGCTGGCGTTAGCGTTTTCGCGAAATACCAAATGACAGAGGCTGTAGATGTCGGGTGGATCGTTCTAATCGCACACATTGCGCTTTCTGGTATTCTCGTTCCAATCACTGAAGAACTCTATTTTCGAGGTTATCTACTCCCAAGAATGCCAAGAGAGTTTGGGCGTCTTAAGCCGGTCGCACACAGTTTGTTGTTTTCTGTGTATCACTTCGACGCGCCGTGGTTGATTCCGGTCCGGACGTTAGGCATGCTGCCGCTCATCTACACCACCGTATACACGCGGAGCGTACGACCTGCCATATTTGCGCACTGCCTCGTCAATTTATCGAATTTTTTCGATACCGTTTCGAATCGTATTGGAACGCCTTAAACGCGCGAATCTGCGTTATTAGTGTCACCTAAGAAGGTCTCTGAATTCGATTCGACGGCGTTTTATGTTCGACCCGATAATCAGCTCTACCAAGATCTAAACCCAGTTCGAACTGTAACGATGGCGCGAGATTTAAAGACGACTGTTTCACCGATAGGTCGTCGTATTCACGTGATCGGAAACAGCGCTTCAGGCAAGAGTACATTAGCGAAGCGTTTGGCGACGGCGCTTGATGCCGAGTTCGTGGAACTTGATGCTCTCAACTGGTTACCTAACTGGGTCGGCTTGCACGAGTCAAATCCAGAAGAACTGGTACGTCGGTTCGAGCACGCGACACGTGGCGACGCTTGGGTTGTCGCAGGTTCATATACGAAGTTCGCGAAACCAACGTTCTGGTGCAAGCTTGATACCGTGGTCTGGTTGGATTTGCCCACACCTTTGCTCGTCTGGCGGGTGTTGCGACGATCATGGCAACGTTGGCGATCTGGAGAGGTGCTTTGGGGAACTAACGTCGAAAGGTTCTGGATTCAATTGGCGGTATGGCGTGGAGCCGATTCGCTCGTCTATTGGGTCGTCACTGCCCAGCGTGGCAAACAGAGAACGATGACTGAGGCAATGGCAGATCCTAGTTGGAAAAGCATTCGATTCATTCGACTTAGGTCGGTACGCGAAATTGAAGCATTTGCTGAGAACGTCGAGACGGCGCTCAGTAAGTGAGTTTTAAGTGCCTTAATTCCATTCCGCTCGATGCTTTTGAATTTCGTTCCTCAATTGAGAGGTGACGGTCGGTTGAAAGAGATTGCAAATCACCCTTCGAGCGATGCCTGAGTGATTGATGTTGGAAATCGCTTGGCTAACCCGATCTCACATCAGTTTGATCGCTCAAAGAGTGCGGGTCGGCTTGTTATTACCGGGCTATCGACACTCAAAGCTCTCGGGAGAACGGTCATTGCCACCCGTGTAAATCGCTTTCTTGGGATAGGCACAAAGAGTTCGTGCGCCGCTTTCATCCGCGAATCCGGCGATCAACTCATCAGGCGCCGTGTCGGTGTTTGTCCATTCATCGATGACTTCGAGCAAATCAACCATCCAAGGGCCAGGACCGCCGGCGCAGTGTGAAACTCCGGGCATCAAGAATAGGCGCACATCATCGCGAGCCGTTGGATCTCGCGCGTAGACTGCGTCGACGTAGTCGACTGTAGCTAACGCGGATAACGCCGCATCGGACCAACCATGGTAAAAGAGGAGTTTGCCGCCCGCTGCGCGGAAGTTGTCTAGGTTCGGATCCTTAGCACTTAATACGGATTCAACTGGTGCAACGCGCTCCCGATAGTCGTTGAAACTAAATCCCTCGTAGCGCCAATCGGGATCGTGTTCAACCATGTAGCGTAATAGATCGACGCCAAATCCGAATGCGGCTGAAGGAGGAGTACCTTCTGTCTGTTGACCCGGACCAGCCAGCCACCATCCCCAACCGCCGTCTTCGTTCTCGCCGCCGAAAGGCCACCCGTTAAAAACTGGTCCCTCATCGTTTTGCGGTCCGTCGTAGACAGCGCGGATTGCCGCAATCTTCTCGGGCGAAAGGTCCAGACTCTCTACATCAAAGTCGCAGTCACGCGGATCGTTCATGATGCCGTCCTTGAGTCCATCTTTCGCGTCACACTGCTCAAGAACGGCATTCGAGAGTAGCGAGCGGTCATCGGGTGACAACAGGGGCGATGAGAGATCATCCATGTCGGGATACATGTGCTGAGTAACGTTGACGAACGCAGCTGCGACACCGCCGAAATCGAATGCGGGCGCCCCAGCAAGAATCGCGTTAAAGTCCTCTGGATAATGTTGTGAGAACGCCATTGCCTGCCGACCACCATTGGAACATCCGGCGAAATAACTTCGATCTGGCCACTTGTCGTAGTGCCGATCTGCGATGTGTTTGGCGACTTCGGAGACTCGGTGAATTGCGACGTGTCCGTAATTCACGACGCGCTCAAGATTGTGGAGCGCCCAAGACCCATCAATTCCGTTAGCCTGATGTCCCGTGTCGGTCCCTGCTGTGGCATATCCGCGCTGAAGTGCGCCAAGCGAGAGCGCTTGATTCTGGATCGAGCCGACGAAACCTCCGCCTCCCCCCATGACAAACTTACCGTTCCAATCCACCGGAAGCCAAACCGAGAAGCCGATTTCACGGCCGAGTTTTCCGGTTAGCTTACAGTGCGGTACGGGCTCGTCAAGCGCCTCAATGTTCTCGACTGTGAGATCTGGTAATGAGATCTGCTCTACTTTTGCACAGGCATCCGGTTCTGAAGCTTGAACATAGACAGAAGCGACAACGACGGCACATGCGAGTAAGTGTCTCACCACAATAAACCCGGTTTCAGATTAACTTGCCGAGGATATTACCAAGTAAGTCAGTACGCGCACGTACACGTGTCATCTATTGCCAGCGCGTTAGCCTGTCGAGATCACATTAATGTGCATCGTGCTCAGTCATTGTCCGAGTTGCGTGATCTCGCATGCCGTATAGGTTTAACCCAACCGAAATAGACATAGCAACACACGAGTACTACGACGGTGAGCAATCCGGCATTGCCAAACATCGGGCGTACCTGCAATCCCAGAAACAATGAAAAAGAGAACGCCAAGTAAAGCAACACGAGTACGACAGCATGCATCAGCGTCATTAACAACACCTTGACCCACGATCTTTGCATTTCCAACTCCAAATCGAGTATCACGCTGTATGTATAGACAACTGAACGAACTACGGAGTTTTCAATCCAGTGACTCAACCGCGGAGCGTCGATCAAGTCGTGAGAAGCAACCGACATACGTGAGACGGAAGTCTCCGACTATTGAGGATTAGTCGAACAACGTAGAGAACGAAGGTTTCTCATTGCTCGTCCGTGCCTCTCTTAGGCACTGGATGAGAACGGGTATGCCGTCACGGATATCGTCATCAGGAACGTGTCCGAATGCGAGACGTAAATAGGGTATCCGATTTGCGTGGATATGAAAGTTCGCGCCTGAAGCGTAGTAGAACCCGCGTTCCGAGGTGAGCTGTAGGAGTTTTGCCTGATCTACATCGTCTGGGAAACGCACCCAAACAAAGAGTCCGCCTGATGGATTCGAGGAAACACACACACCATCAGCAGCTTCTTTTATGCCGTCGACTACAAGGTTCTTTTTCACCTTCAACGATTCGTTTAACTCCTCGGTAAGCGACCACAGACCATTTCTATAGAGCTCAGCAACAACACCGGCGGCGAGGTAATTCCCACCGCCATCATGCCGACGTGCCAGAATGGTGTCGAGCAGTTTGGGTTTTGCATATATGTAGCCTAGGCGCATACCGGGTGCAAGGATCTTCGACAACGAGCACATATAGATGATGTTTTCGTAGTCGCTGAGTGCATAAAGAGAAGGAGGTTTCGGGCCATCGTAGTGGACATCGCCATAGCAGTTGTCCTCCACAATTGGAATCTCGCGCGTCGTTGCTATCTCAATCAATTGGTGCCGTCGCTCAAGCGAAAGATTCGTGCCGGTCGGATTCTGGTAGGTGGTGAGGGCGTAAATGAATTTCGGCTTACGGGCTTCTCCGAGTTCGTCGAGCTTTGCCTCAAGTAAGTCGACTCGCATGCCATCTTCATCGACGGGCATGCCAACCATGTCAATACCGAGCGACCGGTACGCGCCAATGGTTCCGGAGTAAGTGACTTCCTCGCAGATGACGGTATCACCAGGTTTTGTGAGTGCCTCTGCCGTGAGCGTGACCGCTTGCATTGAGCCGTTCAAAAGCGTTATTTCGTCCGCATTGACCTCAACTCCTTCACGATCAGTTTCACGTTGCGCCATGACCGTACGTAGTCCAACGTGTCCGAGTTTGCCTGGGTAGGATGTAAGTTGAGCGTAATCAGCTGCGATTGCTGCGACTGCTGCCTGTTGGACCTTCTCGATCGGAAAGGTCTCTGGGTTGGTTTGTCCTACGGCGAAATCGAATTTCCGCATGAGCTGTCTACCTTTTGATGAATCTGAATAACTGCATTAGTGCAAATTGGTTCGCCGCTAATGTGTCGAGAAGGGATTGGCCTGTTCGCAATACCATCGCGCCTGTCGACAAGGGTGAGTCACAACGTTTGAGCTTCGGAAGGAGGGGATTCGTGCGAAGTATGCCGGAGAGAAAGTCGCCGCGCATCTCAACGCCTCCGATTCGAGGCTCCCTGAGGTCGCGTACCAGAGTAACGTGCTGTAGTCGAAGCGAATTGCGTTAGTTTGTGTGTACACGGAGTCGAGGTTGCGGCGATATAGTAAATGGCGAGTCGTCTAAAACGTTCGTCCGTTACTTACGGAACAGTACCGTCAATCCGCGTTTGCTTGGCGTGTCGCAAGCCGAAGCGTTGCGCAGCTAGCACTATGGTCGGCAGAAAACCTACGATCACGATTAAGAGTGCGGCGGTCGACGCTTCGGCAATACGCTCGTCCGATGCAAGGCGGTAGGCGCGAGTTGCAAGCGTCTCGAAATTGAACGGTCGCAATATGAGCGTTGCGGGCAGTTCCTTGACAACATCGACGAATACGAGCAACAACGCGGTCAATAACGCGGGCGAAAGCAGCGGCAGGTGAATCCGACCAAGTAGCTGATTGGGTTTCGAACCCAGACTTCGCGCTGCGTCATCGTAGTTCGGGTGAATTCGAGCCATTCCGCTCTCGACACTGTTGAACGAGACCGTTAGAAAGCGCGCAAGATAAACCACGACCAGCGCAGCCACACTGCCTGTCATTAACAAGCCGATGTTAGTGTCAAACGAGCCTTTCACCCATGTCGCGAACGCTCGATCGATGAGCGTAAGCGGACCCAGTACGCCGATAGCTAGAACCATTCCTGGGATCGCATACCCGAGTGTTGCTGTTCGTACGCCAACTCGGAGGAGTTTCCGATTGCCACGCAGTCGTAGTGCATACGTCAAACAAATCGAGCAGATCACAGCCAATATCGCAGTGATTGCAGCAACCGTGACCGTGTTAAACACATAACCTAAAAACGGGGTTCCAAATGTTGGATCACCGACCAGAAATGCGTGTCGCGCGAGTACGAGAACGGGAATCAAAAGACCAATGAGCAACGGCGTGATGCAACAGAGGATTGCAATACCTGCTTGCCATCCGTGAAGTTGTGTACGGACCGTTGGTACGTTCCTCGATACTGGATTAGCATGTGACCCTTTCCGCGCAAACTGTTCGAGAACCACGAGAAACGCAACTATGAGGAACAACCAACCTGCAAGTTGCATTGCGGCCTGGTGTTCGCCCATAGCGTACCAGGTTCTAAAAATACCGTTGGTGAGCGTTGGGACGCCAAAGAATTCGACCACACCGAAATCAGCGGCGGTTTCCATCAACGCCAAGGCTAACCCACCTGCGATTGCTGGGCGCGCGTGCGGCAACGCGATCTTGAAGAAAGTGTGGCGAGGTGTGACACCGAGCGTACGTGCTACCTCAGTCATTGGCGCGGCTTGCTCTGCGAACGCGTTGTACGCTAACAGATACACGTAGGGATAGAGCGTAAAACCAAGTACCAATCCCGCTCCGGGTAGCGAGCGAATCGAAGGGAGATTGCTGACGGCTTGAAACCAGGAATCACTCGATGCAAGTCCGGAAAACAAATCGCCGTAGGCGTACGCGACAACGTAAGCTGGCGCCGCCAACGGTAGAATCAGAACCCACGCAAATGCGTGCCGCCCTGGAAATTCTTTCGTGGCGGTCAGCCAAGCGCAGCCTACGCCAAGGAGCGTAACGACGCATGCGACGAAGAAGAGAAGAGCGATCGTGTTGCCGATGTACTCTAGAAGTACGGTTTCGCGAAGGTGAACCCACACTTCGGAAGCAGGCGCAAAGAAATACAGGAGAATTGCAGCAATCGGTACTGCGATAGGAAGCGCAATCGCCACCGCGACCAAGGTCCAAATCGACGGGAAGCGAGGTATGCGAAAGCCGGTAGTGCTGCGTTTTGACATTGGTTTAGTCCCAAAACGTATGTGACGGATTCCTAGCGATAACGCGTCGCATGCAAGGATGGCGTCAAACGACGACGTGCATCGATTAACGCCGTGACCGGCACGGCTCCCTTGAGCTAAAAAAAAATCCGATTCCGCGATCTGCCAATTTCTTCTTAAACGTCATGAAGTCGGGCTCGTAGACACCCCGAAGGCATGAAATAAGCTGTCCTGACACGGTGGCTTCGCCACCGCTGCCGGCGTCGGCTATCGTTAACGGGTGTGACGGTCGTGGAGGCCGACGGATAAATGGCGCCCTGTCGCCGATCTTAAACTGGACCCGGTTCAACGGTTCGCGCCCCGGAATGTATCCGAGACGACCGGGCTCTCGCCCGGCCGATCTCGTGGACGCGCAACAAAATGCACCGCCAGCCGTGACCGGCTGGCGAGTCACGTCCGTTGAACCCGCCGTCGCACTGTACCTTAACGACAACAGGAGACCGAATGTTAACCGACGAATTTCAACCGGACGATTTCACGATCGTGCATGCTTGTGCGGCGGGTCTGGATGTGCACAAGATGCAGATCACGGCGACGATTCGCCGCCAGCCACCGAGCGGCGCCGCGACCACGCTGACGCAGGCGTTCAGCGCGTTGCCCTCGGGCTTGGCCGCCTTGTGCGCCTGGCTCCAGCGCCATGCGGTGGAAGCCGCCCTGATGGAAGGCACCGGCGTGTACTGGCAAGCCCCGTTCGAGGCGCTCGAAGACGCGGACCTCGCCGTGACGCTGGTGAACGCGCACCAGGTCAAGCAACTCAAGGGGCACAAGACCGATGTCGCCGACAGCGTCTGGCTGGCGCGGGTGTGCCAGTTCGGCCTGACCAGCCCCAGCATGATTCCACCGCGGACGTTTCGCGAGCTCCGCAACCTCAGTCGGCATCGACGTAGCTTGGTCGCGAGCGCCGCCTCGGTGCGCAACCGGGTGCACAAAGTGCTGGATCGCAGCGGCATTCGCATCGGCGGGGTCTTGACGGACATCTTCGGCAAAAACGGTCGCTTGATCATCGACGGCTTGATCGAAGGCCAGTCACGCTCGACGATCCTCGGCGCGTTGTCCGCGCACGTGCGACGCAAGCTGGAGCTGCTCGAAGACGCCTTGACCTGGTCCCTCTCCTTGACAGACCGTGCGTTGCTGGGCGATCTGGTCACCGAGCTCGATGCCCTGGAAGGGCGCATCAAGACGTTTCGAGACACCTTGCTTGTCGGGTTAACGCCGTGGCAGCGCCAGCTTGAGCTGCTTAAGTCCATGCCCGGGGTCGACGTGACCGCCGCCGCCGATATTCTGGCCGAACTCGGTCCCGACCTCACCGTCTTCGGCAGCGCCGAGCGGTTGGCGGCGTGGGCCGGCGTCTGTCCGGGCAACCACGAGAGCGCGGGCAAACGCAAGCCGACGCGGACCCGCGGCGGTCGCCGCCATCTGGCCGCTATTCTCAATCAATGTGCCCATGCCGCCGCGCGCACCAAGGACAGTCAGTTCCATGGCTACCACAAAGCGTTGATGCTGCGACGCGGTTACAAACGTGCCATCGTCGCCACCGCCCACAAGATGCTGCGGTCGATCTGGGCGATCTTGCGCGATGACAAGCCGTATCGCGATCCCGACGTCGACTACGACGCGTTGCACGTGGACCGCAACGCCTCCCGCTGGCTACGCCAGCTCGAGGCGTTCGATTACATTCAAAACGGCAAGGTGGTCTGGCCTACCGCGTGACCTAACGACGCAGCAGTCGAGATCCGGGCACGGCTAACACGCGTCAACGCCACGTCAGACGACGCCTTCAGTTCAACCCACCTTGGCGAGCATGCCAACGCCGTCGCCCAGCTAGACTACGTCCTTCGTTTCTATATATTTCACAACAAATCCGATTCCGCGATCTGCCAATTTCTTCTTAAACGTCATGAAGTCGGGCTCGTAGACACCCCGAAGGCATGAAATAAGCTGTCCTGACACGGTGGCTTCGCCACCGCTGCCGGCGTCGGCTATCGTTAACGGGTGTGACGGTCGTGGAGGCCGACGGATAAATGGCGCCCTGTCGCCGATCTTAAACTGGACCCGGTTCAACGGTTCGCGCCCCGGAATGTATCCGAGACGACCGGGCTCTCGCCCGGCCGATCTCGTGGACGCGCAACAAAATGCACCGCCAGCCGTGACCGGCTGGCGAGTCACGTCCGTTGAACCCGCCGTCGCACTGTACCTTAACGACAACAGGAGACCGAATGTTAACCGACGAATTTCAACCGGACGATTTCACGATCGTGCATGCTTGTGCGGCGGGTCTGGATGTGCACAAGATGCAGATCACGGCGACGATTCGCCGCCAGCCACCGAGCGGCGCCGCGACCACGCTGACGCAGGCGTTCAGCGCGTTGCCCTCGGGCTTGGCCGCCTTGTGCGCCTGGCTCCAGCGCCATGCGGTGGAAGCCGCCCTGATGGAAGGCACCGGCGTGTACTGGCAAGCCCCGTTCGAGGCGCTCGAAGACGCGGACCTCGCCGTGACGCTGGTGAACGCGCACCAGGTCAAGCAACTCAAGGGGCACAAGACCGATGTCGCCGACAGCGTCTGGCTGGCGCGGGTGTGCCAGTTCGGCCTGACCAGCCCCAGCATGATTCCACCGCGGACGTTTCGCGAGCTCCGCAACCTCAGTCGGCATCGACGTAGCTTGGTCGCGAGCGCCGCCTCGGTGCGCAACCGGGTGCACAAAGTGCTGGATCGCAGCGGCATTCGCATCGGCGGGGTCTTGACGGACATCTTCGGCAAAAACGGTCGCTTGATCATCGACGGCTTGATCGAAGGCCAGTCACGCTCGACGATCCTCGGCGCGTTGTCCGCGCACGTGCGACGCAAGCTGGAGCTGCTCGAAGACGCCTTGACCTGGTCCCTCTCCTTGACAGACCGTGCGTTGCTGGGCGATCTGGTCACCGAGCTCGATGCCCTGGAAGGGCGCATCAAGACGTTTCGAGACACCTTGCTTGTCGGGTTAACGCCGTGGCAGCGCCAGCTTGAGCTGCTTAAGTCCATGCCCGGGGTCGACGTGACCGCCGCCGCCGATATTCTGGCCGAACTCGGTCCCGACCTCACCGTCTTCGGCAGCGCCGAGCGGTTGGCGGCGTGGGCCGGCGTCTGTCCGGGCAACCACGAGAGCGCGGGCAAACGCAAGCCGACGCGGACCCGCGGCGGTCGCCGCCATCTGGCCGCTATTCTCAATCAATGTGCCCATGCCGCCGCGCGCACCAAGGACAGTCAGTTCCATGGCTACCACAAAGCGTTGATGCTGCGACGCGGTTACAAACGTGCCATCGTCGCCACCGCCCACAAGATGCTGCGGTCGATCTGGGCGATCTTGCGCGATGACAAGCCGTATCGCGATCCCGACGTCGACTACGACGCGTTGCACGTGGACCGCAACGCCTCCCGCTGGCTACGCCAGCTCGAGGCGTTCGATTACATTCAAAACGGCAAGGTGGTCTGGCCTACCGCGTGACCTAACGACGCAGCAGTCGAGATCCGGGCACGGCTAACACGCGTCAACGCCACGTCAGACGACGCCTTCAGTTCAACCCACCTTGGCGAGCATGCCAACGCCGTCGCCCAGCTAGACTACGTCCTTCGTTTCTATATATTTCACAACAAGCTCCATGTTCGAGCGTCACCCACGCGCATGTCAACACGTAACGGAGGGGAGACGCATGACGACATTCAGGGTAGTGCTGCGTTTTCACTTCACGTCTTTTAGATTATGAACGATAAACCCTACAGAACCGTTAGATTGCGCCTGAGACCGCTGAAGCGAAGCCAAGCCACACAGCTCTATGCGGTTGCCGGCGCGTGCCGCTTCGTGTGGAACAAGTACGTCGAGCGGGCGAATGGACGTGAGTTTAAGAGCTACACGTTTTTCTCGTTATGCGAGAGCTTCCCCAAACTCAGAAACCACCCTGAGTGCAACTGGCTCCAGGAATACTCAAGCACCATCGTCAGGAACACGGTATGCAAACGCTTCGCAGCTGCGTACCAAGCCTTCTTTGACGGGGTAAGAGACAGACCCAAGTTTCATTCAAGATACGGCCATAAATCCTTTGACCTGTATGAGCCGGCATTTAAGCGCGACGGTGGGGACCTCTACATTCAGAAAATAGGTTGGATGAAGCTCGAAGGGGCGGATGCCTACGAAGGCTTGGGCGAAGTCAAGAAGATGACCGTCAAGGAAGAACTAGGAAAGTGGTACGCCTATCTCGTGTACGAACTCGACGAAGACCCGCAAGACTACCCAACGGAGCGTACGATCTTGGGCGTCGACTTGGGTGTTGCGATTCCGGTCGCATGTTCCAACGGCAACGACTATCATTTGCCTGATGGATCCAGGCTCGAGGCGAAGATCAAACGCTACCAAAGAAAAGTGGCTCAACAACAGAAGGGTTCTGAAGCGTTCTAAGAGAACGTACCAACGCATCGCGAAAGCGAAACGCAAGAAAAAGCATATCCGCCATAACTGGGCTCACCATGTATCCAAGGACCTCGCTAAAAGCAGGGTTGTAGCCTTTGAAGACCTAAACGTGACAGGTATGACCAAGTCAGCCAAAGGCACCCCCGATAAGCCGGGCAAGCACGTGAAAGCGAAGTCAGGTCTGAACCGCGAGATACTCGATAAAAGTTGGCATCAGGTCGCTTTGCTGACCGCGTATAAAGCCTGTGAGACGGTCCTTGTCGACCCTAAACACACGTCACAGACGTGTAGCCATTGTGGCTGCGTCTGTGCCAGCAACCGAAGAACACAGGCCCTTTACCATTGTGGTGAATGTGGTCTGAAAATCAACGCCGATCTCAACGCCAGCATCAACATTGCTAAACGAGCGCTAGAAAAGTGCCCGCGGACATCTAGGGATCAGTACCGAATTGAAATGGCCTCTGGTAGTGGGGCATCTGGGCGCGGGAGGAGCGTTCTCACTCGAGACTCCAGTGATCCGCCAACTTACGTTTTGGGATTAACCTAATGTCAAAATACAGCACTACCTTCTTGTGTTCTAGCCGAGCCCGTGTCGCAATGCTGCTAGGTAATTTTTGACCGTCGCACTCAAGCCATCGTCGAGAGCGTCCGAAATGAGAGCGTGTCCTATCGAAACCTCTGCGATGTCGGAGATTTCGCAGAATTTTGCGACATTGGACTGATTTAGATCGTGTCCGGCGTTCACACCTAACCCGAGCTTCAGTGCTCGATCCGCGACCGCCTTGTATTCGGCCAGCCGCTTATTAGCCAGGTCAGAATCAAGCCCAAAATCCTGCGTCGCCTCAACCCAAGGCCCTGTGTAGAGTTCAATCCGATCGGCACCAAGCTTGTGCACGAGCTCGACTTGATCCATGTCAGGATCTAGGAAAAGGCTTGTTCGAACGCCGAAATCCTGATAGCGTCTCACGTGAGTTGATGCCGCCGCGAAGGTCCGTTCGTCTTTTAGGTCCCAACCGTGGTCTGACGTTAGTTGGTCTTCGCTGTCAGGTACCAAGGTGCATTGATCGGGTCGCGTCTCTTCGATGAGAGCCGTGAAACCAGGAAAACCGTTGTCTTGCTGACCGGAGTTGGGATTCCCTTCGATGTTGAACTCGATCCCGTCGTAATCGGTGAGGAAGTCTCGGATTCTGATGACATCCTCTGGCACGATATGACGTTGGTCTGGTCGTGGGTGTACGGTGATGCCATGTGCACCAGCAGCCAAAATCGTTGCGCAACTTGCGATTAGATCGGGACGCCCACCTCCTCGAGCGTTACGTAACCAAGCGATTTTGTTGACGTTTACAGATAGACGGGTCAAAGTAGCCGCCGTGCGCCAAATCGTTTTCCGATCAAGAAACCGACGCCTAGAAAAATCAACGCAACGAGAGCGCCGAGCGCAAATAGCTGGATCTCATTTCGTCGCTCAGCGTCACGGTAATCACGTGCGAGGAGCTCGATCTCTCTCCGTAATTGCTCGTTCACAATCGCGAGTGCCTCGGACTCATATGCCGCTTCGAGCTCCGCTTGAGTATTCGGTTGCCGATGGTTCACAGGTGGCGTATTCGATTTGGCTTCCACCCGCTCTACTACCTCTACTGGCATGCTCATATCGCTATCTGTTGCTTCTGCAGGGTTGAGTGGGTCTTCGGTCTCTTGTGCGTACATTGGCACATAAGCAGAAGTGAGCAGCATCGCAAATCCGGTGGCGAGGCAATGAATTCGTGATTTACTCACGAGGTCTCAGGCTCATCGACGCTATCTCCGAATTGAGGGCGTTGTTTGGTCAACACCAAGTAAGCGATCACTAAGCCGAAACTCACCGCTACGACGACAAATCCACTGACCGCGCGATATCCCATCCAAACGTCATCGGAGATTTGCCAATTGACCCAGGGCACTAGATTTCCCAGGAAAAGATTCAAGCCAGCATTCAGAAATATTGGCACGCTCCAAAGCAGGGTGATGACGTTCCAAGTTCTGGAAGGAAAAACAATCATTTTCCCGAGCATGATCTCAAGTAAGTTCTTCTTGATCAATACAGATCCCACGAAAAAGCAGCCGATGAGAAATCCTGATACGCTCGAACGAATCTTGATGAAATCAGGATCGCGAAAAACAAGCGTCATCGCAGCAAACGCTAAGGCGATGACGGTTAGGATCTTCATCCATTTTGGAATGACTTGTTGAATTAGCTTGTAGATCACGAGTTGAGCGAGTAGTCCAACAAGCAGACCCGTGGTCGCGAGAATCATGTCGCGGCCCAAAATCAGGAACACGCCGAAGAAACCGATCGCCGGTAATAAGTCGGCAAGCGTTTTTAAGCGACGCTTCGCGGCTGTCGCAGGCAAGTCGGGTGCATGAAAAGCTTGCTTCGGTTCGCTCACGAGACCGGCTCTGCAATCAAGCGGAGGTCGTTGTCGTCTGCAGACGTTGCAAGCACGACAAGTGCGGCGTTTGCATCGCAAGCGACAACCACCGCCTTGTCCCCGTGTTGGGTTTTGACCTGATCTCCGATCGCGACATCTCTGAGTTCATGTGTCGTGAGAAAGAGACGGCGTTTCACCGCGCCACGATGTTGAGCACGTGCAACCACTTCTTGCCCCAGGTAACAACCCTTACTGAAGCTCACCGTATCAAAATCCGTAAGGTTAAGCATTTGTGGCAAGAATTTACCGCTAGTTGCCTCGGTGACGAGCGCATAACCAGTCTCAACCTGAAATACATTAAGGTCAAGAGTATGTGTTTTCTGGCTCGTAAACCCGAATTCCCGTCCGTGCACGACGAACTTGGTTGGTCCAGTGGTAGGGTCTGAAGATATATAGAGCGGAAGAGCGTCGACAGTTAAGTCACACCGTGCGAACCGCATATAAGGTAGTAGGTGTTTGTGGACGATGTCTACCACTGACACGTGCAATACAAGCACCAAGCAATCGTCTTTTTCGTAAACCCACCCATTCGCGACAACTCGACCTCTAATCTCGGTGATGGCCATAGGCATCGCAATGCCAGGCTGTAGCTCGTCTAAATCGCACGTGATGTATCCCTGAAGGAACGCCCGTAGATTCGGACCATTCAGTGTCGCATACGAAAGATGGTTGTTAGTCATATGTCTCTATTAGGACGTCTGGCGGCGCGACGAGGCACGTCTCGGCAAATTTTAGGACGCGGTGAGTTCATGAATAATCTCGTAAATAGCAAGAATCCAACCGTGTCACTACTTAATGAGCAGCTCAGCATTTAGTCGGAATCAAGCGATTTGGCGGTCTCGTCGAGGCTTGCTTGAGCTAGATCTGTACCTGACTCCGTTCGCTGAGGCGTGCTTCGACAAGCTTCCAGCAAACTTGAAAACAGTCTACGGTGAGTTACTTGAGTGCGAAGATCCAGAGATCTTGGGTTGGTTAAAGGACGGTGCCGATGTCCCTTCAGACTATGTGTCGATCGTCGCCAAAATCACGAATTTCGCGCGAAGCAGTACTGGGTTCGACAGCACGCACTGATTTCAGTTGATGACAGATGACGTGGGACGCGGCTGATTCGGCCAATAACCTGACTTGTCTTCGCCTCGGCAGATCACGGAATTTCTAATCCAACCTGAATAGCGCGGGTCAACAAGACGAACGTCCGGAGGCACATACCGCAGCGTCAATCCGCATCGTCTCGAGTCGGAGTCATTACCCTTGGAGCCATGCACCAGCAGATCGGTGTGCAAAGAGAACTCGCCGGCATCCAATAAAAGCGGGTAAGGTTTGCCAAATCTCGAGTATTCCTCGACTTCAAGTTCGAGCACGACGTTTTCATCGCGCCGTTTCCACGCCAGTTTGCCATGTAGGTGGGATCCAGGAAGAAAGCACATCGGTCCAGCATCCTCGGTGATTTCGTCAACGGCAAGCCACACGGTTACTGTTTTAAACGGGCGAAAAGGCCAGTAGGTCGCATCTTGGTGGAATGGCACCTCACGCTGATCTAAGGGCATCTTACAGAAATAGTGGCTGCCCCAGAGCACGATATTGGGTCCAAGCAGATCCTCAATATAGTCCAGGAGGACCGGATTCGTAGCGATATCCCATATGAAATCTACGCGCGCGTGGTACCCGTTAATCGAATATGCGTCTTTCGCTCGACGTTGAAAGTCAGAAAGTAACGCATCGAATCGAGATCGGTGTTGGTCAGCGTCCGCCTCATTGAACAAGCGGAGCTTGTCGATGAAGCCTTGTTGGTTGAATTGCGCGATTTGAGATGACGTGAGCGTTTTGGGCGATTCATTAATAACCGGTAGAAACCGGTGTGTCTCCGATTTATCGATCGCCCAATAGTCCGGCTGACTACGAGTTTCTTGGGATTCCGCCGACAAAGGTAGGTCGCTTGCACCGTGGATTGTGGAGTGAGGCTATTATGTTTTGGGAATGCGAAGGAATCGTGAGATGGCTACAGCTCCGAAAGTTTCATTGGACGAACGCGTCGAATTCGGCACGGAATCGTGGATGAGCGCGTTAGCAGCGTGCTTGGAAGGTACCCATTTACCGGTTGGGGTGACCTTCCGACACACAGTTCTGCTGAGGAACGCGCCTCCCCACTTGATAAATCACCCCGATTCATCGCTTGGATTTGTCGTCGACATTAACGATCGACGCGTTAAGGTACAAGCAAGCGACCGCGTCGAAACTAATGACGTGTCGTCTTTGGATTACAACCGTGCGCAGATGCTCGCGACCACGGTACTTGGGACGAATCCAGACGTTGCTGCTCGACGAATAAAGGACGCACGTCATCTTGCCCATTCTGAATTACCGCTTCCTCTCGATTCACCTGACCTCGACGATGACCTAAGGATTGCGTTGCACCGAGCGCACGACCGCATGGCATTACGAACGATCGCGAATCCGGACGTTGTCCAGCGCGCGCACGCGTTAGGCTTAGCCGAAAACTTGGATGAGCTTGACGAACGCGGGTATACGGTATTGCACGACGCGTTCTCAAGCGAATTCGCCGACGAACTAAGAGACGAAGCGCATCGAAATCATGACTCTGCGCCACCCGATGTGGGATTTCGCGCCACGATGCTGCTCAAACGGGGGCAACTGTGGGAGGAAGCGGTCATCCATCCTTGGGTCATCGCTCTCGCGGAGTACTTGCTCGGGCGAGGGTGTTTGGTCTATCAGTCTGACTCAATCGTCAAGGGTCCTGAACTTGACACACATCCAGGTTTACATGCAGATTACGGTGCGTCCAGGGTCGCCGAGCCTTTCCCTGAATACTGCGTCGAAGCGACTGCTGTATGGGCAATCGATGACTTTGACGCAGCCGCAGGTCCGACTGTGATCGTACCGGGAAGTTTTAAGAATCGGCGGCAGGTGCCCCCTGGTACGACCCGGGAAGGTGGTGTGTTGATCGAAATGCCAAAGGGTTCGATTGCGTTTTGGCACGGCGCATCGTGGCACGGTGCGATGCCACGAAAGCGTTCCGGCCGAAGAACCTCGCTGCATAACGCGTATGCTCGATTTTTCATGCGTCCTCTCGAACGATACGACGATATTGATCAAGAAATCGTTGACCGCAATCCGCCAATCTTCTCGACCGTGTGTGGTCTTGACGACCCGTTTGGCAAGAGTGGCTATCACGGCGCAGACTTCGATCGGATGCGCTACGCGGCGCAGTCCAAATACGGCACAACTGCGTATTAAGTACTGATCAGTGGTTTCGGCAGCGAGGAAACCGCTACAGCTGCTGACTTGGTTTTAAGTGATTGAGCAGGTCTGCGTTGCTATGCTGATCGGTAACCCCGCTTTGTGTGACATGGGAGTGGTGATAACCCGGTTATCAGGATTGCGCCAAACGAACTAGCTCTTGCTGACCCGCACTCGAACTTGTGTCAACTCGACATAGTCGGGAAGTGCATGCAGTTCTGTGAGCAATCTCTTCGAGTCAAGTCGTATTTGCGTTGCCCAACTTGAGGAATCTACGCAGAGTGTCATGGTTTTTGCGGTGCAGCTCACGTAGACGCAATGTTCGGCGCAATCGTTCGGCAACATTGAGCGAATGACCATTAAATGTTGCCGATTCGCTTCTAGCTTCAGCATCAATGGGCGTAAACCGACCCGTGCCGAAGTCGGGTGATTGGGATCGATGGCGTCCCGAAGCGTGAAGGTCTTCATAGGTCGTGAAGAGTCGGAAAGTGCATTCGCCAATCTCAATCGTACCCATCGGAGGTAAGTCGCGACCAGATTTCGCTTGAAATCATTGAACGGTATGTTGCACTAAATAGTCGGAAGGCAGTTCAAAAGTCGATAATTGCCTGATTGGGTCAAGCCGACTCCTATATCTCTATATGCCAGTAAAACTGCTCCGAAAGATGTTCGGGGACCATAACAGCCGCGAATTGAAGCGGATGTCGAAGGTCGTGGAACAGATTAATGATCTAGAGCCCGAGATCAGCGAACTCTCGGATGCGGACATCATGGCGTGTACTGAGGTTCTGAAAGCGCGCTATCAAGAATCACAAGATCTAGATCCCCTCCTACCTGAGGCGTTCGCGCTTGCGCGTGAAGCGGCTCGACGAACGCTTGATATGCGGCCGTTTGACGTGCAGCTAATAGGCGGCATGGTGCTGAACGAAGGCTGTATCGCGGAGATGCGCACGGGCGAAGGCAAGACGCTGGTAGCGGTTCTCTCAGCGTACTTGAATGCACTCTCGGGTAAAGGCGTGCACATCGTCACGGTGAACGACTACCTAGCGCGTCGCGACGCAGAGTGGATGGGTCCGGCATACGAAGCGCTGGGGTTAACTGTCGGTGTGATCCAATCTGGTCAAGAACACAGCGAGAAGCAAGCCGCCTATCAAGCGGACGTCACGTACGGCACGAACCACGAATTCGGTTTCGACTACCTACGCGACAACATGGCGTATCGACTGGAAGACAGAGTTCAGCGCGAGATGCACTACGCCATCGTTGACGAGGTTGACTCGATCCTCATTGACGAAGCCAGAACACCTTTGTTGATTGCCGGTCCCGCGTCTGAATCCGTCGACCTGTATTCGAAGATCAATCGCATTCCGCCGAAGCTGATTCAACAAGAGAAAGTCGAATCAACTTTGCCAGCCGCGTTGGGCGGTGAAGCACCGGAGGATACTGGCGACTACTACATAGACGAACAGAATCGCCAGGTTGAATTGACCGAACGTGGACATGCGACGGTCGAAGCGGAACTGCAGAGGCT
Source organism: Pseudomonadales bacterium (assembly GCA_963664665.2). Lineage (GTDB taxonomy): Bacteria > Pseudomonadota > Gammaproteobacteria > Pseudomonadales > Azotimanducaceae > Bin55. The sequence goes on from CAXXMH010000004.1 coordinate 913,268, forward strand.
GAAACTGCTGGAAGAGGGCGACAGTCTTTATGCAGCTTCCAATCTGTCGTTACTTCACCATGTTCTTGCTGCACTGAAAGCTCACTGTATCTACAAGCGTGATGTCGACTACATGGTGCGCGATGGTGAAGTCGTGATCATCGACGAGCATACAGGCCGAGCGATGGAGGGGAGGCGCTGGTCCGAAGGTATTCATCAAGCCGTCGAAGCGAAGGAAGCACTCTCGATCCGCCAAGAAACTCAGACCATGGCGTCGACGACGTATCAGAACTATTTCCGCCTTTATCCACGCTTGGCGGGAATGACAGGTACCGCTGATACCGAGGCGTTTGAGTTTAGGCAGACCTATGGTTTAACTGTCGTCATTGTGCCGACCCATCTACCGATGGTGCGCGAAGACCACAACGACCTCGTCTTCATGTCGTTAGAAGAGAAGTACGAAGCGATCATTGAAGATATCCGCGAATGCCAAGAGCGCCAACAACCGGTCTTGATTGGTACGGCTTCGATAGAAGCTTCAGAACTTATCTCGAAGGAATTAGCTAAGCACAAGATTGCGCACAACGTGCTCAATGCAAAACAGCATGAGCGCGAAGCGGACGTAATCGCGCAAGCTGGTAGTCCTGGTATGGTCACGATCGCAACGAACATGGCAGGTCGCGGTACGGACATCATGCTCGGCGGGAACTGGCAGGCTGAGATTGAGGCGCTAGGCGATGCGGCAACTCCTGATATCGTTGAAAAGGTTCGCAGCGAATGGCAGAAACGGCACGATCAAGTTTTAGAAGCAGGTGGACTGCACATCTGCGGCACTGAGCGTCATGAGTCGCGTCGGATCGACAACCAGTTACGCGGGCGAGCCGGAAGACAAGGCGATCCTGGTTCATCGCGTTTCTATCTCTCGTTAGAAGACGATCTTTTGCGTTTGTTTGCAACCCCGCGATGGCAATCGACGATGAAATCCATCGGTTTAGAGCGCGGCGAAGCAATCGAAGCGAAGATGGTGAACACCTCAATCGAGCGAGCGCAGAAAAAAATCGAGGGGCGTAATTTCGATATTCGCAAGAATCTGCTCGAATATGACGACGTGGCGAATGATCAGCGCCAGATGATCTATCAACAGCGCAATGAGCTGATGTCGTCAGGTGACATCACAAGCATGATTGAAGGCATGCGTGAAACCGTCGTGTTGGACATCATCGATGATCACTTACCTCCGCAGTCAATCCCTGAGCAATGGGACATCGAGGGACTCGAAGCGAGTGTGCGTCGCGAGTTGGGCATTCAACTACCTATCGAATCATGGCTTGAAGGTGAGGATGCAATTGAAGATTCGGATGCACTGAGCGACCGGATTCTCGACGAGGTCGTCTCTGCGTATCAAACGAAGCGAAAGAGTTGGGGAGATGCGGGATTTGAAGTTGAGGCTATTGAGCACCAGGTGATGCTCCAGATCCTCGATAGTCGATGGAAGGAACACCTGCTGTCAATGGACCACCTCCGACAGGGGATTCATCTCCGCGCATACGCACAGAAGCAACCGAAACAGGAATACAAGCGCGAATCATTCGAATTGTTTCAGGAAATGCTCTATGACGTGCAGCGTACCGCAACCAGCACGTTGTGCCGCATGCAGATTGAGAGCGAAGAGCAGGCTCGCGCGCAGGAACGGGAGCGCCGTCGCCGCGAGGAGCTGAATAGACGCTTGAAGTATCAACACGAAGGTGCGAACGGCGAACAACCTTCTGCACCTCAACGCGTCCAACCAGTTCGGCGAGAGGAACCGAAGGTCGGTCGAAACGCACCATGTCCATGTGGCAGCGGCAAGAAATACAAGCACTGTTGCGGAAAGGCAGCCTAAAGCGAACTTAAACGCGCCGTTGTATTCACATGGGCGACCAATCCTAAAGCGTCTCCGACTTGGTGATGACAGACCCGTTCGGGGGTGACGGGAGGAACGGCACCAAGGCATCGTCCCGTAACATCAAGCCCGGCTGCAGCTGCTAAGGATTCGTCGTTCGAATCCTCGTGTTGACCAAGCTGGTCTTTAGGTTTCTCGCGTTGACACCCATCCACGCCGGTCAAGCAAACTTATCTTTACGAGTGAAGGACTGGGTCTAGCTTGAGAGGTGTGACAATCGTGGGACAATATATTTTTTGTGGCGAGGGTTCCGCGTGAGACGTGAAGGCGAAGACGGACAAGAAATAGTGCTTCCTGCGCTGATTTGGAGCGAGAAACATGCGATTGGCGAAATCTCGCATGTCATACGGCCTCAGCAACGCTCAATCGTCAGGGATCTCGGTAGAGTTCGAGTGTCGCCTCGAATTGAACAGCAGCTGTTCGAATTACCATCAGGCGAGCGGATCATTTTGGCTGACCGTCGAAATTGTCCTGTGCACGAAGGAGTAGACGGAGTGCTCTATCGGACAGAAGATGGGTTTTCAAAATGGCAGTTTCATCGAACCTTAGACGGAGAGGATGACCCGAACCGCTGGAGTATTAAAAGGTACGACGTCTCTACTGTCTGGGGCAGAGTGATCCGCTACGCATCGGAGCGGTTGAACGAAAGAGGTGAAGTCATTCAGCGCGGTTTGCGACCGCCGCAAATTGGCGCACTTCATGCGATCGGCGCGCATTGGAGCCTTTATGACACGCCGGCAACAATTGTCATGCCCACAGGGACCGGAAAGACCGAGATCATGATCGCCGCTATGATCGGCGAAGTTAACGGAACGCTTCTGGTCGTTGTCCCGACCTCAGCGCTCCGTGATCAAACAGCGAAGAAATTCGCGACGTTAGGATTATTGCGTTCGCTGAACGTAATACCAGAGGAAGCGCCGAATCCGATTGTCGGCGTTGTTAGCCGACGACCCCGTTCAGCAGGTGAACTCGACATGCTAGAACGTTGTCACGTCGTCGTGTCGACAATGGCAGCCATCAGTCAAGTTGCTGCATTACCCCTACTGAAAGAGATATCGGCGCGAACAGGCTGTCTCATGGTTGATGAGGCACACCACGTTGGCGCGAAAAGCTGGCGAGCATTTCGCGATCAATTTAAGGGACGACGTGTCCTCCAATTCACGGCCACTCCGTTTCGGCGTGATGGCATCGTCGTCGATGGTGAAGTGATCTATTCGTATCCATTGCGCCGCGCCCAAGAAGATCAGTACTTCAGGAAGATCACGTTTGATCCAGTTTGTGAGATCGACGATCAAGATGCTGACCGAGCTATAGCACATAAAGCAGTTGCTCAACTTCAGTCTGACCTCGACATGGACTTGGACCATTTGCTTATGGCGCGATGCAATCGCATTGATCGGGCGAAAGCAATTCTTGAACTATACAAAGAGCTTGGGGAACGACATCGTCCGATCCTCGTCCATTCGGATGATTCCGCTTCCTCCGGGCATCTGCAGAGTCTCCACGATCGTACCAGCCGCATAGTTGTCTGCGTCGAAATGCTCGGCGAAGGTTTTGACCTGCCTCACCTCAAGATTGCGGCGATACATGACACGCATAAAAGCCTCGCTGTACTGTTGCAATTCGCTGGTCGTTTCTCGCGCACTGCGAATAGTGGAATTGGGGATGCGACGGTGATTGCCAACATAGCGGATCAGGATGTGTCGATTGGGCTTGAGAGGCTATACAGCGAAGACGCAGACTGGAACTTTCTGCTTGCAGAGATGAGTTCTAACGCGGTAAAAGAACATCGAGAACTCATCGACTTTCTAAGGGATTCCGTCCCTCTCAATGTCGGGGAGGATGGCGATGGTTCGATATCAGTTTCTCCGACACTCCTGCGTCCAAAGTTCAGTACCGTCGTATACAAGGTTGCCCAATTTCGACCGATGCGTTTTCACATGGCCATGCCTGCTTCCGTAGAAGTTCACAGAACGTGGCTACACGAGGGACTGAATACACTCTACTACGTCACAAAGAGCGAGCCATCTGTCTCGTGGACGCGCGCGAAGTCTATCCAGGATCGCGCTTGGCATCTATTCGTCATACATCACGACCTTGATCGCGGCTTACTCTTTATCCACTCCAGTGACAAGTCTTCGCTCCACGACAGTTTGGCTAAGGCGATTGGGGGCCAAGATGCCGAACTGATCCGAGGAGAGTCAGTGTTTCGGATGCTCGCGGGAGTGAATCGGTTGCAGTTCCAGAATGTCGGTGTGACTCGCCACGCACGACGCAATTTGAGCTACGCGATGTACACCGGGGCAGACGTTCGCCGAGCGCTTGAGGTGTCACAAACTTCTGGGTCTACTAAGTCCGTACTTCAGGGGATTGGTTACGAGAACGGACAACCAGTTGCTATCGGCTGTTCGTACAAGGGGCGAGTCTGGTCGAAGGAAGCAGGCGGAATCGCAACTCTTACGCACTGGTTCCGATCCATAGGCGAAAAGCTCGTTGATGAGAGCATCAGCACGGACAAAATTATCGAGAACGTATTAGTACCCGAAGAGGTCGACCAATTTCCAGAAGCGACTGTTCTTTCATTGGACTGGCCTATTGAAGTGCTGAAACAGCAGGAAGATCGCGTTAGCCTAGTCAGAACGGATACGAAGAATCCGTTGTCCTATTTTGATCTTGCAATTGATGCTATTTCGGACGATCGAGAGACGATGAGATTCCATCTGGAATACGACGGTGTAACGTCCAACTATGTGTTTAGGCTTGGCGTCGACAACGCGTTTTCTTTCGAGCACTCTGACGGTGTGGCGTTGTCAATTGAGATATTAGGGGCGGCTACTCCCCTCGCAGAGTATTTAAATAACTGGCCCTTGCTCGTTAGGTTCGCGGACTTGAGCGAGCTTGATGGTAATCTGTTAACCAAACCGGAGGAAGCTCGCGCGCCGTCGTTTCCCGAAGAGCGGTTCGATGTCTGGGATTGGGATGGAGTAGATGTCCGGAAAGAGTCGATATGGCGCAGTGGAATTGAACGTCGAAATTCGATTCAAGCTCGTGTGGCACATCATTTTGTGGAAGCTGGATACGACATCGTATTCGACGATGATGGTCCTGGCGAAGCTGCCGACCTAGTATGCATCAAGATAGATGATTCAGAAATTCACTTTTCCTTAGTCCACTGTAAATTCAGTGAGGATGTGGGTGGTATCCGCTTGAAGGATGCGGTCGACGTGTGCTCACAAGCAATGCGCTCGGGTCGTTGGATCTGGAAGGTCAAGAAGTTGTGTCAGCACATGGCGCGCCGGGAAATGCGTGTAAGTTCCGCTGATCGTCGGACTCGGTTCTTGAAAGGTGACACCCGTCTTCTGAACAACGTCTTGCGTGCCAGCCACCTGAAAGAGAGTCACGCTCAGATCGTGGTAGTGCAGCCTGGTATCTCATGCGAGCGTCACAGCGAGGGTCAAGCCGCAATATTGGCGGCTGCCCACAGCTTTCTGTCGGACACGGTAGATGTACCGCTAGATGTTGTTTGTGCCGCGTAGGGGTACGAGCTACTTCACACCTCTTAGTGTTGTTAAGCCGCTACATGGTTCCGTTGGTGACAACTTACTCGACGGTAAATTAACCGGCGCCAGATTCTCTCTTCTAAATCTTGCTTCGAACGACAGAACAAGCGGGGCGTAGTAGTCGTCGAGGTAGCGCTCGACATCGAACTTCGGTACGGTCGGACACAAACGCCTAAGTCACAAAGATCCCAAACCCACAGTACCACGTTACCTCCGCACCCTCTCTGTGGTAGGCAATCCGATCAGCAATCGTCCGAGTGTCAGACTATTCATCCTTTATCGCTCGTGCACTAACTTCATTTCCGTTCAGATCCGGGATCGAACAATGCCAGTTCAGATAAATTCCTGCATTGCAATCACGCCATCGAGGATCAGGTATTCGAACGATCACCAACGCCTGACTTTCACATGTCATGCGCTTCAACTTGATTGTCAGGACGTTAATCTGCCGATCTCAGAAGCTATGCAAGCCACATGTGCTTCTTATATGCACTCACCCTACCCAGCGATTTCGTTAGACAAGAAATCACTATTGGCACATTGCGACGCCGCACTGAGGACGATTTCATGCCTTCTAAAATCACCTGTGTTTTGTCTACTCCATACCGATCATCTAACGCGAATTTACTTCCAAGATTGAAAACACATCATGGCTGTTAACTTACCGGATATTGGCTCGCTCAAGCCTGTTTCGGGCATCGAGCTCGGCGTGGCGGAAGCGAATATCCGCTACGAAGGACGCCCGGATGTTGCTGTCATGATGTGTGCGACTGGCTCGGTCGCGGGCGGCGTGTTCACGCAGAACAGTTATCGAGCGGCTCCTGTACTCATCGCTGAACGTCATTGCGGTGCTATCCGTGGCCTAGTTGTCAATAGTGGAAACGCCAATGCGGCTACGGGTGATATCGGTATGCGCGACGCCGAAGTAATGTGTAGTCTGCTTGCGCGGCACATTGGTTGTGGTGCAGAGGAAGTTCTGCCGTTCTCGACGGGCGTCATCGGTGAACCATTGCCAATGGATCGATTGGCTGCGGGTATTAACGACGCGTTCGTAGCGTGTCACTCGGATGGTTGGAACGCAACAGCGGAAGCGATCATGACCACTGATACTACAGCAAAAGGTGTATCAATTAGTTTTGCTGTGGACGGTCACGAAATTTCCGCGACTGGAATCGTCAAGGGCTCGGGCATGATTCGACCCGATATGGCAACGATGCTGGCGTTTCTCGGTACGGATGCGTCGATGTCGCGCGAAGTTGCTAAGCGACTTGCGTGGGACTTGGCAGAGCGAAGCTTTAACCGACTCACGATCGATGGCGACACGTCTACAAATGACTCGTTCGTGGTTATTGGTACAGGTCGTGCCACACTGCCTCGCATCACTGACATCGATTCCCACGCTTATTCACAGCTGCGGGACGGGTTACTCCCGCTGGTTCAGGAACTGGCGATCCGCACAGTGCGCGATGGTGAAGGCGCGACAAAGTTTGTCACGGTATGTGTTGAAGGCGGTCGTACGGAACACGAGTGTTTGGAGGTGGCGTACACGGTTGCTCACTCGCCACTGGTCAAGACCGCAATTTTTGCTGGTGATCCGAATTGGGGTCGGTTCTGCATGGCGATCGGTCGCGCGGGTATTGCGGATTTGGAACCGTACCGAGTGTCGTTGCATCTGAATGACGTTTGCATCGCAACTGACGGGAAGATTGATGTGAATTACGTTGAGGCCGATGCCGCCAAAGTTATGGCATTAGATGAGTTCACCGTACGTATCCATCTGGGTAGGGGATCCGCGACGGCGCGAGTTTGGACGAGTGATCTCTCCTATGAATACATCAAAATCAACGCGGAATATCGAACCTAGATTCGACTGCGTTAGGTTTAGCAGCTACTCTTGAGGAGTCACGTCTGGCGATTCTTCGTCCATTCCCGGTTCGCCCGGAATGAGATGCTCTTCGTCAAACCACTTGCCTAAGTCAATCATCTGGCACCGCTTGGAACAGAACGGTCGTGCCGAGTTATTCGTGTCCCAGATCACGGCCTTACGGCAACGGGGACAGGGAACTAAGCGCTCGGGATTTGGCATTTCAATCTCGACTATTCAAAATCATCATTGTTAGTGTTCAGTCGTGAGGTTTATACGAGTCTTAGACCCCATATCAATCAACTCGCCATGACGAGATAGCGGCGGTGAAGACGGTCAACTTGCTCGTCAACGATCTTGATCGGACCGTCATTCACGATTACGTCGTCCGCAAGTCGAAGGCGTGTATCCCGCGCCGCTTGAGACGCGACCATTTTCTGCGCTAATTCTCGTTTCATGCCATCTCGTTGCATGGCGCGTTCAATTTGTAGCTCGACAGGCGTGTCAACAACGACGAAACGGTCGTATTGTGGTTGACGGGTATGCAATAGCGGGTTAACTACGATCACGTAGCGTGACTGTGCAGTCAACATGTGGTGCATGGTGCGCTGTCCAATCAGGGGATGTAACAGTCGTTCGAGCCAAATCTTGTCATCTTCGTCGCTGAAGATTCGATGACGCAGTTCTGAACGATTTAGTGCACCGTTCATATCAACGATATCGTCACCGAATCGCTCGACGATTTGATCAAGCGCGGGTTCACCGGGTTCGACGACTTCGCGCGAAACGTCATCCTGCTCGACGATTGTGATGCCTCGCTGCTCGAAGCAGGAAGCAGCAAGACTTTTGCCGCTACCGATGCCGCCAGTCAGGACGACGAACCAATTCGACATGAAAAGGTGACTATAGCTATTGTGTCACGTGCGAGTTATATTGACGGAACATTGACGATTAGCCGCCCAGGTAGGAAGGCACTAAACCTAGGTCGCGCCCCAGCAGCAAGCCAATGCCGACGACGCTTAGAAACGGCGCGAATCGGATTCCCACGTCGCGTTGATACGTTCCCACAATGATCATGTAGATTCCAAAAGCGAAAGCGATCAGTGCTGCAAACAGAAGATTGAGTGGCAGTAGTACCCAACCAAGCCACGCTCCGAGTGCTGCGACTAATTTGAAATCTCCGTATCCCAACCCGTTGCGTCCTGTCAGACTTCTATAGACGAAGTTCAACAGCCAAAACAATCCATAGCCAGTAACCGCACCAATGATCGCGTCGACAGGGCTCAGCGCATCGGGATGAGCGACCATGAACACACTGAATAGGAGTCCAGCGCCGATGAGCGGGATGGTCGCTGCATCCGGCAACCACCCAGTCTCCCAATCCATGTACCCAACCGCAACTAGACCTAAGCAGAAAAACGCTTTAAAACAGAATTCAAGCGTCGGTCCGTAGCTTACGAACAGCAAGATAAGCAGTAGTGCCGATGTTGCTTCGACCAATGGGTAGCGCACTGAAATCAGTGCGTCGCAATTGGCGCATCGACCACGCAACATCAACCAACTCAGCACTGGGATGTTGTGGTGCCAGCGGATTGTTGTGCGACATTTCGGACAAAATGATCGCGGCCATGCGAGATTTAGCGGCGTCGCGGCTGGTGGTTCAATGTTCAGCTGACTTAGGCTCAAGTGTCGTTCATCCCGTTCAACCATCATGGGTAGACGTGTGATCACGACGTTTAAGAAACTACCAACGACCAGGCCGATCAAACCCACGAAGACAGTTCCGAGTGGGGTCGCGAGCAGCGCTCCGAGATCAAAGACCATGGAGTAGGTAGTTATCGGTGTCGAAGCAATTCTGCTTCGACGGATAGAGGCGACAAAGGGATTGACCGTCCGTTGTTGTCGCAATTACTTTGTAGGCGTTTGTACCGATTACATGGGCGATGTAGCGATTCGTATCGGTAATACTCGGTTTCCAATCGATTGCAGCGTTGAGACTCCACTCGTCTCGAACACGGTCGAAGATGCCGAACGCGTATCGATCATGGCTTGTATGGAATCGTTCTTGGAACGGTAGCATTGAATCCATGACGCGATACGTGACTTGCTGCCAAGAAGCAGTATTCGCCACTAAATAGTCTCGGTACACGAATATGAACGAGGCTGAGATCACAAGAACCAGGGCGGAAATAATCGGGAGTTCGATTAATAAAGTTCGTTTCATGGTGCCGTCATCGAACTACTGAGGTGAGTAGCGAAATCGCGCTCCGTGCAAGGAGTAGCGCTGTTTCGAGGGTAATGTCCAGACGAGTCCCCTTCCTATAATTTTGCGCGCGCCGGGATAGCTCAGTGGTAGAGCAACTGTTTCGTAAACAGTAGGTCCGCAGTTCGAGTCTGCGTCTCGGCACCAGTCATGGCAGGCCAAGAAGATACGCGTTCACTGTACGTTTGTCTCTGCAAATCGTAGGGAAAGATCAAGCGCGAGGACATCCTTTGTGAGTGCACCTACCGATATATAGTGCACGCCGGTTTCAGCGAGCTGTCTTACGTTTTCAAGCGTTACGCTTCCCGACGCTTCGAGTTCAATCTGATCGCCGTAGCGCGAAACCGCTTCTCCCGTCTCAGCCAGTGAAAAATTGTCGAGCAATGCTCGTGGTACGCCTAATGCAATACATTCCGCGAGCTGCTGAAGGGTCTCCACTTCAACTTCAAGAGGCAATTCAGGGTGATTAGCTCGTGCTGCATGTACAGCATCATGAATTGAGCCCGCTGCTTGGATGTGGTTTTCCTTGATTAGGTACGCGTCAAAAAGACCGATACGATGATTTTGTCCGCCACCGACTGACACGGCATATTTTTGCGCAATCCGTAATCCAGGCAGTGTTTTGCGGGTATCCAGGATGATCGCGCGAGTATCTCGTACAAGATCACAGTAAGTCCGAGTTGTTGTTGCGGTTCCCGATAGAAACTGTAAAAAGTTAAGCATCACACGTTCGGCTGTGAGTATTGAACGACTTAAACCTTCCATCGTTGCGAGAATCTGATCGGCGAGGATCGAATCACCGTCTTCTACGATCCACTTGATCGAAAAGCCGCCGATCTGGCGTGCGACTTCATCAACCCACGGTTTGCCGCAAAAGACGGCAGGCGCACGTGCAGTGAGTGTCGCGGTGGATAGACTTTCAATTGCGATGAGTGCTGAGTTGACGTCGCCATCGCGCACATCTTCGTTAAGTGCAAATTCGACATTCTGCTCGACCGCGGATTTGATCTGATCGAGGTTCATAGTTGTATAAGAATATCGAGCAAGTGGCTAATTCCTTGACTCAAATCAGTATCTTCAATCGGTTTGTAAAACCGAAGTGGGTCGTCGGATACCACTTCTACCGTGATTGATTGCGAATAAATCGAGAGGCTCAGGCGAAGGATGAGTAGTGTCGGTCATTCGGGAGTCTCGATTGGTAAATCTGGTCGGTAGCGAAAAATGAACTGGTACAAGAGATTCTGTCAGAGTCTCTCGAGCGTTACGGCGATACCTCTACATAGCGGAACTCGCGGTCACACGCCAATCTTGCGACATAGCGAGACACGATACAAACGAATCCTCCGATCAGCATCGAGAGTGCATATGAAGCGTAGCTTCCGTAAATCCAATCGGCGAGGGAGTACGAAATAACGAGTGCCGCTATGGCTGCGAACGCGAAACTCAGAAATGTAATGCTCGACACGCTACCTGAGCCTGGATTCCTCAAGAATGGAAGAGCCGGTTTTAGCGCTACTTTCAAACTTACTATCACGTAAATTTGCCAAGCTAGCGTAGATGTGAGTAAAAACGCGTGAATCGATGAATCGAATAGAAACGCAAACGCAACCGTGAGTAACACGAGAAAAGGAATTACGAATGTGGCAAATACCCAATCTATCAATCCGATTGCGTGGCTCGAAAGTCGAGTTGGCGACATTAGTAAAAGCCAAGATGCGCGAAATTGATGGCTCGCTCTGCATGTATCAACGATGCTCAATGCTGCTAAAGACAAAGCGAAACTAAGCACGAAGTTAGCAGTAGCAGCGGACGGTGGGTCTGAAAACGGATCAGGTAACCCATCTTCTAATATCGGAATTAACAAGACGAACAGGATGAGTACCGGCAGAAAAGCGCTCAGGCTATGACGAAATGCAGAATCAAATCGCAAGTGCGAAAATGCAACTTTCCATATCACGGATGTTTCACGTCGTTTCCAATCAGCCGAAACAAGCTTGCTGGGAAACTTCGAACTCATCCTTTCCGATAATCTGTTATTTTGAAGCAGTTTCTCACTAATCTCGGCTAGAGAATGAGCGCCGAAACGTGAAATCAGGCGGAGTGCGACCGGAAGGAAACCGAGTGTCGCGAGAACAGAGCCAATGATTGTGGTTGAATTCACTGTGCCACTAAACAGGAGGTATAACGAGAGAAACCAATATGGAGGGAACAGGAGCAATATGTTGTTTTCCGTTAGATTCCATGGATCGCCGAACGTTTTAAGAGCATCTTCGTATGCTGTGACAACCACTGCAAGCGTAATGAATGCGAGGAAACAACCGGTTCCCAAGAACAATGAAATGGTGCGGCTTGTCGGAGACACGTTATTGGGACGAAATAACATGGCTATGGAAGTTGCGACAAAACATAGGAATAACGAATTGAAGGTAGTGCTCAGTAACCAACCTAGTCCGGATAAAAAGCCACCTTCAGCGAGGATCACGATCCACGGAGGCCCTGCCATGACTAGGCACAAAATACACTCGTAAGCAATTGCGCTTGATACGTAGGACGCTAGATAAGTCTTTGGCGAAATTGGAAAAACTCCAAGTGACTCCATGCTCCGTGTCAAAAACTGAGCATCGCGAAACGTAGTCTTCAAATTGGATAGCGTGAAATAGGAGATGGTCGAGATTGCCAGGAATTCACCAAATGGGGGCGTTGCGATACTCACGAGCATTGCACCGAAGAGACCGATCATGGTGTAAGCGGCAAAGAGTCTGATTACCTCGATAGTTTGGCGTGTGGTTTGCGAAGGACTTGTGCCGAAGTTTCCCCCCCAACCTCTCTCCGTCCGAAACATGGTTTTTAGCATGACCGAATGAAGAACGCGCCATTGAGTAATGTTGAGATCCAATGCTGGACTAGATTTCATAAGACTTTTAATCAATCGCTCAATCAAGAGCGTCCAGAATGTTCTTGGTGGTTTGCGACGTATTCCTCATACCTGTGAGTATTGAGAATGCTTCCGACAATGAATTGCTGTCAGTCTGAGCGGAGATCTCGTCAGTGGTTCCGTTTGCTACGACAGTCCCACGGTTAATGATGACCAAGCGAGTACATAGCCGTTCGACCACTTCCATAATGTGCGAACACAGGAGAATCGATCTACCCTGATCCGCTAGCTCTCTAAGTAGCTCTTTGACAACGAGGGCGGTTGTTGCGTCCAGCCCATCGAAAGGTTCATCGAGCAACAGCACTTCTGGATTTGGAAGAAGAGCCGCACATATAGCGACTTTTTGCTTCATTCCCTTCGAAAACGCCGCTGTCCGCACATTACCGTCGTCTAATAAACTAAACTGCCGAAGAAAACTCTCAATTCGCCGTTCTGCGGTTTCGACATCCATTCGGTAGATCTTCGCGACAAGATTCAAGTACTCTCTAGCCGTAAGAGTTTCGTATAAGGCGCCTGTTTCGGGTACATAACCAATCCTATTTTTCACCTCGATCGGATTTTTCATGACATCGAAACCGCAGACACGCGCTGTACCTGAAGTTGGTATGAGTAACCCGGAAAGAATGCGCACGGTAGATGTCTTACCTGCGCCGTTAGGTCCGAGTAAGCCGACGATCTCCCCCGGCTCTACGCGAAGGTCAACAGATTTGAGTACTCGATTTGAGCCAAACTTTTTCTCTAGCTGAGTGACTTCAATCATGGAGAATGTGGGTACCAAAGGCGGTCTTTGACAACACCGTAACTATAGACGAATCAATAATTGCGCCTTAGTAACCCACCAATGCGAGGTCAGAGTCCCTCTGTCGTCTCCAATTCGACGACAGTGCATGGTCGCCATGATCGTTACCGAGAATCACCGTCTACAACCTGCCGTGTTCAGCGTGAGTCCGAATTTCGATGAGCGTCCGAGAGGTATTAATCTGACGACGGTGGTGATCCACTGTATCTCACTACCGAGAGGTCAATATGGCACGGGCGTGCCCTCGCAACTATTCACTAACACGATTGATTTCGATGAACATCCTGATTTAGTCGAACTTCAGGATTACCGGGTATCGGCACATCTTCTAGTTGAACGAACGGGCGTTGTGAATCAATTTGTGCCATTTGACAAACGAGCGTGGCATGCAGGTGTATCGGAATGGCAAGGTCAGAACGACTGTAACGATTTTTCGATTGGAATTGAGCTCGAAGGTACGGACGACAGTCCCTTTGAGGATTTGCAGTACGAGAATCTCGTTGATACGTTAGTTGCGCTGTTGCGTCGTTATCGAACGCTCTCGCTTGGCAATATCGTCGGACACAATGAAGTGGCGCAAGGACGCAAATCCGATCCTGGCGACAGCTTTAATTGGCAACGGGTGTTCAGGGAGATGGTCACTCAATTGAAGTACCGTCAACGAGCGTAGGGATACCAAGCAGGAGCTATGCACCGTATCGGAATTGATCTAGGCGGTACCAAGATTGAAGGCATCTTGATGGACTCACTCGGAGAGATCGTAGAAACGATCCGTATGCCGACACCCGGCAGCTATTTCGGCACGGTCAAAGCTGTCCACGAGATAGCACTTCAACTAGACGAAATCGCGAACGCGATATGCCCAGTTGGACTCGGTACACCAGGCGCGTGGGTTGCAGAAAGTGGTTCGATGAAGAACTGCAACAGCACGGTCTTAAACGGCAAACCGTTCATACACGACCTCCAACGATTGCTCAATCGACCGATTCGAATTGCGAATGACGCAAATTGCATGGCGCTTTCCGAAGCGGTCGACGGTGCCGGTGAAGGTGCAGACATTGTGTTTGGCGTGATCCTCGGAACCGGTGTTGGAGGCGGATGTGTCGTCAAGGGCGATTTGCTAGCAGGTCCGAATCTGCTGGCGGGTGAGTGGGGACACAATACTTTTCCCAGTCTACCAGCCGAAACAGATTGTGTACTGGACCCCAACGACCGTCCTCGCGATTGCTACTGCGGTCGAGTCAACTGTGTTGAGACGTTGTTATCGGGTCGAGGTTTGGAGACCACACATGTTGAACTCCACGAAGCGCGAATGTCCGCGCCGGAAATTGGTCGTGCTGAATCAGAACAAGCAATCCTCACATTAGATGAGTACATTCAACAACTCGCGATTGCTCTGGCGGTGGTTGTGAATATCGTCGATCCTGACGTCATCGTTATTGGTGGTGGTCTATCCAATATCAGCCGGATCTACGAAAGGCTGCCGTCTTTGCTTCAAAAATACGCCTTCTCGTCAGAAGGTAAGACGCGCGTCGTGCCGGCTAAATTCGGCGACTCGAGCGGTCGACGAGGTGCTGCCTGGTTATTTCCACCGCATGGCTAGTTATCCGTAGAGCGGTTGACGTTGACACCACTAGAGTTTCGAACACAGGTTCTCGAAGCACTGTACTCGGAAAGTTCTGAGTTACTCGATGAAGTCGTTGATGCGTACGAACCTCGTCAAAACAGGCTTCCAGATGACTTCGAGAACGAAGCACTTGTTGCGATTGGGAAATTCGGTTGTTCAGGACGGACCTCCCGCTACAAACCGCACATCGATATGCTTCTGAAGATTGGGCTACAACCTGATCTGACGTCTTGTGCATATCTCGGATTAATGGAACAGGCGAAATCGCTCGTCGACCGCGATGCGAGCGCTGTAAATACAGCGAATAGTGAAGGAGTTCATCCTCTGCATGCGGCGTCTGAACGAGGCGACCTAGTCATGGTTAAATGGCTCTGTGACATGGGCGCTGATCCCTCTAAAAGCTCGTCAGACGACGAGCTGCCGATCATGCGTGCAATGCATGCCGGTCCGTGGAAATCGACTCACGCTTTGGACGTGGTGGACTTTTTAGCGCCGTTGTGCGGATTGGATCAATATCTCTGGTTCGCCGCTGGTCGAGGTGATGTAGATCGAGTGAGGCTATTACTGAATAAAGAGATTACGAATGTTGATGAATCCGATGGGGCAGGTGTAACGTCGCTCTTCCACGCATGTCATAACAACCACCCAGAAGTCGTTCGCTTGTTGCTCGAGGCAGGTGCAGACCCGAATCGAGCGACTGGTTCTGGTGACACGCCGTTAGCCACGGCTTGTCTGCACTCCTTATCGCAAGAGTGTGATCTAGCAATCATCTCAATGCTGCTAGAGGCTGGCGCGATTGAGACGATTGAAGCGGCCGTAATTAGAGAGGACATTGATTACATTCGTTCATACGTTCAAGAATATCCGCATGTTCTGGCGTCAGACGCATCTCTACACCCGTTGTACTACGCGGTTCACACCGGCCAAGCCAGATCACTTGAGACGCTCGTCGAGTTAGGTGCTCGACCTGACGACGAACTTTGGGAACATATTTTTCGGATTTTTAGAGACGATGAACAGTTATTACGAAGCGTTAGAGCGGCAACAGGCAAGGGAGCGTCGCAGCCGGATTAATTGGATCTTCGAAGGCAACCGTCAACGAGTCTTTGTTCACCGTTATCTGTATCGAAACATTCAGGTGAGTCGAGGTTGGGTGATAGCTGGTTGTTTGGCTGTGGTTTCGGTGTCGTTTGCGCCACCGCTATTCGCTGAGACGCAATCCGGAGATAACTCCGACTCTTCGCCATCTAACGTTCAAGGAACCGAGCGCCACAAGAACAACCACCTGGAAGTGATTTCAGATGCGTTGGTTGAGGAACTAAGGAGCAAATGGCGTACCGAAGCAATGGCAGGTACGAGCAACTCACAATTGTCGGAGGACCATCGTAAGTTGTTGGTGGACGCAACAAGTCGCGCAAACTGGACACCTCTGTGTTCGTACACCGAAGAGGCGATTGGTCCCGACCAAGAAGAACCGCAGATACGCCATCACACGTTTGAGTTTACGGAAGATACGCTTGAACGATTGCTTCAGCGCCGTGAAGAGTCAGACGAAGAACTCGATGGGGATGCCGAAGTTGGCGACTCAATTGGCTCAGAATCGTCATTCAATATCTTCCGTGGTTTTGATGTTTTCCGTGGTTTGCGATTTGTCTTACGAGGCGCAAAGGTTGTAAATGCGACAAATGCCACCGTGACGTATGAGATACCACTGCCTTTCGACAGCATGGTATTGGATGACGACGCTCCGGACGGTATGGTATTGGATGACGACGCTCCGGACGGTATGGCCAGCAAGTTTCAAAAAAAGCTGATTGAGAACATGCGATTTCACCTCACGATAGACGCGCATAGACGCGGACCTAAAGAGCTGATGCTCGGAGTGCCAAAACCGCTTCGACTCTTTCCGGGCGTAAAACTAACAGAGATGAAGTACACGACGAACTTTCGATACCTCGACGATGTTCAGGAGTTCGCCGTCGATCGAAGTGCATCGGCACTGAGTCTTCGCGCCTTTCTAGTGACCCGTTTCTCAGAGATTGAGTCCAAAACGATGACTGATTTTCGGTGCGTCAAAAAAGGTTGACACGAAGTCGAGACCGCAACCGAACTTCTCTAAGCGAGAAGGTTTCATGTTTCAAATCTATGGTGGCTAGTTTATCCCTACGCGCAGACACCGAATTCACACCCAGCGCGAAAATCGTCGTCGAATTCAGTCCAGATTTGCACGAAACCACGCTGTCGGCGACACGATGTCCACCATCTTAAAGCGCCAATACGCCTTCTATAATCGTTTTGACACACCGAATTACGTGCGAGATGCCTGCTGATCGGGCGAATCACGATACTAATCCTGAAGAAACTGCTGAGTGGCTCGATTCCCTCGATTACGTACTAAAGCATGAGGGTCCAGATCGGGCCGCGTATTTACTTCGCCAACTTTCATCCCAATTAACCCGAAACGGCTCGCAGCTGCCGTTTACGGTCACGACGCCGTATCGAAATACGATACCTGCGCATCTCGAAGCAAACATCCCTGGCGATCATCACATCGAACGCCGGATTCGGAGCATGATGCGATGGAATGCGCTTGCGATGGTAGTCCGCGTCAATCGTAAGGACGGCGATTTGGGCGGACATATTTCAACGTTTGCATCGTCTGCAACGCTATACGACGTTGGTTTCAATCACTTTTTTCGCGGTCCCGAAGACGAGACCGCGGGCGACTTGATCTATTTCCAGGGACATAGTGCGCCTGGGATTTATGCACGGTCCTACCTCGAAGGTCGCTTAGACGAGGAGGATCTGGACAGCTTTCGGCAGGAAACGAACGGTAAGGGACTTTCTTCGTATCCGCATCCGAAACTCATGCCGAAGTACTGGCAATTTCCAACCGTTTCGATGGGTTTAGGACCAATGCAAGCGGTCTACCAAGCTCACATCATGAAATACCTCGACGCACGCGGGTTGATCCCCATGGGTGATCGAAAAGTGTGGGCATTCCTTGGCGACGGCGAGTGTGACGAACCTGAAACAATGGGGGCGTTGTCGCTGGCAGGTCGCGAACGCTTGGACAACCTAATCTTCGTCATCAATTGCAATCTGCAGCGATTAGACGGACCGGTACGAGGAAACGGCAAGATCATCCAAGAGCTTGAAGGCGCGTTCCGAGGTGCTGGTTGGAACGTGCTCAAAGTCATATGGGGTCGCCACTGGGATCCACTGTTCGCGAACGACACTAAGGGATTGTTGCAGCAGCGTATGGATGAAACCGTCGACGGCGAATACCAAAATTACAAAGCGAAAGGTGGTGGTTACACGCGCGCCGAGTTCTTCGGTAAATACCCGGAAGCACTGGAGCTGGTTAAGGACCTGACCGACGATCAGATCATGCGCCTGAATCGTGGCGGACACGATCCTCAGAAGGTCTATGCGGCCTACCACGCCGCCGTACACCATCGCGGCCAGCCCACCGTCATCCTGGCGAAGACGGTCAAGGGCTACGGCATGGGTGACGCCGGCGAGTCTGAGAACACGACTCATCAGGTTAAGAAACTTACGTTTGACGAACTCAAGCACTTTCGTGATCGATTCGATATCCCACTGACCGATGTCGAAGTCGAGTCGGTGCCGTACTACCGCCCACCCAAAGACCACGCAGAAATGGTGTATTTGAAACACCAACGTGAAAAGCTCGGTGGTCCAATTCCGCGGCGAATCGAGGTTAAGGCACGATTTGAGGTGCCAGACCTTTCCATCATGAAGGCACAGCTCGAAGGCTCTCGAGATCGCGAAATATCAACCACGATGGCGTTCGTACGGATCTTGGGCGCACTCTTACGCGATAAGGAGATAAACGATCGTATCGTGCCGATCATTCCGGACGAAGCCCGAACGTTCGGAATGGAAGGACTGTTCAGGCAACTGGGCATCTACTCGTCGGAAGGTCAGCTCTATGAACCCGTAGATGCAGGCGAACTTGCGACTTATCGAGAGTCGAAGGACGGTCAAGTACTTGAGGAAGGCATTAATGAGGCGGGAGCATTCGCTGCGTGGATCGCCGCCGCGACCTCTTACAGTACGAATGGCTTCACCCTTATACCGTTCTACATCTTTTATTCGATGTTTGGATTCCAACGGGTTGGTGACTTCGCTTGGGCAGCGGGTGACATGCAAGCGCGGGGTTTTCTACTCGGAGCAACCGCAGGACGCACAACACTCAATGGCGAAGGACTACAACACGCGGATGGTCACAGTCATGTCTTGTCCGCGACGATACCAAACTGCGTGTCCTACGATCCCTGCTACGCGTATGAATTGGCCGTGATCGTCCATCATGGTTTACGCAGGATGTATGCCAACGACGAGCACGTGTTTTTCTACATCACTTTGATGAACGAAAACTACGTGCAGCCACCGATGCCTGAAGGTATAGAAGAAGACATACTCAAAGGAATGTATCTCCTGTCGACGTACGGTGATGCGGAACGTCAATCAGGCCGCATAGTAAACCTGCTTGGCAGCGGAACCATTTTGCGGGAGGTAATCAAGGCGGCTGAGCGATTGTCGTCAACCTACGACGTCGCATGTCGTGTTTGGAGCGTGACGAGCTTTACCGAGCTAGCTCGAGAAGGTCTTGAGACTGCGCGTTGGAATTTGCTCCACCCTGACCAACCACAGCGTGAGTCGTTCGTCGCGGCTCGATTGAACGGGGAGATCCCTGTGATCGCGGCAACTGACTATATGAAGCTCCACGCGGAGTCAATTCGATCCTCGTTTGACGCACCGTACCGCGTGTTAGGGACCGACGGATTCGGGCGGAGCGATAGTCGTCGCGAACTGCGTCGTCACTTTGAAGTCGACGAACGCTACATCACGCTTGCAGCGCTTAAGGAACTAGCAGACGCACAGGTCGTATCGGACGCGGATGTCGCAAAGGCTATCGTCGAATTAAAAATCGATCCGTCAAAGCCTGAGCCGCGTGACGCATGAGCGACTTCAAAGTTCTCATTCCTGATGTAGGTGAAGCACAGGACGTCGAAGTAATCGAAATCTGTGTCGAGATCGGCCAGCGCGTCGAAGTCGATGACGCGTTGTTAGTCATCGAATCGGATAAAGCGTCGATGGAAGTCCCGTCACCCGTAACGGGTGAAATTAAGTCGATCAACATGAAACTCGGTGACATCATCGATACGGGCGACCTCGTCGCCGTACTTGAAGTAACGGAGAGTACTGCAGAATCCGCTGAAGAACCCGCTCCGCCAAATGAAGTGCAAGTTTGCGAAGAGCTTGAATCGGTAGAACCTGCACCAACGACGAGCGATCCCGCTGAACCGCAGCCGTCAGAAACTGCGGATGGTCATAGCGAGCTCTTTGAAATTCGGCTACCTGAACTAGGCGATGTCGAAGATGTGGTGGTCATCGAAGTACTCGTAGAGGTCGGCCAATCAGTATCAGCCGATCAAGCGTTGATAGTACTTGAGTCTGACAAGGCAACCATGGAGATCCCTTCGGGTGTTGAAGGTGTCTTAGAGAGTCTCGCGGTCGCTGTCGGCGATACGGTGACCGACCATACCCTCGTAGCAACAGTAAGGTCTTCGGCTCCGGAGCAGAAACAGACGACTCTCAGCCCGATACCGATAGACGATTCACCGTCCGTAGCTTCGGCGAGCAACGAAAGTAGAGCATCCCCGCAAATTCCGGCGGAAACACCAACCTCAGATCAATCGAGGAGAGATAGATCCGCCGCTGTCTACGCTGGTCCTGCGGTTCGGCGTTTGGCAAGAGAACTGGGTGTAGACCTTTCGTCGGTTGAAGGTTCCGGAGTACGCGGTCGCATCGTTAAGGACGATGTGAAGCTGTACGTCAAAACCCAAATGCTCAAACCGGTGGAGGTTGTCTCGGCCGCTGGATTACCGGAAGTCGAATACCCCGATTTCTCACGATTCGGCGAGACGGAGGAAATTCCGCTTACCCGAATGCAGTCGCGCGGTGCTGAGAATCTCGTGCGTAGCTGGTTGAACGTGGTACACGTAACTCAGCACGATCAAGCCGACGTGACTGAACTTGAGGAATTCCGCGTCGAATTGAACGATCAAGATCGGGTAGGGGATCAGCGACTAACCGCATTGCCGTTCATACTCAAAGCATGCGCCTCGACGCTACGAGAGCATCCGCGCTTTAACGCATCAATCAGTCCCACGCTCAAGACGCTAATCCTTAAGAAGTACATTCATATCGGTATTGCCGTCGATACACCGGATGGTCTTATAGTGCCCGTCATTCGTGATGTTCTCGACAAAGGGCTACGCGATATCGCGACAGAGCTCGAAGCGCTGAGTACGGCGGCAAGAGAGAAGAAACTTAAACCAGATCAGATTAGTGGTGCAAGTTTCACGATTTCGAGTCTGGGAAGGATTGGCGGAACAGGCTTCACACCGATTATTAATGCGCCAGAAGTGGCGATATTAGGGGTGGCTAGATTAGCGACGAAACCGGTCTGGGATGGCTCGGCATTCGAACCACGCAAGATTCTGCCGTTATCGCTTTCATATGACCATCGCGCTATCAATGGCGCGGAAGGCGGACGGTTCATGCAATCACTCGTCGAGAAACTAGGCGACGTGAGACGCTTGATACTCTGACTCAAGTTAATGGTGATGAATTCTTTTTGCGTCATCTTGCGCGATAGAGTCAGATTAGGGTTGTCAGACGATATCTTCGAGCATCTGTGACGCTGCAACTACTCTGAACCCTTTCTCCAACGGAAAAGCGTTCACCCCCGCATGAATTACATCAAGGATCACCAATCCGGTTAGTTCGCCAAG
Source organism: Pseudomonadales bacterium (assembly GCA_963664665.2). Taxonomy (GTDB): domain Bacteria; phylum Pseudomonadota; class Gammaproteobacteria; order Pseudomonadales; family Azotimanducaceae; genus Bin55. Next base: position 935,064 of record CAXXMH010000004.1, read on the forward strand.
AGCGAAAAGAGGATCACTCAGCCTAGCCGTGCCTTTCGATGCCACAAGATCAAAGAAGTGACCGCGTCCCGAGAGGTTCTTCAGTATCTCCTGTGCGAGCGTAGTTTTGCCGAATTCCCTTGCGCCGATCAAGCCAACAAGAGGGGAGTCGTTGAGCAGTTCCTCGACGTCGTGAAGGTGGCAAGTTCGGACGATCATACGTTCAATTTCACCTTGAAATATGGAAGTCACACTTCCACATTTCAATATATTCTCTCAGACGATTCGATGATCAATTCGTATGCGTTCGCAATCGCTAATCATGTAGCAACGAAGCTTGAAACACGCATCCGCGGGAGCATTCAAGACGTAGGAGCTAAGTAAGTCATGCGCCACAAGCATCTGATAAGGGATGATCATCGTACAGCACAAGGACGAATACACTGATCCACACTTATTGTTATGAAAATCGTACAACGAAGTGCGAATCGCTTTGATACAGACCGCGTTGTTTATGTCGTAAGGCGAAAGCTCACGATCTTCTTTTGGGAGTAAATTGGTGTGCGAGACGTCGTGAGATAGATTGAACGAAGCAAACTCAACGCGACTCATTGACATATCTTGTCGCCGACTGGTATCCTCTATGCTTCCCACCAATGTTAATTGAAAGGACTCTCTAATCGTGGCGCATGAACAGATCATCACCGACAGAGACGGCCGGGTAGGCGTCATTACCCTCAACCGGCCTGAGCGTTTAAATGCCTGGACAGATACGATGTCCTCCGAGCTAATGGAACAGATCGGTGAATGGAACGAGGATGATTCAATCGGTGCGATTCTCGTTACTGGTGCGGGGAGAGCGTTTTGTGCGGGTGCTGATTTAAACGTATTTGCCGAACGGGTCGAAACGAATAAGTCCGGCGAAGGCGAGTCCCTGCGACGGGGCGGCGCGAATTTCACGCACTTCATTCGTAACTCGAAGCCGACAGTCGCCGCAATCAATGGCTACGCGGTTGGTGTTGGCTTAACGATGATTCTGCCGTTCGACATTCGAATTGCCTCGACTGCCGCAAATCTCAGCATCCGATTCATCAAGATGGGATTGATGCCGGAACTTGGTTCGACGCGTCTTCTCGCCAATCTAATTGGGCTCGGACCGGCCTCCGATATGTGTCTTACTGGCCGAATGGTCTCTGGCGAAGAGGCATTAAGTCTTGGTTTGGTCAGTGCTGTAGCAGAGCCCGATGAACTGATGAGTGTGGCGATGGCGAAAGCACAGGAGATTGCCAATAACCCAACGCAAGCGGTCATGATGATTAAGGAATTACTAAACCGGAATCCGATGGATTCAGATCTTGAGGCGGTCATGGAGCGGGAAGGTATACGGGATCAGATCGCTCGGCGCCTTCCAGACCATGCCGAAGCGGTATCAGCATTCTTAGCGAAGCGCGATCCCAATTTCAATCAGAACTAGAAACTTGGGTTCAGGTAATAGGAACTGGTAGCCATGGGTAGATTAGACGAGAAAGTCGCTGTAATCACCGGCGCGACTAGCGGAATCGGAGAAGCAACGGTTGAGGCATATTGCGCCGAAGGTGAAGGTCGTATTTTGTGGACGCAACGAGGAACTCGGCAAGCAGGTTGAAGCGAGGCAACCGGATGGTTCCGCGATGTTCGTTCAGGCAGATGTGTTGCATGAGGAAGAGATTGCGAAGGTGATCAATACGGCGGTCGAGCGATGGGGTCGTATCGACGTTCTGTTCAACAACGCTGGCGGCTCATCGGCGATGCCGGGTCGTCCTCACGCGTTCAACATTGAAGATGTGAACGAGGAGAGTTTCAAGTACTCGCAGTGGTACCTATTAGGTACCTGTATGGTCGCTACCAAGCTTGTGTCGCCGATCATGCGGAAGCAACACGCTGGTTCAATCATCAATAACTCTTCGAAAGGCGCACATCAAGCGGAAGTGGCAGCGGATCCTCTGTATTCCGCGGCCAAAGCCGGACTTTCGAACTACACCAAAGCAGCCGCGATGCAACTCGGACCGCTAGGGATTCGAGTGAACGCAGTGAGTCCGGGTGCCATTGCAACGCCGATCTTCTGGGGCGGTCACACGCACGGTCAACAGATCACGGACGACCATAAGAAAAACCGTCTGGCGAGATTTGTTCGAAACGTCAGCGGGGGTCTAATGCCGTTGACAGGTCCCGGTGGCGAAGCGATTGACATTGCTCACGCATGTGTCTATCTGGGTAGTGATGAGAGTCGCTGGGTTACCGGCATTGATCTCGTCGTGGACGGCGGGATGTTGGCGGTAAAGGGCGATCACGTTGGCACCGCAAAGCAGATGCGGGAAATGTGGGAAAAGCGGGACGCAGAGGTGGCGGCGAGTTAACCGGTGATGGCAAGTTAGACCATTCCGTCAAACCGGAGACCTACGCTGCTAACTTGCTAGTCGATTGGTACTTCTTTTGCGAGTACTAAAGCCAACGATCATGAATGGCTTGGAAGCGCCCGTCAGATTGCAACTTCAATAGCGCTTCGTTTAGAGACTCGCGTAGCGGCGACGCTTCTTGCAATGCGATCCCAATGTAGTGCGGCGCAAATGCCGGTCCTGTTGTGACGAGATCTTCGTTGCGTTGAACAAGGTGCGTGATTGCAAGCGTGTCGTGCACGATCACGTCCACCGAACCGTCTCGCATCGCCTCGGCAGCTTCGTTCAGACTAGCGTGTTCCTCCATCTCAACACCAAGTGCACCTAAATAAAAGGTGGCTGCCGTACCTGTTTTGGCTCCTACAACGTAGTTTCGGAGGTCACTGACGGATTGAACGGGTTTCTGAGCGCGTTGTTCGATCGCATCGGCGGCGAACTGACCAACGATTACGCCGAAAGCTGTCACGCCCGTCACGATCAATAACGCGGCACTGATGCGGCCTAGCCATCGTTGAGGCGCGATATCGCCGTAACCTACAGTAGACATCGTGACCAAACTAAACCAGATGGATTGAAAGACGCCAGGGAAATACCGATCGCTGATCGAGCTCTGACCATGTTCGGACCACCACATCAGGTGTGAGAAGAAAATGACAAACAGCAACAAAAGTAGCAGCATCTTCAGGCTTTCATCACTGAAACTCGGAATCAGACTGGCTTCGATCAAGCTTGCGGCTGAAAATCCATTAGCGATTACGGCGTGGGTGAAATCCATAGACCGCTCACGTTCTTCTGAGACGCTTATACAACCGATTGCTACGTCGGCGTTCCTATCGCGAATCGCGCCGAGTTTCGCCTCAAAATTCACCAGCTCGAGCTCGTAATTGAGGTCGAGCTCATCCGCAATCGATTCCCATAGTTCGATCGAGAATCCACTCAACTCGTCGTTAGCGAATACGCACGGTGGTAACTCGCTAGCGACCACGCGAAGCGGTTCCGCTGCCATCACGCACGAGCAGCTTATGGCGAACGCTAGCGAGAGAACAACTCGAGAAATCACGTCGCTAGCACGCAGAGTAATCGCGTCAGTCTTTGTTCAACCGTTTACGTAGGAACATGAAAACGACAAACACGACGATCGTGAGTGCAATGATGGTCAACAGGCTGGTTAGCCAACCTAGGATGAAATACAGCAGTGCGCCCGCTACGATCACACCAATGGTGTACCAGAGCGCCTTTTTCATGATCCGCTCATAGAACAACGCAAAGATCGAACACTAGTGCGTGCAGGTCTCACAGCTTGTCAGGCAGGTTAGGTGCTGGTGGCTTGTTCTCTTCGTCAACGCCTGCGAGCACTGCCGCAACGTCAGCATCCTCAAACGCCGGATCCTTCTTCTCGCGCGCGTCCCCAAGCAATTCCGCGCGACGGCTTGCAGCGTTTGCAGCTTGACGTGATTTCGCGGCTTGTTCTTGCATGACTTTGGACGCGACGCCCACATTCGTTGTGCCGCTACGGATCCCGGCCAGTCGTTCCTGGTGCTGAGCGCGTTTACTTGCACGGTCTTCAGCGCGCTTTGCACGAGCCATTTCAGCTTGCGCTTTCTTGAGATTCGACTCAAGCATCTTGATCGTTTCCGCCATCTCCTCCTGAATAGCTTCGACTTCGTCGAGATCTTGCTTGGCCATTTCGGCTTCTTCGATCTCGGTGCGGGCGCTCGCCAGCAGCTCCGCCGCCTCCGCTTTCAGCTTGTCTGCCGCTAGCGAAAGTTTGTCTGACTTTTCGGGACTGACCGCAGCGGCATCTTCAAGCGCGCGAATCTGGTCCATTTTCTTGTTGTATGCGGTGCGTGCTGCTTCAGCTTCAGCGGCCTCACGGTTGTAAGTCACCCGATAGTCCTCAACCTCAAGCGCGAATTTCTCGAACTTCTCTCGTTCGGCACCGATCTCAGCTCTTGAGGTGCCTTCCGGGTCGAGTTTGACCATACCAGTAAGAATGGCGTCGCCAGCGTCGGCTAGTTTGCCTTCTCCATAGTTTTTCCAGAATGCGAGTTTGTCTAGCACTGCTGTATCCTCCTTAAGTGCGTACGAATTGGAATAAATAGGTTGTTAGATTGCATCGGGTAGGTCCATATCAGTAGGAGCCAGTGGCAATCCCACCCAGATACGTACACGAAATCCGTCGGTGTCGCGTTCGACGGTTGGTAGCAGATACTCCTGAAACTCGACGCCCCCCAGACCTTCGACCACGCGTGCATACAACATCGTTCCGAGATGTTCGACTTCCGTCGTGCTTTCGCCGTAAGGATCGAGTTTTATCGTTTCTGTCGACGAGGCAGGCTTGAGCCAGACGTCATGATCTGGTTCCCATAGTCTCTCGTAGGTCGATTCGTCCGGTGTATGGAATAGTGGCATGCCCAATATTCCTTCGTCCTTCGCGAGCCAGAAATCTACCGCAGAAGTCTCATCTTCATGGTCCGGTACGTCTGCCATGGCGACGTGAAAAATCGGCAGTTCATACTGTTCATGGAAAACGTAGCGTTCGTCAACCTGTTCACCGGTGTCGTCCATTAACAGCATTAGCATCACACTTAGGTCATCGTCCGCGCGTGAATCAAGATATAGACGGAACGTTTTCATCCCGGCGAGCTCGACTTCACTGAACGCGGCGAGCAACGTCTCTTCACCGGGATAAGGCACGTGGGTGTCATCTCCCGCGATCAAGAACGGCGCCTCCGCAAACTGTACGCGCGATCCAACCCGCATGTTCAACGGCAACGAATCATCAATACGAGTTCTTTTGTCCTTACCATCACTCGACCAGCGGTTCTTAGCATCTTGAACCTTGATGCGCAGATACTGTTTCATGGACATGGCGAACGACTCTATGATCGGTAATGAGTGGTGACGAGATTTCTAGTGCTCGCGCGTCAGGTCGTCGATCGCTGGTTGTGCGTCGAGAACTGCGCCAAGAAACGAGTCGTATGCCTGCGCGTTTTCGTCGCGCCACGCTAGACTTGCAATCATGTCAACCGGCACGGTCAAAGTCTCGACTTCAGAGAAGATGAGACCATCTTGGATGCTCGGATATTGATCATCGGGAATATCCAGGAATACATAAACATCCGCTCCGGAAGGATCTTGGTGACCCTGAAAGAGTTTGCCGTGGCCATACTGCATATCGTTAAAGTCCCAGTCGTTCACCGGAACGAGCACCACTTTGTCCCCCATCGTGCTTGCGCTCTGCAATAGTTCGGTGTTAAGCGACGCAACAAAGAGCATGCAGTCTGATTCGCCATTTGCAACACGAGTCAGTGCTGTGGTGCCGCCTACATTTTCCGTGTGTACGGCGCCGTAAGTGTCGTCCATGTACACGAACTCGCTCCAGGTGAGTTCAGTCCCGGAACCGACGACGTCGACCAGGAGCGTTTTGCCGGGTAAATCGCCGACATCATCGACGTCGCTATTGCGATTGCAGATCATGTGGGCGAACTCGACGGCTGGTGTCGCCACGCGTTCGAAGTTGTAGCCACCAGTAGGGTTTTGTTCAGCATACACACCGAATGCGTTGCGTTGCACGTAAGCGCCGTCACACTTTCCGTTCTGCATGTACTCAAGGTTTTGCATGGAACCATTCGTGTTCACGATCTCAACGAGCACACCGCTGCCTGCTTGTTGCCGAACGAGCTCGCCGAATCGTTGGTAGTTTCCTTCCGTTCGTGCGGTGCACAACTTGAACGTTGGGGCAAGCGTGCGAACGACGTCAGGAGCCAGCACCATGTCCGGATTGATACCATCAGGTAAGTAAGACGGATCGATGGGTGTGCCTTCGAGTTTAGCCATCTCTGCTTTGAGTGCGTCAAGTTGCGCACGTATCTCTTCATTTTCGGTCGCCTGCTTCTCCATCTCCGCCATCCACTCTTTCATACCGGCATCGTTTTGATGGTGGTATGCGAACGCTGAGTAGCGTGGTGTGAATGCGTGACCGAGCATGTAGCCTAAGAACAGGCCGTCGAACATACCGTAGCTAGGCGAGCCCATGTAGACGTAATTCGGTGTGTTCCATCCACCGTAAAAGTTGTCGCGACGTTGCCAATAGTCGTTGCGTGTTCGACCGGAGTTTTGCGACGCGCGTTGATAGAGTGGCGAAGACGATGCCGCTTGTCCGGTGTTCGTTGCTTTGCCTTGGAATTTGCTCTGATGTTGCGATTGATAGTTGCGATACGCGCTTTGTTGTCTAGTGCTGCGGAAATTGTTGGTCGGGGCGCGCGCGAATCGTGCGCTTGACGAGGCTCGGCTTGTTGCGCCGGTCGTTGAACTCCCTCGCGTCGCACCACCAAAACCGCTGGACGACTGACGGGAAGTTGCAGACTGTGTCGATGGTCGACTTGAAGTAGCCCTTGGACGCGGTGTCGTCTTGCGCGAGAAGCTCTTGAAGGCAGGCGATTTATAGCTTTTGGCACTGCTGAACTTAAAAGAACCTCCAAATCGTCGGGCATCCGCATCGTATGCGACACCGACGACTAGGATCATCGTAAATAGACCAGCGAGTAAAGACTTCAACATGATGGGGAGCTCCTGTCGCGACTTGCGAAGATCTTTATCATACATTAACGACTAATATGACGTTTTTGTATGACAGTTTTATCAATGGTGTATCACTTGTATTATATGCAGCTACACCATTGTCTAAGGTGTTGCTCGGCAGAGGCCGTCAAATGGAACCCAAAACGATTCTGACCACTGATATTGACGCCCACCGACATGCGATCGGCAAGCCGCTTGTATACCGCGTACATCGTTCGGTGAGAGGCGGTAATCTCGCAGATATGCAGGGGAAGCCGTTGGCATGGGCCGTGGCGATCCCAATTGACGGTGCTATGCACTCGCTGGTGAGTGTACGAAAAAACCGGCGTGAGTGGCAGGACCTCAATCGCCTTGCTCGTGAAATGCGCCAGTTGGGTTTTATCGAATACGAAATTCGCGACAACCTAAGTACTACTTAGTGCATTCAGCTACTCCCTAAGAGGCTTCCACAAGACTTCATCTTCGCACACGCTGCGGGCAGCGACAAACAAGAAATCGGAGAGTCGATTGAGAAACGCACCTATCGACGCTTCAATAAGTACCGGATCCTCAAGGCGCCAGAACACGCGTTCACATCGCCGAGTCATCCCTCGTGCAGCGTGTAATCGTGCATTTGCTTCGTTGCCGCCAGGTAGTACGAATTCCGCAAGCGGTTCTAGTGCCGAGTTGATTTCCTCCGTGACAGCTGAAAGACGTTCGGTTTCACGTCCCCAATAAGGTTGCGGTTTGCCCGTTGCGACGGCCGCGCCAACGTCAAACACCCGTGCTTGAATCGTTCGAAGCTGTTCACGCAAAGCGCCGTCAAGACAGAGTGCTGCGAGTCCCAGCTCACAGTTGAGTTCGTCTAGCGTGCCGACAAGCTCCATGCGTGGACTACCTTTTTCGTGTCGCTTGCCATCGGCGAGACTGGTTGTGCCAGCATCGCCGCTAGTAGTCGTAACGCGATCTATGCGCGGTCGGTCGTTTGCCATCGATATCCGATCCTATCGCTGCGGTTGGACAACTGTACCACTTTGAAAGCGGCTTTCAAATGACGACACAACGTGTCGTAACAGACTTTATCTTTGCCATGGAAGAGAACGTGATGAGATCAAAGATGCTGAGAAACGTGTTTATTCGAGAGCAAACTCGGTTGCCTAGCTTTTGTTTTGCCGACGGCAAACGGAGCACCGCGACACCTGAGAGACGCATTGACATGCGAGTTGATAGCGGCATTCGAGCGGTTGCGATTGAACTTGACCTCAGTTATGAAGAAGCGCGGCGCTTAGTCGAACTCGAAATTACGGCAGAAAAAACCGAAAAGCACGGTGTGCCTCGACGGTGGATGACAAAGTTTTTCGAGTATACAGGTTACGTAAAAGCGCCACAGCCTACTGCGGCACTTTCCTTACGTCAAGTACTCGGCATGCTTAACGCAAATCACCGAGTGATGCTAGAAGTTGACCACTCATCTTATATTCCACTTGTAGACGGTGTTCTGTATGACCTCGAAGACTGGCGTACTAACTTACAGCGCGAGGTGACGGGTTACTGGATTTACCGACAGAGCCGACCCGTATTGCCGGGGACATTGAAGGGAAGAGTTGTCGATCCTAGTGGATGTGTTGTTGACGAATTTGAAGACTCGGACGTATTTGTACGCGACCCTGTAGAGCTTGCCGGTTACGCGTTCTACACCAGAAAGTTTGACAACGCCTGGGAACTTGACGAGTCTGGCGACGCCACGTTTGAAGCGACGTTTGCAGTCACACTAGAGCATTCGAAGGACACACTGACGGTTCAGTCTCGATCGCTTCGTTGCTCGCCGATGTATTTGTGCTCGCTTACAAAGGAGCCTACGGCATGTGCCGCGGAGTCCGCTCTAAAGCATCGGTTGACGGAACGCACGATGACTGATGCCCGACGGTTGTTAGATGCCTGCGACCTAGAGTACGAACTCAACGGAAACGGCACGCTCCGACTCGGACGCGCGCTGGGTTACCGACCTCGAACTGGAGAGGTCTTCCTCGCTCGCGAACGAAAGGTGAAGTACACAAGAGGTTTCAAAGCGTTGCTCCGCACGTTGTGATGCGGAACGTCTCTGCGACCTCATCGTTGTCTTCTTGTTAGAAAGTGTATAAAATCACAGGTAAGGGAAAGGAATTGAACATGAATCGGCAAAATAAGGAAGTCTTTTCGATAGGTCACTCGAATATGAGTTATCGATCGTTTGCGGCTCTGCTTAGAAAGTGGTCAATTGAACAGGTAATTGATGTTCGAACAATCCCGTTCAGCCGCCACGTACCACACTTCAATTACGAAGTGATCCGGCGGAAGCTGAGACAGTCGGGATTTGATTACGAGTACCTCGGCAATCAGCTGGGCTCCCACAATTCGAAAATGCGTAATGGTTGTGAGAGTCTTTCAGATTACCGCCGGCAAATTGCGTGTGATGCGTTTGACGAAGGGATGAAGCAGATCTTGGAACGGTTGGGCGAAAGGCGTGTAGCGATCATGTGTGTGGAATGCGACCCATACGGGTGTCACCGTCACTCGATCCTTGCGGCAGAACTTGCGAAGGCGGGCGTCGTTACTCAACACATACTTAAGAATGGTCAAGTTCGCAGCGCGTTTGATGCTCCGTTGGAGAGGAACAACCTCGATGAGCGATGGGTTCAGCGGAGTCTGTTCGAAAGCGTGGAGGCAGAGCCACTCTCGACCCGGAGAAGCAGCAACGACTCGCTACCTAGGGTTGCCTAGTTCTCAGCCTGCTGCTCACGGATCGCACGGCTGATCCACCATAGAATCAAAATCGCCGGGGACACCATCAGCGCGGTTAGAACGAAGAATGTTGCCCAGTCTCCTGCTAGCCAATCTACAAGCATTCCACTAGACGCCGCGAGAAGCGTACGACCCGAGTTACCCAACGATGCAAGAGCTCCGTATTGGGTTGCTGCATGTAGGTGGCTCGTGAAATACGTAATGAACGCTACGAAAGCAACCGTCGATAGTGCACTCGTAACGCCGTCTGCGACCAATGCAAAGACGAGGAGCGACTTATCGGGTCCAACGGTTGCTAACCATGCAAACAGAAGATTCGTTGCTGCCATACCGACTCCGGCTAGCATCAAACCTTTTACCGTACCGAATTTACTCGTAAAAAAACCAGCCGCGATCGCACAAGAAATCGTGATCGCCAAGCCGAGACCTTTTGAGTAAACGCCGATGTCTGCGTTCGTGAAGCCAACTTCCTTATAGAAAACAACGACCATACGACCGAGAAACGCTTCACCTAACTTGAACATAAAGATGAAGAGCAAGAGCCCGAGCGCGAGGCGCATCCCATTGCGCTGAAAGAATTCTGAGACCGCGGCGACGTAGGTCCGATCAAAGAACTGGATACGCGTAACACTCGCTACGCTAGCGATCGGTTTCTCATCGACGGTCGGTTCCTTTATTACCCATAGAACGCCTAGCAGCATCAGGACCAGAATTCCAGTGAGTCCGAAGAAGACCGCGTTCCACCCAAACTGATCTGCCAATATGAATGCAAATGCTCCTGGCAGACTTAAACCCGTCCACCATCCACAAGTAGCCATCGCTGCTGCGTGACCGAGCATGTGTTCTTCATGCTTCTCGATTACCGTGACGCGGTATGCATCGATTGCTAAGTCTTGTGTTGCAGAGACGATCGCAATGCCGAGACAAACCACTGCCGTAAGCAACAAACTGAAAGACGGTCCGGTCGATGCGAGGATAAGTGCTTGGACGATGAGTAATAACACGCAAAGCACGATCCAAGATTTTCGGTGTCCGAGTCGCCGTAAACCAGGTAGTTTCAAATGGTCAATCAGGGGTGCCCAGAGGAAGTTGATCGTGTAAGCCACGAATACAGCACCGAATAACCCTATTGCGGTTCGCGATAGATTGACATCGGTTAGCCATGCCGTCATCCCGGCACCAATAAATAGCCAAGGAAACCCACTCACCGTGCCAAGTAAGAAGATGCGCCATAGACGCACATCGAGATAGACGGAAATTCGATTGATTACAGGTTTATTAGTGACTGCTTCAGTCAAGTGAATACGACCAGTAGGACAAATTTAGTTTCGATAGTTTTTGAACTGCAACGGCATGGGTAAATCCATCTCACGTAGATCAACTATGGCTTCCTGGAGTTCGTCGCGTTTTTTACCCGAAATACGGACTTGATCAGCCTGTACTTGCACTTGCAACTTTTTGTTGAGGTTCTTAATGCGTTTGCTGATCAATCTTGATGTGTCACGGTCTATGCCTTCAATGAGTGAAAGCACTTGGCGTCTTGTCTTACCGGATGCGGTTATTTCTCCAGGCTGTAGTACCTTTACATCAACTTTGCGGTTCACTAACTTGCTCTTTAGGATCTCAAGTAGCTGGTGAATTTGGAATTCCTCTTCAGCGTGAACTTCGATGGCGTGCTCAGTGAGCTCGATCCCCGAGTCCACATGACGAAAATCAAACCGTGTCCCAAGTTCGCGTTTTGCTTGATCAACAGCGTTGCGGACCTCTTGCCAATCAATTTCTGAGACTGTGTCGAAACTCGGCATAGGGATCAGGTGAATGGACTAGAAATCGCCAACATCATAGCATCGACGCGTATTTCACTATGCGATACTGGATGAGATTACTTATCTTTCAGACCACTGAAATCGCGATAGGTTTACGCGACCGTCGATAACCTCGACGCGCTCTGCCTTAAGTCGCTTGATTTGTTCATCCGCAGAAGGTCTTGGCGCGATACGTCCGTCCGCTCGAATAACTCTGTGCCACGGCAAACAGTCGGTCTCACCAGAATTGCTGAGTACCCGTGCGACGAAGCGTGCACTGCGAGGTAATCCAGCGATTTCGGCAATTTGTCCGTACGTTGCGACTGAGCCACTGGGTATGGACTCGATGATCCACTTGACGGTGTCGGCGGCTTCCTCGTTCAATTGTCACCTCTTGTTAGCAAACAAGCTATGGAACTGCTAAATAATTAGCAGTCTCAAGTCGAGAGTGCTAAAATTTGCGCACTTAGTTGCTTTGAAGCACTGAGTAGGGAACACAAACTTTACCAACCATTGAGGATATCGATGAATATTCGACCCCTTCATGATCGTGTTGTAGTGACACGTGACGAGGACGAGGCCGTATCCGCCGGTGGCATCGTTTTGCCGGACTCGGCGAACGAAAAGCCATCACAAGGCACGGTACAGGCTGTCGGACCAGGAAAGATCCTGGATAGTGGCGACGTTCGACCGCTCGACGTCAAGGTCGGCGACAAAGTCATCTTTGGGCAATACGGTGGTAGCACCGTTAAACTCCAAGATGACGAGTATTTGATTCTCTCCGAATCCGAAATTTTCGGCGTCATTGAATAACCACGGTTTGAGGGAAAAACAATAATGAGTGCAAAAGAAGTCCAATTCTCTGATGACGCCCGTTCGCGGTTGCTTGACGGGGTCAATACCCTGTCGAACGCCGTGAAGGTAACGCTTGGTCCGAAAGGTCGAAATGTAATTCTCGACAAATCTTTCGGCGCGCCAACAGTTACCAAGGATGGCGTGTCTGTCGCGAAGGAAATCGAACTAAAAGATAAGTTCGAGAACATGGGTGCGCAGATGGTGAAGGAAGTAGCTAGTCAGACATCTGACGAAGCTGGCGACGGAACCACGACCGCCACGGTTCTCGCTCAAGGCATTTTGATTGAGGGACTGAAATCTGTTGCGGCAGGCATGAACCCCATGGATCTCAAGCGCGGCATTGACAAGGCTGTTAGCGCCGCAGTTGCCGAACTCGGAAAAATGTCCACGCCTTGCGAGGACTCAACGTCTATCGCGCAGGTTGGCACGGTCTCAGCGAACAACGATCCTGCCGTCGGTCAGATCATTGCGGAAGCGATGGAAAAGGTCGGCAAAGAAGGCGTGATCACGGTCGAAGAAGGCAGTGGTCTCGAAAACGAGCTGGACGTTGTTGAAGGAATGCAGTTCGATCGTGGCTACCTGTCACCGTACTTCATCAACAACCAAGACTCGATGTCGGCTGATTTGGAAGAACCGTACATCCTTCTCTGCGACAAGAAGATCTCGAACATTCGTGACCTTCTACCGGTTCTTGAAAACGTTGCCAAGGCAAGCAAACCGTTAATGGTCATTGCTGAAGACATCGAAGGCGAGGCACTCGCGACACTCGTGGTCAACAACATGCGCGGGATCGTGAAAATCGCTGCAGCGAAAGCACCGGGTTTTGGCGATCGACGCAAAGCGATGCTTCAAGATATCGCTACGCTCACTGGCGGGACCGTCATCTCCGAAGAAGTCGGCCTAACGCTTGAAGGTGCAACGCTTGATGACTTGGGTACCGCAAAGCGAATCTCAAGCAGCAAGGAAAACACCACCATCGTTGATGGTGCAGGCGAGAAAGCGGAAATTGAAGGTCGGATTAGGCAGATTCGTCAAGAAATCGAAGACACGACCAGTGACTACGATCGTGAGAAGCTGCAAGAGCGCTTGGCAAAGCTTGCCGGCGGCGTTGCCGTGATTAAGGTGGGCGCACCAACTGAAATCGAGATGAAAGAGAAGAAAGCGCGCGTGGAAGACGCGTTGCATTCAACTCGCGCCGCGGTTGAGGAAGGTATTGTGCCAGGTGGTGGCGTTGCGCTAATTCGAGCCCTTGAGAATATCGAGGGGCTTTCTGGTGACAACGAAGACCAGAATGTCGGTATTGCGATCGCACTCCGTGCGATGACCCATCCGCTGCGTCAAATTGCTGAAAACGCGGGTGGCGAACCTGCGGTTGTTGTTGACAAAGTGCGTTCTCTTGAAGGGAACCATGGGTACAACGGCGCGACCGGCGAATACGGCGACATGATCGAGCAGGGGATTCCAGATCCAGCGAAAGTGACGCGTACTGCATTGCAGGCAGCAGCGTCAGTTGCCGGACTGATGATCACTACCGAAGCGATGGTCGCGGAAGCGCCTGACGACAATCCTCCAGCGATGCCAGCAGGAGGCGGTATGCCTGACATGGGCGGCATGATGTAATCGAGTGAGTTGATCACTTGATCGAACGTCGGTTTGGACCTCGCTCGAGGTACTAGACTACCTAGATAAGAGAGGGTCCGTTTTTGCGGACCCTTTTTTATTTAGTTCGAGGAACTTTCGCTCCATTTATCCACGTCTGGGTCCAGAGCGTGAAGTCGAACCGACCCAAAATAAAATGAAATCCAATTGTTGTCCGGAAATGCCATGAGAAATCGTCTAGGTACAGCCGTAGTCACGCTTCTATTCACCGGCTTAGTTTTCGCGCAGGAAACTGCGACTGAAGAAACTGTGATGGATTTGGCGCAGCTTCAACAAGCATTTTCTTGGGACTTCGATACCCCGATCGAGGTACAGACAGTTGCAGAAGGACTTCATGTGTTCTTTGGCGTAGGCGGCAATATAGCGGTTTCGATCGGTGAGAATGGCGTGCTAGTTGTGGACGACCAGTTTCCGGAAATGATGCCGAAAGTCAATGAGGCTATCGCGGAACTCGGTGGTGGATCGATTGATTTCGCGATCAATACACATTGGCATTTCGACCATGCTGACGGCAATAAGGCGCTAGGTCCAGCCGGTAGTTGGATTGTCGCACACGAACACTCCGCCGAGATGATGGCGAAGGACAACATCATTAATCTGGTGATCGCCAAATACAAGCAAGACGCCTATCCGCCCGACGCTCGTCCCGTTATCTCGTTCGCTGATCGCATGACATTTCATTTCAATGGTGGGGACATCGATGTGATCCATGCTGGTCCGGCACATACCGCAGGTGATGTCGCTGTGATATTTAGAAAGCAGAACGCTGTGCATTTCGGGGACGTGTTCAACAAGCTTGGGTATCCGTTCATTGACGTCGATAGCGGCGGATCGATCGACGGCATGATTCGTTTTTGTGAATCGGTTTATGCCGAATTGAATCCAGACACCATTGTGATTCCCGGTCACGGAGTCGTAACCGATATGCCAGATCTTGCAGCGTACATCGACATGCTAAAGACCGTTCGACAACGGGTTAAGACACTTGTGAATGACGGGAAAACGTTGGCCGAAGTTGAGGCTGAGGCAGTTAACCTTACAGCGGATTTGAGCGAACGATATGGTGATGTTAGGCAATCGCTAGGTTTCATCAATCGAGTCTATACGAGTTTGACTAAATAGCGCGGCTGAACTGCTTTACGTCCGCGTTAGACGCTTTCGACCGTCCATCAGGATCAGACCACGCTCTTGGATGACTAAATGAAGATTACCGACATCACGCTCACACCACTGAAGATAAGGAAGACACTAGTCCGCATTCAGACCGATGCGGGTATTGAAGGCTGGAGTGAAGTATTTGGCGCGAATCCGCCGAGCTCAGGTCGAACTTCCATTTTTGAAGCCTACCTTGAGAACATCATAAAACCCGTTCTCGTGGGGGAGGATCCTCTACAGATTGAGCGTCACTGGGAAACGCTGACTTTCGGGCACGAAGACCGCATGTACCGAGTGCCTGCGAATGTAGTCGGCGTTATCGATGTCGCCCTTTGGGATCTCTTCGGTAAGGAAACTGGCTTACCTGTCTATACCTTGATGGGTGGTGCTGCTCGGACCCAAATCCCTATGTACTGGTCTGTAGGTTCTGGTTGGCGGATGCAACCGGAAGAGATGCTACAGAAGGTCGAGGAAGGGTGGGACGAGAATTTTCGTTCGTTCAAGATTCGAATGGACTGGAAGGGATGGCGCCAAGACATCGATCCGATCAAAGACTTCGAAATGTTCAAGCTGGTACGTGAGTTTCTACCACCGGAAATTTACCTGGGCTTCGACGCAAATAACGGTTACTCAGTTTCTACCGCGATTCAACAGGGTCGGAAGTTCGAGGAACTTGGTATCGACCACTTCGAGGAACCCATTCCCCGCACAGATTTACCGGGATTGAAACAGATTGCCGACGCATTAGACGTCGCAGTTTCGGCAGGTGAACAGGATGCGTATCGCTGGTGGTTCGAGCACTTGGTGTTGCTAGGTAATCCTGACATCCTTCAACCGGACATCCTTAGTGCGGGTGGGCCGTCAGAGGTAAAACGCATATTCGATATGGCGACCGTTCTCGACAAGCCTGTCATGCCACATAGTCCACAAGCCGGTATCAACAGTATGGCGTCAATGCATGTCTATGCGACGGTCCAGAATGCCACACGCCCTCATGAGTTTTCAAGTGAATTCTCAGGACCTTTGGATGAGGTTGCCGCGATTTACGGTGAGCATGTCGTTCCGACTAACGGCGAAATTAATCTAAGCGATCGACCAGGACTTGGGATTGACCTAGACGAATCGAAAGTAGAGGAGTTTAGGCTGAAGTAGGTGTTGCGCTCGCTGTGCCTGTCCTCGTCAATCCGCGCAGTTTGATACCGAGGTTATCTAACAATAGGTAGAGGCACGGCAACACGAGCAGTGAACCTATCGTGGAGGTAATGATCCCGCCAATGATCGTTAGAGCCATTGGTTGACGCAAGACTGCCCCTTCGCCCCCACCAAACAGTAGTGGAGTAAGCGCGAGTGCAGTGGTGAGGGTCGTCATGGTGATCGGTCGCAGTCGAATCCCAGCGGCTCGATATAGTGCTTCTATCCGTTCAACGCCGCTTGCCATAAGCTGACGTGCGGTGGTGATCAGTAGTACGGCGTCGTTCACGGCCACCCCCGCTAACACGATTAGTCCCAACATCGTCATGACGCCAATCGGATTTCCAAGTGGCACGACCGCAATCGCGACTCCGACGATCGCAAGGGGTATCGCTGCCAAGACGGTGATGGGTTGTAGGACTGATTCAAAGGTACCTGCTAGGACCATGAAGACCAACGCGATGGCGAGGATTCCCGCGAGCTGAAGTTCGCCAAATGTTTTCGCCCGTTCGACTTCCTCACCACGAATCTTGACTTGAACGCCACCTGGCAGAACGGCGCCGTCGAGTACTTCCTGCACGTCCTTGGTTGCTTGTGGCAAGTCATAACCGTCCGCTAGCTGTGCAGTAACTTGGGCGGTACGACGCTGATCGCGTCGAAATATCTCCCTTGCCCCTTCGACTTCACTGAAGTTAGCAACTTCACCCATCGAGATTTGGCGACCGTTAGGCATGCTCAGTACGACGTTTTCCAATTCATCACGGAAGGGTGTATCGCTCCGAATCACGATCGGGTATTCCTCATCACCAATCGCAAGTTGGGTAACCGTTCTGCCGTCCAGACTAGATTGAAGCGTGCCGGAAATCTGGTTCAAATCGACTCCAGCTGCGTCCGCGAGCGAACGATCCATCTCGACATGTAGCTCCGGTGGACCACCTTCAAAGGAGCTGCGGACGTTCCACAACGATGGCAGTTCGGCGAGTTGAGAACGGATTGCTGCAGTTGCTAGGCGAATATCCTCAAGCGCAGTACCTGACACCTCGACTAGAACGGGTATGCCACTGCTTCCTAACGCATCACTCAATGCGCTTCGGTTGATTTCCCAACTAAGCGTCGTATCGTCGAATTGAATTGCATCCTCCAGCGCCAACGCTACGTCCCGACCAGTTGGACCGGTATCCGCCACTTTCACAAGTACGCGTGCAGTATGTTCATCCGACATTTCTTGTCGAATCACACGGTCATCGTCGGGGATGCGCCCGACCTCTGACAGAGTAGCGGCTACTTGATCGTTTGTAGCCTCTCGGATGACGGCTTCCAGACCTTCGACCATTCGTGCGGTCGATTCGACTCGTTGTCCTGCTGGACCGACGACGCGTACGGAAAACTGTTTTGGGTCCGACGGCGGCAACAACTCGGTTCCGAGTTGTACGAGGAAAAAGAAAGCCGCGCCGATAAAAACAGATGCTGTTAGTACGACCAAAAATGCGTGGCGCAAAAGTCGACTGACAAAGCTCTCTAAGCCGCGTCGAAACGTCCCCGTCGCAGTTTCGTCTGCGTCAGGCAAGTTGGTAATACGAGGTAGAAACCACTGTCCCAAAGCAGGGATGAGAAATACCGCAACGAACAGCGATGCGATCAAGGACACCACGACCGTGAACGCGATGCCGTCTATTAGGCGTACAGCCAATCCTTGAACGAAGAAAACTGGTAAAAACACGACACAGGTCGTCAACGTACTAGCAGTAATCGCCCCGGCAACTTGTCCAGTCCCAACCCGAGCAGCGAGTTTTGGCTCGTCGCCAGCCTGTAGGCGTCTGAACATCGATTCAACAACGACAATCGCATTGTCGACCAGCATCCCAGCGCCTAATGCCAACCCACCAAGTGTGACGATATTGAGGCTGTAATCGCCAAGATGCATGAAAAACAAGGCGGTGCAAATCGAGACAGGAACCGCGGTGGCAACGATTAATGTCGCACCTGCAGACCGTAGGAATACGACCAATACGATGACCGCCAACGTAATCCCAACCCCAGCCGCGACTTGAAGGTCATCAAGCGCATCGACGACAAGCTTGGCGTTGTCGCTGACCTCATGAATCTCGATACCCGGAAGGTCGTCGGCAACATTGGTTATCGCGTCACGGATAGTTCGTGCGACTTCGACCGTGTTTTCGCCCGCCTCTTTGTAGATGGAAAGACCGATACCTTCGCGTCCATTAACAAGCACGAGATGGTCGATTTCTTGCGCTTCTTCAGTTACCGTTGCGATGTCTTGAACACGTATGGCTTTTGATGCACCGCCAGGTGTTTGTATGTAGCGCAACACGACATTAGCGACGTCGTCAGCGTTTTCGTATCGAGCCCGACCGCGTAATTGGAAGACGCGATTGTTCTCTTCAACGGTTCCGGCGGCGATATCAATGTTCTGAGAGTTGATCGAGCTTGCCAGCGAGTCGATCGTGATCTGATATGCGTCCATCAGATAACGGTCGACCGTCACTCGGATCTCTTTGATGCGACCCCCAAGGACGTGGACATCGGCGACGCCATCGAGTTGCTCAAGATTCGTGCCGAGTTGGCGCCGCGCGATCTGCCGTAGTTCAAGCAGGGAGTGGCGGTCATCCGTTGAGAGGAGACCCATTTCGAGTATCGGATCCTGTCGGGGATCAAATCGCCGCACCAACACCTCGTCTACTGAAGGATCAGCTTCGATGCTGCCGACGGCTTTTTGAACGTCGATTAGTCCGATGTCGATGTCCGCATCCCAGTCGAACAGCACCGTTGCGACCAAGCGACCGGTTCGCGAGACCTGCTCAATCTCTCGAATGCCTCGTACGGTGAACAGTTGTTGTTCAATCCGCTCACCGAACAAGCGCTCGATTTCTAGGGGAGGACGATCTCCCGCTCGCACAGAAACCACGATCGTGGGACTCTGCAAGTCTGGGAGCAGATCAATCGGCCGTCGTTCCCACGACAAGTAGCCGATTAGCGCGATCGCGAGTGCGATCACCGAAATTGAAACTGGACGTCGGGTCGCGAGCCCAGCTAGGGTTTCAAAAAAACTCACTTATGAGCCGATTACTCGTATTCGTGTTCCGTCTGTGAGCGTTTCCAATCCACGCACAACAACTTGGTCTCCGGCTTTGATGCCGTCAATAACCTCGTATTTTTCATCGTCACTAAGCCCAAGCCGAACGTCACGTCGATTCGCACGTTGACCACTCACCACGAACACGACGTTCGCGTTTCCTCTTCGCGTTACTGCCTCGCGTGGCACTACTGGCACGCCGGCGCGTTTAGCAGCAATGATGTTGACTTCAACGAACATGCCGGGCCGAAAGTGGTCGTTTGTGTTATCCACCGCGACTTCAATTCGAAAAGTGTGGGTTGTGGGGTCAAGTTTTGGCGCGATGCGCAGTACTTCACCTAGATTTGGCTCGTCGTAGGCGAAGTGACGTACTCGAACTTGCATACCCACATTAACCTGGGATAGCTCTGGACCGACAAGATCCACGTCTGCAATCAATGGGTCCAACGGAGCAATCTCAGCGACTCTAAATCCTGGTTCTACTAGCTGACCGTCAGCGACTGGCAGCTGATCTGAGTTGCGTGCAAGCGTCAGTATCACGCCTTCAATCGGAGACGTAAGTTTGCCTTTCGACGCGTTTAGCTTGCTTCGTTCATATTCAAGTAAAGCGTTCTCATGCGCAACTTCCTGTTGACGTAGATCCGTTTCCGCGATCAATCCCTGTTCAAAAAGATTGCGCCGTCGATCAAGCTCGGATTTGACATTCTCGAGCTGTACTCGCTTTGATTCGATACCTGCATGAAGGCGAGCGTCTTCTCCGGTGATCTCTGCGATCGGCTGTCCAACTGTCACGGTATCGCCTTCAACCAAGCGTTCGCCGTTTTGATTACGGCTGATATACAGCACGCCTGGTAGTTCGTTGTTAAGTGTCGCCATTGAGCGTGGCCGCAGGGTTCCCGTAGCAGCGATGATGCGCTCAACATCGTCCTCAGCGACCGCTTCGGTCTCGACCGGAATTCTGAATTCGACTTGAACATCAGGCGGCTCCCCGCCGCATCCAAGTAGACCAAGCGCAAGTAGCGCTGCGACAACAAGTCGTAATCGATTCATGAAGTACTCAATAGTTATTTCTGTAGGCGCGTGATTAGCTCGCTGGGGTCCAACGGATTGCATCGGCAACAACCGAGCCGCGAGAGGTATTCGTTGATACACTCACGGTCACTAGTGGGTTTTCGAGTTGGAACTCTCCAAGTAGGTTCCAGCCATCATCGATTGATTCACCATCGAACTCGATCGGTACGACCCGATCACCGTCTGTGACCCAAATATCGAAGTCCCCCCATCGCTGCCTGCCACGGCGCTCCCCAACCTGTACATTGAAGTTCACACCTGGCCCGAACCCCGCGCCGAAGCTATTACCAATTGACTCAGGATTAGGCACGTGATACTCGAGTTTCCAGCTGCCGCTGCGGGGAAGATTCGCCGCAAAATGCACATTTGCCACAGTAGACGTCCGAAAGGCGCGTGCAAGTGTCCGTCGATACTTGCCGTAAGCCTGATCCAGTTGCTGCCGAGACCACTCGTCAAAAACCAATGAAAATCCGGATGTACCGTACGAGGCGAGACCTTGGTCGTGCGTCGTCTCGCCGAGTGCAAATGTGAGGAACTGCATGAACCATGGCATTGACCGCGATTCTTCCGTCGAATCGACCGAAAAGCCAGCGTCGAGATCGTCAACCACTACGCTGTCACCGTCCTCGTATTGCCAAGACGCTGCTTGCACGAGTGGCATTTCGCTACGTGCTACTTCGTCGTACACTCGCCTCCTAGGAACATCAACAGAGAACGAAATCCGGTTGTAACTCAAGTAAGGGTTGACACGGATCCTCTCAAGGGGTTGCTCTGAGGTTAATGCAATCTGCATGGAGCCATTACCGGGAATCTTGATGGGTTGTGTAACTTCATACTCGCCTTCTGATTCGTTGAAATCGGACGTTCCGTATTCGACCGTAATCAGACCCGGTACAGGTTCTGCGTTTTCAATATAGAAACTGCTTTCGTATAAGGGTACGCCATACTCCTGATCGGGCAGTCGAACGGTTCTCGCGTTACTGGCGCGAAATCCTGGGAGCTGGGTGTTTGTTAACCAGTCGCCGAAAATTGGTGTAATGTCGATGCCGATATCGTTTGCGACTGCAACGAGGTCCGTGTATGTGTAGTTCGTGCCTTCGTATCGCGTCCGTAGTTCCGACAAAAGAAGACCGAGCTGTTCATTGCCGAGCCAATCGCGCGTCAAGTGCGCCATTGCGCGTCCCCACAAGTGCAGGACATGCAAATTAGACTTGGAGTTGTCGAGATCCTCGTACTCAATCTCATCCAGTGGTTGAGCCAACATTGCTTCCCAAACGTTTGGCAGATTAATATGCCAGTCGTAGAACATCCTGTTTAACGTACGGCCATCTGAAGCACGCGCAACTGTGGCGATTCCGACCGCGGATTGACCTTGAGAAGCGGTTCCCATTGTCACATGCGCGGAGTAGAACCCTTCTTGTTCCGTCGATACACTTCCCGCAAGATAACTCATTAAATAACTAAGCGGAATTGCACCAGGACCGGTTGCGTCGGTTTGGTACTGCATTAGATTGTTGGAGGCCGCAAGGTAGATGTTGCCTCCTGTTACGTCATTCTCGAAGTAACCGGTCAGAAAAGCAAGGATCTTCTCAAGTCTTTCTTCCTGGGATATCTCTTTATCTTCAGCGAGACGATCGAACGGCGCTTTGAAGCCGGCGTGCAAGAACGAGCCTTCTCGAATCGCAAACACACCAGGAAATGATTGCGCAGTATCCATGCGCCAGCCGCCACGATACGAGCGAAGATTGATAGGTGTTTCCACAATAGTGAAGGATCGATATGGATAGCTAAGTCCGTAGGTCTCCGCGGATACGAGCATCTCTTTGACATGGCTCTTCAGTTCGTCTAAGACGGGCGCGAACAAATCTACGTTGGTAACACTGCCGGGTGACACCAACAGTTCGAACTCAATACCTTCGATTTCGGTCGTTCGACGCTCAAAGGCTGACGCGAACATGGCAATTTCGTGCACAGCTGCCGAGGGTTGAAATGAGACTAATCGAGAATCACCTGCCGTCGCGATCTCAGCTTGTCCAGGACCGGCAACGTTCCAGTCATTAGGCACAACGACTCCAATATCCATTTCAAAGAAGTCTCGCGGCCGGATGTGCTTCAAGTCGCGCTTGACGTGTGCTCCTGGTAGTGGGTACCACGCTAGATCAGGCACCAAGGCAACGTAGCGACTTGAGTTGATATACGCTTCTGTGCCCTGAAACAGCAGCCCAAATGCTTGGAAGATATCCGAAGAGATCACGTCTACTGCGGTATCTAAGTAGGCAAAATCTTTATTTAAATCGCCGCTAGCTTCTATCTCAAGATTGAATGATTGCGACGGCTGGATCGGAACGGAAACGTTTATCGCCAACAAGCCGTCTCGAAACTTGAAAGGAGCGTTCGAGCCGTTCAGACGCAAAGCGTGAATTTCATACCCTGGATTGAGCGAGAGAATGAGCTCGTTGTCCGCATCAATTTGCTGAAGCGAGTGCATGTCGAGTGAGAAATCAATATGAGTAGAGCCGCCGGGGCGAATCGTAAGACGTCCGGTAACTGAGTCAGTGTCGATTTGATGTAGCTCGGAGTATGGCTCGTGAGTCGCCGCCATTTCTACGCGACTCGTGTGTTCGCTTCGAAATTGCATTTGGACTAGAGCGATCGAGAGCGTACCGAGGGACAGCAAAACTACCGCTGCGATGAGCAAACGCGGCTTATTAGTTTTGTCGAGACGCGGATACAGTACGGCCGCAAAACAGAGGAAGGCGAAGCTCAGGAACAGCATGCCGGCTCGATGAGTGATGATCTCTAAATTCGTAAATGTAGGAGCCAGAAAAGACGGTAAGGTGTCTGCAACCGTATACGTGTTGATGACGTTAAGCACATAGATCGGTACGTTGTTTTGCGCCCATATCGTCGCACCAACCAATCCGAGCGCGATTGCTGCAGCGATAACGCGTAATCGGACGAGTACGGTCACCGCCATGACGAGCGCGACCCACAGCAGAATATTGGGGATCATGTCAATAAAGAGCGTTGCCAATGTGACAAACAGTTCCGGTTCTCGAATTCCAGATTCCGGCCACGTGAGCCTTGCTACGACACCGGCAATCCAGTAGACGGCGATCAGCGCGACTATAGGAATGAGCATTAGTACGGTGATTCCGGTCGCGCGCCCGCAAACGAGCTCGAGATTTGTTATTGGCAAGACGCCTACGACTTCGTCTAGTCGATCGCGTTTGTCGCGCGAACGCACATCGAACGCTAAAAAGATGACCCAGATGGCAAAGAAACCGATCAACGCAGGATAGAGCTGGTACGGAGCCATCAGTGGCGAATTCAGCAGTGTGGTAGAACTAATCGACGAGGAAAAGGAGTAATTCACGAAGCTGTTGATCAGAAGGCCGACACACATAAACAGTGTCACGACAATAAATAGCCAAGTCCTTGCGAGGCGCCGATTCATTCGCATTTCGGCCGCTGCGACCGACCAGATTGAGCGTAGGTTCATGCCTTTCTCTCTTTTCTGGCGCGGCGTTTCTTCTTCTTAGCGGATTCTTCTACTTGTAGGTCAGCCTCTTCATCTGCTCGTACCGCTGCAAATTTGCCGATTGAGCCCATAAACGCAAGGTATGCCTCTTCAAGTGTTGACGAGTCAACGGGAGTTGAACCTTCTGGCGCGGGTGTGTCGCGATCAATAACAAGCCGTAGTTTGACTTTGTCGTCAACCGTCTCGCGAGAGACGATTTCATACGTGTCTTCAATTTGAACTGATGTCTCTAGGTCGACTAGCATTTCGAACACGCGACCTTTTGCCTGATTTACGAAGGCATCCGGTGAATCCTGGAATGCGATTTTTCCGTCATCCAGTAGGGCAATCTCTTTGCAGCCACTACCGAGATCGCTGACAATGTGAGTCGAACAGAGGATAGTTCTATTCTGTCCGAGGTCCGCCATCAGATGTCGGAAGCGAATTCGTTCTTCGGGATCCAAACCTACGGTTGGTTCGTCGACAACTAAGACACCGGGATCGTGAACGAGTGCTTGCGCTACGCCCAATCGACGTACCATACCACCAGACAATTTCTTGACCTTACGATCTGCAACTTCGTCGAGGCCTACTTCTTCAAGTACTTGCTTCACACGAAGTTTTCTTAGCCTCTTATCGGTTACTCCCGACATGCGAGCAAGCGCGTCTAGCACTTCCTCCGTCCTATAAAGGCGCCAGGCGTTGAAGGATTGAGGTAGGTAGCCGATCTGACCGCGAATGGCCAAGCAATCGTTGATCGTGTCCAGTCCGTTTACTGAAACGGAACCTTTCTTCGGCTCTAGGAGCGTGCAGATGATGCGCATCAACGTGCTCTTCCCGGCACCGTTTGTGCCAAGGAGTCCGTAAAACCCCGTTTCGAGGTGGAGGGTAATGTCGTCGAGTACCGTAGGACCGGATTTGCCGTAATAGTGCGTAACGCCGTTTACGTCAATCGACGACTCACCTGTTCTGAGGGAAAAATGTGTGAGTGGACCTGTATCGGCCATAGGCTTACGTCCCAGCACCAGCGGATTAACTAGAGGCGTCGACGTCGGAAGTTGTGTTGACATCGCGCCGAATGCAGCGTCCGTCATTATCTAATTCGCCGTAAAACCGCGCCGTTCTGGGCGGGGATATAAGTCGTATCGTCGTTAGCGTGGCCGTGCTGATCTTCGAGATATTGGACAGATTTCGCTGCGTAGGTTCGCATATTTTGATTAAGATATGCGCATAAGCATTGTATGTCGAAACGCTTGATTAACGAAAACCAAGTAATCTGCGTTAAGACACCAAAAATCGAAAAACAGGCTGAAATTAAAGGCGGAAGGGCTATCCGTCTCTGCTTGTGGAGGCTTGCGTAAGACGGGCACACTGTCCGCTGCTGCCTGAGAAGCAAGAAGCCCCGTCCTTTAGGTCGAGGATTAGTCACAAAGTTGTCCCTAAATAGATCGATTCAGTCAAGAGCAATGTGAGCTAGTAGTCGGTTCGTGGCGTACGTCCAATTTGTAGTGCTACGAACTCCTCGCGTGTAAGACACGTGTTGCGCACATTTGTTATGGCTTTAAACAATCAAGCACGTAGTGTGCCGATGATGACGCATGAATAAAGTACTGATTTACAAGGAATATATACTCGATTAAGTGAAGTAGCGAGTCTTCACATCGTTATTTCCGCTAGAAATTGCGAAATATCGCTATCTACCCGGTTCCCCTAAAACTCGAGAACTACCGGAGAATTCCTGGCCGGCTGACGTGCTTACTGTGTGTTAATAAACTGATGCTGCCGCTTGGCGTTGCTCTCGAACACGTTGAGTTAGTTCGTCGTCAGTGGTGATCGCGAATAGACCCGCGGGTCCTGCGATTTTGTGGACCATCAATTTCTCAATCTCCTTTCGCACGCGTTCGGTAACTTGATCAAATGCTTCGCTTGCGAAGAAGCTCTTGACGGTTTGGCTCGTATCCATGAATGGAATGATGTAACCAGGCACGATCGCCTGAATCATTGCGCCTCGACGACGATCTGTCATATTCATACCGGCTCGATGCCATGTGCGAGCATCGTACAAAATGATGCTGCCAGCGGGCGCTTCAATGAGGTCTGCCTCTTTGCCACCGTAAGGTAAGCCGTATGTTTCGCGGAACCCCTTGCGGTACGTATGGTTCGAAATCCCCCACTCTTCAGGTGGTGCTTCGTTTGAAGCGTGTGTTCCTAGTTTGAAGATAGTCGCGCCGTTTTCCTTGGTAAAGTCGGAAACACAGACGTTTCGCTGCATACCCAGTACTAGATCGCCGGACGGTACTGGAATGCGGTCACCCGTGCCCCATAGATATGGGAAATCGGTGTGCCAGCCTTGCACCTCCCTGACGCCGTCGTCTCGTGTTAGTGCTGAAATCCCAGGAGAATGACCCAATCGGATGTCTTTCGTTTTCATGTACTCGCGAGTTAACCACAACGAAATTGGCTCAGCGGATACCTGAGCGACCGATGGATCTTGCGCTAACGGCGTTTGTCTCACTGGTGTGCGGTCTTCGTATGCATCTACGCAACCCACGCGTTGCAAACCATCGAGCACTTCGTCAGGAAGAATGCACGTGAGGGACACCCATCCTTGTTCGTTAAGCGTTTGAAGAGATTTCGAGGGGAGATGCTCGGGTCCATGTCCGATAACGAATTTTTCGACAGGTGTGTCTATCTCCGTAACAGAGATCCGATTGCCATCCTGAGATAGATCAATTGTGGCGTTGAGCTCCGTGGTACTAGCAGTTAACTCGAGGCCAGTCACGACATGTTTGAATCCGGTATCCGTTGCGTCCCAAATGACAGCGTCATCAACATGACCAAACACCTGCAACGATTCGCCATCGCTCGTGCCAAGCCAATCACCCAATGGCGTATTGAGGTATCTGAAATGTTTTGTCGGGTGGGGAATCGTGACGACATTAGGACAAAACTCGTCCGATGGTACGGTTCCTAAGCGTTTGATCGCAGGCATCCGGAGACCTAGGCTGAGAAAACAAGCTGCGGAAGTTTACCGCTTGACTTGCATATAAGCGAATCTGTGACACAGTTGAAACTGCCGAAATCTAGCACGCTTACACTGAGTAAATTCCATCCATCCATAATGAGACGCACTGTAGGTCCAACGGCAGATATGGCGCAGTCATTGCATTTAGGTATGACACCGTGGTCGCTTCGCGACACCCACACGGCGCAGATTCTTGGACGCCAAGCTCAGCTTGGTGAATCTTGGGGTTACCGATCTTTCTGGTTGCCTGAACATCATTTCACACAGGGAAGCGCGATTCCTGATCCGCTCATGTTGCTGGCCAGCGTTGCGGCATTGACAACGGAAATAAGGCTGGCTACGACGTCCTACCTCCTGCCGTTGCGTCAGCCGCTATTGGCAGCGGAGCAAGTCGCAGTTCTAGATCAGCTATCGGGCGGCCGACTAACCCTGGGCATTGGTCGAGGTTATGCGCCGCAGTTGTTTGATACCTTTGGCGTTGAACGGTCACGCAAGCGCTTGCTCTTAAAGAACTGCCTTGATGTGATGAAGCAAGCATGGTCAGGTAAATTCATAGGTGAGACGGATTCGAAAACATCTATTGCGCCTTTGCCATGTCAAGAGCCACACCCGCCCATTTGGGTTGCAGCATTCGGTCCACTCGCGCTGAAGCAAGCGGGATCCTTAGGCTGTCCGTACTTGGCATCACCGATGGAAACCATGGAACGCCTTCGGTCGAATCTCGAGATTCACGTTAAGGCATGCCTAGATGCGGGGCTGGAAGTACCAGAGGAAGTCCCGATCATGCGCACCGTGTATTGCTCCGAAGATTCGAAGCAAGTCGCGAAAGTACGGAGTAGGTTGGAGTCGGAGTCAGCAAACGTAGTCCGCGGGGCTGACGGACTACAAAAAGCAACCGCGATTGATGATTGGTCGATCGTCGGTGAACCTGGTCACGTGCGTGATCTTGTAAATCGATATCAAGACGAGCTAGGTGTCACTCACTTGGTGGTCACGCGATTGCGAATTGGAGGTCTACCTAGCGCTGATCTTGAGAAATCGGTTGCGCTCACAGCCGAAACGCTAGGCACGTGAGCCGTCGATTTCAGACAGATTAAGTAGCTTCGCTCTCGACGACCTTATACGTTTCGGCGAAGTCGGATGGATCAATTTCCTCGCCCTCTCTTAACCCGAGGTACGGCCGCAAGAAATACACGGATGCATAGATGGGTCCCGTATCAACCAGAGCCACAGTAAGTTTGAATACGTAACCTGAATAGATGAACACCAGCAGTTGTTGTACAAGAGGTTCGTCCACGTTGATCGGTAGAGCATGAGCATAAAAGTGCGTGATCAGAATGACGGCGACGGTGTCGACTAGCTGACTGACTAATGTCGACCCGTTATTCCGTATCCAGAGATGCTTGCCGTTCGTAATCCGTTTCCAAAAATGAAATAGACGCACATCGCAATATTGAGCAGTGAGATATGCGATCATCGATGCGGCGACGGAGCCAAATGTCAAGAACTGGATTTCGTAGAAGAGTGGTTTTCGTCCCGCTTCGTCGATGAGCATTTCACCGGTAATGGGGTCGACGCCGGTACCGGGCAAAGCACCACCGAGCCACAGGAAGAACACAATCCATACGTTGACCACCAAACCCACCACGACCATATCGGTTGCGCGTTTGCGACCGTAGAGTTCGCTAATCAAGTCGGTACAAAGAAAAGTCACCGGGTACGGCAGCACACCGACAGCCAGCAACATGGGCACCTCAAACAAGCCAAAGAACGAGAATGAAAAGTCCAGAAAACGCGTTATGCCCAGTATGTTGAGGACACCTAACGTCCCTAGAAAGATGCCGCTGAACAATAAAAAAACACGTTGTCGGCGCAGCCTATAGTTCGGCTCAAAAAAAGTGTCGCTCATTGCTACCTAGGTACTCACTGCTCAATCTGTCCTAAATTAGCGTGAATTACGCTTCCATTCAGTACCGGGTTTTTCGTTGCCCAC
This sequence comes from Pseudomonadales bacterium, assembly GCA_963664665.2. GTDB lineage: Bacteria > Pseudomonadota > Gammaproteobacteria > Pseudomonadales > Azotimanducaceae > Bin55. The sequence continues at coordinate 964,190 of CAXXMH010000004.1, forward strand.
ACGATCGTGTCCGCGATTTCATCCGGCTCGATCAAGCGACCAAATGCGGACATACCCGCAACACTATCTAATGCGTCGTCAGGTACATGTGACCTCAACATCTCAGTGTCGGTGAATCCAGGACAGACCATTAACGTGTGGATTCCTCTGCCAACAAGGTCCTGACACAAAGAGCGCATCAGTCCGACTTGCGCGTGTTTGGACGTGACGTATGAAAAACAGCCTGCGACGGCTTTTTCCGCGAGCGTCGAGCCGACCAAGATGATGCTTGATCCTGGTTTCATGTGAGGTAGCAACTGCCGATTCAAGGTGTTCGGCGCGACGATGTTGGTATGTAGAACACTCGTAAGTGAGTCGTCTAAAGTGTCCGTTGCGACGTCATTCAAATAGCGCGCGGCGTTGTGAATGAGATGGATTGTTTCGGCGTCTTGTACTTGTGAGATCAGTTTCTCACTAATTTCGTCGAAAAACGTCGTGCGCGAGAGATCACAAGCGATACTGATCACTTCTGGGTTAGGGCAAGGACGACGCGAGAGGTTTACGACGCGATACCCTTTCGTGATGAACTTATACGTTGCAGCTAAGCCAATCCCAGCACTAGCGCCCGTGATAACGACGACTTTCAGGATAAATCCCTTGTCACGACGCCCCATTGGCCAGACCCAGACGCTACTTTGATTTGCATCCTGTTGATCTTCAAACTTGCAAACAGCTCGTTCGCAATTAGGCGTTCAGCAATCCACGTTGCAAGCTCTTCGACGGTTATATTGCGAACTGGCAAGATGCGCACGTCGCGCGCAGGTAAGGTCATCGACTCGCCATCAAAAGTGAGTCGTACGACACCGTTTTCAGTATTAATGTCAAGATATGGCGATCGTTCGGGTACGAGGAAGCGTTCGTCAAGTTCATCACAAAACTCTTGCAATATACCTTTGATTTTGCCGTAGTCAAAACACAATCCATCTTCCTGAATCTCGCTCTCGAACGTGCCGTTCAAGCGGAAGTTGTGTCCATGAAGATTCTCCCGCTCAGAGGCGGAGAAAATCGTGAAATGCGCTGCTGAGAAGTGCAACGACTCACGCACCACTTCAATGGCAACTTTGGACAAGTGAGTCAGGTTTCGGGGTTCGAATCGGATGAGAATGTTAAGAGCCGAGAGACTCGCTAACATTTTCGCTATCGAATTGAGGGAATCCTGATGGCCGCACTTGATGGCATGCGCGTCTTAGACATGACCCAATGGGAGGCAGGTACTTGCTGTACCCAGTCATTGGCGTTTCTAGGCGCGGACGTGGTGAAGGTTGAGCAACCGAATGTTGGAGACCCGGGTCGAGGTCGCGCGCGCGGTGAGCAGGTTGATGCTGAGTACTTCGTCAATTGGAACAGTAACAAACGAAGTGTCACCATCGATCTCAGCAATCCTGATGGACGTGATCTGCTGCTGAAGATGGTCCGGAATTACGACGTATTTGTCGAGAACTACGGACCTGGCGTTGTCGAAAAACTAGACATCGGATACGACGTCATGCGTCGGCAGAACCCACAACTTATCTATGCTCGCATTAAAGGCTTTGGCACGAGTGGACCTCACGCCGAATACAAATGCATGGACATGGTCGCTCAAGCAGCGGCTGGGGCGATGTCAATTACTGGGAATCCAGACGGTCCACCGATGCGACCCGGACCCACGACCGGCGATGCAGGTACGGGCATGCAAGCTGCCCTTGCGATTACGGCGGCGTACGTGCAGCGTCTTCGAACCGGTGAAGGTCAAGTCATCGAGTTGGCGATGCAGGAAGCGATGACTTATTACCTGAGGACGGCAGTATCGCGGACGCGATTTGGAACGGTAGCGAATCGTCGCAGTGCGAATGGTGAGAACCCCTTCATGGCAATGTATCCCTGCAGTCCAGGAGGACCTAACGATTACGTGTACATCATGGCGGTAAATCAAAGAATGTGGGATGCCGTTGCAGCCGCGATAGGTATTCCAGATTTGATGCAGGACGAGCGATTTAAGAATCCGAAGGACCGACACCAGAATCGTGAAGTTTTGTTCAGCACCATCGCCACATGGACACGTACAAAGACCAAGCAGGAGGCGGCGACGGCATTAGCGACTGCTGGCGTCTGTGCAAGTCCGGTTAATGAAACGCGAGAGCTATTCACCGACGAACACTTGCTAGCGCGGGATTTCATCAAAGAGATCGACCATCGCGAGCATGGAAAAGTGAGAATTCTTGGTTGGCCGTCACGGCTATCAAAGAGCACGATCGATCCGGTCGCGGCACCTTTGTTGGGTGAGCACACGGATGTTGTCTTGCAAGAGGACCTAGGCTTGTCAGCTGCCCAACTCGAAGATCTGCACGGTCGAAATGTTGTTGGTAATGAAGAGCTGGATCGTGAAGCGATGAAGATTTCGGCAAGCTGACGAGATCGTCGATGGAAATAAACGAGTCGTTGCGAGCGTACCACGCCCAGCTCGGGATTCCACACGATTACTCAGAGACTACGCGCCTACATTTCCATCCGACGCCAGACAATCTAGTTGATATCGGTCTCGATTACTACGGTCGTCCTCAAAAACTCCGTGCAGATGCGGCGACAGCTTGGGAATCCATGCGAGTTGCAGCCGCTAACGACTCGATCGAACTTCTGATTGTGTCCGCCTTCCGCTCGCCGGAATATCAAGTGGAAGTCATTCGTCGACAGTTAGATAGCGGCAAGTCAATCGGTGACATCCTTACACGGGTCGCGGCGCCTGGTTTTAGCGAGCACCACAGCGGTTGTGCGCTAGATCTAACGACGCCGGGGTACGAAGCAGTTGAAGAGGAATTTGAAAACTCACCAGCTTTTACTTGGTTGGTTGAGTTTGCGCCGATCCATGGATTCAAATTGTCGTATCCACGGAATAATCCGTTCGGTGTTACCTACGAACCATGGCATTGGTGTTTCTCGAGCGAAGCACTTTAAACGATTGCGCTCGTGGGCTGTAAGACGTCGAGGGGGTCTGCGGGAGGGTATTGGATACTTGGTTGCGCGTCATGATCCTGTTCGGGATAGTCGAGCGTAAAGTGCAGACCGCGTGATTCTTTGCGCCATTGCGCACCATTTACGATCGCTTCCGCCACATTGATCAAATTTCGTAGCTCGATCAAGTCGCTGTTGATTCGGTAATGTGAGTAAAACTCGTGTACCTCACCCTTAAGCATGTTAATTCGATTAGCGGCACGCTCGAGTCGTTTATCGGTGCGGACTATTCCCACGTAGTCCCACATGAACCTTCGCAATTCCATCCAATTGTGTGTTAGCACAACGTTTTCGTCTGAATTTGTAACCCGAGATTCGTCCCAGTCGCTAATGTCTGGCTCCGAATCCGGCGTGTGGGCAAGCCATTCAGCGATGTCTTCGGCAGCTGATTTCGCGTATACCAAGCACTCAAGAAGTGAATTGCTAGCAAGGCGGTTTGCGCCATGAACGCCGGTGCATGCAACTTCACCGATCGCATAAAGTGCATCTAGATCTGTTCGACCGTGTTGGTCGACTAACACACCACCACACGTGTAATGTGCGGCTGGCACGACTGGAATAGGATCTTTTCGGATGTCGATCCCTATCTCTAGTAATCGCTCTAGAATCGTCGGAAAGTGTTTTTCGACATGTGCGCTAGCTAAGTCGGTTATATCAAGGTAAACGCACTCAATTCCCAATCGTTTGATTTCGTAGTCGATCGCGCGTGCAACTATGTCGCGAGACGCTAGCTCCTGTCGCGTGTCGAAGCGATGCATAAACGTTGAGCCGTCGGGCAATCGCAGCTTTCCGCCTTCTCCTCGCACAGCTTCTGAGATCAGAAACGATCGTGCGTCTGGGTGATAGAGACACGTCGGATGGAACTGGTTGAACTCCATATTCGACAATCGACAACCCGCACGCCACGCCATCGCGATGCCATCACCCGTACAAGTATCTGGGTTGCTCGTGTATAGGTAGACCTTACTTGCGCCGCCAGTGGCGAGAACAACCGACCTCGCTCGAATGCATTCGACGCGATCGGAAGCGGGGTCGTAGACGTACGCGCCAACAACACGTCTGCCTTTGTCATCCTCGCGTTGAACGATTAGATCAACTGCGATGCGGTCATTGAGGAATGTGATATTGGATCGTCGATTCGCCTCGGCTATTAAAGTCGCTGCTATCGCTTTGCCCGTTGCGTCGGCCACATGCAACACACGACGGTGACTGTGTCCGCCTTCTTTGGTCCGATGGAGCTCTGACTCATGCGTGTCGAACTGAATCCCCATCGCAACGAGATCGTTCACTGCAGCAGCGCCATGATTCACAACGAAACGAACAGCTGCAGCATCACACAGCCCCGCTCCGGCCATCAACGTGTCGGTAAAGTGGGATTCGGTTGAATCGTCCTGGTCCGTGACCGCGGCAATTCCTCCTTGTGCGCGATTTGTAGAACCAGCTTTCATGTCCTCTTTCGAAAGGACCAGTACGCGAACGTGAGGTGGTAGATTGATTGCGGATGCGAGTCCGGCAGCTCCGCTGCCAATCACGAGTACGTCGGTTTCGTGCCGAAGCGTCATCTAGCGACTAAAAAAGAGAATGATTTTGATTATAGGAGCGAAGAAACTATACGTATATTCAGTATTGGCTCGCAAGTGGGTTCCAGGGAGAACTTGCTGAATTGGTCGAAGGTCCCCAATTGAGTCGACAGCTAGGTTAACTGAAACTCGCTGTGGATCGTGTTGTCTAACCCAACAGAATGATGCTTCGATGTGTACAAGCAAACCTAAACTCCCTAACAGATAGAGTCTCCAATTGAGCGTCACTTTTTATAATCAAACGCTTACTCTGACCGGTTCACACGCACCTCCGCGAAGTGAACCCGTCGCCTGGAATACGGATGACGCGCTTGTGGAAACGACGGACCTTGAGCTAGTCAACCGGATCCTGGACGGCACGGGACAGCAACGTGAAATAGCGTTCGCTGCACTCTACACCCGACACCGCACCACCGTGTTTAACGTCGCGATGCGTGTTGTGAACTCACCCGAAGACGCAGAAAACGTTGTACAAGAGACGTTCATCAAAGTCAATAAGAACTTGCGGGGGTTCCGAGGCAGAAGCCAGTTTTCAACTTGGTTGCACACCGTTGCAAAGAACACCGCGTTGAATTACAAGGCGCATGAGCAGCGTCGCCCACAGTCCTCAGGAACAGATCCGACGGATCTGAGTGAGATCGCGACGAGTTCACCACAATCTGACTATGAGCACGAAGAACTCAAGGAATCGCTCGATCGCGCGCTTGCGTCGCTAAACGACGAACTGAAACAGACTTTGTTACTCGTGGTTAATTCGGGATTGAGCTACGAGCAAGTTGCTGAGATTACAGCCGTTCCAGTGGGTACAGTTCGGTCGAGAGTGTTTCGCGCACGACAGGGAATCGACAAGTTTCTCCTCGAAAACGTGCCAGGTTACGAGCAAAACGCGAAATAAGTCTCGAAGACCGAATAATCACAATGAACTATTGCATGAGAAGTATGTCGAAAAGAGAATCGTGTGAACCTTCGAATTGCGTTGTTTTTTTGGCTGAAACACAGGGGATCATCCTAGATGAGCGTTGCTGTGTCAGACATTAATTCGCGAACGCGATTTGAAGTGTCACGTTTAGACACAGCCAATCACATCAATCATTGGGTACGGCAAGGACGCCGACATCACACGCTTCAGAAGCGAGTTTGTATTTGGAAACGTCGAATCATTAATCATTGTTCGGTAGAGCACTTATGGTCACGCATGACTTTTCGAGGCTGTCTCGGACAAGAGGCAAGACATAGGAGGTTTTTCTAGTCCTCATGGATCAACGCGACGACGAATCACGTACTTTCATAGATCAAAGTTTGTCTGCTGCAATTGACAACGAGCTGTCAGCAGATGAATGCCAAGAGCTTATTGAGCACCTAGCTCAGAAACCGGAGATGCAGCGAGCGTGGGAACGGCACCATGCGATCAACTCTCTCTTGCGAGGCGAGCAGGTAGGCGCAAGAAACGATCTTCCGTGGGAACGTATCCACACGAAATTTGCTGCGAACACCACAAGATCCACCAAATCCAGCCTCGTTATTGACTTTGCCAGTCTGCGGGAGCGATATCTCGTGAAAGTCGTCGGTGGCATGGCGCTGGCAGCTTCAGTTGTGCTTGGCGTTTCGCTCTTTGTGGCGATGCAAGGACCGGTCCAATCCATGCAAATCCCACTTGCCGCAGAGTCGAGTCAGCCAAAGCAATCTAATACGACGTTAGTAGCATCGGACCAAGACGCGCTGAATCGGTCGGCGCAACAACAATCGCGGTTGCCACTGGCGAATCAGTCCGATGTTTATTTAGTATCGGACGGGGAATTACGTCAATCGCCGATACCTTCGTCGGCTTCCGAACGACAGAGCCGCGCGTATCCCACGGATCAACCGAAACCTAGCAATGAGTTCGTTCGTTTCGTATCTGACTGACGCTAACGTTAAGTCCAAGTACTAGCACTGACGTCTGAAGATCTACGCACGTCGGTTGAATCAAGCATTGCTACGGTTATTTATTCAATTCCACATAAATTAGCGCATGGCGTTGCTAACTTGCGGCACGGTTGTTGATCAAAAAGACGAACGCGTGATCGTTCGCATCAAACAAGAACGTTGTGCCAATTGCACAGGCTGTGTGAGGTTCAACTTCCCGAAGACCGTAAGCGCGATAGGATCGCAGTCGATTGGCGAACGCGTCGCGGTTCGAACCTCGGCGGTTCAGCTCTCGTTAGCTTCACTGATTGCATTTGGGATTCCCGTCATCACACTTTTATTCGTCTCATACATTTCGCAAACGGTATGGACATTGCTATTGGCGCTGTCATTGAGTGTCACGACGGTTTATCTTGCCATGCGATTTGGTCGACTACAGAGATTCCTCAAGATTTACGCTGACACCATGTGACTTGAGTCTCGGGTAATGCGTGATTAAGTCTGTGTGGCGACTTTAGGTCTAATCCGAATACCGAGGCCAGTAAGCCAGAAGAACAACGGCGCTATCAACACGAAAAACGCAGCGAGCATCAGAATTACTTCGACTGGCCACACATCTCCGATGATCGCGATGACAGTCGTACCGATTGTCGTCGAAAGATTGGCGATCGACATGTAAATGGCGAACTGCGAGGCTGCGATTCGTGGTGTCACCAACTCCATGCACGACGAGATGATGAGTACTCCATAAAGATGTTGCGAGACCCAGAATCCGAGCATGAACACATGCCATCCGAGTCCTTGCTGCAAAGCGGGTATAGCAAGGAACGCGACGATGCCGACTGCGCTGATCACGCCGAGAACGACAATACAGTTTCGCTGACCATACAAGTCGAAGACGGGACTAAGAGCTAATCCTGTTCCAGCGGCGATCAAGCCGATCGTGCCATACCATGCGTTGTATGCGCCGTCATCCCAATTCAAGTCGATGACCGAAAACGACGGAAGATACGAGCCCAACAATCCGCCAGCAACGCTGTCGCAGAAGAAAGCCACGATAAAGAAGAGACTGATAGGTGCTATCAATTTCTTTAGCAGATCAATGAGCATTGGACCAAAGCGGTCAACCTTGAGCGCCAGGATCTCTGGCGCGATCGCTCCTTGAGACGACCACGGGAACCGCTTCTCAACGGTGCGTTCTTTCAAAGTCACGGGGATCAACAGTAATAGAAACGTAGTAATCGCCGCTGCGACGCAAGCACCACTAACGCCAAACGCGCCGAGAAGATAGCCTCCACCGACCATGCCGACAAGATTGCCGATCCTCTGGCTGCCAAACATCAGCGCTGTTGCTTTCGATCGCTCCGATTCCTTCAAAACGCCGATCGCCAAACCGTCGACTGCAACGTCCTGCGTAGACGCAAATAGATTGAGAACGAATCCACAACCCGCCAACAGATACAGATTCGGTTCGCCTACGCCTACGCCTGCGACGGCCGCGCTCGTCGCAAAGGTGATCATGAGTCCACATTGCGCGATTACGACCCACGGTCTGCGATGACCGTAAATAAGAAACGCCACTCGATCCATGAGTGGACCAGCGAGAAACTTGAATGCCCAAGGCAATCCGATTACCGCGAGGAATTGCGCGATTTCTGATTTTGTAAAGCCGATTTCGGCTAAGTGTGTCGGGAACGCCACGCCGAACAATCCGAGAGGAAGTCCCTGTGAGAAGTACATAAACCCGATGACTGTGAACCGAAGATATACGTTTCCGACCAGGCTGAGATCGGGTGATGATTTTTCTGAGACTTCGGACATGCGGAGGATCTGAGGCGCGATTCAGTACGTGCGTATTCTCTCGTTTGACTCGTTTCGATTGGATGCGTTCTTGTGAAACGAACGAGAGTGAGCTGAATTCAGATTATCGTTCTTATTCTTGGCGATTGAATCATGTTATCGCGGACAAACGGTGAACCAGGCATACGCTCAACTCGAACAAAAAATCGGTGAAATTAAGGCACTCGACCACATGATGGATTTGTCCAACTGGGACGAATCGACGAATATGAAACCTGCCAGTGCGCCGAACCGCGCAGAAATGATTGCAACGACAACTGGCCTTCGCCAACGATTGATCGCTAACGACGCATTCGGCGAGCTGTTGGAAGCTGCTGCAGACGGCGATCTCACTGATATGGAAGCCGCGAACGTGCGGCTAGCGGCGCGAACACGAAAGCAAGCAATCGCGATTCCTGAGGATTTGCTTAAAGCTTCTAAACACGCGATATCCGAGTGCCAAATAGCTTGGGAACGTAACCGGCCGCTGAACGACTGGGCGAATACGAGCCCGTATCTCGAAGCCGTGATCGCATTGTCGATAGAAATCAGCCAGTGTCTGGCAGACACTTTTGAGCTCGCACCGTATGACGCCCTCATGAACCAATATGAGAGTGGGAGTCTACAGTCCGACATCGATCCTGTGTTCGATGAGATCAAGGCGTTCTTGTTGCGCGAGGTGCCGAATGTGGAATCGAGACAAATTTCACCGATTCCTATCAACGACACATTCTCGGAAGCAGATCAGCTCAAACTCGCGGAATTCTCGATGCGTGAACTCGGCTTCGATTTCGAGCGTGGACGTCTTGATCAGAGTGCACATCCTTTTTCATGTGGGACTGTTAACGACGCACGATTAACAACTCGTTTGAGCGCCGACGACTTCACACATTCGCTCTTTGCAGTCTTTCATGAAACAGGTCATGCTCGCTATACCCAGAATCAACCGGCTGAGTGGGTCATGCAGTTTGTCGGCGAAGCGACAGGTATGGCAGTCCACGAAAGCCAGTCGCTATTTATGGAAATGCAGGTGTGTCGCAGTGATGCATTTCTGGAATACATCCATCCGATACTCCGATTACTACTGCGACGCGACGGATCGAACGACGCTTGGACGCTCGACAACTTCAAACGAACGGTCCGCCACGTGAAACGTGACTTCATACGCGTCTATGCGGACGAGATGACGTACCCATTCCACATTTTCTTACGATACAGTATCGAAAAGCAGTTGTGCAACGGTGACCTAACGGTAGCGGATTTACCTGATGCATGGAACCAGGGCATGATGGATCTCTTAGGCGTCGATACGCGAGACGACTTCGAAAATGGTTGTATGCAGGACATTCATTGGTACGCCGGACTCTTCGGATACTTTCCTTGCTACCTTTTAGGAGCGGTCTTTGCGGCGCAACTCTATCGTGCATGTGTTCGTAAAATTGGTAACCAGTCAGAAAACGTCCGACGTGGCGACTTTAGCGCGATTTCAGCTTGGTTAGCAGAGAACATTCACTCTAAAGGCAGCCTATTAGAAGGTCAGACGTTGATCAAAACCGTGACGGGAGAAGAACTGTCCGCCACGTCCTATCTATCCCATCTCAAACGACGCTACGTCGATCCTTAAGTCAACTGCCATGGGCAGACCTATAAGCCATATCCGCAATTTTTCGATCATCGCCCACATTGATCACGGGAAATCCACGCTTGCTGATCGCCTGATTCAGAAATGCGGCGGACTCCAAGAACGTGAGATGTCCGAGCAAGTTCTGGACTCGATGGATTTGGAACGAGAACGCGGCATCACCATTAAGTCACAGAGCGTCCGCTTGGATTACACGGCGGAAAACGGCGAAACGTACCAACTCAATCTCATAGACACGCCTGGTCACGTCGACTTCAGTTACGAAGTGTCGCGATCGTTGACGGCGTGTGATGGGGCGTTGTTGGTGGTCGATGCAGCACAAGGTGTTGAAGCGCAGTCAGTCGCGACTTGCTATAGCGCAATCGACTTGGGTGTCGAAGTCATACCCGTGTTGAACAAGATGGATTTGTCGATGGCTGATCCGGATCGCGTAGCGACGGAAATCGATGAAATCATTGGACTATCCACCGACGACATACTAAAGATCAGTGCAAAAACTGGAGTAGGGATTGACGAGCTACTTGAGCAGCTCGTAGAGCGAATACCTGCACCAGAGGCATCGAATGTGGACGGTCCTCAAGCGCTCATCGTCGACTCTTGGTTCGACAACTATCTAGGTGTGGTCTCGTTAGTTCGTGTCTTCGGTGGTGAGTTGCGTAAAGGCGACCGTATCGTCGCGTATTCAGTCGGGCAGATTCACACAATCGATGAAGTTGGGATTTTTACTCCGCGTCGCGAGGAAGTCGAAACGTTACGAAGTGGCGAGGTCGGCTACGTTGTTGCAGGAATCAAAGACATTCATGGAGCGCCTGTTGGTGACACGCTGATTTCGGCCAATAGCGACACACCCGCATTAGCGGGTTTCGCGAAGGCAAAACCCCAGATATTCGCTGGCTTATACCCGTCCAACTCGGACGACTTTCAAGCGATGCGAATCGCGTTAGAGAAACTATGTTTGAATGATGCAGCGCTCCAATTTGATGTGGAAACCTCAGATGCGCTTGGGTTTGGCTTTCGCTGTGGGTTCCTTGGGATGCTCCATATGGAGATCGTGCAAGAGCGACTGGAGCGGGAATACGACCTGGACTTGATTACGTCTGCGCCATCCGTTGTTTACGAGGTCGTTGAGCGGGATGGCACGGTGTCAAGGATTGACAATCCGTCACAGCTCGAGGACTCGGGTCAGTTGGCGGAGATCCGCGAACCCATAGGCGAGGTCAACATCCTGGTGCCACACGACTACCTTGGCAATGTCATCGAACTTTGTATCGGTCGTCGCGGCGTGCAAAAAAGCATGCTCTTCACGGGTGGACAGGTTTCATTGCGGTTCGACATCCCGATGAGCGAGGTTGTCCTTGACTTCTTCGATAAACTGAAGTCTGTAAGTCGTGGTTACGCTTCGCTTGACTATGCGTTTGATCGCTTCGAAGCGGCACCCCTCGTCAAGGTCGACATCTTGATCAACGGTACGAAAATCGACAGTCTTGCGATGATCGTGCATCGTGAACGGGCGAATGCCAGAGGACGGGAAATGGCAAGGTCTATGAAGGCCCTGATCCCTAGGCAGATGTTCGATGTTGCGATCCAAGCGGCGATCGGCAGGCAGGTCATTGCACGTACAACCGTGAAGGCGTATCGCAAGAACGTCACGGCAAAGTGCTATGGTGGCGACGTGACGAGAAAGAAGAAGCTGTTGGAAAAGCAGAAGGAAGGCAAGAAGAGGATGAAGCAGGTCGGAAAGGTTGATATCCCGCAGGCAGCTTTTCTTGCGGCCCTTAGTGTCGATCGATGAAGCTCAATCTTTACGATTCGATCCTTGGTCTCTTTCGTCATTGGGGTCTTCAGACTCGAATAGGGTATCGATTTAAAGACCTTACGCAGCTTGACGAGGCGTTGACTCACGCAAGTGTCGATCGCGTCAACAATGAGCGTCTTGAGTTTCTTGGCGATTCCGTTCTCGAACTGGTCGTATCAGAGTACTTGTATCGGCAATATCCCGACATCGACGAAGGTACATTGACGCAGTTGAAAATCATGAGCGTCAACAATGTCCATCTGCAATCCGTTGCACTTAATCTCGGCTTAGACGAACAGCTGTTCATCGGAAAAGGGCTCTACAAAGTCGAAAATCGAGGCGTCAAGATGTATGCGGATGCAGTCGAAGCATTGATTGGTGCGATTTACATAGACGGCGGTCTTCGACCCGCCAGCAAGTTCATCGACAAGTACGTCATCCAGACCTTACCTACGCTCGAAGAAACACAAATGCATCCTAAAACCGCGCTTCAGAATTGGGTGTCGAAGCAAGGTATGGAGTATCCGGAGTACGATGTCGTTCAAGATCCTAAGCGATCAGGAAGTACGAACTGGCACGTGAAGTGCTCGATCAAACGATTAGCCATCACACGTACCGCTTCTGCACGGTCGCGGAAAGCTGCGGAAACTGCTGCGGCGCGGCAAATCTTGGATTCATTAGGCATCATGGCGAATGGCGCTTGAACTCGCTCTGTTCAAGATCGATTGCGATGCACCATGAGTGGTGACGACCTCACCGAACTGCAGGCTGCTCTAGGCTATCGCTTTAAGGACGAAACGATTCTTAGGCGTGCATTGGTGCATGCAAGCTCTCGAGGCGAAGATAACGAGCGACTCGAATTCCTCGGTGACGCTGCATTAGGTTACGCAGTTAGCGTTGCTTTGTATCAAGGACAAGAGCAGCTAGCGGTTGGTGTACTCGCTGAAAGCAAGGCCAACCTGGTTAACAACAATCGTCTCGCGCAAATCGCCATCGATCTTGGTATTGATCGTCGCATGCTGATCGGCGCAAGCATCCAAGGCGAGCAGCAAAAGAGTCCAAAGATATGCGCTGACGCACTTGAAGCGGTGATCGGCGCGCTCGCCATGGACGGCGGCATTGAGGCGGTTCAGCAATTCGTGGACGAACACATCCGCCCGCTTGACGATCAATCCACTGTGATTGAAAAACATGCCAAGACGCAGCTTCAAGAATGGGCGGTTTCAAATGGTTTCAAACCGCCTCAATATGACGTGGTGAAGCATGAATCCGATAAAAATGGTGAGCTGTGGCACGTGCGATGTAAAGTCGTCGGTGTCAAGCATGTGGGCAAAGCTGCTGCACCTTCGAAACGGGAAGCAGAGCGGCGCGCTGCACACGATGTCCTGTCACACGTTGCGAGCACGACATGAGTTCAGTGACTAAATCAGGCTACATCACGATCATCGGACGACCCAACGTTGGCAAATCCACGCTACTGAACCATTGCCTAGACATGAAGTTGAGTATCACATCGCGTAAGCCTCAAACCACGCGACATCAACTTCTCGGAGTGCTAACGCGGGAACACAGTCAGTTTCTATTCTTGGACACACCAGGAATCAATGCGGGTAGAAAGCGATCCGGAAATTCCATCGAACGTTACATGAATCGACAAGCCTTGAGCACGCTAAAGGACGTTGATGTCATACTGTTCTTAGTCGAAGGTACTGGCTGGCGAGATGGTGATGCGACAGTGCTGAAATATCTTTCAAGTACTGAGGTTCCTGTGATCTGCGTACTTACGAAAGTTGATCGCTTAAGAAACAAGTCTCTACTTTTGCCACTCATCAATGAACTGTCACAGAAGAGGAACTTTCGAGCGATCGTTCCGATTGCCGCGTTACGCAACGAAGGGTTGGACATGTTGTTAGACGAGGTTGAAAGCGAGTTACCCGAACGTCCACACTTATATAGTGCAGACGAAGTCACGGACCGATCAACGTCGTTCTTAGTAGGCGAGATGATTCGTGAACAGGTCGTGCGTCAGTTAGGTGCTGAATTACCTCATCGTAGTACGGTGTTGGTTGAAAAAATCGAGGAGTCGGACGAAGAACATACGACCATTTTTGCGTCGATCTGCATTGAGCGCGTCAGTCAGAAGCGCATCATGATCGGGAAAGGCGGTAGTCGTCTCGGGTCAATCGGTGAGTCGGCGCGCCACAACATCTCAGAATTCCTGGGGAAGAGGATCGATTTGCGTTTGCATGTTCGCGTGCGATCGGGTTGGACCGACGACCGTAAAAGCATGGCTGAATTAGGCTACCGGTAATACGTCGATGCTCTTCGAGACATGCTATGTACTTCGCAAACGCGCCTACAGTGAGACGAGCCTCTTGCTTGAAGTGCTCACGAGCGAATCTCGCTACGTTCACGCACTGTACCGGGGTGCAAAACGAAAGGGTGCAACTCCGATTGACTTATTTTCAGAGTACGTCATGAGCTGGCGGCCTCGAGTCGGTCTAGTCACGGTGCGTTCATGTGAACTTAAGAGCGTGTCCACCTTGATCGGCGAAGCGATTTATGCCGGTCTATATTTAAATGAACTCGTGCGCCGCGGGATGCGTGAAAACCAGGTCGTCGATGATGTCCAACCCATATATCAAGCAACCGTGCGCCACCTTGAGAACAAATCCGCGGATTTAGACGTCGTGTTGCGTACATTCGAACAGAGATATCTGAAAGCGTTGGGATTCGAGTTGGAATTCCATCGCGAGCAAGCAACCGGTGAGTTAATTTTGTCAAATTGCCACTACATCTTTGACCCGTTATCTGGCTTTAGGAAGTCAGAAGATGCCACCAATGCATCCTACCCAGGACACGTGCTATTGAATATATCCATCGATCGTTTTGAACGGCCCGAAACGCGCCAGGCTGCGAAGCTCATTCTTCGAGATGCGCTATACCATCATCTCGGCGAGACGGCGCTCAAAGCGAGATCGTTACTTTCGGCAAAACACTTTCGTGAGTCGGCCCAAGGAACCGCGACACGTGGCTGAACTTGCCGATACTCCGCAGATCCAGCCCAACGGGTTTGTCGCGAAATCCAGATCTAGGATCAGGCTAACCGAAGCTAACCGTGCCTTAATCGAACGGATCGAAAACTCACTTGCGGCTGCGGATCGACTAGAACAGGCCAACTTATTAGTTGATCAGTTACTGCAGTTGCCAGTGGATTCGTCAACGCTAATCGCAGGATACGCGTTCTTCGCAGTAATCGATGGTGACCTCGATCTAGACGTGATCGGCGGCGGCGATGCGGGGAAGCTACTCTCGACGTTAGTGCGCCTAACTAGCGCTGACTCAGCAGCAACCTCAAGCGCATTGCTCCAGGTTCGGCGAAATCGGCGTCAATCTGACAACGTTCGACGAATGCTCATGGCGATGATCGATGATCCGCGTGTGCTGGTTTTGAAAATGGTTGAGCGCTTGGTGCGTTTGCACCCGAGGCAATTCGACGGTTCAGATGCGAACAAGCGTGCAGCGCGTGAGGTCCTACATTTCTACGCGCCACTTGCTAGTCGTCTTGGCATTTGGCAGTTGAAATGGGTTCTCGAGGACTACGCATTCCGGTGTCTTCAACCAATCGATTACCGAGACATCGCATCACGGTTTAAAGAGCGAAGGTCACAGCGGGAGGAATTGGTATCGAAAATCCAATCTGACTTGCGTTGGCGATTGAACGAACTAGGTATCACCGCTGAAATACTAGGTCGTGCTAAGAACATCTACGGAATTTACCGGAAAATGCGCGAGAAGAACATCGCATTCAACGATGTTCACGACGTGCTTGCCATCCGCGTAATTGTCGATTCTGTGCCTGAGTGTTACCAGGTTCTCGGAGTCGTTCATACGTCATGGCCATTTATCAGCGAGGAATTTGACGACTACATTGCGAACCCCAAGTCGAATGGTTATCGATCCTTGCATACAGCCGTGTATGGTCCACAGGGAAGAGTGTTAGAGGTCCAGATTCGTACGCGGGAAATGCACGTCGATTCTGAACTAGGCGTCTGCTCACATTGGAGCTATAAGGGAGAAAACGACGCGAGTTTGGAAGATGAGTCGATCGACTGGATGCGAGAAGTCTTGAATTGGCATGAGACACTAGACCCGGTCGAATCGACTGACGTGACGAGTCGCGAAGACAGCGACGCCGAGCGGGTGACCTATGTTTCGACTCCACAAAGACATATCGTGGATTTACAAGCAGGATCGACAGCATTAGATTTCGCGTTTAAAGTGCATACGGACATCGGTCTGCACTGTGTTGGTGCGCTTGTGGACGGCGAGGAGGTTGCCTTAAACACGGTTTTGAAGACTGGTCAAACGGTGGAAGTCTTGACACAGCCTCGCGCGACGCCACAGCGCGAGTGGCTTGATCCTGACCTCATGTACTTCAAGACATCGAAGACACGTGAACTGCTGCGCGGTTACTTTCAAGATTTTGATCGAACTCACAATGTGAAAGCAGGTCGAGATTGGGTTCAGCAAGAGATCACGCGCTTAAACCTAAAACTCAGTCCGGAAGAGGCAGCGCGGGCATTGGATTTCGGCTCGCCTGACGATTTGTTCATCGAAGTCGCGCTAGGCTCGATGAAAGCGCGACAAATGCTTGTAGAGATCGCACAACTTCAACGTGAAGTAAGTGAACTATTGCAGTCAGATGATGATTCGAAAGTCACGATGCAGATTCATCTATCAGCACTAGACCGTAAGAACCTGATTCGCGACATTACACGCGAAATCGCGGAATTGAACGTGAATATTGTCAATCTGAAACTTGGTGCACCAGCCATAGATAAAGAGGCTACAGCGGATATTTGGGTCCAAGTCAGCGGGCTTGATGAAGCGTCCTTGGTCATCGTGAGTTTACGGCGATTGCATCGGGTTAAAGACGTTCGTTTGGTCGGACCAGGCTAAACGATCCGCCGCTTTGACGTGGCGTCACTTTGATATGGCAAGCGTCCAACTAGTACCCGTCGGCGCGCGCGCTGGCCAACGTCTCGATAACTTTCTATTGAATCACTTGAAAGGTGTGCCTCGAAGTCGCGTATACCGGATGATTCGATCGGGCGAAGTTCGTGTTAATGGCTCAAGGCGGCGACCTAGTTCTCGACTTGAATACAACGATCAAGTCCGAATTCCACCTGTTCGAGTGGCCGAGCCTCGTGAATCTGCCGAGGCTCCTCGTGTTTGGATCGAGAACATCAGAAGTGCTGTGTTGCACGAGGACGACCACGTGATCGTACTCAACAAACCAGTTGGTATGGCTGTCCATGGTGGTAGCGGTGAAGCATTCGGCATCGCCGAAACCCTTGAGCAAGTCTTCGGTAACAGTGACCTGCAACTTGCCCATCGACTGGACAAAGCGACTTCAGGCTGTTTGGTGATCGCGAAAGACCGTAAGACTCTAACCGCTTACCACAGCGCGTTTCGGGAAAACGAGATTAAGAAAACGTATGACGTGATAGTCGAAGGCACTTGGCCGAATTCGAAGACGAGCGTTGACGCACCGCTCGAACGTTTTCACTTGGCAAACGGCGAACGTCGTGTCCGTGTCAGCGATGTAGGACAACCTTCTCGAACCGTATTTGACATAGTCGCTCACCGTCGTCTCGCAACGTGGCTAGCTGCTCGGCCTGTGACTGGACGTACGCACCAAGTTCGTGTACACACGCAGTATGCGGGTCATCCAATTCTTGGGGATCGTAAGTACGGCAAAATCAAATTTCAGCCACGAGCGCCTCGTTTGATGCTGCATGCTCGTACGCTTGACTTGCCCGACATCGGTCAGGTGGAAGCGCCGGTGCCAGAGGAAATAATTAAGTTTTGGGATCGTCTGGCGAGAGGGGATTAATACCAAATTCGCGTAGTGCCGCCGCTAACCTAATGAGCGGTAGACCAATTAAGGCGGATGGGTCATCGGACGTTACCCGTCTAAACAGATGAGGTCCACGGAGTTCAGACTTGATCGCGCCTGCGGTGTCAATTGGTGAATCCAACTCGACGTAATTAGCGATTTCGGCAGGTGTCAAATCGCGCATGGCGATTTCCGTCGGCACGACGAATTGGTGAGAGTTATCTGCGGATAAAACCGCAACAGCACTGTGAAATGTCACCACTTGCGCAGCAATTAGCTGGAGCTGCGCCTTAGCAGCTTCAGTTGTACCGGGTTTGCCGAGGGCCTGGTCGCCGAATGCACACACTTGATCAGCACCGATCACGATCGCGTTGGGTCGAGACGTCAACACGGCGACCGCCTTTTGGAAAGCTAATCGTTTTGCCAATTCGTGCGGCAGTTCGTTTGGCTGCGGAGTTTCGTCAATATTCGGTGGAATCGCCTCAAATTCATAACCCGCAACCGTTAGCTGTTGCCGTCGATAGCGCGATCCGGACGCGAGGATGAGTCTTGGTGTTGTCATCGAGTATTACTAAGAAATTGTGGTGTTGGTCGCAGCGGATTCAGTGTCTTCGTGCGCTCGCGCATAGACTTGCGACTGTAAATTCGGCTACCATTTATTGTGTCTCCCTCATTTATATATCGACGCTGTGAATCTCTCGCCTCGCGACTTAGCTCGTAACAATCGTCGTTGGCGCGGCTCAGTACCGATCTCCTTGTTTGAACGACTTGCACAAGAGTTGACGACTGATTGTGAGTCCGTAGACGTTCAACTGGCGTTTTCACTTGATGAAAATGGCCATGTTAGGATGCAAGGTCAAGCAGTGGTCGCAGCCGATGTAGCGTGTCATCGCTGCGCGGAGTTTGTCTCGACAACGATTTGCGCTGAGATTGATGCTCGCATCGTACGAACAGAGGAACGTGCACGCGATCTAGTACCGGAAGCTGATGTGATTGTGGTAACTGACAATCCCGTTGACGTCAGCGAGCTGATTGAAGATGATCTCATCATGAGCATTCCGTGGCGCGTTTGTGAAAATCAGATAGCGTGTGAAAACCTCGTGGACGATGCTCAAGCGGGTGAATCGGCGGATACTACGCAAAAACCCTTCGCGAATTTACGTGAGCTGCTCAAACGATGAACGATAATTACGCGCTTCCGGACAGATTCTCACCAGGACTGAACTATGGCGGTCCAAAAGAACCGCAAAACGCGGTCAAAGCGCGATAAGCGCCGCACGCATCAAAAGATCAAGAAGCCTGCTGTGTCAATGGATCCTCTCACCGGAGACATCCATCTTCGGCATCATGTTAGCCCAGATGGTATCTACAAAGGCGAGCAAGTCGTTGGCGCGGAAGTCGATTTAGACGACGATTAATGTCTCCGCAGATTCAAGTCTGCGACTATGTCTCAACGGTGTCGGATCGCGGTCGATCTATTAGGCGCTGAACTACCAGCGGCAGTACTCTTAGAAGGAGCTATTGCTGCCCTTGATCGTTATCCCAAGTGCGAACTTTCGATTATTTGCGATCGACATGCTCTCGAGCAAGGCACTTTCGATGACGAGCGCATCGTTCATTGCGACCATTGGGTTCATGAACAGGATTCGCTTCGAGAGGTGCTAACGGAACGACACCCGAGTTCAATGCATATCGGCATGCACATGCTCCAGGATGGTTCGATCGACGGCTTCGTCAGTGTCGGTAGCACGGGTGCACTTATGGCACTGGGTCGCCATCTCTTGCACACCCCTGAAGGTATTGACCGCCCTGCTGTCATAAAAGAATTCGACGGACGGCGGCGTCCGTTTTGGATGCTTGATCTCGGCGCGAATATTGTTCGAAAGCCTGAAACATTGCATCAGTTTGCGAAATTAGGCGTTGCATACGCCTGCGAGGTGGGTAGCGTTAAGAAACCGCGCGTGGCGTTGTTGAACATTGGGATTGAGTCGCGCAAAGGTCCGGCGCTTCTGCAGAACGCGGCACACATGCTTGAGCGGACGCGTGACATGGATTTTGTTGGTTTCGTTGAACCGAACAGGATATTTGACGGGACAGCCGATGTGGTCGTGACGGATGGCTACGCTGGGAACATTGCGCTAAAGTCAGTGGAAGGTACCGTCAACTTCATCCGCGATGTATTTCTTCACGAATTAGCAGAAGATAGCGGTGAAGACGCGTCGAAACTGATCCGTAAACCCGCAAGGAAACGATTTCGCCGTCTCATGAAGAAATTAGATTCTCAACAGCATAACGGCGCGAGTTTCGTCGGCCTAAATGGCGTAGTAGTGAAAAGTCACAACAGTACAACGAAAGCAGGAATGACTGCGGCGATTGACCAAGCTGTGCGGGAGGTCAAGTTGCGTGTACCGGACAAAATCGAAGAATTTTTCAATAAGGAGTAAGTCCATTGCAGATCGGATACGTGTTCCCTGGCCAAGGGGCGCAAGCTGTCGGGATGTTAGCCGACCTTCGCGACGCCTTTTCTCATCTAGACGAACGGCTAGCTCAGGCGTCTAGCATCGTCGACGAAGATCTGGTGTCGCTGGTAACGCACGGACCCGAGGAGCGCCTAAACCAGACAGAGATCACGCAACCTGTCATGCTTGCGACGTCCGTCGCACTATTCGAGGTGTGGCGGGAGTCAGGCGGTGCCGCGCCAAGCGCAGTCGCAGGTCATAGTCTTGGCGAATATTCCGCGCTAACTGCTGCGGGCGTTTTTAACTTCGGCGATGCGATTAAGTTAGTGCATGAACGCGGCAAGCTCATGCAAGCGGCCGTACCGAGCGGAGAAGGTGCGATGGCGGCAGTGCTGGGTGTTGAATTAGATGAATTACGTGCGATTTGCAATGACGTCGACGGCGTAGTCACGCCAGCGAACATTAATTCGCCTGGTCAAGTCGTGATAGCAGGCGCCGCGAAGTCAGTTCAGGAAGTCGTTGAGCGTGTACTCGCCGAAGGCGACAAACGAAAACGTGTGGTACCTCTCGATGTAAGTGTGCCTTCGCACTGTGAATTGATGAAACCGGCGGCTGACGGTGTAGAGCAGCTGCTAGCGAGCACGGATATGCGAGACCCCTCATGCCCGATCTTTCAAAACGTGGATGCGACGGCAACGACGAGTGCTGATGAGATTCGTGACCGTCTGATCCGCCAGTTGACGAATCCCGTGCGGTGGGCTGACTGCGTGGCTGCAATGATGTCGAGTGGTTGCGAAGCGTTGGTCGAGTGCGGTCCGGGCAAGGTCCTGTCGGGACTCGCCCGTCGAATCGATCGTCGGATGAACTGCAAACCGATAAGTACGCTTGAGGATTTCAATGATGTTCTCGGAGCGGTTGCGTAGTGGCTGATCGAGTTGCGCTAGTGACGGGAGCTAGTCGAGGAATTGGTGCGGCGATTGCGTCGCGCTTGGCACGCGACGGAAACTACGTGTTCGGTACTGCCACCTCCAGTGAAGGAGTCGATCGCGTCAGTGCAGTACTTGGTGATCGCGGGATTGGAATTCAGCTGCGATTAGAGGAACCGGATTCAGTCGCTGCGGCGTTCGAAGAGATTACGAGCGAACGAAACGTTTCGATTTTGGTCAACAACGCGGGTATCACGAAGGACAACCTCTTTTTAAGAATGTCCGACGACGATTGGCTCGAAGTGATTAATACAAACTTGGTGTCGCTACATCGAATTTGCAAGCCGTTTCTGCGCAGCATGATGCGTGAGCGTTGGGGTCGAATCATTAACGTGGGGTCCGTAGTCGGGCGTATGGGAAATCCGGGTCAAGCGAACTACGCCGCTGCAAAGGCTGGTATCGAGGGATTTACGAGAAGTCTGGCACAGGAATTAGGCAGTAGAGGAATCACTGTGAATTGTGTCTCACCTGGATTCATCAACACGGACATGACAGCAGAATTGCCGGAGAAGGCGATAGAACAGTTAGTATCGCGCATACCACTTGGTCGTGTCGGCTCACCAAATGAGGTCGCGGACGTGGTAGCGTTTATTGCCGGTGACGAGAGCTCGTACATTACAGGGCAGACGATCGCCGTAAATGGCGGTATGTTGTCGTACTAACGACGAACCTGAGTACGACGTGACTGGGTAGCGATTGTTCCATATCGCCCGGGAAGCGTCACTGATAAAATACCCGTCTAATTGGACTGCGCGCTTCGCTCAGTCTTTTGTTCACACGACGTTAACCGTACTATAGGTGTCATCTAAACGAGCGTCGTACAAGTCCTTGGCTATGGAGTGAATTCAACCCATGAGTTCATTAATGGAACGCATCAAAAGCATTGTGGCTAAGCAGCTGAAAGTCGAAATCGACGAAATCAAGGACGAGTCGTCGCTTGAGGAAGACCTTGGCGCTGATTCGTTAGATCGCGTAGAACTCGTGATGGCATTCGAAGAGGAATTCCAGATCGAAATTGTCGATGAGGACGCAGAGAATATCACCACGGTCGCTGAAGCACACAACTACATCAAGAGTGTTGTGGGCGACGAATAGAGCGACTTTTCGCGGTATGTCCCACACCTATAGACATAACGAATCTGGTTAGTAGAACCGTCAATGAGTAAACGTCGCGTCGTCGTGACAGGCGTAGGCCTCATCACCCCGATTGGCTTGGATACGACGACGTCGTGGAAGAGTGCATTGGATGGGGTAAGCGGCGGCAATCGGCTCGATTCGTTCGACGCCAGCGCCCATCGTGTGCAAATCGGCGCAAGTCTCAAGGGATTCGACGTCAGTCAATACATGGATCCACGCGAGGCTCGCCGTCTCGACCCGTTCCTGCAGATTGGGATGGCGGTTGTCGACCAAGCCGTGGAGAACGCCGGAATCGGTGACGCGCCCGATCCTGATCGGATTGGTGTCGCAATGGGTTCAGGCATTGGCGGTATCAAGACGATCGAAGACACCCACTCCGTATTAGAAGAACGCGGTCCTAGACGAGTTTCGCCGTTCTTCGTACCTTCGAGCGTTATAAACATGATCGCGGGTAACGCGTCAATCAAGCACGGCTTTTTAGGTCCCAACATCGCGATCGTGACTGCGTGTACCACTGGCACACACAATATCGGTTATGGTGCCCGCATGATTCAATACGGTGAAGCGGACGCGATGGTCGTTGGCGGGTCGGAGTGGTCCACGACGCCATTGACCGTAGCTGGATTTGCATCCATGCGTGCGTTGTCCATGCGAAACGATGAACCAGAGAAAGCAAGCCGCCCCTGGGATTTAGATCGAGATGGGTTCCTATTAGGCGATGGAGCCGGTGCGCTTGTTATCGAGGAATACGAACACGCGAAGCGTCGTGATGCCGACATCCTCTGTGAACTTAAAGGATTTGGTGTGAGCGCCGATGCCTATCACATCACAAGTCCGCCTGATAGCGGTCAGGGTGCTGTTGCTGCTATGCGGAACGCATTGAATGATGCTGAAGTCGCCCCAGCAGACATACAGTACGTCAATGCGCACGGCACGTCAACGCTTCAAGGTGACATTGCCGAAACAGTTGCGATAAAAGCAGTATTTGGTGAAGATACCCAGGTCGCTGTGAGCTCGTCGAAATCCATGATCGGCCATCTCCTGGGTGCCGCTGGCGCGGTAGAGGCAGGCTTCTGTGCACTTTCGATTCGAGACCAGCGAATCCATCCTACGATAAACCTAGACAATCCCGATCCGGCGTGCGACTTGGATTACGTTCCACATAACGCCCGAGATATCCAACTTGATCATGTTCTTTCGAATTCGTTTGGATTCGGAGGCACAAATGGCAGTCTAATTTTTAGTCGAGTTTAGCCTCTTTCTGATATGCGGTGGATTGTGCTCGCCGCGGCGCTATTAATACTGGCAGCTAGCGGTGCTGCAATATACGGTTACCGTTATGTGAGTGTTGTTTCACATACGTTGACTGAACCAGTCGACATTCTGATTCAGCACGGCGACACACTTGAAACTGTGGCCAACGAACTCGAAGAAACCGGCGTCATAAGACTAGCGTGGCCGTTTGCGTGGCTCGCGCGATACCTCGAAAAAAGTGAGAAAATCAAAGCGGGAGAATATCGCTTTGAAGGTGAAATTTCACTAACTGGCGTACTCGACAAGCTGGTTGAAGGTTCTGTCATCACATACTCGGTACAGCTACGGGAAGGTGCAAGACTTGAGGAATATCTCGTCTTACTGCGAGATACCGAAAAGTTAGTAAACGACCTCGATGGCGTAACCCCCATGAACATCGTGGATCAACTGCAACTTAGAACGACAGCGACCCACGGTGAAGGGTTGTTCTATCCAGATACCTATCAATACCGTCGTGGTGAATCAGCATCTTCGGTTCTACGGAGTGCGTTTGATCTGATGAATCAGGAACTAAGCCTCGCGTGGTTCAGTGCCTCAGACGACATTCAGGTCGCTACAAAGTACGAGCTGCTGACTGTCGCTTCACTCGTCGAACGTGAGTCGCATATTCAGGCTGATCGTGTTCGCGTCTCGGGTGTCATCCATCGAAGGCTAGCGCTTGATATGTATCTGCAGATCGATCCGACCGTGATTTACGCGCTCGGGGAGGATTTTCGTGGACGTCTTCGTCGGAGTGACTTACGAATGGATAGTCCGTATAACACCTATCGGGTGAAAGGTCTACCACCTACCCCAATTTGTGCAGCGAGTCGGGAAGCAATAAGGGCAGCGGCAAATCCAGCGCCAGGTAAAGAGCTGTTCTTTGTATCAAGAGGCGATGGGACGAGCCAATTCAGTGAAACACTCAGTGAACACAATCAAGCCGTTGCACGTTACATACGGAATCGGTAGTGCTTGCCATCGGGCTGTGTTGCTCAGTACCATAGATTGATGTTCGAGTGAAAGGCCGGTTTATCACCTTCGAAGGAGTAGAAGGCAGCGGGAAGAGCACGAATATCGCACGGGCCGCGGACTACCTTCACGAAAACGGAGTAAAAACTCTCGTCACGCATGAACCCGGTCGAACGAAGATCGGCGAGGAATTGCGTCGTGTGCTACTCCGGACACGGGATGAGACCCTGATGCCGATGACGGAGCTTTTTCTGATGTTCGCTTCGCGGACGCAGTTGCTTGAAGAAGTCATCATCCCCGCGCTTAAGGACGGTACATGGGTGCTTTGCGATCGGTACGTGGACTCTTCGATTGCGTATCAGGGTGGTGGTCGCGAGCTAGGTGTCGACTGCGTGATGTCCCTCGTCCACGCTATGGGTGATCTGTACATAAAACCGGACTTGACGGTCCTGCTTGATCTACCTTCTGACATGATTCCACATCGGTTGGCAGATCGTACTCTCGATCGCTTTGAGAGCGAGGATAGATCGTTCTTTGAACGAATTAGAGAAACATACTTATCGCTTGCTAGCGAAGAATCACGCATTCACGTGATTAATGCGACACGATCAATCAACGAGATTCAGCAGAACGTTACCGAACTCTTGGAAGGATTAGTTCGGGAATCAACGAACACGTGACTACGGCTCCGCTGTCACCTTGGCTACAAACCGTGTACGACGCCATCGAACACAGCATAGAGTCGGTACGACTTCCACACGCTATTCTCCTTGAATCACCACCCGGCTGGGGTGTGTCTGAGCTTGCGGACCGTGTGGCAACGTTGTTGTTAGATGTGGAACCAAGCTTTGACCTGGACCGCCATTTGGACTATTTTCACATCGGGATTGAGGGTCGAGCAAGTTTGATCTCGATTAACCAAGTCCGGGATGCAATCGATTTCTTAAGCACCACCACCCGAGAAGGTGATCGGAAGTTAGTACTAATCGATCAAGCAGACAAATTAAGTATTCCGGCGTCGCAAGCGCTACTGAAAGTCTTAGAAGAACCGCCCGCAAACAAGCACCTGCTGTTGGTTACGACGAACAGCGCAGTACTGTTACCCACGATCCGCAGTCGTTGTATGAAATTCGTGGTTCAGAGCGGGTCCGACGAGCAGGTTTCAGAATTCCTTGAGAATCGATTTGACGGAGCAACGGATCTTTCCGATTTCCTCATGGATTACGGCGGCGCGCCGTATGCCGCGCACGCAGCGTATCAGCAAAAACGCCTTAATTTGACCGCAGCGCTATCTCAATTTGCGAGAAAACAAACGTCGTTGACTGCGCTCGCTCGAGAACTGAGAAGCGAAGAGGCAGACGATATATTGCTGCGATGGCAGTACGTCACGCTGCGATTAGCGCGCAACAGTGCCATCGTTTCTCCAGTTGCGATGTTCTATGATGAATTGAGTGATGTGCGGCGACAGTTTCGAGAGGTGCCTGGGCTTGATCGGGAACGTCAGATGTTGCGTCTGTTAATCAAGTGGCAGGCATTGCTGAAGCGACATCAGCGTTTGCGGCGTTGAATGCTTCGCGCGTCAGATTAACCGCACCGTCTTCAGTAACAAAGACGTTGTCTTCAATACGAACGCCGCCGCAGTCCAGAAATCGTTCAATCTTTTCCCAGTTGAATTCATGATGACCTTGCCATCTCTTCAACAAACTAGGAATGAAGTAAATCCCTGGCTCAATGGTGAAGACCATATTTGGTTCGATGGGGCGTAATAGACGAAGACTCTCATAACGATCGTGAGGCGGCGACTCGAAACCTCCGTCGTCCAACAATCGCCCACCGACATCGTGAGTCTGCAACCCAAGTAAATGCCCTAAGCCATGGGGAAAGAACGCATCAACCATTCTTTCTTCAAACGCTGTCGTGGACGAGCATGTCAAGAAGCTACCTTGGCAAAGGATGTTTGCGACTTTATGACACATGCGAGGCTGTTGAAAATGTCGCTTTTGGGTTGGCATTCAAGGCGATTTAAGCTAACATTTAGCTTTCGATTAGTCAACGGTACCCCCCGCCATGATTGGAGATGTCAATCGCGCTGAGCCTGTGCTGTTTCCGCCGTCGCTGGAAGAACTGCTGCCGGACGATCACGTCGCGCGACTGTACGTACGGGTGGCGGCGCGGTTGGACTTGTCAGCGTTAGAGGCGACGTACCATGTGGATGCGGGGCGCAAGGGGTACCCGCCGGCCGTGCTGCTGGCGCTGTGGCTGTACGGTTACATGACCGGCGTGAACAGTTCGCGCAAGCTGGAGCAAGCGACCCATGACCGGCTGGATTTCATGTACATCGCCGGGGGTCAGCATCCGGACCACACGACGCTGGCGAACTTTCGCCGTGCGCATCGTGCGGCGTTTGAAGCGGCGGCGGCGGAATTCTTGCAGGTGCTGATCGAAGGCGGCGTGGTGCAGTTGTCCGCGATTGCGGTTGACGGGACGAAGCTGAAGGCGTATGCGGCGCGGGAGAAATCGTTGACGGCGAAGCTGGCGCGGAAACGCATCGAGGTCTGTCAAAAGGTGATTGCGCGCTTGTCCGAACAGGCGGACCGCCATGACGCTGAAGGCGCGGATGCCAACGTTCATGCGGTCGGTGCCGCCGTTGACGATGACGTCTTGACGCGGCTGCTGGTGGACGTCAAGCGCTACGAGGCGATGGCGGCAAAACTGGATGCGGCGGACGCCGCTGCGCTGGCGGCCGAACAAGCCGCTTACGACAAGCTGCAGGCGGCCCGCGACGCGCATGAAAAAGCCCATGGCGCGAAGCCCCGGGGTGCGCCGCCGAAGCCGCCAGGGGATGCGCCCAAGCAGGCGGCGCGAGAACACTTGACCGACCCCGATTCGCAGCTGATGAAGACCCGTGACGGGATCATGCCGGCGTACAACGCGCAAGCGGGCGTCGACGTGGACACGCAGCTCATCGTGACGTCGGGCGTGACCGACGCGCCGACCGACCACGGTCAGATCGTGCCGACGCTGGATGCGCTCGAAGCGTTGCCCACCGTCGAGCCAGACGTGGCGGCTGCCGCCGCGGATGACGAAGACGGTCGCATGAACCTGTTGGCGGACGCGGGTTACTACAGCGACGACAATGTTCGGGCGTGCGAGAAAGGCGGCGTCAAGGCCTATATCGCCACCGGCAAAAACGGGCGGGCACAACCACCGAAAGGGTCTTGTTCGCAAGCGGTCGAGACCATGGTGGCACGGATGCAGGACGTGGTCGGCCAGGCCCTGTATCGCAAGCGCAAGAGCACGGTCGAAACGACGTTCGGCTGCATCAAGGACGCGATGGGATTTCGGTATCCGAAGATGCGCGGTCTCGCCGGCGTTCAAACCGAGTGGCAGCTGGCGTGTCTGGCGTGGAACGTCAAACGCTTGTACAGTTTAGGTAGGGAAAGTCTATTCTGAATGCGGAGAAACGCGAAAACCACCTCAAAGTGGATGCAATATGGCTGGTTTCGGTGACTTTGAGCGTTTAATTTCGGTCGAATCCGGCTTGACCGGCGCACCGACACCGATCGGGCCGATTAAATGCGATCGCGAGCGAAAAACGCCGCAAAACCGAGTCGAAAATCAACAGCCTCATGCTCTCGTGTAAATCCAGAAATGACTTGCCAACACTTATCTCCTCGATGATGTCTTGTTGGGCGTCATCAACGTAATCAATCAGTTCTGCAAACTCGTCGTTTTCCGCTGCCGCGTACGTTCGCGTAATGTCCGAGTGATAGCAAAATGCCTTACCACCGGCGTCGATTAGAAGGCTATGGATTTTGTCTGCGGGTTCTCGATCGTACTTCTGGTAATGCAAGGTAGCCGCATGACGATTCATAGCGACGATGCTGGGATACGGCAGGTCTGCTTCGTGTTGTGTGCTTGCGCGAAGGTAGGCGAAGTGGATGTCGTACTCGCTCTCACCGTTAGAAAAAGCCTGCGAGGCTGCACGGTGTCCTAGTACAGCGCGAGCTGTTGCCGCTTCCATGCACAACCGCTCATATCTCGTCTTGAAGGCACGCTGAAAATCGAGCTGTCGCTGTAGCTTCTGGGTTTGCGTGTTCGTTTCGTCCGTATCGCTTGATGAGAGTGATTGACCGATATGCGCGACTCCTGAGAAAGAGCGCGTCAACTCACGTAACTCTTTCCGAAGGTCGTCTAGTTCTGCGTAGGTACGTACGTCAAAGACCTCTTCGCAAAAATCTGGTGCGTCACTAGGTAGATACCAGAAGTCCGAGGGGGCATACCAGAAGAGAATGGGCTTCGTCGCCATTGGCACGACCAGCACTGCGTGTTCGCAGTCGTTCTGAGGTATCCATCTCAAAAAGTGCCCGTAGGCATGGAAAGGGGGCTCTTGATCATCGCCGTAGTAAGTTTGATTTGAACCCGCGTGAACGACAACAGCGTCAAATCCGTTTGAACCCATCAACCGACGCCAATCGTCGATTAAGTGGTCGATATGAGTGTTGTATGCGTTTAGGTGCACATCATGTCCCTCGAAAGCGAGTTCGAATACGTCTCGGTAATCGTTGGTCGTTCATAACAAGACGCCACCTGCATGATATAAATTCCCGCTCAAATTTATAGCAAAAGGGGCAATTCATGGGCGACTATGCGTATGCTGCGCCCGCTTCTGTTGACAGCACAATCGAGTTGTTGTCGAGCAGCGCAGATAGCGGGACGCGTACTCAGGTCTTGGCTGGGGGCACTGACGTACTTGTACAGATGCGATCAAACGATCGCGGACCCCGACTGATTGTTGACATCAAACAGTTGGCCGAGACTAATGTGCTCACAATTGGCGAGGACGAGATTTACATCGGCGCGGCAATCGCATCGGCAATCTTGAACGAAAATGCTGAGTTGAAGAGTAGACTGCCTGGACTTGTTGAGTCCGCAGATTTGATCGGTTCGACTCAAATCCAAGGTCGCGCCACGATCGGCGGCAATTTATGCAATTCCTCACCAGCTGGCGACACGATTCCCGCACTGATTGCGAATAGTGCAGTGTGTCATATCGTAGGCTCTGACGGAGAAAGAAATGTCCCCGTAGAGGACTTCGTAACCGGCGTAGGTACAAATTGCATGGCGCCCCACGAGTTTTTACTCGGCTTGCGCGTACCTGCGCCGAAAGGCAATACAGGTGATGCATACCTTCGTTTCATTCCGCGCACAGAGATGGATATCGCGGTTGCCGGTGCAGGCGTACGTCTGACGCTGGACGACAGCGGTACATGCACTGCTGCAAGAGTTGGAATCGGCGCCGTAGCCCCTACGCCGTTATTGGTTCCGGAGGCTGCAGATGCATTGGTAGGTACGCAGGTAGATGCCGCCGCGCTTGATGCCGCTGCCGCAGCATGCTCTGCGGCTGCATCTCCGATAACAGACAAGCGTGGTACGGTTGAGTATCGCATTAAGGTAGTTGGCGTGTTGTGTAAACGGGCGGGTGAGATCGCCCGCGACCGAGCAAAGGCGTCGTAGGCGAGAGACGGAGAACTAGAAGATGGCAAAAGTACACATTTCAACCACAGTCAACGGCCAGCCCATGGACGTGTTGGTTGAACCTAACGATTCATTGCTCGACACACTGCGCGATGGATTGGGTTTAACAGGCACGAAAGAGGGTTGTGCAACGGGTGACTGCGGGGCATGCTCCGTCATGCTGGACGGGCGGCTTGTTTGCTCTTGTCTGGTTCTCGGCGCAGAAGCTGAAGGCAAGACAATTGACACAATCGAGGGTGTCGCGGATGGCGACGGTCTCCATGTCATACAGCAGAAATTCCTGGAGCACGCTGCACTGCAATGCGGCATTTGTACGCCAGGATTCATCGTAGCGGCGAAAGCGCTACTAGAGAAGAATCCGAATCCGGATGAAACGACGATTCGATATTGGCTCGCGGGCAATCTGTGCCGCTGCACCGGATACGACAAAATCGTACGTGCAGTTCAAGACGCCGCTGATGAATTAGCGTCACCCGCTTAGTTGAAGGAGAGATACGATGGCGGAAGCAGTAGATTTAAAAGCAATCGGCACTAGGCCGGTGCGACCTGATGGGGTCGAGAAAGTAACGGGCCGTGCCAACTTTGGCGCGGACTTGAATCTGCCGGGTATGCTCCACGGCAAGATCCTTCGAAGCCCGCATGCTCATGCACGCATAAAGAGCGTTGATCTTTCTGAAGCGTTGGCGGTGGACGGTGTATTGGCGGCGGTTGCCGGCGAAGATATTCCGGGTGGTGGTGACCTTGGGGACAACGTCCTAGCGAAAGAGAAAGTCCTGTATCACGGTCATGCGGTTGCTGCGGTTGCTGCGCGGTCGGCATTCATCGCAGAGCAGGCACTTGAAAAGATCAAGGTTGAGTACGAACCCCTTAATCCAGTGTTGTCCATTGACGACGCCATCGCGGATGGTGCGACACTCGTTAACGAGTCGTTGCATACAAATGGTGATACGTCACAGCCTGCTAGCAACATCGCAGCGATCACCAAGTTTGAACGCGGTGATGTTGAAAAAGGCTTGTCGGACGCAGATGTTGTCGTTGAAGGTACGTATCGCGTACCAACTGCACATCAGGGTTATATCGAACCTCACGCCTGCACCGCGACAATCAATGAAGAAGGTAAGGCAACGGTGTGGTGCTGCACACAAGGTCAGTTCGACGTTCGTAGCATGACGGCCAACTGCTTGAACAAGCAGGTGAGCGATATTCGTGTCATTCCATCTGAGATCGGTGGTGGCTTCGGGGGTAAAACGACGATCTATCTTGAACCTATTGCGGTCAAACTCTCCGAACTGAGCGGGCGACCTGTCAAGATGGTCATGTCTCGGGAAGAGGTGTTTAGAGCCACTGGACCGACATCAGCGACGCTGTGTCGAGTGAAAGTCGGCGCGAAGAGTGACGGCACGATTACGGCCGCAACGGCATGGTTGGCGTACGAAGCGGGTGCATTTGCAGGTGCCCCTGTTGGTCCCGGCTGCATGTCCGTGCTCGCACCTTACGACCTTGAGAATTTCCGCATTGAAGGTCACGATGTGCTTGTCAACAAACCAAAGGTTGCAGCGTATCGAGCACCGGGCGCGCCACAATCGATGCATGCGATGGAGTGTGCACTCGACGAGTTAGCGCGTAAGTTGGATATGGATCCCCTTGATCTACGACTTAAGAACGCTGCTGATGAAGGTACTGTTGCGCCATATGGTCCGCAGTTTCCCGCGATTGGCTTACGTGCCTGTCTTGAGGCGGCGAAGGCCCACCCGAACTACACGACGCCGCCGGCTGAAGGCCAAGGACGTGGCGTCGCGGTTGGATTCTGGTTCAACATCGGCATGCAGTCTAGCGCAGAGATTCGAATCGCCGAGAACGGTGCTGTCACTATCATGGAAGGCAGTCCTGATATTGGTGGATCACGTGCCTCAATGTGCTTGATGGCGGCTGAAACGCTGGGTATACCTTACGAAAACATCAATGCGCACGTTGGAGATACTGAAGCGACCGGATATTGCAACACGACCGGCGGTAGCCGGACGACGTTCGCGACCGGCATGGCAGTGATCGAAGCGTGTGAAGACATCATTGCACAATGCAAGGAGCGCGCTGCGCTGACGTGGGAACTTGACGTTGATCAAGTCGATTGGGAAGATGGCCAAGCAGTGCCGAAACCAGGCGTAAATGCTGACGTTAAACCACTGAGCTTGGCGGATATCGCCCGTTCGGCAGGTCGTACTGGTGGACCTCTGCTAGGTCGCGCTAGCTTAAACGCACAAGGTCCTGGTGCGTCGTTCTCAGTGAATTGGACGGACGTTGATGTGGATCACGAGACTGGCAAAGTGGATGTGAAAGCATTCACTGCAGTGCAAGACGCTGGTCGTGCGATTCACCCCTCGTACGTAGAAGGTCAGATGCAAGGTGGCGCAGTCCAGGGTCTTGGCTGGGCGCTCAATGAGGAGTACATCTATGACGCAGATGGCGTTATGGAAAACGCTGGCTTCCTCGATTACAGAGTACCAGTGACCTCCGACATGCCCATGATCGACACCCAGATTGTTGAAGTACCGAATCCATCACATCCGTACGGTGTGAGAGGGGTGGGTGAGACGCCGATTGTGGCGCCGCTCGCTGCGACTTCAAATGCTGTTCGTGATGCGCTAGGTTTTCGCATCAATGATTTGCCGTTGTCACCTCCGAGGGTTTTGGCGGCAATTGACGAAAACGATTAGTTCTTCAACATACCATCCGAAAAGACCAGCCTCCGGGCTGGTCTTTTTTTAGGTCGAATAGGTATCTAACGAGAGGTTATTGACGTTTCGACTCGCTAGTGCGAGATCTTTGAGGTTCCGGCGATTGACCAACGGTCTTGTTGCTTGCCGACCACCACTATTCCGATTTCTTCTTCGCCATCGCTGAATTCCGTGACGACCTCGACAACGGCGCCTTGTGATCCGGTCTGAACAGCTCTTGCGCACTTTAAGCTGATCCCTCGCCCAGTGTAACCTTGAAGCAAGTCAACTATGTCCGATTCACTCGTGGCGGTGATTACGTTGCCGATGTGTACAACGGTTAGAGGCAAGCGGCAGAGTTTCGCGCACGCACTCAAATTACCTTCACCAACGCGTACCACGAACTGTTTCGCGACATCTTCAACAGCGGCCGTCGTTTCTTCGACTTCATGACCCATGTAGGAGTCGACCCCAAACCTCGCTTGAATGCCCCAAGAACCTTCGATCTTTGTGAGAATGTACGTTACGCGATTCTCTAAGATCGGATTGTTTTCGGCATTGAATCGCGTCCAACCGCCGAGGAGATGGACTTTTTGTGAAGTTTCATGTAAGCGGCGCGGCGTAACCCCTTCAGACCGCACCCAGCCTGTCGCTTCTCGCGACGTCCAGTCTGCAGCGTCCGCATAGGCTTGGGGCGTTTCGTATCGAACGGTGCCACCTGGAGCTGACACCCGCACATGTGGATAGCTCATAACTGCGGCCCAAGCTGGCGCGTTTTTAGCACTATCGGCACGGAAAAAGCCTCGATAAGCATCCTCAGGTAGATCAAATCGGTCGGGGAAATCGTTCATCGTATTTATCTCAACAACGTCATCGAATTTAACTGATTGCCTTCTTTGCCATCCTATTTCGTGGTGTATGCGAAATACGAAAGAAACTGATCCGATAAAAGTAATCAGACCAAGTCGTTAGGTTGTGAAGAGGTCATTAACACATGTGTCCGGCGGTTTCATCACTGTTAATCTGACGCGTTTCGCGCAGTGCGCTTGCTCTGTGAAACGTGAAACTTATACGCTCAATCGTCAATCACTCTTTAGAGACCCACCAAGAGGACCGTTGAAAAACCCGTTCAAATACTAAAAATAGATTGAGGCGAGAACATCGTTGGGTCTCGTCGATTCTCGAAAGGAGTGTAA
This sequence comes from Pseudomonadales bacterium, assembly GCA_963664665.2. Classification (GTDB taxonomy): domain Bacteria; phylum Pseudomonadota; class Gammaproteobacteria; order Pseudomonadales; family Azotimanducaceae; genus Bin55. The sequence continues at coordinate 998,178 of CAXXMH010000004.1, forward strand.
AACGACGTGAGCAAGATCAAGGATTGTTTAGATGACGAAATCGTAAATCCGACTTCAAATCGGACGATGCACGATGTCGTTCGAGTCGCTGCTAGTCGTCGCAAGATTATCCAAGGCGGCATATCACTTGCCGCAGGCTTCATGGCATCGAAATCCGCCTTGGGTCAGCGCACCCCGATCATCCCCTTTAATCCTGGACTGATTGGATTTACGCCATTGAGTCGTGCCGAAGCGACGGGCGCTTGGCCGACTATTTCGAGCGATTACGATTTTGCGATCCTGATTCCTTGGGGTGATCCACTACTCCCTGATGGACCGTCGTTTTCATACCCTCCTGACGCAGAAAACCAAGCGAAGCAAATTGGTATTGGTCACGATGGGATTTGGTTTTTCCCGGATGCTGACGACCCGGAAGCAGGTAATAGAAGAGGTATGCTCGCTGTGAACCATGAATTTGGTTCGAATTCTCACGTATTGGGGAAGGATGACCCGGAATCATTAGCGGACGTTCGTGTTTCCCAAAATGCGCATGGCGTATCGGTCGTTGGAATCGAGCGAGAAGATGGAGTCTGGGGGGTGTACAGTGCATGCGGTGCGCGCCGCATTCATGTAAACACAGCTGTCACGTTTAGCGGTCCGGCAGCGGATAGTGAATTGCTTCAAACGATCAACGGAAATTCGCCGCAAGGCATCCTAAACAACTGCGGGTGCGGATCTACGCCATGGGGCACTTATTTGACGTGCGAAGAGAACTTCCAAGGTTATTTTGGTGTCCCGAGTGGTCGGCGATGGACAGCCTCTGCGGCACAGGCGCGATATGGTTTTAGCGAAGGAGGCTTCGGCTATGGCTGGCACGAATTTGACAAACGATTCGATCTCTCCTGGACCGCGTATCGCAACGAAGAGAACCGATTCGGTTGGGTCGTGGAAATTGACCCCTACAACGCAGGGCAACGACCGGTAAAGCGGACGGCTTTGGGGCGCTTCAAACACGAAAGCGTCGCGGTGGTTGTTGGTAAGGATCGACGCGCTGTTGCATATATGGGTGACGATCAACAGTTCGACTACATCTATAAATTCGTAAGTTCCGAGGATCACGTCAAACTGCGTTACGAGGGTGAATCTCCCTTCGACCACGGCAAGCTTTATGTAGCTAGATTCAATGCTGACTTCACCGGAGAATGGCTTGAACTTACGATCGACGATTCTCGACTGAGTTCGAATTTCTCAAGTCAAGCGGAAGTATTGACCTACGCCCGCTTGGCGGCGGATGAACTAGGCGGTACACCAATGGATCGACCAGAGTGGACAGCGGCCGCGCCTGACGGCACGATTTACTGTGCTTGTACCAACAATAGTGCGCGCACATCATCGAACGCAGCCAACCCTGAAGCACCGAACGCGGATGGCCACATCATTCGCTGGGTGGATGACGACATGCATGTCGGGACAAGCTTTGAATGGGATATTTTCAAGTTGGCGAGTAGTACCCATGGTACCGAAGAATCATTTAGCGATCCGGATTCGATCTATGTTGACCCGGATGGGCGTTTGTTCATCGGGACAGATGGCGGCCAGCAGGATGGTATGAACAATCAGTTGCTCGTCGCAGATACGGTTTCAGGTACCGTTAAACGATTGTTTGCTGGCGTTTCCGACGACGAAGTCACAGGGATCACGATGACGCCGAACCGACGTACGATGTTCGTAAACCTACAACACGTTGGGAACGGGAACATTAACCGGACCAGCTTTCCGGGAATAGGAGACCACGGTGTTCCGCGAGATGCTACGATCGTAATAACGCGTAAGGATGGCGGAATCATTGGTTCCTAGGTGTTTTAAGGACGACTTGCCGCGGTGTTTTCTAATCCGAGATACCCACAAAATTAGGATGCAACTAGCCACACTCAACGGTTTATTTTGAACTCAGCCACCTAACACCAGCTCGCTAGAATTTGAGCGACTTGTAGTTGAGGCAAGACACGTCATGGCGCGTGTTGTATTCCCTGATCACCTTCGCCAGCATACCGATGGCACCGAGGAATTGACGGTCGTTTGTGACTCGTTTAGATCCTTAGTGAGAAAACTCGACACTGAATTCCCCGGGATTGAGGAAGTCTTGATGAAAACCGCCGTAGCAATCGACGGTCAGATCTATCAGGATGCGTGGCTTGAACCAATTCAGCCAAATAGCGAAGTTTTCTTTATGCACCGAATTGAAGGTGGCTGAGGTCAATATTCGAATAAGGAATGACGCGCGTGCCTAAACTGGTCAATCTTGGGTCGCTCGGGATCGACCATGTATATAGCGTTGATCATATAACCAAGGCCGGAGAGACTCTCGCAAGCCAGACTCACGACGTATTCCCTGGTGGGAAAGGTTCCAATCAGTCAATTGCTGCCGCAAAGGCCGGTGCTGAGGTGGTTCATGTGGGTTGTATCGGATCAGATGGCGACATGCTGGTCGACGTACTTCGAGACGCGAATGTTGATGTGTCGGGGTTGCGCATCGGAGAGGTCGCGACGCAACATGCCGTGATTCAAGTCGACCGACAGGGTCAGAATGCGATCGTGATCTTCGGCGGCGCAAATCGAACCATCACCCAGCAGGACCGAGATGTGGCTCTGTCCAAGATCGAACCTGGCGATTGGCTTCTGCTGCAGAATGAGATCAACGATCTTGAAGCGATTCTTGAACAAGCCGCGAATCAGAATGTCTCGGTAGCGTTTAACGTTGCTCCTGTCGACGGCCGAGAGAAAGGCTATGACTATAGCCGCGTCGGACTTCTGATTGTTAACGAGGTCGAAGCTGCATCACTTTCTGGCGAAACTGATCCGGAAGTCGCATTTGAAGCACTCACGTCGCGATATCCAGAAACCATCGTGCTCCTGACACTAGGTAAGGACGGTGGAATCTACGGAGGAGGGAAATATCCCCGCGTCGTATATCAAGCACACGTTGTCGATGCCGTTGACGAGACCGCGGCAGGAGACACATTCATTGGCTATTTCATGGCTGAATGGTTACGTAGCAAAGACCTCGCGAAGGCAATTGAGGACGCGAGTGCTGCTGGTGCGATAGCAGTCACCAAGCCGGGTGCGGCATCTTCGATTCCTAGTCAGGCAGAAGTAGCTGCATTCAAGGAAGCGAAAACCCGCTAGTCAAATCGCAGACCGGTCGCTTCTTCTAACTCTTGAATGGCGTCGTCAGGATCGACCACTTTTATCGTCGTCATTCCCATAGCGCGTGCAGGTTTGAGGTTGATTCCCAGATCGTCGAGAAAGACACAATGGTTGGCTTCGACCCCGATACGCTCGCAGGCTATTTCATAGATCCGCGGGCTCGGTTTCCTTACACCCTCAATGGATGATTCGATAATCACGTCGAACATGTCCATGACGGGTCCTGTCTCTGTGAATTGACGCGTAGCGGCGGTATTCTGGTCCGCGCTTGCGGGTTTGATGTTGTTCGTAATGCAACCGACTTTGAAGTGTTGTTTGCAAGTTGCCAGTACATTAATCATTCGCGGCCGAAGCTGCCCAGACAGCAACGTGAGCACTTCGGCGCCGCGCACGGCATGACCTAACGCGCGACTTTCGTCATGAAACAACCCGTCGAATTCCTCACGACTGACAGCGTTTGCCTCAAGTTTCGACCACGCGTTTTCGTCCGGATTTGTTGAATTGACGGTCCGAATGAAGTCTCTTGGTAATCCGCGCTCTTCCTCAAACCTATTAAAGGCTTCGAAGGGACTACTCGTAAATACGCCGCCGAAGTCCCACAATACAGCGTGTATGTCTGGATTTGGTCGTCCCAAGTTTCGAACTGAACAACGCAGCCGTTAGTAGAAAGAGCGCAATTATCACGGCGACCGTAGTAACGCCCTACATGTAACATATCAAATTCTTGAGACGCCACGTTAGTGTCGTTTCAATTCCATGAAAATCCACAATTGCTTATGCAGGAATCTACTGCTATGACCTATAACAACATCGAGTACGAGGAAGACGGCCGTCTCGCGTTCGTCAGTCTAAATCGACCTCAAAAACTGAATGCGCTCAGTCACCCGCTTCGTGCCGAGGTGTATGACGCCATGAAAGAAGCGGAAGCCAATCCCGATATCGGCATCATCATTCTTCGAGGCAACGGTCGCTCGTTCAGCGCTGGCTACGACTTGGCGCCTGATCCCACCGAGGAGAGCGAATTCACGTCCGAACGCTCGAGTATGCCAGATACGGGCACGACGCACCCTCAACACTACGATTGGTCTCGTCATGCATTGATGGGTCACTGGATGATCTGGGAATTGGCGAAACCTGTCATTTGCCAGATTCACGGGTATTGCTTAGCTGGCGGTACCGAACTTGCTTCGATGTGCGATCTGCGTATCGTGGCTGAAGACGCGTTAATCGGTTATCCGCCGGTTCGAGCGATGGGCACCATGGACATGATGTGGGCTCCATGGTTCATGCCACCCGTGAAGGCTCGTGAATTCGCATACACGGGGGATACGTTTACGGGCGTGGAGATGGCACAGTATGGTTGGGCGAACTATGCCTTGCCGAAGGAAGACCTTGATGATTTCGTTGAGAAGTTCGCACGCCGTCTTGGTTTCATTGATAACGACCAACTCAACTACAACAAACGAGCGGTGAATCGGCAGTACGAGATCATGGGCATGCGGACCGGCTTAATGGTCGGTACTGATGTTGAAGCGATGTCGAAGCATCGTCCTGCTGCACCTGAGTTCGGCCGGCGCGTTCGTGAAGAGGGTCTAAAGGCTGCTCTCGAATGGCGCGATGGACCGTTTCGTGATTTTCGGGGTGCGTATTCCGAGAAGTATGCCAATCGAGCGCTTGCCGGAAGCGAAAAGAGCGGCGGCGATCAAAGTGATGCCGATTACAGCAAGAACGAGTAGATCAATGCTGTCGTGATTTAGCGACAACCCATCTCGTTCTTAAATTGGAGTAAGTCCTAAATGGATATGCAAAACGGCGTTGCTATTGTCACGGGTTCCTCATCGGGGGTTGGCGCAGCTTGCGCGCGCCAGTTAGCGGAACTTGGTGCCCATGTCGTGATTAACTACTCACGAAATGAAGAAGGGGCGAAAGCAACTGAAGCAGCTTGCCAGGAATTAGGCGCTGAAACGTTGGTCGTTAAGGCGGATGTTTCGGATGACGCGCAGTGCCGAGCTCTGGCACAAGCAGCGGAAGACCGGTGGGGTCGTATTGATACTCTGGTCAATAATGCTGGAACGACCAAATTCGTTCCGCATACCGACCTTGAAGGATTGTCGAGCGACGACTTTTTACGTGTCTACGCTGTCAATACGCTTGGTCCGTTCATGATGTCACGTGCGGTAGTCCCCGCGATGCAGCTTGGAAAGCGCGGTAGCATCGTAAACGTTTCCTCAATCGCCGGCGTAATGGGTGTCGGGTCATCCATAGCGTATGCTGCGTCCAAAGGTGCTTTGAACACGATGACGCTTTCATTGGCAAGGGCTTTAGGTCCATATATCCGTGTTAACACGATTTGCCCGGGATTTATCCAAGGCGACTGGTTACGCGGCGGCCTGGGTGATGCGGCATATGAGGCATCTAAACGCCGTGTGGAGGAAACCTCCCCTCTAAATGTTGCATCGACCCCTGATGACATTGCTGCCGGTGTGCTCTACTTTATCGTGGGCGCAGACGTAGTAACTGGCGAGACCCTGATCATGGATGGCGGCAGCCACCTAGCGACGGCCGGACTCACCAAGCGATAGGCAGCACGCCTTTTTATGGTGTGTTGTGGTGTCGAACGTCCGTGCCTTGCACGGAATAGACGGTGTTTTCCGCGATGTTCTTGGCGTGGTCGCCGATACGTTCTAGCGACCGCGCCACCCATATCACAGACATAAATTCGTCTACATGCGCGGGGTTTTGCGTCATACCCTCGCTGCAAGAATCGATGATCGTGTTGTAGACCCGATCAACTTCGGCGTCGGCTTCAATTGTCGCGCTAGCGCCGGAACCGTCTTTGCGAGCAAATTGATTCAGTGACTCGCGTAGCATCTGACTTGCCAGATTCTCTAAGGTCGATACGTCATCATGTAACGACAGGATTTCTTCTGGAGCTGGATTTCGTGGTTTGGCATTGATCAGAACCTTAGCAATTCGGTCCGCTTCATCGCCGACCCGTTCGAGATCGGTGCTGCTCTTTAGCAATCCGACTAGGAGCCGCAGATCGCTGGCTGTCGGCTGACGACGAGCGATGATGGTGGTAGTCTCGTTGTCAATATCCATCTCGAATTGATTAACTTGGTCTTCTCGTACACGTACAGATTGAGCGAGTGCGAGGTCGATCGTCTTGAATGCCTGCATAGCGGAGCGTACCTGCTCTTCTACGAGTCCACCCATCGCCGCGAACTTACCTTGAAGTGTCTGCAATTCAGCCTCGAATTGTCCTGAGATGTGTCGATGTTCTTTCATGCTTGATTTCCGTTGCGGATCTTGGCGATCGGGCTCAGTTAGCCGTATCGGCCAGTGATGTAATCCTCGGTTTGCTTCTCGGTAGGGTTCGTGAATATGATGTTGGTCGTGTCGTACTCGACCAACTTGCCAAGGTATAGAAAACCGGTGTAATCTGACACTCGTGCCGCCTGTTGCATGTTGTGAGTCACGATTAAGATCGTGTAGTCTTGTTTGAGCTGATGGACTAGCTCTTCGATTTTCAACGTCGATATTGGATCAAGCGCAGACGCCGGTTCGTCCAAGAGCAGCACATCAGGCTGGATCGCGATAGCCCTGGCGATTACGAGTCGTTGTTGCTGACCGCCAGACATATCAAGCGCTGACTCGTTGAGACGGTCACTAACTTCCTCCCAAAGCGCAGCGTTTTTTAATGCCCATTCAACCCGGTCGTCAAGCTCACTCTTGGGCATGCTGCCTTGAAGTCGCAAGCCGTAGGCAACGTTTTCGTAAATCGACTTGGGAAATGGGTTCGGGCGTTGGAAGACCATGCCAACACGCCTACGCAGTTGTGCGATATCAACGGCAGTGTCGTGTATCTCCATACCATTGAGTTCGATCTTACCAGTAATTCGTACGTCGTCGATGAGGTCGTTCATACGGTTGAAGCAACGCAGTAGTGTGGATTTGCCGCACCCCGATGGTCCGATCAATGCAGTCACACGTTGCCGTGCGACTTGCATGGAAATATTGGTAAGCGCTTCGTTATCGCCGTAATGGAGACATAGATCGGATACCGTAAGACAGATGTCCTCATCCCGCCACGCACTCGGTGACGTTATTTCCTCAATTGATGAGGTCGGCGTCGGAACATCTGGCATTGGACTCGATTCATAAGCGACTTCTGCGCGTTCATCGATCATCAGTTAATACTCACTCTATACCGCGCCTCGAGTCGATTACGCAACGTGATGGCGGTGAAATTCAGCACGATGATGATCAGGACCAAGAGCAATGCGGTCGCGAACACCAGTGGTCGCGCGGCATCGACGTTTGGGCTCTGAAAACCGACATCGTAAATATGAAAGCCTAGATGCATGAATTTGCGGTCTAGATGAAGGTAGGGGAAATTGCCGTCGATCGGTAAAGTTGGTGCAAGTTTTACAACACCTACGAGCATTAGCGGCGCGACCTCACCTGCAGCCCTCGCGACTGCCAAGATCATTCCAGTCAAAATCGATGGGCTCGCCATTGGCAGAATAACTTTAAAGATCGTTTCTGCTTTGGTTGCACCGAGTGCCAAGCTGCCTTCGCGCACAGCGCGCGGAATTCGCGTCAAGCCTTCTTCGGTTGAGACGATTATGACGGGTACGGTCAACAATGCCAAGGTCAAGGATGCCCAGATTAGTCCCGGTGTACCAAAAGTTGGCGCTGGTTTCGCTTCAGGAAAAAACAGATCGTCTATGGATCCGCCTATGAAATAGACGAAGAAGCCGAGACCGAAGACGCCGTAAACGATCGAAGGTACGCCTGCGAGATTGTTGACAGCAATTCGTATCAACTGTACCAAAGGTCCTTGCTTTGCGTATTCACGTAGATACAACGCAGCGATGACGCCAAACGGCGTCACAAGTGCCGACATTAATAGCACCATTAATACGGTCCCAAACAGCGCGGGGTACACGCCACCTTCCGTGTTGGCTTCGCGTGGATCGTCGGTCAGGAAGTTCCACAGATTTTTTAAGTAGAGCCAGAGTTTTCCCCACATCGACATGCTGTTCGGCATCCACGCTTGAATAATCGCGCTTATAGGAATGTGGACGACTCGACCATCGGCAAGTGCTAAGCCAGCGGTGTCTCTCTCGAGCTGTTCGGTCAGTTTGAAGACCTGATTTTCAATGATTGCGTATTCAGCGCGCAATACCTCTTCTTCGGCTTCGAGATCGCTAACCTCGCGATTACCGTCGAGTTGTCGCCGCCGTTTTTCGAGTCGAATCGACTCGAGTTCATAGTTGATTCCGTTGATGCTGTCTTCTTGAAGTGTGTCGATTTCGTCCCGGATAGCGGCTGTTCGCTCAATTCGTGCTTGAAATTCCTTCCACAGATTTCGGGTATCGACCGTCTCGCCGTCCTGCTCGATATCTACGAGGAGACCATACGCGGCTCCCCATTCAGTTCGTTCAACTACGACGACATCATCGGGAACGTTACTTTCGATGACGTCATGCGCGAACAGCCAGCGAAAATCTGGCGGGTTGGCTTGTCGATTACCGGTTTTGATGAGCCACCGTTCGACTGTCTCGGGAACTTGCTCCTCAAAAGCGGGATTTGCTTCCATAAACTGGCGGCGGCTAATGGACTCTCGCTCGCTGAGTTCACCAAAGATCTTCGTCTTGGTACCAAAGCGTTCGTATTCAATCGCCATCACTTGGGATGGCCAAAAATGTGCTAATCCGTTGACTGCGAGCAAACCGATCAATCCAAGCACGGCCGCAACACTTGCTGCCACAGCTGCGGAGGTCAGCCAAATCCAAGGATCGCCGGATTGCCACCATGCGCGGAGCGATTGCCGCTGAATGCTTAGATCTTGCGTGACCGCGTCAGAGGTTGCCATAGCGAGTCCTTAGGCGATTCCGCACAATTTCTGCGACGGTGTTAAACAAAAACGTGATCAGGAACAACACGAGTGCCATTAAGAAGAGAATCCGGAAATGCGTTGAGTTCGCTTCGGATTCGGGCATTTCGACCGCGATGTTTGCCGCGAACGTACGCATGCCTTGAAAGAGATTGAGATCCATGATCGGCGTATTCCCCGTTGCCATCAATACGATCATGGTTTCTCCAACTGCACGACCGAAACCGATCATGATCGCAGAGAAAATTCCGGGGCTTGCGGTGAGTAGCACGACTCGGACGAGAGTTTGCCATCGGGTCGCTCCAAGTGCTAGTGATCCGTGCACGAGATGTTGCGGTACGCCGTAGATCGCGTCTTCCGCTATTGAAAAGATCGTAGGTATGACGGCTAACCCCATTGCGATGCCAATGATGAGAGCATTACGTTGGTCATATTCCAGACCTAGTTTCTCGTACATCCAAGACTTTGCATCTCCGTTGAAAAACAGATTTGCGAGCGGTTGATCGAACTCTAGAGTGAGCCAGATGAGAAAGACGAGAACTGGTATCGCGATCGCGGCGAACCAGCCGTCACACGCACTGAGTATCTTGCTGGGCATCCGAGACCAAAGCGTGGCAAATAAAAGCACCCCAAGCGGCAGTACGATCACGCAAAGTAGTACCGATGTAAGGTGGTCTTCAACTATCGGCGCTAGCCATAGGCCGGCTAAGAAACCCAAAATAACAGTCGGTAGCGCGGCCATGATCTCGATGCCGGGCTTAACCCATGCGCGCATGCCTGGCGACATGAAGTTCGCCGTATAAACTGCTCCCGCGACCGCGATAGGGATTGCGAATATCATGGCGTAGAACGCTGCCTTGAGGGTGCCGAATAGAAGTGGCGTCAGTGAGAACTTAGGTTCGAAGTCCGTATCGGCTGAGGAGCTTTGCCAACTAAATACCGGTTCTTCGTACCCTTCATACCAGACTTTACCCCAAAGCGAACCCCAGGAAATCTCTGGATGCTCATTCTCGATTGCATACGTTCGAATTTGAGCGCCACTGTAGGTCACTAGTCGATCAGCCCGGGGAGAAAAGGCAAGTACCTTGGGAATAGCACCTAAATCGATTGACACAAGCATCCGATTCGACGTGGTGTACGCGAGGTGCGCGTTGTGCTGCGCGTCTACCGCGACGAAACCTTTCCGCCGTTGCTCGCTCGCCAAGACTGCAATTGACGCGCCGAAGCTCATCACGCGGATTGTTTTCAGGATAGAACCCTGTTCTGACGGCGATAGCGTCCATTGATGGACTTCACCGGATTCATGTCCAACAAGAATCGAGTGTCTACCAAGGAGAGGCTCGATTGCAGTCGGCGCGGAGCCGTCATTGGCGAAGGACGCGGTCTGCACCATTCTCGGACGAAGTACAGACGGTACCAATATGAGCTGGTATTCGCCTGTCTCGACATTGAAGTTGTAGAGGAATCGACCTCGTGGTCCGAATAACGTGCGGAAATGTCCGATTGGACCTTCTATCGTGTTCTCATCTGGGAATTCCAGCTCGAAATCGTCATCGGCGTCCTCAAACTCCACGAGCAAAAGCGATCCGTCACTTCGACGTGCAACGATTCTCAGATCTTCATCACTTCGATACGTGTCGAAGTTTGTCGTGTCTTGAGGTAGTTGATACGAGGTGCCGAGAAATACGGGTTCTACACGCTGCTCGAGTTCGCGTTGATCGTCGAAGTAGCGAACCTGATGAGAAACGCGAAAGAAACGAACCTTATCTTCCACGTCGCGAACCGCATAGGTATCTGTTGTCGGAAATACAAGGGACACATCGCGCCACGGCGTCGAACTAACTTGGGCTTGGTTCGCGATTTCGAATGTTCTTGGGTCGCGAAACTCCACTTGACCATTGCTTCGAAGCAATGTAACCGTCTCGAAACTATCGTCCGAACCGATTGCCAGCACGTCCTCGGGTAACTGGTCGAATTCATCAAGCAATTCGATCGAAGTTGGAGCGAAGATCGGTAGGATGACCCATATCAGGTAACCCATGATCAATACGATCGCCGCGATGACCGCGACGCCACCAGCGCCAATCACCCGTCCAGTGATGACGTTGATCAATCTGCGCCGATTCGAAATCTTCGGCAAATCGTATGAAGCCATGAGTCGTTAGTTCGAAAGTCGCTTCAGCTCACGATTCACCATACGCGCGGATAACGGAACGTAGCCATCTTTCTCGACTACCTCTTGTCCAGTTGTTGACAAGACCATGCGTAAAAACTCAAACTCGAGTGGGTTGAGCAAGGTGTCGGGTTTTTTATTGACGTAGATATACAAGTAGCGGCGGAGAGGATAGCTGCCGTCAAGTGCTGTCTCTGTCGTAACTTTTACAGGCGGCATCGCAGTGTCTTCTGCGATGGGCACGGCGCGTACGCCGGATGTAACGTATCCTACTCCCGAATAACCGATTCCGTTAAGGGAGGCGGTCACCGACTGCACCACGGACGCTGACCCAGGTTGCTCATTCACGGTGTTCTTGAAATCACCTGAACAGAGGCCGATTTGCTTGAAGTATCCGTAGGTGCCGGATACCGAATTGCGTCCATATAGCTGTATCGGTCGGTTTACCCAGGATCCAGTCAAGCCTAAATCTCCCCACGTGCGCACGTTACGAGTACTTCCGCATCGTCGCGTGGTCGAAAAAATCGCGTCGACTTGTTGGATCGTCAACGATTTGATGGGATTGTCTTTGTGCACGTAGATGGCAAGGGCGTCAATTGCGACCCGTACGCCGAGCGGTTTGTAACCGTAGTGCTTTTCAAAGGCCTCGATTTCCTTGTCCTTCATCTTGCGGGACATCGGACCGAAGTTTGATACACCTTCTGTTAAAGCGGGAGGAGCGGTCGATGAGCCCGCGGCTTGAACTTGAATGTTGACGTTGGGGTAATCCTTCTCAAATGCTTCGGCCCACAATGTCATCAGATTGGCAAGCGTGTCCGAACCGACGCTTGACAGATTGCCTGATACGCCGCTGACACGTTCGTATATTGGCAGTTCGTCTGCAAGGCCATGCCACGCGAGAGACGTAAAAAGGATTGCAATCCAGTGGCGAAAACGAAAGATGTTCATCGAATTCTGCGGTGCGCCTCCTAGGCTGAAAAGGTCAATGGCAGATCGAAGTAGAACCGGCTACCTTTACCTACCGAACTGGAAATTTCGAGTTCTGAGCGATGACGCCTGAGCACGTGCTTCACGATCGCTAGGCCTAGTCCCGTTCCGCCTCGGGCTCGACTACCTTTCATGTCGACACGATAGAAGCGTTCCGTGAGTCGCGAGATGGCCTCTGGCGGGATCCCTACGCCTTGGTCTTCGACTTCAAAACGTGCATATTCTCCAGAGCGTTGCCAACGAATGGTGATGTCGCCGCCATCTGGACTGTAGCGAATTGCATTTGTGACAAGGTTCATAAATGCGCTGTGAATCTCAGAGGGTACGCATTCGACAAGGAGGCTTTCTTCGGTTTCGAGCTCGAGGCGGTGTGTCGGCACCGTTAGCGATCGCACTTCATCAACCACAAGTTTTAGCTCGTTGTTTCCATCGAATAATTGGATTTCGTCTGCAGTCGGTATGGGAGCGGATTCAAGCTGAGTCAAAGTGAGCAGATCATCGACCATGAAACGCATGCGATCCACGGGCGCAACCAAGCGTGCAGCCAGTTCACGGAGCGTCGCATCACTCAAATCGTCTTGCACCATGGATTCAACATACCCGAGCATGACTGTTAGCGGGGTACGAAGCTCGTGGGAGACGTTCGCGATGAAGTCTTGTCGCATCGTTAGGAGTCGGTTCAGTTCGGATATATCGCGCGCGATTACGAGCTTGCGGTTCTGATCGAGGGCGACGATACGGACCTCAAGTCGTTTCGAGTCGTCGATTGGTGACGTGATCTCCACGATTTCCGTTTCGGCTTGATTCAACAAGTGTGAGAGACTTGGGTGCCGGATCAAAGTCGTCAAATCCGCTCCGATATCGACAGGTTTGATTCCTAGTAGGTCCTGTGCGGGTTTGTTGAAGGTTTCAATCTGGTGTTGCCGCTGTAGTGTGATCCACGCATCAGGCAAGAAATCGGATGTAGTCCGAATTCGCTTTAACGCTTGAAGAAGTGTGCGAGCACGTGCTCGTGAGTGGTCGATAGCTTGGGTAACTTGATTTCCAGCGTCTTGCCAGCTTTTGCTTAGCTGTGGAAAGGGCTGAAGAGGATGTTTCAGCCAGTTTTTTATCTCGTGCTCACGTGCGAGAACGTAGAGAAGCAGACCTCCGAGCAAACATGCAACGGCCCAACCTAAAAAGCCAGTGAATACGGCGAGATAAAGCGCTACGAGTACGAATCCAGGTACGACTAGGATCCTTATCCAGCTTGATTTCACGCACTTGCAAACGCTGGATTTAAACGATAGCCTACACCGCGAACAGTTTGAACGAGAGTGTCCATCTCGTATTCGTGGAGGGCTTTCCGAAGCCGCAACACGTGGACATCAACAGTTCGTTCATCAACATAAACGCTTCTCCCCCAAACTAAATCGAGCAGTTGGCTTCGATGAAATGCGCGATTCGGGTGGCGTAGGAACAATTCGAGAAGACGATATTCGGTTGGTCGGAGATGGATGTATTCGCCTTTCACGCATACGCTGTGTGCGACGGAGTCAAGACTTAGACCCTTGACCGTGAGCTGACTCCCTTCTGCATCGCCTGCGCGACGGAGTAACGCTTTGATTCGTGCATTCAATTCACGGGGTGAGAACGGCTTGGTGATGTAGTCGTCAACTCCTGCATCGAAGCTCTTCAGTTTGTCGACCTCTTCGCCGCGTGCCGTCAGCATGATTAGCGGCACTTCCTTCGTGTATTGATCATGACGAATTCGTCGAGCGAGCTCGATTCCTGACATTCGCGGCAGCATCCAGTCGATGAGAACTAAATCCGGCGGATCATTTTTGATCTGGTCGAGCGCAGACTCCGCATCGGAAACCACAGTTACGGTATAGCCCGAACGCCCAATGGAGTACTGGAGTAGTTCACGAATTTCCTGCTCATCTTCTACGACCAGAATGTGATGCGAAGTCATTACAAATTGTTAGTCGGAACCCAATAGGGATAGCATGGAACTAGATGTGACAACTTCGTGAATTTTGTTTCGATTTATTGCGTGTGCGGAAGTCACGACAGTGACGTCGCAAGCTTACAATGCCGCGTTTCCAATATTCGCAAGCTAGTGCTTAGCGACTGCGTTCGATTGATTCCGTGAGGAAGTCATTGAGTACGCTCAGCTTGGAATTGACGATCACGACGACAAACGAACAGGGATCAAGCCGGATGGGCATGCAGCGACAAATACATGCGGAAGATGGTTTCACTTTGGGTGCCTACGAAGCGATGCCGGACGGCGAGCCAAAAGGCGGCATCGTGGTTATTCAAGAGATATTCGGTGTCAACAACCACATCCGGCAAGTCGTTGATAGTTATGCGGCTGAAGGCTACGCCGTGCTGGCGCCTCAGATTTTCGATCGAGTGAAGCGTGACGTCGAATTGGGTTATGAAGGCGACGATATGGCTGAAGGCATGAAGTTCGCATTTCAAGAATCGGACCGTGCGAAGACGTTATCTGACGTTCAGGCCGCGATCGAGGAAATCGGCAAGTGGGGCAAGGTGGCAGTCATTGGCTACTGTTACGGTGGACTACTGACGTGGTTGTCCGCTTGTCAACTTCGCGGCGTCTCTTGTGCGGTGCCGTTTTATGGCGGTGGTATTGCGGCAGAAAAAGACCAGGCACCACGGTGCCCCGTCATGATGCACTTCGGTGAACTAGATAGCATGATCCCGCCGTCAGACGTTGAAGCCATCAGTGCATCACAACCTGATGCGCAGGTCTTCACCTACGCCGCCGATCATGGGTTTAATTGCGACCATCGTGCTTCGCATAATGCAGAAGCTGCGGCGCTCGCTAAGGAACGGACCTTAGGATTCCTGACTGAGCACCTATGCTGAGCATGATCAACTTAGGTTGTTTATCTCGTTAGCATATAAATGGCGTAGTGGAACACTCGTACCGCTGAAGAGCACGTTGCTCGGAGAGTCTTCGAAGACCGTGTTGAGGTCAAATTGATCGTGATGCGAGTATTGGTGATGCGCGAAACTGGATCGACACCGAAACAGAGAAAAAACGGTCGCGGATCGTTTCTGAAGGATTTAGGTAACGACTTGAGAGGTCGTTCGAGGAATTAAAAAGGGGGTACCCGCATTCCCATGAGTATTTTTCTGAGGAAATCAAGTAGACGGCTAAGCGCTGGTCTGTTGGTTTGCATAGCTGGCATATTCGTTATGCCGCTAGCGGCCGAAACCGAGCTTAGCGATGTCTACGCAGTTGCCGAGGCGATCAACGAAGATGCACGCGCATCGCAGTCGAAGATCAACGACGTCGCGGAGGAAACCAACGATCTGCTTAACCAATATAAGGCGGTTCTCAAGGTAAACGATGGCTTGAGGGTGTACAACCGTCAGCTCGAGCGTCAAATCGCGAACCAAGAACGCCAGATTGCGACGTTAAATAAGTCGATCGATGACGTGACCGTCATTCAACGCCAGATCGTACCTCTCATGTGGCGCATGATCGATGGCTTGGAGCAATTCGTTCAGTTGGATCTTCCGTTTCTACTGGAAGAACGTCGTGATCGTGTTGACCGACTCAAGGATCTAATGGAACGTGCGGACGTTGCGGTTTCGGAGCAATTTAGTCAAGTCTTACGTGCATACCAGATTGAGAATGAATACGGTCGGACGTTAACTCCCTACACTGGCGAAATCGAAGTCGATGGACAGACGCGTATCGTAGACATCTTGCAGGTCGGGCGCGTTGCACTCCTTTACCAAACTACTGATGGATCGGAAACGGGTTTCTGGAACAAGCAATCCCGCCAGTGGGAAGTTCTCGATGATTCTTTCACGACGCCAACCCGTAACGGCTTAAAGATGGCGCGCAAGCAGTTGACTAGCGGCCTGTTCATCGTCCCAGTTCACGCTCCGGAGGGTTCGTAAATGAAACCGAATTGGTTACGAATTGGCACAGCGAGTCTTCTGTGCGTCCTCTGTACGATGCTGTTTGCCCAAGAGGAGAGTATCCTCGAAGAGGCTGGACTTGAGGTAGTCAAAGCGAACACGCTTGATGAACTGCTAAAGAACATTCAAGACCGACGTGTCGTTGAGAATCGAGAACACGCACAACGAGAAGCTGAGTTTCTGGCGAGCAAGGAGAATCAACAGCGTCTCCTGAACGAAGCAAACGCCGAGCAAGCCCGCCTCGAACGGCGAAGCAACCAGCTCGATACACAGTACGAGTCTAATGAGGTCCGCATTGGTGATCTACAAGAGTTGCTTGACGACAGACTAGGTTCGCTGCGGGAACTCTTTGGCGTATTGCAGCAAGTTGCTGGAGACGCACGCGGGAACTTCGAGGGTTCCATCATCAGCTTGGAAATTCAGGGACGCGAACAGTTCCTTGGTGACTTCGCGGCACGGATGGGTACCGCTAGCGAATTAGCCTCTATCCACGAGATGGAAGAGATCTGGTCGATGCTGCAGCAACAGATGATCGAGTCGTCGAAAGTCTCTCAATTCTCGACTTCCGTGAACATGCTGTCCGGCAGTCAGGTAGCAACCGATGTCATTCGGGTAGGCGAATTTAACTTGGTCGGACCCGACGGTTTCATCAATTTTGATGTTGACCTGAAGGCGTTAACGGAGCTTTCACGACAACCATCAGCTGAGTTCAGCGGCTCCGCTCGACGTCTCTACGATGCCGATCCAGGTGAGCTCGTTGGGTTTGCACTCGACCCAACCCGCGGTTCCTTGCTGAGCTTAGAGATTCAACGCGCGACGTTAGGCGAGATGGTCGGTACGCCATTCGGCGGATTCGCCACTGGCAAGTGTTACTGGTTTTTCTGTGACGGTCAAGGCGGCATCGTCGGCTCGATCATCATTACGGTCGGTTTTATTGGTGTCATCTTAGCTCTGGAGCGACTCGTAACACTCTTCTTCATGGCGCGAAAAGTGAATGCGCAAAAACAGAACCCTGGCGAGCCAGATTCGGGTAATCCGCTCGGTCGGGTTATCGGCGTGTATCACAACAATCGTGAGGTCGACGTCGAAACGCTACAGTTGAAAATGGGTGAGGCGGTGTTGCAAGAGACGCCGAAGATATCGAGGAACATTGCGATTGTGCAGGTTATCTCGGTCGTAGCACCTTTGATGGGTCTATTAGGTACTGTGATCGGCATGATCCAGACCTTCCAGGCGATTACGCTGTACGGTACAGGCGATCCGAAGATCATGGCAAGCGGTATCTCAACTGCATTGATGACGACCGTGCTCGGTTTGTGTGTTGCGATCCCAACTGTACTTTTGCATGCGCTTACGCATCAACGAAGTCGCTCGTTAATCCACGTGCTCGATGAACAGTCGGAAGGCATCATCGCACAGCACGCGGAAGAAACTGGCCAGAAACTCGGGTAGAACACAATGGATATCTACATATCTATTGTTCGATTTTTCGAGCAGGGCGGTGATGTCATCTACCTCATCGCCCTCACGATGTTTCTGATGTGGATGCTGATGTTCGAGCGAGCTTGGTACTTCCTTCGCGAACATCGTGGCGTAATCCGTGATGCAATCGAAGCGTGGGAAGCACGTGACGAGCGAAACTCGTGGAGCGCCCACGCCGTGCGGGAGCAACTGATTTCGGAGACGACAGCTCGAATTCGCGGCTCGATGCCAATCGTATTGACGTGCATCACGCTGTGTCCATTACTAGGATTATTAGGTACAGTGACCGGAATGATTCAGGTATTTGACGCGATGGCCACGCAAGGCGGCAACGCGCGCTCGATGGCGGCAGGGGTATCCGCTGCGACTATTCCGACAATGTCCGGAATGGTTGCATCATTGACTGGCATTATGGGCTCGACCTTCCTGCGTCGACGAATCGACAATGAGAGCGAGCTACTCGAAGACCACCTGACGTTGGATCACTGATGGCTACTGGCAAGCGTCGTACAAGCGACGACGAATCTGACATCAACATGACGCCCATGCTTGATGTGGTATTCATCATGTTGATCTTCTTCATCGTGACCGCTACGTTTATTAAGCAAGCCGGCATCGACGTGACGCGACCGGATGCGGAAACGGACAATCCAAAGCCGTTGGTGAGTGTGCTAATCGCGATTGGCCCCAACGGTGACATCTGGATTGATAAAAATCGTGTGGACGAAAACACGATTCGGGCACACATTGAGCGGCTGATCGCGGAGAATCCCAAAGGCGGTATCGTGATTCAGGCGGACAAATTGGCATCCTATAAGAAACTAAAAGCTACGTTAGACGCCGCTAGGGGCGCTGGCGTACAAGAGGTGGCGATCGCGACCACCGATTGAGGGAGGGCAGTTCCATGCCGTACACGTTGACTTTTCGATATGCGATCGGTTTGGTCGGTGGCATATTGGTCACGATCGCTTTGCTGTACCTCATGCAGGCGATCATCTCCTCGGACGAAAATCCGTTAAACGAAGCACCTTCGATTACGCTTCTTGAGTTCCATCGTGTCCTGGAGGATGAGGTCCCTGAAATGAAGGATCTCAAACCCAAGCCACCCCCACCACCGGACGAAGCACCGCCAGATATGCCGACGCCTGATTTTGACGCTTCGACGAATATGGGTGTTGACATCGGATCGATCAACCCCGAGGTTGACATCGACATGAGTGGTGGCGGCTTCTCACAAGATGGCGAATATTTACCGATCGTGAAGGTGTTACCCATATATCCTCGACGAGCGTTGTCCCGCGGGATTGAAGGTTACGTGATCGTCGAATTTTGCGTGACTGAGCAAGGAACGGTGCGCGACCCGGTTGTCGTTGAAGCTGACCCTTCATCCATCTTCGACCGTGCAGCGGTTAACGCGGCATTGAAGTTCAAGTACAAGCCAAAGGTTGTCAACGAACAACCTATTGAAGTTTGCGGCGTACCTAACAAAATCACATTTGAGATGGAGGACGGCTAAGCTAGGCGCACAAGCCTCGAAAGCTGTCGAAACACATGCGAAAGCTCAGAGAATCTTCCATGCCGATGCTGTCCAAACTCGGTTTCGTAAGCGTAGCCGTGGTAATCGGGTGGTTCGCACTATTTGCTACGGTTGAACCTTCCATCGGTGGAATGTCCTTTTCAATGACTGGCGATGTCCAGGCACAGGATTGCTATCGGGATCCCGACGACGACGGCCGCGAAGATCGACGAATTCCAAATATGACAATCACAACTGCAGATAAACTCGCGGACATCCAGGAAATCATCGATACCGAACAGAATCCACAATTGGGTATTGAGGAACTCAACAAGATGATCGCACGCGGCACCCGCCGCTACAACGGCAATGAGCTTGCCAACATTTACAAGATGTTGGCCTACGCGTATTTCGTCCTAGACGACATGCCGAATACGATCATCTACAACGAAAAGATTTTGGAACATTGTGAGGACATCCGCATAGGTATGCAGTCGACAACGATGTTCACGCTAGCACAGCTCTATTACTCGGAAGAACGGTTCGATGAATCGCTGGCAATGATTGAAGACTGGTTGTTAATTGCTGACGATCCTGGTCCAAATCCGTATTTCTTCGTGGCGACCATCTACTATCAGCAGCAAGATTATGATCGCGCCATCGAGTACGTTGAGCTTGCTATCGACATGGCGACGGAACGAGGCCTACTCCCTATCAAGAAATCCTGGTATGGTATGTTGCGTTTTCTTTATTTTGAGAAAGAGAATTTCCCGAAAGTCATCGAGATTCTTGAGATCATGGTTCGCGAATATCCTGAACGGAGCTCATGGATACAGCTAGCGGGGATGTACGGTTCAGAAGGCTACGAGGAGAAACAGCTATACGCCATGGAAGCGGCAAATGTGCTTGGATTTTTCGATCGCGAGTCTGATTACCTTCAGTATCAAGGCGTTCTGATGAACGCGGACGTTGCTATTCGTGGGGCTTGGTACTTACAGGAAGGTTTCGATAATGAAACGGTTGAACCAAGCTACCGTTCGTTAAACGCGCTCGGACAATCGTACCAAGCTGCGCTTGAAGACGATGAAGCAATTGAGCGATTCGAAGAAGCGACTGAATTTGCGGAAGATGGTCGCATCTTCAAGCGGCTAGCACAGCTATACCTCGGCAAAGAGGAATTCGGGAAATGTACCGAACGCGCAGAGGAGGCGATTGAGCGTGGTGGCATCGATCGCGTGTGGGACCTCAAAATTCTCGAAGGCATGTGCGAATACAATCGAGAAAGGTTAAGCCGAGCGTTAGAGATTTTCCAAGAAGCTCGGCGTGATGCGAGAGATGGTCGTGCTGCTAGCGCGGAGAAATCAGCACGTGATTGGATTCGCTACATTGAAAGCGAACAGAACCGATTGCGACAGCTAGCGGCTGCGGAAGCTACTTAGTCACAATCAGCTACGCGAACCGCAGGTCTTGCGGTTCGCGTCACGCAACGGTTCGTTGCAGGGATTCTCGCTTCCAGAAATACGTTTACCTTAAGTTCAGCGTGGATCTACCACACCACGCGAGTGGAACTTCGAGAGGTCGAGTTTTATGTTCACGGGGATTGCGCACGGGAAATACAGCGCCACCGTGCGTAGACAAGATGACGGCATCCTCAAGCTGACGCTTGATCTTGGCGCTTACGGGCGAGATTTAGCGAGTGGCGCCTCTGTTTCGATAAATGGTGTGTGCCTAACCGTTGTCTCAAATTCCGAAGGTGTCGCAAGTTTTGATGTTGTCAGCGAAACAGCGCGTATCAGCAACCTGGGTGAGCTGATGGATGGTTCAAACGTAAACGTCGAGCGTTCGTTTCGCGTAGGAGATGAAGTGGGTGGTCACATGCTTTCTGGTCATGTCGCGGACGTCGTCACAGTTGCAAGTAACACGGTAGATGAATCAGAAGCACAGCTCGTATTTGTCGTGCCAGAAGCTTGGCGGCGTTACTTGATGCCGAAAGGGTTTGTTGCGCTCAATGGCTGTAGTCTGACGGTCGCGGAATTCGATCGGCAATCGGGGCTTGGCGCGATTAATCTCATTCCTGAGACCTTGCGTCGAACCACCTTCGACGAAGTTGTAGAAGGCGACCGATTGAATTTGGAGGTGGACTCACAAACACAGGCAGTCGTTGATACGGTACGCGCGATGATGTCCGACAAGAACTGGCTTCAGTCGATTCAGTGACCGACCGACCGAATTTTCACGCTAAAGTCGAAACAGCGTGGGAGCAAAGCAAGACCCTTCTGTGTGTAGGACTTGATCCGCGTGTTGAGATGCTACCTGCGTCTTTCGAAAAGGATCGAGATAACGTTCTCGAGTTTTGTAAAACGATCGTCGATGCCACCGAAGGCTCCGTGTGTGCATATAAACCGAATCATGCTTTCTTTGCGTCTCTAGGTCTAGAAGACGAGCTCGCAGATGTGATAGAGTACATTCACAACCGCTATCGAGATACACCGGTAATTCTTGACGCAAAACGCGGCGATATCGACTCAACAGCTGAGCAATACGCGATCGAAGCATTTGATCGCTATGACGCCGATGCTGTGACGGTTAATCCATTTCTCGGTTGGGATACGGTTGAACCTTTCCTCAAGTGGGAGGACCGTGGTGTATTTGTGCTTTGTCGAACTAGCAACGTAGGGAGCGCTTGGCTACAGACCCAACCTGACATAGATCCGGTGTATGAACAGATTGCAGAACGCGTTGATACATTAAACAACCCAAATGTAGGTCTGGTCGTCGGGGCAACCAACCTAGAGGAACTTCGCGAAATTCGAGACTATGCTCCCGACACATTGTTGTTAGTACCCGGTGTAGGCATTCAAGGTGCGGATGCAAGCGATGTGCTCGAAACTGGGTGTGCCGACGATGGACGGGAAGTCATCATAAATGTATCTCGCGGCATCATTCATCAAGACCAATCGACGGATTACCTCAATTCCGTGACTGCAAAAGCACGAGAATACGCATCTCAAATGATGATCAACGAATAGATGCTTGGGTTATTCGCGAGATTTGACACGAAGTTGATTCACTAAACCATGTCAGCACCTTCGATCGTTCTCGCGATCGGTGGGTTCGATGGATCCGGAGGCGCGGGAACCTTGGCGGACGCACGCGCGATCCAGCTGAATGGTGGTTATCCCTGTGCGATTGTCACGGCGATAACGGCTCAGAATTCAGAGCGTGTGAACCGTGTCCACGCGGTATCCGCGGAGTTGATTCGTAGCCAATTAACCTCACTCGTAGACGATTTTCACATCGCTTCGATCAAGATTGGTTTGATGCCGAGCGCTGAAATCGTCGAGACTTTGCTTGAGACGCTCAACAGTGGTCGACTGGACTGTCCAATCGTGATTGATCCTGTGACGCACTCAACGAGCGGTAGGCGCTTGACGGATCAACGGGCTATTGACGCTCTCCTTACCGATTTGCTTCCTCTCGCGACACTGATTACGCCAAATATTGCCGAGGCACGCGATTTGACGAATACGTCGATTCAAAACCTTGAGGATGCGACCTCGGCAGGACGGCAGATATTGAAGATGGGCTGCGAACACGTGCTTGTCAAAGGTGGGCACCTTG
The DNA here is from genome assembly GCA_963664665.2 of Pseudomonadales bacterium. Classification (GTDB taxonomy): domain Bacteria; phylum Pseudomonadota; class Gammaproteobacteria; order Pseudomonadales; family Azotimanducaceae; genus Bin55. The sequence continues at coordinate 1,020,987 of CAXXMH010000004.1, forward strand.
AAATAGATCGAGGGACGGATGTTTGGTGTCATCGAGAAGGCCACGAGACGATCGAACCGAATGAACTGTTGGAGGGTACGGTGCGCGGTACCGGTTGCATGCTAGCGTCTGCGATCGCCAGCTACTTGGCTCAACGCCGTTCGATGAGAGATGCCATCACGTCTTCGAAAAAATTCGTGAGTCGGGTTATTTCAGAGCGCCATCAATACGGGCACGGTACACCGATGACAGTCGCCGGCATTCGGCGCTATGAGCCGTGAAACAAGCGATACCGTGCCTCCACGTTATTACGGATGAGACGCTACAGTCGCGATATTCACACGTTCAACTCGCTCGAATATGTGTTGATGCGGGAACTGACGGCGTTCAATACCGGGAAAAACGCGACAGGACGCTTGGCGAACGCATTCAAACTGCGGTTCGAATGCGGCAGATTTGTGACGAGTCGGACGCGACGTTGATCGTAAACGATTTCGTTGATGTCGCAATTCAATCCGACGCGACCGCCATTCACCTTGGTCGAACTGACGAAGCCGTAGCATCAGCCCGCACGATGATTCCCGAGAGCGCGATGATCGGAGGAACTGCGAATTCGTTTGAGGAAGCACTGCAAGTCGCGAAGCTCGGAGTGGATTACCTAGGGGTTGGACCTGTATTTGGAACTACATCGAAAGCAGCTCCCGCGCCGCCCTTAGGTATCGCAGCGCTACGCGAGATCTGCGACGCGATTGACAAACCAGTCGTGGCGATTGGCAATATTCGGCTAGAGAACGCTGCCGAAGTCATTGAGGCGGGTGCGCATGGTCTCGCGATATTGTCTGCCATATGTTGTGCGCCAGACGTGGGAAAGGCAACCCGAGACTTTTGTGAGATTTTGGGTTTGTGAAAACAAGCTCTGCCGTCCCTCCCGAAGTCGTAGCCATTGTAGATTTGAATTACGCTGGCTCCTTTGATGATTGGATCGCGACGCTACGCCGTTTGAGCGATCTTCCTGAAGATCCGACACTATGCGTCCAGGCACGTGTTAAGTCGCGATCTGACGATGAGCTCGTAGTGCTTGCCGCACAAGCTCGCGAGGCGTTTCGAAATGCAACCGTGACACTGAGTTGGAATGGCGATCCTCATATAGCTTCTTCGTGTGGCTTTGACGCCTGCCATCAACCGCAAGCAAGCATCAGCGCTTTTCCTGAGGAAACGTCACACCTCACACACAGCGCATCCATCCACGATTTGGCGTCGCTACGGCTCGCGCAGTCATACAAAGTTGATTTTGTCGTCTTTGGACCTGTATTTCAGCCACGCTGGAAGAACGTTAGTGCGCAAGGTACCGACGAACTTACTCGACTGACTTCAAAATCAAGCATTCCGGTCGTTGCGTTAGGTGGGATTCATCTAGGAAATGTCTCGAAAATACCTCAGACCGGTGCATACGGTATCGCTTGTTTGTCTAGCGTGATGGACTCAGAAGATCCAGTTCGTACCGTCACGGAGCTTCAGTCAGAATGGAAGGCGAGTAGCGGTACTCCTCATGGAAATTAGCGTTCGCGTCGAATTTGTACAGTGTGTTCAGCGGGTCGCAACACAGCAATCGATCAAGCATTTCTACCCGAAAGACCTAACCTATAATCGTTGAGTCGGGGTACCTCCATCGGTTGAGACGCACCTTGCGAACCCGTTGAACCTGATCCGGCTCATACCGGCGTAGGGAACAAACCCCGATATCGACAAGACCGGTAATCGGGGTTTTTTTATGTCCGAACAATACGACCTCAGCAGTTCTGCAGGCATCGACGCATCACTTCTCGAACCTCTCACTGGTTCGCGTAAGGTTTATGTCGAAGGCGATCGCGGGATGAAAGTCGGGATGCGAGAGATTTCTCTCTCTCCGACTCCTAGTCACGACGAGGAAAACAAGAGCAAACTCGAGGTTAATCCCTCAGTGAGGGTATACGACACATCGGGTCCTTACACGGATCCTGCGATCGAGGTGGATGTCAGGCAAGGCATCCCGCGGACGCGTGAGGCGTGGATCGAAGCTCGGAATGACACCGAATTCCTAGATGGATTTACTTCATCGTTTACCCGCGTCCGTAACAGCGACATTCGTTTAGATTCGTTGCGATTTTCCCACGTGTGCACACCACGTCGAGCCAAAGCCGGTCGCAATGTGACCCAACTGCACTACGCTCGACAAGGCATTGTGACGCCCGAGATGGAATATATCACGATCAGAGAGAATCTAGCGCGCGCGAATCCGGACTATCTCGACGACGTACAGCACTCGGGGAATGACTTCGGCGCAAGCATCCCTCGAGAGGTCACGCCCGAATTCGTGCGGGATGAGGTCGCGCGTGGTCGCGCCATCATCCCTAACAATATCAATCATCCTGAGTCCGAACCGATGATCATCGGACGGAACTTCCTCGTGAAAATCAACGGAAATATCGGCAATAGTGCCGTGACTTCAAGCATTGAAGAGGAAGTCGTCAAGATGGTTTGGGCGACGCGATGGGGATCCGATACCGTCATGGACTTGTCCACGGGTAAGAACATTCATGAAACACGTGAATGGATCATCCGCAATTCGCCCGTTCCAATCGGTACCGTGCCGATCTATCAAGCTTTGGAGAAGACGCGTGGGGTCGCAGAAGACCTGACCTGGGAGCTATTTCGAGACACACTGATCGAACAGGCCGAACAAGGGGTCGATTACTTCACCATTCATGCAGGTGTTCGCTTGCCGTATGTGCCGTTGACTGCGAAACGCACGACGGGGATTGTGAGTCGTGGCGGATCGATCATGGCCAAGTGGTGTCTGGCACACCACAAAGAGAGCTTCCTCTACGAGCATTTCGAAGATATTTGCGAAATCATGAAGCAATACGACGTTGCGTTTTCGCTTGGTGATGGCTTGCGACCTGGCTCTATTGCCGACGCGAATGACGAAGCGCAATTCGCTGAGCTTGAAACGCTCGGTGAATTAACTCGTATCGCTTGGAAGCACGACGTGCAGACCATGATCGAAGGCCCTGGGCACGTTCCCATGCAGATGATCAAGGAAAACATGGACAAGCAACTTGAGTGTTGCGATGAAGCGCCTTTCTACACACTTGGCCCTTTAACGACAGATATTGCACCTGGATATGACCATATCACCTCAGCAATTGGCGCTGCGATGATTGGTTGGTACGGCTGCGCCATGCTTTGTTACGTGACGCCTAAGGAACACTTGGGATTACCCGATCGAGAAGATGTGCGTGAAGGAATCATCACGTACAAGATTGCCGCCCATGCGGCAGATTTAGGAAAAGGGCATCCAGGCGCACAAATGCGAGACAATGCTCTTTCTAAGTCACGCTTTGAGTTTCGCTGGGAAGACCAATTCAATCTTGGCTTAGATCCAGACAAGGCCAAAGAATTTCACGACGAGACGTTACCAAAAGATTCGGCGAAAGTAGCTCACTTCTGTTCGATGTGTGGACCAAAGTTCTGCTCAATGAAGATCTCGCAAGAGATTCGGGATGCGGCGGGCGAACTTCACGACGAGGTGCACATGGTGGATGTCGAAGCTGAGATGGCAGAGAAGGCGCGCGAATTCCGCGAGAGCGGAAGCGAGATTTACCAGCGGGTTTAGTCACGTTGGACGTCGTTATTGCCGGAGCTGGTCTGATCGGCCGCCTCCTTGGGTGGCGGCTCGTCAGCGACGGGCACGCTGTCACGTTATACGAACGTGAATCGCGAGACCACCCGACTAGCAGTTCATACGTCGCAGCGGCGATGTTGGCGCCGCTGAGTGAGTATCCGGAGTGTCATCCTGCGATTTGGCATATGGCGAAGACGAGCCTCGACGCGTGGCCTGCAATCTTGAATGAGCTGAACGTTCCGTTTGGGATGGATGGTTCTGTCGTTGTAGCACACACCCAAGATGCTCCACTGTTAGCGAACTTTCGACGTATGTTGACACGGGCTCAGCTTGAAGGCGTGAGCGAACTGTTAGCGAACGAATTGCGAACACTAGAGCCAGATCTCGCAGATCGCTTTACTTCGGGTTTACATCTTCGCGGTGAAGGTTGGCTGGACAATCGCGCATTACTGACTGCGCTCGAGAATCGATGTGGGACGATCCATTTTGAACGTCCCGTCGATCCCATGACATTGACGGGTGACTTGGTGGTCGACTGTCGAGGAAAAGACTCGGATGACTCAGAACTGCGAGGCGTTCGTGGCGAAGCGATTCGAGTCTATGCACCAGAGGTGCGATTGAGTCGTCCAGTCCGCTTGATGCATCCTAAATACCAGCTCTATGTCTCGCCAAGGCCAGACAACGTATTCGTGATCGGCGCTACCCAAATCGAAAGTGCCGTCTCAACTCCGATGACTGTACGAAGTGCACTCGAATTGCTTTCGGCTGCGTATACGCTTCACGCAGGCTTCGCGGAAGCCGATATCCTTGAGTTAAGTGTTGGTGTTCGACCTGCGTATCCGGATAACTTACCAAGGATTCAAAGGCGCGATGGAGTATTGCGGATAAATGGTTTGTATCGACACGGATATCTCCTTGCGCCGGCGGTTGTCCAAGCTGCGATCGAAGAGATTGAGGCAGAATGCAAGTATTCGTTAACGGCGATCCAATAACTGTCGAAGCAGTACCACTCGATGAGTTGCTCGTTTCACTGGGCTACGAGTGCGAGAAAGTCGCGGTCGCGGTGAACGAGACGTTTGTGCCTCGTCGGAAGTGGGGCTCTCGTGAGCTGAATGTCGACGATCGAGTAGATGTACTCGCCGCGATTCAGGGTGGCTAAATGATGGATTCAAGTTGGTCGGTTTACGGCACCGAACTGACTAGTCGGTTATTTTTAGGGACGGCGCGTTATCCCTCTCCCGCTGTCGTCGAAGAAGCGATCATTGCTTCGAAAACCGATGTGATTACGACTGGATTGCGACGTCAAGCGCCGCAACAAGGCGGTGGGCAAGGCTTCTGGAACTTTTTGAAACAGCAGGATTGCCATCTGCTGCCTAATACTGCAGGTTGTGCAACCGCAAAAGAGGCGGTCACGCTCGCGCAAATGAGTCGCGAGATTTTTGACACCGATTGGATCAAACTTGAAGTGACTGGGGACGAATACAACCTGCAACCGGATCCTTTCGAGCTCTTAACGGCAACGGAAGAACTCACCAAATTAGGATTTAAAGTATTCCCTTACACCACGGACGACCTGGTGGTGTGTACGCGTTTGGCAGAGATGGGCTGTGAAGTGATCATGCCATGGGGATCACCCATCGGCACTGGAAAAGGCTTGATTAATCCCTATGCACTCGCGACGTTACGTAACCGCCTGCCGACCATCAAGCTGATCGTTGACGCCGGAATCGGTATGCCATCGCACGCAACGCAAGCGATGGAGCTTGGTTTCGATGGTGTCCTTCTCAATACAGCGGTCGCGAAGGCAGATGATCCCATCCAGATGGCTTCCGCGATGGCTTTGGCAATCAAAGCAGGTCGTCTGGCGTATGAAGCGGGTGCGATGCCAGTGAGTGAGACCGCACAGGCATCGACACCGATTCCAGGACGGCCATTCTGGCACACGAAGTAAGCGCCTAAATACTGATATGTTTTGACCTGTGCTTAGGTTCTTTTTGATTTTGTCAAGTCATCGTCGTTTAGAAGTGAACTGAGGAGACGACGTGGGTTCGAAATGGACCATTGCCAACTCTGACATGCGTGGGTTGGATACCACAGTACGGTGCTGCTTCTGCGGACTTGCCTCAGTCTAGTAACGTGGATGCTCGTTGACGTAAGTATGCCGACGTCCATCATAGTATTGTCGAGGGTTTCCGCTGGTGGCCACGCCGTCCCGCTCAGTTCGTCATCATACCTCGTTTTCTGTATTTGTTGCTTGCATCGTGCACGGGCGTCAGTCGTCCTCGACCACGTCGGGCATCTCGTGACAGGCGATGTCCCAGATATAACCGGCCAGTTCGCGGGCGATGGCGGTCACCACGGTCTTCACCTGCTTGCCCTGTTCTTGCATGGTTCGATAGCGCTGGCAGAGGCGTTTCTGGGCGTCCCAGGCGCGTGTTTTCGCGTACGCGGAAGCGTCCTCGGCTTTGCGTTGCAGATGGTGCGTGTCGCGGGCTGGGAATCGGTACGTCCACGCGCTTTCGATCAGCAACCGGCGCACGGTGCCGTTGCCGGTTTTCGTGATTGCGCCGAGCCGGCGTTTGCCGCCACTGCTGTGTTCACTCGGCGTCAAGCCGAGGTAAGCCATGAACTGGCGTGCCGTGGGGAAGCGACGCAGGTCGCCAAGTTCGGCCAACAGGGTCACGGCGGTGAGTCGGTCGACGCCACGCAAGGCGCGCAACGAGGCCACCACCGGCAGCCAGGGTCGCGTTTGCAGTTCCCGTTCGATATCCCGTTCCAGCTCGGTGAGGCGACGTTCCAGATCGCCCATGAGGTCCAGTTTCGTGCGGAGCGAGATTTGATCAGCCGATTCGCCGAAGGCCAAATCCAGCAACCAGGCACGATGCTTGGCCGTCCACGGGGTGCCCTGGTAACGGCGTTCGTGACGCAACAGAAAATGTTGCACGCGCTGCCGTTGCCGCCGGATGGTTTCCTTCACGTCCGTGCGATCACGAATCAGGTTGCGCAAAGCCTCCTGCGCCGGGTCGGGCACCCAGAGCGGTTCGAGGTACCCGATCGCGCTCAAGCGCGCTAACGCCTGCGCATCGCGGCGATCCGTTTTCACCCGATCACCCGGCTTCTTCGGGATCGCGGTCGGCGCCACCAGCTCGCACGACCAACCGTCCTCGCGCAGCCTTCGCAACAATGCATAGCCGCAAGGCCCTGCTTCATAGATGAAGTGCAAGTTCGTGCCGTAGGTGTCCACCAACCGCTTGACTTGACGTTTCATGGCCGCGGCCGTATTCGCCACCTTGCCAAAGTCCGTCGTCCCCAATACCCCGCCATCAGCTGGCGCCGCCACCGCGATCGAGATCGTCTCCTTATGGACGTCGAGACCGACATGGACTGGGAAGGACGCGCCACGCGCGTCCTCGGACACCGTCGTCGCGCTTTGTGTTTTAACATTCATCGTGCCTGTGCTCCTTTGCTTGTAGGGTAAGGCTTCAGTAAACCTTACTGTGGAGCACAGGTCAAAACATATCGTCTAGCTTTCGACTTTACAAGGAGAGTCAATGCCGACCCCACCATTCAATTGGGCCGACCCTTTCAATCTTGACGAGCAACTATCCGAAGAAGAACGCGCTGTGCGTGACTCAGTGCATGAATTCGCTCAAGAGCGATTGATGTCACGTGTGATCGAAGCGAATCGAAACGAATCGTTCGATCGAGAGATCATGAATGAGATGGGTGAATTAGGCATCCTTGGATCGACGCTTTCTGAGAAATACGGTTGCGCCAATTTGAGCTATGTTTGTTATGGATTAGCTGCTCGCGAGGTAGAACGCGTTGACTCGGGTTATCGATCAGCCATGAGCGTGCAGTCATCCCTAGTCATGCATCCAATCAACGAATACGGCACAGAAGATCAACGGCAGCGATATCTACCGAAACTGGCTACCGGGGAGTGGGTAGGTTGTTTTGGTTTGACGGAACCCGATCATGGGTCTGATCCAGGCGGGATGAAAACGGTAGCAGTCGATGCCGGTGACCATTACATATTGAATGGTGCGAAGACCTGGATAACCAATGCGCCGATTGCTGATGTTGCGGTGATTTGGGCAAAGCTGGACGGCGATATCAGGGGATTTCTCGTCGAGCGCGGCACGGACGGGTTCTCGACGCCACGAATAGAAGGGAAGATGAGTCTGCGCAGCTCGGTGACTGGTCAAATCGTTCTCGATGATGTTCATATCCCTAAAGATTCGATGTTTCCAACGGTACGCGGACTTGCCGGACCTTTTGGTTGTCTGAACCGCGCGAGGTATGGAATTGCATGGGGATCAATGGGCGCGGCGGAGTTTTGCTTGCACGCGGCACGTCAATATACGCTTGATCGCAGCCAATTTGGTCGCCCGCTCGCTGCAAATCAGCTCATTCAGAAAAAACTGGCCGATATGCAGACGGATATCGCACTAGGTCTACAGGGGGCACTGAGAGTCGGTCGTCTTATGGATGAAGATAAGTGCCCGGTCGAAGCGATTTCCATTATGAAACGCAATAATTGCGGTAAGGCGTTGGATGCGGCGCGCGTCGCTCGCGATATGCATGGTGGCAACGGAATATCCGATGAGTACCACGTGATACGGCACGTCATGAACCTCGAGACGGTAAACACGTACGAAGGTACGCATGACATTCACGCATTGATATTAGGGCGCGCGATCACTGGTATTCAGGCGTTTCAATAGTCGATGCGATGACTGCCGATTCTGCGGAGCAGAGTTTCGACTACGAATCCATGCTCCGGTCGCTGCCGACTAAGTGCGGCGTTTACCGTATGCTCGACGCAGATGGTAAGGTGCTTTATATCGGTAAAGCTAGAAACCTGAAGGCGCGAGTCTCTAGCTACTTCCGTTCAGGCGGACTCGCCTCGAAAACCATCGCGCTCATGAATAAGACGTGCGATGTTCAAATCACCGCACTGCAAAGCGAAGTTGAAGCGCTGATCCTTGAACAGACTTTCATCAAGAGCGAACGACCGCCTTACAACGTCATTTTGCGGGACGACAAGTCATACCCGTTCATACTTTTTAGCGACCACGACTATCCTCGTATCAGTCTCCACCGCGGCGCCAAGCGACACAGAGGCCAATACTTCGGTCCCTTTCCCAGCGCCAAAGCAACACGTGACACCATCCAAATCCTGCAGAAGCTGTTTCGTCTTCGAACATGTGACGACACGTTCTTCAAGAACCGTACCCGACCGTGCTTGCAATATCAGATCGGTCGCTGCAGCGGTTCATGCGTCATGGACGTCGACAAACAGGAATATCAAGCCGACCTGCGCCTCGCGGAAATGTTCTTGCGTGGCAAGAGCGAAGACCTTCTAAACGAATTCAAACAAGCGATGAATGATGCTTCCGCTGAACTTGAGTTTGAACGTGCGGCGAAATTACGCGACCAGATCAAGGATCTGGTTCGTGTTCAGCAATCTCAATATGTCGAAACGAGTACGGGTAGCGCGGATGTATTTGGGATTGCGTCTGATGGTCGGTATGTATGCGTACAAGGCATGTTCATTCGTGATGGTCGGCTGCTTGGTCATCGTACGTGGTATCCGCGAAACGAGCTCAGTCAAGAAGACTCGGAATTGCTCGCGGCGTTTCTTGCACAGTATTACTTCGGCGGCGTGATTCGCGACTTACCACGCGAAGTGCTGACCTCGGTTCCAATCAACGATGAAGAAACGCTACAGCAAGCACTCACGGAAAAGGCGCAGCACCGAGTGGTATTGAGTTCGCACGGAATCACGCAACGAGCTCGTTGGCTGAAGCTCATTCGGGAGAACAGTGAACTGGCGCTCAGTACCTACATGGCGAAACGAAAAAACGTGTTCGAGCGTTATGCGGAGCTTCAGGATGTATTGGAACTTGAAGAAGTTCCTCAACGGATGGAATGCTTTGACATCAGTCACTCGCAAGGCGAAGCGACGGTTGCGTCATGCGTCGTCTTTGACAGCGAAGGCCCTGTATCGTCCGACTATCGGCGCTTTAACATCAGAACTTCGGTAGCGGGTGACGACTACGCCGCTATGGCTGAGGCGGTTGAACGACACTACACCCGATTGAAGTCGAACGAGGCGAAGCTACCGGACATCTTGTTGATTGACGGTGGTCGTGGCCAACTCAATCGGGTGCTAGAGGTACTAGCGGAATTACAGATCGACTCGATCATCGTATTAGGTATATCTAAGGGCGAAGGTCGTCGCCCGGAATATGACACGGTTTGGATCGGAGGCAACAAGCGTTTAGATCTTGCGCCAAACAGCGCGGCGTTGCACCTGCTTCAGCAGTTGCGCGACGAAGCGCATCGTTTTGCGATCACGGGCCATCGAAATCGCCGGCAAAAGCAACGGCGTCGATCTGAGATCGACGAGATCGAAGGCGTGGGTCCGAAGCGGAAGCGCGAGCTATTGACTCACTTTGGCTCCGTCGCAGCGATAAAGGGAGCCTCTGCGGAGGAACTGGAGAAGGTACCAGGCATAAGTACGAAGTTAGCAGAAGAGATTTACGGGGTTTTCCACGGCGGCTAGTCATAGATCCTAGCGAGTCCTATTTCGGAAATACGGACGCGTCTGAGCGATGCGGTTGTTTCGTTCTTCGTACCTATCGATGTCTTAGTTTCAATCGCATGGATCGACCACGAGTGTCGAATCTATCCTGTCCTAGGAAGTTTCCTCAGACCCGACTAAATTACATTGTTCGAATTCACGAGCACTCGAAGCCTACGTAAAACCCTAATTCCTCGGCGCGACGTTTTGCTTTTTCACATTTCACAACAAGGACTGGAATCCTTACAGGGCTGCTAACTCGATAGTACCCGCCACTTCCGATGCGACTTGTGAGCTCTGCTTGCATGCTACGCAATTCGCGGCTACGGTCATCATTGCCTTGATGGTTTGCAAGTTCCTGTTTGACGCGGGAATAACTTGCTTGGGTGACCGCGTTGCTTACGAAATTAGGCTCTGAAGAGGACGTGACTTGGTCGAAACTCTTGACGGCTCTGTGCAGGGCACGACCGGCTTGAAATGCTTCTTCAAACGCCTGTGCATCTTCGTTTGTGCAAACTTTCTCAGACTTAAACCCATTCATCCCAAGATCGAAGCCGTTTTGTCGAGTACAGTAGTGTGCATAGCCTTCTTCTAGTCCCGCTTCATACGCAAGACGATCAAATTCCAACGATCGGTGACTGCACGTACGTTCGTATTCGTCGGCGGCTCTCGGCGGTGCGCCGTGCGCTCCATCTTTCAGACCTTGTTGGTGCCAGTTCTGCGGATTGCAGTTTAGGTCCATGATTTGAGAACAAGACACCACGCCAAACAGCAAGAATATAGTGGCAAATAACTGGAGTAGAACTTTGGCCATTGAGAACCGCCCATTCATCTTCACTGCCCCATCGGGATTCGCATTGCAGACTATTGAGGCTGTTGAAAAAGTCCTAAAACTGTCTTGAAATGCGACACATACTTAAAAATAATGCAAATATATCAATAAGATAGAATTCAGGTCAATTGCCTAAATTGAGAATATCAACAGCCTCTATTATGTAAAAAATGTTAATGTAGTCGAACACTCGGGGTTAGAACGAAGAGATCTTGACCAAAATTGTGTATGAGAAAGCATTGCAGAAGATGGCCAGCATCATCATGAATCTCGCCCAGCAAGTCTACCGGGTCATTCACGACGGCTAGTCTGATAGCGCTATTGGTTCCGATCGTACTGATCTTTTCACGTATCTGGGGTATTCCACTACTAGCTCTCAGCGGCGTAGCTCTGGCTCTTGGTTACTACGAGCGGCTGTGATGTCGCTGCTTCCTACTACGAACTATCGGAATAAACTAAGTTTCGTTGCTTCCACTCAGAAACAGCTGAAGCTTGAATAGTAGCCCTTTTCCTCGGCACTACGTTTCGCGTCTTCGCATTTCGCAACAAGATTTGCTGTTCTGACTCTGAGTGGAGTTTGTTTATCACTACTGCGTGACTGGCCACGCGTGATCAATACCTCCGGATTCTGACCGTACAATCGACTTTCATGACGTCGGTTGTCCTCACCCGCTGCATGCGAGAGATTAAAGGATCCTGGCAACACTGTGAAGCCGCCCCGATTAAGCTTCCTTACGTAGTTAGATGAATCTAAATCTAGGATCGCGTTACGCAACTTGCGACCTGCCTTTAGTCCGTCTTTGAACGCCTCAGAATCTTCATTCGCACACACATTCTCGGATTTAACGCCACTTAGCCCGAGATGAAAACCGTTTTGACCGGCACAGTATTCGGCATTGCCTTCCTCAAGTCCGGCCAGGTACACCTGGCGGTCAAATACCGTGGATGGGTGCGTGCAAGTTCGTTCGTACTCGTTGGCGGCTCTTGGCGATATGCCTCTTAAACCGTCTCTAACACCTTGCACGTGCCAGCTGTGCGGATCGCAGTGTACGTACGTGAGTTGGGAACAAGAAACAACCGCGAAAAGTACCGGTACCGTCGCAATGAAGCGGGTCAAGGCTTTGACAATTGACAGGTTCTTATTCATCGTCGTGGCTATTGCAGCAAGATTCTCACGAGACAATAGTATGCACGACAGCACGAATTCCATCGAATGCTCAGGCGCGCGAACAGAGGAGCGTTGTTCATCACTTATTACGTTGACGACTTGCATCGGATCATCGAACCGATGTTTGAATTCGGTCATTGCGAAAATTGCGACCAGATTAGCAGGTGATACCGAAGCTCAGCAAATCGGGTTCTTTTCCCATAGTATTGACTACTAGCACTGATGAAGATTGATGTCACTCCTTGCTCGGCGAATGACACTAAATCACCACCTCGTCCTATGATCGATGGATTGATATTGAGTTTCGGTTGAAATTTGGAGTGGATACGGTGATTGCAATGAGAGGTGAGTCGATTCGCTATTCCTGGATATCGAAATCGACGCTAGAAATGACTACTTCGCTCAAACCTAGACAGGATCAAACGGATCGAACTCAAGACTGAAGACGAACTTATGACTCACTTCAAGATCGTGCATATGCCAGAACGGGATTCGGTGAAAAGACAATGGAAGGTGGTTCGCAATCCCACAGTTCTTGCTCTCAGGATTTGCAGGGATTTCTACGATGGCTAATTCCATAGTCAGCTACATCCCGAATGCGTTAACACTCCTACGCATTGCGTGTATTCCATTGTTCGTTCTCATCTATGCCTTAACAGAGGAGTGGCACTGGGTAGCCGGTTTGCTATTTGGTTTCGCCGCAGCGACCGATTGGCTTGATGGTTTCATCGCACGTCGCTGGAATTTGCGGTCTCGCTTTGGCGCGTTCCTCGATCCGGTTGCGGATAAGCTGATCGTGATTACTGCACTAGTGCTCCTGGTCGGTGCGTACTCGTCCTTATGGATTACATTACCTGCGATAGTTATCTGCGCGCGGGAGCTATTTGTATCTGCTTTGCGCGAATGGATGGCGGAGATGAACCAACGTTCAGTCGTCAACGTTACGCTCGTGGGAAAGGTCAAAACCGCGATCCAGATGTCGGCTATCTTTGTTTTATTATGTAATCCGGTCGAACTCACGTTGCCGCTTGTGATCGCTGGGATCGCGCTCCTCTATGGCGCAACTTTCATGACGATTTGGTCGATGATCGTGTTGTTAAAGGCTGCATGGCCGGAGATGTCCCCAACACGGGAATGAATCGCTACGGGACGTTGCTTTGCTATGATTCCCGCGCTTCGACTATGTGGCAAACGGGCTGGGTGGCAGAGTGGCCATGCTGCAGACTGCAACTCTGTTTACGCCGGTTCGATTCCGACCCCAGCCTCCATTTTCGCGTCTAATTAAGACCGATTAGTTAGTTCCAGATCTATAGTGCAGAATCTCGTTCGTTCGTCGGGTGTTTACATTCACGGCGTCGGAGTCGATCAGAGAACAGGGTGCGCACACTATCGATCAGCGATGGATGTCGTTGCGATTCGACACCATTGCTGCGGTGAGTGGTATGCATGCATTGAGTGTCATTCGGAGCTCGCAAACCACGAGGCGTCAGTGTGGCCTCAGACCGAGTTCGACACGCTAGCGATCCGTTGCGGAGCCTGCGGACACCAGGTTTCGATTAAGACGTATTTAGCGAATTCCGACCATTGTGTCGCTTGCGACACCGCCTTTAATCCAGGTTGCCGCCACCACCACCATCTTTATTTTGAAAAATAGACTCGCGATCGACATCGGAGGTACGTTTACCGATGTCGTGCTTGAATGTGGTGATGAGCAGTTTACGAGAAAGTTGCTCACGTCCCACGATCAACCTGCGGACGCTGTGCTGCGTGGAATCCAGGATCTAATCAGAGAGCAGGATATTCCCACCGACTCGATTTCGCTCGTTCTGCACGGCACGACTTTAGCTACTAACGCGATCATCGAACGTCGAGGCGCGCGGACCGCGCTTCTGACGACTGAAGGTCACCGTGACGTCATCGCGATGGCGTTTGAGAATCGATTTGAGCAATACGACGTCAACATTGAGCGACCCGAGCCGCTGATACCACGGTACTTGCGGATTCCGATCCACGAGCGCATGAGCTCAGAAGGCTTGACTTTGCGAACCTTAGACGAAGGTTCGGTGAAGACCGCGATTGAAACCCTTCAAAACGAAGGCGTGGAGAGTGTTGCGATTGGGTTTTTGCATTCGTACAGCAACGGAGCACATGAAGAAGCGGTCGCAGAGCTGGTGGCAGCGGCGATGCCCTATGTGTCGCTTAGCTTGTCTTCACAAGTTTGCCCGGAAATTCGAGAGTATGAGCGGTTTTCGACTACGTGCGCAAACGCTTACGTCTTGCCGTTGATGTCGACTTACCTGAACGATCTTGCGGAGCGCTTGATAGGGATGGGTATTCGCTGCCCGTTTCTCGTGATGACGTCGAATGGGGGGTTGACGACCCTCGATACTGCGGTTAAGTTCCCGATTCGATTGGTTGAGTCAGGTCCTGCGGGTGGCGCGGTGCTCGCCGCATGGAAAGCGCGGCAACTAGATGTAGCCAAGGCACTGTCGTTCGATATGGGCGGAACGACGGCGAAGATCTGCATGATCGATGATGGTAAGCCGCTACGTTCGCGAGCCTTTGAAGTGGATCGCAGATATCGATTCAAAAAAGGAAGCGGACTCCCGGTCCGCATTCCTGTGATTGAGATGGTTGAAATCGGCGCCGGCGGAGGGTCCATCGCACAAGTAGATCAACTGAAGCGCATTCGTGTCGGGCCTGAGAGTGCAGGATCGGATCCCGGTCCTGCTTGCTACGGTTTAGGTGGTGAGCTGCCTACCGTTACTGACGCAGACGCCGTGATGGGTCGACTCGAGGCTGTTCGCTTCGCAGGTGGACAAATGGCACTCGATCTTGATTCCGCTAAGACCGCAATTACGACTCACATGTTTGGTACAGAGCGCTCGGATCTCCACGAATCGGCGTTAGCGATCTCAGAAGTAGTTGATGAAAACATGGCGTCGGCTGCAAGAGGTCATGCGAGTGAGTGGGGCAAGACGGTCTCTGACCGAGTCTTGATTGCGTATGGTGGTGCAGCTCCGATTCATGCAGCGCGGCTTGTCTCAAAGTTAAACTGCGACTACGCGCTTATTCCTGTTGGCGCAGGTGTCGGGTCGGCACTCGGTTTCCTGCGTTCACCGATCGCATATGAGGTCGTACTCAGTAGGTACACACGGATGTCGCGCTACGATCGAGCTGTAGTTGAGAACGTCATCAAGACCATGCGAATCGAAGCTGATGACGTTATGTCTAGCGCCGTCGAAAAGACAGATGTGCATGTTTCTGCAACCGCTTATATGCGCTACGTAGGTCAGGGCTATGAGATCAGTGTGCCACTAAATCTGGACGATTTGTCCGTTGAGAAACTACGATCTAACTTTGAGAATGCGTACGAAACGCTTTATGGACGATTGTTACCAAAATCGGACATTGAGGTCATGAGCTGGACATTGACGCTGGCGACTGTCCCGGAGGAACCTCCGCGCTTGTCCGGCGACCTGGATGTGGATCGATACGACGGCACACATCGCGAACAGTCGGTGACCGAACTCGAGGGTGAGGAGATGGCTCGCTGTGTCGATCGTGAAAACCTGCGTCCAAGTCATCAAGTACTTGGACCAGCGCTGATTAGCGAACGACACACTACAACCCTCGTTCCATCCGGGTTCGAGCTCATCGTAAACGAAGTACATGACTTGATCTTACGGCGTCGAGCCGCATGAGCGCACTCTCGGATTTACGACGACAGTTGATTTGGGACAGATTACTCGCTGTCGTTGAGGAACAGGCTCAAACGCTTATGCGTACGGCATTCTCGACGGTGGTAAGAGAGGCAGGAGACTTATCTGCGGGCGTGTTCGACACGCAAGGACGGATGATCGCACAAGCGGTGACCGGCACCCCTGGGCACGTCAATGCGATGGCCGCTTCGGTCAGCCATTTCCTCGAACGGTTCCCTCTCAAGAGTCTTCATCCCGAGGACGTGTTGATGACTAACGATCCGTGGCTCGCGACTGGGCATTTGAATGACTTCACGGTCGTGTCCCCAGTCTGTTTCGAGGGTAAACCAGTCGCTCTATTTGCCTCAACCAGCCACATCGCGGATGTCGGCGGCCGTGGTTTCGGGCCAGACGCCGGCGACATCTATGAGGAAGGAATCCGCATTCCAGTTATGCACTTGTTTCACGCTGGTCAGCGAAACGAAGCGTTGATGGAGATCCTCGCGGCAAATGTGCGAGATCCTGTCGTTGCCGAAGGTGATCTGTACTCACTCGCAGCATGCAACCATCATGGCGGACGTCAGCTCGTCGACATGATGGATGAGTTTGAATTGGATTCGCTTGACGAAGTTGGTGAGGAATTGCTTCAGCTATCGCAAGCAGCGGTAGAAAAAGAAATTGAGGCCTTGCCGAACGGAACGTACCGCCAGAGTATGAGGGTGGACGGCTACGATGAATCGATTGACATCAAGTGTGCCTTAACGATCGACGCGGGGAAGATTGACATCGATTTTGCTGGAACTTCCCCGATATCAAGACATGGCATCAATGTGCCGCTTCCGTATGCGCAAGCCTATGCGTCGTTTGGGGTGCGGTGTTTGATCGGAAACGAGATTCCTAACAATGCAGGTTCCTTAATCCCCATCTCAGTACACGCTCCAGAAGGCTCAATCCTCAATGCTCTTCCTCCTGCGGCTGTGTCAGCGCGTCACGCGCTCGGTCAAATGCTGCCCGATGTCGTCATCGGCGCGCTTGCGCAGGTCCTTGACGATGACGTACCGGCTGAAGGCGCCTCGTGCATCTGGAATCCCGTTTTGATGAACAGTAATGTGCGAGACGGCAACATGCCGAACGCGAATTTTGTCGTCAATCCCATTTTCAATGGCGGCACTGGCGCACGCGCGACGAAGGACGGTCTCTCAACAACAGCATTTCCGTCCGGTGTTCGTACTACACCAACCGAGATAAATGAAGTGACTTCACCATTGATATTCTGGAAGCGTGAGTTCAAGCGTGATTCAGGTGGTGCAGGTCGTTTGCGCGGCGGACTTGGTCAAAGCATCGAGATTGAGCACGCACAAGGTGCGGGCTTTGTGATTTCGAAGATGTTTGAGCGCATCACTCATCCTGCTCGCGGTCGAGACGGTGGGCAGGATGGTGCTCGCGGCCATGTCGGCATCAAAGATGGTGAGGAATTTCGTGGCAAAGGAAAGGAAGTAATTCCCGCGGGTGCGACGCTCATCATGGAGACTCCAGGCGGCGCTGGTATTGGCTCACCTCACGACCGTGATCCAGAACGCGTCGATGCGGATTTGCGCGAAGGCGTGATATCGACCGACGTCGCCAAGTCAATATATGGACATAAATCAGAATGATGGATAGCGCTTTACCATTCCCTAGCTAGCTTCTATGCGCGCACAATAGAGTAACCGAGCTTCGTCGATTCTTGCGGCAAGGCTGGATCAGGCGTCGTCTTGCGTCGGACTCTCTGCGACCTTCTGATTGAACTATCGAGAAATCCTCGGTAGTTTTGATCTCGCGTAATAGTGACGAAGCGAAAAACTGGCTCTCGTGCACGAAGAATACTATTTCGATAGAATAACGTGACGATTTGCGCTACTTTGTAATAGTCATATCTGAATTTATTGCGCCTCGTGTGCGCGACATCATCGTCGACATGACCGCTCAAGGTCGGTACCACTTCACTTCGACCGAGTTTCGCGCCGCTCTTGGTCGGTCGGCAGTGGCATCGCGCCAAGCTTTGAGCCGACTCGCGGCGAAAGGAGAGATCGCAAGTCCGGCGCGTGGATTCTATACCATTTTGCCACCCGAGTATCGGCGGCTTGGTTGCCTGCCGGCGGACCAATTCATTCCCGCACTGATGGAGCATCGCAACATTGGTTACTACGTCGGGTTACTTTCCGCTGCACAGTATTACGGTGCCGCACACCAACGTCCGCAGGAGTTCCAAGTCGTTCTCGAGCGGAATCGTCGAGCGATCGCTTGCGGCTCAGTGAAGGTAGTCTTCCTCGCGCGCAAGAACCTAAATACAGTTCCGGTGGAGCGCTTTAATAATCCGCGAGGCACGATCATGGTCTCAAGCTTGGAAGCGACAGCGTTGGACCTAGTGGGTTACATGCATCGTGCGGGCGGCGTGGACCGTGTAGCGGGCGTACTCTCGGAACTTGGAGACGACATCGATGCGGCACGTCTCGTTGAGGCTTCAAAGTCCGCATCGATCCTCTGGGCGCAACGCTTAGGTTATCTCCTTGAGCACGTAGGAGAAGGCGACAAGGCTGTACTTCTCAAGGAGCATGTTGCCTGCAACGCGCGCAACTTCACCAAACTCTTGCCCGGTACGAGCGCCGAACTGGCGCGTAGGTCGAAGGACTGGCGATTGTTCGTGAACGCAAGTGTTGAGATAGAAGCGTGATCCCACGGGATTACATCAACGAATGGCGCCAGCAGGCTCCCTGGAACGAAGACTACCAAGTGGAACAGGACTTGGTCATCAGTAGAGCACTGGTGGAGTTGTTCTCTGATCCGTTGATCTCGGAAGCCTTAGCCTTCCGAGGCGGGACTGCGCTCTACAAGCTATATCTGACGCCGCCGGTCCGCTACTCAGAAGATATTGACCTAGTGCAGGTGAAGCCTGGCCCTGCCGGACCGCTGATGGACCGCGTGCGAAATGTGCTCGATCCATGGCTGGGTCGAGCGCGGTGGAAGCAGTCAAAAGGCAGATTAACGTTCGGCTACCGTTTTTCGTCAGAGAGTGTACCGACAATTCGTCTTCGGTTGAAGGTCGAAATAAACACCCGCGAACATTTTTCGGCGTTAGGCTTCGCGAAACGGGCATTCAGTGTTGATTCGAGGTGGTATACCGGGACTGCAGATATTCTGAGCTTCGAACTTGATGAATTGCTTGCCACGAAACTCAGAGCTCTCTATCAGCGCCGAAAAGGGCGGGATCTGTTCGACCTTGCTATCGGGCTTGGCGATAAGCGCAGTAACGCAGGAGAAATCGTCGCGGCATTTCTTTAGTACATTGATCGAGACGGTGTTACCGTTACCCGAGCAATGTTCGAACGGAATCTTGCAAACAAGCTGCGGAATCCTCAGTTCATAGACGACGTGAGCGCTCTTCCGAGGGCAGGCTTCGAGTGGAAGGTTGAGGAAGCAGCCGAAACAGTTTCGCAAAGGCTCATACGGCTCCTTCCCGGCGAATCCTGGAAAGGCGAAACTGAATCATGAACGCACGTAAGAGCGGCGCTTTAGGTACTTCCGAGATAACCTACTGTCGCTATGTTGACTAGAAGGTGAATATCGTGGATGCGCTAAAGAAGGTTCTTCTTGCAGTGTAGTTTGGTATTCACGGAGCAATGTCTCGCTTGCAATGGGAAGTCTTAGCTGGTGCCCGAGGCCGGAGTCGAACCGGCACGGATTAACTCCGAGGGATTTTCGTACCACTACGGCTTTCGCCGCCGAATCACTTCGTTTGTGGTCTGGACTTTCTCTTCACCCTAGTTTCCCACCGTAGGCGGAGGCCGTCAAGTCTCTACACTTCTCGCCGCAATCGGCGATTTAGCTCGGGATTGCCAGTCAATGACAAAGGTTTCCCCGAATTTGACCTCATTCACGACGACGGTTTCCCGCCGAGTGCTCAAGTTAATTAAGTCCCTTGCGTCTACCAATTTCGCCACTCGGGCACATGTGGTAATTATTGCAATCGACTGGTGTTAGGAACGTTCGAGCGGTTTATTTGAATTGTGTCAATCCCTGATTGCAGCGTCCGGAGTGACTCGATGACGATTTACGATGTACAAGCCGACAAAAATCATCCCAATACCGAATAACACGGAATAGTGAATGGCTTCGCCGAGTATCGCGTAAATCAATAGGAGCGAAACTAACGGTGAAAGGAAAATCAGTTGGCTTAACTTCGCGACACTAGACGTCGTTGACATCGCGCGTTGCCAAAGTAAGAATGCGAATCCCATCTCGAGCCAACCAATCCACGCGCCATAACCAAGATTAGACCAAGTTAGACTTGGTAATCCAGTCGTGAAGTAGCAAAGAAGAGTTAGTAGAGGCAGCGCGACTGTAAAGCCGTACCACATAAACCACCACGAATCAAGCCGTACCGATATCGACCATATCCAATAGATCGCCCAAAGTAACGTACTGGCCAGTGCGAGCCCAACGCCCAAAGCATCGAATCCCAGCGAACCGACGAGCTGACCCTTAGTTACAAGGAAAAGCACGCCGCAGTAGCCGATCAGAATTCCGATGACAGTGCTACGGCTCAATGGTTGACGCAGCATTGGAATTGCGAGTAATGCTGTCACGATTGCCCATGTGTAATTCAGTGGCTGAGCGACGTGTGCCGGTAGCCGGTCATATGCGGTTAACAACACAACGTAGTAGAGAAGCGGGTTCAGTAGTCCGAGCAAGAGTGCTCTTACGATGCTCGATTTTTCCTGAGGACGCGAGGGGAAAACTACGCAGCAAACCGAAAACAGTACCCACGAGAAGCACGCGCCAATCCACAGTAATTGGATGGGTTCCATGCCGCGCAAACCCAGCTTGAAACCGACCGCGATCGTTGACCACAGCATGACCGCTGCGAGTCCCATCAGTGTTGGTTTGCTAATTGCTAACTGCATTCGGGTTTGCAAGCGCCAAATCAACTAGGTGGACAGGTAGAATCTTAGCTGCACGAATGTCCAGCGCGCGAGTGCTCAGGTGACGCACTCACATTGGCGACATTCCTAATCCGATTCAGTTCTTGAGAGGACTCTATGACCATTTCGCAAGGCGACGCATTACCTGACGTAACAGTCCAAATGATGAAAGACGGCCGCCCGGCACCAACATCGTTACGTGATTTGACGGCTGGTAAAAAAGTCGTTTTATTCGCTGTACCTGGTGCATTCACTCCGACGTGTTCACTGCAACACTTGCCTGGTTTTATCAGCAATGCGAATGAGATTAAGGCGAAAGGAGTTGACGAGATCATTTGTACGGCAGTGAATGATGCTTTCGTCATGGATGCTTGGGGCGCGTCACAGTCAGCGGATGCGATTTTGATGGTTGCGGATGGGAACGGCGACCTGGCAGAGGCTCTAGGATTAGTGATGGACGGAAGTGGATTCGGATTGGGTACGCGATCACAGCGGTACGCCATGGTGATCGACAATGGCGTCGTTACGAAACTTGCCGTCGAAGCGCCAGGTAAATTCGAAGTAAGCAGCGCCGAAGCGATTCTCGCGGATCTCTAACGCACATTCAAAGCGAAAGCTTGAGTAGGTCGACGCTCGAGCTGCGCTCCTCTATACAACGTCGCATCACACGCTAGCAATGTCTTCCCTGCGGAAGGATTGTTAGCGCGTGTCTATGCACTCATTTGATGGAATTTAACAATGGCTTTAGAGATATTCGGTTTTAGTCAAAGTAGAACCTTTCGCACGCTTTGGATGGCCGAGGAAATCAAAGCGGCTAAAGGACTGGAATTCGAACACGACAATTCGATTCCTCAACCTGGTCCGGAGCTGGATGCATTACTCAAGCTGAATCCGATGGGTCAGGTACCCGTCATACGCGTGGATGGCTTCGTTTTGAGAGAATCGATGGCGATCAATCTTTATCTCGCAAAGAAATACGACGTACTCGCGCTCAACACGGTTGAGGAAGAGGCGTTGGCGTCGCAGTGGTCTTTTTGGGTTATGACGTCAGTTGAAACGCACACGCTCGACGCCCTCAAGTACAAACTTGGTGCGATGGGTGTCGAACAAGACGACTCGAAGGTCGAAGCCGAGATGGAGACGCTGGATCGGCCACTTAAAGTTCTCGAGAATCATCTAAGTAGGCAGTCTTACTTGGTAGGGGAGTCGTTCAGCGTCGCAGACCTGAACGTGGCATCAGTTCTCGCGTGGTTGCGAATGGCGCAAATCCCCACTACCAAATATGCGGCGATAAGCGAGTGGCTGGATCGCTGCAGCGAGCGTCCAGCGGTTACGGCTGCCCGTCAACACTGAACGAACAGCCGTTAGCTCGGAAGGCTAGTTGATCTGGACGTTTCGAATCGACTTGACAGTTCGAATGTAAGGCTCGTCCATACCGTACGAACCGGTTAGCATCTGGCTTTGCGCAGAGGCTAGCTGCTTGCTCTCAAACGTACCGGCGAGGACGATATAAAACGTCTTACCTTTCGATTCAGTCTTGACACGCATCAGGTCTAGGGATGGATACGAGCTCATGAAATTGGAGGACAGATCGTAGTTTGTGAACGCAGCTAATTGAACTGCGTAGTCATAGTCACCACCTAAACCATCGAGAGACACATCGGGATTCGCTGGCGACGCACTTCGCCTCACCGTTGCGGTCGTGTTGGACCCCGAGACAGGTACTTGCACGACTACAGGTTTACTTGCAGTTGCGGCCGGATTCGACGAAAACACGTTCGCGGTTTGGCTTATTGATTGACTCGATGGTGTATTAGTTGGCTTCTCGCTCACGACCCTAGCTGGTCGCGTACTTGTACCAACGTTTGGCTGACCAATCGTGACGATTCTAGTCGGTGCCGGCTCTGCGTCGGTAGTTACAACGGGCACGGGTGTGGTATCAACCACGTTGGGTACATCTTGCGTTTCCGCCGAAGCGTCTCTACCGCGCACGCGAATGTTGAAAAAACCTCGCCGTTCTCGCTTTGGCGTATCGGCCTTCGCGACCGTTCGAGTCTGGCGGTTCTGCTTGGGTTCGGCCGGAGCTGCGCGAGGTTCGCTGACCGCGGCCGTGCGATCTCGTGTCCGCACACGCCACCATGGAACGTTTTCGTCAGCTTTCTCTGCGACTTCAGATACCGGCTGCACCCGGGCGGGAGCATTTTCCGTTGCGGTCTGTTGAGCGCGGCAGTCCCAAGACGAGTCACCGGCTTCGCACTCGTACGTGGTAGCTGGTGTTTGGTCAGAGTCTGGTGTTGTAGATGAGGCTACGCAGCCGCCAATCAACAAGAAAAGACCTGAGAGGCACACACTTTGTGTGAGGGTATTTGTCAGTAACTTCATGTCACCACCGAAAGCAATCCGTTGCGTTTCTGCCGCACATTCTATACATTCCATGACACTTTGCGTGATCAGAAAACTATACAGATATCTACAGAAAGTCTGAGAAAAACCGAAAAAACAACGCGATAAAACAAGGCGAGATCGTTCCGAATTACGGCGTGCTCAAGTTCATCGAATTGTTAGTGCGATGACTTCAATTGAATTGAGATATGGTATTGCGTTGGAATGTCTTTATGATTCACGCGCAAGAACGTTGTTCGAGACCAAAACTAAGGAACTTACCGTGCTCGCGACGCTTGATCAATTCGTGCGTATTCCGCGAATCTTGCGATTGGATGTCGCAGGACAACCCCTGAACTGGATCACCTGGCAGGATGCTGTCTGTCTCTACGCACGTGAGCTCGTCGTTTGGAGCCTAGGCGACCTCGCGCTTCGAATCTATGGTGGAATTTGTGCGGCTAGTGGCGAGCGCAGCATGATCGACGTCCACAGCATCATCGCCTGTAGCGGTCGCATCCACGCGGAGTCTTACTCTGCGACCCCACCGTTGAGTAACAAGGCGCTTTTCGCACGCGATCGCAATTTCTGCATGTATTGTGGTATGAAGTACAGCGATAGTCAGTTGACCCGTGACCACGTTGTACCGATTTCGCGTGGTGGTTCGGACGAATGGACAAACGTCGCCGCAGCGTGTCGCCGCTGCAACATTCATAAAGGTGATCGTCTCGTTCACGAATGCAAGATGGAGTTGATGGCGCTGCCTTACGTACCTAACGTAGCCGAGTATTTGGCGTTAACAAATAGTGGGCGGATTCTAGGCGATCAGCTCAATTTCCTTGAGTCTCGCTTCAACAAGACGTTGACGGAACGTAAGGTGTTTGGAGACGAGTTTGTTAATCCACTGCCTGGATGATTTGACCGGCGTCGCCTAGTACAGCTGCCATACACGCAGTGACATTCTTACCAGTAGGAATGTCGAGAAACTCGTTGGGTCCGTGTGCATTCGAATGCGGACCCAGCACGCCCGTGACAACGAACTGACAATCAGGAAACTTCTCCTCCAGCATTCCAAGAAACGGTATCGTCCCACCGCAACCAATTTGTCGAAGCGGCCTTCCAAAGAACTCATTTGACGCTCGGCTGAGCGATTCGGTCAATTGTGCGGTGAGTGGTTTAGCGTACCAGCCTGACTCAGCGGCATCGACATCGAAGGTCACTGATGCATCGCACGGTGGATTGGAGGTAAAGGTCGTTACCAGTGAATCGGCGGCGCGAGCCGCGTCAACGGTCGGTGGTAGTCGAAAAACCAACTTTGCGCTCGTGCTCGGACGGAGCGTGTTGCCTGCGCTGGTTGGGTCGGGTGCTCCCCCTAGGCCAACGGTTGCGAGTGAAGGTTTCCAGGTATTACGAACTATGAGTTCGGCGATATCGTTCGAATCTGGTTGCGTTTGGCCGTGCCACGGATATCGCTCAATGATCGAACGTCCGAGTGTCTTGGCCGCGGCAGTAGCTTCGGCGGCGACGTACTCGGGAATAGGTCCATGAAGCGACTCAATAAGGTGTCCTGACTGCGCATCTTCGACTCGATTCAGCCGTTCACGCAATACGCGGAAACTCGAAGGTACGATCCCACCGGCGGCACCAGAGTGAATCCCTTCCGTGAGAACGTCCGCGCGCAAGGTCCCGCTAACAAGACCCCGCAATGATGTCGTCAACCAGAGCTGGTCGTAATTCCCGCACTCAGCGTCTAGGCAGATAAGTAAATCTGGCTTGCCGATGATGTCGCGTAGCTCGACTATGTAAAACGGTAAATCGAAACTTCCGCTTTCTTCGCATCCCTCGATCAATACGCAACACCGAGGGTGCCCGATATCTTGGTCATCGAGCGCGCTGATTGCAGCAAGTGTCGCGAAAATCGCATACCCGTCGTCCGCGCCGCCCCTCCCATAAAGTCGGTCGTTCCGTATGACTGGCGTCCAAGGACCTAGTCCATCCTCCCAACCCGTAAACTCGGGTTGCTTGTCGTAATGACCGTAACAAAGCACATTGCCGAGGCAGCCGTTTGTCGCGGGTATGTCAATAAGAATGACAGGAGTCCGGCCAGGGAGTTTGAAGATCCTTGACTTGGCGTTCTTGACCGGGATGCGCGGAATAGCGTCTAACAACAGATCGGCGGCATCTTGCATATAGCCATTGTTTTCCCAGTCGCTGTCGAACGCTGGCGACTTATTTGGGATTTCGATGTACCTAACCAGTGTCGGTACGATCTCCTCTTCCCAAACGGCGTTTACATAGCTTTGGATTCGCGTATTGCTCAAAACTCAGCTCGTGCTCCGACATTGAGTATTCGGCCTGGCGTTCTAAAACCGAAGACGTGTTCATACTCCGTATCGAATACATTGTCGACCATGCCAATGAGAGTTAGCCGACTGGTAAGGTCATATTCGACCGATGCAGATGCGATAACGTGACCATCCAGAGTGACCAACGTTGCAGGAAACGTAGAGAAATCCCGATCGAGCTGTTTACCGACGTAATGTAGTGCGCTATGAGTCCGAATTCGGTCGCTGTGCGCATAGTGAACGTTCAGATTTGCTAGGTGTTTAGGACGGCGAATCTCGAGAGTTTTGTTTTCTTCGCTCTTTACGTACGCGTAGTTAGACTCGATGGACATATTCTGAAATGTCCGTGCATAACGTATTTCTCCGCCACGACGTCGGCTCTCGGTAGATAGGTTTGCCGCCGTAAACTGGTTTGCGTCTGCGTTGTAAGCGAACCCGTTGATCTCGTCCTCTAACGTACTCGAATACAAAGCCACTTCCAGAGACTGATCGTGACGCGTATATTGAAGTGCTGCTTGATGCTGTAGTGCTCGTTCAGGTTGTAACGCCGGGTTCCCGAGGAACTGATCCGGAGTGAAGCCAAATCGTTCGATAAAGGTTGGGTTCTTTATCCCAACACCTACAGAATATGACCAACGCAGTGAATCCTGACGCAGCATGACACTGGTTTGCCAAGCTGTGGAATTACCAAATTGATCGTTCTGCTCGCGACGAAGTGAAGAATGCCATTGAAATCGGCGTATTGAGATCAAGTATTCGCTTGCTAGCCCAGTGGTCGCCAAGGACTCGTCATAGTTAGGGTCACCAAAGAAACTTGGAGTGCCACGTTGCTCGAAGTCCTCCGCTGTATGGTCTAACACGAAACTGAGGTCTTGTGATGGTGCGAGCGAGACGCTACCTTCAAAGGCCAATCGCGCCGAGTCGCCACGCGATGAGTTGGTCTCCTTTCCTTCGCTGTAGTTACGTAGTTTCGATCGGTTAAGACTCGCGTTTGCTGAAAGTCGTAATTCGTCGTTTGGTTGCCAGCTGAATTGTTGCGCGACCATCTGATCATTGACGTCAACGTGTCGGTCGCCGTCTCGTGGAATCGGGTCGTAGTCAGACGAACTCATCGTGGATCGCAGAAACCCGTTGGCCTGATAGATAGTTCCGCTTTTCTGATAGCCAACGTGTACGGCATCTTGGCTGAAACCGTCGCGCTCATCCCCTTCGTAGGAAGCATTCGTGCCTTCAGTAATTCGCTTCGCAAGGTGAAGAGAGAAGGGAATTCCCCCAAGCTCTGTGCCTAAGTCCGTTCCTACGGACCATGCTTGATTCGACCCGCTGTCAGCGTAGATCCGATTGACGGAATTAATCGGCGTGGTCGAGAGGTTGATGACGCCTGCGAGCGCATCGTGTCCCCATATTGCGCTACGGGGACCGTTCAGTGAATCAATTTGGGAAATGGCAATTGGTGAAATCGTGGAAAGATTCAGGTTGGCTGACGCTAAGTTGACTGGATTACCGTTCAGTAACACTTTAACGTGATCCGCCTCTGCGCCGCGTACTCTCAGCTGAGTTAGTGAGCCGAGATTACCAGACTGAGATATCGATGTACTCGTCAACTTCCGTAGGACTTGAGCAAGCGAGAACGATGGGTACGTCTCCGTCAGGTCGATTGACTCCACGCCTATTACATCGGCATTCAGTCTACTAGCAACGATCGTGATTTCTTCTAGTTCAGTATCTCGCGCATCGCCATTCGATTCAGCGAGAACCATAGACGAGGTTGCGACGACTCCTATGACGAGTTGGATTACTCGTGCCATCCGCACCCGCAGACAGAGTTTTGGTTTGGATGTTATTGCTAATTGCGATCTGCTAAATCCCAGATTCGAGCCACCAGCCCCGTCGAATAGTCTCATGGTTTTACAACCTTCCAAAAGGTTCCCTCTCTTGTATCCTCAATCGCAATGCCATTAGCCAAGAGTTCATCGCGAATCTCGTCCGCACGGTCGTACCGCTTTTCAGCTCTTGCTGTTAAACGTTCTTCGATTAAGCGGTCAATATCCGCCTTGGGCATCCCGGCATCTTGCGTAAAGAAATCAGCAACATTACGCCTTAGCAGGCCGAGTAACCAACCGCCGCTCAGGAGTTTGTCGCGAAGTAAGCTCGCCTCGCCCGCATCGTTAGCGAGATTCAGCCTCGAGGCAAGCTCGTGCATCCCCGCTAGCGCACGAGGTGTATTGAGATCGTCACACAGCGGTATGAGTACTTCATCGGGAGGTTCTGAATACCGCGCATTTGTGATTTCTTCGCTCGTGCTTGCACTACCCGTTATGCGTTCGGCGTTGCGCAAGGCTTGATAGAGCGATGTCAGACTGCGTTCTGCCTGTGCGATCAACTCGTCGTCCCACTGCAGGCTCTGGCGGTAGTGACCTGACAGAATCGCGTAGCGAAGGGTTTCACCTGGATGTTTTTGTAAGAGTTCCTGTACTGTCTGGATGTTGCCAAGGCTCTTAGACATCTTTTCGGCGCCGAGATTAAGCATGCCGTTATGCATCCAATATTTGACGTAGTCCGGGTTGTCGGTAAAGCAACCACTTTGCGCCATCTCATTCTCATGGTGTGGAAACGCGAGATCCGTTCCGCCGCCGTGGATATCGATTTCGTCTCCAAGATGCTCGCGAATCATCGCTGAGCATTCGATATGCCAGCCCGGTCTTCCGCGACCCCATGGACTCTTCCATCCGGGTAGTTCTGGCGTGGAAGGTTTCCAAAGCACGAAGTCCTTAGGATCTTTCTTATATGGCGCGACCTCGATACGGGCACCATCAAGTAAGTCGTCGAGCGTCTTGTTCGTCAATGTGCCGTAATTCGGATCACTTGGAACGTAGAACAACACATGACCTTCAGCTTCGTACGCGTGTCCTTGCTGGATGAGAGACGAGATCATGGCGATGATTTCTTTGATGTGGCCAGTCGCTTTAGGCTCGATATCAGGGAGCAGTACTCCGAGTGCTTCGAAGTCTTCGTGCATCGCGGTCGTGCATTCGGCTGTGAGAGTGTCGATAGGTACTCCGAGTTCAAGCGCACGACTGTTGATCTTGTCATCGATATCCGTCACGTTTCGTACGTATGTCACTTTCTTGAAAACCGCGCGCAGAACACGTACAAATACATCGAAAACCACAGCGGACAGGCCATTCCCGATGTGCACTCGATCGTACACAGTAGGACCGCACACATAGAGCTTTACATGGTCTGCTTCTAGTGGCTCGAAACGGCGTTTCTTACGTTGTTTCGTGTCGTAGATATGGATATCCATCGCTCAGATCAATTTGTATTCGTGATGTGTCGAACTATTGATTGAACAACTGTTCGAGATATCGATAGGTTGCACGCATACCCATCGCTTCGCCGCCAAGAGGATGGGCGGGTCGGGATTTCGAATTGAACGCGTTGATGTCGTAATGCACCCAACGCGATTTGCCAACGAACGCCTCAAGGAAGAGCGCGGCTGTAATTGCACCACCTTCCGAGAAGTTTGCGATGTTACATAGGTCAGCGACAGGACTGCGTAATCCTGGGCGATAGCCTTTGTACAGCGGTAGACGACAAACCGGGTCATCAAGATGATTCGCTGCATCCTCGATCCCAACCGCGACGTCGTCGTTGTTTGAGAACATCGCGGAGATTTCGGTGCCAACCGCGCTACGGGCGGCACCTGTGAGTGTTGCGAAGTCGACCATCAGTTCGGGTTCTTCTTCGCTCGCCAGCGCGAGTGCGTCGCACAAGATCAGACGACCTTCCGCATCGGTATTACCGATCTCAACGGTTAGCCCTTTGTACGTGCGGATGACGTCGCCAGGACGATACGCATTGCCGGACACGGCGTTTTCAACGGCGGGAATGAGCAGCCTCAGTCTCACCGGCAGCTGTCGTCGCATGACGAGGTCAGCTAATCCCAATGCGGTCGCTGCCCCACCCATATCCTTTTTCATGCTTCGCATGCCAGTCGCAGTCTTCAGATCAAGTCCGCCGGAATCGAAGCACACGCCTTTACCCAGGATGGTGAGTCTTGGCGCATCAGGACTTCCCCAAGTTAAGTCGAGTAGACGTGGTTCGGACACACTCGCTTGTCCGACCGTGTATATCGTCCTAAATCCCTTTTTGAGCAGTGCTTTGTCGAGAACAACCTCTAGCTCGGCATCATGTCGATTTGCTACCCGTCGAACCGCAGCTTCGAGATGGTGCGGAAGCATGTCCGACGCGGGTGTGTTGATGAGATCCCGGACCAGCGCAATCGTTTCGACTTCATCTAAAACCGAACGATGCTCCGAATCGACGTGAAGTACGCGAGGCTTGTGTTCTTCATCAGGTTTGTAGTTCAAAAAGCGGTAAGAGCCTAATCCCCAGCCGAGCGCTAACTCATAGATGCCACTTTCAGACGGATTGCTAATTCCATAAGCGCCATGTGGTAGTGCGTTTGGCAGTGCACCAATACTCTTGTGGTTTGGTTCGTTGCCGATTCCGGCTATGACACGATCGATGACTCCAGAACTGTCGAAAATTTCGATATATCGATTCGCGGCGGCATTAAATTCAGATCTAGTAACGAGATTGCGAATTTGCTCCGATTGTTGCTTTAGCCACGTTTCTAAATTCGGTTTCGCAACCAGCTCGATCGGCGTGGCGTCCTCGTTCTTCTCAAAACTCAGCACGGCGTAGCACCTCCTTGTGTTCTCTTCGCGTCCTTAACTAGCTGATCGGCGCGATAGCTAGAACGCACAAGTGGACCGGAGGACACTTCGCGGAAACCAAACTGCAGGCCCCACTCACGATATTTCTCAAAATCGTCCGGTGGAACCCATCGTTCCACCGCAAGATGATTCTTTGTTGGACGAAGGTACTGACCGAGTGTTAACAGATCCACGTCACGTTCCAATAGCTCAGTCATTGTTTGGCGTAGTTCATCCTCGGTCTCTCCTAAGCCAAGCATCAAACCGCTCTTAGTGAGTTCCGCACCGGCGCGCTTCGCGGATGCGAGGACCTGAAGTGACTGATCGTAGGTTGCGCGAGGATCTCGTACCACGGGCGTAAGACGCCTAACTGTTTCAATGTTGTGGGAAAACACGTCAAGCTCACTGTCGATGACGACGCGTATTGCGTTCTCGTCGCCTTGGAAATCAGGCGTTAGTGCTTCAACCATCGTCTTTGGGTTTGTTGCTTTGATTGCGCGTATGCACTCCGCATAGTGCATCGCGCCGCCTAAAGGCAGATCGTCTCGATCCACGGAAGTCAGTACCACGTATTGAAGCTTCATCAATCGGACTGCATTCGCTGCGGCGTGAGGTTCGTCAGGATCGAGCCAACCATTGGCGTTTCCAGTGTCTACGGCGCAGAAACGGCATGCGCGTGTGCAAACATCGCCCATGAGCATCAACGTAGCAGTTCCATGGGTCCAACACTCGCCAATATTCGGACAGTGTGACTCCTCGCAGACAGTGGCTAGCCGATTTGCTCGCACAATTTTCTGAACGTCGTTGTACCGTTGGCCTGCTGGTAAGCGAACGCGAATCCAAGCCGGTTTCCGGTCGTGAGTCAGGTCAACTACTGGCAACAGACTTGACGAACGTTTGATTCCGTCCTTGATTGCGCTGTGTCCGCGCGGGTGTTGATATTTCGTCCCGCTACGAACGACGTGGCGTACGGTTTCGTCAGATTTTGAGCCGACGAATGATTGACCAGACATCTCTGAGTAGACCAGTTTTGTTTGCGTGAGTAAGGCTTATGGCAACGTTATTTCGGTGATCGCTACTTTGTCGATCACTGCTTGAAGCGTGTCCTCGGAATGTGGCTTGCGTCGACTAGGTTTGAGACCGTGATACACCGCATCGCCTGGGTAGGTCTCGAGGTAAGACCTGAAAATCCTTAGTTTGCTGTCCGCATCAGTTTCCAATAGCGTTGCTCGACATGCCAGCTCCTCGCCGCTTATCGTAACCGAAACATCGACGCCACCGCGTAGATTTTTCCACCAATTAGCCTGAGGGGAACTAAACAACATGACCTTGTTACCTTCTTTCATGTATCTAACTGGGGTCGTGAAGGTGCGTCCCGTGTGCCGTCCTCTAAAGGTAATCAGCAATATATTCGAGCTCACGAAGAAATGAAGTGGCGAACGCAATAACAGTTTCATTGCGAAATTGATGAAGGGGAATAACGGATCAGGGATTCGCATTGTTGTATCTCAGCGGATTGCAGTTGACGACTTCTGCAGCTAGGTCGCTATACCGACCTGATTTGTGTCAGTGCAATGTTAGAGTCACACTGGAGTCATTGCATAAACGTTGCGCCTAGGATCTGACGTCGTCAAGCGCGAAGCTCATGAGCCGCGAAATTAGAACGATGCGTTGTGTGGCACGCGTGGAAAGGGAACCACGTCCCGAATGTTCTCTATCCCAGACATGTACATGAGCAAGCGCTCAAATCCTGCACCAAATCCAGCATGGGGTACCGTCCCGTAGCGCCTCAAGTCACGGTACCACCATAGTTCTTCGCATTGAGCCTCGGTCATTCGGCTCTCAAGCTGTGCCAGGCGTTCCTCTCGTTGACTGCCACCGACAATCTCTCCGACGCCAGGTACCAAGACATCCATTGCCGCCACTGTCTTTTCGTCATCATTCAATCGCATATAGAACGGTTTGATGCTCCTTGGATAGTTCATGACCACAACCGGCGCCTTATAGACGTTTTCAGTCAGGAAACGTTCGTGTTCGGATTGCAAATCGGCTCCCCATTGGACAGGGAAATCGAACCTGTGGTTAGTGTTCGTGAGCTCGTTCACCGCATCGGAATAGTCAAGTCTCACGAACTCGCGTTCGATGACGTTTTCGAGTCTTTCGATCGCTTGAGAGTCGATGCGTTGCGCGAAGAAAGCCATGTCTTCCGCGCATCGTTCCAGGATTTCGTGAAAGACCACCTTGAGGAAGTCCTCCGCGAGTGTCGCGTTGTCGCTAAGGTCGGCGAACGCGATTTCGGGTTCGATCATCCAGAACTCGGCCAAATGCCTACTGGTGTTCGAGTTCTCTGCTCGAAAGGTCGGACTGAACGTGTAGACATTCTTGAGAGCCAGACAAAACGCTTCGACATTCAGCTGCCCCGAAACGGCGAGGTAGGTCTCTTCACCAAAGAAATCCTCGCTGTAGTCATTCCGCGACTGGTTTACGAAATCCAAGGTGCTAACACGGAACAACTCCCCGGCGCCTTCACAGTCGCTCGCTGTGATGATGGGGGTGTTCACCCATACGAATCCTCGATCACTAAAGTAACGGTGGACAGCCTGTGCGACTTCATGACGCAAGCGAGAGATCGCGCCGAATGTATTCGTTCTCGGCCGCAAATGAGCGACGCCGCGTAAGTATTCGAAGGTGTGTCGCTTCTTGGCGATCGGGTAAACCTCAGGATCATCGATGTCTCCGATGCAAACTACCGTGGTTGCTTGAATCTCGACGTCTTGACCTTTCCCTTGTGACTCCACAACTTTCCCGACAACTGAAACCGAGGCACCGGTTGTCAGTTTGGTAACTTCGTCGTAATTAGCAAGGTCTTGATTAGCAACCACTTGAATAGGGTCAAAGCAAGACCCATCATGTACTGAAAGGAAGGCGAACCCTCCTTTGGATACACGCACGGATCGAAGCCAACCTTCGATCCGTGTGAGTGAATCGATGGACGTCGAACCGGTCAGAATTGATCGCACGGTTACGACTTGGATGGCAGGATCGTTGGTCACGGCAAGGCTCGAATGATCATGTAAATAGTTGTCAGATAGTCCTACTCACGTTCGAGTACTGTTTTAAATGGTGAATGGGTACGTACGTATTCGATGTCGCTTTTCACGTAGCGTTGCTCGCGTTGGAGAAAGTCTGCCACGGCATCTTTGAAGCTCTCGTTCGCGAGCCAATGCGCCGAATAGGTTTCCCGCGCCAGGTAACCACGCGCGATCTTGTGCGAACCTTGTGCGCCGGCTTCGACGCATTGCAGCTTGTTCGCGATCGCAAAGTCAATTGCCTGGTAGTAGCAAACTTCAAAGTGCAGGAACGGATGGTGCTCAGTGCAACCCCAATTGCGTCCAAACAAGGTATCTCCACCGATGAAGTTGATAGCACCGGCGATGTACCGATCGTTCCGTTTCGCCAGAATGAGCAGAATCTGCTCTGGCATGGATTCGTTGATCAGACTGAAGAATTCGCGCGTTAAGTAATTAGTACCCCATTTCCGATAGGTCGTGTCCATATAGAACTCGAAAAACGCATCCCAATGATGTTCTTTTAAATCGCTTCCAGTGACCCATTCGATTTCGATCCCATCTTGACAGGCTTCGCGGCGCTCGCGTCGAATGTTCTTGCGTTTCTTTGACGATAGTTCGGCTTGGAATTGCTCAAAGTCTCGGTACCCTTGGTTGTACCAGTGAAACTGAGTGTCAAGTCGTTGCAACAACCCGCCCGCTCCGGCGAGTTTCCACTCTTCTTCTGGCATAAACGTG
The DNA here is from genome assembly GCA_963664665.2 of Pseudomonadales bacterium. Lineage (GTDB taxonomy): Bacteria > Pseudomonadota > Gammaproteobacteria > Pseudomonadales > Azotimanducaceae > Bin55. Next base: position 1,055,132 of record CAXXMH010000004.1, read on the forward strand.
ATATGTAGCGAACTTACGTTGGTTTTGCCAGCGAGTTGAGTCGCCACCTCAAGGAGTTGACGTTGCCACTCTAGGTGATATGGACCTGATTTTGCGAGTAAGCGCGGACCTGTCGCCGGCGTAAACGGCACACTCGATTGAAGCTTGGGGTAGTAGCGACCCCCTGCCTGATGCCAGGCATTGGCCCAGCTCCCGTCGAACACATACTCGCCACGCGAGTGTGACTTGAGGTACAGAGGCATAACCGCGACCGTGTCCTCTTCTGAGTTCAGCGAAATGTGAAAAGGCGCCCAGCCAGTATCGGGGCAAGCGCTATTGCTTTCCTCTAATGCACGCAAAAACCGATAGTCGATGAATGGGTTGTAAATTTCGGCATGACTACAAGCGTCCCACGTGGCTTGTGTAATGTCACGGATATCGTAGTGAATGCGACCGACTAGTGTTTTCGGTTCCTGGGTTGCCGAATCGGGCACCGTTAGGTTTGCTGGGCGGATTGGTTAAGCATATCCAATCGGGTGGTCGTACTTCATTGAGTGAGGTGAGTTCCGGTTGTTAGGCGTGAAATCGATCCTTCGAAAACCACCTTGATACATTTTTTTGGAACGTAATTGACACGTCCTGCGCGATGGTCGCTTCTCGTTTGTTAACTTAACTTACTCGTACTCAGAATTGTAGAATTTGGCCAAATGTCGAGTTTTACGTTAGTCTCACATCTGAAGTTCCTCAATCGCAAGCGTTATGCCTGATACGGCTCTTCAAGAAACTTCAAAACACACGCGAAGCGAAGTATGGGGGGAGTTATATTCTGCGGAATATGCTTTTCTCTACTACCAAGAACTTGAGAAAAAGCTCTTAAGGACACACAAGCTTTTTAGTTGGTTGACGGTAGCGTTAGGTGGCGGTGCTATCGCTCCAGCGATATTACTTGCCTTTTCCTCGGATAGTCAAGCTGACGGTTACCTTGGTTGGTGGTTTGCTATTCAAGGCATCGCGTTAGCGGTCGTCACGTTGATTGACAAAATGGGAAACTACGGTAGAAAAGCCTCGATAGCCTCAGGTATTTCAAGGTCATGTGGTCGCGCCGCCCGGGATTTAGCTAATCTCTTTTCAGAGATCGATCAGCGAAACGTCGACGATAAATGGGCGAGATCTAGATTAGACGACTTAATTCGACTTAAAGGCGAGATCACGAACGCGGGTGAAACTGCGGAAATAATGGTCGATAACGAAAGTAAAGAAAGTTTAAGTGCGGCGGATAGTGCGTACGAGCGCCTGGTTAATCGCTATGAGTAGCAACGACCGCTTAGAAAGAAGGAATCAGAGACCGACCCCACCTAGAAACCCGCCACCGCCACCGCCACCGCCACCACCACCACCACCACCACCACAATCGCCACCATCACGATAAGTCAATTGGGTTTACTGATGACGCAGCAGACAGTAGATTGGTTGAGCTACACCTTTAACATACATCCACCAGCAACTAATTGGGCAGATGTTGGTGGGCTTTATATTTTTACTTATGTGACGGAGTCGAACCAATGGCACCCGTTGTACATTGGACAAACCAACTCGCTAGCAGACAGAATACCGGGTCACGATCGATGGAAAGAGGCGGTCGAACTAGGTGCTACGCATATTCACGCACGGGCGGAGACGACTCTCGACAATAGACTGCGAATTGAGAGCGAACTAATTCAAGCATATGTGCCTTATCTAAACAGAAACTAGATCAACGCCTACGTACAGGTGGTATCGAATTGGGAGACGGTTCATTAATGGATTTAAACTGTAATGGAACCAGCTTGGTATACGCCAATTTTGGCAGGTCTTAGACCCATAAGGGTTATCAAGCCCACGCGTAGCCGTCGCGGCGGCTTGATGAATGTAGGGCTGACGTACTTTCCAACCGTCCAGTTCGTCGCTCATATACCGACATCGGAGCACCAACATCTTGGTAGCACTATGCAGCGACCAGTGCATGGCGCCTCATACAAAGCCCCTACATCCTTCCCGCTCTACAATTTCGCTGTACGATCACTTCCAAAACGCGTATTGGTCCGCATTGCATCGGATCGTGTCGCTATAACCGAGGCTATCCGACCAGACATTCCCCGCGCCGTCTGGCATAAGGGACCTGGGGTAAGTTTGTGCAACTTTTTTCATATTAGTTCGTGCGGTTTTGGTGATTTGGGCGGCTGCCGTTCGCCGCGCATAATTGGCAATCCTAACAGGTAGTTAGGCTCGTGTCGGCCACGGAGGGCCACCCATGTCCAAGTCACGGCGCAAGACTGCCCTGATGGGCGACTTGCTAGAGCGCGTACGGGAGCAATTCCAGCGTGTGACGATTGGCGACGATCGCCCTGCCAACACGTATACAGCGAGGGATTGCCTCATGTGCGGGTTGGCGATCTTCGTGTTGAAATTTCCGTCGATGTTGAAGTTCGACGACGCCCGCGACGAGCCGGTGCTATGCGGCAACTTGCGGCGGTTGTTTGGGGTCGCACGGGCGCCGACCGACTCGACCTTGCGGCGTCGCTTGGACGCCATCGACCCGAAGGCGGTACATCGCGTCTTGCGCATCCTCTTCGGGCGGTTGCTCCGGCATCGTCATCTGGAGCCCTTTCGGACGGCGGACGGCGCGTTGCCGCTGGCGGTTGACGGCACGGGCTACTACACCTCCACGAACGTGCACTGCAACCGTTGCCTGAACCAGAAGACGCGGGGCGGCGAGATTCGTTATCGGCATGCGATCTTGGGGGCGGTGGTGGTGCATCCGGACGTTGACCAAGTCGTCCCCGCCGCGGTCGAACCGATCATGAAAATCGACGGCGCGAGCAAGCAGGACTGCGAGCAGAACGCCTTCAAGCGCTTGCTTCCGCGACTGATGAAGGAACGCCAGGGCTGCCGCTTTGTCGTGCTCGCCGATGCGTTGTATGCCAATGCGCCGACGGTGAAGCGGTTGCGCGAGCACGGGCAGGACTTCATCCTGACCGTGAAGGACGGCAGTCACGCCCACGCCTTAGAGCAACTTCACGACATCAGCTTTCAAGACGATCCTGACGACCCGCTGTGCAGCTATCGATGGCTCGAACAGGCGCAATTGAACGAAGAACACGGCGAGGCCTGCCTGGTCACGCTGGTCGAACAGGATACGTGGGACCGCCACGGGAAGCACGCCCGGTGGAGCTGGGCGACCAATCGCCCGGTTGGGACGGTGGCCGACGCCCGCGCGATTGCGCAGTTGGGACGGTCCCGCTGGCGGATAGAAAACAACGTGTTCAAGACCCTGAAAGCCGAAGACGGCTATCACTTCGAGCACAACTACGGGCATGGCGAGCATCACTTATGCACGATCATGATGCTGTTGATGTTTCTGGCGTTCACCATCGATCAGGTCAACGCCATGGCGTGCGCCTTCTTTCAAGCCGCACGGGAACGCCAACGCGCCGCTTATTCCTTGTGGGAATCGCAACGCGCCATCATATTGTTCATCGCCTGCGCTTCGTGGGATGAGTTCTACAACCGCCTCGCAGGCGTACCGCCCGACATCTAGTCGCCCGACCTCGGTCGCTGACTCCTAGCGGCACTCACACACCAATCCACCGAACGATTTGCCAGCGACGCGCACCCACGTCGCGGATCGCTCACGCCCAGCGCTTGTCCGGCGACAAGAAAATGGACCGCCTCGGCGAGGAACGCCACAAAACATGCGTATTAACACGCTCAGCAACGGCAAAATGCGGACCATTCACCCTTCAAGAAAACTATATTTCGCATGGCGTTGTTGAGCGGGGAATTTCTGCTATCCGACATCGAGGTACTGATTTCAAGCACGTACGAACTCTAAGCGTTGAAACGGCTGCTTCTCGCCATACCTCGAGTGTCAAATGGTTCTTTCTAAAGCGAATTTGCGAGAAATTGCTGTCACAATCGAAATACGCGTGGCGTGCAGGAAGGTGGTAGGCACATTTGTTGATTTAGACCAAGGATTAATACTCTTCGCCAAATTCAAGCTGCCGAAATTACAATATATGAGGCTGTTGAAAATGTCGCTTTTGGGTTGGCATTCAAGGCGATTTAAGCTAACATTTAGCTTTCGATTAGTCAACGGTACCCCCCGCCATGATTGGAGATGTCAATCGCGCTGAGCCTGTGCTGTTTCCGCCGTCGCTGGAAGAACTGCTGCCGGACGATCACGTCGCGCGACTGTACGTACGGGTGGCGGCGCGGTTGGACTTGTCAGCGTTAGAGGCGACGTACCATGTGGATGCGGGGCGCAAGGGGTACCCGCCGGCCGTGCTGCTGGCGCTGTGGCTGTACGGTTACATGACCGGCGTGAACAGTTCGCGCAAGCTGGAGCAAGCGACCCATGACCGGCTGGATTTCATGTACATCGCCGGGGGTCAGCATCCGGACCACACGACGCTGGCGAACTTTCGCCGTGCGCATCGTGCGGCGTTTGAAGCGGCGGCGGCGGAATTCTTGCAGGTGCTGATCGAAGGCGGCGTGGTGCAGTTGTCCGCGATTGCGGTTGACGGGACGAAGCTGAAGGCGTATGCGGCGCGGGAGAAATCGTTGACGGCGAAGCTGGCGCGGAAACGCATCGAGGTCTGTCAAAAGGTGATTGCGCGCTTGTCCGAACAGGCGGACCGCCATGACGCTGAAGGCGCGGATGCCAACGTTCATGCGGTCGGTGCCGCCGTTGACGATGACGTCTTGACGCGGCTGCTGGTGGACGTCAAGCGCTACGAGGCGATGGCGGCAAAACTGGATGCGGCGGACGCCGCTGCGCTGGCGGCCGAACAAGCCGCTTACGACAAGCTGCAGGCGGCCCGCGACGCGCATGAAAAAGCCCATGGCGCGAAGCCCCGGGGTGCGCCGCCGAAGCCGCCAGGGGATGCGCCCAAGCAGGCGGCGCGAGAACACTTGACCGACCCCGATTCGCAGCTGATGAAGACCCGTGACGGGATCATGCCGGCGTACAACGCGCAAGCGGGCGTCGACGTGGACACGCAGCTCATCGTGACGTCGGGCGTGACCGACGCGCCGACCGACCACGGTCAGATCGTGCCGACGCTGGATGCGCTCGAAGCGTTGCCCACCGTCGAGCCAGACGTGGCGGCTGCCGCCGCGGATGACGAAGACGGTCGCATGAACCTGTTGGCGGACGCGGGTTACTACAGCGACGACAATGTTCGGGCGTGCGAGAAAGGCGGCGTCAAGGCCTATATCGCCACCGGCAAAAACGGGCGGGCACAACCACCGAAAGGGTCTTGTTCGCAAGCGGTCGAGACCATGGTGGCACGGATGCAGGACGTGGTCGGCCAGGCCCTGTATCGCAAGCGCAAGAGCACGGTCGAAACGACGTTCGGCTGCATCAAGGACGCGATGGGATTTCGGTATCCGAAGATGCGCGGTCTCGCCGGCGTTCAAACCGAGTGGCAGCTGGCGTGTCTGGCGTGGAACGTCAAACGCTTGTACAGTTTAGGTAGGGAAAGTCTATTCTGAATGCGGAGAAACGCGAAAACCACCTCAAAGTGGATGCAATATGGCTGGTTTCGGTGACTTTGAGCGTTTAATTTCGGTCGAATCCGGCTTGACCGGCGCACCGACACCGATCGGGCCGATTAAATGCGATCGCGAGCGAAAAACGCCGCAAAACCGAGTCGAAAATCAACAGCCTCATATCTAATTAAATCAATAAGATAGTTTTGGCGTATGCTTTGCCTATAATCAAAAACAGCCTTGCGAGAGGGACAAATGCCTGAAGTTTTCGCCATGATCGTGTTGATCAGTCAATCCCGTACTATTGCGAGCGCATACGGACCTTCTTGTGATGTGATTTGTCGAAGCGGGCGAGACCACCTTCGCCAGTTTTCCTTTCGTTTTAGAGGCTGTTGAAAATGTCGCTTTTGGGTTGGCATTCAAGGCGATTTAAGCTAACATTTAGCTTTCGATTAGTCAACGGTACCCCCCGCCATGATTGGAGATGTCAATCGCGCTGAGCCTGTGCTGTTTCCGCCGTCGCTGGAAGAACTGCTGCCGGACGATCACGTCGCGCGACTGTACGTACGGGTGGCGGCGCGGTTGGACTTGTCAGCGTTAGAGGCGACGTACCATGTGGATGCGGGGCGCAAGGGGTACCCGCCGGCCGTGCTGCTGGCGCTGTGGCTGTACGGTTACATGACCGGCGTGAACAGTTCGCGCAAGCTGGAGCAAGCGACCCATGACCGGCTGGATTTCATGTACATCGCCGGGGGTCAGCATCCGGACCACACGACGCTGGCGAACTTTCGCCGTGCGCATCGTGCGGCGTTTGAAGCGGCGGCGGCGGAATTCTTGCAGGTGCTGATCGAAGGCGGCGTGGTGCAGTTGTCCGCGATTGCGGTTGACGGGACGAAGCTGAAGGCGTATGCGGCGCGGGAGAAATCGTTGACGGCGAAGCTGGCGCGGAAACGCATCGAGGTCTGTCAAAAGGTGATTGCGCGCTTGTCCGAACAGGCGGACCGCCATGACGCTGAAGGCGCGGATGCCAACGTTCATGCGGTCGGTGCCGCCGTTGACGATGACGTCTTGACGCGGCTGCTGGTGGACGTCAAGCGCTACGAGGCGATGGCGGCAAAACTGGATGCGGCGGACGCCGCTGCGCTGGCGGCCGAACAAGCCGCTTACGACAAGCTGCAGGCGGCCCGCGACGCGCATGAAAAAGCCCATGGCGCGAAGCCCCGGGGTGCGCCGCCGAAGCCGCCAGGGGATGCGCCCAAGCAGGCGGCGCGAGAACACTTGACCGACCCCGATTCGCAGCTGATGAAGACCCGTGACGGGATCATGCCGGCGTACAACGCGCAAGCGGGCGTCGACGTGGACACGCAGCTCATCGTGACGTCGGGCGTGACCGACGCGCCGACCGACCACGGTCAGATCGTGCCGACGCTGGATGCGCTCGAAGCGTTGCCCACCGTCGAGCCAGACGTGGCGGCTGCCGCCGCGGATGACGAAGACGGTCGCATGAACCTGTTGGCGGACGCGGGTTACTACAGCGACGACAATGTTCGGGCGTGCGAGAAAGGCGGCGTCAAGGCCTATATCGCCACCGGCAAAAACGGGCGGGCACAACCACCGAAAGGGTCTTGTTCGCAAGCGGTCGAGACCATGGTGGCACGGATGCAGGACGTGGTCGGCCAGGCCCTGTATCGCAAGCGCAAGAGCACGGTCGAAACGACGTTCGGCTGCATCAAGGACGCGATGGGATTTCGGTATCCGAAGATGCGCGGTCTCGCCGGCGTTCAAACCGAGTGGCAGCTGGCGTGTCTGGCGTGGAACGTCAAACGCTTGTACAGTTTAGGTAGGGAAAGTCTATTCTGAATGCGGAGAAACGCGAAAACCACCTCAAAGTGGATGCAATATGGCTGGTTTCGGTGACTTTGAGCGTTTAATTTCGGTCGAATCCGGCTTGACCGGCGCACCGACACCGATCGGGCCGATTAAATGCGATCGCGAGCGAAAAACGCCGCAAAACCGAGTCGAAAATCAACAGCCTCTTTAACTAGCTCAAATCCGCCGTATGTCCGAAGATCGAACTGCCGATCTCCAAAACCTCAGCATAGATCGAACTGAGCGACCGCGGTCGAAGTGGCGCATCCTGATTTGGATGGTTCTGATCGCGGCGCTCGGTGGGGTGTCGTACATCGGTTACTTCGTTTACTTCGTCGACGATACGCTACAGGTAAGTTCTGCGCTTGCTGTTTCGGCAGCGAGGGACTCACGAACTGAAAGTGTATTGGATGCGACAGGTTTTGTCGTGGCGCGACGACAGGCGTCCGTTAGCTCAAAAGTTCCAGGTAAGGTCACGTCAGTACTCATCGAAGAGGGTATGGAAGTAAATGAGGGTCAGCTACTGGCGACGCTAGACGATTCGATCACTCGTGCTCAGTTGGAGCTTGCACGCTCGCAATTGGAAGCAACGCGTTCGCAGTTGGCGGAGTTCAAGCTTCGTTATGAGCAGGCGACACTAGAAAGTGAACGAAATGAGCGCTTGGCCGAAGAAGGCCTGATCAGCGCCAACGAATTTGAGCGCAGCCGCTTGGATAAGGAGACTTTAGGTAGCGCGATCGAAGTCGCGACGGAGAACGTCGCAGTAGGCGAACGTACTGTCGAGCTACAGGAGACATACCTAGCTGACATGGAGATTCGAGCGCCGTTTTCTGGGATTGTCATCTCGAAGACCGCGCAACCCGGCGAAATGATTGCACCGGTAGCAGGAGGAGGCGGATTCACGCGAACGGGAATCTGCACGATCGTGGACATGGAGTCACTCGAAGTACAGATTGATGTAAACGAGTCGTACATCAATCGAGTCCAGCCAGGTCAGCAAGTCACGGTTCAATTGACGGCATATCCAGATGTCAGGATGCCTGCAGAAGTCATTGCCATCATTCCCACCGCAGATCGAGCGCGGTCTACGGTTAAAGTAAGGGTTGGCTTCAAACAGAGGGATGACCGTGTATTGCCGGACATGGCAGTAAAGGTAGCATTCTTGGAAGAAGGTGAGATTGCTGAACTGGAGGAGGTCCCATCAGGCGTCGTCGTTCCAACAACGGCAATCGACGCGGAAGCTGGCGTTGACCAAGTATGGGTCATCAAGGAAAACACGCTGGGAGTTCGACGAGTGCGCCTTGGCGAAGAGGTCGAAAACGGCGGTGTCCAGATTCTTGATGGTCTACGCAGTGGCGAGCGAGTCGTCGTTGGGCTCACACCACAACTGAAACGGGCACTGGAAGACGGAAAGACTGTCACCACAAATTAACAAACTCGCGGGAAAGGACGATGGCGTTTATTGAGTTGATCAACGTAGTCAAGAACTACACAAAAGGCAGTGAGGTTGTTCACGTTCTACAGGACTTGAACTTGTCACTGAACGCTGGTGACTTCCTTGCCTTAATGGGTCCGAGCGGCAGCGGTAAGAGTACGTTGTTGAACTTGATTGGTGGAATCGACAAACCTACTGCTGGTAGGGTCATCGTAGGAGGTGCAGAACTCGGGGGCATGTCGAGTTCGCAATTGGCGAAATGGCGTTCTGAATCGATTGGATTTGTGTTTCAGTTTTACAACTTGCTGCCGTTCTTAACGGCGCAACGCAACGTTGAGCTGCCTCTTCTACTGACAAATTTGAATGGATCGCAACGTAAAGAGAACGCAATGACTGCATTGCGTACGGTGTCGCTCGATGACCGAGCTAAGCACAAACCCGGTCAATTGAGTGGCGGACAGCAACAACGCGTTGCAATTGCTCGTGCCATCGTTGCGGACCCACAGATCTTGGTTTGCGATGAGCCGACCGGCGATTTGGATCGTCAAAGTGCTCAGGAGATTCTGGCGTTGCTTGAGATCTTGAACGATCGATTTAAGAAGACGATCATCATGGTTACGCACGATCCACTAGCTGCAGAGCATGCGAAGAAGGTCCTGCATCTTGATAAAGGTGTCCTCGTAGAAAGCACAGAAGAGGCGGTTTCGGCATGACGGGAGTCGGTTTCGTTTGGAAAAACCTCTACCGTAAGAAAACTCGCACCTTTCTTACTTTCTTCTGCCTCTATATCGCGTTTCTGTTATACGTTGCACTGGGTTCGATCGCCGTCGTGTTTTCAGTGGACACCCTTGGCGGCGAACTGGGTGCAAATCGTCTTCAAACGAGTGCTAAGTACTCGATGATCGACGATATTCCCAAACGATACGTTGACGAAATTTCGCAACTCGACGGCGTCGAGCTGGTTACTCACATGTCTTGGTTTGGTGGTTATTACCAGGAACCCAGCAACATGTTGGTCACATTTCCTGTTGACCCGAGTACCTTCTTCAGGGTATATCCAGAATATGAGATAAGTGATGAACACCTAACCGCATTTTTGGAAACTCGACGCGGCATGGTTGCACCAATCAGTTTGGTCGAACAGTATCAGTGGAAGGTTGGTGACATCATTCCAATAGGCTCGCAAATCTACCCCCAAGAAGATGGTAACTACGTATGGGAATTTGAGCTAGTTGGTTCCTACACGCCAGATCAGGACGGTCAGACTGCCGTCTTGTTGCAGTATGACTACTTCGAAGAAGCGACTGCATTTGGCAAAGGAGCTGTAGGTTGGTTAGCAATACAGATTTCGGACCCGCAATTAGCGCCTGAGCTCTCGCAGCAGATTGACAGCATGTACATCAATTCGTCAGACCCCGTTCGTACCGCTACCGAAAGTGAGTCGAATCGTCAATTCCTCGCGCAATACGGCAACATCACGCTCATGATGAGCGGCATTCTATTGGCGGTGTTCTTCACGATATTGCTGGTTTGTGCAAACACGATGGCTCAAGCGTTTCGCGAACGCATCTCAGAACTTGGCGTGTTAAAGACAATTGGTTTCAATGACTACAGACTCGGTTTGTGGATGCTAAGTGAAGCAATCTGGCTTAGTGTGATTCCAGCTGTATTTGGAGTCCTTATCGGTATGGGAGTTCTATTCGCGCTGGGATCCTCTGGGGCAACTGCGATGTTCGTACCGACCCCTCCCATGTCCGTAGTTCTATCCACGGCGGCTTCCTCGCTTGCACTCGCTCTGGCTCTTGGGGTGATCGTGGGTGCGATTCCTGCCTTGACGACGACGCGAATGTCCATCGTTGATGCGATGCACGCGTAACTTGAGGATCCAACATGATTAAGCAAATTCTCAAGATCTCATTGATGAACCTGCGCAATTTGCCGTCGCGTTTTGGTATCTCATCGGTCGTAGTTGTTGGAATCGGTGGTGTCGTCGGCGTGTTGGTCGCCATATTGGCAATGGCATCTGGTTTCGAGTCGGCGCTGTCGAGCGGTGCGTCGAGTGACCGGGTGATTGTGTTGCGCGATGGATCGACCGATGAGATGGCCAGTTCGATCGGTCCGGAAGAAATCGCACTGATTGAAATCCTGCCAGGCGTTGCGGCGCATAGTCCGGAGTTGTACACCGTGGTTGATGTCCCGAAGATGGACACGGGTACGTACGCCAATCTCATTGCCAGAGGGGTAGGTACGGGTGCATTTGAGGTACGACCTGAGATCGAGATTGTTGAAGGCAGGAACTTTGTGCCCGGACGAACTGAGATCATCGCGGGGGTGAAAGCGGCTAGCGAATTCAGAGGATTGGCGGTCGGTTCGGAAGTGTCCTTGCGTGATTCCACGTGGCAGGTGGTTGGACATTTTGAGGCTGCAGGATCTGCCTATGAATCCGAGATCTGGCTCGATTTTCCAGCGGCGCTGAATGCGTTTCGACGGTTTTCTGCGACTTCACTGAGAATTCGGTTGGACTCTCCTGCTGACTTTGACGTATTGTCTGAGGCGATTGAGGCTGAGTCCCGTCTACAAGTGCAAGTCATCTCTGAGCCGTCGTTTATGGAAGGTCAATCTGTGGTTTTACGGCAGATCATCAGGTCTTTCGGTTACGCCGTGGCGGTCATCATGGCGATCGGCGCATTATTTGCGGCGCTCAATACGATGTATACCGCTGTGTCGACGCGGACGATCGAAATTGCAACGTTACGAGCGATCGGTTTCTCGAGCATACCAATTGTGATATCAGTGATGATTGAAGCAGTCATCCTGGCTTTACTGGGGGGCGCTTTGGGTGCGCTGTTTTCTTACATTGTTTTTAACGGCTTTACCGTGGCCACTTTGAATCCTGCGGCTTTTTCGCAAGTGGCTTTCGATTTCCATGTTTCGACCGAGATCATCTATCTTGGCATGACGTGGGCGGTCGTTATCGGGTTCTTTGGTGGACTGCTACCCGCTTTGAGCGCGGCGTTCATTCCGATTACCGTAGCGTTGCGAGGCGAATAGCGTCGGACAGCTAAATCCGATTTCGCCCGAGAGGCGAAATGACTGACGCGCAATCGGCGGTTCAACAGCGCGCACAACAGCGGCTTTCTGGTGCTAGCACGAGCACGAGTTTGCTTGACGGCTCGATCCCTCGCCAGCTCTTTAGATTAACGGTACCGATGCTGCTTGGCATCTCTTCGATGATGATTGCATCGCTAATCGACGCGTATTACGTGGGTCAGATTGGCACGGTCGAACTTGCTGCGTTGACGCTGACGTTTCCTCTTGTGATGGGATTCTCAAGCTTGTCGATGGGGTTCGGAATTGGCGCGACATCGATCATCTCGCGGACAGTCGGGGCCGGAGATTGGGCGAAGGCACAACGCATCGCGACACATACGTTGATTCTCGTGATCGGATTCGTGTCTGTACTTACGGTCGTGGGTTATGTGTTCGCGGAGTCAATATTCGGGATGCTCAACGCTCGAGAGGAACTGCTGCCGATTGCCGTGAATTACACGTATATCACACTCCTTGGCGTTCCGATCTTAGCCGTTCCGATGGTGGGCGGGATGATGCTCCGGTCATTCAACGACGTGCGTTCACCTGCCATCATCATGGTATCCGGTGCGGCAATCCAAGTGGTCATTGCACCAATACTTATCTGGGGTGTTGGCACATGGGAGGGTTTTGGAGTTTACGGCTCGGCATGGTCCTTCGTGATCTCAAGATTAGTCGTTGCCTTTTATGCAGTCGGATTGTTTCGCCGGCGCGGCTTAATTCAGCATCCCGGTTCGTTCGAGCAATTTCGAACGTCTGTATTTGAAGTGATGCGCCTCGCGTTGCCTTCAATGGCTAGTCAGGTATTGATGCCAGTATCAATGTACCTAATCATGATGCTAGTCGCCTCTTACGATAACCATGTAGTTGCCGCTTACGGTGTCGCAACGCGTATTGAGGCTATGACCATGATCGTGGTTATGGCAATGAGCTCAAGTATGGGTCCTTTTGTGGGACAAAACTTCGGGGCGCGTCGATTTGACCGAATCAAGAGCGCGCTTCGGATGTGTTACGTGTTCTGTTTGAGCTACGGACTCGTCGTCACAGTAATCCTGGTATTGCTTGGCGGCGCGATTTCAGGCGTGTTTCGCGATGACCCAGCGGTTGTTGCAGTGGCCACCGAGTTTTTCTATATAGTCCCGGTCTCGATTGGGATCATGGGCGTATCCATGATCGCAGGGAGCACCTTTGTTGCGTATGGTGAACCGGTACCGTCCTTCGTGCTATCGATGTTTCGGATGTTCGTCGTGCTTTTGCCGCTGTGCTACTTGCTAAATTTGTTGATGGGGTACCTCGGTATCTTTATAGCGATCGCGATTACGAATGGAACGGTAGGCTTTATTTCCTTCTTTTGGCTTCGTAGCATGACCAATCGATTCCGATTGCATTTAGCAGCACCATCCCCTGCATAAATTCCATGCGAATAGGACTTAGTCCTTAGTAAATACCGGCTTCCAGTCCAGCGGCCAACGCCAATCCTAATTCGCGACAGGCTTCTATTTGTTCGTTTGTTGCAGCGCCTTTTACGACGATCGGTTCCTGTACTTCAACGAAAGGGTAGCCTTTTCCAATTCGTCGGATCGCTGTTAATGCGCCGGTCCCATCGTTGCCCGCGCTAATGAAAATCCCGCACGGTAAGGGTTTTATCTTTCCTTCAACTTCATAAAAAGTCCGGTCTAAGAAGTCCTTCATGCCGCCGGACATGTAACCGAAATTTTCGGGAGTTCCCAATATCAATCCGTCTGCGGCGAGAAGGTCGCTAGCGTCCGCGTCAAGCGCTTGTTTCATGACGACTTTGACGGACGAGATCTCAGCATCCGTTGCTCCTGCGAGTACCGCATCCGCCATGCGCTGGGTCTGACCCGACTTTGAGTGATAGACGATCAGCAATTGCGACACTGTCGTTCGAAGGTTGTGAGATTGAGCGTTCATTATTGTGATGTGGTTGACGATTTTCGGCAGTGCTGCGGTCACTGAAACCATGTCACACAGCCCGCTGACAGACCATAACCCGTTCTTGCGAATGTGCAAAATCGGATGTTCGGAGGATCGCGCATGGAACTGAACAACGAAGTCCTGTTGGATATCCATCGTCGCATGGTGCGGATTCGGACGTTTGAGACAGAAGCCGGAAAGCTCGCGGAAGCCGGAAAGATTCCCGGAGCGTTACATCTATACGTTGGTCAGGAAGCAGTTGCCTCTGGCATCATGGCGCACTTATCGAACGAAGATTGGATCACGAGTACACATCGTGGTCACGGTCATCTCATTGCGAAGGGTGGTGAATTCGGCCGGATGTTTGCCGAGTTGTTCGGTCGTGCGACCGGATACTGCAAAGGCAAAGGCGGCAGCATGCACATTTCCAATATGGATCTTGGGATGCTCGGTGCGAACGGCATCGTGGGTGCCGGTCCGCCAATCGCTGTAGGCGCCGCATTCTCGATTAAATATCGAAATACGAAGAACGTCGCGGTGACATTCTTTGGCGATGGCGCAAGCAACGAAGGGTCATTTCACGAAGCCGCAAACATGGCTGCGCTATACAAACTTCCCTTGTTGTTCGTGTGTGAGAACAACGGCTATGGGGAGTACACGGCTCAAGCTAACCATCAAGCCATTGTCGACGTTGCGGATCGTGCGGCAGGATACGGAATGCCTGGCGTGGTCGTGGATGGAATGGATGCGGTTGCCGTGTACGAAGCTGCGGACGCGGCGATCGCACGGGCTACTGCGGGTGATGGTCCGTCGCTACTTGAGTGCAAGACATATCGATTCTTCGACCACGTTGGGGTGCGCGGTATGGGTTTGACTTACCGAACCGATGAGGAACTGGCGGATTGGCAGAAACGAGACCCCATTCATATGTTCGAAGCACGCCTTGCCGAACTCGCTTTGGTTTCGAAAGAAGAGGCGGTTAAAGTCCATGAGGATGTGTTAACGGAGGTGCAGGAGGGCATCGAGTTCGCCGAGAGCAGCCCATTGCCAGATCCAGCGACCTTACTAGAGGATGTATACGCGTGACCGCGTATCGGACGAGGATGAATGAGTAAATCATGGCTGAAACGCGCGAATTGACCTACATCGCTGCGGTTGCGGAAGCGGCGAAGACGGTGTTACTCGAACAGGAAAACGCGTTCATCGCTGGCGAGGATGTGGCCGGTGCGGGGGGTGTCTTTGGTTCGTATCGAGGTATCCTCGAAGAGTTTGGCGATCAACGAATCGTTGACACGCCTATATCCGAGGAAGGCATCATCGGTTTAGGTGTCGGGTCGGCTGCGACAGGATTACGACCGATCGTTGACATCATGTTCATGGACTTCATGGGCGAGTGCATGGATGAAATCGCCAATCAAATGGCGAAGATGCGCTACATGTTCGGCGGTTCTGCGACATTGCCAATTACGGTCATTACGATGTCAGGCGGCGGCATGAATATGGCTGCACAGCATTCGCAAAGTCTTGAGGCGTGGATCTGCCACCTACCTGGACTGAAGGTCGTCGCGCCTTCGACGCCGTATGACGTGAAGGGACTCATCATCAGCGCATCTCGGGACGACAATCCAGTATTTGTCGTGTTGAACAAACTCTCATTGGGAAACCGAGGTCAGGTTCCAGAGGAGAGTTACACCATTCCGCTTGGCGAAGCAGAGGTGGTGCGTGAGGGTTCAGACGTATCCATCGTGACGTACAGTCGCATGGTCGGTGAGTCCATGAATGCTGCAAATACCTTGAGTGAGAAAGGCATTGATGCAGAGGTATTGGATCTGCGTTCCTTGCAGCCGATGGATACGGATGCCATCGTGACCTCCGTAAAGAAAACACAGCGCGTAGTGGTCGTGCATGAAGCAGTGCGTTTCGGGGGACTAGGGGGTGAGATCGCGGCGCAAATTCAGGAGGAGGCGTTCGACTATCTTGATGCACCGATTGCGCGAGTCGGCGCACCGTTTAGTCCGGTCCCGTTTAGCCCTGTGCTAGAGCAGGCGTACATTCCGAATGCAGACCGCATCGTAGCTGAAGTCGATAAGCTACTAAACGCAGCCTAGCGCACGAACATGGACATTGGCATCATTGCCAATCCTGCTTCCGGGAAGGACATCAGGCGTCTTACCGCGCGTGCGTCGGTATTCGATAACCAGGAAAAATCCGCGATAGTCCGCCGATGCATTGCCGGTATAGAAGGTCTGTACCCAGACGCTCGGATTCACTACTATCCCGACTCTCATCAGATTACGGCAGCCGCTCTCGTTGGGTCCGGATTGAGCAGTCAGCCAATCAAAATGAAGAGGACGGGAACGTCACAAGACTCGACTGAAGCGGCTCGACACCTTAGGCACGCAAGTGTTGTGATATCGCTAGGCGGCGACGGCACGAATCGTGCGATCGGAAAATCGTTGGGGGGCGTACCTTTGATTGCGCTCTCGACTGGCACGAACAACGCGTTTCCTGTGTTTTGTGAAGCGACGTCTGCCGGTATGGCTGCCGCTTACATCGCAATGGGATGCGTGTCGATTGACGAAGTTGCGCCTTGGACCAAGGCGTTGCACGTGACCTATCAGAGTGGCGACACGGACTTTGCGTTGATTGATGTAGTTGGAACCAAGGATCTTTTCTACGGTAGTCGAGCGATTCTGGACCCCTCGAATTTCGTTTTCGCGGTGCTGAGTGTGGCTGATCCAAGCAAAGTCGGTATGACAGCAATCGGTGGAATGACGCAGGTAGTCAGTGACGAACACGACTATGGCTTGACATTGTCATTTCCTCAGGACTCGGTGGACAGTTCGAAGAAGGAGGTCTACGCAGCGGTAGCCCCCGGACTAGTAAGACCTATCCGACTCAAAGATGTAGGTCAGATTGATATTGATGAATCGCTTCAGTTTTTCGGCGCGACGATGCTAGCGTTCGACGGCGAACGTGAACGTGTTTTGCGTGCTGACGAAAGGGTGATTGTTTGCCTCCGACGCGATGGACCGCGACGGGTTGACGTGAAAGCGTGCATCGAGAGCGTTGTGTCATCGACTATGCATCCATGTGTCGGCTTAAAGCGAGTAGAGAGACATGCCAACTGAGATTTACTTGGTAAAAGTCGGGATGACAATGACGGAGGGACTCGTCGACGAATGGTATGTAGCGGACGGCGAGCCGGTTGAAAAGGGTGAACCCGTCTATCGCCTCGAGACCGAAAAGGTGAATATGGATGTTGAGGCAGACGTTTCAGGCATCGTAAAACACATTGCGACTACAGGTGAGACGCTCGCGCCAGGCGATGTGGTCGGATGGATCTTTGCACTGGATGAGGTCATACCCGACGAGTTGCCGACGCCTACAGCTAATCCGAATATCGTGGCTATGGACAAGGCTGATGATCAAGCAGACACGCCGAAGACTGCGAACACATCTGCGTCCGGTACACGCGATACGCGGATCAAGTCTTCGCCGGCTGCGCGGCGTTTGGCTCGCGAGCGCAACGTCTCCCTCAAAGATGTTGTTGGCACCGGACCGGGAGGCCGCATTGTCGAACAGGACGTGCCAGCCTCTGACGTACCTTCGACGCGTCCCGTACAGATTGCGTCTCCCGCGGCACGCAGATTAGCCAAAGAGCTGGATGTTGATCTCTCAAGCGTCCATGCGACTGGACCGCGTGGTCGCATCACGAAAGACGACGTGGTAAATGCCGCACACGCGGGTTCCCTCGAAACGGTGTCCGCGGAACCGATTCCTCTCAAGGGAATGCGAAAGATCATTGCTGAGCGAATGTATCAGAGCTTGCAGTCCACGGCACAGCTGACCATTGAGATGGAAGTGTGCATGGACGATGCCATCAAGTTGCGAGGAGCATTGATTGAGGAATGGGAATCGAGCGGTATTCGAGTTACGTATACCGATCTGATTGTTGCCGCTTGTGTAAAAGCGCTTCCGCATCATGCAAACATGAACGCGACGCTGGTCGATGGTGCAACTCAGCTGCACTCGTCGATACACGTTGGGATTGCTGTTGCACTCGAGGATGGATTAATCGTACCCGTCTTGCATGATGCAGACCAGAAGTCCCTAAAAGAACGTGCGCGTGAAGCCGCGAGTCTCGCCGAACGCGCGAAGGCAGGTGCACTCAGCCTGGATGATGTAAATGGCGGTACCTTCACGGTGACTTCACTGGGAATGTACGGCGTCGACACGTTTACACCAATTCTTAACGCCCCTCAAGTTGGCATTCTGGGGGTTGGTCGTATCTACGACAGCGTACGGTGGGATGAGGAACACCCCACGCGAACGCAGTGCCTGCGACTATCGTTGACATGGGATCATCGAGCGCTAGATGGAGCACCCGCTGCTGAGTTTCTAAGCGCTGTGAAAGACCTTCTTGAATCGCCTTACCGTTTGGTGATATAGACCATCCCGAAGAGTGCCTCATGTAGAGGCGATCGTTTTAAGATTTATGGTGCTTTGCGAAGCGTCATCTATTGCCATTGAGGTTCTATGTCTGATCCTGATTTAGACGTCGATCTAAATCTAATCGAGCGTATTCGCGAGGAGATAACGCCTCATGTCGTGCAGACGCCGCTATATCGTTCCACAACGTTGTCTGAGATTCTCGACACAGACCTTCACCTGAAGTTAGAGAATCGCCAATTCACGAGTTCTTTCAAGGAACGAGGCGCCGTCGCGAGGCTGAGTGCGTTGACAGCGGAAGAGCGAGCGAAAGGTGTGATCGCTATGTCAGCGGGTAACCACGCTCAGGCGCTCGCGTACCACGCACGTCGTATGGGAGTTAATGCGACCATCGTAATGCCGCGAACGACACCAGTTGCGAAAATCGATCAAACGCGCTATTTTCAACCAGAGATCGTGCTGCATGGCTCGTCCTTTGACGAAACCGTTGAATACGTCGACGAACGTCGGATCGCTGATGACCTTACGCTGATTCACCCGTTTGACGATACCATCGTGATAGCGGGACAAGGATCAACGGGGCTTGAGATTCTTGAACAACTACCTGACGCCGACACGGTTATCGTTCCAGTCGGCGGCGGTGGCTTGATATCTGGAATCGGTACAGCGATCAAGGCGCTGAAGCCATCTATCCGGATCGTCGGCGTGCAGTCGGCACACTATTGTCCCGTCTATGCGATACTAAGCAATGAGTCTTGGAAACCGGAAAGGAACCAGCTTTCGATCGCGGAAGGGATCGCGATCAAAAGACCAGGCAAACTCACAATGCCGATCGTTGAACGCGTGGTCGATGAGATGGTGACCGTGACGGAGTCCTCGATCGAGACTGCGATGTTCAGATTCTTAGATATCGAGAAGATGCTAGTCGAAGGAGCGGGAGCTGCAACGCTAGCCGCTGTGGCAGCACATCCTGATGTCGCTAAAGGCAAAACAGTCTGTGTCGTGAGTGGTGGCAATGTTGATCCCGCGATCGTTGCAGACATCATCCAACGAACACTCGTGCGTACTGAACGTATCGTGAGGTTGCACTCGACCGTTCAAGATGTACCCGGATCTCTCACCAAACTCACGAACGACATTAGTAATACAGATAGCAATATCGTTGATATTTACCATAGGCGGTCATTTGGTAGCTCAACGCTTGATGCGACTGTCGTAGAAATCATTGTGCAGTTGCGTGGCGAGGACGACAAAGTTTCGTTGATCCGAAAGCTTCGAGAACTTGGACACACGGTCGGGGAGCCTGACCAGATTCTCAGCTAGCGGAGGGCTGCCGTCCGACAACGTCCTTTCGTGTAGGGCTCCGTTGGGTGAGGTGAAGTAGATTGATTGCAGTTAAGGAGATCGAATTTGGATAAGCCGGTTTTAATCACAGGAATGAGCGGTCTCATTGGTTCTGCTGTGCGAGAAGCTATGACATCTGACCACGCTTTGCGTGCTCTAAATCGAAGCAATGTCGAAGGTGTTCCTACAACCCAAGCGGAGCTAGCCGATTTGGACGCAATTCGTCCGGCGTTCGAGGACGTTGATACAGTCATTCATCTCGCCGCGAAAGCCGGTGAGCGATTTACGTGGGAAGAACTGCTCGATACCAACGTCACCGGTACGCGCAATGTCTATCAAGCCGCAGTCGATGCCGGCTGCCGAAGAGTCATCTTCGCAAGTAGCGGCGCAACCGTATCGGGCTATGAGCAAATCGAGCCGTATAAGTCGCTCGTTGAAGCACGGTACGAAGACGCACCAACAACCTGGCCGTTAGTGACCGCGGATATGCCGACTCGTCCGACAGGAGTGTACGGCAGCACCAAGGTTTGGGGCGAAGCTTTAGGACGTCATTACGCAGATTCGACGAATCTTTCGGTCATGTGCTTGAGGATTGGCTTCGTAAATCGACAGGATCGACCCTCACGACCACGCGACTATTCAATCTGGTGTAGTCAACGTGATATCGTTGATTTGATCGTCAAAAGCGTCGACATTGACGATTCTGTCAAATTCGCGGTGCTATTTGGCACGTCTCTCAATCGATACGGGTATCGAGACCTCTCAAGAGCACGAGAACTTGCGGGCTATGCCCCACAAGATAGTGCCGATGATTTCCGGTAGATCGATGAAAGAACTTGACCAGATCGATCAAGGGCTCAGTCACGTAGTTCTTTGATGACGGCTGCGTATCGGTCGAGATAAGGTAAGACGGTATCTCGGTCTTCTGACGGCACATTAAAGATGAACTCGTCGAATCCCTGGTCAGCACGACCTCTGATTTGCTCAGCGTCGGGGAATGAGCCAAACAACGCCAATGTTAGATCCTTGAGATCTCGCCCACACGCATCCATCGCACTCTTGAGTCGTTCCATGTTGCCGGAGCCGAGACCTCCGATTGGCATCCACCCGTCGGCGTATTCGGCGACGCGGTCAAACACCCATTTCGAATTAGCGCCAATCCAGATTGGGGGACCTCCTTCCTGCACCGGTTTCGGATATGACCAAATTGGGTCGAAATCCACAAATTCGCCATGGTATTCCGGTTCATCCTCGGTCCAAATCGCGCGCATTGCTGCGACCTTTTCACGCACGATCGACCATCGATGTTTGTAGTTGGCGCCATGGTTCTCCATCTCTTCACGATTCCAACCTGCTCCGATTCCGATGATGGCGCGACCGTTCGAAATCATGTCAAGCGAAGCGATGACCTTTGCGGTGGTAATCGGGTCTCGCTCAATAATCAGGCATATCCCAGTACCTAGTCGAATGCGCTCGGTGACCGAGGCACACGCTGATAACGCAACGAAGGGATCATGGGCATGCCAGTACTGCTTCGGCAATTCGCCGCCACCTGGGAAAGGAGTTGCACGACTCGCGGGGATGTGCGTGTGCTCGGGGAAGAAGAGGCTGTCAAATCCACGTTCCTCCGCTGCTTGTGCGAGCGACGCTGGTTGGATTGAGTAGTCGGTCGGAAACATCGAAATCCCGAATTTAGCGTTCGCTAAGCCTGCAAAAGCCATGTACCGCTCCTTAAGCGTGTCGAGTGATCAAAGTAGAGGTTGTTTTTATGATACAGGGACGAAACGTTGTATTGAGCGCATTCTATGGCGATGCCTGAATTGACAGGTGTGATAGCACCTGATACTAGAGGCCAGAACTTCTTTAATAATGATCGAACTCTTCAGGATCTTGCTCGGTTATATCTTGACGATGCACTTCGGGAAGCGATTTGGCCTCAACTAGAGGAATTGGGGTATAGGGTTGCAAACGACTTAGACCATCACGCCATGTTGGCAAATAGTCATACACCTATTCTGCATCAACGTGACAAATATGGCCGGGATAGCCAATGGATCGAATATCACCCTAGCTATCACGCGCTAGAACAAGCTGCGTTTGGCGATTACGGGCTACATGCCATGTCGCATCGACCTATCTTGTCGAGTTGGAAGAAGGTCTTACCGGTCTTCGCAAAACACTTGTATACATTCCTATTCAATCAAGCCGAGTTTGGCCTAGGTTGCCCGATCAACGTCACCGACTCCGCTGCCCATGTAATTCGGCTCTTTGGCGACGAGGCATTGAAGGCGCGATTCCTCCCGCGCATGCTTTCGACAAACTTGCCCGAGCTTTGGCAAGGTGCGCAATTCATAACAGAGCAAGAAGGTGGATCTGACGTTGGTCAGATAACGACTCGGGCGGTGTTGGATCAAGGTGAATGGCGCTTATTTGGCGATAAGTGGTTTTGTTCTAACGCCGACGCCGATGTCGCGATGATCTTGGCAAGACCTGAAGGAGCTACGAACGGAACGCGTGGATTGGCACTCTTTGCGATGCCGCGAATGCTTGATGATGGTAGTCCCAATCACATCCGGATCGTTCGACTCAAAGACAAACTGGGTACGCGATCGATGGCTAGTGGCGAACTACGTTTGGAGGGTGCCGTAGCACA
Organism: Pseudomonadales bacterium; assembly: GCA_963664665.2. GTDB lineage: Bacteria > Pseudomonadota > Gammaproteobacteria > Pseudomonadales > Azotimanducaceae > Bin55. Next base: position 1,077,418 of record CAXXMH010000004.1, read on the forward strand.
TCTAGTCGGAGAGCAAGACGCAGGATTAAAGCAAATGCTCGAAATGATCAATTGGTCGCGTCTGAGTAATGGCGTGAAGTCAGCAGCACTCATGCGGCGAGCAGTGCACGATGCGGTTACGGTGTCAAACCATCGTGTGGTGTTCGGACAGACATTGAAGAACTTGCCTCTTGCTCGCCGTCAATTGCTCAAACTGCGATTGGCATCTGAACAATCGATGTCGATGTGGGCGTTCACTGCGAATCAGTTGGATGTTCTCGAGACAGGCGGATTAGGTTCGAACCGAGCGAGTTCGATCGCTCGACTCGCGACACCTGTGTTGAAGATGCGCGTGACGCGTGATGCGCGGCAGGTATGCGGCGACGCAATGGAAGTGCGCGGCGGCTGCGGTTATGTCGAGGATTTCGTGAATCCTCGCCTTGTCAGGGATGCGTATCTCGGGTCGATCTGGGAAGGTACATCAAACATCATCGCGATCGACGCGATACGCAGGGCAATCAGTCGCGACAGCTGTCTGAGTCCCTACATCGCGGAATTTCAGGAACGGCTCGACGTTGTTCGGAGTTCGATACCCTCACTGGCGCATGAGTTAGGAGACTGGTTAGAGAAAACGGAGCGTGAAGTCGCAGGAGCAGCTGAACGTGATGAAGAATCTCGGTTTCGCAGTATGGTTTCTGCACTGTATCACGTAACGTCCGCAGTCTTAATGGCGTGGGAAGGTGTGTCGCTCGAAAAACAAACGGGCGACGCATCGCGATTACTTTGGGCTCGGCTTGCGTTAGACCACAAAGTGATTGAGAAAGGACCGCTGAGTCCGCCACCAGAGCGGCCGTCCTTATGTGACAGTCTGCTGCGAAATGAGAACGTCCCGTTATCCCAAGCACGAGAATTGGTCGGGTAGTGGACGTTAGCGATAGCTGAAGTTTTCACGAAACCGCAAACTCCGATCTGAGGAGCGAGATTTGTGATGTGGGTGCTAGTTCGTAAGTTTCAAGACCTGTCGGTCGCTCTCCTGACGATCTTCATATTTGGGCTTTGGAGCAATACAGGCTGCGCGGTCATACCAGAAACTGTGACGCTCGTTATTGAGTCCACGCCGAGCGGCGCAAACGTAAGATCCAGTGACGGTTGGCAATGTAGCACGCCTTGCGAACGCATCGTACCGCGAGACGCTACTTTGGATCTTGAGCTGCGACGAGAGGGATATGAGTCATTTGAAGATACCGTTCAAATACCCGTATTTGTCCCGTCACGAGTAGGTACTTATGTTGGCACAGGGATCGGCGTGTTTACCGGCCTAGCAGCGGCTGAGTTGGGTGAAGCCCTTGGATCGGTCATGTTGGCACTCTTCGGCGGATACGTTGAGCCGATTGAGCTATCAACAGGCGAAAAATTGAAATTTGTCGCGAGTGGTGTGCTTGTTTATGGTGGAATCGGTTATGCAATCGATCGCGCGAGGGACAGTGTGCGCGCGAAGCGACCGATTCGCGTAGATGTATCTCTGATAAAGCGGAACATCGACGGCAATGGTCAGCAGACCAACCTATCAGACTCGACGAATGTCATCGCTAAGTAGTGTGAGATCGTGGACGGAATTATGTCGCTTCCCCACTGGCTTCATTCATGGTCCGCGCTAGGTTCGGCGAATCCAGTCCGCATCATCTGCTCGAACACATCTAGTTTTGCTTTTCGAAAGTCCGAGACCACATGAGAATCCTTCTCGATCGCAAGCGTCTGATTTGTCGACGTCATATATTGAGGCCATTCGGGTAGACCCGCGCCATTTGGATCGCCGGTCTTTGCGAAATTGATCCAGTATTGGCGCATGACGTTTGCTACTTTTTTGTCGGATTCATCCCAGAGTTCTGGATGCCCATCGACTGCGTTTCCGCCGGCGTGCGATTGAAATACGTACTGAATCTCGCCACCATGAAATGCCCCTAGCGATCGACCCAACTCGTCGAGCGGCGGCGCGTGATTGAAGACATAGACAAATGCCTTCTTGCCTTGCATTTCAACATGCTGTGCCCAAGTTCGCATTTCTGCGCCGAAGAGCGCGTCCGACATGAGTTCTTGAGTCGCTAATTTAGTCGACTTTGCCGCATCATCTGAGTACGCTTGGATAAGTGACTCCGCGAATCTCGGTGCGCGGGAGTGGAGGTTCGATTTCCATTCCTCGATTGGAGCTTCTTCGACTTGCGGCCATAGCATGACGCCTTCATCTTTTGTTGATCCGATGATCGTGTCCACCTGGTTGGCGCGCCCATCTGACATCAATATGCGCATTTGCGCGGGAAACATCACGCCGTCAACGAAGATAGACCGCCACGGTACGTTGACCTGTTGTTCGGCGAGTTTTGCGGTAATTTCCTCGGCCGACATTTCTCGCATACGCTCGATCGCAGACGCGTCATTGGATTCACCACCGAGCGCCGCCGAGACGCTTTTACCGATTCCATAACCGGACGTGTCCGGCAAACCGGGTGTATCCATTAACTGAAAGTCATCAGCGCTCTCTGCAAGAGTCGGGTGCTTCGCAAAACAACCACCTGACTGCCCAATCGCTTTCTGAAACAGTCCCTTTGCGAGCGGTGTTGCGACCAGATAGCAGACGCTCATGGATCCGGCGGACTCGCCAAAAATCGTCACGTTCGCGGGGTCGCCACCGAAGGCATCAATGTTCTCTCGCACCCACCGCAATGCGGCGATTTGATCGTGCAAGCCTTGGTTACCGGAAACGCTGGTATCGGATTCGGTGCTTAGTGCAGGATGTGCAAAGAACCCCATCAATCCCAAGCGATAGTTCACCGTGACCACGATTACGCCGTCTTGTGCGAGTCTCGCTCCGCGGTAGATCGCCTCCGAACCTGATCCCATGATGAAAGCACCGCCGTGAATCCATACCATGACGGGTAACTTGCTGTCACTGGACGAAGCACCTGTCCACACATTTAGATACAGACAGTCTTCGCTCGCCGGTTGTGGCGCCATCGAGTAGAACCCCTGATCGAGAGACGGTTGATAACAACGAGGGGCGAATTCAGTCGCGTCTCGAACGTCGTGCCAAGCCTCTACAGGTTGGGGAATGCGCCATCGAAGATCACCGACAGGAGGCGCGGCGAAGGGAATACCTCTAAAAGCTCTAATTCCGGGAGCGCCGTCGCTAATTGCGCCTTGCACGGGTCCGTGTTCCGTATGTACGACCAAATCAGCTTCAGCGCTCGCCTCACCAGTCGTTTGATCACTGCCGATGATCGGGAAAACGACGAAGCCAAATAGTGACGCCAGCGCGAGGCTTAGGATCTGGTTATGCATGGGTGAGGAATCGTTTGTATGCCAGAAGTAAGCGCGGCATTATCGCAGCGCGTCTTCGTCTCGGGTTCCGAGAGAACATTCATGTGAATTCGTATTGAACGGGGTATCGCGTCAATGCCCTCAAGAGATTCTGCTAACATTTGAGTAGGCGAATTGTTGCGTATCGCTTATCGCAGTTTGTCTGTTTTTTCCGCAATCTGTCCGTACCTAGAGGGTTTATTTTGAGTCGATTTTGTATTTGTTGTGCGAATCCGATGGTGGGTTGCGGATAACGTAGACTGCCTAACCCATCTTCGAGTTGAGATAAGAATCAGTGAAAGCAATTAACTGCGTTCTCGCGGTCCTGTTAATAGGTCTGGCGTATTTCGTACGGTTTGACACGTTATTAGTCGTTGCGCTTCTCACCACCTCAGTCTTGACGCTCTTGACTCTATTTCCATCCGTACGGGCGATGTTGATTCGAAGCTACGCACTCATCAACACCCTTATGATGTTCTTCTATTTTTACCGATTCTTTTCGGCCGTGCCGCTCCTTGATCACAGATGGTATGTGCAGATCGACTATCTTCCAATCTGGGTCGTCCTCATCGGCGCGTTTGCATCCATGCACGTCTTAGCGGATAACAGTTGTTGCCTAAAGCGTGAGTATGAGAATCCAGAACGACTTGCATTGCCGCGGTTTTGGGTGAATTCCCGCGAACGTCACGCCTGATTTTGTCCTACGCGGTATCGTGGGCATTCACTCCTAAACTCTAAATCTAGTGCTATTCGAGGCTAACCCAGCCCGATCTACCACTCTCCTGTGTTGCTCATCGATGCCCAAGGCTCCTCAGGCGGTAATGGCGCTCCGTGTTGCAGTATTTCTACGCTTATATTGTCGGGTGATCGAACGAACGCCATGTATCCATCCCTAGGCGGTCGATTGATCGTTATACCCCCATCTTGCAGACGTTTACAGGTCTCGTAGATATTCTCGACCTGGTACGCCAAGTGCCCAAAGTTTCGTCCGCCTTCGAGCGCTTCAGCATCCCAGTTGTGCGTCAGTTCTACCTGTGCAGATTCGTCGCCAGGTGCGGCCAGAAAGACCAACGTGAAGCGACCTGCTTCATTGTCGATACGGCGTAGTTCCTTTAATCCAAGACGATTGCAGTAGAAGTCAAGAGACGCATCGATGTCGTTAACGCGAACCATCGTGTGCAAGTACTTCATAGCGCGTATTCCTATTTTCAGAGCATCGGTAGCTAATTTAACCCGCCCATAATGCGCCATGGCGAACCATGGGAGTAGATTTGGTGGACTTTCAAGCTAAGACATGCGTAGTTACGGGTGGTGCTAGTGGCATCGGTGCGGCGTGCAGTCGAGCGTTTGCAAAACTTGGTGCGAACGTAGTGATCGCTGATGTGAATGACGAGGATGCTCAAGCTGTAGCCGACGAGATCAACGGTCGTGCGGTTCACTGCGACGTCGGAAAACAGAGCGACATTGATGCGACGGTCGCGTTTGCAGAGGATGCCTTCGGCCCTGTAGATTTATTTTTTAGTAATGCAGGGATTGCGACAGGTGGTGATCCGCTCGAAACAGACGTTCAAGCTTGGTTTGATCAATGGGACATTAACGTAATGGCACACGTCTACGCCATTCGAGCGGTATTACCCGGGATGTTAGATCGTGGAAGTGGTTATCTCGTACACACTTCATCGATGGCAGGGATACTGACAACGCATGGCAATGTGCTCTACGCAGCGACAAAGCATGCCGTAGTGGCGATCGCTGAGTGGATGTCGATCACATACCACGATCAAGGGATTAACACATCGCTGCTCGCGCCACTTGGCGTAAACACACCGATGCTCGGGAATGGGAATCGACGTTCGTCTTCCGCACAGACGGCAGTAGGACCTATCAAGGAACCCGAAGAGGTAGCAGATATGGTGGTCGAGGCTGTGCAGAACGAGCGTTTCTTAGTGCTGACCGACGACATCGCACAAACTTGGATGGATCGCAAGAACAGCGATTTAGAACGTTGGCTGAATGGAATGCGACGAATGCAACGCAAGATTGATGACGCGAAGCAGAAGGGCATATAGTGGTCGGAGTGACTGGATTTGAACCAGCGACCCCCGCCTCCCGAAGACGATGCTCTACCAGTCTGAGCTACACTCCGACAGCTGGATTTATTGGCGCATCGAAGGTCACGAGCGCCAGGGAACGGGTACGTCAGCGACCAATTCTAGAAAGTGAGTTCGGCAAGTATGGAAGGACGAAGTCGAATCGTCGTTAGATCGGAGTCGCTTATTGAATTCTCTCTAATGCGATATCGGCCAGATGGTTCAATCCATCTCGATATCGACTTGGGGGTAGACGAAATAGAGAGCTCTTAGCGAGATGCGTTTGCGCAAGTGCGTTTGCGCGTGTATAGCCTAAGGCACCGGAGTCTTTGACGACACGCATGATGTCCTCGGTATCTTCGGCGGATTGTTCACGAATTGCTGAACGGATGAGTTTCGCGTGATCTTCGGAACTGTAACGCATCGCGAATATGAGCGGTAGCGTGGATTTCCCTTCTCGCAGATCGTCACCAACGTTCTTACCCAGTTGACCGCTGTCACCCGCGTAGTCGAGTAAATCGTCCATCAGCTGATACGCGAGACCAAAGTGCAGACCAAATAAGCGAGCTGCTTCAATTTCGTCTAAATTTGCATTAGCGAGCGTAGCGCCGGTTTCTGCTGCTGCTTGAAACAATAGCGCACTCTTACAACGAATGATGTCCATGTAGTCCGCTTCGCTCAGATCTGGGTCACGTACGTGCTCTAGCTGCTTGACTTCTCCGGCAGCGATGAGATTCGTCGCTTCGCTAATCACCGACATGATGTCCATTCGGCCTAACTGAACCATGAGCTGAAACGAGCGTGAGTAGAGGAAGTCCCCAACCAAAACACTCGGTGCGTTTCCCCACAGCAAGTTGACGGTCTTACGCCCGCGCCGACGCTGGGAACGATCTACGACGTCATCGTGAAGCAGTGTGGCGGTGTGCAGGAATTCAAGCAAGACCGCAAGGACAACAATTTCATCGTGACGGTGTCCTAGCGCACGCGCAACCAGTATCGCCGTCATGGGTCTCAATCGCTTACCACCGGATTGAACAATGTACTCACCTATGGAAGCAACGGTCGCAACGTCCGACGCTAGGTTTTCCTGAATTAGCTCCTCCGCAGCGTCCAGCTCAGATTGAACGAGCTGCGTCACCTCACTTAGTGACGTTGGTAAGTGAGGATCTAGCGTAGGGATGGGTGAGCTCAACAGCGATTTGTCACTAAAGGATAGGCGTACAAAGGATATGCCGAAAAGCCTACGCGAACACAGCTGTGTCGCTAGGACGAGCGGGTGAGTAAAATTCTATTTGGCGATCTGGCATATAAACATATATGTCGGTCTATTCTGCGCTATTTTTCGGCTAATTCTCGTTCAGATTAGTCAAGCGCTCCCGTAAGCACGATTTCTAGAGTTGCTGGCATGTTTGCAGTCATTGAAACTGGTGGAAAGCAATATCGCGTTGAGGAAGGCGCACAGCTATCGGTCGAGAAATTAGATGTGGAAGTTGGCGCAGAAGTCGAGTTTGATCGCGTTTTGATGGTTGCTAACGGTGAATCAGTCAAAATCGGCACGCCGCTGGTGGAAGGCGCGCGCGTGACAGGCAAAGTCGTCGAGCAAGGACGGCGCGACAAGATTCGGGTTATCAAGTTCAAGCGGAGAAAGCACTACTTACGAAGGAAAGGCCATCGACAAAAGTTCACGGCCGTTCAGATCGTTGGTATTTCGCAGTAAGGGGCTGGCATGGCACATAAGAAAGCAGGCGGCAGTACTCGAAACGGTCGAGATTCTGAGTCGAAACGATTGGGGATTAAGCACTTCGGTGGAGAGCAAGTTCTGCCGGGTAATATCTTGGTCCGACAACGAGGCACGAAGTTTCATGCTGGCGAGAATGTTGGCTGTGGTCGCGATCACACCTTATTTGCCACGGCAGCTGGAAAAGTTGTCTTTCGCAAACACGGTGCTCATCAGCGCACCTACGTCAGCGTAGCGGCAAGCTAACCCCAATCACCGTGCGACGACGGGATCGCATGCCGTCGCAGTTCTCATGCTTTTCGTCGATGAAGTCACGCTAGATGTGACCGCAGGTCGCGGCGGCGATGGCTGTATGAGTTTTCACCGAGGACCTAATCAGCCAAAAGGCGGTCCTGACGGCGGGAACGGTGGGAAAGGCGGAAACATTGTCTTTCGTGGCGACGGCGCACTCAATACGCTAGTCGATTTCAAGTACCGACCCATCCTCAAGTCCGCGAATGGACGACAAGGTGGGAGTAGTGTGAAGACCGGCGCCAGTGGGGGTGATCTGGTTGTTGATGTGCCCTGTGGTACGAGTGTAGTAGACGACGCGACTCTTGAGTACGTCGCGGATATCACGTCACCAGGTCAAATGGTTGTCGTTGCCCGCGGTGGCGACGGCGGACGTGGAAACCACTCGTATCGTTCAAGCACAAATCGAGCACCCCGCGAATTTGAGCGAGGGACACCTGGCGAATCAAAGCGACTTCGTCTGCATCTTAAGGTTCTGGCAGACGTTGGACTCTTGGGTAAACCTAATGCGGGTAAGTCAACGCTCCTAAGCGTCGTTTCCTCGTCAAAGCCGGCGATTGCGGACTACCCGTTCACAACACTCGTGCCTAATCTCGGGGTCGTTTACGTTGATGCTGCTCGGAGCTTCGTGATGGCGGACATTCCTGGGTTAATCGAAGGTGCGGCGTCGGGTCATGGCTTAGGTACGCGATTTCTAAAGCACCTTAGTCGTACGCATCTCTTGCTTCATTTAGTTGAGGTCGCGCCACTGGACGGTAGTGACGCGTGTGAAAACTTGACGACAATCGAGCACGAGTTGAGTGACTTCAGCGCTGCGCTTGCAGAACGTGAGGTGTGGACGGTCGTTACAAAGATCGACGCGGCAAGTAACGAAGCGGTCCAAGCTGTAACTCGAAGACTGAAGGCGTTGCACCCTGATCGACCGGTCTTCGAGATCTCTGCAGCGACTCAACGAGGTATTAGAGAACTGACTTTCGCTCTGATGGACGCCGTTGAGAGTAGACCGAAGCTCGATGCCGACGAATCAACGTCTTTGGACCAAGACGTCTTGACTGATATTTTGAATCGCACGAAGTCGAAGGCGACTTCTACTGCTGACGACGGCGAGCAGGTCGAAGTGATCTATCGCCGTGAATAAGGATGTTAATACACCTGACCATAGCGGTTCCACTTGGGTACTAAAAATCGGTAGTTCACTCGTCGCAGACGGGTCTGGTTTATCGGCGCGTCGCCTTGACACGCTATGTCAGCAAATCACCGAGCTACGGCGAGCAAACGTGAGCGTCGTGATTGTTTCGAGCGGCTCGATTTCAGAAGGTATGCATCGACTCGGATTGACCGAACGACCTCACGACCTACCAATGCTGCAAACGGCTGCCGCAGTTGGTCAAACAGGTTTGGCGCACGCGTACGCCAGTAGATTTCAACGTGCTGGTTTCTACACCGGCATGGTGTTGCTAACGCACGACGACCTAAAGGATCGAGAGCGCTATTTGAACGCGCGATCAACGATAGAAACATGTCTTAAACACGACGTTATCCCTGTAATCAACGAGAACGACTCGGTCTCAACGGATGAAATCCGTTTCGGCGACAACGATACCTTAGCGGCGCGCGTTGCGGCTCTGATCCAGGCGAACGCACTGGTGGTGCTCACGGACCAGGAAGGTTTATTCGAGGCTGATCCTCGAGTAAATCCCGAGGCCAGAATCATCAAGCAAGAATCGCCGTTCAACGATGCTCTGGATGGGATGGTAAATAGCGAACCAGGGCGATTTGGCCGTGGCGGCATGCTTACGAAACTTGAAGCGGCACGATTCGCCGCTAGATCAGGCTGTGATACTTGGATCATTGACGGGCGTAAAACCGATACAGTGACCCGTCTCTTGGCCGGGGAAGAGGTCGGCACGCACCTCACCGCAAATATCACACCTGTTGACGCGCGTAAACAGTGGATCGCCGGTCAGTTGCGAAGCCGCGGCGAACTTACGATTGATGATGGCGCGGTACGAGCTCTACGAAATAGCGGCGTAAGTTTGCTACCGATAGGTGTTACCGCGGTAATCGGCAATTTCCATCGTGGCGACGTTGTTACCGTATTGGATTCTGCGGGGAATGAAATCGCTAGAGGCCTGTCGAACTACAGTGATCACGAAGCGCGTGCGATCATGCGTCACGCCTCAAGCGAGATCGAGGGATTACTAGGCTATATGGACGAACCCGAAATAATCCACCGAGACAATCTAGCTTTGATCTAGCTGCTTAGCGCCTTCACTTTGGCGTTTAAACGCGACTTATGTCGCGCAGCTTTATTCCGATGGATCAGCCCTTTATGAGAGTAACGATCAAGAATGCTGGATACGCTATCCAACGCCGCTTGAGCCTGTGCTTTGTCGCCGGACTCAATTGCGGTTACGGTTTTCTTAATAGCGGTGCGCATGGTGCTACGCTTCGCAGAATTACGCTGGTTGCGGCGTATGTTCTGTCGAACTCGCTTTTTAGCCGATAAGGTATGTGCCAAGTCGTTATCTCAGGAAAGTCGGATCATCATTGGAAGGGCGGAATTTTAGTTACTTCCAGATGCGAGACACGTTCTAAAACTCGCTTCCTTTGCGTTTGGCATTATCGAGTCTGATTTGTCGGACGACGCAGCAGTAACTGAAGGAGGCGGTACGACCAGCCTTACTGGGAAAGGTCTGGTTGTCGCGTCTCTCACCGGACTATCGCGACTTGGCGGATTGACGCGAGACGTTGTCATTTCGTATTTCCTTGGCGCAGGTCCGATCGCAGACGCCTTTTTTGTCGCATTCAAGATTCCGAATTTCTTTCGTCGACTGTTTGCTGAAGGTGCTTTTCAGCAGGCGTTCATCCCTGTGCTTACTGACTATCGTGAAAACCACTCGCAATCTGAGCTCAGCGATTTCATCCGAACAGTTACCGGGAATTTCGCGCTGATCCTAATGGGGTTGTCGCTCGTTGGGGTACTTTTCGCCCAGCAGCTGATTGACCTTTTCACGTTCCGCGCTTGGGTTGGAGAAGCACGCTATCAGGCAGCGGTCGACATGCTTCGCGTGATGTTTCCGTACCTCGGACTCATATCACTCACTGCTTTTGCTGGTTCTGTACTTAATAGTTATCAACGATTCTCAATTTCCGCTGGCGCACCTCTGCTATTGAGTGTCTGCGTCATCGTGGCGGCGGTCTGGGCGGCTATGCTCGATGGGCAGGTCGCGTACGCCATGGCGTGGGGCGTTCTGGTGGCGGGATTTCTACAGCTGGTGGTCCATCTCCCTTCATTACGACGGCTGCAGTTATTACGTTGGCCTCGGGTGAGTTTTCGAGACGAAGGCGTACGTCGCATCCTCAAACTGATTGTGCCAGGTGTATACGCGGCTTCAGCGGGACAAATAAACATCTTAGTTGGGACGATTCTCTGCTCCCAGCTGACTGTCGGTACGGTGTCGTGGTTCTACTACGCAGATCGGCTCATTCAATTGCCGATGGCATTGCTGGCGATTGCATTGCAGACCATATTGCTTCCGAATCTATCGCGTCTGTATCGAAAGGGGGATACGGAGCTTTTTAGCGAAACCCTTGACTGGGGCGTTCGTGTGGGTGTTCTACTAGGACTTCCCGCAGCGGTAGCACTGTACTATTTATCGAAACCGATTCTTGCGACTGTTTTTCTGCGTGGCGAGTTCGAGGTTGCCGACGTTGAAATGACAGCAGTCGCTCTTCAAGCGTTCTCGATTGGTCTGTTACCGATGGTACTAACCCGCGTGCTTGGACCTGGTTATTTCGCGCGCGAGGATATGCATACCCCGTTCGTCTACGCAACGATTGGCGTTGGTGTGAATATAGTGCTCAGCTTAAGTCTTTTTTGGTGGCTAGGATTATTGGGTATCGCGTACGCAACTACGGTGGCTGCTTTTGTCAATTGTTATCTTCTTATGCGTGGATTACTTCGTGGTGGGCAATACCGCATGGGCAAATCAATGTGGCACTTCGCGCTTGCCAGTGTTGCGGCGTGCGTGGTGATGGTTAGCTGCCTTGTCTGGCTCAACTTCGACTTCGAGATTTGGGTTAGCGTCTCAGAATGGCGCAGAGTCGCACAGATTGGCCTTTTAGTGGTCGCTGGCATCTTCGTGTACGGTGTCACTCTGCTGATCTTCGGCGTACGCCCCCGCCATTTGATGCATCGCGTTTAAGGAATCATGTGGAGTTAATTCGAGGGTTGCACAACGTGCGCCCAAAACACAGGGACGGCGTCATCACGATTGGCACGTTTGATGGTATTCACCATGGTCATCAAATGCTGTTGTCTCATCTTTCAGCCAAAGCGCAAGAGCTGAACTGTACGAGCATGTTGGTGACGTTTGAGCCACAGCCGCGCGAATATTTCAGAGGCTCGATCGTACCCGCCCGTCTTACGCGCTTCCGCGAAAAGATTGCCATCTTACGCGAATTCGACTTGGATTATGTGCTCTGTATTCCGTTCAACGAAACCACGAGTTCGACGTCGGCAGACGCTGTGATCAATGAGTTCCTTGTACGAGTACTTGGTGTGAAGTACCTCGTAGTAGGAGACGATTTTCGATTTGGCAGGAACGCCGAAGGCGACTATACGATGCTGCAGACCGCCGGGGATCGCCTTGGTTTCGGTGTGACTCATTTAGGCACCATGGTCTTCGACCATGAACGCGTCTCCAGTACGCGCATCCGTGATGCTTTGAGGGACGGCGATTTTCAGCTGGCCGAGAAGTTGCTTGGCCGGAAATACTTCATGATGGGTACCGTGGTTATTGGCCAACGCATGGGGCGGCAGCTAGGGACACCGACGGCCAACATTCGTCTACAGCGTTATCGGTCTGCGTTGGAAGGCATATTCGCCGTAACAGTCACCGGATTGGATCGAATGTACGAGGGATCGGCGTACGTTGGTACCCGCCCTACCGTTGATGGCACCGAACCTTTACTTGAAGTGCATCTGTTCGACTTCGATCAGGACATCTACGGTAAGCTAATCACCGTTACCTTCCATCACAAGTTTCGTGATGACGTACGTTTTGATGGCTTGGATGAGCTCCGAATTCAAATCGCTAAGGACCTTGAAATGACACGACACTGGTTCACGAAACACCGTGCAGAAATCAGCTAGCGTCAATCCCCACTGGTGGTGGTGTTTTGTCGGCGCAGCGGCGATTGTCGTCGTAGATCAATACACCAAGTATGTTGCAACCGCAGAACTCCTTGATGGCGCGGTGTCAGTGCTACCGTTTCTATCGTTTCGATACTTTTGCAACACAGGTGCTGCATTCAGCATCTTGCAGGGGTTTACCCACTTTCTGACGTTTGTAGGCGTTGCATTCGTGGTTTATTTCAGCTGGGAAATTTGGCGACTACGTCGGATTGAGAAACCGCCCGTTCTATTTGTCGCGGCGTTAACGTTGATATTGGCCGGAGCTGGCGGAAACTTGATCGATCGTGCGATGCAAGGATGCGTCGTCGACTTCATTCACGTGCACTACGACTGGTTCAATTTCCCGATTTTCAACATTGCAGATTCCGCAGTTTGTATTGGTGCGGTGAGTTGGATTCTTGCAGCATTGTTGCACCGAGAACAACCTAAGAACGAAATCGAAGAAGGGTCAGAGCACCCGACCGACTCCTAACGAGGCGAACTTGCGTGTGAAACGCGATTGCTGTGATGAGGTGTGAGAATTCGCAACGAATCTGAGGCTTTACTTGCCTCGATTACAGATCGTCGTCCAGCGCTTCAGCGGTTCGTGGCGATTCAGGTATATGAATCTCTAACGGCGGCGGGACCGCAGGACGGTCCAACAATCCAAAGGACATGATGTTCGCTAAGCTCCGGTCGCGATTCTTAATCGCGTCGCGTAGGACGAGTCTGCCTTCGTTGTTAAAACCATCGAAACTAGGGAAGTTAAGCGCGAGGACACGTAATGCGTCATTTGCTGGTTCATCCAAACCTAGTTTGTAATTCGCTTCGACTACGATCGCCAAGGCTTCCGGAACCGATGAACTCGAAGGAAAGTTCTCAACAACTCCCGCTGCACGGTTTGCCGCCGCTACCCATGTGTCATGATTGAGATAAAACTGCGCGATCATCAATTCGTGCTCAGCGATGATGTTTCGCAGGTGCAACATACGTGCTTTCGCGTCTTTCGCGTACAGACTGTTCGGAAATTTTTCCAACAGCTCATTGAATTCAATGAATGCTTGCTTCGCAGCCGTAACGTCACGGGATGCCTGTGGTGATCCCAGAAAACGGTCAAAAAAGCCGCGATTCTTTTCGTAGCTTGCTAAGCCTCGCATGTAATACCCGTAGTCCGCACGAGGATGTTTGGGATGAAGTTCGATGAAGCGCGTCGCGGCCACGGTCGCGGCTTCGAAATCGCTCTTCATGAAGTTTGCGTAGATCAATTCGAGCTGAGCCTGTTCCGCGTACTGGCCGAACGGGAAATGCGTCTCGATGGCCTCGAGTCGGTCGATGCCTACCGTGTAATTACCTGAGCGAATCGAAGACTGCGCCGCTTCGTATAGTTTTTGCTCACTAGTCAGCTCAAGTTCTTCCTTTGTCTTGATGTTCGAGAAACCAAGCGAGCTACAGCCAGTCACAAACCACGCGACGAGCACGCCGATAAAGAAGACGCGAATAGTTTTCAACAAAATGCCCCAGAACGAATGCCTTATTTTAGGTAGACAAGCACGTGGTAGATAAGTCGCGTTCGTATCGAAGGTCCGTTCTAATCGACCCATTAGAGGCGGGCGAACGCCTAGATCGTGTGTTGGCGCAACGTTTGTCTGATGTATCACGATCTCAATTGACAAAGTGGATCAAGGACGGTTCGATTTCAGTTGACGGTCGCACACAGAAGCCGAATCACAAACTGAGCGGAGGCGAATTGGTCGAGGTTGATGGCACGTTTCAACCTAAACAGGATTGGGACACTGCTGCAGAGATCCCGATTCATATTTTGTTTGAGGATGAAGACGTACTTGTCGTCAACAAACCCGCTGGATTGGTGGTACATCCAGGGGCGGCGACCGTTGCGCCTACTCTGGCTAATGGATTGTTAGCGGTTCGTCCAGAACTTAGCGGTCTACCGCGCGCTGGGATCGTACACCGATTGGATAAAGACACAACGGGACTTATGGTCGTCGCCGCAACCGAACTCGCGCGTGTGCGTTTGATTGCGGCGTTAGCGGAACGTGATGTTTCGCGGTCGTACGTCGCGGTCGTAGAAGGGAACCTAACTCAGGCGCGTGAAATCGATCTGCCGTTGGGACGCAGTCCCCGTGATCGGACTCGACAGACCGTCCGATCCGATGGTCGGGAGGCTATTACGCTGCTAACGCCGATCGAGCGTTTTCGCGTACATACACTGGTTCGCGCGCAACTACGGACAGGTCGAACGCATCAAATCCGAGTCCATGCTGCTCGTATAGGACTTCCATTGGTAGGCGATCTTAAATATGGTGCGAAACGACGTGTTCCGCCGTCTGCTAGCGACCAAGTGAATGAGACGCTGCGCAAGTTTCAGCGTCAAGCGCTCCACGCGAACCAACTCGCATTTGATCATCCGCGTTCGAAGCAACTGATGAATTTTGAATTACCCATGCCCGAAGACCTAGACTCACTAGTAGACGTACTACGAAAGGACGTCGACGAATTTCCGTAGCTTAATTCGACCGATTCGATCATTAGCATCAGCGCGAGAGTCGTACGTGATCGACCGTGATAGCCAGATTTAGTCAACTAGGCAGCATATAGGACTAAAATTGCCCGCCTGCCGCGAGTGTGCTCGGATTCAACTAGCGCTCGTTCCTGCCAATCGCGTACTTCACAGCTGCTACTCGCTATGCTCGCGTAAGTTGTGGGCGTTCATCGGTCATCCATAACGACATCAAAAATCTCGAATCTCATGACTGAAATGCTCTCTGGTGGCGAAATTCTGATTCGAGCGCTGCAGGACGAAGGTGTAGAACAGATCTTCGGCTATCCTGGCGGCGCAGCGCTACACATCTACGACGCTATCTTTAAGCAGCAGAAAGTCGAACACATCCTCGTGCGACACGAACAGGCTGCAACTCATATGGCGGACGGTTACGCGCGTGCGACCGGTAATCCTGGGGTCGTCTTGGTTACGTCCGGACCGGGTGCGACGAATGCCATCACGGGTATAGCAACCGCGTACATGGACTCGATCCCGATGATCGTGATCTCAGCGCAAGTTCCTCATGAAGTCATCGGCACTGATGCATTTCAAGAAACGGACATGATTGGGATTTCGCGGCCGATCGTTAAGCACAGCTTCATCGTAAGGACAGCCAAAGAGATTCCTTGGCTCGTCAAGCAAGCGTTCTACATTGCGAAGAGCGGTCGCCCCGGGCCGATCGTGATTGACATACCGAAGGACACGACGGATCCGAACGAACTGTTTGAGTATTCGTATCCGGAAAGTGTCAGTTTGCGCTCCTATAAACCCGCATTGAAAGGTCATTCGGGTCAAATTCGAAAGGCAGCAGTCGCGTTACTAAAGGCGAAGAGACCCGTCATATATGCCGGTGGTGGTGTGGTTCAAGGTGCCGCAGAAGACGAGCTGGTGGCTGTGGCGAAGTTAACGGGCTTCCCGGTTACCAACACGCTTATGGGTCTTGGGTCATTTCCCGGAAATGATCCTCAGTTTGTCGGCATGTTAGGCATGCACGGTACTTTTGAGTCAAACAATGCGATGCATCACGCGGACTTGATCCTAGCAGTGGGTGCGCGTTTTGATGACCGTGTGACTAACAATCCGGCCAAATTCTGTCCTGGTGCGACCATCATTCACATTGATGTTGATCCCGCGTCAATTTCAAAGGTCATCACAGCTGACATTCCGATTGTGGGACCTGCGAAGCCGGTGTTAGCCGAACTTCAAGCCTCGCTTGAGGCAGAACTGGCTAATCATCCTATTGATAAATCGAGTTTAGAAGCCTGGTGGCAGCGGATTGAGCTATGGCGTGATGCGCACGGGCTTGACCATGACCAACGACATCGAAAGAGTGAGAGCGGTCAGTTGTTTCCCCAGCAAGTCATTCAAGCGGTGTATCGCGCAACGCGGGGTGAAGCGTTTGTGACCAGTGATGTAGGTCAGCATCAGATGTTTGCCGCTCAGTACTACAAATTCGGACGCGGACGCCAATGGATAAATTCTGGTGGGCTAGGCACGATGGGTTTTGGTCTTCCTGCGGCGATGGGAGTTCAGTTTGCAATGCCTGATGCGACAGTCGTTTGTGTCACAGGCGAAGGTAGTTTTATGATGAATATGCAGGAGTTGTCGACCTGCATGCAGTACGCACTACCCATCAAGATCGTGAACCTTAACAACCAAGCACTCGGCATGGTGAAACAGTGGCAGGATATGCAATATGGCGGCCGGTATTCGCATAGCACCTATCGTGATGCGTTACCGGATTTCGATCAACTCTTGCAATCGTTCGGTCATCACAGCTTTACGGCGCGTACATTGGACGAGCTCGATGCGGTTGTAGATGAGGCGTTCAGTGCAGAATTGAAAGACAAGCTAGTTTTTATCAACGCATACGTTGATCCTGATGAGCATGTGTATCCGATGCTTGTTCGTGGCGGCTCACTTGAGGACATGGTACTGTCCAAGGGCGTAGCGTAGTGCGACGTTTATTAGCAGTTCTACTTGAAAACGAAGCTGGTGCGCTTTCACGAGTGATCGGCTTGTTCGCACAAAGGAACTACAACATTGAGTCATTGACGGTTGCGCCGACAGAAGATCGAACGCTCTCACGGCTGACACTGTTAACAGAAGGCGACGATGAGAAGATTGAGCAGGTGACTAAGCATCTGAACCGCCTGATTGAGGTGGTGAAAGTCAACGACTTAACCGAAGGCGCTCATATCGAGCGCGAATTGATGTTGATCAAAGTCCGGGCTGAGGGCAATGGACACCGCGAGGAGCTCTATCGCACTTGCCGCATATTTCGAGGTGATGTGGTAGACGTGACTCCGGACTCGTACACGGTGCAACTCACAGGTCCGACCAAGAAGCTACTCGCATTCATGCGCGCTATCGGTGAAACATCGATCTTGGAAGTCGTCCGAACTGGTGTTTCAGGCATCGGTCGTGGCGACAAAATTCTTGAACTTTAAGACTAAGTAAGACAGGTAATACCATGCAGGTCTATTACGACAAAGACGCTGATTTGTCCCTCATCCAGAGCATGCAAGTGGTGGTTGTGGGTTACGGTTCGCAAGGCCACGCACACGCGAACAATCTTCGGGATAGTGGTGTAACGAATATCACTATTGCGTTGAGAGACGGTTCTGGCTCTGCGACGAAGGCGCAAAACGCTGGATTCGTGACCAAACCAACCATCGAAGCGGTGCGAGATGCAGATCTCGTGATGATCCTAACACCTGACGAGCATCAGCGGGATATATACGCTAACGAGATTGAACCGAATATCAAGGAAGGTTCTGCAATCGCGTTTGCCCACGGTTTCAACATTCACTTCGGCTTGATTGAAGCACGTAGTGACCTCGACGTAATCATGATTGCGCCGAAGGGTCCCGGACATACTGTTCGGTCGACGTATACTGAAGGTGGTGGCGTGCCTTCGCTCATTGCCATTGGTCAAGATTCGACCGGCCAAGCGAAAGAAACTGCACTTTCTTATGCGATGGCAATTGGCGCGGGTCGAGCGGGAATCATTGAAACGACCTTCCAAGAAGAAACAGAAACAGACTTGTTTGGGGAACAAGCTGTTCTGTGTGGTGGCGCAGCGGCATTGGTTCAAGCCGGATTTGAGACATTGGTAGAAGCTGGCTACGCACCGGAAATGGCGTATTTCGAATGCCTGCATGAACTCAAACTGATTGTCGATTTCTTTTACGAAGGCGGCATCTCGAATATGTGGTATACGGTTTCCAACACGGCTGAGTACGGCGGATTAACTCGGGGAACTCGAATCGTCACTGACGAGACTAAACAAGAGATGAAACGAATTCTTGATGAGATTCAAACAGGCAAGTTCGCTCGCGAGTTCGTTGCAGAAAACCAGGCTGGCGCGACGACGATTAAGGCAATGCGACGACTGAGTCAGGACCACCAAATTGAACAGGTAGGTGCCCGGTTACGAGCCATGATGCCTTGGATCGAAGAAAACAAACTGGTCGATCGATCGCGCAATTGACTCAATGAATAAGAAACGCCGCGAGTTCTCAGTCGTGGATAAGACGCGAGATATAGCTGCTCAGAATCGACGTCGCGGTGTGTTTCTGTTGCCGAATGTCATTACGACCGGTGCCATGTTCTCTGGATTCTTCGGCATCGTCGCAGCGACTGAAGGCAAATTTCTCTATGCCGGTATTGCGTTGCTCGCGGCCATGATTCTTGATGCTTTAGATGGCCGTGTTGCGCGGGCAATGAACGCCGAGAGCGACTTTGGCAAGCAGTTTGATTCGTTGTCTGATATGGTCGCGTTTGGTGTTGCACCAGGTGTATTAGCGTTTGAATGGGGCTTGAACTCGCTCAGTCAGATCGGTTGGGCGATTACCTTCCTTTATATGGCGTGCGCGGCGCTCAGGTTGGCAAGATTCAATATCGCTGGCGATAGTTCGTCGTTCAGTGGCTTGCCATCGCCGATGGCTTGTGGTGTAGTTGCATCGGCAGCTTGGTTGTGGGGTGACTTCTTCGCAACGCCACCGCACATCGCGGTTGTCATCGTGATGGCGGTTTTGGTTGTTGGCGCTGCGTTGCTGATGGTTTCAAACATCCGGTATTACTCGCCCAAACTCTTTCGAATTAGGGGACGAATTCCGTATGTTTCGTTCGTCGTGTTGGTGCTTGTGCTGGCAGTGATATTCGTAAATCCACCGCTCGTTTTCTTCATTTGCACGATGGGCTACGCGCTTTCTGGACCGAGCGAATACGTCTGGCGTCGATTCAGAAAGTCAGCACCTATTGAAGAAGATTCCGACGAGTAAGCTCGTTGCCTGGTACCGCTACACTTTAACGTCATCAGGACAGAACTTCCGAAGAGTAAACGGTTCTAAACAGATGGGGAGGGTAGAGCGATGCTAATTCGAATTCCACGGCGAGGTGATCCAAAACCGTCTGAGATCACGCCTGAGCGCGTTTATCGTGCACGTCGAGACATCCTGAAAGGAACCGGTGCGCTGGCTGCTCTTGCTGCTATTCGTACGAATGCGTTGCCGTCAGACTGGATAGACTCTAAGGGATACGCAAAACACGAACCTGCACCTGATTTAGAAGTCACGCCGTCGCCATATACGACGCAATACAACAATTTCTACGAATTTGGCACCGATAAAGATGACCCGATGCGTTACGCGGATGCGATGACGATCGATCCTTGGTCTATCGAAGTTACTGGCCTTGTTGCGAAACCAGGCAAGTACGCGATTGAAGACGTTTTGGCAGGTATTGATCTGGAGGAGCGCATCTATCGGTTGCGTTGCGTTGAGGCTTGGTCCGCCGTGATTCCTTGGGTTGGTTTCCCCATCAAAAAGGTACTCGATAAATACGAACCACTTGCGTCCGCAAAGTACGTCAAATTCACTACGCATTTAAATGAAGATGAGATGCGCGGCACACGTTCATTTTTTAGCAGCATCGATTTTCCTTACATAGAAGGGTTGCGATTAGATGAAGCCAATCACGATTTGGCGATTTTCGCGGTTGGTATGTACGGTGATGAATTGCTAAATCAAAACGGCGCGCCTTTTCGGCTAGTAGTTCCGTGGAAATATGGCTTTAAGAGTATCAAGTCGATCGTCAAAATCGAACTTCTAGAACGACAGCCGCCGACGACTTGGAACAATAGTGCACCGCAGGAATATGGCTTTTATTCGAACGTTAATCCTGAGGTCGACCATCCACGCTGGTCACAAGCCAGTGAACGAGTACTCGGCTCCGGGTTATTTGCCCAGAATCAGCCGACATTGATGTTCAACGGCTATGCCGACCAAGTCTCGTCAATGTACGAAGGCATGAACCTCCGACGTAACTACTAACTCGTTCGGATCAACGACTTTTACGTAATTAGCTGAACGACACGGAATTTGGAGCAGTTATCGCGACGGACGTCCGTCGCACAATACCGCAACTCGGTGTAGTTCGCGTTCCTCATAACCGTAGTCTGGCGGTGCGCAGTGCTGAACGCATCGATTGTCCCAAATAGACAAGGTACCCACTTCGTAATGCACACGCGCTTGATAACGGACACGAGTGCAATGCTCGTTCAACATATTGAGAATGCCTTTACTCTCATAGTTGGATAAGCCAGCAATACGCCGTGTAAATCCGGTGTTGACGTAGAGCGCTTTGCGTCCTGTTTCAGGATGTGTTATCACAACCGGGTGTGTAGCCGGTCTCTTGATGAGATCGATATCGAAGTTGCGTCCATCGTGTTCCGCGTCGAGTTTTTCGAGCAACTCTTTCATAGGCTCGGACAGGTCTTCGTACGCCTCGTATTGCGACGCGTACACGGTGTCCCCTCCGACCGAAGGTATTTTCCTTGCCAGCAACATTGAGATCTTTGGTGGGATCTCCTTCCAACTGACGTCCGAATGCCATCCTTCAGCACTGGCTCGACCCTTGGGTCCCGAGCGAATATTGAGCATGTCATCGAAACCTTCGACGGTCGGCGAATACCCATGTACATCCAGATCGCCCCACAGTAACCCAAATTTGCGCAGATCTTCATCGCTTAGGTGCGCTTGACCGTGGACGGCGAGAACCGAATACTGCATGAGTAACGCGCGGACCGTTTCGAATCCGGCGTCGTCGAGATTCTTAAGGTCTAAACCGCGAACTTCGGCACCAAGTGCTCCACTTAAAGGTCGAATGTCAAGATCTGGCTCGATGTTGTTCTTCGTGTCAAATACAGGTTCCGCCATCGAATTTACCTCGCGAAGCTCTTAAGTGGTTGGTGAATTGCAAGCGCTGGAATGCACCTTCGTAGTTGTACGTACTAAATCGACGTATTCTGGTTGAGTGCAACCAAACGACACTACATTTTATGTGGGAAACGTCGAAGACTTACGCAATCCTTGTTGGACTTGTAGACCTACGCCGCAAGCTGCACAAACTAACAAATAAGTTCCAGTTAATTTCGTTGTGGTGAGTTACATAGAAAAAGCGCTCAACCACGGCAAACTCAAGGGAAGGTGTCGCGTAAATCGGCGCGACAAAGGAGGGTATGCTGAGCAAGGCTGTCGTCGTTGAGCGCTAAATTTTGTCCGATGCTACGCTACTTGCGCCTCCTTGACTAAAATGTCATATGAGAAAAGACTGGCCATTCCTCGAGCTTTCAATAAACGACGAGCCGTCGCTGCTCTAGACCATGTGATTGAGCCACATGGTGGAATATGCGTCCGTGCGGACCAGTCCGAAAAGCACAACACACGGAACCTGGCAGTCTTACCTACCATCTTCTCCGCACTCCGGTGTATGTGCAATTTCTCCACTTAGCCTTCTATCTGTTGATGCTTGTTTGGTCTTTATACGTCTATTGTAGAGTCGTGTCAAGTGCGCTGTTTAGTGGTGCGCTCTTAGTCGCCTCACGAGTAAACGTCAAACACTCGGTGAGTTCACCATGAATGGAACGAAGTTGCTCGACGAAACGGGTTGCGTGGGGATCGTTCGGGAGTAGCTGCCGAGTCGCCTCGCGTTGAGCCAACCCACGCATGTCTGCAACGCGTTGGTAGAGACTCACCACATCCGCTACAGCGATACCTGCGATCCGATCAGATGATTTTGCGAGACGAGCTAACTCGCTTGCTGACAGTGAAGCAGCCGAATCGCCGACTGCTTCATTGCGCATTGTCAATGCATGTTTGATCTCAATAAGCACTGTCTCCCAGGTCAGGTCTCTGCCGTCGAGCAACGACACGCCTTTCTGCTTAGCCTCGTTCTGGTATTGATGAAATGAATCTGGGTCATTCAAAAACGAAACTGCAATTAGGTGACAGTCAGAGTGGTCGAATTCGTCGATTTGGGTGCGCAACCAATCGATATAGTTCAAATCCCATGCTGAAGGGAGCTCGATGACGGCTGCATCCAAGCCATCGTGCTCGAGGCGCTTTAGATACCTAAAAAATGTTTCTACGTCTTCAATGTTGGGAGCAACGGTTTGTAGATCATCGTTTTCAAATTTAGTGTCTCGGAGGTCCATCAGGCGCCAGCCGACAACCACAATGCGAGATGTAGAACTTAGTTCCGGCGTGACGTGAAGACCGGGCGACGCGTGTAATTGAGCGACAAGCTGATGAATTTCATCATCGCTTTTCGTACACAATTCCCCGATTGAATAACCAATTCCCGATTGAATTAGTACGTTCAGTGCTTTCATACGTTCTACTTGATCAGGCGTGTAGTAGCGCGTGTTTCCCACGCGCTGTATCGGCTCCAGTTGACCACGTTTGTCCCACGCACGCAGAGTTTCGACACGAATCCCTGAAAGGTGGCTTGCAGTACTGATCTTGACGAGATTTTGTCGAGTTTCTAGGGATGACATTCTTCTTCGTGTCTAGTTTTGTCTACGTTGATAATGTGATTCTAATGGAATTGTCGACGTTGCGCAAGTAATTGTTTAGTGTATATGAGTATAGTAATAAGCGCGTAATACGAATTAGCACATGCACTGTTTAGTTCAATAACGGAGCAATCAGACAAAATGCTTCTATTTGTTAGTGATTGTTTAGGTTTGCTTAGCTTGTTAGTAGGAACAAACCAATTCGACAAATATCATTGAGTCCATCCTGAGGAACTCATAAGCGATGTATACAAGAATTGGCGATTTGTTAGAGCGACGCGCTCACCTGTCCCCACAGCGGATTGGGTATATCGATGAAACGGGTGAACGGTTGACGTTCAAAGAACTCAACGACCGAAGTAATCGCATTGCGAACGCATTTCTAGCGGACGGGATCACTGCTGGCGATCGAGTTGCATTGCTCCTAATGAACTGCAGCGAGTTTGTCGAACTGTTCTTCGCGCTGGGAAAGATCGGTTGCGTGGTAGTTCCGCTGAACTGGCGGTTGGTTCCGGACGAGCTCGAGTTCATACTTCATGACAGTGGCGCGACGAAGCTTGTGTTTAGTGATGAATTCGCGGAGACGGTGACCGAACTTCATAGCCGCGGCGACAAAACTGACATTCGTGAGTGGCTTCACGTCACCCGAGAAGAGTGTCTACCTATCGCGACTAACTATGGTGCGTTTCGCGATGTCGGTTCCGAAACACCGCCACAATCCAGTGTTTCGCTAGACGATGTGCTCTACATCATGTACACATCGGGCACAACAGGACTGCCAAAGGGAGTTGTTCACACCCATCGGACTTCATTTGCCGGCACGCTCACGATCGCGGCGACAACGTACTTTCGGGAAGACGACGTATTTCTTTCGCCACTGCCGATGTTTCATGTGGGGGCACTTACGCCACTGACGTTATCAATCTATCGCGGCATTCCTGCTGTGGTTATGAGGAACTTCGATCCAGTTACGGCTTGGCAATTGATTGACCGGGAGCGAATCACAGTTGGTTTGCTGGTACCCGCGATGATGAACTTCATGCTTCAGGTTCCCGATCTTCAGCGCTTCAACATAGAACAGTGGCGTTGGATCATGACCGGCGCAGCACCAGTACCTTACGCAATGATCGAAGCGTATACCAACTTAGGCGTAGATGTCATGCAGGTTTATGGTCTAACGGAAACGTGTGGACCGGCGTGTTTATGCTCAGGGGCGGAATCACTAGAACGGATAGGTACTACCGGACGATCGTTCTTTCATACCGATGTCAAGGTCGTTCGGCCTGACGGCACCGCGTGCGCACCGGATGAAGCAGGCGAGGTATTAGTTTGTGGCGAACACATAATGCGCGAATACTGGAATCGACCAGACGCGACAGCGGAAACGATCGTTGATGGTTGGCTGCACACTGGCGACATTGGCACACAGGATGCTGATGGTTTCGTGTACATTCAAGACCGACTGAAGGACATGATCATTTCAGGCGGCGAAAACGTGTATCCGGCAGAGATCGAGAACCTATTGCTGACGCTTGAAGGCGTGAGGGATTGCGGTGTGATTGGTCAGCCTAGTGAACGATGGGGCGAAAGTCCTTATGCGCTGGTCGTGCGAAATGAAGATTCATTAACCGAAACGTCAGTTATGCAGTTCTTGGATGGCAAACTTGCACGATTCAAGATGCCTTGCGGAGTTGCGTTCGTTGATGAAATCCCGCGTAATCCAAGCGGCAAGATATTGAAACGCATACTCCGAGATCAGTATCCAGGTCCAGCGCCGGTCTAGTTAGATGACACTTGAAGAGCTCGAGAATCGGCTGCTTCCATTCTGTGAGGTCCATTTTGAGACGCCGGTCCTTAAAGTTGATAACGTGCGGAATATGCCGGGACATGCGGGATTCTCGTACGGTTTTGACGTGATGACATCAGAGGGATTGTCGCGCTGGTATATCCGTGTACCTCCGCCTAACGTGAATTGGCGGGGTACGGCAGATGTGCTACGTCAGGTAGAGGTCCTCAACGCGCTGGAAGGTACGCAGGTTCCACACTGTTCGGTGAGATGGTCGGGCGATGACCTGCAATGGTTTGGTTGTCCGTATTTCGTGGTGCCATTCGTTGAAGGCGATACGCTCAAGGTTTCACCCGGTGAATGGGCAAGCGAATTGACCGACTCGAAGCTAGAGGACCTCGGTCGTCAAATCATGGGAGCATTGGCGAACGTACATAAGGTAGAGACGGAAAAAGTACCGTATCTCGGCGATCCGATCCCTTTCTCTGACGATGTTGAGCGGTGGGACCGGTTCTATGAACGATCCGCAGACCAGCACCTACTCGCTCGAGTTCCAGAGTGCCGAACGCGTCTTCTCGAGACATTACCACACGGTGCGCCGGTAGGGATATTTCATGGTGATTTTCAAACATCGAACATGTTGTGTTCGTTTGACGGTGATTTGGTTGCAGTTATTGATTGGGAACTCACAGGTGTCGGCGCGACGTTAAACGATGTGGGTTGGATCTGTACGTTTAGCGATCCAGACGCTTGGTCGAAAGAGCAGGGCGGGCGTCCAATGTTTTTGGATCCTCAGACTCTCTCCGACTTCTATGTTGAAGCGTATGGTGAGTCACTTCCCGATATTGGTTGGTTTCGCGCTTTGGCAGCTTACAAATTCGCCATCATCACCGGATTTAACTTAAGTTTGCACCGTCGCGGCAAGCGACCTGATCCTAGCTGGGAACAAACCGCTCTCTCCATGACTCCGTTAATAAACCGCGCACTTGAACTGCTGGGTTAGCCACGTTGGCTACTTATTCAGCTGTCAGAGGTGAGTAAGTCCCTCAGATAGGACGGTAGCTAGCCATTACACGAATTCGAGAATCGACCGACCCGCAATTTTTCCTTCTTTGAGCGCGGTCGTCGCCTCGTTGATCTCATCAATGTGATAACGCTCGGTAACGAGCGATTCAAGATCTAGCTGCCCGGATTGATGCCAATCAAGAAACTGTGCGAAGTCTCGATCAGGACAACACGACCCGCCGATCGAACCACGAAACTGCTTCTCGGTGCCTAGGATCTCACCCGCGTTCAATTCAACTGTCGTTTGTGGCACGCCTACAAGTACAGCGGTTCCGCCTTGGCGTGCGCCGAATCGACCAGGCCGAACTGCCGGTACGATCTGCTCCATGGTCACTTTAAGTCCGATGCAGTCAAATGCGAAATCTGCGCCTGTGATGGGTCTGCCGCCCATCGCGAATCCTTCATGTGACGTCATCTGGTGAATGGCTTCCACCGGATTTACCTTCGACGCGTTGACTCCATGAGTGGCGCCGAATCGTTTTGCGAACTCAAGTTTCTCGTCGTCGAGATCGACTGCGATGATCGGGTCTGCGCCACGAAACCTAGCACCGACGATCGCTGAGAGACCCACGCCGCCGACGCCAAAAACGGCGACCGAATCACCAGGTTTGATATCAACAGTGTTAATGGCTGCGCCCGCACCGGTCATAACAGCGCACCCAATGATTGAAGTCACATCTTTTGCGATGTCCGGTTGAGCTTTGACAACATACTGTTGATCAGCAATGGTGTGATCAGCCCACGTGAATACGTTTTGTGAGACTGCGTCTCCAAATGACGTAGAAAGAGTTGCCGCAGCTGGTCGTGCGTCCGTCATCTGAGAGTTGCGTGGAACCCAAGTCACCAGCACCGTATCCCCTTCAACAACGTGGGTAACGTCGGATCCTGCCTGTAGGACGACCCCGGTTGATTCGTGACCTAGTAGCGTCGGACCGCGACGGGGATTGTGCATTTGATGCAGTTGAGAGTGGCAAATACCCGAAGCGTATTGCTTCACCACAACCTGAGTGGGTCCGGGGTCCGGGATCGTGATTTCTTCGACGTTTAGCGGCGCTTGTTCCTGTGGCAGTACGACTACGCGAGCTGAGGTGGGCATGGTCTACTCGGCAAAAGTTAATCTTGGTTCGTGAATGCTAGCGCAATGAGTTGCCAGATCTATCCCGTTTTAAATTAGGCTCATCACCGCTTTTCTAGCGATGCGTTAGTTTCTTGCGAATGCTCGGATAGTTACGGCTTCGCGTACACGTCATCGATTTCGCCGTCACGGACGCGACGTTGAATCCAGTGCGTACTGGCTGTGTGCAGCTCCTCGTCATTTATCGAGCGACCGTATGCAACTTGCTCGAGTGCATAACACAGGCCGTGCACCCGAATCTGAGCGAAATCCTCACGGGTAGGTTCAACGAAGTAGTGGTCAAACGTGGCTGCGAGCGCACGATCTCCGCCCCATGCCCAGATTCCAGCAAAGTCCACAAATCCATTCGCGGTTGCGGTGTCCGCCCAGTCGATCACACCCGAAACGTTTGCGTGATCGTGCATCAAGATATGTTCAACGCCAAGGTCGTTGTGTGTGGTTACTTGGTGTTTCGTGCGTTCACGTATGTGGTACGAGGAAAGCGCATTTCTAACCTGCTGTTCAGTTTCGTGGTCAAGGTCTGGTTGCGCCTTCGTGACAATCTCGTCGAATCCTTCTCGCCATAGAGAGAGTGGGTCGACCGGCACCAACGATCGGGTGAGAGATTGTTGGTGAAGCACCGTCAGCACTTCACCTATCGTCTTGCCGATTGTGGTGAGATCGCAGGCGTCGCTTTCATATCCGAGCAATGGTGAACCCGGAACATACGCGTATCCCGCAAACGGTTTGTGAAAGTTATTGGGTTGCTCAATCCAGAATTCAAATCGCGGTGTCTCGACAGGTAGGTCTAGCCGATTCAGGATGCGGTATTCATGTACGAGCGTATCGATGTCGCTGTGGCGTTTCGGAAAACGAAACACCCAACTCTTGTTTACAAGCCAGTTGTAGAAATCCCAACCGGCACCGAGGAAACTAACGTCGGTAACTGCGAGATCGGTGTTTTGCGAAACAACTTCACGGACTTGCTCGGCCTTAAGCTCGTACTCGGCACGCCAGGGCGGTTCAACACTCATGAATGTCGGCACCTCGTCGACAATGTGCGCAGTTTAAAGGAGCTCTACTGAGTGTAACGACGCGGTTCGGCTGCTTTCGAAGACCGTCCATATTTGTAGATAATCGAAGGTTCATTGGACAAACTAAGTAGGAACGACAAACGTGGAATTCAATCGCGTTAGCCTCGATATTGACGAAAACGTTGCAACGCTAACGTTCAACGATCCCGAGGTGTTGAATGCGATTGGACCCGCGATGCTCTCCGGTCTTGACGATGCGCTACGTTTCGTTCAATCTCCCGCGAACCAGGTGCGTTGCCTAATGATTACTGGAGCCGGTAGAGGATTCTGCTCGGGCGCGAACCTTGCTGGCGACGGTAGCGGATCAGGCGAGAGCGAAGGCAACGCAGGCTCGTCACTTCGATCTGGTTATCACCCATTGCTACTTTCGTTGCGTGACCTAGACATACCTATTGTGACCGCAGTTAACGGCGCCGCAGCAGGTGTCGGGATGAGCTTTGCCTTGATTGGTGACATCGTGTGTGCGTCAAAGAACGCCTTTTTTCTACAAGCTTTTGCAAATGTGGGCTTGGTTCCGGACGGCGGTGCGACGTATATGCTGCCACGTCTCATAGGATGGTCACGAGCTGTCGAGTTGTCCCTACTAGCTGAGCGCTTACCCGCCGAACAAGCGTTAGAGTGGGGTCTGATCAATCGCGTCTACGATGACAATGACGCGCTTATGGCGGGTGCGGGGGAGATCGCTCGGAAACTCGCATCAGGTCCCAAGTCATTAGGCATGATTCGCAAGATGTATTGGGATACTTGGCACAACGCGTATGAACAACAGTTGGACCTTGAAGCTCGTATGCAAACAAGTGCTGGGGCGTCGCAGGATTCGGCCGAAGGTCGAGCTGCGTTTCTCGAAAAACGTAAACCAGACTTCAAAGGCGCGTGAAGATTGATCTTTCCGACCGCGCCGCGATAGTTTCAGGAGGCGGTCGAGGCATAGGGCGAGCGGTTTCGCTCACGCTCGCGTCCTATGGTGCGTCAGTCGTCGTTAATTACCGGGTTGACTCGCGCGCGGCTGACGCAACGGTGAATGAAATACGAGATGCCGGTGGTGAAGCGGTTGCCATTCAAGCAGACGTCTCGGATTTCGAGGAAGTCAGTGAATTAGTAAAGCAAGCCGAGGGACTGTATTCCGCGATTGGCATCCTAGTGAACAACGCCGGCATGCCGAGTCGAGGATTGTCGGTGGCTGACACCGACCCGAGAGAGCTCGTACGTGTGATGAATACCCACGCAAACGGTGCCCATTACCTAAGTAAATTAGTGATCCCGAAGATGAGAGCATTGGACCGCGGGGATATCG
Source organism: Pseudomonadales bacterium (assembly GCA_963664665.2). Taxonomy (GTDB): domain Bacteria; phylum Pseudomonadota; class Gammaproteobacteria; order Pseudomonadales; family Azotimanducaceae; genus Bin55. The sequence goes on from CAXXMH010000004.1 coordinate 1,106,820, forward strand.
TGATGATTTCAAGCGCTGCCACGAAAGGATTTTCGGCGAAAGGCGCACCTTACAACATGTCAAAAGCAGCAGTCGAAGCCTTGGCTTCGACACTGTATAAGGAAGAACGCGAAAACGGTATCCGAGTAAATACTGTTGCACCCGGATTAGTTGAAACTGAAATGGGTCGACGATTCGTCCGTGCGAGCACGGGGATCGTGAACATGCGCGATCTAGATTCGGTCATGCCGTTCGGCCATGTTTGCCAGCCTCAGGATATTGCCGACCTAGTCGCGTTTTTAGTCTCCGATGCAAACGTTTACATTACTGGTGAACGAATTTATTGCGACGGTGGTGGCGAGATCAGTACGTACTAAGGTACACGCTAACATCGTCGTCAAAGTACTCCTCGAGACCATAGCGGATTGGCGTGTGCGATGTCACAGGACGCACTAAGCGATTTTCACCCGCTATTACGCGATTGGTTTTCCGATTCATTCGAAAGTCCGACAGAAGTCCAGATAGCGAGCTGGCCGCGCATTCGAAATGGTGAACATCTTTTAATCACTGCGCCGACTGGTAGCGGCAAGACGCTTACCGCTTTCTTTGCCGCGATCGACGCGTTCTCGAAAGATGAGTTGCCGCTAGGGCAAACGTCCGTGCTCTACGTTTCACCACTGAAAGCGCTCAACAACGATATCCAGCGGAACCTACAGGGTCCAATTGCGGAGCTTCGGCGCCGATTTGACGATGCTGGCGCAGTCTGGCCAGATATTCGAACGGCCGTGCGAAGTGGCGATACCCCTCAAAACGAACGCCAGCGGATGCTTCGCAATCGACCTGAGATTCTTATCACGACGCCGGAAAGCCTCTCTCTTTTATTGACGTCGGTCCGCGCGACGCAGATGTTGGCGACGGTTCAAACGGTGATTTTGGACGAAATACATGCAGTACTTGACAGTCGTCGCGGCGCACACCTCATGGTTTCGCTCGAGCGTCTCGTTGAAGTTGCGGGAGAAGTCCAACGTATCGCGTTGTCGGCGACGGTTAACCCGCTTGACAAAGTCGCTCACTATGTGGGAGGCGTCAGTCTTGAGGGTCCGCCTCGGAAAGTCGGTATCGTCGAGACGTCAATTAAGAAGGAGATTGACCTAAAAGTTCGATTTCCACCTCCGGTTCGCGACTTGGCGGAAGCGGGCGAGTCCATTTGGCCAGCACTCGTAGAAGAACTGGACACTCATCTTCAAAACAACCAATCGACGTTGATTTTCTCGGACTCGCGACGTCAATGTGAAAGGACGACGTACCTGCTGAACGAACAGGCGGATGAAATCGTTGCGTATGCACACCATGGTACGTTGTCACGCGAAATTCGTACGGAAGTCGAAAACCGATTGAAGGATGGCGAACTTAAAGGGATCGTCGCGACAAGCTCATTGGAACTGGGCATCGACATTGGTGAACTCGATGAGGTGATTCTCATGAAGTCACCGGACTCGGTTGCCGCTGCGATGCAGCGCATCGGACGCGCAGGACACAAAGTCGGTGATGTAAGTCGCGCCACGTTTTACCCAATGTTTGCACGGGACTTCCTGGACGTTGCAGTGATCGCGAAAGCGGTCGCGGAGGCTGACATCGAACCCGTTTCGATTCTCGAAGAACCGTTGGACTTGCTTGCGCAAACGCTGGTTTCGATGGTTGCGGTTGAGGATTGGCATGTCGACGACGTATATGACGTACTAACGCGAGCGTCGCCGTATCGGAATCTCTCACGGCGTTTGTTTGATCTTGTCGTTGAAATGCTCACGGGTAAATACGAACGCAGTCGAATTCGTGACCTCCGACCACGTATCGCATTCGACGAAACAACGCAGACCTTGTCGATTCGTAAAGGTGCTTTGATGGCACTCTACGCGAATGGCGGGACGATTCCAGATCGTGGTTACTACAAAATGAAGCACTCCGAAACAAACACGGTGATTGGTGAACTTGACGAGGAATTCGTCTGGGAGTCGTCGGAAGGTGAGCAGTTCGCGTTCGGAACACAGCAATGGGTCGTTACCAACATAACGCACAACGACGTTTTCGTACGACCGGCGAGCTCGAATGAGGCGCTGCCTCCCTTCTACAAGTCAGAGTTCATCAATCGAAGTTTTTACTTCTCGAGACAAGTCGCAGATTTTCTGGAACAAGCAAACCGCGCACTCGAACGAAACCAGGAAAACCTGCTTATCTCAGACTTGCTAAATCGCGGATTCGACAAGATGGCCGCGGAAGAACTGGTTCGATATCTATCGGAACAACGACGCGTCACGGGGTGTGAATTGCCTCACGCAAAGCATGTCGTCGCCGAAGTGGTAGAGACGGGTCCGGGTGGCTATGCGTCTACCGGTCATGCCCATCAACTGATTCTTCATACGGGTTGGGGAGGCAGAGTCAATCGTCCCATTGCTCTGTGCCTCGAAGCCGCTTGGGAAGATCAATTCGCCACCGTTCCTGACATCGTAGTCGATAACCAGGTTATCGCAATTCAGATGAAGCAAGATGTGAGTACGGCTGAAATCATCAACATGCTGTCACCGGACTACCTCCTGCCAAAGATTCGTCGGTCGCTCGAGAAGTCTGGATTTTTCGGTGCGCGTTTCCGCGAATGTGCCGGTCGCGCTTTGCTGCTTTCGAAGCAACGATTCGATCGTCGCATGCCCTTATGGCTAACGCGCATGCAGGCTAAGGACTTGCTAGATTCGGTAACAGCATACGAAGACTTTCCGATCCTGCTTGAGACTTGGCGATCCTGCTTTCGTGATGAATTCGACATCGACGCGACGCGCGAAGTCTTGGGAGATCTAGAGACTGGCAAGATCGCGATCAGTGAGTGCAAAACGGAAGTACCGAGTCCATTCGCGGCAACGCTTGCATTCGATCAACTGAATCGCTACGTGTACGCCGACGATCAGCCGACTGGAGGTGGTAGGACCTCGTCGCTGAGCGACGAATTGATCGCGCACGCATTACGCGACGCTGCCCTTCGTCCGGCGATTTCGCAATCGGTCATCGTAGGGTTCGAGTTGAAACTACAGCGACGCGAAGTCGGCTACGTTCCGACCACTGAAATGGAACTGGTTGAGTGGGTAAAAGAGCGCGTTTGGATTCGTGAAGACGAGTGGTTTGATGACGTTCCGTTACCTGAAGATTTGGAACGAGTCGTTGAAGGTGATTTGGTTTGGTACGCTCATTCAAGTAGCGTAGGGTTAGCGGAGGAGGACGTAATTACCGCAGTCGCGAATGCAATGCAGTTTTATGGGCCGCACACGCGCGAAGAATGGCAGCGCCTATTACCCTTGTCTACAGACGAACTCTTGCATGCTTTGGACGATCTGATCTCGACCGAGTCGTTAGTTGCAGACGTCGTAGTCGATGACTGTGCAGAACTGTGCGTCTGTGACGCACGAAATCTCTCCTCGCTGTTAAGGTTTCAACGCTTACACAATCGACCAACCATTGAGGCACAGTCAGCTCATCTTTTACCGAATTTCCTTGCGACGTGGCATCAATTCGGTCGTGAACGGACGGAGAGCACGATACTCGATGTCTTAGAGCGATTGCAGGGATTTGTCGCTCCGGTTCGTGCGTGGCTTGACGCGCTCTGGCGACCGCGTACTGGGTCTATCGATCTAGGTCAGCTCTCGTCGATTTGTGAACGCTTTGGCGTGAGCTGGCGAGGTCGCGGAAAGCAACGGATCGCATTAGGAATCGAAAGTACATTTGATGGGGGTGCGGGTTCGACGGACGTTGACGCATCAATCGTTGAGTCTTTTCGCGATCCCTTTGGCAGCTACACCTTCTTACAGTTGCAGCAAGCCTCTCAACTCGGACACGAGGAGTTTAACGAGAAATTCTGGGCGACGGTTTGGGACGGCGAGATCACGAGTGATGGGCTCACTGCGCTTGCACATGCTGATGAAACGGGCTACAGCGTGCAAGGTGCGATGATTGCACAAATCCGACGAACGCGCGTCAGATTGCGCAGCCGATTGCGCTCGGAACGTCCGCTTGGAATGTGGCGGCGCGTATTTCCGGCGACGCAGGGCGAAGAAGAGATCGAGCGCCTCGAACAGGCGAAAGAACATGCTCGGGTTTTAACCGCTCGCTACGGTGTTCTTTGTCGCGAACTCTGTAATCGCGAAGGTGGACAGTATCGATGGTCTCAACTGTTTCGCGCGATACGCATGATGGAATTGTCTGGGGAATTGGTATCCGGCTTGTTTTTTACGGAGTTGAGCGGACCACAGTTCATGCCGCTGAATGCGCTCGAGACGTTCTCGAGCCACGCTGACGCGCCGTGTACATTCTGGATCAATTCGTACGATCCGGTTTCACCTTGCGGTCTTGGGTTAAAGTGGAACGAACTGCCGACTCGACAGCTTGGCAACATGCTCGCATTTAGTGATGGTCAATTGGTCTTGACGAGCCGAAGCTACGGTAAGCAATTGGACTTCCTAGTCTCGTCTGACGACACTCGCCTCGACGAGGTTTGTCGAACCATGCACCAAGCGGTCACTAAGCGAACGCGTATGACGATTAGCATGATCAACGACTGCAGTGCGCTTGACAGCGAGTTTTTGCAGGTACTTGGTCGGCACATGCGAATTCAGAGGGGTGTGCAGGACGTGTATGTGGAAGCGCTTATCCGCTGAAACCGTGTCCGCTGCCACCTTGACTCAGAGCGCGATGATCCACACCGACAATACGCCGACGCTTATTCCCGAAATCGTTGCGAGCAGGCGCACAATAGCTTGTGCCGTCGCGTACGACCACCGGGGTTCGTCATCGTCATCATTCGCTTGAAATAGGCGTCCAAGCGCATAAAGGCCTACAGCATTCGCCAACGTCCAGGCGACTGCGCCGATGATGACCCCGATGACCACATCACGCGTGCCAACTTGGTTGGCGAGTTCAGCAAGATCCATCCGATTCCGCTATTGACGAACGCTGAACTTCTGTAGAACCAAGTCAGCGCTCGAGCAAGTATGGTCGATTCCAGGCCACCATCCAGCTCGTAGTGTCGGGATACTCTGGTAAATCGTCAGAAAACGCTGTGTCGAGTGCTTCCAGTGAGTGTCGTAATTTCTTCATGATTGAAGCACCGAATCTCTGCTTCCATCGCGACTCGACTGCCGAGACGTGAAACGCATACGCGTCCCTTGAACGTCGCGTCTTCTGCGTTGGGAAGACTCTTCGTGTCTTGTCACTAGGGCTTCCAGGTTCGATCGCGATATTCAAGTGGCGCTCATGTAACGATTTTCCGTCTCCTGAAATCGCCTGAAGGTCTCTTGCGCAGCCCAAGTCCATGCCTTCATCAGGCAAGTGTTGAAAAAACATCGTCGTCAGTCCGAGTCGACCGAGATCGTCCGCTTCATAGTCAAGTGCGAATTGCGTGAGTGATTGACTGAGAAAAGCTGGGAGTGTCGGTGACGATCTGTGTTTGTTCCCTTGGCGCACGACTACTGGCCACTCGACGCCGCGGCCGGGAATACGCGGCGGACCTTCCTCGGCAACAAGGTATGAACCACCGGTTAATGCTTCATCGGCAGGACCGTAACCACTTATGTAATGTGGGAATTCAAGCTCAAACCGGCTGACGAGGGTTTCGAGGCAAGTTTTTAATTCTTGATAGTCACGTTCGTAGCGTTTTGACCATTGAGATTCCACACGTTTCAACCTACGTATGCCATGTTGGCGCTTGGATTTGCCGTCATCGGTGAGATAGATGAGAGATCCAGAACCTTTGACGCCTTTTTCGGTTTTGAGCCAACCGAGTTTCGTGCAGTGACGTAATACAACACGTGCGGTCCTTGTAGTGAGAACTGCTCGTTTCTCGAACTCTTTTGGGGTAATACCGCGTGGTGGAACGACCCTGAGAACGTTGGATAGAACTTCAAGGCTGGGCATCCCATGGCGGGATATGTCGCTTTCATACTCATGCGTGAATGCGATCAGGGCATGCGTCAAAAGCACTGAGAGCGGCGTTTGGTTGTGATCTACTAGTGTCGGAGGCGGTGCCATGTGTTGCGTAGACGCATAGGCGAGGAACCTGCCGAAATCCTTCGCTTGTTCCGCGCTACAACGATAACAGGCAGTTGCAGGGCGACCGTCTGATGGTTTGCATGGTTTCGCACCGACTCGATTGGCAATGAAGTCGACAATCAACGCATCAATGTGGTCGTGCGTTGAACGATTGAACTTGAATGCGAGCTCAAGGCGATTGCCGTGGTCGATCAAGCGGCTACGACGACGTTTCTCAGCCGAGCTGGGGTAGTAAGCGAGAGATTCTTCGAGTCGTTCCCTCCACTCGCGCGAACTATCTTCCGCCACAGGTGAACTACGTGTGAATTCGAGTGCTTTGTCTACAGTTCATCCGCACTCTCGAGACTGGTGCGGAGTTGCTGCTTTCCGACTAATCCGGCAAACCTAGGACTCGTTTCGCGATGATGTTTCGTTGAATCTCGTTACTTCCACTATAGATGGAGGCCGCACGATTTGCCAGCCACGTACGCGTATCGCCTATCTGCCGTGGCGTAAATCCTTCGCCAGACCAACCTAATCCGTTGGTACCACGCATTTCAACAAATAACGATGAGTTTTCTTGCTGAAGTTCGGTCCCATACATCTTGAAAATCGAAGTAGCAGGTCCTGGCGTACTTCCGTCGGACGACTCTTCTACCGTGCGTCGTTGCGTGAGTTGGTACGACGCAGCGTTGATGTTGTGTTGAATGATCCGATTTCGCAGTGAGTCGTTGGCGATTTGACCGTTTACCTCGCCTGCGAATTCCTTAGCTTCCTGCACCAATGAAGGGCCTTGATCGCGCGTCGCGCCGCCACCGACAAGCGAAGCCATACTGCCACGTTCGTGCTGTAAGAGGCGCTTACCAACGGTCCAACCCTTGTTAAGTTCACCTACGAGGTCATCCTTTTGAGCGATCGCGTTGTCAAAGAATGTCTCGCAGAATGGTGACTCGCCCGAAATCAAGCGAATCGGCTTGACGGTAATTCCTTCCTGCGCCATGTCCATCAAAACAAAGCTGATGCCTTCGTGTTTCGGCACATCTGGATCGGTACGAACTAACGCGAATATCCAGTCGGCGTATTGCGCACCGGAAGTCCAAATCTTGGATCCGTTAACAAGATAGTGGTCGCCTTTATCTTCTGCTCTGGTACTCAGCGAGGCGAGATCAGATCCCGCGCCGGGTTCACTATAGCCTTGACACCAAGCAACTTCTGCGCGAACGATCCGCGGAATGTGACGTTTCTTCTGCTCTTCTGTTCCGTATTCCAGAAGCGTTGGCCCAATAAGCGACGTTCCCATACCCGCTAGTGGCGTACGCGCGCCAAGTCGCCGCATTTCTTGAATGAGGATCATGTACTCCTCGTTATTCAAGCCGCCTCCACCATATTCCGTCGGCCATGTTGGCGCAGTCCAACCCTTTTCTATCATGCGCTCCAGCCACAGTTTGGTATCTGCGTGGGTAAGAGGGATCTTTGAGCTACCGGAGGTGATTGGTCCGGGACCTCGCGCACCCTGCGGACAGTTTTCTTCTAACCATGCTTGAGTTTCGAGACGGAACTCTTCGGCAGTGGACATGATTCGTGTCTGGGGAGATTGAAACGGCAGAGTATGTTACATCCGTCGATAGGCAATAAACTATGGGGGCTTAAGGTATAGGTGAAATCTAATGTGTGGACGCTTCAACGTTACATCAGATCCGATGACCGAGTTGTTTATGGACTTCGTAGGTCAACCGTTTGAGGGGTCCACCAACTACAACACCGCACCGCGGCAGCAAGCGTGGATCATTCGAAAGGACGATGCGGACGAACGCCAACCCGCCGAGGCTCAGTGGTGGTTAATCCCGAACTGGGTGAAAGAAGAGTCCTACAAGTACAGCATGTTTAACGCGCGTAGTGAGAAAGCGGCAAAATCACCCGCATTTCGAGGACCATTTCGTTCACAACGGTGCGTGGTACCTATTACCGGTTTTTACGAATGGGTGAATCGCAATGGTCAGAAGCAACCATACTTTGTGCATGCACCAGAAAACAATGGGTTGCTGCTCGCTGGATTGTGGGACAGGTGGTACAACCCGAACACGAATGAGCCATTAGATAGCTTCACGATTCTTACGACGGATGTCGTGCCGGATTTGAAATTTCTACACCACCGACAGCCTGTCATGTTGAGCAAGAACGATGCGCAAACTTGGCTTGAAAAAAGCACTTCGGGAGAAGATCTGCAGGACTTGTGTCGTTCGAGCTTGCCTTATGACATGTACGCATCGCGAGTTTCGCCATACGTCAACAACGTACGGAATCACGGTGAAGAGTGCGTTGAGATCATCGGCGATACCGTCGAGCTCAGAGCGAGTACAAGCTAACGCTTTTCTGCAAGATCTAACCAAGCGATATCCGAGTCGCTCAACTCGACGTCAAACGAGCGTAGACTGCTTGTCGTTTCCCAAATAAAACGAGGTCCGATAAGCGGAAAAGTCTTGAACGGTTGCGCGAGTACATAAGCGAGCGCAACGTTGATGAGTTCGACGCCTTTTTGATTAGCAATATCCATCGCGCGGTCCCGACGATCGAAATTCTCATCAGAAAACCAGCAGCGCTTCATTTCAGCGTCGCCGGGCTGATTCCAGCCACTTTGAGATTCGGAACTGTCGCCTGCACGAACGCGTTCGTAGTGTGGCGTGAAGAAACCGCGCGCTTGTGAGGACCACGGGAACAGAGCTAGATTGTTCGATGCCAAGAAAGCACGAAACGGATCGGAATTAGCTGAGACACAGCCGGGCCAGACCGGACTTAACATCTTCGCAAGACTAAATTGATTCGACACGACTGAAAACGGCTGTTTACTGTTCGAGTCAGCATATTTATTCGCCGCCTCAATGCGTTCCTGCTCCCAGTTTGAACCGCCGAATACGTGAATGAGACCTTCATCATGTAGTTCGTTTAACGCGTCAACCCACTCATCAATGCCGACATCAGCGTTGTCGCGATGTAAGAAATAGATGTCTAAATGATCTGTTTGAAGTCGATCGAGCGTTTCGGTGAGTTGCGGTCGGCAAAACTCAGGTCGGTTTAACGGCGTGTGTGCGCCTTTGCCGATGATCGCAACTTCGTTTCGTATTCCCCGTGCCTTCAACCACTGTCCAAGCAGTGTTTCGATACGTCCTCCACCGTATATATATGCCGTATCGAACACGTTCCCGCCTTGCTCGATAAAGTGGTCGAACATCACGGCGGCATGAGGTAAATTCGGTTGATTGTCGCAGCCCATAACGACACGCGAAAGGCTCTTTCCTACTCCGGGGATGGTGTCCCGAGGCAACGATGTATCAGCAGTATTGAGAGGGCGTCCGTAGACGGGTTGGGCTAGCGTTGCTGGTGCTTCTTGCGGGTACGTGATCCCAAGCTCAGCTCGCCACTTGTCGAGCACGATCGAGTTGCCGATCGAATCCTCCCAATTCATTGCGGGCGACTCAACCAAACCCGCTTGAATACAACGATCGACTTCGTCGACCTGATAGACGTACGCGCTCTCTGATGTACCGGTAAATTCCTCGGATTCTCTGCCACGATTTAAGGTGACCTTCCATTCTTGCGGACATTGCCAAGGTGTAGCGACGTGAATAGAGCCTTCGCTTCCGAAAATAGCAACATCGTTGTCAAGCTGTTGTCCAACGCCAGTCGCAACATGTGCGCCTATGCCGCCGTCGAAGGAGAGAAGGCCTGATGAGTAGAGATCGACGCCGGTACGCGCAAGCATGCCGGTGGCGGCGATATCGGTAGGCTCAGAACCGACGATCATTCGCGCCATGGATACTGAATAGCATCCAACATCCATGATCCCGCCACCCGCAAGTTCAGCGGCATATAGGCGACTCGTTTCGGAGAACGGCGTTTTGAATGCAAACGTTGCGCGTATGTGGCGTATTTCGCCGATTGCATCGTCCGCCAGTAGTTCTTTAATTTTCTGGGTTTGAGGATGCATGCGATACATGAATGCCTCGAGGAGAAATCCGTGGTTTTCCTGTGCGGCATGCACCATCGCCATGACTTCAGCGTGATTGAGTCCCATCGGCTTCTCGCAGAGCACCGCTTTTCCTGCATCAAGTGCTTTGATCGTCCATTCGACGTGTTGCGGATGTGGCGTTGAAACGTATACCGCATCGACGCTTGGATCCACAAGAAGTGCCTCGTACGAACCGTGAGCAGAAATACTGTCATATTCCGAAGCGAACTTGTCGGCGTTCGCTTGCGTTCGGCTACCTATGGCAACCAATTCAGCCGTGTTTGAAGTGTTGATCGCGTTTGCTAGCGCATGTGCGATACGGCCCGTCGCGAGGATTCCCCATCGAGTTGTCATGATTTAGCTATTTGAAAATAAGAAGAGTCACCAACGATAGTACCCTAGCTGTGAATCACACCTAGGATGCGAAGCCATCACAATCCCGAAATTAGATCTGATGGTTTCAGTTTCTGAAAGGTATTACTAATCGCCGGCGTTAATCTCGAATGTCTTCTCGTCCGGAATCGCGAGTCCTCGTTTTGACTCGTCAGCAGCAGTGAGCATATTTCGAATGTAATCAAGGTGCCCTAGATCACGTTTCACGGTCTCAATTGCTTCTGCGAAAACCATATCGTTCACGAAGAGCGTACGAAACGCTCGACGAACGTCGCGGATCTGTTCTTCGCTATAACCCGCACGTTGCATGCCGACGCGGTTTACCACGCGCATGCGAGCGTTTGGCGTGCCTTCAGCGATCGTGTATGGCAGGACATCCTGTCGAACGGCGGAGCAACCGGCAACCATGGCAACTTCACCAACAGTACAGTATTGATGGATTGCGCAGAGACCACCAAGATTGGCATAGTCTCCTACGTGTACATGCCCTCCGACTGTTGCTGAATGACTCAGGACGACGTGATCGCCGATGATGCAGTTGTGAGCGACATGAGCATGGGCCAGGAAAGCGTTGTTGTTCCCGACCACTGTCTTGGAACCTTCTGCCGTCCCGCTATGGATCGACACAAACTCGCGGAAGATATTGTTGCTTCCGATCTCGCAGTACGTCACGGTATCAGGCACATATTTCTGGTCCTGAGACTGGACACCGATTGTTGCGAAAGGAAAAATCGAGCATTCCTCACCGATGGTCGTGTGACCATCCACGACGACATGGGAGTCAAGCTTGGTGCCGTCACCGATCTTGACATTCGCGCCTATGGTGCAGAACGGACCAACTTCACAGTTCACTCCAATTTCCGCTTTGGGATCGACCACTGCCTGTTTGTGAATCTTCACGCTCATAGCCGAACGCCCTGTCTCACGTTTGTCTGGTAAGGCGTCATATCCATGTCTGGATAGCGACTCGATACACCCTCAAGTGTTTCCGCCGTCCAGTAAGAGTGACCCGGTTCAGGAAATCCGAGCAATGTACGTTCCTCCGGTGTTGCTTGTGAGACCCACGACTTAAACTCCGGACGGATCGCTTGCGCGGACCATCCCACGATGCCTAACCACTTCCAAGCAGACGGCGCATAGGTAACGAACATCCCGATGCGACCGCCATCAGCGAGAAAGGGCGTACCTCGGTGAAAGGTTCTCATGCTGTAGATGAGTAAGCCACCGGCAGGTACCGTGACTTTCACTTCGTTTTCATAGATGTCTGGTCGCTCATCGCGGGTGAAGTGCGCGGGATACCGCACCTTATCCGGGTAATGTGTCCATGAACAGACAGCCGTCGGTGCGTGATTGATCGTGACTTCTGTGAAATAGACTAGGTATGCGGTTTGCCAGTATTCCGGTAAATTCGGCGGATACGCCAATGTGTGATTGCCGTAGTCGCAGTGCATGGTTTGGTCGACGTCACCAGCGTGACCTCTGTGCTTGTATGCAAGGTGACTCTGTTCACAGTACATCTCAGAACCGCCCGCGAAATGCTTGGCAAACGAATGGAGATCGTGATCCAAGGTGATCCGGTTCAACATTGACCCCGGATACGGAAACTGGTGACGGCTGGCGCGTCTATATGGGAACGGTTTATCACCTGGCTTGTCTGCCGTTTCGCCGAGACTGTACTCGACGCAACCAGGAAGGCAAATCCGCAGTTCGTCATACACCTTTGCGAGATCTTCCTTCGTCAGAAAATCAGGGACGATTGCGAATCCGTGCTCCATGTAGTGTTTGAAGTGTTCCGGTCGAATACCCATGATCATCGGTTCTTAGTTTCGATCAAATTATCCAACTCGCCGTAAAACCCCGCCGTTCAGGGCGGGGATGTCAGGCATTGGGTGGCGCGGTGATCTTCGACGTATTTGCGAATGACAACGAGAGGTGCACCGCCACAAGAGCCTGCAAAATAGGATGGTGACCACAAAACGCCATTACGGTAGTGGTCCGTAATTTCAGGTCGAATATCCCGAAAGCGTCCGCTGGATACACCCTTCAAGCTGTTGACCAGCTTGGAGAGGGCGACTTTAGGTGGGTAGTTGACCAGAAAATGGATGTGGTCGTCTTCGCCGACGCATGCGATCAGTTGTGCCTCAAAGGATTCGCAGACGTTGGTGAAACTATGCCGTAAGTCCAGTATGTCACGTTCGGAGCACACGTCCCGGCGGTATTTGGTGATAAAGACCAAATGAACATGCAGGTAAAAACGCGATGTCTGCGTGTGTGATATTCGTTTTGCGCCAGTCATAAACCATGGTTACGCTTAAGGTATGTTCAAAGCGACCAAAGTCCGCCTGTACCCCACGTCGGAGCAACGCCGTGCGCTGGCGTTCCAATTCGGGGCGATGCGATGGGCCTATAACTTCGCCTTGCATTGGCGCCGTGAAGCCTGGGCAGGAAACGGCGAACGCATCAGCAAGCGGATGACCCTGAATCGCCTGGTGGCATTGAAGCGAGCCGAGGAAACCGCGTGGCTCAAGGAGGCGGACAGCCAGGCGTTGCAGCAAGCGGTAATCCATCTGGATGATGCGTTCAAGCGATTTTTCAAGGGGTTGGGGAGTTACCCGCGCTTTAAAAGCAAGCACGGCAAGCAATCCATGTCCTACCCGCAACGGGTCAAGGTCGTGGAGGGACGCGCCCTGTACTTGCCCAAAGTGGGTGTGGTCAAAGCTGTGCTGCACCGTGAGCTAGTTGGTAGGATTAAAACCGTGACGGTCTCGCGCACGAAAACGGGGAAGTATTACGCCTCGATCCTGTGCGATGACGGACAGCCGCATCCTGAGCCCATCAAGGCTCTTGAGGAGGAGAACGTCACCGGACTGGATATGGGGTTGTCCCACCTGGTGATTGCCAGCACCGGCGAGAAGCAAAACAATCCACGCTTCTTGAAGCGCACCGCGGCGAACATGAGGCGCAAGCAAAAATCCCTGTCCCGCAAAAAGAAGGGATCCGCCAACCGCAACAAGGCGCGTGTGCTGGTTGCCAAGGCACATGAACGAGTCGCCAACGCGCACAATGACTTCCAGCACAAATTGTCGAGACGACTGGTTGACGAAAACCAAGCAATCTGCGTGGAGACACTGAAAGTCTCAAACATGCTCAAAAACCGCAGGCTGGCGAAACCTATCGCGGATGCGGCATGGGGTGGACTGGTGCGGAAGCTGGACTACAAGGCGACTTGGGAAGGCAAGCACCTGGTGCGGATCGACCCCTGGTATCCGTCCACCAAAACCTGTTGCCACTGCGCCTCGAAAATGGCGAGCTTGCTCCTGTCAGCACGGCAATGGACGTGCTCGGCATGTGGCGCGGAGCATGACCGGGACATTAACGCTGCGCTGAACATCAAACGGCAAGGTATCCTGAAATTGAAGGCGGAAGGGCTATCCGTCTCTGCTTGTGGAGGCATGCGTAAGACGGGCACACTGCCCGCTGCTGCCTGAGAAGCAAGAAGCCCGGTCCTTTAGGGCGGGGTGTAGTCACCCTATTGCCGCGTTGGCTAAGGTTTCTCTTCATCCTCCTCACGCAACTGCTGCGATAGTCGCAAACCAATCGATCGAGCGTTTGGCGTCACGGTATTGGGTGAGGCTCCCACTTAGAATGCGTTTACTCCGTTGATCGTGCGATTTCCATTGACCTGTCGTTCCTTTTATTTGGCGTGGATAGTTTGTCTGGCTTGCGTTTCAGGCGTCGACGCTAGTGCTGACATCACAGCGGACGAACTCATCATGAGGATGATCGATCAATCACGTGGTCTGAGCTCTTATTCTGAGTTGAGTATGACAGTAAACCGGCCGCAATGGCAACGAACATCGTCGTTCAACGTTTGGACTCGCGGCCGCGAGGATGCGTTAATTCGGTTTACGGCTCCTCCTAAAGATGCGGGTAACGCAACGCTAAAGGTTGCCGACTCGATGTGGACTTATTCCCCCAAGATTCGAAGGGCAGTTCGATTGCCGAAGAGCATGATGTCGCAGGAGTGGGCCGGATCGGATTTCTCGTACAACGATCTTGCGCGGTCCGACAAGCTCCTTGCATATTACGAACACGAAATCGTTGAGGTGATTGAAGCGGATGGCCTTACCACATACACCATCGAGTCAACGCCAAGAGAGAACGCACCGGTAGTATGGGGAAAAGAGACGCTTGTCTTTCGAAGTGACAACGTGCTTCTAGAACAGACGTTTTTCGATCAAGAGATGCGGGCAGTGAAGTCGATGCGCGCATTCGAAGTGCAGGAACTCGGGGGGCGTATGCTGGCGAAGCGAACGCGAATGAGTGATCTTGAGGACCCCGAAAAGTGGACCGAAATCGTGTACAACGCGATTGAGTTTGACGTCGATATTGACGATCGAACATTCACCCAATTCGCGTTGCGAAGCGAGTGAGTCAGAGTACACCCGCTTGAACGATCAGACCGTTAGAGCGACAAAAGGCACGCCATTTATTTACGTCGCGTGGCGCAACCTTTGGCGAAATCGCCGTCGAACAATCCTTACGGTTGCGGCAATCGCATTTGGCATGTTGATAGTGCAGTTGGCGATGTCAGTTCAAAGTGGCAGTTACGGTCCGATGATAGAACTGGGAACGCGCATGGGGGGTGGTCATATCCAGATCCTTCACCAGTCGTTCCATGACGAGCCGCGAATTGAGTATTCGATTTCAAACGTTCGTGCGCGATTGGTTGAACTGGACGGTGCGGATGACCTTGAGAACGTAAGCGCGCGTGCAGAAGCGTTTGCGTTGGTATCAAACGATCCGCATAGCACCGCGGCCTTAGTGAACGGAGTCATCCCGGAACGTGAACTTGCAATCTCAGAGTTACCGACGAAGGTGGCTCGTGGGACCTACCTAACCGGCGATAACCAAGCGTTTATCGGCGCGGTGCTTGCACGGAATTTGCAGCTTGATGTGGGTGGCGAACTCGTCATCCTTGGGACTAACGCCGATGGAGGAATTGGGGCTGCCGTCGTTGAAGTGAGTGGGATTTTCGAGGCGACCACTGACCTTGAGCGAGCGTTGGTTCAGATCAGCCTCAATACGTTTCAAGAAGCATTCGATATGCCTGGTCAGGCGCACCGTATCGTCGCTCTCGTGGACGAACCAACGAACATGACCGCCGGAATCGAAGCACTCGCAAGCGTCCTTGAGAGTAACGAATCCTTGATGGACTGGCGGGAACTCATGCCCGAGATCAGCCAAGGCATTGAAATCGATGTCGTGAGTAACGCGATCCTTCAGTTCGTACTCATTTTGATCGTCGTATTGTCGATCATGAATACGTTTGTCATGACACTCTTTGAACGTACGCGTGAATACGGCGTGCTGTTTGCGATCGGCATGAAACGCGCTTCTGTTTATCGTATGACGCTAGTTGAAGTCGTTCTGCTATGGCTTGTCGGAATCGTCTGTGGCGGATTACTGACAGGCTTGGTCGTCGTACCACTGATGTTTACCGGTATTGCGATTCCAGCATCGGAGGACGCTTTACAAAGCCAATTCGCCTTCATGCCAACATCGATTTTTCCGGATCTTAGTTGGTGGGTCGTGCTCACTGCGCCTGTTGCAATTGGGATCGGTGCCGTCATATCGGTCTCGTTCGTCGCGATTCGCCTTGCGAGGCTCGATATCACTGAGGCATTAAGGAGCGAGTAGATGCGATTAGTGTTCCAACTCGCGATACGGAATATCTGGCGGCAACGACGTCGCAACGGACTCGTTCTCTTTGCGATTGTCTTTTCGATTGGCGGGGTGTTTGTGATGAACTCCCTCGCACGCGGTATGGAACACGATTTTCTACGCTTCTCAATCGAGAACCTTCGAGGTCATGTAAAGATTCTTGACGCGAAGCAACTCGACGAACCCGGCTTTCGACATTTGATTCCACACGATACGAATTGGTCGGTACTTGCGCGTCCGGACATTGAAGCTTGGACACCTAGACTGCGTTCGCCCGCAGTCATCATGAGCGAACGTGAGACACGAGGTGTAGAGATTGTTGGTATCGATCCCACTCGCGAAAAGCACTCGTTCATCAAAGACTTGAACATTGACGGTCAAGCGCTCACCGATGCGAGTGATCAACACTTGTTGATCGGACGAAGTCTTGCAGAGGAGCTGAAGACCGGTTTGGGTCGACGTCTCGTCGTGTTGATAAATGGTCCTGACGACAACGCGATCGAAACTGGCTTCCGAATACTTGGCGTCTTTGAGTCGACGAATAGAAACTACGAAGACGCGTACGTATTAACTGGCTTAAGTTCGCTTCAGACGCTTGCTGGAGTGGATGGCTTCACAGGCGTTTCAGTTTATTTGCATGGTCTGTCGCAGATACCAGAAGTACAAGAATCGCTGGCGATGGAGTTGCCTAACCTGCTAGTCGCGTCTTGGGCGGACCTTGACCCGTTTACGGGTGAGATGCATCGCTTTATCGGGTTTACGGTGTATATCTTGATTGTCGTTTTTCTAGGTACGCTCGTATTTGGGTTAATAAACGCGCTCGTTACCGCCGTACTAGTGCGAATAAAAGAATTTGGCATGCTCCGGGTTGTGGGTATGAAAAGTCATCTGATCGTACTCCAGGTCGTAATCGAATGCGTGATCATCATGTTATTGGCGTTGGTAATCGGTCTTGTCACTGGGCTTCTCATCGTGTTGTGGTTGGGAGACGGCATAGACCTAACGGCTTTTGCGGCTGGCGTCGAAGCCTTCAATATGGGTACACGCATGGTTCCGCACTTGGTCGTTGAAGATTTCGTGATCCTAGGCATCGCAAGTGTGATACTTGGCTTAATCGCGAGCTACTTTCCCGCTCGCCGTATCATCAAGACGCCTATCCTTCAGTCGCTGCGAGAGGGTTAGCCGAGGTATTTATGAGCGAATTCGCGGTTCAGACACACGATGTAACTCGCATCTATGGCAGCGAAGTGGTTCCTGTCTATGCTCTGAGAGGAGTATCGCTAACGGTAGACGTTGGTGAGTTTGTGAGCATCGTTGGACCCTCGGGGTCCGGTAAGTCCACACTATTGCACGTAATTGGAGGCCTGGAACGTCCAACCGAAGGTGAGGTCACGGTTAGCGACACGATCCTTGGATCCTTATCGGATAGCGAGTTGACTGACGTTCGGCTCTACAAGATGGGATTTGTCTTTCAGGCATACAACCTTATCCCCGTGCTATCGGCTGTTGAGAATGTTGAGTTCATCCTACAACTGCAGGGCGTAAACCGAAAAGAACGTCGCGAACGTGCAAAGGAAGCACTGCGTGCTTTCGGTCTCGACGATTTGTTTGATCGTCGACCAGGAGAAATGTCTGGCGGTCAACAGCAGCGTGTCGCGATTGCGCGTGCGGTGGTGTCGAATCCGGCCGTATTACTTGCGGACGAACCGAGCGCAAATTTGGATTCCGAAACGACGAAAGAGTTTTGCGAGTACCTACAACATGCAAATGAAGACCATGGTGTCACGATTCTTACCGCAACGCATGACCCCCTCGTAATGGGCTACACAGAACGTCATATCAGACTGGTCGACGGGCAGATTGCCGAGTAGATTCGTCCATCGTACGTTTGTACGCTGTTGTCTACAAGGGATCATTGCTCTTTTCACACTTTCCGCGACGTCCGTATTAGGCGCCGAGTTAAGCGGACGGATCAAAGCGTTCGTTAGTGCGACGCAGCTACCTACAACAGATATCCTGGCTTCCACGATAAGCGATCCATTGACGGATTTCCGACTTGACCTAAGACTGCAGTTCAAGCAAGCGATTGGACCACTTCGGATCGAGTTCGATCCGACGTTAACGTGGACTGGCGGGGATGCAGTTCAGCTCTTGAGCGCGACGGGATTACCTCTCGAACAGTTACCTGGGAACGACAGTAGGCGTTATTTCGAGTGGACGGACGAGTTGCTCGGAGACGACGAACAACGATTAGTCACTCGAGTGGATCGACTATCGGTTGCGTTCCGTCAACCAAGCTGGTCGATACAAGCGGGTCGACAGGCTGTTTCGTGGGGGAATGGTCTAGTTTTTCAACCCTTGGACCTCTTTAGTCCGTTCGCACCTACCACCATCGATCGCGAATTCAAACCCGGCGTGGACTCGCTTCTATTCGAATCGCTCGTTGGTGGCGCTAGTGAAGTACAGGTCTTATGGATTGGTCGTCAAGACGACGATGCACATCGTTCGACGCACACGCTAGCGCTTAAATGGCATACCGATCTGAGTGAATTTTCGTTTGATCTAATCGCTGCCGAGCACATTGGCGATGAGTTCGCTGCTATTTCGCTTTCGATTCCAGTCGCAGGATCACTTTTAAGGGTGGAGACTAGCCGATTGTGCGACGAGGTACGCTGTTGGATAAGCGGGCTCGCAAACGTTGACTATACGGTTGCGCTCGGACCGACTCTGCTCTATTTGTTTGGTGAGCTTTATCACAACGGCTTCGGAGTAGACGAAGTTGCTGAAACTGTGCCACATGCGTTAAGCGAACGGATGGCGCGAGGCGAGATATTTACCCTCATGAAGAACTACGGCAGTCTCGGCGTCAATGTAACTTGGCACCCGTTGTGGAGCCAGACGTTCATCCTCCTGGAGAATCTCGAAGATAAGAGTGGTTTGTTTCAAACCTCTGTGAACTACGAACCAGGTGACGCTTCTCGTATGCAGTTTGGGTTCTCTAAACCACTCGGCGAAGAAGGTACGGAGTTTGGTGTACGTGAACTTGAAGGTGGGTATACCACCGGTGGCGAACCTACGTGGTTCATGTCCCTCGCGTATTACTTCTAGACATAGAAAGGATTAGTCGATGAACTCATCTCAAAGGATTTTGGTCGGCACCAAAACAGGATCGATATGCGAGAGGTTGCAGGCGGCGTTTAAAGTCCGCCCCGGTGTGACCTCGATCGCACTCACATTGGTCATGGTCACGACAGCGGGCATTGATGGAAATACTGTCGTTGTCGACAACGCGGCGGTTTCTTCACGTTCGATGTTGGCAAGTGAGGCTGGTGTCGCGGCGATGCGAGAAGGAGGGAATGCGGTCGATGCCGCGGTTACGACCGCGTTCGTCCTCGCGGTCACGTATCCATCGGCCGGTAATTTGGGTGGTGGTGGCTTCGCAGTCATTCGAACGCCTGAAGGCGATGTATATGCAAACGATCATCGCGAGCGCGCGCCGGGTGATGCTTCTCGGGATATGTTTCTAGATGAAAGTGGGGAGTACGTTGCGGACCGTGCACTTCGGTCTCATCTTTCTTCCGGTGTTCCAGGATCGGTTGCGGGCTTACTCGCGATGCATGAACGATTTGGCGTACTATCGCGCGAAGCTGTGATGACTCGCGCTATCGAACTTGCTCGGGACGGTTTCGAGTTACCAGCGGATATTGCGCGCCAGTTCATGTCGCGTCATGAACGGTTTCAACATATAGGTTCGACACGACGCGTCTTCTACAAGGACGATGGTTCGTTCTATCAAGCGGGTGAGGTGTTCAAACAACCCGATCTTGCTGCGACCCTAGCTCGCATTAGTGCGAAAGGGCGTGACGGCTTCTATACCGGAGAGACGGCGGATCTCATCGTCGCAGAAATGACTCGTGGTGGTGGCTTGATTTCAAAAGAAGATCTTGCGGGATACGAACCCGCATGGCGCGAGCCGATTCACGGTCGATACCGCGGATATGACGTTCACTCGATGCCGCCGCCATCCTCAGGAGGGGTGCTTGTCGTGCAGTTACTCAACATGCTTGAGCCGTTTGACTTGTACGAATTGGGATTTCATACGGCTCCCGCGATGCATTTGATGATCGAAGTGGAGAGGCGTGCGTACGCCGATCGAGCAGTTCATCTCGGCGATCCTGATTTCTATCCAGTACCTCTCGATCGATTACTTTCGAAGCGATATGCGTTAAGTCGCATTGAGGATATTGGTGCCACAGCGTCGAACTCTGATGATATTGCGGCAGGTTCAATACCGCGAGAACCCTTTGAAACCACGCATTTTTCGGTGATCGACGCCGAACGTATGGCAGTGGCGTTTACGACGACGATTAATGGTGGTTACGGAAGCGGGATTGTGGTAGACGGCGCGGGATTTCTACTCAATAACGAAATGGACGATTTCAGCGCTAAACCTGGTACACCGAACATGTTTGGACTCATCGGTGGTGAGGCTAACGCAATTGAGCCAGGTAAGCGGATGTTGAGCTCGATGACACCGACTATCGTATCTAAAGGCGATCGGTTCATTCTGATCACAGGTAGTCCCGGAGGATCGACCATCATCACGACGACGTTACAGGTGATTCTCAACGTGATTGATCACGGCTTTGATCTGGAAGAAGCGGTGAATGCACCGCGCTTCCATCATCAGTGGCAGCCAAACAGCGTGCGATTTGAGGCTGGGATTAAGGAAGCCCGCATGAATGCGCTACGCGAGATGGGACATGTGAATCTACAGGTCCTACCCGAACAATTCAGAATCGGTGATGCTAACTCGATTCTGAAGGATCGAGATTCGATTACAGCCACCAGCGACAGTCGCAACCAAGGTGGCGCTGCGGGATTTTGAACGCAGTTACCCGTTAGCTAATCCTACATAAAGTTAGGACATTCGGGAAATCGGGACATCAAAGCGTCCAAGAACATTCTGCTTGAGGGTTAGCGAGCTCCCAGCGCGGGTGGGGAAATCTCCGAGGCGTAGGTAGAAGGTAGAGCAACGGCATCCAGCGGGAAGCCGTCCCCGCAGAAAGGTAGCTTAGGATCGTCTAATCTATAGTTTCCATAATTTGCATCGACGCAAACGCAAACCAACTCAGTTCTTGATATCTCAGGTAATGCAGCAAGAGTCGCCTTCTGAAATAAAACCGGCGCTCACCGAACAACAAATGCAAGACTTCGATGAACTAGGTGTCATCAAGGTCAAAGGTATGTTCGACCGGAACATTGCCTCTGAGGTCGAAAAAGAGCTTTGGCGACGATTCGAAAGATGGGGTATCGAGAAAGATGACCCGAAGTCTTGGGAGGAAATGGACGAAGCCACGATTAAGAAGGCAACTAAGGCCACCCGACGAGTTCGCGGTCTTGAATCGATCTATAACGACCGAATCCGTGAGATCGCTAGCACACTTGCACGTGAGCCAAACTTAGAAAAGCAGACGGCGCTGCTACTTCTCACGTTTTCGCACCAACACCGATACATTTCGGACGAAGTCGTACCAAGTTCAATCTGGCATTCTGATACTCCGAACATTCCTGGTGAAGGCTTAGCGGGCGTGATAGTCTTGGGTTTTATCAATCATGTTCGACCGCGTGGTGGCGGTACCATGGTGATCACTGGCTCCCATCGTTTGTTTGAAAATTCAACCTCGGCTGTTTCATCGAAGAGTGCTAAGCGAAAATTGAAGAAGTATCCGTACTTCCGCGATTTGCTGTCCAAGCAAACGACGAATCGAGAACGTTTCCTCAAGGAAACAGGCTGTGTAAACGGTGTCGACCTGAGAGTCGTTGAATTGACCGGCGAGCCAGGCGACGCATATTTCGTCAACGGCGCCGTAATGCACACCATTACTCGGAACTATCAACCAGTACCGCGTATGATGGTAAGAGGGTTCTTCGGCGCATCGAAACTAACGACTCACTATGAGGATTTGTTTGCTGAAAGAGCAGCAAGAAAAACAACGAAGTAGTTTAAAGTGACGTCTTCCGTGAAGTGAGTGTCTATATTCTGAGCAAGTATTGCGTATCAAATCAGAAATTCCCCGCTCAACAACGCCATGCGAAATATAGTTTTCTTGAAGGGTGAATGGTCCGCATTTTGCCGTTGCTGAGCGTGTTAATACGCATGTTTTGTGGCGTTCCTCGCCGAGGCGGTCCATTTTCTTGTCGCCGGACAAGCGCTGGGCGTGAGCGATCCGCGACGTGGGTGCGCGTCGCTGGCAAATCGTTCGGTGGATTGGTGTGTGAGTGCCGCTAGGAGTCAGCGACCGAGGTCGGGCGACTAGATGTCGGGCGGTACGCCTGCGAGGCGGTTGTAGAACTCATCCCACGAAGCGCAGGCGATGAACAATATGATGGCGCGTTGCGATTCCCACAAGGAATAAGCGGCGCGTTGGCGTTCCCGTGCGGCTTGAAAGAAGGCGCACGCCATGGCGTTGACCTGATCGATGGTGAACGCCAGAAACATCAACAGCATCATGATCGTGCATAAGTGATGCTCGCCATGCCCGTAGTTGTGCTCGAAGTGATAGCCGTCTTCGGCTTTCAGGGTCTTGAACACGTTGTTTTCTATCCGCCAGCGGGACCGTCCCAACTGCGCAATCGCGCGGGCGTCGGCCACCGTCCCAACCGGGCGATTGGTCGCCCAGCTCCACCGGGCGTGCTTCCCGTGGCGGTCCCACGTATCCTGTTCGACCAGCGTGACCAGGCAGGCCTCGCCGTGTTCTTCGTTCAATTGCGCCTGTTCGAGCCATCGATAGCTGCACAGCGGGTCGTCAGGATCGTCTTGAAAGCTGATGTCGTGAAGTTGCTCTAAGGCGTGGGCGTGACTGCCGTCCTTCACGGTCAGGATGAAGTCCTGCCCGTGCTCGCGCAACCGCTTCACCGTCGGCGCATTGGCATACAACGCATCGGCGAGCACGACAAAGCGGCAGCCCTGGCGTTCCTTCATCAGTCGCGGAAGCAAGCGCTTGAAGGCGTTCTGCTCGCAGTCCTGCTTGCTCGCGCCGTCGATTTTCATGATCGGTTCGACCGCGGCGGGGACGACTTGGTCAACGTCCGGATGCACCACCACCGCCCCCAAGATCGCATGCCGATAACGAATCTCGCCGCCCCGCGTCTTCTGGTTCAGGCAACGGTTGCAGTGCACGTTCGTGGAGGTGTAGTAGCCCGTGCCGTCAACCGCCAGCGGCAACGCGCCGTCCGCCGTCCGAAAGGGCTCCAGATGACGATGCCGGAGCAACCGCCCGAAGAGGATGCGCAAGACGCGATGTACCGCCTTCGGGTCGATGGCGTCCAAGCGACGCCGCAAGGTCGAGTCGGTCGGCGCCCGTGCGACCCCAAACAACCGCCGCAAGTTGCCGCATAGCACCGGCTCGTCGCGGGCGTCGTCGAACTTCAACATCGACGGAAATTTCAACACGAAGATCGCCAACCCGCACATGAGGCAATCCCTCGCTGTATACGTGTTGGCAGGGCGATCGTCGCCAATCGTCACACGCTGGAATTGCTCCCGTACGCGCTCTAGCAAGTCGCCCATCAGGGCAGTCTTGCGCCGTGACTTGGACATGGGTGGCCCTCCGTGGCCGACACGAGCCTAACTACCTGTTAGGATTGCCAATTATGCGCGGCGAACGGCAGCCGCCCAAATCACCAAAACCGCACGAACTAATATGAAAAAAGTCGCACAAACTTACCCCAGGTCCCTTATGCCAGACGGCGCGGGGAATGTCTGGTATCAAATGCTGTTTTCGGCTTTAATCGTTGTATATCAAAATGTTGATCTCCATCAAGCTAATATATAAATAGATTCGACATAATGTTATTTGCTTAGAGTTAAGCAATAGACTACTTCATTTCTTCATTAAAAGTACGTTAATTCGGCGGGTTTAGTTTAGTTTCGATACTAACGACGAAACCGTATCTAATCATAATCAAATGATGTTTATATTAAAGTAAGTAACGCGCGAACGTAAAACGACGTTATCATCACGTAGAGTTCGTACAATTCGCCCGCATCCACAACCGTGTGCTGCCTAGAAGATAGGCGGCTATCGAGCGAATTTACACAATCCAAAGGATCTCAAGTGAGTATAGACTCATTTAAGTGTCGTTCAAGTCTCGAGCTTAATGATCGCGAATACGACTATTTTGACTTAAAACTTGCCTGTCAGAACGGTGCGGGTGATGTATCAAGAATGCCTGTATCTCTAAAGGTCTTATTTGAGAACCTTCTTCGGTTTGAGGATAGTAACTCGGTAACACGAAGTGATATCGTGAAGCTCGGCAGTTGGAGTTCGAGTAGCGCTGATGCTTCCGAAATAGCCTATCGGCCAGCGCGAGTGTTAATGCAGGATTTCACCGGGGTTCCTGCCGTCGCGGACCTAGCCGCCATGCGCGGGGCTACTGTCGCCGCTGGTGCGGACCCATCGTTGATTAATCCATTAACTCCTGTTGACTTAGTGATCGATCACTCTGTGATGGTTGACCATTTCGGATCGTCCAGTGCATTCGCTGCAAATGTCGAAGCGGAAATGGGGAGGAATGGCGAACGATATAGATTCCTCAGGTGGGGTCAACAGGCGTTCGACAATTTCCGTGTAGTACCACCTGGTACAGGTATTTGCCATCAGGTGAATCTAGAGTATTTGTCTCGAGTCGTTTGGACGAGAGAAGAAGATGGTAAGTTAGTCGCGTATCCAGATACGCTCGTGGGCACGGACAGTCACACCACTATGGTCAATGGACTCGGTGTATTAGGGTGGGGAGTCGGTGGTATCGAAGCCGAAGCGGCGATGTTGGGACAACCGATCTCAATGCTTGTCCCCAAAGTAGTCGGTGTGCGATTGACTGGAGAGCTGTCAGAAGGTGTTACCGCTACCGACCTGGTATTACGAGTCGTTGAAATGCTTCGCGAACACGGCGTCGTTGGTAAATTCGTAGAGTTCTTTGGACCAGCGGTTAAGCATCTTTCGCTGGCGGACCGCGCAACGATCGCCAATATGGCACCAGAATACGGTGCGACGTGTGGATTCTTTCCGGTAGACCAGGAAACAATCCGTTATTTAGAACTTTCATCTCGACCCGCTGAGACGATCGCTTTGGCCGAAGCGTATGCGAAGCAGCAGGGAATGTGGCTTGACGAAGAGAACGAACCTGAGTTTTCGGAATTGCTTCACCTCGATCTAAATGGAATAGTTCCCTCACTTGCGGGACCGAAACGACCGCAGGACCGCGTCACGTTATCGGGAATTAAGGAGGCGTTTGATCAAGCTGCTGCCTTAAGCGGAGATTCGTCTGATGAAGGTGGAGTTCCGATCGAAGGTGAGGACTACGAGTTAAAGCATGGCGACGTTGTCATTGCCGCGATCACGTCTTGTACAAACACGTCGAATCCTGCGGTGATGTTAGCGGCAGGGTTAGTTGCCCGAAATGCTTTGAATCGAGGACTAAAGGTAAAACCTTGGGTAAAGACATCATTAGCGCCGGGTTCCAAAGTCGTAACAGAATATCTCGAGGAAACTAACCTTCAATCAGCGCTGGATCAAGTTGGCTTCAACCTCGTAGGCTATGGATGCACAACTTGCATCGGCAATTCCGGTCCGCTGCCAGAAGCAATCTCTGGCGCAATCGCAAAAGGTGACTTGACCGTTTCGGCAGTCCTTTCCGGTAACCGCAACTTTGAAGGTCGCGTGCATCAAGAGGTTCGCGCGAACTGGTTGGCGTCGCCGCCGCTGGTAGTTGCATTCGCAATCGCGGGTACTACACGAATCGACCTAACGAAAGAACCTCTCGGTCAAGACTCGGATGGAAACGACGTTTTTCTTCGGGATATTTGGCCAAGTTCGAAAGATGTTGAGGATGTGGTTGGACGCGTCACCGCTTCCATGTTTTCGAGCCAATACAGTGACGTCTTTACCGGTCCGGATGCGTGGCGTGAGATCTCGGTCGATGAGTCCAGCACATATGGCTGGGACGAGTCAACCTACATTAAACAACCGCCGTTCTTTACAGTGGGTGGAGATCTTGATCAAAATGTCGTCATCGACGAAGCTAAGGTTCTGGCGGTTCTTGGTGACTCCGTGACGACTGATCACATTTCGCCGGCTGGAGCCATCCAACCTGCGAGCCCGGCAGGGGAATATCTTCAGCAGAACGGCGTGCAAGTCATTGATTTCAACTCTTATGGCTCTCGTCGCGGGAACCACGAAGTCATGATGCGTGGCACCTTAGCGAATATCCGAATCAGAAACGAGATGCTAACAGACGTTGAAGGTGGCTACACCAAGCATGCACCGACTGGCGACTTGGTCTCGATTTATGACGCTGCGATGCGATATGAACGCGAAGGTACCCCTTTGGTTGTTTTTGCTGGCAAGGAATACGGTACCGGTTCGAGTCGTGATTGGGCCGCAAAGGGAACTCGGTTACTTGGCGTGAAGGCAGTGATTGCCGAAAGTTTCGAACGTATTCACCGGTCCAATCTTGTAGGAATGGGCGTGTTGCCGTTGGAATTCGGTGAAGGAGAGTCTCGTAAAACCCTTGCATTGGATGGATCAGAAACGGTCTCTATTGGCTTTTTGGACGGACAGACAGAAATCACGCCGAGACAAGAGTTGAAGATGGTCATCCATCGCGCCTACGGCTCAAAGGACGAACACCGTGTCCTGAGTTGCCTCGACACAGACAACGAAATTGAGTACTTCCGCTGCGGCGGCATCCTTCAATACGTCTTGAACAACATCATCGACGAGGCGGCTTGACCGCATTAGTGATCTAGAGACCTATGCCGTTTGAACACTCTGGCGTAATCGACGCCACCACACACGACGCACTGTATCGCATACGACACAGTTTGGCACATGTACTAGCGCAAGCCGTACTTGAGATACGGGAAGGCGCAACGCTAGGTTTTGGACCTCCTATCTCGGACGGTTTCTACTACGACTTTGTACTCCCGGAACCGATTACCGAGGCAGACTTTCCGGAACTCGAACGTCAAATGCGTCGAATTCTCAAGAAAGGGCAACGGTTTTATCACGAGGAGCTACCTAAGGAAGAAGCACTTGCTCGTATCGATGAAATGGGCGAACCGTATAAGCGCGAGTACGCAGAGGAGCTGTGCGAGAAAAACGGTATTGAGGCTCTGTCGTTTTATCGGAACGGACCTTTCGTGGATATGTGTGAAGGACCACACGTTGACACTGCCAAGGAAATCCCACGCGATGCGTTCAAACTAAGAAGCGTTGCTGGTGCGTATTGGCGTGGTGATTCTCGAAATACGATGATGACACGAATTTACGCATGGGCGTTCGAGGATAAAGCCGCGCTAGACGCCTATGTGGAGGCGTACGAACTTGCACTAGAACGAGACCACAAGAAACTGGGGCGCGAACTTGACATATACACGATTGATAACGAAATCGGTCGTGGTCTACCGTTGTGGTTGCCAAACGGTACCGTCATACGAGATGAGCTCGAGAAGTTAGCGTGCGAGTTGGAATTTATCGATGGCTATCAACGCGTTGCGACGCCGCACATCGCGAAGCAGGACCTGTTCTATCGGACGGGGCATTTGCCTTATTACGCTGATGACATGTACCCGCCTATGGAGTTGGTTGAGGAGACTGAACACGGTGAAACCGTGAAGGAAGCCTACGTGCTCCGGCCGATGAACTGCCCGCATCACCACAAGATTTTCGCGTCATCGCTTCGAAGCTATCGAGAGTTGCCTGTGCGTTTGGCGGAGTACGGTCACGTCTATCGCTTTGAAGACTCAGGGGCGGTTGGTGGACTGCTTCGAGTCAGAGGCATGTGCATGAATGACGCGCATATCTATTGCACTGAAGATCAAATTGCCGACGAATTTCGAAATGTGATCGCGCTATACGATCGCGCATACGCAATTCTCGGCTTGAAGGACTACTCGCTACGTTTGAGCTGTTGGGATCCTGAAGATCCACAAGGTAAAAACAAATACGTTGATGAACCGGAAGCTTGGGAATCGTCACAAGCGATTTTGAGAAAAATCCTTGATGAACTCGACCTCGACTACGTTGAAGCAAAAGGTGAAGCTGCTTTCTACGGACCCAAGATTGACGTGCAGTTTCCGACCGTAACGGGGCGTGAGGAGTCAGTGAGTACGGTTCAGCTCGACTTCGCCATTCCGAAGCGTTTAGACCTGAAATACATCGGTCCCGACGGTGAGGAGCACGTACCCTATTGCATCCATCGCGCACCGTTCTCGACGCACGAACGTTTTGTAGCCTTTCTGATCGAGCACTTTGGCGGTGCCTTTCCGACTTGGCTTGCGCCCATTCAAGTACAAGTGCTTACGGTGTCAGAGCAATTTGACGCGTACGCCCAGCAGATCGTCAACGACTTGCGATCGGATTTTGTGCGCGCGGAATTGGGTTCAACGAGCGACACGGTATCGAAGAAGATTCGCGAAGGAACGATGCGCAAGATCCCGAACCTACTGATTGTGGGTGAACGGGAAGTCGAAGCAAACGAAGTTACATTACGCCGTTACGGCGTACGAGCACAGACGACCTTGCCGTTCGCGACCTTCAAGGAGAAGTTGCGCGAGACCATCGATTCTCGCGCTTTGGAATTCGTTCTCTAATTCTCTAACGTGGCGGCGGTAGCACCGTCTCGGTAGGCTAACGTCGGATTAAAGTCAATGTAGTCGATGAGAATCCGGCCGGATTCTTCCACCATGCCATCAACTTGGTTAGCGCGCTTGTCAGGTAATTCGCGCATGACCTCATCCAACTGATCGACGGTCGCGACTGGTTCTTCGCCTAACGCACGCAAATAGTCGTTCTCAGTGCTAAGTCGCCAAGCGGCACTCTCCTCGCGTCTTGCGCGTCTCTCCGCTTCATTGAGGGAAATGTGTGAAATCTCGCGATTGAGATTCATCCGCTCTTCAAGACGACGGTAGTAGACGAAGTGAGGATCGTCTTTCGTACGTTGCTCATGCCGCTCCGTCAGGACATCGACGATGCCCTCGATGTCAGCCATCACTTCGAATTCCGCAGGTTCAAGTGCATCAAGGTCCAAGGAGTTCTGATAGGAACTCTCGCCGACTGCTTCCGAATCAATTAACTCAGGGAACTCAATGTCGGGGGTCACGCCGTTGTGTTGCGTGGTTTCTCCCGTTATGCGATAGTACTTGCCTTGCGTGATCTTTAGTTGTCCGTGGTTCAACGAAAGAATCGACTGAATTGACCCCTTACCGTAAGTACGAGTACCTAAGACTAATCCGCGGCCATAGTCCTGAATTGCACCTGCAAAAATCTCGGAAGCAGAGGCAGAACTTCGATTCACGAGAACAGCTAACGGACCGTCGTACGCGATGCTCTTGTCGTTGTCCTTCATGACCTGACGTTTTCGACCAAGTCCTTTGACTACAACCGTAGGACCGGTTTCGATAAATAAGCCGACGAGTTTGAGGGCTTCTGGAAGCGATCCGCCACCGTTGTGGCGAAGATCTAGTATCAAGCCATCGATGTTCTCTTCTTCGAGTTCGTCGAGTAAGTTCGCGACATCGCGAGTTGCACTACGATAGTTCTCTTCACCGCGTTGTTCTCCAGCAAGGTCTGCGTACATCTTCGGAAGCTCGATGACGCCAATCTTTCGCTCAACGCCTTCGTGTTGAAGTGAAAACACTTTCTTCTTCGCCGCGGTTTCTTCGAGTTTCACGCGATCCCGCGTGATCGACACGATTTTTGAGGTGCTGCCAGAACTCACGGGTTCTAGCACCTCTAAGCGAACAATCGTTCCCCTCGGGCCACGGATTAGATCAACGACATCTTGGATTCGTCGCCCAACCACATCAATCATTGGACCATCAGGATCCTGACCTACAGCAACGATTCGGTCCGCGGCCTTGAGTTCACCGTCAAGTTCCGCCGGTCCACCTTTAACAAGGCTGATAACCTTGACATATTCATCCTCCGTACCGAGCAGTGCGCCGATTCCTTCAAGCGACATTCGCATGGACATGTGAAAGTCCTCAGCGTCACGTGGCGAGAAGTAAACGGTGTGTGGGTCGTAGATATGTGTAAACGAGTTGATGTAGCTGGCAAACGCTTCTTCTGACGTGAACTGTCGGTTCTGATTGCGACGATTGATATAGCGCTTCGTGAGCAAATCAATGATCTCATCCGGTTCACGCTTATTCAGTCGCATATGGATGATGGAATCTGTAAGGTTGTGTTCCCAACGCAAATCTGCTTCGGCGCCGTCGATCGGCCACTCCAAGTCATCTGCATCGAGCGGTAGCTCAACACTGCTATTCAGATCGAAGGACTCCATGCCTCGCTCGAGCCGATTCAGAATCCATTCATACCGCGAGTCACGTCGAGTCTGTAGTCGATTGACCATGCTGAATGCAAGTTCGAGCCGACCACGTTTGAGAGCATTGTCGAATTCATGTCGGAAAGATTCGAACTCCGCGATATCGCGAGCAAGATAAAACTGCTTGCGTCGATCAAGTACCTCGAGATAACGATCAAAGATTTGCGAGGAAGCTTCGTCGTCCAGCGGCGCGTTGCGGATTAAGTGATTGCTCCGTACCTGGTCGACTATGAACCGCGCGGCACGTGGATGAACTGGCAACGGTTCGAGCGTCGGCAGAAAAGTGGTCTCGGTCTCTGCGACCATCGAACTGGTGAGAGAGACAACGCAGACGCCGACTAGTAATCGGATTAATCGAGGCAAGGAATCGTCCTAATCGTGTGACAATGCGGCAGGTTAGACCAATACCGTCATCAAAATGTTACCGATTCAACTGCGAGAGTGACTACTCTAAATCAGTAAAGAATCGGCTTGGGCGTGGCAAGTAGTACTTGCTGGTATCGACGGAGAACGCAATTGCGTAAGCGCGACCGAGTACTCGGTCGCGTTCAAGGAAGCCGAACTCCCTCGAATCTTTACTGTTATCCCGGTTATCGCCCATCACGAAATACGAGTCGGCGGGAACTTGAACAGGGCCGAAGGAGCGAGTCATTGAGTTCCCCCTGCTGCGCGACTCCATGATGACTCGCGTACTGCCGAGCACTGACTCTTCGAGTAAGCGATGGGTTCTCAAGCTCCGTTGGTGGAGCTGTGATGACAGCTCTTCCGCGGTTTCACTATCGACCTGACGATAGGTAGCTCGTTCACCATTGATGATCAGTCGATTGTTGCGCATTTCGACCGTGTCGCCCGGTACGGCGACTAAACGCTTAACGTATACCTCGTCATCGCGAGGGTTGGGAAACGTGATGACGTCGCCACGCTGTGGATCGCTCCATTGGTGGATTCGCGTGAGCGTAAAAGGAACGCGCAAGTCATAACTGATCTTGTCTACGACGATTCGGTCCCCAACCATGATGTTGGGTTCCATACTGCCTGATGGCACTTGGTTCCAATCGGCGATTACCGAGCGAAACAGGATCATGGCGATGACGAAGTAGATGAATCCTCGCCACTCTCGCCAAAACCTTGTTAGGCGACCGACTCGATCGCTAGTTTGATCGGATTCTGTCATGCGCCAGATGGCGAATCAGTGATGATCTGCTTGTTGTTGCATTTTTGCCAGTTGCTCTGGCGTCGCGTCGAGTAGGTACTTCTCTTTCCACTCGGCATATGGCATGCCGTAGACGCGTTCGCGAGCGTCCTCATAGTCGAGGGTCTCACCCGCCTCTTCCGCTGCAGCTATATACCACTTTGCGAGGCAGTTCCGACAGAACCCAGCGAGATTCATCAACTCGATATTCTGGACCTCTTTATGCTGGTCTAAATGGTCGACTAAGCGCCTAAATACGGCTGCTTCGAGTGATTCGGGAGTTGTCATTCGCGCTGATGTCAAGTCGTTGACGGCAGCGGGAGATTATAAAAAGGGTGTTGAAGGACGAACGCTCGACACGTCCACCTAAAGGAGAGATTTCACGATGGAATTCGTACTTAGTTATGAGATAGTGGCGGCGTTTGTCACGCTGACAGCCATCGAGATTGTGTTAGGTGTCGACAACATCGTCTTCATCTCAATCACAACCAATCAGTTACCCGCGCATCAGCGGAGAAGTGCGCGAACGATTGGTTTGGGTCTAGCGATGGTGATGCGCATCTTGTTGCTGCTAACACTGAGTTGGATCATTGGACTCACTGCAGATCTATTCCATGTTTTCGGTCGCGGCGTTTCCGGTCGAGACTTGATTTTGTTTTTCGGCGGTGCCTTCCTGGTCTTCAAAGCGACGTTGGAAATTCATAACTCGTTGGGCGTGGTTGAGGAAGGCACAAGGAGTCTCAAAGCAGCGACGTTCGGGTGGGTACTGGCACAGATCGCGCTTATCGATATGGTGTTTTCGCTCGACTCAGTGATCACGGCAGTCGGCTTGGTCGACGATGTAATCGTGATGATTGCGGCAATCGTGACCGCAGTGGTCGTGATGATGCTCACGGCTGGACCGATAAGCCGGTTCGTTGAAGATCATCCCTCGCTGAAGGTATTGGCGCTCGCATTTCTTGTGCTGATCGGATTCGCGCTAATCGTGGAAGCGTGGGGCATACACGTTCCGAAAGGATTGATCTACGCGTCGATGGCGTTTGCTTTTTGTGTGGAGGTTCTGAATATGGTCCGAAGCAAGAAAAAAGGAGAAGGTGCGGGATCGGTCAAATTACGAAAAGCACAGTTTCACGATCTCTTTCCACGGGACTCCAAGATCGCCTAACGTTCTGGAGTTCTGATCCAGTACACAAGATGGGTTGAGTGAATCGGCACCACCAATCAACGCGCAATAAGTCGGCGCTTGAGCGTTAGACCGTAGTCTCGTGAATGACGTTGTTCGTTTGAACTTCATGTGTGGGACTGTGTCCTACCGTTGGTGATCTAGCGGGATAAGCGCAAATCGTATGGTCCGTTTCACTCTGCGAAAGCGACCGCGCTGCATGTCACCAACGAAGGTGACTTCTTGAAAGCGCTTGTGGAGTGCGATCGTCGAGACTTGAATCGACGCTTGGGGTAGAGACTCCGTTTTTTAATCATTAGGTTGGACATTGGTGCAGAACATAGGCTATCTTCTTCGGAATCTTGTGTCATTCCTAGTTTTATTTCCTGCAACCGTTTTTGCGGCCGATTTCGATCTAAGCTACCTTGAGTTAGTGGAGGCTAATCCGTCGCAGGACAACATCGTTTGCGCCTATACGATGACGAGGGAGTCGTCAGAAGAATCGGAGGTTCTAGTTGAACGTTATTCGCCGGAGACGGCGTGGCGTCTTGTGACTATCGACGGGCGTAAACCGTCAGAAAGTGAACTTGCTGAATATGCGGAAGAGGCGGACGAACGAGCCAGCCGTAGGACCGACCCGACTGATCTTACTTTTCTGACAACGATTCGATCAGAGTCTGTAAGACTTGTGCAGAACAACGAGAAAACTGTCGAAGTCGCCTTCAAGCCAGAATTGGGCGGGGAGATGCCAGACGAGATGGAGAAAAATATGAACGGGCGGCTGACAGTCGTCAAGGACGGGTTGCGACCTGAACGGATTTTCGTCTCGCTCAATGAACCAGCTTCACCGATGACCGGTGTCAAGATTCGAACATTTGAACAAGAAGCAACGTTCGTGAAGGATCACGTGACGGGAGCCACTCTGCTTAAATCGATTAGTTCTGATGTACGCGGTAGGGCATTCGTAGTCAAACGGATAGCAACAGAGGAACGCGTGGTGTTCAGTGACTTCGACTGCAAGTTGATCGACGAGAGGTCAGCTGGTTCGTAGGGACATCATCGCAATCGCGATGCAGATCGCTAGAGTGCCTCGGACTTACGTGTCTCGACGGGTCTTAGCTGAGACGAACTACGATTGTGTCGTAGTCGGCTCGTCGCGAATAAACACCAATTTGGTTTTGCTTGAACGCTCTTTATCGAAACGATAGCCATTGGACGAAAATCGTTTTAGACCCGCAACATTGTCGATCTTTTCAGTAACGATGTGGCGCGCCATTAATCCGCGTGCACGTTTACCGTAATAGCTCATGAATCGATAGTTGTCACGGAACTTATCTAGAAACTGACACTTTATGATGGGATACTCGATACGCGACGTGTCGATTACCTTGAAGTACTCGTCGGAGGCCAAATTGATCAGAATTGGGTTGCTTTGTTGGCTTAGTTCTTCATTGAGCCAGCCAGCAAGTCGTGAACCCCAGAACCCATACAGATTCTCAGCTCCGTTCGATTTAATCGGCAATCCCATTTCTAGTCGGTATGGGTGAATTTGGTCGAGGGGACGTAACACACCGTATAGACCAGATAGGATGCGTATGCGACGTTGTGCCGATGTCAAGTCCCGCTCACTAAGTGTAGTAGCGTCGAGTCCAAGGTACACATCGCCTCGAAACGCGAGTACAGCTTGTTTCGCGCCTTGAAAGCCCGTATCCCAGTTGCGAAAACGCTCCTCGTTAAGCGAAGCGAGATCGTCGTTGATGTTCATTAGCGACTTAATGTCGCTCGCATTCAGTTGACTCATTGTGGCAATTAGGGATTTTGCCTCGTTGAGAAACTGAGGTTCGGTCTTTTTTCGTGACGTGGTACGCGTATTGAAGTCGAGGTTTTTGGACGGAGAGAGGACGCTTAACATGTGAAAAATGTGATCGTTTAATCGTCGTGGACCGGTATTTTGGATTATACGGCGTATTTGTTCAGTATCGTGTTACCAAGCTCCAGTTTGAGTTTGTGATGGTCGTCTAAAATCTAATTTTCTTTCAGTTAGACAAATTTGATCTTTCAAATTACCGCACAATTGATTTCAATTAGTCGTTCGGCCTGGGACGTTTATTACTATTTGATAATAAAGGAAATAATTAGATGAAATTTGAAAATCAGGGGTGTGAGCCGTGTAAATACTCGTGATAATAGGTAATGTTCTTTCAATCAGTCGGTTGTATTCTTTCAATTGGACGCAATCGTATCTACAATTGATTCGTGTAACCAATGTGAAAATGTGCTCTCCGCATTGACACTTCATGTTCTCCTGAGTATAACGAAAACGCCTTACGGATGCGCCTTGATCCATGTATCCAAGATTAGCTGAAAGTCGTGTCCGTGCGGCTCTGGCTCAAGCGCGGGTAGCCTTACTTATAGGTCCAAGACAGGCAGGGAAGACCACTCTCGCCAGGCTTATAGCTGGAAAGGACATGCGTTACATGAATCTGGACGATCCAACAGTATTGTCATCAGCTGAGACGGATCCGGTAGGTTTTGTACGTGCTCTCGATAGTGGGGTGATCGACGAAATCCAACGGGTACCGAAGCTCTTGCTTGCACTCAAGACTGCTGTTGACACGGATCCTAGACCGGGGCGATTCTTGCTCACTGGTTCCGCAAATCTGATGACGATTCCGCGAGTATCCGAGTCACTTGCTGGACGTATGTCGATGATTAGGTTGCTCCCGTTGGCACAGGCAGAAATCCGTGAACGAAGACCGACATTTCTCGAACGAGCTTTCTCTGGAGACATATTAATAGACAGTAAAGAGACAGCACTCGGTGACGATCTCCTCGAGCTCGTGCTTAAAGGCGGTTATCCGGAACCACTGACACGGGAATCGG
Source organism: Pseudomonadales bacterium (assembly GCA_963664665.2). Lineage (GTDB taxonomy): Bacteria > Pseudomonadota > Gammaproteobacteria > Pseudomonadales > Azotimanducaceae > Bin55. The sequence goes on from CAXXMH010000004.1 coordinate 1,142,619, forward strand.
CTGTCGAACGCGAGATTTGGCATGAGGACTATGTGGAGGCGATCATCCAACGCGATGTACGAGATATCGCGCAGATCGGTTTACTCAATGTGCTTCCCCGATTGCTTCGTGTACTTGCGGAATCGTCCAGCCAGCTAGTCAATTTCAGCTGCATTGGCTCGGCGCTCAACATGAATCACGTTACGACGCGAGAGTATGTCACCCATTTGGCTAATTTGTTTCTCGTGACAGTTGTTCCACCTTGGCACAGCAATGCGTTGAAACGCATAGTCAAGACGCCGAAATTGCACTTTTTAGACTCCGGTTTACTCGCGACACTCAAACACGTCAATATTGACCGGATTCGACTAGACCGCAGTCTGCTTGGTGCGATTTTGGAGTCTTTCGTACTCAGTGAGCTTCTAAAAATCGCGTACGCGTCAATGGAACGATTGGGTTTCTATCACTTCCGCGATAAAGAAAAAAACGAAGTAGATATCGTCATGGAGAATCGAAACGGGTATGTCGTCGGAATAGAAGTCAAAGCAAGTAGTACCGTCACAAGCGGAGACTTCAAAGGGATGCGTCGTCTGCAATCCGATGTCGGAGAACGATTTGTCGCGGGATTCGTGCTGTACGACCACGCACGCCCCGTGCCTTTCGGAGATAGACTCGCGGCTGTCCCAATCTCAGCGCTCTGGACGTAATACTTCCGAATTGCTTCGTTTTGAGACAGATCAGCTCGAATCAGAAATGAGTGTCATGTCGGCAACCCATTCCGCTCTGGCGTATTCGTCGTAGGATTATTGCTCGAGCGGTTGTCACGTTCGTCGAGCGACCTCTGCGGCGTCAGTGAGAGTAATACTGCGGTGAATGGAACGAATACCTGACGAGCCTTCAAATCGAGCGTAGAATCACAAAAATACAGACTACGATAAGTGTATTCCGAGAGAGACTTCGGTGACACCTGGCATGAAATACGGAATACGCTTAGGTTACGAGTCTATGCCACGAGCATTTCGCGATTGATTCTCATCGGCAAATCATGGAAAGGACGAGTCCGTTCACGTAACGAGGATGTCTATTGGACACGTCCTGAATTGCAGCTATGTGGCGTTGCTGATGGCATGGGAGGGTTGGACGCAGGTCATATCGCTGCACGGATGACCGCTGACGAAGTAACGCAACGGATTCGCGAGCAGGGGCCCGAAAATATGGATCGCGGCAAGCTTGAACACATCATCAAGCAGGCAAATCGTGAGATCCACGCACGAACACGCGAGTTACCGGACGTGCGCGCGATGGGCGCAACACTCGTCATGCTGCAACTGGTCGCGGAATTAGGCTATATCTGCCACGCGGGTGACTCACGTGCATATCTCTTGCGAGACGAGGAATTCACCCAAATGACGCGGGATCACAATCTAATCAATGAGAAAATTGACCAGGGTGAAATCACTGAAGCAGAGGCCAGAACAGCACCGGCGGACAGCCGAGTCCTGCAGTGTATTGGACCAAGTCAGGTCGTGAAGCCCACCGTTGCGGAATTTGCGGTCAAACCGAAAGACTTATTCATGCTTTGCAGCGATGGGTTATCTAGCTTCGTCAGGAATGACGCATTGTCCGAGATCATGCATGAACATCGATCGAACATTAATCTTCTTTTGGATAAGTTAATTGACGCCGCTGGTGAACACGGCAGTACCGACAACATCACGGTTGTGTTGGCTGAGGTGAACTGATGACTGTTCAAGAGACTATTGAAACGAAGCTTGCGTCGTTAGAGCCATTGCACCTTGACGTCGTGAACGAGAGTGGTAATCACAATGTTGCGCCTGGTTCGGAATCGCACTTCAAAGTCACGATTGTGAGTACACAATTCGAGGGAATGCGATTGTTGGATCGTCACCGAATGATCAATGATCTTCTCGCGGCGGAGCTTTCGGGACCAATTCACGCGCTGGCAATTCACGCGTATACGGAAGCGAATTGGGAGAGCCGGTTCGGACAGGCACCGATGTCTCCACCGTGCCTTGGCGGTTCGAAGGCAGACTGAATACGCGATGAACGTCGTTTCGTTCTATCAATTTATCGACGTACAGGACCCAATCAGTTCCGCTTCCAGCTTGCGCGAACGATTCGAGCACCTGAAAGTTGTTGGAACGGTGTTGATCGCGCGGGAAGGCATAAACGCTAGCCTCGCTCATCCAGAGCGTGGTGCATTGGAACGAGCAGTATCAGTCGTTGAAACGTCAATCGGCGCGTCGTTGCGAGCGAAATACTCAACGGCAAGAGGAGACAATCCGGTTTTCTACCGTCTCAAGGTAAGAGCCCGCGACGAGATCATTCAATTTGGTAAGTCGCTAACGCCCACGGATCAAGTCGGAAAGCATGTATCAGCCAACGAGTGGAACCACTTGTTGTCTGATCCCGATGTTTTGGTGCTCGATGTCCGAAACGAGTATGAAATCGAGGCTGGCGCGTTCGAAAACGCTGTTCCGATTGGAATCAATCGATTCTCTGAGTTTGAGTCGCATGTATCTGATTTGCTAGAAGAACATGGTAAATCTGCGATTGCCATGTATTGCACAGGTGGGATACGCTGCGAAAAGGCGTCTAATTCGCTATTAGAACGTGGCGTTGAGACGGTCTATCAATTGGAAGGTGGTGTCCTCGGTTACTTGGAAACGGTTGAGCTGGAAGAAAGTCGGTGGTTGGGCGAGTGTTTCGTTTTTGATCAACGCGTATCCGTTGATTCGAGTCTATCTCAAGGTCGGTACGATCAATGCCACGCCTGCCGTAGGCCCATTAGCGAATCAGACAAACGATCAAAGCTTTACGTGAAAAGCGTGAGCTGCCCGCACTGTTTCCACGAAACCAGCGAGCAACAGAAGAAGCAGTTCCATGAACGCGCGAAACAGGAGTCGTTAGCGAGGAGTCGTGGCGAGCGTCATGTTGGTTCGCCACAGACCTAATCGACGGCGGTACTAAGTTCGTCCAAGTAGCGACTTAAGACCGGCCACACGTTCTCAAGGAGGCCAGGTTGACCTTCCGCTTTCGGGTGCAGACCGTCGTCCTGCATGAGTTCGTCGACCGCCGCGACGCCATCCATTAAAAACGGAATGAGCCCTGTGTTCTTGGTTACTGAAAGCTCGGCGAACATGCTCTTGAAACCGCCAACGTATTGTGGACCGTAGTTTGGAGGCAGCTGCATGCCGGCAAGGACCACGAAAACTCCCCTTGATTGTGCGCTATCAATGAGTCCAATCAGGTTTTCACGTACGGCGTCGAGCTTATAGCCTCTCAACCCATCGTTTGCGCCTAACTCTAAAATCATGATCTGTGGCTTGACTTCATCAAGCAGAGCGTCGATTCTGACCAAGCCGTCTAAGGTCGTATGACCGCTGACGCTCGCATTGACTACACGCCAATCGGGTCGTTCAGTATCTAGCTTTTGCTGAAGGAGAGACACCCATCCCGAATCCGTGTCTATTCGGTAGGCTGCGCTGATGCTGTCACCGACCACCAAAATCGTGCGCTGTTCTTGTTGCACGGATTCAGCACCCAAGCTAGCGCCGATGCACAAGTAACCGATAAGGAGTAACTTGGCTACTACAACAAACGAAAACGATTCCATTCTTCGGGCAGAGGACCTTACGAAGGAAGTTGAGTTTGAGGGCTCGTCGTTAACCATTCTGCGGGATGTTGATATTTCGATTGCTCGCGGCGAAGCCGTAGCGATCGTAGGTGAATCTGGGTCGGGTAAGACTACATTACTCGGATTGTTGGCGGGGTTAGACGTTCCCACGCGGGGGCGAGTCTGGCTTGATGGTGATGAAATCTCGGCTCTGAATGAGGATGCACGGGCGCAGGTGCGTGCACGTGCTGTTGGCTTCGTATTTCAGACATTTCAACTTATTGATAGTTTAACGGCGTTAGAAAACGTAATGCTGCCAGCTGAGCTGCGTGGGGAACGGACTGCTCGTGAAGACGCGATCCGATACCTGGACAGGGTTGGACTGGCGAATCGGGTCAAGCACTATCCCCGACAGCTCTCGGGCGGCGAGCAGCAGCGCGTCGCAATCGCTCGAGCGTTTTGTTCCGAACCTCTAGTTTTGTTCGCGGATGAACCGACAGGTAATCTTGACACCAAAACAGGTCATCGTATCGCGGACTTGCTGTTCGACCTCAATCATGAAAATAGAACAACCTTGGTTCTCGTAACGCACGATAGAAGTCTGGCGGAGCGTTGCCAATCGACTACTGAACTTGCGGCAGGCGCCGTTATCGCATGAATTTACGTCTCATTCTGAACTTCATTCTCAGCGATTGGCGCTCCGGTGAATTGCGTTTGTTGTTGGTCGCGTTAGCGATTGCCGTCGGCACAGTCTCTTCCATCACGCTAACCGTAGACCGTTTGCAGAAAGCGATGACGAAAGAAGCATCGGTTTTTCTCGGTGCTGATCGCAGCATCAACTCGCGTAAACCAATCCCGGACCAATTCGTACAAGAGGCGATTAATCGGGGAGTTACGACGAGCTCAATGGTTGTCTTCAATTCGATGGTCCTGTCAAGCGAAGACAAGACCAAATCACAACTTGCGAGCGTCAAAGCAGTTGAGAGCAACTATCCGTTACGGGGCAAACTTCGGGTTGCGGAAGAGCCATTCGGCCCGACCACGGAGACCACTGAGATCCCGAATCCAGGCGAGATTTGGCTTAACTCGCGATTGCTCTACACCTTAGACATTGAACTCGGTGATCAAGTGGAGGTTGGTTACGCTCCACTCACGGTCTCGCGCATCATCGAAGCGGAACCAGACCGAGGCTTCAGCATGCTCGATTTGTCGCCGCGCGTACTAATGCGTATGGAAGACATCGATGCCACGCAAGTCATCCAGCCGGGTAGTCAGATTGACTATCGATTATTGCTCGTAGGAGACGATTCGACATTTCGTGGTCTCTATCGAGCCCTCGAACCTGACTTGGAAGGCTATCGGTGGCGGAACGTCAAGGATTCAGATGCCCGCATCGGACGAGCGTTAGATCGGGCTGAGAGTTTTTTCCTTATTGGCGGGTCAATGGCTGTGCTACTGGCTGGTGTCGCAATCGCTTTGAGTGCTAATCGGTATGCACGCCGCCATTTCGACCATGTTGGCATTTTGAAGACGCTGGGCGCGCGACCACGTACGGTGCTGTGGGGTTGCCTAGGGCTTTTATTGATTATTGGATTGATCGGGATCGCCAGTGGGCTACTTGCTGGGGTCGCGATTCATTTTGGCTTGGTTTGGTATCTAACGGAGTACTTACTCTCTAACGTATCTGAAGTACCCGCAGCAAGCATCATGCCCGTACTGACGGGCATCGTTACCGGGTTTATTTGCCTCTTCGCGTTCGCATTGCCACCGTTTTTAGATCTGATAGGTGTATCGCCGTTGCGTGTCATACGGCGAGACTTTCGACGTGCGGGTATGTCGTCGCTGGTTACGTACACGTGCGCGATCACCGGCATTTTGGGACTTCTAGTCTGGTACAGTGGGAGCTGGGAATTCACGTTGTGGTTGTTACTTGGTATCGTCGCCGTAACCGTCACATTCGGCGCTGTTGCCATCGTGTTATTGCGAACCGGACGTCTGCTTGGCATGCAGGCGGGTAGCGTCTGGCGGCTTGCCTTAAGCGGACTCCAACGTCGCAATGTTGAAAACACGGGACAAATCGTGGTTTTCAGTCTGGTCATCATGTTGCTGATGATCTTGTATCTCGTTCGATCCTCGTTAGTGGAGGAGTGGCAGGCACAACTGCCTGAGGATACGCCTAATCATGTCCTCTTCAATATTTCGCAGGACCAACGCGACGATGTCGCCCAATTTATCGACCTATATGCCTCAGATGGCGACTTAGCTGCTTTCTATGATGGAAGGGTGGTCGCCGTGAACGATGAACCCGTTCGCGAATACCAAAGTGGACGTCCAAACATGCCGGGACCGCGGCTTTCCTCGGGTCGTCAGCTAACTTGGTCCGAGGACGTACCTGACAACAATGAAGTTGTCGCAGGCGAGTGGTGGACGCCGGATGCAGAAGAAATGGAGGTCTCGGTAGAGCGGGACTACGCACGAGCTTGGGGACTCGACATTGGCGATGTTCTGTCATTCCGTGTACAAGGCCAGGTCTTTGACGTCACAATCTCAAGCTTTAGAGCGCTTGAATGGAATGAGAACGCTCAGTTCAACTTCTTTTTCATATTTTCACCCAGGGTGTTCGACGACATACCCTCCAGCTATCGAGCGATGATCTATGTTCCAGACGAACATCGATCTGAGTTGAGTCAGTTGATCGCGCGAAATCCGACGATGACCGTCATTGATGTCGACTCGATCCTCAAGCAAGTGCAATCCGTCATCGACCGCGTGACTATGGCGGTAGAGTGGATTTTGATTTTGGTTTTAACGTCAGGTGCTCTTGTTTTACTAGCTTCAATCCAAGCGAGTCGCGATAGTCGCATCAAGGAACATGCACTATTACGGTCGATGGGAGGAACTAAGAAACTGATCCTAGGTTCGCTCACAGCGGAGTTTCTGATACTAGGCCTAATGGCTGGGCTCGTAGCTATCGCCGGTGCGGAACTTTCACTTTACTTGATCGAAGAACAGCTGCTCGAATTTGAGTATGCGGCACGACCTGAAATCTGGATCGCCGGGTTCTTACTTGGTGGTGGCATCGTCGCAAGCGTTGGCTATCTCTCGACGCGAAAGCTCGTTCGCTTGCCGCCGGTCACCATTCTTCGTGACGCCGGTTGAGTCAAATCGAACTGATCTAAATATGTCCTCGACGTTAACGCAAGCACGAAAACGCGACATCGATCACAACAAACTGCGAAAAAAGCTAAGACGTTTGGTTGGCCGAGCCATCGGCGACTATCAGATGATCGGGCAGAACGATCGCGTGATGGTGTGTCTCTCGGGCGGGAAAGACTCGTACACGCTGCTTGAAGTTTTGATGTCGCTACGACGTAACGCACCGATCGACTTCTCGCTGTTTGCAGTGAATGTAGATCAGAAGCAACCTGGGTTCCCACCAGATGTATTGCCTTCGTACGCGGAGTCTCTTGATGTTGAGTTCTACGCGATTGAGGAAGACACGTACTCGATCGTCAAGGACAAGACGCCCGAGGGTAAGACCTATTGTCCGATCTGTTCGCGTCTGAGGCGAGGCATCCTATATTCAGCCGCAAAACGATTCGGCGCGACCAAGATCGCATTAGGTCACCACCTTGACGATGTGGTCGAGACACTGTTCTTAAACATGTTTTACGGCGGACGCATGAAAGCCATGCCGCCTCGTTTGCAGTCTGATGACGGCGTGCACCACGTGATACGCCCGTTGTATTACGTTCGCGAGAAAGATATCGAACGCTACTCTGGAGCAGTGAACCATCCGATCATCCCATGCGACCTATGCGGATCACCGGCGAATCCGCAAAGGCAGGTCATCAAAACAATGCTGCGTGAGTGGGAAGGCATCCAACCGGGTCGAGTAGAGAACATTGCCCGCGCGATCCGAACTGTCGTACCCACGCACTTAGCGGATTCTGAACTGTTCGATTTCGCTGCCCTTGAGGAATCGGTAGATTTAGAACCCATCCGGCAATTCACGATTCATTAGTTGTGAGATCGTGCATTTCTCGATTGTCGAGTTGAGTAAGACCGAACGAGATCCTTCGCGAGGCGTAGTTAGTCTTGTGATCGGTTGTGTTGAAAGTTGAAGATATCGCACAAGCTTCTATCGGGTGAGGCGTTGAATGCGTTGCTTGACGAGTTCATTACTCGCGACAGCGTGGTGTGGGATGGCTCTCTGGCGCAAAAACGCCGGCGGGTACTCGATGCACTGGACAAAGAACGCGCCGTCATCGTGTTTGACGAAGATACGAGCTCGACGCAAATCCTTACGGCCGAGGAGTTTGCGTCCAGTCAAGCGCGATCGGGTGAGTAATCGATGGTCGAGATGTCGAGAGCGAAGGTAGTGCAATGCCATTGTTGACCGTTTCAGCTCTATTGGTTGAGGCATCTGAGCGACCGTTGCTCGTGGACTTCAGTCTTGACGTCGAGCCTGGCATGCTGATTGAAATCACTGGCTTGAATGGCGCAGGCAAAACTACGCTACTCCGATACTTGGCCGGAATTCGTCGTGCCTATCAGGGAACGATCGACTATCACGGTCATGGGTTTGCATATGTCGGTCAAAAACCGGGCCTAAATGCGTCATTCACCGTGATGGAAAACCTGAAGTGGATTACACAGAACGCCCATCAACGAGTGGCTGAAGCCGACCTCAACGATGTTCTTGCGGATCTTGGGATGAAATCACGTCGTAACACTCCGGTTGGATCCTTGTCTGCAGGGCAAGTACGGCGCTGCGGATTGGCATGCCTACGAGTGCTCGACGCAGAGATGTGGTTACTAGACGAGCCGCTGACTTCACTAGACGCGTCCGCTGTCGATTGGTTGAAGGAGTCGCTTTCGACGCATAGGGGGCGCGGCGGCGCGGCGATCGTTGCAACCCACTCGACACTGAATCTTCCTGATACGCGATTTATTGACCTCAATGCGCCATGAATGCTTTTGTGATCGCTTTCAATCGAACCCTCCGACTGGGTTGGCGGCATCCGCTCGACAGTCTTAACCCGATGGCATTCTTCATCATTGTGACTTCATTGATCTCACTGACGATCGAAGGAGGTCCCGCCGCGTCCGAAAATGCGCTTGCGATCGCGGTTCTTTGGGTTGTGTTGCTGTTATCAACGATGATGGCTTCAGGGAGTGCGTTTGCTCAGGATTTCGAAGACGGAACGCTTGAGCAAATGGTCTCGCAGCAACAGTCGCTGTACGCCACGGTGCAAGGATCGGTTGCGGCTCGTTGGTTTATCAGTTCGTTTCCTCTTTTAGCACTCGTACCTTTGGGTGCTTGGATGCTAAATCTTGATCTACAGTTGTGGGGAATCTTGTTCTTATCGTTAATTGCAGGATCCGTCGTCTTTACGTTTTTTGGTGTGTTGGGTGCCACGTTGACTCTTGGCATCGGAAGGAACGGGGTGCTACTCGCGCTACTGGTGTTACCACTGTATGTACCGGTTCTACTACTCGGCGTAGGTGCTTGCCAGCGATATACATCAGAGGAATCCTTTGAATTCGCGTTGATTGGCATTTTTGCGATCGCTACTGCGGCGATCACGTTCTTACCGTTTGCGATCGCAGCGTTACTACGAGTGAGTCAGGAGTATTAAGTTGAATTGGTTCACCCGGACGTTTCACAAAATGGGATCGCCCCCATTTTTCTATCGTGGCGCGGAAATCTGGGTCATTTGGCTCTACATCATCGGTCTTGGTGCACTGATGATCGGTACCGTGTGGGGATTAGGTTTCACGCCTGCCGATCGGCTGCAGGGAGACAGTTTTCGCATCATTTACCTGCATGTTCCCGCCGCTCATCTGTCGCAGCTGATTTATCTTGCGATTGCGGTTGCTGGGTTCGTGTACCTGGTGTGGCGAATGAAGATGGCTGACGTATTCATGATGTCCGCGGTCTGGTTGGGTGCATGGCTAACCGCATTCGCACTGTTTAGTGGAATCGTGTGGGGGATTCCGACTTGGGGTACCGGATGGGTGTGGGACGCCCGCACTACATCCGTTCTCGTGCAGCTGTTCCTATTTCTAGGCTTGATTGTGCTTCGGGTAGCAATTCCCAACTCGCAACGTGCTGCGTTGGCGGTTGCTGTGCTTGCGATCGTAGGTGTGATCAACATCCCGATCATCAAATATTCCGTGGATTGGTTTACGACTCTACATCAGCCTGCGTCGATCCAAATCGGCAATCCAATTGGTATCGACACGTCGATGCTTTGGCCTTTACTCGTCAACACGATTGGGTTGTATGCACTTGCCGCAGGCGTGATCCTGTATTACATGCGGATATACGTGCTTCGGCGCGAACGTGGTAGTGAATGGGTTCGTGAAGTCGTAGCGAATCAGCGCGGAGATTCCGCCTAATGGCATGGTTCGAAATGGGCGGATACGCCGCATACGTATGGCCGGTGTTTGGTGTTGCTCTAGTTCTTGTAATTGGATTAGCGATTGCGCCTCGTTATCGTCATCGCCGCTTACTCGACGAGTTAAAAGGCGAACACGAGAGCGAAGATCAGGACTGAGATTAGTCTCGAGACGGAGACTTGGCTTCTTCTCGTTTTTCTCTGGCCGCCTGTATGTTTCGGTAAATTCTTCGAGTGGGTTCGAGCAGGTAGTCAATATCTCCACAAGTGTATTTCGCGTTCGATTCAACCGAGTGACCTTCCAAAGCGTCTTCGCAACCGACCTGGAATTCAAGCTGGTGCCGTATCGGATGCCTTCCATCCGTAACGATCAAAGCAATCATGTGTCGCGGTTGGTCAGATGGATTCGGAACGCCACGATGCCAGAGTCTGATGTCGCGAATAAGAACATCACCCACACATGTCTCAGGTTGGATCGGAGGCGCAACCTTCGCTCGGGCTGCTTCGAGTGCTTCTGGGACTCGAGGACCGCCTTCAATTGGCCGAATACGGTGCGATCCTGGCCAAATTTGAATAGCTCCGTTTGCTTTATTCATCGACCCCACTGGAATATTCACCACAACGCTATACGTCGGTGCTACCGGCTCCGGTGGCACTGTCGCGTGACGACCATCCATATGTAATCTCTGTGTTGTGCTTCCTGGACAGTTCGTGTTGCCGTTGTAGAAAGTTAATCGAGGACGATGGTTGTACAGGTCATTGCAGATTCGGTTGACATGTTCGTTCATCGCTACATCTGGGAACACGTACTCTTTGGTAACCGGGGGACCTTGTTGAAGGTGCCCAAATTCGCGAGGGTTACCTCCGATTGTCTCGCAATAGGTGAGTAACTCTTCGGTATCGCGGTCCATCCGCTCTCGTAGAGAGGCCAGAGGCTTGGCGGGGACGGCATTTTCAAGGATTACATATCCGAGTTCATGAATAGCAGCTACTGCTGCGGCGCTATTCGTTGCATCAACGCGATCTGAAATTGGCACGAATTAGGGGCTGGTGGGTGAACTGGCGAAGTCTACCATTCGGGTAATTTACTGATCACGAATGGCACTTAAATACTCGTTTCCGAGTAGAGGAGTACGAAAGATTTCGCAAGATAGACGAAATGCTATATATAGCGAGAGTTCTTATATATTAATTTGATTTTGTATATTAATCGGAATTCGGCGTCGACATATAAAAGTTGATGAGATATACATACTACCGGCTCTTTCACGGGTCATTGTGCGCGATTGGCCGAATCTGGTCCGCTTCGCTCGCTAAAATTCCGAAAACGGTTTCCCCATCGTTTTAGTCTCAATTTCAATCGAAATAGCTGGTGAATCGAGTCAGGAAGCGTCGCCTGGGCATTGCTCTCTTTGTGTTCCTAGGTTCGACGACAACTCTAAGTCTGGCTTTCTTTGCCATGCAGCAGAACCTAGAGTTCTTCTATGCGCCTGATCGCGTGGTGAATGGTGAAGCGCCAACGGAGAAACCTATTCGAGCCGGTGGCATGGTAGTGGCGGGCAGCATCCAACGAAGTGAACATGACCTCTCTGTTCGTTTCGAGTTGAGTGACAATAAGGGGTCGAGTTTTCCGGTAATTTACGAAGGTTTGTTGCCAAACCTGTTTGTCGAGGGGCAAGGCGCGATCGTGTCGGGAACGCTTGGTTCCGACGGTTTGTTTTACGCCGATCAGGTGCTTGCGAAGCATGACGAAAACTATATGCCTCCCGAGCTTGCTGACCTTCATATCCCTGAATGATCCCTGAACTAGCGCACTTCCTGTGCGTATTGGCGTTTACCTGCGCTACTGCGCTTGCAATCGCAGGCTTTCTAGGCGCAAGTCGATTCCAACCCGCTTGGGTAAGCGCAGCGAAACAAATTGCATATGCGCAATTCCTGTTTCTGTTATGTTCCTTTGTGTTGTTGGATATTTCGTTTCTGCGTGACGATTTCACAGTTCAATACATCGCCGACAACTCGAATTCGCTTCTGCCTTGGTACTACAAGGCAAGCGCCATGTGGGGTGACCATGAGGGCTCGTTCTTATTGTGGACGTTGGTCATGGCGGGATGGACCGGCGCGGTTGCCTTACGCGGCAAGTCGCTTAGTTACGAGATGCATGGGTACGTTCTTGGCGTACTAGGTCTCATCAACGTAGCGTTTCTCCTGTTCTTGCTGAGTGCTAGCAACCCGTTCTTACGTGCGTTCCCTTTAGAGACCACAGTGGGTGCGGATTTAAACGCGATCCTGCAAGATTACGGGCATTTAGTTCATCCTCCGTTCTTGTATTTGGGTTACGTAGGGTTTTCAGTCGCATTTGCCTACGCTGCCGCTGCATTGCTCACCGGTCGGATAGACGCCGCGTGGGCACGGTGGTCGCGACCTTGGACTAACACAGCATGGGCTTTGCTGACTGTTGGGATCGCACTAGGATCATGGTGGGCTTATTACGAACTTGGATGGGGTGGTTGGTGGTTTTGGGATCCTGTTGAAAACGCCTCATTCATGCCTTGGCTTGCTGGTACTGCATTGATTCACTCACTGGCAGTTACAGAAAAACGAGGCGCTTTTAAGTCCTGGACGGTTTTGCTCGCACTGCTCACGTTTACGCTCTGTCTAGTAGGCGCATTCTTAGTCCGCTCGGGCGTACTCACAAGTGTGCATGCATTTGCTATTGATCCTGAACGCGGATTGTTCCTAGCCGTAATCGTGACCTTGGTTGCTTGTCTGTCGTTGTCACTATACGCGTTTCGCGCGAACCGGTTGCGTTCACGTATCTCGTACGGCGGTGTTTCACGGGAGCTGTTGCTCTTGGCAAATAACGTACTGCTTACGTTAGCGTTGGCAGTCATATTCCTGTATACGCTCTACCCCTTGTTTTACGAATGGATTACGGGTGGCGAGCGTGTGTCGCTCGGACCACCATACTTCAATCGAGCTTTCGTTCCGTTAATGACGATGCTCGCAGCGTGTTTGGCTCTGGTTCCAATTGCGCGGTGGAAACGAACCCCTATGGAACTCTTTCGTCCGTCGCTCTATATGCTGGGCGGCGCCTTTGCGCTTGGTTTGCTTATCCCGCTGATATATTCGGGAGCTTTGCATCTTGGTGTGACCCTCTGCGTATCTGTCGCGCTGTGGGTCGTGAGTACACATGTCGCGGATTTCTATCGCAGCCGACGTAGCCTGACGTTGAGTTTTGTTGGCATGTCTGTCGCGCACATTGGATTTGCAGTCACTGTTATCGGGGTTACGATCACATCGGGATTTTCAATTAGTCAAGATCTTCGCCTCTCCGTGGGAGACGAAGTTCAAGTAGGGGACCGGACGTACTTGTTTGAGGATCTACGGATCGTTCATGGCCCTAACTATGTAGCCCATCAAGCGCAGTTCGCCGTTGGGGATATCAGGTTGTTACCTGAACGTCGTCAATACACAACAAGGAACGCAGTTACGACCGAAGCCGGAATTCGACCCGGTTTCACCAACGATTTGCTTGTCTCTTTAGGCGAACCGGTCGGCGATGAATCCTGGGCGGTAAGGATTCAAGAGAAACCGTTAATTCGATGGATCTGGCTTGGCGCATTCCTCGCAGCCGTAGCGGGCGTGCTCGCGATACTGGATGTGAGGTATCGCCGATTACGACTTCGCGAAAACGTACTCGCGTCGGATTCTTAGCGTGGTTGCCGACAGGCGAAACTTCGCACCACTTCGTGTTGCACTCTGGTTGCCGTTAATAGCGTTTGTCGGTCTATGTGTCGTGTTCTTTGCGAGTTTGGAGTTCTCGCCTAGGAACGAATTGCCCTCTCCTTTGATTGACCGACCCGTACCGTCATTCTCACTTCCCGATTTGCATTCTGCTGTGCAACGGACCGGTGATGATCTACCTGAAGGAGCGTTTCTATTGAACGTGTGGGCGACTTGGTGTTTTCCGTGTCGCGAAGAACACCCCGTACTCATGGATATCGCGGCGGAAGGTATCGCAGTCGTCGGACTGAACTACAAAGACGAAGACTTAAAAGCGATTGCGTGGCTAAACAACATCGGTGACCCATATCGGTTGAACTTGGCGGACCATGACGGTGCGTTCGGTGTCGACATGGGTGTATACGGTGTCCCTGCTACGTATCTGATTGACGGCGATCACAACATTCGGTACAAGCACATTGGACCAATTAGTGCGTCTCAGTGGCGTGAAGAGCTAGGTCCCATCTTCGAGACTCTACTAGGTGCGAATGATCGTGCGTAGCGATATGACGCGATCTAACCACATCACGCTTCCCCTAACCTTCGTTGTCGCGCTCATGTGTGGCGCTTTGACAGCTGAACCGACAAGTGAAGTGGATCTCCCGCCCGAACTTATCGATCGGTATGAAGTGTTGATCGCGGAGCTACGTTGTCCCAAGTGCTTGAATATCAACATCGCTGACTCGAATGCACCGATTGCAACTGACCTACGGAATGTCGTGCAGAGTCAGTTACGAGAAGGCAAGACAAATTCGGAGATCAAGGCGTTCCTACGAGAGCGGTATGGCGATTTCATCGACTACAACCCGCCATTGAGTCCGAGCACGCTTGCATTGTGGGCAATTCCACTGATCTTGTTGATCTGTGCTGCGATTGTTTTTACGTTTGTCGGTTCCAAGCGTGGGACGACTGAACTTTCTGACGAGGAAAAAACTCGCCTTCACCAGTTGAAGGCAAAGTACCCGTCTTGACCGAAATCTTGTTACTGCTGACGGCTATTGGAATTGCCGTCGCAGGATCGTTAGCGGCGATCCTAGTCAGGGTTTCGCGCGAATCTTCCACCGCCCCAGTGGACCGGGACGAGGTGAACTTGGCGATTGCCAACGACAATCGTCAGATGCTTGCATCCTCGTTACCAGCGGAGGAAGCGGCGCTCGCCGACACTGAAGTTGATGGTGCGCTACTGGACGACGTTTCGTTAGCGGAAAAGCGTCAGCTTCGACGTACGAGGCGTTGGCCATTCCTATTAATAGGGATTCTGATTCCACTATTCGCGCTAGGTCTCTATTGGTATTCCTGGGGGGAACCAGGTACGGTTCTTTTAGAGGAAGCGGCCAGTTATCTAGAAAGTGAAGTTAACGAAGCGAATTCACGACGAGTCGTGGAACGTATTGAGGATTACGTTTCGATCCATCCCGAGAATCAGAAAGCATGGGTTAGTCTCATGTCTTTTCAATGGCTACTTGGCGACCGCGACTCGTTTAGAGAGACTCACAAAGCTGCGGAATTAGAAGGTCATATCTCGCCGTTTGGCGACTCGCTCTACTTACTCGATGCATTCCGACTTCGCCAACTCAACCTGACCTCGCGTGATCGACTAGTTCAAGCGCGGCTGCGAGACACTGACGCGGGTTCGCAGGTGCTTGCCATGCTAGACGCGATAGAGCATACCGGGCGAGGTGACCTAAGTGCCGCAAATCGAGCTTGGGAAGATGTGCTGGGTCAATCGGATCTGTTCGAACTTCACCAAATGGCATTTCTGGGGCAACGTGCGACGCGTATGCGACTCGAAGAACCGGCACATCCGAAGATCGTCGTAAATATCTCGTTAGAACAACCGTTCCCGGACAAGCAATGGTTGTTCGTGTATGCGAAATCGGGTGTGAACCAACCACCGCTTGCCGTCGTAAAGCGTCCACTACGCGGTCAAAGGCGATTTGATTTGACGTTAGACGACTCTGTGGTAATGCAACCAGACTCGTTGCTCTCAGCTGCTCAGCAAGTCTTCGTTACCGCAAGACTTTCTACCTCGCCGGATGCGCTTGTGCAAACGAACGATCTGCAGGTCACAAGTGCTCCAGTAGATGCCAAGCGCCAACCAAAGGTAACGCTTCAGTTTGGTACCTTAACTTCACTTGTGAAGGTCAAGGTTTCAGCGGATACGCTCATGTCACCGGTTGAATCCGTCTTTATAATCGTGAAAGAGCGAGTTGTTAGTGGTCCGCCGATCGCGGTTCGACGCATTTACGGACCGTTACCTGATGAGGTTATCGATGTTACCTTGGCGGATGTCATGATCCCGACACTTACCGCTTCAGCGACAGACGATTTAGAGGTCTTCGCACGTCTTTCAAGATCGACCTCGGCAACTGCCAGACCTGGTGACGTTGAGAGCTTGAGCGTTCCGTTTGACCTTGGCGCTACCGTCGAATTGACGCTCGACCAACCTATTGGCGACGCATTGCACAACTGACCCTTGCACCTGACTTCTATCAAACTCGCAGGATTTAAATCGTTCGTCGATTCGACGACCGTCGCTCTTGATCCCGCAGTCAGCGTGATCGTGGGTCCTAACGGTTGCGGCAAGTCAAACATCCTTGATGCAGTTAGATGGGCTATTGGAGAGAGTGCGGCACAACGCCTTCGAGGCGACATTAATCGCGACTTCATCTTCAGTGGATCTGATACTCGACCTGCCGCGTCGCGGGCTAGTGTCGAACTGGTATTTGACAATCAGGATGGACGCATTGGCGGTGACTACGCGTCTTACTCCGAACTCGCGGTACGACGTGAAGTCCATAGTGGCGAACAATCGAAGTCCGACTATTTTCTAAACGGTCAGCGTTGTCGGCGAAATGACGTACGCGATGTGTTCTTGGGAACCGGATTCGGAACGCGGGGATACTCGATCATTCAGCAAGATTGGATTACGCAGCTGGTCAATTCGGACCCAGAAACACTGCGGGAGCATCTTGAAGAAGCCTCTGGTGTATCACGATATCGCGCACGTCGTCACGAAACCTTCAACAAGCTCAACTTAACGAATCAGAATCTTGCTCAGGTGCGGCTCAAGCAGGACGAGCTAGCGCGCGAAATTCGTCAGTTGAAGACACAAGCAACGAGAGCAAGACGACACGTAGAGGTTACGCAATCTCTAAATCGATTAAAGGCGCAGCTTCTGAACCGCAAACTTCAATTCAAGCAGCGCGAGCAACAGACGGTTCTTTCGAAGCTTGGCTCAGTTGAAGACGCGATTGCAAAGTTAGATCTGCGAAACACCGAATTCAGTAACGAGCAGGACAGACTTGAATCGCTTTTATCTGCTCAGCAAGATGAGCAGGCGGACGTAGCGGAATCTCGAATTGAGGCGCGGACGCTAGTCAATTCAGTTGTTCATCGAATCGAGCAACTTGAAAGCGCACGAAGCACAGCGACCGCGAACATTCAGCTAAAGTGTGACCAACTTAGTGATTCACTACATACGCTGGAGTCCGATGGTTCGGAGTTAATGGCGTTGGAGTCTGATCTCGACACGATACAGGCAACATTGAATGATCTAAAAAATGACAAGCAGAATGCTGATAGGGACCTGGGTTTAGCGCGTAGAAACCTAGATGCTGCAAACGCACGCATGGAGACGCTTAGCGAAAGAGAATCTGCCCTCGCGATGCAAATCGCTGAGCTCGAAGCGAAACTTCAGATTAACCAAGCAGCCATCGAGAATCTGGCTGATTTGTTAGATGTCGTGGAGACCCCAGATGTTGAGATCGATAACCTCGACGATGAGCTCAAGGACGCAGATGCGAAAGTCGCGGTAGGAAAGCAGGCTGAGTCAGAATTGCTTGAGCACCTGTCTAAGGTCGCGCAATCCATCGAGAGTGATACGCAAAAACGACGCGATATCGTGGTGACCGTGGAGGAACGAGGTCGCGAATTGCAGAAACTACGCGATGAGCATCTCAGCCTTCGGACTCTACAAGAAGCGTCTCTTGGGCAAGAAGCCATGACCGTTGAACTCGAGCAGTGGCTCGCGACGGCGAAACTAGAACCGGGTACGCCAATTGGCGCGATGCTTCAGGTGGAGAGTGGTTGGGAATCGGCGGTGGAGGTCGTTCTTGGGGCAAAGATTCGAGCGATCGCTACAAGCCAGTTCAAGAATCATCGGAACCATCTCAAGTCTTTGAGCGAAAGCGATGTCGCGCTCTTTGACATTGAAACGGAACCCAATCGACTGACTGAATCGGATGTTAGACCTTCGCTTGCATCCAAATTTCAGGGTCCGTATGCAATGCAACTTGCTCCACTGGTCAAGGGCATCTACACATGTGACAGCTATTCAGAAGCGACCTACCTAGTTGAACGTCTCGGCGAGGATGAGAGTATCGTCACGGCGGACGGTGCTTGGTTCGGGAAGGACTGGGTTCGTCTGTTTCGATCGGAGGATCGAGCAAGTGGCGTTATTGAGCGCGCTAGGCGAAGTAACGAGCTCGCGTCCAAAATCTCGGATATGGAAAAAGAGATTTCGGATCTCCACGGTCAACAAGAGCGAATTGATCGCGAGATCGACGATGCGGTCACGGCGCGGGAAATATCTCAGCGTAAGTTGAATGACGTTTCCGCGCAACTAGTGGAAAACCGCACTTTAGTGACTCAATTCACAAAGCTGCGTGACGAAAAACTCAAGGCGCAAGTGGCGCAACAACAGAGTAGCGACGATCGTCGAGCCGACATCAATCGACTGCGCAAGGCGGTGGAAGCGACCGTCGGAAAACTTGATGCGCAGAAAAAGGAACAGGCGTTAATACAGAGAGAAATTGAAGAATCTCAGTCTACAGCACGGCGAGTCGAATCGATATTTGAAGAAAGACAAGAATCCTTTGATACCGTGATAGAGCGCATACTAACCGCAAAACAAGACCAAACACAATGCCTGATCAAAGTTGACTCCTCAGAGCGATCACAGGCTCGACAAGAGGTTGTCGTGAATCGATTAGTGGCTGATTTAAGTTCGTTGATTTCACAAGGCGAGGAAGCTAAGTCCGAGCTTCCAGGATTGACCACAAAGCGTGATGAAGGACAGGAAGCCCTCACGCGGATCGAACAGGAATTGAGTACCAAGAGCCGAATTCTCCGCGAAACACAGCAAGAACTGGCGACGGTACGCAAGTCGAGAGTTGGTTTAACCAACGAAAAGGACGAACTCACGGACACGCTTTCGGAGCACAAGTCTCAGCAGACTCGACTCTCGATCGAAATTGAGCAACTCGACTCCGACCTCTCGGAACTCAATACGCCTCCAGACGATGCAGATGGCGAATCTGAATTAGAGGTGGAAGAAATCGAGCTGAAGATCGCCGAATCGACGGCGCGGCTAGAACGACTCGGGTTGATTAACTATCGAGCCACAACCGACCTAGAAGATCGGGTCGTTGAAAAGGAGCAGCTCGACGAGCAAGTACTCGACCTTGAAACTACGATGGGTGAGATTCAAAAGGCTATTGAGAGAATTGACACTGAGACAAAAAGGAATTTGAGAGACACGTTTGATGCTGTCAATGGAAATCTAGCAAGGCTGTTCGCTGCACTGTTCGCCGGCGGTACGGCATCACTCGAATTTACTGAAGAGGACATTCTTCAAGCAGGTGTGATCGTGCGCGCTCGCCCCCCTGGTAAGCGAAATTCGACGATCAACATGCTCTCAGGCGGTGAACGGGCGATGACAGCCATCGCATTCGTATTTGCGCTATTTGAGCTTAACCCGAGTCCTGTGTGCATCCTCGACGAAGTAGATGCGCCGCTCGACGAACGTAATGTCGTGAAATTCGTCGAGTTACTAGCGCAGTTGAGCAGTGAAACTCAATTTGTCGTGATCACTCACAATCCCGCAACGATGGAACTAGCGGGCAATCTGCTAGGCGTAACTATGGAAGAACCCGGCGTCTCGCGGCTTGTTGCAGTCAATTTGGAGGATGCGTACGCGTTAGCTGCACAACAATAGGGGTATCTCGTCAATATCAAAGTTCGTCTGAGCTAACGACGAGAACTCACTGCTCACCGAAACCAGAAATTAACTCAATCCGCTTTCGTCCTCCTAAAGCGACAGAACTCACTTGTTTGGGTTGATTCCAGTGACTAAGAACTGGGGTAGCGAAAACAAGTAGAGACCTGCTTCGACCGCACTTTGTGCTTCGCTAAGTAACTGTTCGACCTCGCTGCCTCGCAACGTGTCAAATTCAGTTGCATATGACGCCATGTTGCGTAACACGGACAAACTACCGCCGGTTGTATCGACGCCCGCTTGAATCTGTACTTCAACGTCCTGGAAGCCTACTTTCAACAGCTCTCTTCGCAGAGTCCTCCCGATCTCGACGGTCTTAAATGCGACGGATGCAGCATTGAAGAACTGAGCAGTTCTTTCTGCTCCCCACGGTTCGACCACAACGAATCGCCAATCGCTGTCAATTACCAAGAAGCGCCCGTTTGGTTCGAGGACGCGCCGAAACTCATTTAATGTTGAAGCCACACTCGGCACATACTCAAGCACGTTCTTACAGAGTACGCGATCGACCGAATTGTCGGTTAACGGTATTCGACCATTTTCAAGCAGGTGAAAGGAAGCTTGCTCAATCGTTTCGGCACGTTCGGTAGCAGCTCGTACAAATTGCTGGTTTAAGTCAACGCCGTAAACACGACCCGTCGGTGAAACGATACTTGCGATTCCGAGACTAACAAATCCGGGGCCACAACCGTAGTCAAGTACCCGAGATCCAGTTCGTAGATCGAGTGAACTAATTAGTGCCGCGTGCCCGTCTCGCCAAGCAAACATCTGTTCATATCGGTCAATACGTTCATTTTCGATATGTTGCCAATGGTCCGTGTAGAACGTCGTTTCTGTCATGGTGTGCTAGCCGTTCTCTTGAAGGTTCAGGTTAATGCATATTCAAGGCATAAGAACACATTTTGTGAGCGTTCGCATGCGCAATTTGATACAGCGAGTGATGTTATCGATGGACACGACGAGTTCTAGATCTTTATGAAGTGGACATCGTGTAAGGGATTAGCAATGAGTGTCACGTTGGTAGGTTATCTGGAACTTGTAGATGTCGCCTTATCGATTTACGCAGATTTAGACATGCCAGTCAAATTGTTAGTGAAGCCATAAACTATGTATGAAATAAAGATGTAAATATGATCGCGGTGGCGGCCACGTCTTTATGCTATACACAATTACATATATAAGAAAAATTCCCTTTTATATCAAACGCCTTTACATTGTTTGTTGAATTTGCTAAACTGATTGCAGGTCAAACGGATTTGACCCTGCCGAGACACGGAGGTCTCTATGGATTTCTTCGAAGTTATTGCTCTTTCTAGTAGCCAACTGTTAGTAGCATTTTCCCTTGTGATATTCGCTGCTCTCATTCTTGCTAGCATTTATATTCGCATTAAAGCGCAATATCGACGCCGAAACAAACTACCTGACCATACTAAAAAACGGGTATTTGGCGTAATTCGCACGCGCGAACCCACCCTTGGCGACATTCCAACGGAAAACCACGAGGTGGTGTCTGAAGCACGGCCGAAGGAACATAGTGAACAGGGGGAGGGATTTCTTAATTTTGATGTGCTGGTAGAACCTGCTACTAATGGCTCAGCCGGGGCTACGACTCCGTTTGCTAACGGTAGTGATGCCGGACTAGATCAAGAAGAACACGCGACAGAAGCAGTTGTTGGCGCGACAGTAACTCCCCAGGCGATAGACACCACTCAACACGACTATGGAGATCAATTTGAGAATGGTATTGCAGCGCACAGTGAGGTTCGATGGGAAGAGAACGGCGATTCGCAGGATTATGGTGACGCTAGGGAGGATTCCGTCGACACACAAGATGTAACGACTACCTGGGACGAACCCTACGATCGCGACGTAGACCTCAGTGACGAGGTACAAGAGGCGGTTGAGATAGATTCTGACACGACTGACGATGTCTCAGAATTCGAAACGAATTATGAATCTGCGGACTACCAAAACACTGACGAATACGTCGATACCTCTGCGCAAGAAACAGAAGATGAATATGACGCAACAAACGAGTATCAGACCGATGGCGAACTGGCTACCGCCACGTATGATGATCAGGAATTAGAGCAATCCACAGATCCGGAAGTCGATGAGACGGTCGTTCCATTTGATCACAGGACGATTGAAGCGAAGCGGGTAGACACGACCAATTACACCGATCTAAATTTCGCAGTAGTATCGGTCTGCCTTATTAGCGTAGACGATGGACAGATTTACCGTGACATCCAAGGCAAACATCTAGGAAGATTTCTGACGCAACGTGGTTTCATATTTCTGGATGAGGAATACCACCTGCAAAACAAATCAATGGTTGAGAAGGGCGCTATTCGGGTACGGAATTTTGAGGCTACGTCGATCGGAGACTTGGTCAGAGGAAACGAAACGACCCGCGGTTTTCGTCTCTATTTCAAGCCTAGCGATTGCTTTGATCCGTTGGCGACGTTGAATGAAATGCTGAAGGTTGCCCAATCTGCGATTGGTTTCTTCAGCAGCGAAGTGAGCTCAAAACCTCTCGCGATCTACGATGGTCGCAAAGATGCTTACGGCAATATATCGCCGCTGACGCAAGAGGACTATGACAAATTGAAGCGTGAGCTAAGCGCAGTATTTCCGCGCTACCTCGACGACACGACGAAGCGTATTGTGGTCAGCGGAAGTGACTACACGCCTAGTGATGATTTGCCGACGCGCGCTGAGCAAATCTGATTCAGCGGTTTCATGGTTCTTCAATATAACTATAGGATGCCCTATCGACATGTAAACCCTTGCCGCAATTGATCACGGACCTGGAGAAGATTCGGGAAGCTCTACGTTACCACGCACATCGGTATTACGTACTGGACGACCCGGAGGTCAGCGACGCAGAATATGATGCGCTCTATGATCGATTGCTAGCAATCGAAGGTGAGAATCCGGACCTAATCACTCCGGATTCCCCTTCCCAACGAGTCGGTGGCGCACCGATTGACGCGTTTCAGTCCATCGAACATCGTGCGCCGATGCTATCGCTTGGTAAATGTACGACTGTCGATGAACTCGATGCGTGGTTGCGCCGTTGTCAATCAGACTTGGATCGCGACGTCGGAAATCTCATCTGCGAGCCAAAGTTCGACGGCGTTGCCGTTAACCTGCTCTACGAGAACGGTATCCTCACACAAGCTGCGACTCGAGGGGACGGCACCTATGGTGAATTGATCACTGCGAACGTAAAAACCATAAACGCGGTACCGTTGAAACTCTTGAGCGATGACGTACCTGCATGGGTGGAAATCCGCGGCGAGGTCTATATCACGATTGAGGATTTCGAAGCGTATAACCGCGACGCTGCGGCGACTGGCGAAAAGTTATTCGTTTCGCCTCGTAATAGTGCCGCCGGCAGCTTGCGCCAGAAGGATCCTTCCATGACTGCGAAGCGACCGCTTTCGATCTTCTGTTATTCAATTGGTGCTCATAGTGATGACTACCAACCGCTTACGCACCTTGACGCGATCACGGACCTGCGTAGATGGGGTTGTCGCGTAAATGAACGAGTAGAGAGGTGTGTCGACAGAGACGCATGTGCCGACTACATTGAGCAATTAGGTGAAGAAAGAGACTCGCTGCCTTACGAGATTGATGGAGTAGTCGTCAAGGTTGATGACTTGCCAACGCAACAGGATCTCGGGTTCTACATCCGGCAACCGAGATGGGCGATAGCGTTTAAGTATCCGTCTGTCGATGCGAGCACGACGTTGCTTGATGTCGAATATCAAGTTGGCCGAACTGGTGCGGTTACTCCTGTTGCTCGCTTGGAGCCGGTGCAAATCGACCGAGTGACAGTGAGCAATGCAACGCTCCACAATCAAGATGAGATCGATCGATTAGGGATACGCAGTGGTTCATCCGTGCTCATACACCGCGCGGGCGACGTCATTCCGAAGATCGTGAAAGTGCTGAAGGCGGGAGACGGAGCTGAGATTAGCGCTCCGAGAACGTGTCCCTCGTGCGGTACCGAACTAACGCGTGGTGAAGATGAAGCGATATTGAGATGTCCGGCGCAGTTATCTTGTCCAGCACAGGTACAGAACGCGGTCATTTATTTTTGTTCGCGTGAGTGTCTTGACATCAAAGGGATGGGTATACAACGTGTTGAGCAGTTACTCAATGAGGGTCTGATTAAGCGAAACTCAGATATTTTCACCCTAACGAAAGAGCCTCTCGTCGAGCTTGAAAGGATAGGTGAAAAGAGTGCGCAATCACTGCTTGATGCAATCGAGGACGCCAAGGAGACAACATATCCTCGGTTCATAAACAGCCTTGGGATTCGTAATATCGGCGAGGACACGTCTTCGATACTGGCTGATCAGTTTCCTACTCTCGAGGAATTAATCAACGCTGATTACGAAGCATTGCTTGAAGTTGACAACATCGCTGAAACGATTGCGAGAAATGTCGTCGAATTCTTTGCGATCAATGCGAATCGAGATGAAGCAAGGCGTCTTGTTGACCTCGGGGTCCATTGGCCAACCACGAATGTGCCGGTAGATACCGATCTCGAAGGGCAAATCTGGGTGCTAACGGGAAAGACGTCCCGACCTCGAACGGAGGTGAAATCCCTACTCGTAGCCCGAGGGGCTAAAGTCAGTGGCTCCGTATCTAAAAACACGACTCACGTTTTCGCGGGCGAGAACGCAGGATCCAAACTCGACAAAGCTCAAGAGCTCGGAATCAGGATTCTGGACGAGACGGAATTCGACGCACTATTAGAACAAAAGTAGTTCCCTGGAATCAGATGATCGGGTTTGGCCATTCATTTGATGATTGACGAGATGATGCAGTGATCAGGACTCTCACGAATGCGGAGATGTTCGACGACTGAATCGAGGTCTATGTGAGCGGCGAGTCGTTCTGACACAATTATGTGATCGATTAGGTCCGGATATTGAGCATCGCACCAATCATCCACGGTTGTTCCTGACCGCAAGTCTGCGGTGACAAGAATCGACTTCAATTCTGGTGTTAGTAATTGCTCGGCCGCCCAATCATTTGGGACCGCTAATCTTCGGTTAAAGTCCCCTAATACGACGTAGTCCTCATCCGCTGCATTTCTCGCTTCGATCCATTCTGTGAGTCGTGCAACCTGACCGCGAAGGGTCGTACAGATGTCTGAACGACCAGCGTCGTCATCTTGTTCCGGTCCCCAACAGCCCGAAGCAAGATGCACTGAAAGAACTCGAAAAGAAAGTTCATTGGTGCGGATCGTCAAATCAGTACCCCAGCGCTGGTTTGGATTGTCACCAGCAAGATGTGCGTAAGAAGGATTCGTCTCGAACTCAACGCCTTGTCGAACGGCGAATCCGGTCGCTTGATGACGTAACCGCTTGTCGTCAGTTCCCCAGCAAATCGAACCACTGTCGTCACCGCGAGTATTAGGTCGATCAGACATCACCACGGTCCAATCTTCCTTAGGGAATACGCGATGTGCTGCAGTCGCGCTCTCGACTTCCTGAATCGCAACCACGTCCGCGTCTAAATCAGCGATCCGACCAGCGATATATGCGTAGTCCTCGTCAGTTCGAGGAATGCAACCTGCGTCGTTAGCCTCGTTTAAGTGTTCAACATTCCAAGTTGCGATATGCAGCGATTCCGTGGCGCCCGTAGTTGCAAGCACCGTCGCAAGGAACGATGAAATCAGGATTGTCTTGTGCTTCTTCATGGAAATTCCAGTGCTTGGGATGACTTCGGGAGATCGACTTGCTATGGTGCGACGTGGCGCCGCAGCATGATCAACGCACGAACGTAACTACGAAGCCAGTTCGAATTAGCAACGCATTATGTAGTCAGCGGTGATCATTAAGTAAAGCCCGCCATATACTTACAGAAGATCCCAATTGCTAGCGTCATGCGACTTACTTACACGAAAGAAGATCTCCTATTGGAGCACGATTACGCTGAACGCCACGTCATCGAAGGTCAGCGACTTCATGGAGGTTTCGACGAAGAAGGACGTTATCTGTCGCCGCGTTCAAAAATACGGCCTGAAGCGATTGCGAATTGGACGTCTGCGCTTAGGGAACGAGGTGGTGACCTACTGGATGCCGACTCATCACTCCTAAGTGGACCGCGCGTGCCAAATTTTGAACAACAGTGCCTTCTGATTGGTAACGGACTCGGTCGCGTATTCTGGAATGGACTGACAGTCACTGGGAAAATCGAAGGCCGCGGTCGAGCAATTGGGACGACTCCATTTCCTGATCTTCAGCCGCTTGTCGTCGAAAATATTGAAGATATGGCGATCGGTCATTTGAATAAAGGATTGCTGATCGCACACGGAATCGATGAGGGCGGAATACCAGAAGAAGGTATTGGCGGTCACGATGTGATGTGGTTCATTGCGCGAGATTTGGCGTTCGGAAAGGACGCTTACCCAGACGCCGAGCCACCTGGTAGGATCGGTCGCGAAGAAGAAGGACGCCGACGCATGTCTGCAATTCCGCTTCCGTATGAAGGATTTCTGAGTTTCTTGATGAACCTGCTATTGATAGAGTTCAGGGCTGAAATCGGGTTCGCCTCCAGTCAACGGATATTTCGGACCACGGAATTATTCCCTGGTCGAGAAGACCAATCACTCGCAGCGGCGGAAATCATCGAACGAATTCGCACGGACGAATTGATTCATGTTGAATCATTGCGACTATATCTTGGCGAAATCCGTTCGTTGACGCTGCGTAGAGAAGACGGTGGTACGATCCCCGGTCACGAAATCGTAGATCCGTTCTGGCGGAATCTAGTTAAGTGGTCGGTTGGAGAGCAACCTAGACTCGTCGCGGCGCAGACGCACGCATCCATCGCGGACATGATCGAAGAGCATCCACAAGCGGCAGGCGTCAGGAACCGGTTCGACGAACTGCGTGACGCGGGGTATGAACTAGCTGCTGCCTAGCTCAGCTGTAACTCACGTTCATACCGTCTCTCACGTCGTTGTTCACACCGTATTGAGGGATCGGATAACGCAATCCGTTACGTGATAGGTTCCGTAGACCCTCGACGACACTTGGTAGGTAGCTAGGTGGGATAGCCATGAGAAGCTCGTCCTCCATGACACCACCATACCGACGTTCCGCGAAACATGGAATCGAGAGACTCGGTTCGCCTGTTGCGAGTGCGCGTCCCCAACTATCCGCACAGGCGCTTTCGCCGACGCATCCCCATTCAAGTTTTCGATAGCCAGTCCATTGCAGGCCATTGATGAAAAGAATCATTTGTGCTGGGGTCGCGTAGATCAGGGCGATATCAGGCGGGTTGAGTCGTCCTGAGGCGAGCGGACTCACGACCATCGCTTCGTACTTTCCGTACGGTACCACATCCATCGCGGCTTGGTGTTTAGCAGACTCTTCTTGGTTTTCGTACCAGACGCCGGCCATGTTTTTGCCGTCAAGCCACTCCTCGGAACGAGGCGCAAGCCCGATGACCGTTTGGCACTGGGCGCCCACGAGATCCTGTGCCGTGATACCCACGGTCCAGCCATTGCGAGATGCTTGGCCGACAATCTGATCCGTCGTGTGAATGTGTTTCGGACGCCGTATTCGCTCGATCTCGTCCAGTTCTGACGCCTTCTCGAACAGTTTCATTCCGATTGGTGTCGTACGTAGACGTAAATACTGGTTTAGACCAGCGACGAGCTCAGACCAATTGAGATTCTGTGACTCAGAAGCAATGACTGCCATCTCACGTCTCCTATTCGGAGCCTACACGGGTGAATTTCGGCGCTCGTCTCTGGACGAACGAATCAACTCCTTCTTTAAAGTCGCCGCGCGCGAGACTCTCATCCATCCATGTCTCGGATTCGATCATCGCGGGATGCAGCTCTTTGTTGAGATGTTTGTAGACCTGACGCTTCATGTACATTAGGGAGTTAGGTGCATTTGTTTCGTTGATTTCATTCAAGAAATTAACGGCATCGTTGACACACTCACCATCCTCACAAAGGCGATTCGCGTATCCCAATCGGAAGGCTTCCTCACCATTGAATTTGCGGGAGGTCCAGAATAGATCGAGTGCATTTGCTGGACCGATCAATCTAGGGAGCATCCAACTTGTGCCGTGCTCGGCGATTAATCCTCGTTGTGCGAAGGAGGTCGTGAGTCGTGCATTGCGGTCGATAAATCTCAGGTCGCAAAACGTCGCCCAGCTAAACCCGAGTCCGGCGCACGCGCCGTTGATAGCTGCTATTAACGGCTTGCTCAGGCCGAGGAAGTATGCAGCCCCGATCTTGAAATTGGGGTCATCGTCGGAATTACCCGGTGAGGCCGCTAGATGCCCGTATGTATTGCCTAGACGGCGCCCAGCCTCGCTCATCTTGCCAAGAGCATTCATGTCGACACCTGAACAGAAACCGCGACCAGCTCCGGTCATTACATTTCCGAGGATATCTGGGTCTTTTTCAGATTGGTCGAGCGCGTGCCGAACCTCCGCTTGCGTGAGATCTGTCAGCGCATTCAAGGTCTCAGGCCGATTCAGCGTGATGACAGCTGTCGCACCGTGGACTTCGTAGAGTATTTCTTCGTATTCGGTTTTCTCGGATGATTCAGCCATTCGTTTGTCCCGTACTTTTCTCAACTATGCGCATGAATTTTGCATGAGCCGAAGTACGTTCTTATAGCAGCACTAATAGATTTCAGAAATGCGCGCCGTTACTAAAATCGTGGCATCTCAAATCTGGAACGTGTGCCTATGTCTGCACTGTCATCGTACCGTATCTTCGAACTTGGTATCGGACCCGTGACAGGGATCGCCGGGATGATCATGGCGGACTTTGGTGCAGAAGTAATCAAAGTTTCACCGATGCAAGGGGATCCCTTCCAAACAATGCCGTCCTATCCAATGTGGATGCGCGGAAAAACTGAGGTTCGGCTCGATTTGAAAGACACGGCCGAGGCAAACGCCCTACGAGAAGCGATCGTTAGTTCCGCAGATGCATTTGTAACGACGTTAAAGCCTGATTCACTCAATCGTTTGGGATTGGACGCCGATGCAATAGGTCGGGATCGTCCCGATCTTGTGTGTGGGTATGTCTCAGGTTTTGGAACGATTGGACGCTACAAGGGATACCCCGGTTATGAGGGGGTCGTAGCCGCAAAATCCGGTCGGATGCTCAATTTCGCGGGTGTTGCAGATCGCGAAGGACCGAATTACTCAGCACTGCAAGTTGGCGTTCACGCGACCTCGCAAAGTGTCGCCGCCGCTTTAATGGCAGGTCTGGACAGTCGCGATCGTACAGGTCACGGAACCACGTTCAACACTTCGCTCTTGCGCGGCATGATGCCATACGAAATGGGGGTCATTAGCGTGGCACAACTCCAAGACAAAGGCATTCTCCCAACTCCAAAGGCTCAGCGCGACCGTACGAAATCAATGCCTACGCTCAATTACCACCCAGTGCGGACGAAAGACGGTAAATGGCTCCAGCTAGGTAATTTACTTCCGCACCTCTTGGATAACTTCCTTCGATCCGCAGGCTTCGATATGGTTCAAGAGGAAGAAAGGTATCGCGGTGATCCGATGACGTGGGATCGCGCCGTCCTTGAAGAATTTAGGAACCAGATGCTCGAGCATATGCAGACGAGAACGTTGTCTGAATGGACCGACCACTTTGTTAAGGACGGAGGCGTTGTATCGCACGCATATCAAGACACGCAGGATGCACTGAGTGATCCTGATGTGGTCGCGAATGGTCACTCAGAGAAGGTTAACGGTGGCATCCAGCTGGGTTTGGTCGCCAATCTGACGGAGACCCCTGGAAGGATCGGTGAACCACACAGATTTTCGACAATCGACCAATTAGAGTCGGCGGAAACGAAATCACCGAAAAACCCCGGTGGCAATTCGCCGCAGCGTCCACTCGAAGGCGTAACGATTGTTGAGAGCGCGACCATCATCGCTGCTCCCCTTGGAGCTTCCACGCTCGCAGATATGGGTGCGCGCGTGATTAAGTTAGAACCAATTGCTGGGGATCCGTTTCGCAGCATGATGAGTTCACTTGGTGCTAGCAAATGCAATACCGGCAAGGAGTCAATCTGCCTTGACCTGAAGAGCCCGGAAGGTCAAGCGATTGCCCAGGAGCTTGCGAAAAAGGCTGACGTGTGGCTTCACAACTACCGGATGGGTGTTCCGGAAAAGCTCGGAATTGGCTACGAGGAACTCTCGAAGCTCAATCCTCAGCTCATCTATATCTCGGCGAATGGTTATGGACCTAATGGACCTGGTGCTAAGAGACCTTCCACACATCCTATCCCTGGAGCGGCTTTAGGCGGGGTAGTGTGGCAAATCGGCGGGTTACCTGACGAGAATGAACCTGCGGATATCGAGTCGTTACGAGAGACCGCGCGGAAACTTCTGCGCGCGAATGAAGTTAATCCAGATCCGAATACGTCGATGGTGGTTGCAACGACCGCAGTACTGGGTCTACACGCGCGACGCGCAAGCGGCAAAGGTCAGAAAATCTACATCGACATGTTTGGGGCAAACGCCTACGCAAATTGGGATGACTTTCTCAGCTATGAAGGCAAAGCAGAAAGACCACCCGTGGATAAAGATGGCTATGGCTTAAATGCGCTCTATCGTCTATATAAGTGTGCGGAAGGCTGGGTATTCCTCGGCGTAGTGAACGATCGCGAAAAGTCTGCGCTGAGAGACGCATTAGGTATTGACCTAGAGTCATCAAATTTAGCGTCGTTACTCGAGGCGACATTCACGCAGAAATCAGCGGAAGCATGGGAAGCAGAACTGACTCCACTCGGAATCGGGTGTGTGGTCGCGGACGATTCCGCACCTCCCACTTGGTTCCTTAAAGACGAGCACGTCAAGGCTGAGCGATTACTCGTACCTGCGGAGCATCCCGATTGGGGTGACTACTACAGACTTGGTCCAATGGTGGAGTTTGATCCTACTGTTGACTATGCCGGCGCAGAGGCTGCAGGTGGCAGTACGGTTACATTGCTACAGGAATTGGATTTCAATGACTCGGCGATCGAGAAGCTGCTAGCGGAAGGCATCGTGCGTGCCGCGTGAGTCAGGGTCTCAGGAAGTTTCCTGGGGATTCAGAAGTTTTCTGTTATTCGTTGCCGCGCTGATTGTCGCCTTTATTGCTTGGCTGGTCTGGGCAATGGTCGAATTCACACCGACAGCTGAGAAAGACATCGCCAAATCGTTGCTCGCGACACAGTTATTCCAACGCGGCGATTTTGCGCTCACGAATCAACCTTCTCAGTGCCGTTCTTTCGGCGAAGTCAAAGGCAGCATTTCTGCGGGTCTATACCAGTCGTTCCGCGTCGCGAACGATGTCAGTAGCGGCAACCTAGAGTTACACCGTTATCAAAAAGAGCACAGGGTTCTCGACGAAACTCACACACCCATGCAGTGGTTCCGCGAACTGAAGCGTCCGGTCATGGCGATCTCAAATGTCGGTGTGTTTGATACAACTGCGTTGGTTTGCCTTGAGCTTTACGCCGCAAGTAGTAGAGGAATGTTCGTCACCCTCGAGCATGCAGGTGCGGACTATTGGCGCATGATTCGTAACGAATCCGCGTGGGAAGAAATAGCGGTGAAGCCGGAGGAAATTCCTGAATTAGCTACTCCAATCGTCGACTGACTATTTGCGTCCTTCTGCGAGAGACTCAGAGGTCAGAAACGCGTAACTCCCGCGTATTGCTTCCAACATGTCCGTATCACAGGCATCGAGTTCGACGATCACCCACTCAAGAACATTCGGATCTGCCGCGTTGATGATGTCAGCAATTTGGAGGACCCCGTCGCCGACCGCAACGTGAGCCTTTCCTTGTTCGTTTGGACCGTCCTTGATGTGCAATAACGGAGCGCGATCCTTCACGTTAGCGACCTCGTTTGCGGGATCGCAAGCACCGAAATTTGCTGCCCAATACGTGTCAACTTCGAATTCGACGTCTGGACAGTTCTTATAGAACGAGTGGTATGGTAATTCCCCATCTACCGGTGTGAATTCCCAATAGTGGTTATGTAGGAACAAAGTCAGCCCGTGTGGTTTCAGAGCCTCTGTCAGCGAATTAATGGTGTCGATGGTGCGTTTGACACTGTCACCGTCCTTGACGTCGTCAGCACCAAACCCGGCTGCAACCCTGGTGAGACCTAGAGCTTGAATGGTTTCTACCGCTTCATTAACGTCGGTGCGATTGGCCCAGGGATGGTGGCTTGATGAGACACGCATGCCGAGGTCCTCAACTTGCCGCTTGAATGCTTCGGGTGACTTTCCGAAAAGATTGAAAGGTTCTACGCCACTGTAGCCAATATCCGCGATGTCTTTCAGGACTTTGTCGAAGTCGGCTTGGCTCTGTTCGCGAAGTGCATAGAGTTGCACGGAAATGGGTTTCATTGGCGTTTGGTCTTAATTTGGAAATCTAAGGTGGCACGGATTCTAAAGTGTCGTGTTCCGCCGGACCTCAAATTTCGCACAAGCTATTGAAATCGGCGGTAATTAAATTTCGGAGATTTACACTTGCTTGTCCTTCGCTGTCGTCTCCGCCTACCTAGTTTGATGCCGAATTGCCTAATGAAGCCCATTAGCGGTCAGCTGTGCGACGATTTCCTGTGCATCAGATGCGCCTAAGCGTCAAGCGAAACGCGATCGACGATCGTTAAGGGCGAGTGGTATGGCTGTTTGAAGGCTAGTTCAATTGAACGGGCGTCTTCGCTCGTAATTGAGTCGCGAAACACACCAATGCGGCCCAAAATAAAATCGAGATCGTCGTGAAATAGCGCCGAGTCCTTGATGGAAAACAACGGTGCGACATCTCAGTCCAGAGTGTAGGGAACGTAATGCCAAAGTTACGAATGGGTTTGATTGGTGGTGGTGAAGGCTCGTTCATCGGTTCGGTGCACCGAATTGCGGCGGAACTCGACGGTCAGATTGAGCTTGTCGGTGGTGCGTTTGCAAGTGATCCCGAGAGGTCGAAGCGCTCCGGTGAATCCTTATACGGTTTAACTGCCGATCGTTGTTACGGAACGTTTGATGAGTTGATTGCGACGGAGGCGTTGCTCGATGCGGATACGCGGATGCACTTTGTCGTCATCGCGACTCCCAATTACGTTCATTACGCTCATGCCAAAGCCGCGTTGGAATCGGGTTTCCATGTCATGTCCGATAAACCCATGACGTTCAACTTGGACGAAGCGCTTGACTTGCGAGAAACCGTGCACCGGACAAA
This sequence comes from Pseudomonadales bacterium, assembly GCA_963664665.2. Lineage (GTDB taxonomy): Bacteria > Pseudomonadota > Gammaproteobacteria > Pseudomonadales > Azotimanducaceae > Bin55. The sequence goes on from CAXXMH010000004.1 coordinate 1,175,721, forward strand.
AAAGGTGTTCGGACTGACGCACAACTACACTGGATATCCGATGATAAAGGAGGCTCGACATCTGGTACGTGGTGGAGCCTTTGGGAGCGTGCGACGAGTAAACATTGAGTACATTCAAGGTTGGTTGTCGACGCCCGAGGAAGCCGGTGACAACAAGCAAGCGGCATGGCGAACTGATCCTTCTCGCGCCGGCGCTGCTGGATGTATGGGAGATATAGGTACGCATGGTGAGAATCTCGCTGAATATGTGACAGGGCTTAGGATCGAAGCTCTTTGCGCTGACTTGACGACGTTTGTTCCTGGGAGGCAACTGGAGGACGACGGGAATGTACTGCTACGTTTTAGAGGCGGCGCAAAAGGGGTTTTGTCCGCGAGTCAGATCGCGGTTGGCGTTGAGAACGGCTTGACGTTACGAGTGTATGGCGAAACCGGTGGCTTGGAGTGGTCGCAGATGGAACCTAATTCACTCGTTGTACGATGGCCAGACCGACCCTACGAAGTGCGACGAACCGGTGCTGCGGGTGTGTCTCAGGTATCTGCGGACGCGAGCCGTATTCCTGCTGGGCATCCGGAAGGTTTCTTAGAAGCTTTTGGGTTGCTGTACAAGAACTTTGCGTCAGCCGTTCGCGATGCGGAAGCAGAGAAGGAAGTACTAGTCGAAGACTATGACTTTCCGAGCGTAGACGATGGTGTAAGAGGCATGCAGTTCATCGAGACAGTAGTTGAAAGCTCGAAACAAGGGGCAACGTGGCTCGATTTTCCGGAAGCATGATCTATACACAGTCAGACGCGAGACTGTGGTTGTATCTAGCCAACATCTAGAAAGTCTGTGTGTCGGAAAGTGGGTACTTGATGTGTCCACGGATATTCCGTGTCATCGTCAAGAGATACGCTTATATTTGGACCGAGGCGCTGAAACATGGAATGTTTCGTTTAATTTGTCGGTCGTCGCTCGCTAGCGTTCCGCGGCTTGCCGAACCAGGATTTCTTCGTTTGTCACTTTTACTCCCCATAGATCAAGTTAGCGACACGCTCGCTCGAGTAGCGAGAATCGGGTTGTTTGCCTCCACCGCATTTGTGCTTGGTTTCGTTGCAGTGGACGTCGACGCGCAAAGTTCGGACGTTCAATCAGACAGGGACGCGTTGGTTGCACTGTATGAGGCGACGGACGGAGATAACTGGGCTTTCAATACGAACTGGATGTCCGACGCGGCGTTAGGCGATTGGTACGGCGTCAACACCAATGCGGCTGGACGCGTTGTGAGCGTGTATCTCAGAGGAAGACCGGGTTCATTTGGACGAGCTCCAACACCGCACGGATTATCGGGTCAGCTACCAGAAGAGATTGGTAATCTCTCTCACCTTACAAACTTAAATCTCGGCACTAACAATCTTCAAGGTTCATTACCAAAGTCACTCGGTAACCTTGAGCGATTGACTCAGCTGAATTTAGAGGACAACGATCTTTCGGGGTATATTCCCGCGGAGATTGGCGATCTGTCGAGACTGACGTCATTACGACTAGCTAACAATCAATTAACGGGTCCGATTCCGACCGAACTCGGGAGCCGCAAGCGACTAACGTTTCTTGATCTAAATGGGAATGGGTTACTCGGTCAGATACCGATTGAACTAGGAAATCTGACCCGACTGACGGCGTTACTGCTCAATGGCAACTACCTTTTCGGCGAAATACCGCCGGAGATTGGTGAATTGACAGAATTGCAGCGCTTGACTCTGGATGGTAATAGCCTGTCCGGCGAAATTGGGGATTGGATCGGTGATCTTGACAGTCTGAATTACCTCTCGGTGTTCGACAATAACCTGAGTGGCGAAATACCGCCAACCATCGGCAACCTAGTCGATCTTATTGAGCTGGATCTTGCGAGCAATAACTTTTCAGGATCGTTGCCTAATGAAGTGAACGCACTAACGGAGTTGGAGTATCTCGATGTAAGCCGTAACGAACTCAGTGGTCGCATCAACCCGGAACTCACGAAACTCAATCAGCTTTCGTATCTGAATCTAGGTAACAACAACCTAACCGGTCCTGTGATTTCCGGTCTGAGACACTTACCTAGTCTACAGATTCTGTACCTCGCGAACAACAATCTCAGTGGACCAGTTCCCACTCGGTTTGTCGACTCCCCAAATATCCTCCTCTTCAGCATCGCCGGAAATCAAGTCTGTGTTCCCGGTACTCACAGTTTCATATTTTGGCTTGGAAACGTAGCGATCCACGACATCAGTGCGCTGAGATTCTGCAACGCGACAGATCGGTCAATCCTGGAACGGTTGTACGACGAGACGGGTGGAGACACCTGGACGAATAACGCAGGTTGGGCGGACGATGAACTGGCTTTAGAACGCTGGTACGGAATTGAGACTGATGAACTCGGCCGAGTCGTTTCAATCGATCTTGGCAACAACGGCTTGGAAGGAACCTTACCGCTGGGACTCGGTTCGCTCACGCAGCTCGCGGACTTGGATCTCGAGGGGAACATGCTTACCGGGCGTTTGCCGCTTTCGCTTCGCCGACTTGACCTCGATGAGATTCAGTTTGCGGATACAAATCTGTGCGTACCTCAAGAGATGGGATTTCAGGCTTGGTTGGATGCCTCAGTAAGCCACGCTGGCTCTGGACTTTCTTGCGATCCGCTAACGCAGCGGGATGTCATGGCTATGTTATTCGCGGAAACTAAGGGGAACACTTGGACCGAAGCTACGAATTGGCTGACATCCGAGCCACTTGAAGTCTGGCACGGGGTTGATGTGGACGCGGACGGAAATGTAACGGCAATAAGAATTGCCGCGAACAATTTATCCGGCAGCATCCCTCTCGAACTCGCAAGACTCCCGCAGCTTCATACACTCAATCTTGAAGGTAATGCACTTAGCGGGACGATTCCGCCGGAGCTCGGAAATCTAAATCATTTGACTTCGATAAGACTCGGCTTTAACCAACTTTCTGGCAACCTACCTGCCGAGATTGGTAACCTAGAGAATCTCTCTAGTCTTGACCTTTCATTCAACCGCTTGACGGGTGGCATTCCGACAGAAATAGGGAGTCTAGGCGATCTTGAGACCTTGAACCTTAATGGGAACGGCTTAACCGGCACGATTCCAACGGAAATTGCGAATCTAACGGACCTCAAGGAGCTGAGTCTTGCCTTCAATGAGTTGAGCGGCAACATTCCTAGCGCTATCGGAGGTCTTCGTGAGTTAAGGACACTTGAGCTGCAGTACAACGGATTGAGTGGACCCATCCCATCAGAAATTGGGAATCTAAGTCGTCTAGAGAGATTGTGGTTGCATTTCAACGATTTCACTGGTGAGATTCCGCCGGAAATTGGCAATCTTGCAAACCTTGAAGTCCTCAATCTTCAGTTCAACCGATTAGGCGGCAAAATCCCGCAAGAACTTGGCAACCTAGCGAATTTAGAGTGGTTATACCTGACTTTCAACAAGCTCGAAGGCGACATACCGGCTGAGCTCGGGAACCTAGCAAAGCTGAATTTCTTGGTCCTTGACTTTAATCGGCTGAAAGGATCGATCCCAAGTGAACTAGGCAATCTCAGCGAGCTTGCAGTTATTAATCTTCAGGAGAACGAATTAAGTGGTGAGATACCCGATGAACTTGGCGAGCTAACCGAGCTCCAGTCCCTCGAATTGAATGGGAACGACTTATCTGGCAACGTACCAGAGTCGCTTGGAAGCTTGAGTGCGTTAGAGGGCCTTTACTTACACGACAATGATCTTGAAGGGTCGATTCCGAAAGAATATAGCGGTCTCGCGGAGCTTCGATTCTTAACGCTTAGCCACAACGCTGAATTTTCGGGTCCGATTCCAATCGAATTGACTGACCTTAAGCATATTGAAGTATTTCTAACTGTCGGAACAGACATATGTCTTCCAACTGACCAAGTATTTAGTGAGTGGTTAATTCGCGTCTACAAACGTCGACTTAGGCGTTGTGCATCTAATGGTCCATTGGTGGTACTTCTGACTCAACCCGTACAGTCTCACGAGTATCCGGTACCGTTGGTTGCGGGTGAACAGGCTCTGTTGCGCATTTTTCCGGCGGAGGCCAATGAGGTCACGAACGAGATTCCTGACGTTCGTGCACGTTTCTATCAGGATGATCAGGAAACGTATGTAGCAAATGTGCCAGCACGCGTGCTGTCTGCGCCGACGATAGTTGATCCGGGAAATCTAGCAAGCACATCGAATGTGGAAATCCCGGGAGCCGTAATTCAGCCAGGTCTCGAGCTCGAAATTGAATTCGGGTCAGGCGAATCTGACAGCGCAACCATTGAACTGGATACGCAAGCGTCTAAAACCGAGAGAATCCCCGTGGAAGTTCAAGCGCTTCCGGAATTCGACCTAACGCTAATCCCGTTCGTTTGGAGTGGTTCGAATGACCGTTCCATCATCGATGTTGTCAATGAGATGGCGTCCAACCCTCATGAACGTGAGCTGCTTGAGGAAACACGCACGTTGTTACCTATCGCCGATTTGAAGGTGACCGCACACGAGCCCGTTACTAGCTCAACGAATGATGCGTTCGAATTGCTACTGGATACCATGGCGATTCGAACGATGGAAGGCGCGACAGGTTACTACATGGGTCTGATGTCCGACCTCGCCGGAACTGTCGAAGGGATCGCCTTCATAGAGGGCAACGACAGCATTTCAAAACCAGTCCCATACGTTATTGCGCACGAATTAGGGCACAACCTTAGCCTACGTCATGCTCCCTGTGGAGGAGCTGGGCAGCCGGATCCTTCGTATCCCGTCGCGAACGGTTCGGTTGGCTCTTGGGGTTTTGACTTTCGTGACGGCGGGTCGGTGGTGCCTTCGTCAAGGCCAGACTTGATGTCGTACTGCGAACTGGTGTGGATTAGTGACTATCACTTTACTAACGCTCTTCGTTTCCGATTGTTTCTACAAAGTCGAGATACGACAACCGTCGCGGCAGCTACAAAGACGCTGCTCGTTTGGGGGAGGAAATACCCGTCGAGTGAGATAGTGTTAAATCCTTCGTTTGTAGTGGATGCGCCCCCTAAATTACCTGAATCGGATGGTCCGTTCGAGCTTAGTGGTAGCGGGAAGAGCGGCGAGCCGTTATTCTCTCTCAGCTTCGACATGCAGGACATCGGTGACGGGGAAGGCCACAGCAGCTTCGTCTTCTTAGTCCCGATTCAACCCGAATGGGAGTACCAAATGGAATCCGTCGCATTAGATGGTCCGAGCGGCTCTGCAGCGCTTGATATAGGTAAGACAGAACCCATGTCGTTGATACGGAATCCGCGCACTCAGCAAGTTCTAGGCATTCTCAAACATTCCCGAGAGGGACTCGCAGCTGACGTTAGGACGATCGTTGAGGACGCATCGGATCGAGGTTTAGAGGTCTTATTCAGCCGAGGCATGCCGGAGGCCGCTGAGTGGCGTCGATAACGTGTGACTTTGAGCGAGTCCGATTCCGGTCACGCTGCAATTCTGATGCAGAGGCTAAAGGCTGTCTCGTCACTTGAGCCACTAGCAACCGACTACCGCGATTACTCGCTTCGTCTTAACACGAAGTGTACAAGTGGTTCGCTCAAACTGATAATTCGCCAGCAATTGAAGAGGGTAGCTTCCAAATGAAGACACTTCGAGGTCCAGCGATCTTTCTCGCGCAATTTATGGCGGACGAAGACCCATTTGACAACATTGAATCGATGGCGAAATGGGCGAGTAATCTCGGATTTAAAGGTATTCAAGTCCCGATCGGGAATCCAAGCTTTATTGATGTCGCTAAAGCAGCAGAGAGCAAAGACTACTGCGATGAATTGCGCGGTAAGGTCGCAGAGCAAGGTGTCGAGATCACCGAGCTTTCCACTCACCTAGAAGGTCAACTCGTCGCCGTCCATCCGGCATATGACGAGCTGTTTGATGGCTTTGCGCCCGAGGAGTTGCATAAGAACCCGAAAGCTCGTACCGATTGGGCGATCAACCAAGTCAAGCTTGCGGCCAAAGCTAGCCAGAACCTCGGCTTGACGGCGCATGTCACGTTTTCAGGTGCATTCCTCTGGCCAATGGTGTATCCGTGGCCACAAAGGCCAGCAGGCTTGGTCGATGCGGGGTTCGAGGAGATCGCTAAGCGATGGCGTCCGATCCTGGACGTGTTTGAGGAATGTGGCGTAGACTGCTGTTACGAGATACATCCTGGCGAAGATCTACACGATGGCGTGACGTTTGAGCGATTCTTGGCTGAAGTCGACAACCACCCACGTGCGAACATCCTATATGACCCAAGTCACTTCGTGTTGCAGCAGCTTGATTACCTAGCCTTCATTGACATCTATCACGAGCGGATCAAGATGTTTCACGTGAAGGACGCCGAATTCAACGCGACAGGGAAGCAAGGCGTGTATGGCGGCTATCAAGACTGGGTGGATCGAGCGGGTAGGTTCAGATCACTTGGCGATGGTCAGGTGGACTTTAAGTCCATTTTCTCGAAATTCGCGGCATATGACTTCGACGGCTGGGCCGTACTCGAATGGGAGTGCTGTCTAAAGCACCAGGAAGATGGCGCGCGGGAAGGCGCGGAGTTTATCGAGGAACACATCATTCGGGTAACAGAGAGAGCGTTTGATGATTTCGCGTCCGCCGGAACGGACGAGCATGCGAACCGTCGAGTCTTAGGTCTCGGTTAACGCACTCCAATTTGTCGAATTCAGGTAGCGAATGTCTGAGCTTGTTGTAGGTAGTTCACGCGTACAAGATTTCGTTTCGATGACGAAGCCTCGCGTCATTCTGTTGATGCTTGTATGTTCGTTAGTGGGCATGCTGTTAGCCACACCGCCGATTCCGTCCGTTTCCTTAATTATTTTCGGTATCCTGGGCATTGCCCTTGTCGCGGCTTCGGCTGCGGTTGTTAATCACGTCGCGGATGCTCAAATTGATCGTACGATGGCGAGGACGGACGGTCGTCCAATTGCGACTGGCAGAGTCCGCACCAGCGAAGGGCTTTTGTTCGCTGCGCTTCTTGGCGTCGCCGGATTGGTCATTTTGTTCTTCTTAGTCAATCCACTGTCCGCTTGGCTGAACTTTGCTTCTTGGGTTGGTTATGCCGTTGTATACACGCTGTATCTCAAATATGCGACACCACAGAACATCGTGCTTGGCGGGCTATTTGGCGCGGCACCGCCGCTCTTGGGTTGGACAGCGATAACGAATTCAATTTCGTTAGACGCGGTATTACTGGTATTGATCATCTTTGTTTGGACACCGCCTCATTTCTGGGCATTAGCACTTGATCGGCGTGACGACTACGCTCGTGCGCGAGTTCCGATGCTACCTAATACACACGGAATCGAACACACGACGAAGCAGATCGTTTGTTATACGGTGGTGCTCGTAATTGCGAGTATGTTGCCGAGTTTTTGGGGTTCGAGTGGCTTGGTTTACCTCTGTTGCGCGGCGTTACTCGGTGGTGTGTTTCTCGCATTCGCGATCGCATTGAAACGACGCCCGGAGTCAGTTTTGGCGCGGCGGACGTTTAGGTTTTCCGTGATTTACCTAAATCTATTGTTTTGTAGTCTCCTACTTGATCACTACATCGGTGTGCTTGGACTTGCGGCGTAGGGATCGCGTGTATCTCAGTGCATAGCGCTCCGCGATGAGCAGCGAAATATGAACCCTAGTTCTCGAAATTAAATAACGCGCCTCAGCGAAGCTAAGGACTGTTCAAGCACTTTGTCACTTCGTCCAGCGAAATGTGAGTTGTTTCGCCTCGGTGGGCTTGAAATTCAACTGTACCTTCCTTCAAACCACGGTCGCCTATCGTCACACGGTGAGGGATACCTATTAGTTCAGCGTCGTTGAACTTAACCCCTGGTCGCTCATCGCGGTCGTCCCAGAAAACCTCGATACCTGCACTAAGACACTCGTTGTAAAGATCTGACGCCGCTTTCGCGACATCGGTAGACCGATGTTGATTGATGGTGACCACATGAAGCATTGCGGGTGCGACGCTGTCTGGCCACAAAATCCCCTTCTCGTCGTGGCATTGCTCCACGACGGCCGCGACGAGACGCGAAACGCCTAATCCATAGCACCCCATCGTTGGGTGGATCTCGCTTCCATCGCGTGCTTGGACTACTGCTCGCATCGATGTAGTGTATTTCGTGCCAAGCTTGAATATGTGACCAACTTCGATACCGCGTGCAAAAGCGAGTGGACCACTACCATCAGACGCAGGATCGCCTGGTTCGACGTTTCTCAGGTCCTCAACGCGACCTTGAGGCGTATCTCGATCCCAGTTTACGCCCGTGAAGTGAACTCCATTTTCATTGGCGCCGCAAACGAAATCCGCGAGTACATCTGCACTGCGGTCAACGATGTAAGGTATACCTAAGCCCACCGGCCCGATTGACCCAGGGTCGACCTTGAGCGTGGCACTTATTTCGTCGTCGGTGGCAAATTGAAGTGGCGCAACGACGCCTTCAAGGTGGGATGTCTTAATTTCGTTGAGTTGGTGGTCACCGCGAAGGATCAGTGCGATCAACGAGTCTGTCCCATGCACGACTAACGTTTTGACACAGCGTGTAGCCGGAATGCCTAGGAACTTACTGACAGCATCAATTGTTTTCGCAGTAGGTGTTTCAACACGCGTTAGCGGTTTCGCAGGCACTGGTCGATCACCTACGGAGATCGCTTCCGCTCGTTCAATGTTGGCACCATATCCGCTACTTGGCGAATAAGCGATGAGGTCTTCGCCGGAATCAGCCAATACATGGAATTCCTCACTGTCGCTGCCACCCATCATGCCCGAATCCGCTTCTACTGCGCGATAGCGCAAGCCGATACGCTCTAGAATCGCACTATAAGCGTCATGCATATCACGATAGGTGACATCTAGTGATTCATCATCGAGATGAAATGAATACCCATCCTTCATGATGAATTCGCGTGCGCGCATCAAACCGTACCGCGGTCGGATCTCGTCGCGAAACTTGGTGTTGATTTGATAGACGTTTAACGGTAATTCGCGATAGCTGTCAATCGCTTGCCGCAAGACGTCAGTGACGACTTCTTCATGCGTTGGACTTATGCAGTAGTCGCGATCGTGCCGGTCGAACGCACGTAGTAATTCGGGCCCCACACTGTCCCATCGGCCGCTTTCGCGCCAGATTTCCGCAGGTTGCACGACGGGCATAAGGATCTCTTGAGCGCCCTTGCGATCGAGTTCCTCACGGACGATTCGTTCAATGTTGTGGACCACTCGAAGACCAAGTGGTAGCCACGTGAATAACCCGGTACCGAGCTGACGGATAAAACCCGCGCGTAGCAAAAGCCGGTGTGAGACGACATCTGCGTTTGCTGGATCATCGCGCAAAGTCGGCGCGAGTACTTTTGAGGCAAGCACCTCTATTTAAACGGGAATGACAATCGTGAAGGCACTAAACATGACATGCCTTCGCTGATCGCGCATATGCGTCTTGAATTGATGATTAGATAGTTGTTCTTGCGAGTATGCCGCCGCATATGGAAGTCCGCGACGGCACACCAGTTCAGCTAGCTGCCGACCATATTCTTAAGTTTGGTCAGTTTCTTCACCTTGACCGCGTTCTGAGCAGGTTTGGCGGGAATTTCTATGGCTTCGTTAGTCTTTAAATTGCGGCCAACGCGTTTCTTCGTCGCCTTTCGGCGGTACCGTTCAAATTTCACCAAGCTACCATCCTGAAACACGCCGATGCTTCGAGGTTTCAAGGCTCGCTCGATAATTTCCTCGCGTTTTTCAAGTACCTTCCGAACCTGGTCTTTGGCAACGTCGGTCTCACTGGCGATCAAGTTGACTACGTCATTTTTGCGGAGTTTTGTCCGAATGACAGGACCGATCTTCTTTGCCGGCGCGGCTTTCCTTGCGGGTGCGGCTTTCCTTGCGGGTGCGGCTTTCCTTGCGGGTGCTCTTGATCGGGTCTTAGCGGACTTTGCAGGAGCTTTCCTCGACGCAGTTTTTTTCGCTGGCGCTTTAGCGCGTGATCTAGCTGCCATTTACGTAAACCTTACTGAAACATAGTACGTGCTCAGATTAACGCGAGTTGTTATACCGAGCTCATCAAGATTTTACTTGAATGCACGAGAAGGAAGGTCGTTCATCGCCTACATGTACTGCTCGGATAGGGTCTATAGAAATCTCCAGAATTCGTATTACGTCGTGCAACCTTCGAAAGGTGGATTACGCAATCCAGTGATGGTCAGTAATCTGACACGGATTTTGCCGAATAACACGCTGAATGATCAAATGTATTGCTTACTAGGCGCGTCTACATCATGTTTAACTCGCGACGGGTGGCTATACAGAGTCCGATAGAACTCAATCCGATCGAAGCTCAAAGACACACATCTGAGCGTCGGAACACGCTTGTCCGTGTTGGAAAGGATGTCAATCCACTACGCACCTTACTTGACGCACGGGGGCACCCAAGGTAGCCCGTGTTATCGAGGTCGCTTTCGCGCATGCGCATGAGTTGGTTGCAATCGTTATCCCGTTTGTAGAATTTCGCGCCATTCCCTCAAAGCGTACGGAGCAATCTGTGCCGATTTACGAATATCAGTGCCAAGCGTGTGGCCACGAATTCGAAACGATACAGAAGATGAGCGATCCGAAGCTCAAAGACTGTCCAGAATGTGAAGCAGCAGCTCTGGTCAAGAAGATTTCTGCGGTCGCTTTTCGGTTAAAGGGGTCTGGTTGGTATGAGACTGACTTTAAGTCAGATAACAAACGCCAACTCCACGAAGAATCGGGCAATAGCGAAACTAAGCCGGTAGCCAGCGGAGACAGCGATTCCAAAGGGAAAGAAACGACTTCAGATTCGTCTAAGTCGAAATCCTCTAATACGTCGAGTTCAGATTCGTCCTCTCAATCCGCAACCTCAGCTTAGGTTGCGCCACACAGCGTCGAACCCGAAGACGCATGCCTTCCGCTCTTATCTAAAGTAATGCGAACACACTATTGCGGGGTCCTTCGAACGGACCACATCGATCAACGCGTCGAGTTATGTGGCTGGGTGCATCGCCGCCGCGACCATGGTGGCGTGATCTTTCTAGACTTACGCGACCATCAAGGTCTAGTCCAGGTTGTATTCAACCCTGATACGGTTGAGGCATTTGCTACGGCTGACAGTCTAAGAAGTGAGTACGTCGTCAGACTCACAGGTCGAGTGCGCGCGCGACTCGATGGTGCGACCAATCCTGATCTTGCAACCGGAGAGATTGAGGTTCTCGGCGACTCGATTACGGTTCTCAATAGTTCGCGAACAATCCCTTTCCCTTTAAACGAGTACTCAACGCCGGGTGAGGACATTCGATTGCGCTATCGATACGTTGACTTAAGACGACCGGAGATGCAAGCGAAGCTTAGATTGCGCAGCGGTGTGACCTCCTTCATTCGACGATTTCTCGAGAATGAAGATTTCGTTGACGTTGAAACACCAACACTCACTAAATCGACACCTGAAGGGGCTCGTGATTTCTTAGTGCCAAGCCGTACGCAACGAGGCAGGTTTTTTGCACTTCCGCAATCTCCGCAGCTCTTTAAGCAAATGCTCATGATGGCAGGAGTTGACCGGTATTACCAGATTGCTCGTTGCTACCGCGACGAGGATCTACGACACGATCGGCAGCCAGAGTTCACGCAGATAGATATTGAGGCATCGTTCGTCGAACCTTCAGACGTTATGGCGATTACAGAACGCATGCTCAAAGGGCTCTTCCAGGAGACGCTCGGAATCGAATTAGGCGATTTTCCGGTGCTGACGTATGCCGAAGCTATGAATCGTTACGGTTCAGATAAACCGGATTTGCGTAATCCGCTCGAGATGGTCGATGTCGACGATATCGTGTCAGATTGTGAATTTGGTGTATTTAGAAGTCCTGCAGTCGACCCGGCGGGTCGAGTGGCCGCGATCAACGTACCAGGTGCGGTTGACGCGTTGTCGCGCAAGCAGTTGGACGACCTTGTTAATTTCGTCCAAGAACGTGGCGCGAAAGGTCTTGCATATGTCAAGGTCAACGATCTCGACCGAGGAGCAGAGGGGCTTCAATCTCCGATACTCAAATTTCTGGACGAGACTACGATCTTCAAGATTCTCGAACGGGTTCAAGCGAAACAAGGCGACATCGTGTTTTTTGGTGCTGATACAAAGAAGATCGTTAATGAGTCCCTTGGGTTATTTCGCGACCGAGTAGCGGAGTTGGTCGAAATTAAAAGTGATGGTTTTAAACCATGTTGGGTCGTCGATTGGCCAATGTTTGAAGTGGATGGAAACGATTTGTCGCCAGCGCACCATCCATTCACGCAGCCCGCGTGTACGACCGCGGAATTGCGAGAACACCCAAGCAAACAGCTAGCACATGCGTACGACGTGGTATTGAACGGATATGAGTTAGGTGGAGGCTCGATACGTATTCACGACCCCGAAATGCAAAGTGCAGTATTCGATGTCCTTGACATGGGGCAAGAAGGCTCGGCGAAGTTCGGTTTCCTCTTAGAAGCTTTAGAACTTGGCTGTCCGCCGCATGGTGGCATCGCTTTGGGGCTTGATAGATTGATCATGCTCATGAGTAACACGGAATCGATCCGAGACGTGATTGCGTTTCCGAAGACGCAGACCGCAACTTGCTTATTAACGAGTGCGCCCAGCGAAGTTGATAGGCTTCAACTTCGTGAACTAGGACTTCAGACAAGGCAATAACCGTGGCGGGTCACTCAAAATGGGCAAACATCAAGCACAGAAAAGCCCGACAGGACGCCAAAAGAGCGAAGATATGGACCAAGCTCATTCGCGAGTTGACTGTCTCAGCGCGACTAGGCGGCGGTTCACCTGAGGACAACCCTCGCTTGCGAGCAGCGATCGATGGCGCGTTAGGTGCGAATATGCCGCGCGATACGATCGATCGCGCCATCGCCCGCGGTGCCGGAGACGGTGAAGAAGGACACCTCGACGAAGTGACCTATGAAGGATATGGTCCAGGCGGTGTTGCTTTTCTCGTGGAGGTCATGACCGACAACCGGAACAGAACCGTGGCTGAAGTTCGGCACGCTTTTAGTAAATACAACGGCAATCTTGGCACTGACGGATCCGTCGCATACATGTTCGAGCGTCGGGGTGTTTTGCAGTTTGAACCTGGAGTCGATGATGACACCGTCATGGAAATCGCTCTAGATGCGGGGGCAGATGACATCGAGTCAGAGGATGATGGCAGCGTTACCGTTTTGACGTCTTTCGAACAATTCGGAAGTGTAGTCGACGCATTTCGAGCGAGTGAAATGGAACCAAGTCATAGTGAGGTCGCAATGGTTCCAGACAATTCTGTCGCTTGTGATAGTGAGTTGACAGAGAAAATCCAGACGCTGATGGAAGCCCTGGAGGATCTTGACGACGTTCAAAACGTTTATACAAACGGGACGTTCGTTATCGTCGACAGCTAGCGATGGCAACTGTGCTCGGCATTGACCCTGGCTCACGGTTTACTGGTTGGGGAATGGTCAGAGTTGACGGCAGCGAGTTGCACCACGTCGCGCACGGGGTCATCAAGTTAGGCAATCGTGCGATGGACTTACGACTGCGTGACATTTTCACGGGTATGTCCGATCTGATCGCGAATTACGACATCGATCGAGTTGCGATAGAAACATCATTCGTCGCTGACAATCCACAGACTGCCATCAAGCTTGGTCAAGCGCGAGGTGTTGCGATCGTTGCGGCAGCGCTTCAAGATCTCAATGTGTCGGAATACGCACCACGCGAGATTAAACAGGCAACCGTGGGAACCGGACGAGCGACAAAAGAACAGGTCCAATACATGGTGAAAGTGCTGCTAAACCTCGCTGAAGTGCCTGATACGGACAGTGCGGACGCGTTGGCGGTTGCGATATGCGACATCCATGCAACGCGTTATCGATCGTCAATCGATCAAGGCTTGCGACCGCGATAATTCATCCATATGATCGGCAGACTGAGCGGCGTCTTAGCGGCACTCGATGACAACCTTGCGTTGGTGGACGTTAACGGGGTTGGATTTGATGTAGTGATTCCCCGTCGACTTAGCGACCGCTTGTCCCTTGGAGACCCTCTCGTGCTCCACACTCATCTCTCGGTGGTGAACGACGTTCAACAGCTGTTTGGCTTCGAATCCATTGCAGATCGGATGGTCTTTCGAAAGCTGCTAGGTGTGAACCGACTTGGGCCGAAATCAGCGGCAGCGCTGGTATCTGAATTGAGCGGGCACGAAATCGCACATGCGATAGAAGTGAAGGATCACCGGACGCTCACGGTGGCGCAAGGCATTGGCACGAAAGCTGCTGAGTCAATCGTGTTCGCACTGAGAGACGATGTACCGAAATGGGGTCTCTCTGGCGCAGGAGCTGACCCTGATTCTGATACAAGCTCAACAACGAGCGGTTCGATAACTTCACAAGCGATACTGGCATTACGTCAACTTGGCTTTCAACGAGTTGAAGCTGAGGATGCGGTCACACAAGCCCATGACGACGAACTTGATCTAGGTACCCTCATACAACGATCGCTGCGGCTGATAGGTACCAAAGTTTGAATCGGAGGGATGACGACGACTCACCCATTAGTGGCGTTGGTAGCACAGAAGATAAGCGGTACGAAGCGATGCTTCGACCGTCTACTTTTGTCGAATTTATTGGGCAGGACCAAGTAAAAGATCAGCTTTCAATCGCGATCAAAGCCGCTGACAGGCGCGACGAGGCCTTGGAACATGTGCTGATTTACGGGCCGCCGGGGTTGGGTAAAACTACGATCGCTCGCATCATCGCGAATGAGCGTAGCGTGCCGTTTCGACAGACTTCCGGACCGGTTATCGAGAAGCGCGGTGATGTCGCCGCACTCCTTTCACAACTTGAACCGTATTCGGTGCTATTCATCGATGAGATTCACCGGCTTCCGTCGCATATCGAGGAGATTCTGTATCCGGCGATGGAGGATTTGATGTTTGATATATTGATCGGCGAAGGTCCAGGGGCGAATGCAGTTCGGATCGGATTACAGCCGTTTACATTAATCGGCGCGACCACGAGAGCCGGGATGCTGACATCGCCACTTCGTGATCGCTTTGGCCACCAAGTGAAACTGGCTTATTACGACAACGAGGCGTTAGCACAGATTGTGAACATCTCAGCTATGAAGCTCGAATTCGACATCGATGAGGCCGCATCTCGAGAGATCGCGCATCGTGCACGCGGCACCCCGCGAATCGCCAATCGTCTCTTGAGACGTGTTCGCGATTTCGCTGAGGTTGAAGGAGACGGTCACGGCGATCTCGAAACCGCGCGTGAAGCCTTAACAAGACTCGGAGTTGACTCAATCGGTCTTGATACACTCGACACGCAATATCTCACGATCCTTGTTGAGAAATTCGGTACGACAGCTGGACTCGAGACAATGGCTGCCGCACTTGGCGAGGAGACGAGTACGTTAGAAGACGTTGTTGAACCTTTTCTGATTCAGCGCGGCTTCATCATGAAGACGTCGCGCGGCCGTACCGTCACGGAATTAGGTATTCGTCATCTCGACCTCGATTTGCCCGCATCCGACGGTGACTTGTTCTAGTGAGAATGCAACTCACAGGTAGAATCGCCTCGCATGAATGAGCCACTATCCGTATATTCTCTGATCGCGAATGCGTCGTGGCCGGTGTTGGTGATCATCATCGGTCTCATGCTCGCTTCGCTTGTTTCGTGGACCATGATTGTTCAACGTTGGCTAGTGCTTAGCAAAGCACTACGTGATCTTCAATCGTTCGAAGATTTCTTCTGGAGTGGTCGAAATCTTCGTGATATATACGAAGATATCTCAAAGGAAGCCGACCCAACAGCGATTGAGTCGGTCTTCGTAGCGGGATTTAGTGAATTTGAGCGATTGAGCGAGCAGAACGCGGATACTGATGCGATCATGACCGGTGTGCAACGGGCGACACGAGTTGCTGTCACGCGCGAGGAAATTAACCTAGAGTTACACCTTGGCTTCTTAGCGACATTAGGGTCGACCGCACCTTACATTGGATTATTTGGCACGGTTATTGGAATCATCAATTCGTTTCGTTCGTTGGTCAATCTCAGTCAAGCAACGCTAGCTTCGGTAGCGCCAGGTATCTCGGAAGCGCTTATCGCAACCGCGATCGGTTTATTCGTAGCGATTCCCGCGGTGATCGCGTTTAATCGGTTCTCTGCTCGTGTTGAAGTATTAACGAAGGGCTACGATTCGTTCGTCGACGAATTGATCTCAATTTTGTTCCGAGCATCTCAGGCGAGGAGACCCTAGATGCCTGCGGCCCGGCGCCGGCCGATGTCAGAAATCAACGTCGTACCTTACATCGACGTGATGCTGGTGTTACTCGTCATCTTCATGGCGGCAGCACCCATGCTTGCGCAAGGGATTCAGCTTGACTTACCTAAAGAACCATCGGAACCACTAGAACGAAGTGAGCAGGATCCGTTGATCGTGAGCATTCAACGCGATGGGTCAATGTACTTAAATGTAGGTGGTGAGGACGCGGAGTCAGTCAGCATTTCACTGACTGAATTACAAGATCGCGCCATGAAGGTAATACGTGCTCGTCCAGACGTACCTGTGTTCGTGCGAGGGGATACAGAACTCCCCTATGGCACCATCGTAAATGTCATGACGATATTACAGCAGGCGGGAGCAGAAAGCGTGGGATTGCTCACTGAGCCCCCATCGACGTGAAGAAAACCGTTGTCTACTTACGACGCTACGCAATTGCGTTCGTTGTCGCTCTGGTCCTCCATCTAACGCTATTCGTGTCGATTCAAGCGGCGATTGAAACGTTGGCGCCGGAATCCGACAAAACGATCATCGAACCTAGGCCTCTCAAAGCACGATTAATCCGATTTCGACCGGAGGTCGCTGTGCCGGTGCCGACAACAGTTGTGAGCTCGCCAGCGACGTCCAGACCAGACTCAGACACCGAGAAAACTGACGCGGAACCAGAAGATGAACAAGAGCATCTCGCGCGGTTGAGGAGAGAAAGAGAAGCTCGCCTCGCGGAGCTACGAGATCGAGCGTTTAAGGACGCAGTTGGGGAAGAGCTAACAGCCGAGACACTAGACGCGATTGAAGATGTATCCCAAGTTTATGTCACGAGTATCTATCTTGCTGTGGTACAGAATTGGTCTCGCCCACCGACTGCTCGTAACGACATGTCCACCATAGTATTGGTAGAACTGTTTCCGTCAGGCGATCTGAACACAGTAGGTGTGATCGAGTCGAGCGGCGACGAAGCATTTGACCGATCGGCATTGAATGCGGTCACACGCGCAGCGCCTTTTGACGTCCCTGACGATCTCGCGTTGTTTGAGTCGAATTTTCGCTCATTTACTTTGAACTTTAACCCTCAGGATCTGTTACGTTGAATCGATTGCTCATCGCGGTCTTACTGATAACTGCAAGCATGTCATATCCGTTTGAAATCGTGATTGACCGCGGTGTTGACACCTTAGCCCCGATTGCGATTGTGCCTTTTCGAATTTATGAAAACGCCGTCGACATCACGCCGATTGTGAACTCAGATCTGAGCAGTAGCGGTCAGTTTCGCCCCATTGATGAAGCCAATCTGCTTTCACTTCCAAGTACTTCCGACGAGGTCGTGTACCACGACTGGCGAGTGCTCGGCACAGATTTCGTTGTAGTTGGCTCTGTTTTTGTCGATGGCTTGGGATTGTTGGTGGCGGAATTCGAAGTTATCGACGTCAACCAGGAGCGCGTCTTACGAACGGCGCAAGTTAAAGGCAACGTAGAGGATCCTCGTTCGCTCGCGCACCACGTCTCAGATGAGGTGTTCCGTGCAATGACTGGAATCCCAGGTGCATTCTCGACACGGGTTGCCTACGTATTGGTTGAAAACCGAACGCAAGTCGACGAAAGACATACGTTGATGATTGCGGACTTTGACGGCGAACGTGAAACGCCGATCCTGATTTCAGATCAGCCGATTCTCTCACCTGCTTGGTCAGCGGACGGCAAACAATTGGCGTATGTTTCGTTCGAAGCTGGTTCATCAGCCGTTCACATCAAAAATCTTGAGACAGGTCAATCGCGCGTGCTAGCGAATTTCGAAGGCATCAATAGCGCTCCAGCGTTCTCGCCTGACGGTGCTCACATCGCGATGGTGCTGTCTCGAGATGGGAATCCAGATATCTACACGATAGAAGTAGCGTCAAATGTCATTCGACGCATTACGAATCACCGTGCGATTGACACAGAGCCGGTGTGGGAATTGAACGGGGAGAATTTGCTTTTTACCTCTGACCGAGGCGGATCACCGCAGATTTACCGAGTGAACGTTGATTCGCTGCGGGTGTCTCGACTTACGTATGAGGGAACATACAACGCTCGCCCTCGTGTGATGCCTGATAACAGTCACTTCATCTTTGTCCATCGTTCGGGAGCCGGATTCCATATTGCATGGCGAGATCTTGCGGGTAATCGTGCCGCGCGAATCCTCTCATCGAACGTACTCGACGAATCGCCATCGGTCGCACCGAACGGCGTGATGATGATGTATTCAACGAAATCAAACCGAAAAGGTATACTATCCATCGTATCGGTCAGCGGTGAAGTTGAGTACAAACTTACATCCTCGACCGGTGATGTAATTGAACCTGCGTGGTCGCCTTACTTGCCGCTAACTACAACCTTCGTCGAGCGCTAGGCGAGTTGAAATACGGAGAGACATACATGTCCCACTTAAAGAACGGTGCTTGGATCGCCTTGTTGCTGGTTTGTGGTTTGTTGACCGCATGTGCCAGCCAGACTGGTTGCGGAACGCCTGAAGAAGAACCGGTGGTCGTTGATGAAAGACCTGCAGCGCCAGAACCAGCACCGGTCCCAGAACCTGAAGTCGAAGCAGTACCTGATTTCATGGAATTGCCTGATGGGACGCTGGTAGCAATCGATTCCGACGGCAGTGTGATTCGTTCAGTCTTCAGTTTCGAGTTTGACGAATCAGAAATCGGGAGTGCTGATTTCCGTGTACTACAACAGCACGCTACTCGACTCAACCGTAACCGCGACCAATCAGTGGCCATCGACGGACACTGTGATGAACGTGGAACTCGGGAATACAATCTTGCGCTTGGCGAGCGTCGCGCCATGGCAGTCCAAGATTTTCTCCTTGCGAATGGGGTACGACCCTCACAGATGTCAGCGCGGAGTTTTGGAGAAGAACGCCCGGTTGACACTGGCTCGGACGAAGCTGCTTGGGCGAAAAACCGACGTGTAGAGCTGAAATACGAGTGAGGCGTACCGGAAACGGATAACAATCGAGAGAGGTTGACGTAAGCCGCTTCCAGTCAGCTTTAGCAGCAGTCTTGGTTGTCGTCGGAATTACTTTGTCCGGCGACAACCATGATTCCCCTGATCAAATCGAGTCTCCTGTACAGGGAACTGAATCGCAAGCGCTTGATGCGCTTGAGATTTTGGAGACGGACGCGGGTCGCATAACCCCTGCTACCGGAGAACCTGTTGTCCAATCGGACGACGAGCGGCTATTAACGCTATTTACACGTATTCAGTCATTAGAGCGTGAATACTCGATACTTCACGGTCGAGTTGAAGAGTTAGAACATCTATATCAAGAAGAACGGCACATGAATCGTCGACGCTTCTTGGACATGGATCGACGACTGCGGGAGCAGTTTGGTGGTCAACTCGCTCCTGAAGACGCGTTAACGAATGAAGATGTAAATTCCGAAACTGGGATGTATCGTCGTGGTATGGCGTTCGTCGATGCCGAAGAATATGCGCAAGCGACGGCGCTCTTTCAGAATATCGTGGACACTTTTCCGAATGGTGAACGCGTTCCGGATGCAATGTACTGGCTAGCGGAACTCTATCGCAACGTTGATCCCAAGGATCTTGAGAAATCGCGCCAGTTTTTCGTACAAATGGTGACGCTATATTCAGACCACGCTCGGATTCCTGAAGCACTTACAAAACTTGGTATGGTGTATCACGAATTAGGGAATGTCACGCGTGCGCTCGAATATCTAGATCGCGTGATGGCGGAATATCCAGATCATGACGCAGCGCGATTAGCGGAGACGTACGCGCAAGAGTTGCGATAGCGAACAAGTACCAATTGACCTAATGGTCGCGTGACTCAATTTCGTCGCGAGTCTAGCTACGTCAATTAGTCCGTGTCTACGGAAACTGAAAGGTGGTGGGTCGTCTGGGATTCGAACCCAGGACCAACAGGTTAAAAGCCTGGTGCTCTACCAACTGAGCTAACGACCCCGATTTTGAGGTGCGGATTTTAAGTTCTCGAATGCTGGCTTGCGTATTCGAGCTTATTAGACCTCGCTCGCGTTAAATTCGTCACGATCAAGAATCAGAGTTCCAACGCTTATGTCACTGACTACGTTGAGTCGATCTATCGAAGGCAGAGTTGCATTAATTACAGGCGCCGCAAGTGGTATGGGCCAAGCAACTGCCGAGTTGTTTGCGGAGCAGGGCGCTAAGGTTGCACTCACAGACGTTTCCATTGAAGCACAAGAGCAAGTAGTTGAACGAATCACATCCGCCGGATTCGTAGCACGAGGGTGGCAGCTCGACGTGATGGCACCGTCACAAATTGAGGAGCGTGTCGCTGAGATCGCCGAACACTTCGGAGGTTTGGATATCCTGGTGAACAATGCGGGAATCGGTGCGGGCGCACCGATTGATGCGGAGGACTATGAAGTGGTGTGGGAGCGTGGCATCAACACCTTGCTTACAGCTCATGTTCGAATGATTCGAGCGGCACTACCGTATTTACGGCGGTCAGAAAACGCTCGTATCGTCAACGTAGCGTCCACTGAGGGATTAGGAGCAACGAAGCGAAACAGTGCGTATTCAACGGCCAAAACCGGTGTCATTGGTCTTACGCGCTCACTCGCAGTTGAATTTGGGACTGAAGGAATCACGGTTAATTGCATCTGCCCGGGTCCGATTCGAACCGGCATGACCGCGAATATCGACGAAGCTGACAAAGTCGAATTCGCTAGACGTCGCGTTGCTTTGAAGCGATATGCGATTCCCGAAGAGGTCGCACATATGACCCTAAGCTTGGTCCTACCGGCGGCTTCGTTTGTGACTGGAGTCGCCCTTCCGGTAGATGGTGGTCTAACGATTAAGAACGCGTAGGTTCAATCATGAAATGGCAAGTTGGGGACGTAACTGTCACGAAGGTCGTCGAGTTGACGTCCGCGAGCCTTGGCAAACACATCCTGCCCGACGCGACTGCCGAGGAACTGCGGAAAATCCCATGGATTGATCCGTTTGTGGACTCAGATCTAAGCATGGTCCTCTCGTTTCATAGTTTGATAGTTCAAACGGCAGATCGTCTTGTGATCGTTGATACTTGCATCGGCAACGATAAAACGCGGAACTATCCCAAATGGAACAGGATGCAAACTACCTTCCGCAATGACCTACACGCCGTAGGATTTGAGGAGAATGACTTTGATACCGTGCTGTGTACTCACATGCACGTTGACCATGTTGGTTGGAACACATATCGATACGACGAACGATGGCTGCCAACTTTCAAGAATGCGCGATACCTCTACGCTCAAGAAGAGTGGGAGCACTGGCAAGCTGAGAGCCAGGACGAATATGGTCCTGTGATCGAAGACTCGGTGCAACCGATCTTCGATCTTGGTTTAGCTGATCTAGTTGACTCGTCTCATCGCGTTTGTGATGAGATTCAATTGGTGCCAACACCTGGTCACACCCCTGGACACGTCAGTGTCTACATCAAATCCCGCGGCGAAGAAGCGATCATCACTGGCGATATATTCCATCACCCGTGCCAAATAGCCAAGCCTGAATGGTGTGCGACAGCTGACAGTGATCAAGACGCTGCACGACAAACTCGAAAAGCGTTTCTGAGCGACTATTCAGATCGCCCAATCCTTTTCATCGGTACACACTTCGCAGGCGTGACTGCGGGTAAGCTCGTTAGAGACGGCGATACGTATCGGTTGGATTACTAGTTTAGTCTTGTAGAGCTCGCTGCAGAACATCGACTAGATCTGGTCCGAACATCCCTAGAAAATGGTCTGCATCGTCAATGATGTGCAGAGATCGATCAGGGTTGCCTTGAACCCAATTAGACAGAACCTTTACCCCGCTGATTGGATCGCTATCACCGACAATCAGTTGAACGTTGTTCGTTAGATCTGGTAGCTCATTTTGGGTGGGCGGCGCAATCAGCAGCAGGTCCCGATTGTCTGAGGACTCACCCGCATATTTAAGTACGACGCCGGCGCCGAATGAGTAGCCACCAAGCGTGATCGCTTCGAATCGAGCTTGAAATTCCTCGATGATGCTGGCGAGATCGGAGACTTCTCCAATTCCTTGATCGTGCGCTCCAGTGCTCGCGCCAACGCCACGGAAATTGAATCGTATGGTCGAGATGTCGCGAGATTTTGCGACTTGCGCGGCAATTTCGAGGACGCCATCAAGCATTGAGCCACCATAAAGCGGGTGAGGGTGGCAGAGAACCAATGCGTGCGAAGACGAAGCTGATTCATACAACCATTCCAGATCGCCAGCTTCACCTTTCGTCTTACCGATTTCCATAACTTACCAAGCTCATAAATAGGGATACAACTTTAGTGTGTTCAATGGGGTCGATTAGGCCCGGTCCGGATCGTATGGTTCGTCATAGATCCAATCTGGAAGACTGGGGAGTCGGTCATCTCTTGCTGCGAAGCTAGAATGACGACCCAAATCGGCGATGCCGCGTTCGTGCGTCGTCGTATCAAAACGTCGCGCGGAGACAAGAACTTGGCCACGAAGATCGGATTAGTGTCTGATACCCACATCCCGGAGAGCCGTAAGGAACTTTGGCCTCAGGTGTACGAAGCGTTTCAAGGCGTGGATTGCATCTTCCATGGCGGTGACATTCACGATGTTGCGTTATTGGACACGTTCGAACAGATCGCTCCAATCTACTGTGCTCGTGGAAATGGAGAAGACGGTAGTGGTGGTCGACCGATACAACCAGAAGATCCTCGGGTTAAGTACTCCTGGTCCCTGCAAATCGAGGATCTCACAGTTGGACTAACGCACTACATTTCGATGTTGCCGGGCGAAGACACGTTCTCGTTTAAGAAGTCAATAGAACGCTATTTCCCGGATCAACGGCCGGACGTAATCGTGTTCGGGGATACGCATACTGAATTGATCGAAGAGGTTGAAGGTGTGCTCTGCGTCAATCCTGGTTCACCAACTTACCCGCATAACTACGACACGCAATACGGTACGATCGGATTTCTCGAGATAGACGGTGCTAATTCCGCTGCATCAGTCTGGTTGATTAACGACGACGGAATTGAGCCGTTTCAGTGGGACGAAGCGCCGCCATGGAAACGCCGCTAGTCGAGATGAAACTCGCCGCACGCCAACGTGGCTGCGGCAAGAATCAATATTCGGTTACACCATCCCGCGCATCGGGTTAATGGCTGGCCATGAATCCTTCGTTGCGAGGATCGCTTCGCCTACCTCTGCGACATCCCAGGAACCATCGGACTCGTCTTGACGAGCGATTTCTTGTAGTTGCCACGAGAGCATCGATACACGGTTTCCAGCCACTAGCCAAGTTCTGCCAGTCACTTCTTTGGCTTCGTCTGAACACAGCCACACGACCATTGGCGATACACGTTCAGGTGGGAAGTTGTCCTTTACTTGGTCCGGGAATATATCGTCAGTTAGCCGCGATAAAGCCGTAGGTGCAAGTATGTTGACGGTAATACCGTATTTCATACCTTCTAGATAAAGACAACGAGCTAGCCCTGCGATACCTGCTTTGGCGGCGCCGTAGTTCGTTTGCCCAAAGTTTCCGAGTAATCCAGATGTTGAACTGGTTACGACGATGCGCCCCCCAGTCTCCTGCGCGAGCATTTGATCGTACGCGGCTTTCGTCGTTAAGTAGGTTCCCTTGAGGTGAACGTTTACCACGACATCCCACATGTCGTCGGTCATGTTCTTGAACGACTTATCCCGCAGAATGCCGGCGTTAGCGATGCAGATATCGAGTTTACCGAAGTTGTCTACGGCAGTCTGTATCATCGCTTTCGACTCGCCAGGATCCGCAACGTTGCCATAGTCGGCGGCTGCGGTTCCTCCGGCCGCTTTGATCTCATTAACCACTTCGTCTGCCATACTGTGACCGGATCCGGTACCGTCACGAGCTCCGCCCAAATCGTTTACTACGACACTGGCGCCTTCTTGCGCAAGCAACAATGCGTGTGCGCGACCCAAGCCCCCACCCGCACCAGTAACCAAGGCAACTTTACCGTCAAGTAGTCCCATGAAATATCTCTGATCTTGATTCGATAGTGAATTTGTGGCGGACGATTTTAGTTTTGGTGGCGATGCAAAAATGAAGTCGAAGCGTGACTCAACGGCGTATTTGCATGAGTCTACGCGTCGACGAGCCTTTGATAATCTGCACGTTAGTAAAGGAGGATGTCATGGACGAATTATTTCGCTTCGATGGTAAGGTCGCACTCATCACCGGTGGAAGTCGAGGTTTGGGTAGATCGATGGCTTTGGCACTTGCAGAACGTGGCGCTGATATCGTCGTAGCGAGTAGGAAGCTTGAGAACTGTGACGCGGTGGCGACTGAGATACGAGCGCTAGGACGACGTGCGCTAGCCAAAGGGTGTCATGTCGGTCATTGGGACGACCTTGATCAATTGGTCGTCGATGCGTATGACGCGTTCGGCAAGGTGGACATTCTCATCAACAATGCGGGTATGTCCCCGTTGTATCCGAAGCTCTCGGCCGTGACTGAGGATCTGTTCGACAAGGTTGTAGGCGTGAATCTAAAAGGTCCATATCGACTCTCCGCATTGATCGGCGAACGCATGATGGATCAAGAGGACGGTGGATGCATCATCAACGTCAGCAGCAATGCGGCCGCGCATCCGTCGCCAAATGCAGAGCCCTATGGTGCGTGTAAGGCGGGTATTAACTCATTGACACTATCGCTTGCCCATGCATTTGCGCCTAAAGTACGAGTGAACTGTATTCAGCCAGGACCGTTTCTCACGGATATATCGAAGGCTTGGGATCTTGACTCATTTAATCGAGGGGCGAAAGAGAACATTGCGCTTCAACGAGGTGGCGAACCTGATGAGATCGTGGGCGCTGCTTTGTATCTCGCGGGACCGACGGGTTCGTACACAACCGGCGCGGTGATTCCGATCGACGGTGGGAGTCGGAACTAACGTCGGAAATCTTCGAATAT
The DNA here is from genome assembly GCA_963664665.2 of Pseudomonadales bacterium. GTDB lineage: Bacteria > Pseudomonadota > Gammaproteobacteria > Pseudomonadales > Azotimanducaceae > Bin55. The sequence goes on from CAXXMH010000004.1 coordinate 1,201,056, forward strand.
TTGTGGCAGTTTCTCAGCGTAGTCCACACCGCTGATATTCTCCATGGTTTGGAACCACCCTGGATTGATGAAGTTCACATCGAGAAGGTATGGGTATGCGATATCGACCGCACATACACGTATTCCAAGCTCAACTAGATCCTTCGCGATAGACCCTACCAGAGCGATCTCTCTCGGGTCTGGTTCGCAAACACGTGCAGTAGATTCCGCCCTTATGTTGCCGCGAAGCCCGGTCTTGACTTTCTGATAAGCGCCAAGTTCCTTGCCCATCGCGAGAAACCAGCGTTGTTCACGCGACGTCTCCACTTTCTCTTGAACAACCGCGTAATCCTCACGAGTGAGGGTTTCGATGATTTGAACTAGATTTGGATCCGTTGCTGAGAGCTCGAATACATCGCGTCCGAAACTTCCGGCGGTAGGCTTCGCGACCCAAGCTCCACCAGCGCGAACATGATCCGTCAGGAATTCAACATTGGCTGATACGATCGATTCAGGGGAATACCTCCGAAGCATTGTCAAAGCGAGTGCTGCCTTGTTCTGGAAAAGCAAGTACGAATCGATCGAATTGACGAATTGACCTCGGCCCATGGCATGCAAGAGCTGCATGCGGTCTAAGAACGTGGATCTTCTCCCAAACCCGAGTAACCAAACCCAGTCGCACTCATCGACATTCACGACGTCTCCGCTGGCTCTTACATATCGCAAGTCGCGACGATCTAAGACGAGCTCGTCATGTACGGCGGTAATGACGTCCCAACCGTGAGAGTGGAATGCACGTTCGATTCGAGGTAGGTTGTCGGTGTGCGAATCCTGCGTCGCACCGACGAGAAGCAACGTTGGCACTGCAATAGAGACTAGGCGAAAGTGGGTGCGAAGTCTAGTTGCATGCGATCTGAACTGACATGGAATGAGGATGAAACGTATAGGGGAAAAAAGCCACTTTGTGCCAGATTCAATAAACTATGGCTCTTATGTAGTTGTAAGTGTGTTTCCGCGAGTAGTTGCCTAAAGTCCTATCGACGTCATTATTGATATGGCGTCACTTGCTCGAATCAATCCATCACCACGGCGCAAATTCGTCCTGCGCGGATGCGTTCATTCACATAGACTTGACTTGTGATTACGTACAGCTACAAAGCCAAGCTGAACGCGCACACTCATCGGAACCTCGCGGAGTTCCTTGAACAGCAACGCCTGCTGTACAACGGTTCGCTGCAGGAACGGATCGACTGCTATCAGAAAACCCGTGGGAGCATTGGTCTGTATGACCAGTGTGGTTCACTGACCAAGATCCGCCAAGCCGATGAATGGTTTCGCAAGTTTGACCGGTGGTGTCAGGATTCGGCACTGGTCCGGGTCGACCGGGCGTTCAAGCGGTTCTTCAAGCAGCGTCATGGGTTCCCGCGCTTCAAGGCGCACCGACGCGGCGTGCAGTCGTTTGAGACCCTCCAGAAGAAACCAACCTTCAACGGCAAGTACGGCTACGTGAAGCTCAAGGGCATCGGTCGGTTCCGGTGGCGGCAGGACGGACGGTGTGACGATCGCAACAAGGTGAAAGTCGTGCGGGTGGTGAAACGACCGACCGGGGTCTTCATCCAGTTGGTCTGCGACGAGAAGATCCGACGCATCGGGTTGAATCGTGCCATCGGCATCGATGTCGGGGTGCATCTCCGCGCCGCGCTGTCCGACGGGACGATGTTCCCGCGCCACATCCCGGATCGTGCCGACATCAAGCGCAAGCAACGCGCCTTGAGTCGGTGCAAGTTGGGTTCAAACCGCAGGATGAAACGACGCCAGGCGTTAGCACGGGCGTGCTATCGCGACCGCGTGCGCCGGCACCACGCCCTTCATCGTCTCACGAGCGAGATCGTCAAAGACCATGGCAAGTGGATCGCGGTAGAAGATCTCGACATCCAGGCGATGACGGCATCGGCGTCTGGGACGGTGGCAAGTCCAGGACGCGGGGTCAGACAAAAGGCTGGCTTGAATCGTTCGATCCTCGAACAGAACTGGGGGACGTTCATCACGCAACTTGACTACAAGGCTGCAAGTGCCGGTGGTCAGGTGGTGCGTGTTGATCCCAAACACACCACGCAACGGTGCTCCGCGTGCGGTGGTCTACCGATCAAGGCGTTGACGTTGAACGAGCGTTGGTATCACTGCACACATTGTGGTTATCATGACGACCGTGACGTGAACGCGTCGAAGAATGTGTTGCTCAAGGGGCTTGGGCTCTTTGATGCGGGTGGCTCGCTTCCCGCAGTGTCGGCAACTGAAAAACAGAATCAGGACATCGGTCCTGATCGACACGGAACCGTGTAACCAGTGTGGAAACCACACAGAAGTACATATGAGCCTAAACTTTTACGCGCAATCAAACACTCACAGGACGGTATTCGCAATTTCTACAGTTATCGAAAGAGATTTTGGGCTGGACCCTCAAGAAGTTCCCCTTTACCTGCCCCGAAAAGTTAGTAATCACGATCGCGAGCAACTTAAATCCGAAATCAAAGGACTACTCGCGGAGCTAGACGCAGTCTTGATCTCCCATTACTACGTTGACGCAGATGTACAAGATCTAGCGCTAGAGACGGGTGGATGCGTCTCCGATTCGTTGGAAATGGCGCGCTTTGGGCGCGACCATGAAGCAACTACGTTGGTGGTCGCAGGCGTTAGATTCATGGGGGAGACCGCGAAGATTCTCTCACCCGAAAAGCGCGTCCTGATGCCAACGCTAAAAGCCGAGTGTTCCCTTGACCTTGGGTGCCCACCCGACGAATTTAAAGCGTTCTGCGATCAGCATCCGGACCGCACAGTGGTCGTTTATGCAAATACCTCAGTTGAGGTCAAAGCACTGGCAGACTGGGTGGTCACCTCGAGCGTCGGTCTGCAGATTGCTTCTCATCTTTCGGCACAAGGAGAGAAACTAATCTGGGCGCCGGATAAGCACTTGGGTGCATACATTCAACAGCAATCTGGCGCTGACATGATTCTGTGGTCAGGCGCGTGTGTTGTCCACGAGGAGTTCAAGTATCAAGCGCTCCTTGATATGAAGGCGGTCTATCCAGATGCAGGTGTACTTGTGCATCCTGAATCCCCCGCAGCAGTGATCGGAATCGCGGACTGCGTCGGTTCAACGAGCCAGATACTAAATGCTGCATCAGAACTGCCAATGGACCGATTTATCGTCGCGACGGATCGCGGCTTATTCCACCAACTCCGTCGTGTTAATCCAAGCAAGACGTTCATTGAAGCGCCTACTGCTGGGGATGGGGCGACCTGCCGTAGCTGCGCTCACTGTCCGTGGATGGCGATGAATGAACTGCACGTTCTTCGGGATTCGTTGCTCACACAAGCGAACGAGATTTTCGTGGATCCAGAGGTAGGTGCGCTTGCGATGAAGCCTTTGCAGCGGATGTTGGACTTTCCGCGTCCCTAGCTTTCCTCTGCTCGCTCTGCTTCGGCACGAATATCCAATAGACGTTGGTCTAGACTCTGGGCGAGTCGATTCTGTTCCCGGACTTGCTCACGCGCGAGTCGGATCTGCGTGATTGCACTCTTGTAGTTTCCTCGTAGCACAAAAAACTCGGCTCTCGCTCGATGTACGTCGACGAGATTTTTCGCCAGTCCGGCCGTTTCAGCGAGCTGATACCAAATATCCTGATCTTCGGGATGAAATTTCACCTGCTCCCAGAGAAGCGTGACCGCGTCTTCATTGCGACCGTTTCTTGACAATGCATGGGCAAGGAATAACGTGAGTGGTTGATTCTTGGGATAGATGCTGAGTTTTGCTTCGAGCAACTCGATAGCCTCATCGGTTCTGTCTGCTTCGATCAAAATATCAGCGAAGCTGCCGATCACTATGATGCTATTAGGTAATCGATCATAGATTGGCTGCATGATTGCAATCGCTTGATCGTGCTGTGAGCTCATAGATAACGCGATCGCCTGTAAATACGGCTTTCCTTCCGCTTCCGCGCTCTGCGCCGATTCCCTCGCGTTGGTAATAAAGCGACTCTCAACACGTTCGCGAATGAGCTGATAGTCATTCGTGACCGGAAAGATCCCGCGTGGCTTTTTCGATGCCTCGCTTCGCATATCCGAGATTCGGCTCTGCGTGATCGGGTGGGTGCTGACGTATTCGGGTATCTGTCGACGGTATCGCGCAGACTGCTGCATGTGTTCAAACATGCGCGCCGCTCCATATGGGTCAAATCCTGCACGGGTCAGCGTATTGAGTCCCACGCGGTCTGCTTCCCTTTCCTGTGCTCTGGAGTACCCTAAACTCGCCGCGTCGGCCAGTGCATTAGCACCAAGCATGGTAGCCAATCCGGCGTCGGTTTGACCCGCAGCGATGATGGCTACGGAGGTGAGGTAACCAACAAGATTTCGAAAGGTATTCATCTTTTGTTGTTCGAGACGACGCGCAAAGTGGCGTTGACTGAGATGCGCTAATTCGTGAGCGATCACCGATGCGAATTCATGGATATCTCGCGCCATGGTGAACAGACCAAGATTGATGCCAATCACGCCCCCAGGCGCGGCGAAAGCATTGAATTGATCTGACTTGATCACAATTGGACGAAGATTGACGCTCGTCAGGTCAGAGTTTTCCGCGACGCGATAGCAGTACTTTTCGACGAAATACTTGATCAGCGGATCGTTTTCGAGCGGTAGCACACTGCGAATCTGCTGAAGAAGCATCTTCCCGATCGCTTCCTCTTCGTGAGGTGCGAGAATCGACGAGCTACTGTCGCCGAGTGCAGGAAGGCGCTGAGTATCGGCAAGTGCGCATCCCGCGAGCACGACAATGAGAATTTGACATATGACTCGAACCGCGATCGGAGATCGGCTCATTTCGTTATGGATCCCATTGATTCGAATATGAAACTCACAATTACGAGGAAGGTAGTCAAAGAACGAACTATCAGACCTCAATTAGACTCAACCATTAGGCATCTGTCGTGCGAAAATTGTTTCTATGGCTGATCCAAAAGAAACGTACTTAGACGTCAAGGGTTTGAACTGCCCAATGCCGCTGTTGAAGGCGAAGCGTACATTGAATAGTATGGAGGTAGGTGAACGACTGCGCGTCGTCGCCACGGACCCAGGCTCAATGAAAGACTTTACTGTATTTGCAAGGCAAGCAGGTCACGATTTACTAGAAGCATTCGAAGACCAGGGTGTATTTAACTACCTGCTCGTGAAACACGAACGTCCGTAATGTCGATCATCGACATCCTCCGCGACTGGACCAATCGGGTCTTCGGTCATATCGAGGGGCTCGTATTACTCGGTCTAATTACGATCTGTTTGGTCGTATTGCTCACGGTTGGTTTCTATCTTGCGCCGGTAATCGCCGGTTTGGTCGTCGCGTTTGCATTACAAGGCGTCGTCAAGCAACTGACCTTGTGGCGAATTCCGCGTCTCGTAGCGATAGCTGGCGTACTGGTGTTGTTCATCGGCGCGATCACCGCTCTGTTTATTGTGATCTTACCTCTCGTATGGGCGCAACTGCAGAACTTGGTGACGCAAATACCACAACTCGTATCGGCGTTACAAGCGATCCTCACGGAGTTTGCGATCAGCTACCCCCAATTGGTGCCCGATGCTTTCCTTGAGTCGCTGAACGTCACGGCGCAAGCACAGTTCACGAACCTCGGCGGTCAGATTGTTCAGCAAATCGTGCAACAGCTTCCGAATTTAGTCTGGTTCCTCATTTTCTTGCTACTCGTTCCGATCTCGCTGTTCTTCTTCTTAAAAGACCATGAGCAGATGGTCGACTATCTCCGACGAGTACTTCCCAAGAATCGCCCACTACTGGACGAAGTGGGGCGGGAAACTATCGCCCAAATGGGGAGCTACATTCGCGGCAAGTTACTTGAGATTCTGATCGTTGGTGGCGTCTGCTACATCGTTTTCTCGTTATTCGGTTTGCAGTTCGCTGCCCTCTTGAGTCTTCTCGTTGGCCTCTCGGTGATCATTCCGTTCGTCGGTGCGGCGGTCGTTACCGTCCCAGTGGTCATTGTCGCCCTTGTGCAATTTGGGTGGACATGGGACTTCATGTTCGTGGTCCTAGCGTACGCCATCATTCAAGTGCTTGACGGAAATGTGCTCGTTCCATTGTTGTTCACAAAAGCCAATGACCTCCATCCGGTAGTCATCATTGTCGCGGTTCTGGCATTCGGTGGTATATGGGGGATTTGGGGTGTCTTCTTCGCGATACCGTTGGCAACGTTCATACGCGCAGTCATAAATGCATGGCCAACTAAAATTTCAGTCGATGGCGATGCCCCGGATTCGCCTCCTCAACCTCAATCAGTGAGCGCCGAATAGATGAGTCAGGTCGACCTCAAAGGTAGTCTGGTCGCGTTAGTGACACCTATGAAAACCAGCGGTGAGGTGGATGACAGCGCATTAGAGGCATTGATCGATTGGCACCTTGAATCCGGTACACATGGTGTCGTACCAGTGGGTACAACGGGTGAATCCGCAACGCTGAACGTCCGCGAGCACCTGCATGTCATTGAACATACCCTTAGACGTGTGGATGGGCGTGTACCGGTTGTCGCAGGTACAGGGGCTAATGCGACCGCGGAGGCGATTGATCTCACTCGCGATGCAAAAGTGGTTGGAGCGGATGCTTGCCTCTTAGTTACGCCTTATTACAACAAGCCGACACAGGAGGGTTTGTATCGACACTATTGCGCAATTGCAGAAAATGTCGATATCCCAATGGTGCTTTACAACGTGCCCCCTCGTACTGCTTGTGATATGTCGGCTGAAACAGTTGCTCGACTCGCACCAGTCCCCCAAATCATCGGAATCAAAGAAGCTTGCGGGGATGCGGATCGCGTGAAAGAAATTCGTGAGTTAGTTCCCGACGATTTCATCATCCTCTCTGGTGAGGACGCACAAACCATGACAATGTTCGGGTATGGTGCAGTAGGAACCATCTCCGTTACCGCGAACGTCTTACCGGGGATGATGTCGAAGTTTTGTGAGAGTTACCTCCATGGCGACGTCGAAAAAGCCGAGGAACTTGATGCAAAACTCCAACCTATTCACGAGATCCTATTCTGCGAAACGAGCCCTATCCCAACAAAGTGGGCGCTAAATCAGATGGGTCGAATTCCGAAAGGTATTCGGCTCCCGCTGGTACCACTTTCCGAACCACATCACGTAGACATGTGCGAGCGTTTACGCACAGTTGGCGCACTATGAAACGAATTGCGCTTGCGGCATTTGTGATCGCGAGCGTTCCATTGACATTGGTGGGTTGCGGCTTGTTGAAGCAATCTGTAGGGCTAATGGTCAATGAGCGTGACAACTACCTCGAAGCTAATGAAGTCGAGACGATTAGCGTGCCGTCGGACCTGGAAGGCGAGCGAATCGCGGATATTTGGGAAATTCCAGATATTGAGGAGATTCCGGCGGCGAAGTTTTACTCAAGCGCCGCACCAAGGCCGATATCGATTGTTGGCGACGCTGATCCCGACCTGATCCGGATTCAGAAACTGGGTGAACGGAGCTGGATGGTTGTGCAGCGAAAACCGGACACGGTGTGGCCCCTAGTTCGTCAGTTTCTTACTTTCAACGGCGCTGAAGTAGAGACCGAGGACCCAGTTGAGGGTGTGATCGTGACAAAGCCACTTGATGTGACATCAGCACAAAGCACGAGTATGTTGCACACGACCATTCGCGCCGAGCATCCTGAAGCGTCGGATGATGATTTCCTGGTATTTCGCTTAGAGCAGGGGATGCGCCGGGGTTCATCGGAGGTACACCTGAAATACCTTGAGGATGCGAATCAATTGAATTACTTGGATTGGAGCCTACCTTCAGTTCGAAGTGAAGTGACGAGTGCGATTCTGCGCCAAATTGCTCAATTCGAAGTGGACGACGTAAGCGACGAAGCGGTTTCTCGTGTGGGTCAGGAAGTTGCGGGTGTTCCCAAGATCGAACTTATTCGTGATGACCTTGGTTTCCCGTCCTTACGGTTTAACGTTGACTTCGAACGCACTTGGGCGACTGTACTTTCGGCGATCGAACGAAGTCCCTACGATGTGTTAACGCGAGAACGAACATCGCGCTTGATCGAGCTAATGATTGATGAAGATAAGCTCGATCGGTCGCAACGTGACATGTTGGGACAGCTATTGATCGATATCAAGAAAGGCGTGGAGGATGAAGAGCCCGTCGCGATTCAATTTCGAGTAAACCCGTATCAGCAAGTAAATGAGATCGAGCTCCAACGATCAGATGGGAACGAATTAACACTTGAATTGGCTGAGCATTTCCTTGTAATGATTCAGCAATTTGCGTCCTAGGGACGAGGTATTACGGTTGTCGCGCATGGAGTTCACGTCTCTAGGCAGCGGAAGTGGCGGAAACGGCACAGTCATTCGTGCCGGTAATACGACGTTGCTGATAGACTGTGGCTTTTCTCGGCGAGCGCTTCAGGATCGACTAAATGATCGGCGTGTTGCAATCGAGCAACTCGATGCGATTCTAGTTACACATGAGCATGGCGACCATCTCAAAGGCGTGCCTATTGTGGCAAGATCGCATCAAATCCCCGTCTATGCATCACGTGGCACCGTAGACGCGATGCGTCAGCGAATTTCCAAATTTGAATCCGTTAAGTACCTACTAAACGAGATCGAAGCGGGGGTAGCGTTCCGGGTTAAGGACGTGGATGTGTACCCGATTGACGTCCCTCACGACGTGAGGGAGCCTATCCAGTTCATCTGTCGGTACAACGGTGCTGGAGTTGGGGTCTTAACGGATTGTGGAAGCTACACCGAAGAAATGGTGACGCACTATTCGCGCGTTAATGGCCTTTTACTTGAGACTAATCATGATTCGCACATGCTTGCAACGGGTCCTTATCCAGCACGACTCAAGCAGCGAGTCGGCGGAGATTTCGGCCATCTAAATAACCGCCAGTCAAGAGAGTTCGCACAAAGAATCCACCATGTGAACTTACAGCAATTGGTGTTAGGACACATCAGCCAACACAATAACGAACGTGGGCTTATCGAACGCGAATTCGACGATTTTCCTAGTGGTACGTCCGTTACTTACGCTTCTCAAGACGGTGGTACAGATTGGCTGAGTGTAACTTCAGGTTAGCGCGTAGCGTGCGTTTACCGACTACGAAGCGGCCATTAGCCGCGCGCGGTTGTCTTCTGTTGGCCGCGTGCCTGTTTGCTGTACCGCAAGCGGCGCAGGAATGTGAGGAGCTTGAAGGCAACGACTTGACGGTGTGTCTAACCTTGATGGTCTGTATGGCGCTAGACGAAGCTAAGGCGCGTAATCAGTGCCTAGAGGTTGCGCGGCAAGTGCTTGATCAACACGATGCGCAAATGGAGCAGAGTGCTCAAGATCCTGCTGAGGAAGTGAGTGAGCAAGTTGCTACTGAACCAGTATTGGTTGAGGAAGTACCAGATCTCGTTGAACAGACCGTCGACGACCCTGTAGACGTCGAGCAACAAACATCCGTGAGCAGCGCGCCTTTGGAAGGTGTGCAGTCGGAGGAGCCTTCACCAGTGCAAGCGACGAGACCTAGTCGGGTAGGTCGATTGTTTTCTTGGATGCGTCGTGGTGGCGGTGGGAGCGCGGACGAACTCCCAGCCGAAGAAGAACCGGAAGTTACAAAAGACGGCGTACCGACGCAGTTTGCCGCGACCGTGGTGACCGTTTCGAAGGCCGGTTACAACGATGCATTGGTGGTATTGAGCAATCGCTACGTTTTTATCGTTACTCGTGCGCGACAGAGTCGAATCGAACCCGGCGACGTCATTGTTGCTCGGAAGAAAGAAGGGTTGAGCGGGCGGCAGAGTTTCCTGTTTTATGGTCGAGGCGCAAGCGTCGATGCCCGTCGAGTGGATTGTGGACACGTCGATCCATCGCGACAAACGAAGCAACGATGTGAGTTTGCTTCGCGGCATCTAGGTGCTGAAGCACGCTAGGAATCTAGAATTCATGGCACGGAGAGGTGCCAGAGTTGGTCGAATGGGCTTGACTCGAAATCAAGAGTGTCCTTTTGGGCACCCAGGGTTCGAATCCCTGCCTCTCCGCCAATCTAGAACGCTTAGTTTCCTTTAACGAAGGAACAGTTCCACTGCGGGATTGCCCGTCTCTTCCCAATAACGGTAACCGATACGTTCGAGATAGGTTGTGAGGCTTGCGCGGTCCGTACGACTCGCTTCAAAACCGACGAGCACTCGTCCCCACGCAGCGCCATGGTTGCGATAGTGGAACATCGTGATGTTCCAATGGCTACCGAGACCATTCAGGAAGCGCAATAGTGCGCCCGGTCGTTCTGGAAATTCGAAGCGATAGAGCAGTTCTTGTTTCTTCCCAAACGCACGGCCACCGACCATGTGCCGAACATGCAGCTTGGCGGCTTCGTTGTCCGTCATGTCGGTTATTGAGTAACCGGCGCCTGAAAGGCTTTCAGCGACCTCTTTTCTAGATTCGCTGGAACGAATCTGCAATCCGACGTATACGTGGGCTTCTTCATCTGACGCATACCGGTAGTTGAATTCGGTCACTGCACGACTACCACAGGCTCGGCAGAATCGACGAAAGCTACCTTTCTGCTCGTCGATAGCGACCCCGAAGATCGCTTCACGGTGTTCACCAAGTTCAGCGCGTTCCGAGATGTGTCGAAGTCGATCGAAGTCGACGTTAGCGCCACTCACCACCGCGACGTAGCGCTTATCTGTGACGCGCGGACGCGCTTCCGCGTACTTCTTTAGTCCAGCGACGGCGAGAGCCCCAGCGGGTTCCGCAATCGAGCGAGTGTCGCCGAAAACGTCCTTCACAGCGGCGCAGATCTCGTCCGTGGAAACCGACACGACTGCGTCTACGTGGTCCTTGGCGATTCTGAATGGCACTGCGCCGACCTGGGCTACCGAGACGCCGTCCGCGAATACGTCTAGCTCATCGACAGGCAAACGAACTCGTCGTCTCGCCTTGAGCGCAGCCGCTAGGCAGGCGGATCCTTCCGCTTCGACGCCGATGACCTTGGTTTTAGGCGTTAAGTACTTGACATACGCAGCGATACCCGCGATCAAACCACCACCACCTACAGGTACGAATATCGCGTCCAGATTCCCGTGTTGGTTCATGATTTCCATACCAACTGTGCCTTGACCGGCTATGACATCCAAGTCGTCGTATGGATGTACGAGGATGTAACCTCGGCCTTTAGCTAGTTCGGTAGCATGATCGGCGGCTTCCTGGTAGGTGTCACCATGGAACACGACGTGAGCGCCTAGCTTGCGGACCGCATCGACCTTGATGCTGGGCGTGTTACGACCCATCACGATGTGAGCCTTGATACCGAGCTTCTGCGCCGCTAATGCAACTCCTTGCGCGTGATTTCCGGCGGACGCAGCGACAACGTCAGCATTGCGTTCCTTCGCCGATAACCGTGCCATCTTGTTGTAGGCACCGCGGATCTTGAACGAGAAAACAGGTTGCAAATCTTCGCGTTTCAGTGCTATTTGGTGATTCAGTCGTGCTGACAGATTCGGCGCATCCTGAAGCGGTGTCTCGATGGCAATCTCGTAGACGCGGGACGCGAGAATCCTTTTGACTACCGGTTCAAGCATGGGATAAATGTTGTCGACGTCTAGATGGGTAATGTGAGGTCACGACTTCAGCTGCGATTAGAAAGAGTCTTTCACGAGCAAACGATCGGCGTCGCTCAGCCAGGGGCCGTTACCGCTTACGACAACGTCGTGGCTTTGGCGGAAGACAGGTACTTCGGGATCGGAAAACAACGGGTTTTACTCCAAGTGGTGCGGGTCCAGTTGCTCGATTTCGCTACTTAAACGTATGGCGCACGGTAGCGCGAGTCGAAGTCGCGCGTGTCAACAGAAATCAAAGTGGAAATGGACGAGATGGTGATCGCGCGGGTGAACGCGGCGACTTAAAACGGTCTGGATTGCGATGATCCGTCGCCTCAAATTATCCCACAAGTTCCGCCAGCTAGCTCTGTCCGACCACATTTGGTCGGTCGAGTAGCCGTCGTGGCAATCGAAGCTCCGCACTCTAGTTTGGCTGCGTTTGTCATGCGACTGACGGCACTAAAGAACCTCTCTGAGCAGCTCGCGAGAGTAATCTCCAATTGCATCACGAATACGACGAAATACCTTATGGAATTCAGTCGGTGACATGTCTGGATAGTCAGGATCTTCGAACGCATGGTGCAGCGTGCGCCTTGCGTTGGGAAAGACGGGACAATTGGCCTTCGCGACGTCACACAGCGTGAGGACCAGGTCGTATTCAACGTTGACAGAGGCATTGACTGAGTCGGCGGTATGGTGCGAGATGTCGATGCCTACTTCCGACATAACGGCTACCGTAACTGGGTGCACACCTTTGGGTTCCGTCCCGGCGCTGTCGACCAGCACGCACCGGCCACCTAAATGGCGGAACCAACCATGCACCATCTGCGAACGTGCGCGGTTGCCAGTGCAGACAACGAGTATGCGGTAGGGATCTTGAGACATTCGATTTGGATTCAAATGTCGACTATGAACGTGGATTAGGAATCAAATCAGGCTGCTACTCGCGCGTCTCGATAGGGTAACGCCGCCCAGCTGCGTGGCTGCACGCCACACGGTGTAGCGTTGGTAGCATGTTCTGCTACGCCACGCTAGTGTCTGGTTCGGAAGGGCTAAAACAGGCCTCAGTGTGTAATGTGAGAAGGTGTGATTCCGATTTATTTCAATGTGCCTGATCTGAAGGCTTAACTTCGTACGCTTCCAATTCACTGTCGCAGATTGCGTTGATTAGCTCTCTCGGACCAGCAACGTAAGAGGAATACCCACTGTAGAGGATTGCGAGAAACCAGCTTCGATCCTCCGGCCACACGACATGCGGCATTTGTCGTTCACGTTCAAAAGTGTTTGGCTGCTTCAACCAATCGAGCAGGTCTCCAAACCGACAGGACCACACGTAGTACGTCCAATGCGCAAAAGCGAGGCGCACTTCAGAGTCCCAGTCCGAACTGCCTTCCCATCTACCACTCAGGCAGCGACCATCTAAAGAGGTCCAGTGCGATAGCACCTCCTCCAATATGTGGACAGTGGATTGTTCGATGTTCTGCTCTTGAGGCGCCCAAGTCCAGTTCTGTGTGGGTGACAAGGCTTTTGAGCCAGAGCCATGATCCGAGTGTGGTCCACAGATTTCGTGCCAGCGAGTGTGCTTGTCCATGCGCTTACCGTTCGCCACAGCAACTTCTGACCACTTAATTGGTAGCGCAAATCGACTTGGTTTGCGATTACTCGCTTCCATCGCGATCGCGCCTTTGTGGTCGGGTTCTACCCACTTCCACGCGGGATTCGGTAACCAAACATAAGCCTCGAAACCGAGCGGTATAAATCCGTCAATGGCACGACCATCAGGACTCATTTCAAATCCTTCGATATCGGCCAGTTGCGCAGGCGAATAGAACGAAGGCGGTTCGTCTTGTGCCATCATTGAGGAAACGTCCTTTCGGTGAAGCCACTTTGCCCGTAGCAACTGCAATTTGAGACTAATTGGTACTCGCGAGCTCGAATGGTTCCCGGTTGCTAGAAACGTGATCGCTGACTTTCGTCGTCGAGATTTAAACCAATTCAATGTGGTGTGTAACTTACATTCATTCGATTACGCATAAATTTCTTGACGGCCGCGTGGCGTGCAAAGGACGCATACGACCCGGTCTGTGCCGGTCCACGAAAGTACGAGAAGGCACAGTGTACGCGGACAACATAATTTGGGATAGCTGAATTTAAAGGCGTAAGGTCCCGAAAGCTCGGAATCGTCACTGGTGGAGTAACGAGTTTCAAGGATATAGTGGACAGATAGCATGAATAGAAGGGAGTTACTTACGACTGCGGTTGCGAGTGCGGTAATCGCCCCACATTCTTCGGTTCGACCTCATGCTGGAGCACATGTCGTAAGAGATTATTCCGGACTCACATCTGTACCGGTTGCTGCGGAGAGACATCCGATCTCTACAGCGCATGTGAGCGAAGCAATTCGCGATTGGTCAGGATCCATCTCCGTCGGAGGCGGGCGTTTCAGTATGGGCGGGCAAGTCGCCGCACCAGATTCGCTCCACTTGGATATGCGTGGAATGAACCAAGTGCTGGTGCTGGTACCAGAGAAAAGAACGGCCAGAATTCAAGCTGGGGCTACTTGGCGCGATTTGCTGGACGCGATCGACGAGTACGACCTCTCAGTAAGCATCATGCAGAGTTTCAGCAACTTCACGATCGGCGGCTCGATTTCCGTAAATTGCCACGGCCGCTACATCAACAAGGGGCCACTGGTGAATTCCGTTCGAGCAATTCAGATGGTAAGCGCGGATGGCCAAGTCCATGAGTTAACTCGTGATTCGCCGCTCTTTCGAGGATTGTTTGGTGGCTACGGTGGACTTGGCGTTGTGACAGAAGTCGAGCTCGATCTTGACCAGAACACGCGACTGCGACGGATTGTTGAAAAGATCGAACTCGAATCCTATCCGGAGTACTTCAATGAGCGGGTCGCCATGAACCCGGAAATAGTGTTGCATAACGCCGACCTCAGACCTCCCGACTACACTGAACCTCGGCTGATCAGTTGGACGACTACGGATGACCCTGTAACTGAGACGGAACGTCTAAGACCGCGTGATCAGGATTACAGCCGGAATATGAACCTACTTTGGGCTGTGTCGGAGTTGCCGGGCGGAAAACGTCTTCGAAAGGGTGTGGAGGACAAGCTTTTTGAACAGGAAGCCGTCGTTTGGCGTAATTACGAAGCCAGCCTCGACACCGACTCGTTAGAACCGCGGACCCGACTGTTTTCGACGTACCTACTTCAGGAGTACTTCATTCCGGTTGACAATTTCTTGCCGTTTGTGCGTTCGATGACGAGTGTTCTAACCCGAAATGAAGTCAATGCGCTCAACGTTTCAATCCGCCATTCTCCTCGTGATGAGATTTCGTTGCTGAAGTGGGCGCCGACGGAGGTATTTTCGTTCGTACTCTACTACAAACAACGTAATACGAATCGAGCGCGACGCGAAGCAGAGGTATGGACACGCGAGTTAATTGATGTCGCACTCGCGCACGGCGGTCGTTACTATC
Organism: Pseudomonadales bacterium; assembly: GCA_963664665.2. Lineage (GTDB taxonomy): Bacteria > Pseudomonadota > Gammaproteobacteria > Pseudomonadales > Azotimanducaceae > Bin55. The sequence goes on from CAXXMH010000004.1 coordinate 1,216,190, forward strand.
TACCCTACCGTCTCCATGCAAGCCGTTCTCAATTTAAACAGGCGTACCCTGAGATTCACGAATTTATGGCAATGAAGAAGGAAATCGACCCAGGTGCGAAATTCCAGAACTTACTTTGGGAGAGATACCTCTAGTGGCTGAATTCTCTAGCGTTTTGCGTTTCTCACCACCCAAGCTCATCGGCCTGGACACGACGAAACACGACGACATGTCTCGTATCCGTGAGGCTCGAGCCGAAGCTGAAGGCTGAATCGGATTCCTAACGCTACTGCCGACTACGTATCGGATGGTCCTCGAACTAATCATCGATGGCCGGAGTCGTTCAGTTGAGACTGCCGTGGTACTGAAACAATCGAGGGTGTTGTATATTGAGATTCTGCGTGACTCCTCATCTTCGATGGAAGAACTGGTCGCACTGGGTTGCAAGTCGGAATGAAGGGACGTGCCGCTTTCGTTGACAGACTCTGCGGTAACACTGTTTGCGGCGTACCTTCAGGTCGCGACTATCGTGACCTCATCAAACTGACACAGGCATTCAGTACACACAAGGTACAGTACGAGGATCATCGGCTGGCGTAACCGGTCGTGACAACGTCTATCGGTTCGACAGTATCGGCGTAACGCTGCCAATACTCGGCACGCTAGCCGCAAACCCGTTGTGCCGTGACATCGAACACGTGACTCTCCAGCACGGCAGCACTGGTACTTTCCACCGACACAGCGGCTCGGTCATGGATCGATTGATCAGTTCAGTACTGTCGAGTCGAAAACGCGGCTCAAGTTCGCGACCACACCGTGGAACTTAATGTCCCCTCCCGCGATGAAGCACTTTCCGTTGTCGAGTGCTCGGCGGACAACCAGGACATGCTGGTCACGGATGCGGGCGGGTCCACCGTGACGGGGAGTCGCGCAGCTACTTCGACGCGCGACGCTTCCAAGTTACGGTTTGGTTTGAGCTTTGAGCAAGTCTGTGCGTCGAGCGAAACTAGGGTCGTTTGGACGCTGTTTGTTCAAAGCTGAGTTCGTTAGTTAGTTAGCGATCGGGCTCAATGCATTGCTGCGCTTTGCATCGGAGTGACTAGCGTTGCGGAGCAGGACTTTCTATGAACAGCACTGCGTCTATGTAAGGCACTCTCTGACCCCTTGGTAGGAGTGATCACTTCACTTCGGCTGGCGTAGCTCATCAGCGCTGTTCGAATATTGCGCTTGGTAGAATCCATCGTCTTGCGCTGAAATCTCCTAAACATGGACGACCAACCTTCGGTAGTAGACGTGTCAGTCGAGAACTTCCGGGAAGTTGTAGACCAATCTAACAATACGCTAGTGGTCTTGCTCTTTTGGGCAGATCAGATTGAGCCGTCGGCTGTCACCAAAGACTATCTAGTGGCACTAGCACCTGCGTATTCAGGGAAGGTCATCGTCGGTTTGGTCGATGTTGCGGCGAATCCTCAGATCGCTCAACAACTCCAAATTCAAGGCTTACCAAGCATTCGAGCGATCCAAGAAGGTCAAATCGCGGCTCGTCTTGACGGACCGCAAACAGAACAGCAACTGCGGGAGTTTCTCGATCCATTCACGCAATCTAGCGCCGATGTGCTGAAACAACGTATCGCGGCCAGTATTGCTAGTGAAGATTGGGAAACTGCGCTTCAGGTCCTTCAGGAAGCCATCACCGAAGAACCAACGAACCATTCCTTTCGAGTTGAATGTGCCGATGTGATGATTCTCAAGGGAGATTTGGAGGCGGCCAAACAGATATTGGCGACGATACCTGATGACTTAGTAGACCGCACGAGACCAGCTACGCGGATAGAGATCGCACAGGAAGCCGCAGGGATGGGATCGCTGTCTGACATAGAAAGTACCATCGAATCCAATGGAGATGACCTCTCAAATCGCTATGCTTACAGTATCGTTCTTGCATCGCTAAGACGATACGAAGAAGCACTTGAGCAAGCGATGTTTATCCTGCGTCAAGACCGCAGTTTCCGTGACGACATTGGTCGAGAAACGATGGTTCGAATCCTCAATTTGCTAGGGTCGGATTCGCCGCTCGCGAAACGATATCGTCGTCAAATGTTCGCATTTATGCATTGAGAATTCCGATGTTCGTAGCAAATACCATGCAGACCAAGAGACAGTGGTGGCATGTTCCGGTTTTGGACGGGTTTGGCAGATCGCTGCTGTTGATCACGTTGGTTGTGTTCGTGACCGCCGGGTGTACGGTAGCCGAGTCTAAAGCGACAGCGAATACGCTTAAGTTCGCGCCTGGGGTATATGAAGCCACACTCTCAGGTTCACGGATGGCAAAGATCGAGATCGATAAAGAACTTGGGTATCGCTACCTCGAAGATAGCCCGCGGAACGGACTAATTCGGCAAGTTAGCCGAAAGGGCAATCTTTTATTTTCGACTTGGCGTAAAGCGAAAGCCGGAAACATTAAGTTAGAGTGGATGAACGAGGACACGATACGAGTGGTGTCGCCGTTTAGTTCAACGATCGGTAACGGCAATAACGAAGGCAACATGGCGTATTCAAGCGGTCCGTTCCTATCCGGTATGCCAAGTCATACGTTCTACATGAATCGCGTTGGCGAGAAATAGCGAATCTAGATTAATTCAATGCGAATTGCCATACTTCAAGCGGATGAAGTAGAAGACATTTTTCAACCTCGATTTGGCAATTTGGCATCCATGATGAGCTCAATGCTTGAATCTTCTGGACACGCCGGATTTGAGACAACCGCCTTCAAGGTGCATCTTGGCGTTGAGCCGTCGGATTTGCGCGAATTTGATGGGTACTTAATCACCGGAAGTCGTAGAGGGGTTTATGACGACGACCCGTGGATCGAACGACTATTCGATCTAATTCGCCGACTCCACAAGGCACAGATCAAGACCGTTGGAATTTGCTTCGGGCATCAGGCTATCGCACAAGCCTTAGGCGGTCTGGTGGAGAATTGGTCAAATGGATGGGGTGTTGGTGTACACACCTATGACATGACATGGCCCACGGGAGAGCATGTCGGCAGGCATCAAGACCAAGTCGCGTTGCCCTGCTGCCATCAAGACCAAGTTGTTGATCTCCCACCCGGAGCACGACGCGTGCTATCGAATGACTTCTGCTTGAACGCTGGATTTCTGATCGACGATCATATCCTAGCAATTCAGCCTCACCCGGAATTTTCCGTGAGCTACCTGGAGTGCATTCTTCGCGTCATTGAGCACCGCGTTGGTGAACGGTCGGTACAGGCATTCGAAAGTTTGAAACACCAAACTGACAACGACTTACTCGCCGAGTTTATCGCCCGGTTCTTCGTCGGCTCCGATGCTGTAGGCAAAGCTGCCGCCTAAAGAAATCACGTCTGAGTCCAGTCTACTGTACCAGTCGCGTATATCTAGATTGCCTCTTCGTCAGGATCGATAAAAAACCGCACGGCAATATAAGCGATGACCGTGATCAGCGGCCAGAAGTACGCGCATACAATCGCCAAAACACGTATGGCTGCGACAGGTATACCTAGTTTTCTGGCTAGATACGCGCATACGCCCAGAATGACCGCATCGGGCGTGGTAAATCGATCTTGAGTGGCTTGCCACAGGTTTTGTAGCCGATCTTCCCAATTGAACATGTGCGTACGCCTTACGAGCAGATTCTTAGCATATCAAACAGCGATGCTGCTTGCATGTGCGCCTGAAGTGGTTCAACCGTTTCACTCGGTGCACCCCATAAGCTTAATAGTACGCAAATGGTCAGCATTACGATACTCAGCAACAGGATGCTTCGTTCGCTAAACCGATGAACTGAAAACCTTCTCATTATTCGTCAAAATTGATGTGTTTGTCATAATTAAGACAAATTCCGTGCCAATCGTTTCAGTTCGTGGGTCACGTTTATAGTATTGAAATAAAAGAGTAATTTTTACGTTTTAAACGTAAACAGCATCGAAGATTCACCTGAAAATGTAAAAAGCACCATATCGTGGTGAAATTGACTATTCGTCATGCGGGGAGTAGTTGGCTCTAGTGGGTATACAGTACCTAGCGTTTTAGATAATCCTCGTTCAATTAGGAGGGTGTGATATGGCTCTGCACTTTGCCACCGCATGGGAAGCTGTTGCTCAAGATCAACCGAACCACACCGCGCTCATCTGCGGCGATCGAGAAGTTTCATGGGGTGAGTACGACCGTCGTGCAGCTTGCCTCGCAGATCTGTTAGTGAAGCACGGGTTGGGTCACGACTCCAAAGTCGCGATATACGCACATAACTCGAATGAATACATCGAAGCACAGTATGCGGTATTCAAAGTTGGCGGGTGTCCGGTAAACGTCAACTATCGCTATAAGGCCGAAGAGTTGATCTACATTCTTGAAAACTCAGACGCCGAGGCGGTGTTCTTTCAAGGATGTTACGCGGCTCGAATTTGGGAGATCCGCAGAAATCTGCCTAACGTCAAGTTATTCGTTCAGATTGATGACGGTACGGAATCGCTGATAGATGACGCGATTGAATACGAACGCGGCATTCGTGAAGCGTCGCCGTTGCCCGTCAGGGAACGTTCACCCGATGATGTTTACATGCTCTATACGGGTGGAACCACTGGCATGCCGAAGGGAGTCATGTACAGTCATGGGCAGTTCATCGGCGTCATGCTGGGTGCTCTTAGAGCGTTAGATTTACCTAATCCAGACACGACTGAGGATTTGATCGAGGTCGTACGTGAACTACGAAATCGCGAGTTAACTCCAGTTTGCTTACCTGCATGCCCGTTGATGCACGGCACAGGAATGTGGCTTGGCACGATGGTGCCATTACTGCAGGGCGGAACGATCGTCACAATCTCAAAACTTGGGTTAGACCCACATCTGCTCTGGGGCGAGATTGAACGCAACCAAGTGACGTCCACGGTCATTGTTGGCGACGCATTTGCACGACCGATGTTAGAAGCGTTGAATGATGCAAAAAAGGCTGACCGTGCTTACGACATCAAATCCTTAAAACAGATCACTTCGAGCGGTGTCATGTGGAGTCGCGAAGTCAAGCAAGGACTGCTTGAGCATCACGACATGACGCTTCTTGATGCGATGGGATCAACCGAGGGAGGCATGGGTTCGTCAGTTGCGACTCGTGACGAACCCGCGGATACCGCGAAATTCAAACTACAGGCCGGCGTCAAGGTATTCGACGACAACGACCAAGAAATCGAACCGGGTAGTGGTGAAGTTGGGAAACTTGCTACGAGCGGTCTGGTACCGCTCGGCTATTACAAGGACCCAGAGAAGTCGGCAGCCACCTTCCGAACCGTCGATGGCACACGCTACAGTTTTCCCGGTGACTTTGCGACGGTCGAGACTGACGGATCCATCACGTTGTTGGGTCGCGGCAGTAATTGCATAAACACGGCCGGTGAAAAGGTCTATCCCGAAGAGGTCGAAGAAGCGCTGAAGAAACATCCAGCAGTCGACGACTGCCTTGTCGTAGGCGTGGCGGATGCTCGTTTTGGTCAACGTATCGTTGCGCTCGCGTCACTACGCGAAGGCGAGCAGACTGATGACGCTGCCTTGATCGACTTTTCGCGTGAGCATTTAGCGGGCTACAAACTACCGAAACAGGTCTTACTACTCGACGAAGTCAGGCGCGCGCCGAATGGGAAAGCCGACTACAAATGGGCTCGGCAGACCGCCGAGTCTCAACTTAACATCCCGAGCAACTAGACGGAACCAACGCGAGTACATACGATGGGAATGCAACGTACGCCGCTCCTAATGTCACGCCTCATCGAGCGCGGTGCGACGATTTCACCGAATAGTGAAATTGTGACAGCGACGGCGTCTGGCACGAGAAGGCAAACGTACGCGGAGACAAGTGCGCGAGCGCACCAGCTAGCCGGCGCGCTCATGGATGCTGGAATCGGAATTGGCGACCGTATTGGAACATTTCTGTGGAACAGCTCACAGCACGTCGAGGCGTATCACGCGTCGGCCGGCATGGGAGCCGTTCTGCACACGTTAAACACGCGACTGTCCGAAAAAGATCTTGAGTACATCATTACTCATGCAGCCGATCGATTGATCTTGGTTGACGAGGACCTTGTACCGATCATGGAGTCGCTTCAACCCAAGTTACCGTCAGTTGAACGATTCGTGATTGTTGAGGAATCTGGTTTCGACGTTTCGTCAACTTCATTGCCGAATGCTGTGACTTACGAGGACTTCATTCGCGGATATCCGACCAGCATCGAATGGCCTGAACTCGACGAGTACGCGCCACTTGGCTTGTGCTATACCAGTGGAACCACAGGCAACCCGAAAGGCGTCGAATACGAACATCGAGCCCAGTACTTGCACACCATGACCATCAGCTTGACTGATTCGATGAATCTGTCAGCGAGCGACACGCTGTGTGGCGTTGTGCCGATGTTTCATGCGATGGGTTGGGGCTTGCCTTGGGCTGCGCTTATGCTTGGTTGCAAGCAAGTCCTCCCACACCGATATATGCAACCTGGTCGCTTGCTTCAGTTGATGGCCGACGAAGGTGTGACTCTTTCGGCTGGTGTCCCGACGATTTGGCAAGGTTTACGCGCTGAGATCGAGGCAAACCCAGAAAAGTTTGATCTTTCAAGTCTTCAGCGCCTTACTTGTGGGGGGTCGGCGCCACCGATTTCGTTAATTCAGTGGTATTGGGAAACACTGGGCGTAGAGATTATTCAAGGCTGGGGCATGACCGAGATGAGTCCGCTAGGGACGCTCTCGAGGCGAATTGCCAAGCATGGCGACGCCGACCGCCCAATGGATGAACGCTTTGTCGATATGGGTAAGGCGGGGTTGCTCATGCCAGGTCTGGAACTAGATGTCTTCGACGAGAACCATCAGCCTCTCCCGCATGACGGTGAACAAATCGGGGAGATCTATGTAAGAGGACCGTGGATTTGCCATGAGTACTTCCACGATCCACAACCGGATAAGTTCCATGGAGATTGGCTTATTACGGGCGATGTTGGGAAGATAGACGCGGACGAATATTTGATTATTGCCGATCGGTCGAAAGACCTAGTCAAGAGTGGCGGTGAGTGGATTTCGTCTGTTGACCTCGAAAACACGATTGTCTCAATCGAGGGGATACAACAAGCGTGCGTCGTTGCGCAACCGCATCCGCGCTGGGAAGAACGCCCAGTTGCGCTTGTGATTCTTGGACCGAATACGGACGTAACGAGTGAAGAGGTGATTGACCACTGTGCCGGTTCGTTTGCTAAGTGGCAGTTACCTGACGAAGTGCTCTTTGTCGACGAGATACCGTTGACGTCCACCGGCAAGATGGATAAGAAGACGGTTCGTGCAAACCTTCAAGCCGAAGGGTATGTGCTGCCAGATCTGCGAGAACGAGAAAGCGTCGCGTAGTCGCAGTCGCGGCGGAACCTTGATTCGCAGACCTGACAATCAATCATGCCGCAGATTCTCGTTGAAGGTCTAAGCAAGTCGTTTCGAATCGCGGAACGTAAACCTGGTTTATGGGGAGCGTTTGGCGGCCTTTTGCACCGTCGCTACCGCTCCGTCGATGCGCTACGTGAGGTCTCGTTCTCAATCGATGAGGGTGAGCTCGTTGGCTACATCGGTCCGAACGGCGCTGGCAAATCCACGACGATCAAGATCCTCTCTGGAATACTCGTACCAAATTCCGGACGATGTGAGGTACAAGGTCGAGTACCTTGGAAGCAGCGACGCGAACACGTTGCCACAATCGGTGTCGTATTCGGTCAGCGGACACAGCTTTGGTGGGATCTACCCGTCATCGAGTCCTTTGACCTCTTGCGAGATATCTATCGTATTCCTGGGTCAATCTATCAGAGCAATCGCGACGAATTGATCGACATGCTTGATCTGGGTTCTTTGCTGGATGTTCCAGTTCGCCAACTGAGTCTCGGTCAACGTGTCCGTTGCGATATTGCTGCTGCGTTGCTCCACAATCCGAGCATTCTGTTCCTGGACGAGCCCACCATTGGACTTGACGCGGTGTCGCAGCTTAGTGTGCGAGCGTTCATTAAGAAGATTTGCCGCGAACAGAACGTGACCGTGCTTCTTACCACGCACGATCTTGATGACATCGAAGCGCTCTGCGACCGGATCCTTGTATTGAATGACGGGAGACTGCTCCTAGACGGCACGATTGCGGATCTTCGCGGTCGTTATGGTGATAGCCGGTACGTCGCCGTTGAGCTAGAGTCGATTACCTCAGTGACACCGGCACACGAGTCACTCGTGGTCGAACGGTCGGAATCGCACATCCTGTTTAGCGTTGAGTCTGATGTGCCAGGGTTCGTTGACGACGTGTTGCGTCTATACCCCGTTAAAGATCTGTTGATTACGCACCCGCCAATTGAGCGCGTAGTCGCGTCGATGTACCAAGCGGAACGCGTTGATCAGTAGTTGAAAGACTATTCACCGATCCCAAGGCTAAACGCGACTCGACATTTCTGATGACTCCTTTTCTACGTAGTTATTTAGCCGTCGTCGCCGCTCGATTTCGCATGCTCTTGCAGTATCGGGTCGCAGCTCTAGCGGGTGTCGCGACGCAGATTTTTTGGGGTTGCATCAAATTGATGGTGCTCGGCGCGTTTTACGCCGTAGCGGTGACGACACCTCCTATGACATTCACCGCGATCGTTGCGTATGTGTGGTTAGGTCAGGTGCTGATTGGACTTCTACCTTGGAATCACGACCCGGAGCTTCAGGAACTTTTTACCAGTGGCGGTGTGGCCTATGAACTGCTACGACCGTTAGATCTGTATTGGTTCTGGTTTGCTCGCACACTCGCGTTTCGAACCGCGCCGACGCTTTTACGGATGGTCCCTGGCATCATCTTTGCGGTGCTCGTTCTACCACTGATCGGCTTACCCGAGTGGGCGCTCCCACCTCCCGCGAGCTTAGCTCATGGATTGATGTTCTCGGTGTCGTTTATCGTCACGGTGATGCTCTCGTGTGCGATCACGATATTAATCACGATTTCGATGTTCTGGTTGATCGAGGCGAGGGGATTGTCGACGTTCATGTACGGCGTGGTCCCGGTGTTTTCCGGCATGATCGTGCCGTTACCCCTGTTTCCCGATTGGATGCAGCCATTCCTGCATTGGCAACCGTTCCGCGGTTTGTGTGACGTACCGTTCCGTATTTATTCAGGCGATATTCCGCTTTCGATGGCAACTCAAGAAATCACGCTGCAGTTGCTTTGGGTCGTTGTATTGATAGCAGCTGGTTACAGCCTGATCTCATTTGCGCGCGTGCGCTTGGTGGTACAAGGCGGATGATTTCAGGTTTGCAACTTTTTGGGCGGCTGATGTTGGTCGCTATTCGCGGTCAGATGCAATACCGTAGCGCCTTTTTCCTCATGGTCTTAGGTACTTTTCTTACCAGCTTGGTTCAAGCCATCGGGATTTGGGCACTGTTTGACCGGTTTGGTAGTCTCGGCGTGTGGTCGGTAGCTCACGTGGCTTTTCTCTACGGCACGATCAACATTGTTTTCGCAAGCGTTGACATTACGGCACGCGGCTTTGACACGTTCGGCTCTTCATTGATTCGTACCGGACAGTTCGATCGAGTCTTGGTGAGACCTGCGAGCGCGGTGATTCTCGTTGCCGCACGCGAAGTCGCGTTACACAAGTTGGGACAATTACTTCAAGGCATACTCGTTCTAACCTATGCGCTAGTCACGCTCAACATTGATTGGACGCCGGGACGTATTGCGCTATACGTCTTCGCGGTTTCTAGTATGTACTCGTTCTTCTACGCGATACAGATCGTACGCGCGACGATGAGCTTTTGGACGATTGAGACGTTGGAAATACTCAATACCATCTCGCATGGAGGTATGGAAACGGCTCAGTATCCGATGTCGATATACAAGGAGTCATTCACCGACTTCTTCACATACGTCGTTCCACTTGCATGTGTGGCGTACTTCCCGATGGTGGGCGTTCTTGAAATGCCCGATCCGCTCGGTAGTACACTCTTGACCCAATCGCTCGCGCCTTTAGCCGGATACGTTTTCTTTGCGGTATGCCTCGCATTTTGGTTTTACGGGGTAAAACGCTATCAATCGACCGGATCCTGAACGCACTTCGTATTGATATTTGAGTATTTTGTAAGGACATTGCATGCTTCCCTCAGAGTCAGTTTTTGATCACCTGCGCTTTGATCCAACGGAAGGTACCGTAATTCGCGATCCGCCGGGTGCTGGATACGGTTATTGGACTGGTGGACACAAAGTCTCGTTTGACAAACAATCCAATCAATTCGTTCTCTTCTATCGCGAGCGCACACCGTTAGAGAAGGGCAGAGGAGGGCGTTGCGCGTTGGCGACGAGTGCTGACGGAGTCGAATTCACGGACGTATGGTCAGCGACGAAGGATGATTTCGCGGCATCGTCGATTGAGGTCGGACATTGTGTGCGCGGCTTGGATGGTCGATGGAAGTTCTATGTGTCCTATGAAGTCGAAGGTGCACGCTACTGGCGCATCGACTTACTTGAAGGTGAGGAGCTGGATTCGATCAGCGTTCAGGGTCGACGTACGGTGTTTCAGCCGCAAGCGTTCGGTCAGCGGTCGTTGAAGGATCCCGTCGTCTATGTCGGCGACAGCGAATATTTCGTGTTTGTCGCTGGTGGAAGTCTCAGCGCTCCTCGTCAGGAAGGCGACACGACATACGTTGGCGGAGGAGATGCTACCTTTCTTGCTTCATCATCTGATGGCAAGTACTTTTCGTCGATACGACGCGTGTTTGAGCCGCCAAATAGCGACACATGGCACGGGCGGCGTGCGAGAATCAACTCAGTCATTAAGGAGAACGACGGGTGGCTCGCGTTATACGACGGCGGTCGCGGGTTTTACGACACTTACGAAGAGTGGTGCGGACTCGCCTGGAGTGAGGACGGAATAAAGTTCGAGCGATTAGCGCAGGATCAACCATGGGTGCGTTCACCTTTCGGTTGTGTGCGCTACGTATATGCTCAGGACGCAGGTGAGCAGGTTTACTTTTACTATGAATATACGCGCGAGGACGGTTCGCACGATCTACGTGTCAGTGTTGTCAATCGACGTTAGTGCGAGCGTTCGTACGTTAACGCTTGTCCGGCTGGTTTGTCCGTAACGCCCGTCCCGTCGTATACCAAGTTTCCATTTACGAACGTGTGTGTTACACGTGACGCAAACGTGATTCCCGAGAACGGCGACCACCCGCATTTTGCGAGAATGGGTTCGTTATCAACCGATGTGCTTTGTGCACTGTCGATCACGGCGATGTCGGCGAAATACCCCTCGCGTAGATAGCCGCGGTTCTCAACTTCATAGAGCTGGGCTGGCGCATGGGAAGTTTTTCGGACAACGGTCGGCACATCAAACACGCCTTCAATCGCATGTTCGAACAGCGCTAACAACGCATGCTGAACTAATGGCAGCCCGGCGGGAGCCAATGCGAAAGGTTGTTGTTTCTCCTCGATTGTGTGAGGTGCGTGGTCGGTAGCGATCACATCGATGCGATCTTCGAGCAAAGCCTTACGTAGCGCGAGCTGGTCGGAACGTCGTTTGATCGCCGGGTTGCACTTAATCAGTGAACCTTTAGACTCATACCAAGCGTCATTGAAGAACAAGTGATGAACACATACTTCTGCCGTGATGCGTTTAGACTGGATCGGACCTGATTCAAAGAGCGCCATTTCGTCCGCTGTCGTGAGATGTAAAACGTGTAGTTTTGAGCCGTGTTCCTTAGCGAGTGATACTGCGATCTCAGAAGATTTGAAACATGCCTCACGGGACCGAATAAGTGGGTGCTGACTCGGCGGCATGTCTTCGCCAAATTCGGCTAAAGCCGCTCGTTCATTTGCGACGATCGTTGGCGTGTGCTCACAATGCGTGGCGATTAGGATCGGTGAAGACGCAAAAATGCCGTGCAAGGTCTCCTCGTCGTCGACCAGCATGTTGCCAGTCGATGCACCCATGAACACTTTGACACCGCAGGCGAGATTTGGGTCGACTGATTTGATTGCCTCGAGGTTGTCGTTGGTCGCGCCGAGGTAGAACCCGAAATTCGCGTGTGAAACATCTTGCGCTCTAGCGATTTTGGCGCGTAGTGCATCTTCACTGATGGTTTGTGGAATACAGTTCGGCATCTCCATGTAGCTCGTGATTCCACCTGCGACAGCGGCACGAGATTCGGTCGCGATTTCCCCTTTGTGTTCGAACCCAGGTTCTCGGAAATGAACCTGGTCATCAATCATGCCTGGAATTACCCATGCACCATTGACATCAATTTCGGTACGACCTGATGCGGATCCGCCGACTTGAGAGATACGTTCCCACTCGATTGCTAAGTCGCCTTCAATCGTGCGACCTTCGTTGACTAAGGTACCGTTTTTTAGAACTACTGCGTGTGGCAAGATCTATTCCTAGTGCGTATTACTAAATTAGGGGGTGAAGTGTGTTCAGCGAAAAGTGCGAGTTTGACCCTAAGTATGATATTGCGATGCACGAAAACCAGCCTGTTCACTACATGGAACGAACGCGTCTTTACTACGAGGCGCAAGGATTCGAGCGTGCCTATCAATGGGCACACTTTGAGGATGTTCCATTCACGCCGTTAGAAAAGCCGCTCAGCGACTCGCGAATCGCCGTGATTACGACGGGATCACGATATGACCGACTGCTGACCGATCCACGATTCGTGGACTCTGGTGAGATCGACGAGTTGCCTTCGCACCTGTTTGCAAAGGACTTAGCGTGGGACAAGGAAGCGACCCATCTCGACGATTTAGGTTCGTATCTGCCTGCGCAGGTACTGTCGGAATTAGCAAACCTCGGCACGATCGGTAGCGTCGCACCGCGATTTCATTGCTTGCCAACCGAATACAGTCAACGTCGTACGCGCGAGACTGACGCGCCTGAGATTCTGGCCCGCTGTCGAGAAGACCAGGCGGATGTAGCTCTATTGGTACCTTTGTGACCGGTGTGCCATCAGTCCGTTGGACTGACAGCGCGACACCTTGAAGCTAATGGCATTCCAACGGTAATACTTGGATCGGCCATTGACGTCATCAAGCACTGCGGCGTGCCGCGGTTTTATTTCGTTGACTTTCCGCTAGGGAATCCATGTGGTAAGCCGTACGATTTGGAAATGCAACGGAGCATTGTCGGTGCGGCGTTGCAATTATTCGAGACAGTCTCGGAGCCTCGTACCGTCGTTAAAGATCCCAATAACTGGGGAACGCATGAGTGGCGACAGCGCTACATGGAGATCAAACCCGAGGATCGAGCGCGAATGTCGCGACAAGGAGAGGAACGACGTCGTGAGCGGCAACGCTTGCGAGAGATCGGTCACACCCGTCAAGACTAGCTTCCGATTTGTTCGGTGAGCTTGCGGCCGCACATAAGCAAATTGATTAAGGCGACGAAACATGTCGCTTGAGTTTGCGATCGAGCTTATTAAGTCCACATTACCAAGTGAATGCGTACTTACCGAGCCAACCGCGACAGCACCATTTGAAACGGATGGATTGACGGCGTATCGCCAACGACCTCCAATCGTCGCGTTGCCGCGTGACACGGACGATGTGCGCCAAGTCCTGCGGATTTGTCATGAAACCGGAGTGCCGGTTGTAACCCGAGGCGCAGGTACGGGTCTCTCAGGTGGGGCGCTACCGCACGAGAACGGTGTGTTGCTTGTCCTTACGAAAATGAATCGCATCCTTGAGATCGATGAAGTTGGGTGCACCGCGACGGTTCAACCCGGTGTCACAAACCTTTCAATTTCACAGGCGGTAGCTGATAAGGATCTTTATTACGCACCCGACCCGTCATCGCAAATTGCTTGTAGCATCGGCGGCAATGTGGCGGAAAACTCGGGTGGGGTCCATTGCTTGAAGTATGGCTTAACGTTACACAACGTTCTCGGTCTTAAGGTGCAAACGATTGAAGGCGATGAGATAGTCCTTGGCGGGAATGGGTACGAACATGCAGGTGTGGGACTAATCCCATTGTTCGTAGGCTCCGAAGGCATGCTAGGCGTCGTAACTGAGGTTACCGTCAAACTGCTGCCAACACCACCTCGTAAGGAAGTGTTGCTTGGAGCGTTCGATGATGTTGAATCTGCGGGCGAATGTGTCGCTGCGATCATCGCGCGAGGAATCGTTCCGGCAGGTTTAGAGATGATGGACGCACTCGCGATTCAAGCTGCGGAAGATTTCGCCCACGCAGGCTATCCACGTGACGCTGCAACGATCCTTCTCTGCGAAGTTGACGGTACGAGTGAGCAAGTCAGCGGTGATGCTCAGCTCATCAGCGAACTCATGGAGGCGCATGGAGCTGCAAATCCGCGAAGAGCGTCAGAAGCGGAAGAACGTGATCGTTTGTGGCAGGGACGCAAGGCAGCGTTCCCCGCGGTCGGTCGAATTTCCCCAGACTATTACTGTATGGATGGCACCATTCCGCGTCGCCATCTTGGCAAGATATTAGCGCGCATTGCGGAGTTGGCGACTAAGCACGAGTTGCGGGTAGCAAATGTCTTTCACGCAGGTGACGGGAATCTTCACCCTTTGATCCTATACGACGCACGTGATGAAGCTCAACTGCATCGCGCAGAGCGGCTCGGTGTTGAGATACTCGAACTTTGCGTTCAAGTCGGCGGCACCGTGACGGGGGAACACGGTGTAGGGATTGAAAAGCTAGACCCGATGTGTTCCCAGTTCTCGGAACCGGAACTCGAGCAGTTCTTCCGCGTTAAGGAAGCATTCGATGCGAGCGGATTAATGAATCCCGGCAAAGCAATCCCAACGCTAGCACATTGTTCTGAGGTAAAAGGCATGCATGTGCACGGCGGAAAACTCCCATTTCCCGAACTCGACCGGTTTTGACGATCGATTCCGACGACTCCAAGCGCTTGGTCGACGCAATTGGTCACGCGGTTGCAAACAAGAAGCAACTATCGATTGTCGGGCAAGGTACGAAATCCCGATACGCACACTCGACCTCAGGCGATGCGCTACAGGTCTGCGACCATGTCGGCATCATCGAATATCAGCCGGACGAGTTGACTATTTCGGTACGCGCGGGGACGCCAATTAGAGAAATTGCGGATATTCTTGCAGCAAATGATCAGTCGCTTGCTTGTGATCCGCCGAGATTCATGGGTGGTGGCACGATCGGTGGTGCTGTGGCTTGTGGTCTAAGTGGTCCCGGCAGACCTTGGTACGGCAACGTGCGCGATGCTGTACTTGGGGTCGAGATGGTGAACGGACTTGGGGAGCGGTTGCGTTTTGGTGGTAAGGTCATGAAGAACGTCGCTGGATTCGACGTTTCCCGCTTGCTCGTGGGATCGCTTGGCGTATTTGGATTAATCCTGAGCGTCAACCTTCGTATCCAGCCGAAACCCCAAATCGAGCGCACGCTTGTTACCGACACGGATTGGGACGAAGCGTGGCGTGTGATGTGTGGTGCCATAGCCAAGCCTTCTCCGGTGACCGCGACCTGTTACTGTTCGGGCTCGCTACATTTACGCCTCAGCGGCAATCGCGCGAGCGTTGCAGATGCGAGTTCGATTCTTCCTTCTGGTCACGAGACGGATAACAACGTGTGGGAGCAGCTACGCGATCACACGCATGCGTTCTTCAACCAGGAGGGCCAGTTGCGGCGCAGTTGGTACGGACGAGGCACGAAAGCGCAAGTTAGCGAGGATGAGAACGTTTTAGTCGAATGGGCGGGTGCTCAACTTTGGTCCTTCGGACAGGATTCAACAAGCGTTGCGCTTGATGCGAATACTGACCGTGAACCGTTTGATCGATCGGTAGCGAGCCCGCCAAGCGAATCGAAATACGTGAAACGTCTACGACGCGCATTTGATCCACACCGTTTGCTTAACAGCGATGTGCGGCTCTAGCGATGAGGGTTGATCTTGCTCGTGACTTAGTTGAAACCGCAGAGGGTCAACGAGCGGAAGAGATTCTGCGTCGGTGTGTGCATTGCGGGTTCTGCAATGCTACGTGTCCGACTTACAACCTACTTGGTGACGAGTTAGACGGACCACGTGGTCGCATTTATCTCATCAAAGGCATGTTCGAATCAGCAGAGGTCGATGAAGACGCCCGGTTCCACCTTGACAGATGCCTGACTTGCCGAAACTGCGAGACCACGTGTCCGTCCGGCGTTGAATATGGTGAGCTTCTTGAGCTAGGCCGAAACTACATTCACGGTAGTGCGCCCGATAGCACGCTACTTGAACGTATCCTGCTTTGGATAGTGCCTTACCATCGTCGACTACGCTTCTTGGTTCGACTCGGTCGATTGATGAGGTGGTTCACACCGAAGCCATTGAAACGCATGCTTCAACCAATTCGATCGAATCACATCTCAAGTGACTCAGAAGCATCGGTTACGTTACTTCAAGGTTGCGCTCAACGTGCATTGACGCCCGAAGTCAATCAACATATTGCCGATCTATTGCGTGCACGAGATGTGAACGTCAACGTCATCGCTTCTGAACGGTGTTGTGGAGGCTTACATTTGCATCGAGGTCGTCACGAAGAAGCGCTACAACACATGTCGAGCTACGTCAACGAGTTGCACGACGAGTCTACCGAAACTTACCTGTCGTCTGCATCTGGGTGTGGCGTCACGGTTAAAGATTACGGGCGTTTACTCGGCACGACCGAAGCTAATGAACTAGCTGACCGAACCTTAGACGTCAGTGAGTACCTTCATACGTTCACGTTCGAACGCCATCCTAATATCCAGCGCGTAGCGTTGCATATTCCCTGCACACTACAACATGGTCAACGCATTCAAGGTTTGATCGAGAGGATTCTCGAAAAGACGGCGTACGAACTTGTGCCTGTACGAGACAGTCATCTATGTTGTGGATCAGCGGGGTCATATTCCCTTCTGCAAGCCGAGTTGTCAGAGCAATTACTGGACAGAAAGCTGGCTTCTCTCCAAGAATGTACGCCAGATGTCATCGCGACCGCCAATGTTGGCTGCCAACTCCATCTCAATTCTGGTTCAAGTACCCGCGTAGTGCACTGGGCGACTCTATTACGCTAGCTCGTACTTTCTGGCGGACTAGCGTCTGATTCGCTGGTGGTGTCACTTTCATCCTCTTCTACATTACTCGGGTCACGACCCGCGAGAAGTTCGTTTAACAACCAATCGGCGGTCGCTAGCAGCTGGCGATTGCCGCCTTGTGCAGTAACCTGGAATTTATTGCCGATCAATAGTGCGGGTACACCAAGAGTTCGAGTTTCAACCGCTAGTTGGCGACTCGATTCAACTGCTCGGGTGATGTATCTGCCATTTAGAGCAGACAGAAAGCGATCGCTCTCGATACCACGACCGTTCATGAATTCAGCAAGTTGCTCGTCGCTAAGGAATGTGATGTTTCGTTCGTGAATCGCGTCAAACATGCGACGATGGTTTTGTTCAAGTAAATCTTGCGACTCAAGTATGAGGTAGGTCTTCGCGAGTCGTGTCGTCATCGTGTCGACTGCGATATGGACACGTTTGAATCGCACACTCTCAGGCAATCCATCGACCCAGCTATCCAGCATGGGTTCAAGATTCGTGCAGTGTGGACAAGCGTAACTGAAAAACTCGATGACTTCTATCGGATCATCCTGTAAAGGACGGTCGAGAGTCGTGTAAGTACGTTCGGTACTTGTACCCCAGCCGGGTACGAGATTAAGAGCGTATAGGGTGCTGTATCCGATTACCGCGGCAACGAGCACGCCGAGGGTTCCGAGCAAACCCATGCGAAGTCGTTCGACTTTAGTCATTGTGTAAAACCTCTATTGCGACGATATACTAGCAATCGGTCCGTTTAACAGTTTGAAATCGGTTCATCTATTGGCACTGAATCTAACCCTCTACCAAGACCCCATCTGTCCGTTTTGCATGCGCGTGAAAAGTTTCCTCTCTTCGCGCGGTATTGAGATTCCGATGCGCAATACAGTTATGGACATCTCAGCGTACAAAGAGTTAGTGAGCGGCGGCGGTCGCGCGATGGTTCCTTGCCTTCGAATCGAGCGTGACGGGAGTCAGGTCGAATGGTTGTATGAATCGCTGGACATCATGCGGTTCATCGACGACGTTGCGGAACAATTGACCTAAATTCCGCCTATGTGAAGGACCATCTACGAATGTGATTGGGCTGCTTAGTTCGGTTGGTGATGATTAGGAAGTCATACGCCGTGTGACTTGATAAGTTGGAGTAATCGACGCGATTTAGGCTTACTCCTCGAACAAGCTGAGTCGTTGCGAATCGCTCACACCTACTCATCGAAAACTGCGCTAAGCGACACTCGTAAAATTGCGCGCTTGACGTGCAATAACTGAGCATGCCTTCGCGGGTGTTCGGCCTTGAAGATATCCCCTTCTGGCTCGCGAAGCGCGATTATTTTGCGCTAATCCAACGTCTTCTCACATTTTCGGGGATATGTTCATATGAACGTTTCACACTATCTTATTGCGCTGATAGTCAGCGTAATCACACTGGCTATTGCGCCGATAAGCTTCGCCCAAGACGACGAGTCAGAAGCGGAGCTAATGGAAGAGGTCGTCGTCACCGGTATCCGTTCGTCTCTTTCAAGCGCTCTTGAGGATAAGCGGGATGCCGCTAACCTGATTGAAGTAATTCTGGCGGAAGATATCGGCAAACTGCCTGATCAAAACCTTGCTGAGGTTCTTGAGAACGTTACTGGTATCCAGATTACTCGAACCGCCGGTGTCGGTACTGGTGTTCAAATTAGAGGTACAAACGCGAATCGCACTGAAATCAATGGCGTGTCTACCGTCGACTCCGGCGCTGGGCGTACCGGTATCGATTTTGAAGATGTTTCGGCAGCGATCATTTCTGCGGTTGAAGTGACCAAAGCACCTGAAGCGAAGACCGTTGAGGGTTCCGTGGGTGGTACGATCAACTTGAGGACGATTCGGTCTCTTGAGTTGAACGAACGAATTGCAGCCATACGAGTACAAGGCGAGAATAGCAGCCTGACCACCGATAGTGCTTTTTTACCCAGAATATCGGGCACATGGGCAGACAAATGGGCTTCTGACTCTGGCGAATTCGGAATCGTTCTCAGCGGAAGTATCACTGAGCAGGATGTCACCGCGTTTCGTCCCCGCACCGACCGCGACAACAACGTGGCGGCGGGTAGTAGTGCTGCAAGCGCTCAATCTTTCAATTTTCTACCGATCCAGTTTCTTAACCAAGACTATGACAATTTCGAGTATGAAACGCAGAACTTCGCCGGTTCGTTTGAGTGGGCGCCAAATGACGATCAGACCTGGTATTTCGATTTGGTCAGAAATGATCAAGAGCGTCGGCAGGAGAGCTCTCGAGTACAGGGTTCAGGTGTTAGTAGTCTGAGAAACGCGTCGGTTCCGGATGCGTTTGAAACGATCGACTTTGGCTCGATTGACGGTCGAGTTGGCGGGCAAGATCTCGGCAGCATCGAAGCGGCGCTACGTGGAGTAATCGGAGTTCATTTGGACGTTGACGATGACGATCCAAATCTGAGATTCTCGTCTGACACGAATTCACGCTTAACGGACAGCCAGATTCTTAGATTTGGTACTGACTGGCAACAAGACAAGTGGTCGGGACGAGCCGAAGTGTCGACGTCCACATCTGAATCGACCACTCCAAGCTTTAACACGACGCTGAACTTTATCAACCCGAACGTGCCTCTAGATCCGGGCGGTGCCAACGACAACAGCACGCCTTTTCGTTACGATCTCACAGATGGCGCGTTGTCATGGGCAGTCGCATTTGGTGAACCAGGCGCACCAACAGTCGCGCAACTACTTGATCCCGCGAACGTTGTGCTACGCGACGTGAATATAAGTCAAGATGAGGCTGAAAGCGGCGAAGACGCGATGATTTTCGACTTCAGCTACGACCTCGAGTGGGCAGGATTGTCGACAGTAGATTTTGGATATCGGTATAGCAAGGCTTCAAATTTCAACAACGACATACGTACCAATCGTGGCTTACGGAGCATGGCGGACTCACCCCGAGGTTCTTTGTTCGCGTCACTGCTGACGCCAGGTCCAGACAACTTCAATGCGGCTGACGGCAGAGAGCTATATATCGGTGATTTCCTCCTCATCGACCCGGAGCAAGTCGCATCGGATCCTGATGGCGTGCTAGCCACGCTGAACGCTGCGATAACTACGCATGGGGGTTCTAGATCAGTAAATCAGCCAACGTCCACCGTTGCAGCGTTTTTTGATATCGCGGAAAAGACCAACGCGCTGTATGCGCAGGCGAATTTTGAGGCCGGCATATTCCGTGGGAATTTCGGTCTTCGCTATATCTCAACCGACGTTGATTCGACCGGAAACTCGGTTATCAATAACGTGGTGACCCCCAACACCTTGTCGGGTAGCTACAGTTTCGTGCTGCCTCGGCTCAACGTGGTCGCAAACGTGAGCGAGGATGTATTACTGCGAGCGGGTTGGAGTAAAGATATTAGGCGACCAAGTTTCAACAGCCTTTCGACCTCAACAACGTTCAGTACCAGCCCAAATCCCCCTGTTGCAATCGGTAACCCGAATTTGGAACCGGAAGAAGTGAATTCGATTGATCTTACCGCTGAGTGGTATTTCGCACCATCGAGCGTCGTAAGTGTCGGCTATTTCAGAAAGGTACGTACTGGCTTGTTTGTTCGCACCCAGGAAGACCCATTTGAGGACCCAGTCACTGGTTTCCGCGACATTTCCGCTCCTTGTGAAGATGGCGGTATCTTTAACCCAATTGCAGACATCAATGTTTTTGGTCCTGCTGGCGTCGGGGTCTGTGTTCCGGTATCGACGACGGTGAATGGTGCTGGTGAGACTACGCAAAGCGGTATTGAAATCGCTTTTCAATATGACCTTTCGCAGTTTGAGAATGAGCTCGGTTGGGCCTCTGGATTCGGATTTATCGCGAACTTAACCAACCAGGATTTCTCTGGTGGCGACACGTTCCTTAATCCAACTAGCCGTGCCAACGCTGCTTTCGCTTTGACATCGACAGGCAGGACTGGTGTTACTCTGCGAGGACAACTGATTGACCTGTCCGGCACCGCGTACAACCTAACGACATACTACGAGAAGTTTGGTATCTCAGCCAGGATGCGTTACACGTGGCGCGAGGCATACCGTTCAACGGATTTTGGTAGTACTTCGAGCTTCCCTTGGGGCTTCCCTGTTGTTCAAGAAGATCGTGGTCAGCTCAATGCAAGCATCAGTTACGATGTGAATGAGAACATAAATGTCGGCGTTGAAGCCGTAAACCTCACCGAATCGGATGTTAGACAGTCTTGCGTTAACGAAGGCGCACTCGTGTGTTTCCAAGGCCTAACGGATCGTCGTATCACGTTAGGTGCGAGCTACCGTTTTTAGATCAGGCGCTTAACAACCCAAAAATTTGGGGCATCAATGTCATACATTGGTGCCCCTTTTTTATTGCGGCCAGGTATTGCCTTAAGTAATGCATTGAAAATCGGTCTGACATATACAACCTGAAGACCAATTCACAAGCGTGACGGTTCGGATTCCCCGGAAGTATGACTTTTCTTGCTGCCGTGGATCGCGACAAGAGATGTAGCCGATATGGACTCGAAAATTTGATGATGACGCGATGACGGCGAAGGCTAATTCAAGAATCGAGAGCTCTTCTAAACTCTAGTTCGTCGTGAAATCCTCTACCAGCTGCCACGCGAGCTCCGAGCGCTTTCGAGCGACTCCTTGGTATTCGAGTGCCATTTCCGAACTCGCATTGCCATCCAAACCCCGCTTGTAGACGCCTTGAATGATGCCCGCCGAGCGAAAGAAGTTATAGATCACGTAAAAGATCCAGTTTTCGATTTCGTCGCGGCCGTAGAAACGACAATAGGACTGGATGACATCGCGCTCGTTAGGTACTCCAATCGAGTCGAGGTCAACGCCTGCAATGCCGCCAGGTTTTTCACTTCGCTCCCCGTAGTACTCCTGGCACCAGTAGCTTAAATCGGCTAACCCATCGCCAAGCGTCGAGAGCTCCCAATCGAGCACAGCGACCACTCTTGGTTCTGATTCGTCAAGGAGCACGTTTCCGAGTCGAAAGTCGCCGTGGACGATTACAGGTGCAGTTTCGGCTGGTAGATGGGCAGGTAACCACTCAATTAACCGATTCATCGCCTCGATCGTCTCTGTCTCAGACGCTTGATACTGTCGACTCCAACGTGAAACTTGCCGCGCAAAGTAGTTGCCGGGACGTCCGAACGACTCTAAACCGACTGCAATTGGATCGACTTTATGAAGACAGGCAAGAATGCGTGCCATGTCTTGGTATACGTCCTTACGTTCAGCTTTTGGTAAATCCGGCAGCGCCGTTTTGGTGTAGAGCCGTCCTTCCACCATCGACATGATGTAGAACTTGGTACCTATGACGTTCGTGTCTTCGCAGAGAGCAAGCATCTCCGGTACAGGGACGTCAGTTTCCTGCAAAGCCGCCATCACGCGATATTCACGATCGACTGCGTGAGCAGAAGGAAGCAGTTCCCCGGGCGGTTGTTTACGCATGACGTATCTGCGTGACGCCGTTTCTAATAGAAAAGTAGGGTTGCTTTGCCCACCTTCAAACTGTTGGACTGCGAACGGACCACGATAACCGGCAACGTGTTCTTGCATGTATTGATCGACCCGATTCACATCAAACTCGTGGCCAGGTCTGATTGGCGTCAGTTCAACTTCACTCATGTGCTGTATATGCGGTTATCGTCCCAAACATCGAATGCGCGAGTTGCACGGAGTCTTGCGGCAAGTCGTTAGCCACTGAGAGCAATCTATCCTGCGAGACAAATTACGCCTGTTCTGTCGCCGTGCTATTTCTCTTCATAAATCGAGGCTCTTGAGTTACTTCACCATTAATCATCTTCTGAAGCTCCGCTACGTCCGCGGCGAATACACGTCCAGGAACCTCTTGGTATCTCCAGCAACTGAAGACCATTCGTTTAGTTTGACCTATGTCTTGCGCGGTGTCCGCAAATTGCGTTGCCTTTGTATGGTCACCAATAGCCCAGTAAGCTAAAGCAAGACACTGTAGATAGTTCGCATCCTTACGTTCTTCGTCTGTTGACTCGTCGAGAGTCACGACGGACTTAAATAGCGGTTTGGGGATTGCGCCGGATTGTGCCCATTTTGCCATCGCGAAATTGAAAGTGTCGGCAATACTCGTGCTTTGCACTTCTCGTCCTCCAGAAGTAAGCAATTGAATTGCGTGGTCGTATCTTCCAGCGCGAATGTAATTCAAGGTGAGTTTAGATCGCGCGTCGTCACGTAGTTCGCTTGACTGTTCGTGATCGTCAATGATGTGTTGAAGAATAGTTTCGGCGTGTTTGTTGGGTCGAATCCGAACCAAATCAGACGCAAATGCCAATCGGTCGTCGACATCTAAACTCCTGACGGCGGGTAATTCGGCAATCTCGCAATCACTATCTTCGCCCAAGAGGCGAATCGCCTGCATCACTAGATGTAGGGGAACCGTAGTCTGCATTAACGCAGCCATCGCGTCGGTTTGCGCGTCTTCTGTATGTTCGTTTCGGTCATGTATACGTGCGCGTTCGACGTATGCATCGGCGTGTTCGTAACCTAAATCAATGCACCTATCCAGGAATGACTTTGCATCTTCGAGCCTACCACTTTTGGCGGCAAGGTTCCCTAGGTGGAACATTACCTCGCTATCATCACTGTGAAAATCCTCAATCTCAGTTAGTTTTTCTCCCTGCGTTTTAGGTGATTGTCCTAACCGGAATCGATAGCCTTCAACTGAACTCCTGGTTTGCCGCAGGAAGCGTAGAGCGGCATCACGGTCTTGTAGGTTTCTGTCTACTACTTGTTCTGCTAGGTCGAGATACTCTCTCGCGAGCCGACTCTTCGGGCGCTGTTCCGCAAATACCGTTTGGTTAAGCAGTGAAAGGCTTTCGTAACGATGGATTACGGTCGGCTCATGGACAATGTCTAATTCAGTCTGAAAGCGCTGTTTAATAGCCATGAGGATGTCGTCTTCATCATCCAAATCCGGCACGTTTGACATTACGAAATGCAACTCTATGTTCTTCTTTCGCGGCAAGTCTGATTCAGACCGAATATCCGCGACGACCTTTCGAAGCCCTCTTAAATTCTGTTCGTTAGGGAAGAACAAAATTACCACGGAATCCGGGAGCTGTCGAGTACATATTCCACCTGTGTCTGTATAGCCAGTTCGTGAGTCGATGAGGACGTAGTCAGGACGGATCGTCTGACGCCACTGTTCCTTAAGATCTTCCATGAGCAGGAAACCGTCGCGTTCCTCATACAGCATGCGCCAATCGATCTCTGTAAAGTTCTGTGCATAGTTGGCGCTATATCTCCCTGAAGGCATGACGGAAAGGTTCTCGACGCGACTACACCGCGCGATATAGTCCTTCACGTCTGGCGCTTGATCCGTTTTCAAAAAGCGCGACACAAAGTCGACCAATCCAAGAGAGTCCGCTTTCGACGTCAACAGCGGAAACGTATCAAGACCAGGTGCTTCTAAATCGAAATCAACCAGCAGTACCGTGTTGCCTTTCTTTGCAAGCCACACTGCAGCGTTCACTAGCGCCATCGTGCGGCCGACGCCGCCTTTAAATGAATAAAACGTACTTACGTACATGCTTACGCGGCGCGGCTCGGCGTCAATTCGAAGTACGTTTGGTTCTGCAACACGCTCTCGCTCGCATATAGCACACGAAACCTAGGTTTCTTAGCTTTTTTATCCTTACTCGGCAATCGCTCAGTTATTCGGTGTATCGAGTCAACTACCGCTCGTAATCGCGATATGCCTTTAGGTTGGGCCAATAGCCTGAGATAACGATCGTTTGCTTGCGATTGAAAACCAGCGCCTCTTTCCCAGCGACCCAGCGATGCGTCGCCAAGGCCTGTGATCTTCGCAAATTCCTCTCGAGTCATGTGCTGTCGATCCCTGATGCCGCGAATCTCTCGAGGCGAAAGCAAGCCAACGTGATGACAAATGGCTTCATGTTTCAACTGCGCGCCTACGTCACCGATAAGACTTAGATCGCATGACAAACAGTAGTGCATTGGGATGTTCACTTTGAGTTCGACCGACTCGTCTTCTAAACCATAGTCGAAGGTGTGGTCCCGCCACACAGCTGCCATTGGTAAGTCGCAATCTGGGCAAGTGCGCGGCTCCAATTTGTGTTTTTTTTTGTTTGATTTCTGTCCCAATTCCAATTTCCCCCTGTTTTTGGGTTTACGGCTAATCGTGAAAACTACGACCAATGACTTTCTGACCTTGGAGTTGTAGCTTCACATAGAGCGATGGAGAGTCCTTAGTCAAGCATATTTTCATGACGTAGCCGATTTTTCCTTTTGGTTGGTCGAGGGTGATCGTCTCGACCGAATGTCCTTCTTCAAGTTTTGTCGCGATGAGCTCCCATGCTTCTGCTTCTGAAAAAGCCATACCTAAATGACTTGACGGATTACGAACCTTTTGTGGCCGCCAATCGGTCGGCATACTCTTAGTAAAAGCGGTTTCACGCGACTTTGATCTTCGCGCGAGCACCGCCAATTGATGACGGATTTCCGGGCTGATGCTCAATTTTGTAAACGCTAGATTGCGACCTTAGGCTGGATTCCATGTCTGATAATATGACCGATTCGTCAAGTATTTTATACGAATCAAACGTACTAATCGATCATATGATTGAATTTAGGCACTTATTGCTTACTCATCGATGAATTCTATCCTCTCACGCTAATTGCCATGAACTTGATGTAAATTAACTCTCTGTACAAACACACAGTCTAGTTGCGTCCAGTGTGTTCTATTTGCCTAGATGGTCACTACATGCTGGCGATGACTTAGTAAAGACGTATGGAGCTGATCCCTCTAGCGGGATTTGTGATCAAAGTCCGTGTCGTGCGTGTTTAGCGCAACTCTATTTAAATATCAGTGAGACTACGATTTCGTACGCGTGCTAGCTTGTTCACGGTTAATTAAGCAGCCATCAGGGTAATCTAGTACCGCGAAGGGAATAAATGTGAAGTGAACTGATAACTGCGAGCACTCGTCAATACGGTGACATCCTTCAGAATGTGCAACACCCAAGTAATCTCTCTAGCCGAAATCCGCCAATCAGTGCGTCACAGTAGAAACGACGATTATTCCCGATTGGAAACAGATTGGGTATTGAATGTCAAAACCGTTTTCTTATCATTCCCACCTTCAAAAATCTGGTACGGAAGACTCGTGAGGACGGAAAGCGCGCGACAACAGGATGTTGAGCACGACTGGCTCGTTGTCGACGCCTCGGAACACAATCTCGGTCGTCTTGCATCCGCCATCGCACATCGTTTGCGTGGCAAGCACAAGGTCATGTATACGCCACATGTTGACATGGGCGATTACGTTATTGTGATCAATGCGGAGCAGGTTCGAGTAACGGGTCGCAAGGAAACGAACAAACTCTATCACCGGCATTCTGGCTATCCGGGAGGTCTAAAGACGACCTCGCTCGGTGAAATGAGAGAACGTCAGCCAGAGAGAATCATTCAACTTGCCGTCAAGCGGATGTTGCCACGTAATCCACTCGGTCGAGATATGTTGAGGAAGCTCAAGGTTTACCGTGGTCCTGAGCACCCGCACGGCGCACAACTGCCAAAGCAACTCGTCATCTAGTCGGGTTGGCACTGTGCACACCATCCGTATTTAGGATGGTTTCAATTGATTAGGAGCAGTAAGTGGTAGCGGATTACAGTTACGGAACCGGTCGACGAAAAGTGTCGACTGCACGTGTATTTCTGAGTTCCGGAGTTGGTCAAATCATCGTCAACGGTAAGCCGTTGGACGAATACTTCGGGCGTGAGACTGCCCGCATGGTAGTGCGGCAGCCTCTCGAAACTACTGGTTTGACTGAGCGAGTCAATCTGAAAGTATCTGTCCGCGGAGGAGGCGGATCAGGTCAGGCAGGGGCGATCCGGCACGGCATCGCGCGTGCTTTGGTTGATCGCGACGAATCACTCAAACCGCAACTCCGTGCTGCAGGGTTTCTAACGCGCGATGCGCGTCAGGTTGAACGTAAGAAAGTCGGACTACGCAAAGCTCGGAAACGTCCACAATATTCGAAGCGATAGCTCCCGATTCTTCAACACCCGTGACTGCTTTACGCAGTCCAAGCAAAGCTAGACAGGCAGAGAACATTTGAGCGAGGACACTCTTAATACGAATCGTCGGTACTTACTCTTGGCAACGACAGGCGTTGCGGCAGTCGGTGTCGTTGCGACGACGATCCCATTCGTTCAGTCTTGGCAGCCGAGTGCTCGAGCACGAGCTCTCGGCGCGCCTATCAAAGTCAATATCAGTAAGTTAAAACCGGGTGAGTTGTTGGGACCATTGCCTGCATGGCGCGGCCAACCAATCTTCGTCGTACGAAGGACACCTGAAGCGATCGCCATTCTTGAAAACAACGTTGCAAAACTTGCGGATCCCGATTCGTCGGCGAGTGAGCAACCTGATTACGCCCAAAACACACATCGTTCGCGTGATCCAGAAATTGGCGTTTACCTTGGACTTTGCACCCACTTAGGTTGTTCACCGAAGTTCTATGGTGCTGTACAACCTGAAGCGTTCGAAAGCAACTGGCAAGGCGGTTTCTTCTGTCCGTGTCACGGATCTAAATTCGACCTTGCCGGACGCGTTGAAAAAAACCTACCCGCGCCAACAAATCTGACGGTACCGTCGTACCACTACGAATCGGATTCGACATTGGTCATTGGTCTCGATGAGCGGAGCGCATAGTGTCTGAAGTTACACAAAAAGATCGATGGTTCTCGCGCGCGATGCAATGGCTGGATGATCGCTTACCGCTTACGGCGACGTTCAAAGAACACGCTTCCGAGTATTACGCGCCGAAAAACTTCAATGCATGGTACGCCATGGGTGTACTGGCACTCGTCGTATTAGTCATACAAATTCTGACCGGGATTTGGCTCACAATGGCGTACGTTCCCACCGGCGAAGGCGCATTTGCCAGTGTTGAATACATCATGCGTGATGTGGACTTCGGTTACCTGATTCGTTACATGCACTCGACCGGCGCATCCGCGTTTTTCGTAGTCGTGTACCTACACATGTTTCGAGGTTTTGCGTACGGGTCATACCGTAAACCTCGCGAACTCTTATGGCTGATCGGCATGGCCATCTATTTGGTCTTGATGGCAGAAGGCTTTTTCGGCTATCTGCTGCCGTGGGGCAACATGTCGTACTGGGGAGCGCAAGTCATCGTGTCTCTTATCGGCGCAATTCCTTACTTCGGTCCAGATCTGATGGAGTGGGTACGCGGCGATTTCGTCATGTCAGGAATTACCCTAAATCGATTCTTCGCACTCCACGTTGTAGCCCTGCCACTTGCATTGGTGGGGTTGGTGTTCGTCCATGTCGTCGCTCTTCACCACGTAGGTTCCAGCAACCCGGACGGCATAGAAATCAAATCCAAGAAAGATGAAAACGGTATACCGCTCGATGGCATCCCGTTCCATCCGTACTACTCGACTAAGGACTTCGTTGCAATCGTTGTCTTTTTAATTCTGTTCTGTACGGTGGTGTTCTATGCGCCGGAAATGGGCGGATACTTCATTGAGAAACCCAATTTCGAAGAAGCTAACCCTCTTAAGACGCCTGAACACATTGCGCCTGTTTGGTACTACACACCGTTCTACGCGATGTTGCGTGCTGCCACATTCCCATTTCTTGGCGTTGATGCCAAGTTCTGGGGTTTTGTCATCATGGTCGGTGGGATATTGATTCCGGCTGCGTTGCCGTGGTTGGATCGCAGTAAAGTCAAGTCCATGCGATACAAAGGTTGGTTTTCGAAGATTGCGTTGATGACCTTCGTGACAAGTTTCCTGATACTCGGTTATCTCGGCACCATCCCGCCGTCACCGCTTGCTACGGCGACAGCCCAGATCATGACGATCGTCTACTTTGCGTATTTCATTCTGATGCCATGGTATACGACGATCGAGACGACCAAGCCCGAGCCCGAGCGGGTAACGCATTGAGGCGCCGACTAGCAATGAGTAAAAGACTTTTCAGAATGATTCGAATTTTCACAATCTTTATAGTGTTGTTCGGATTCAGCGTGACGTCCATTGCAGCAGATTCAGACTGGATCATGCAACCTATGTCGCCGGATTTGAATAACACCGCGTCGCTGCAGCGAGGCGCGAATCTATACGTGAATTTTTGTTTGGGGTGTCACTCACTCGAGCATCAGCGATACGAGCGCACCGCTGACGACCTTGGTGCGATTCCGCACGAATTGATGGAAGCAAACGTCATCCATACGGGTCAGAAAATCGGCGAGCATATTCAAACGTCCATGTCGAAAGACGACGCAAAAGCCTGGTTCGGCGCTACGCCACCAGATTTAACGATGGTCACACGCGTACGCAGTCCTGAGTGGGTATACAACTTTCTCTTGACGTTTTACGAGGATTCGTCTCGACCCTTTGGGGTGAACAACAAGGTGTTTCCCAATGTAGGCATGCCACATGCATTGCTTCCGTTGCAAGGCATTCAGGAAGAAGTGTGCAGAGGTAATCGACCGATCGATCTCCTTGATGTTCAAGCGGCGCTTGAACAGGATCGTGTCGAGTCAATCAAAGAAGGAGGTCCCGAGAATTGTGGGGAACTTTCGCTAATCCCTGGCTCCGGGACTTTCAGCACTGAGGAATATGAGCAAGCATCCTTCGACCTTGCGAATTTCCTACACTATGTCGGTGATCCGACACGTGCGGAACGTGAGGCACTCGGTAAGTATGTCATCGGTTTTCTGCTGATTCTCCTCGTGCTCGCGTACTTCTTAAACCGTAACTACTGGACAGACGTCAAAAAGAACTGAAGCGATTACTCATCGTTCTTCATTCATTTTCGTTTGCCGGTTCAACTCCTTTAGGTTAGGGACACTATGAGTCTTTCGTCACGCCACACGCCCCTTAAACTCTATTCGGATCCAAGCTCTCAGTACAGCCATCGTGTGCGCATTGCGCTAGCTGAAAAAGACTTGGATGTTGAAATTTATGATGTACTCGATCCCGCAAAAGATGAGGATCTCGTTTTAATCAACCCGTCGCTCTCATTGCCGACCCTGCAGGATCGCGGTACTGTGCTTAACAATAGTTCGGTGATCATGGAGTATCTCGATGAGCGATATCCTCATCCGCCGCTCTTTCCCATCTATCCAGTTGACAAAGCAAGAAGTCGGTCAATCATGCGTGAAGTCGACGACCACCTAGCGTCTTTTGTTCAGGTGGTTACGGCAGGCGGAAAACCGAACACGCAACAAAAGAACAAGGCACGCGACTCATTAAAGGGGAACTTGATCGCATTTCAGGCTCACTACCTGCGTGATGGCGAGCACTTTGGCGGTGAGGAGTTTTCGTTGGTTGACTGTACCGTACTACCAATACTATGGCGACTTGAACTAATGCAGATCAAATTGCCAGATCGCCAAACACGAAGCTTACGACGATATATGACTCGGTTATTCGACCGTGAAGGTTTTCGCGCCAGTCTCTCTGAAGAAGAGAAAGAGATGCGGTAAATCCACGCATGAATTCGTCGCGCTCCTATCTCGTCAATGCGTTAATCGACTGGATTGTCGAGAACGGATGCACGCCTCATATCGTCCTCGATACGACCTGTGAAGGGGTAACCGCGCCAGCGGAATTTGCTACCGAGAATCGATTGGTGCTCAACATATCAGGCACGGCAGTTCGAAATTTCAAACTAGATCCGGAGGGTCTTGAGTTCGACGCGCGATTTCATGGTGAATCTCGGCATGTCAGTTGTCCTACAGGTGCGATCATCGGCATCTATGCGCGAGAGAACGGCGAAGGGATGGCGTTCAAGCCGGATGTGGAGCGGGACACGTCTTCGATCGATGAGCCGGAGTCGGATGTTGACGAAGCAACGAAATTGCCATCGTATCTTCGTGTGGTAAAAGACTAAGCTAGGCAGCAGCTTGTGCGAGATTGGCTCAAGTCAGTCAAGATAGTCGATTAGTAACACCACCGACTGAACACCACGGACATATTTGACGATGTCTGCGGCTGCGGCAGCGACTGACCGTGGCGTAATTCCGATCAAGTAAACGATTCCCTTGTGCGTGTAGAGATGAAGATCCTCCTGAGCTCGGGTTCTTGGATCGTTTAGAAGCACGAGTCGTGCCGTCGTCGCGATTCGTCGATCTGCCGTCGCGTTCGTGGACGTTCTCAGCTCGCCGACGTGTAGTTCGTTATGCACGCTTCGAACGTGCCTGAAGTCACCGACGATCTCAGATGCTAGGTCTTTTTGAGCTTGGGTCTGAGCCGAACCGAATAAGAAGACTCGGCCATCCAGTACGACTGTATTGATTTGAATCGGATATTCCTGATGCCGAAATTCGTCTCGAATCGCAGATTGAATAGCCTTAGTTAGCAGTTCGTCATCAACAATTCGACCTGGTGTAAGGCGTGACTCGATGGTGGTGACATTGGAACTACATCCCACAACGAGAACACACAAACTAACACAAAGGGTTAAGTAAATTACGCTGATTTGAAGGTTCACAGGTATGGATTGCTCGTGTGCTGTTGAGTTACATCAATGAGTGGAACTAACGCCTGATTGCGGACGGCACCCCAGTACGGGACACGTCTGATATTGCCGTTTGCTTCTAGACGATAGCGGCTCCCACTACCCGCTACCATCTTTGACACCTTCATGTGGGACCAAAGATTGCTGAAACGGTACGCGTCTATTCCAATGGCATAAAACGATGCCATATTTGGGTTCGAGTCAAAAAACTCGTTCACGGTATCGGCGAGATCGGTGTCAAAAATTCGCCATGTATCGGTCGTGAACTGAATACCTTC
Organism: Pseudomonadales bacterium; assembly: GCA_963664665.2. Classification (GTDB taxonomy): domain Bacteria; phylum Pseudomonadota; class Gammaproteobacteria; order Pseudomonadales; family Azotimanducaceae; genus Bin55. The sequence goes on from CAXXMH010000004.1 coordinate 1,248,144, forward strand.
CGCTAACTCAGGAAGTTTGCCTCGTACGGCAGAATCCGTTACGTAGACATTGAGTGGCCGATCGGCATGAAACCGCAACGACTCGAGAACGGCTTCCAGTTGGCTCGAGTCGATGAATGCGACGATACTGTCGATCTCTTGGTTCATGCGTGGCTGAAACTCAAGAGGGTACTGCACCATCGCTTCGACCGCGTCGCGTCGTTGCTCGCTTTCCTCGATACCAATTGTCACTCCGACTTCATCCGTCAATTGCTCGAACTCGCTGATGCGATTGACAGCGATGACTCGGGATGGTGCGGCTAGATTAAGTTCAAATTCGGCACGCGCCCGAATCATCCACGGTTCATTGCCGTAAATGACGACACAACGCACTTGATCCCGCGTAGACAAGGAGCGTGCCAATGTCAACGCTTCATCTTCAATTGACCACGCAAGATAGCGCATGGATTCCGGACGGTTCGTACTGTAGGAATTTGGTGTATTCAGCATCAGAATTGAGCCTGGAAGTGTGCGCGAGGCTTGAATCGCATTAACTGCGTCTTTGGATAGTGGTCCGACGACGTGATCTGCACCATTCGCGAATGCTTCGAAGATCAACTGCTCGTGGTTCTTTCCTACTGTGTCGTAAAAAGTGAATTTCGGAAGTTCATTTTGATCGATCTGCTCCATATCGACCATGTATGCCAACATCCAGCCGTCTCGAATTCCTCTCGCTGCTTGGGAGTAGGCGTCGGACCCGGATTGTGGCAAGAGGATGGCGATGTGGTCCGGTCCTTCAGGCGCGTTTCGCATTCGTTCTTGCAGCCACGCCACACTCTCATGTCGCGGATGTTGTTGCGCCCAATCATCAAAAGAAATGCGCCATGCGGTAATGCTCAAACTATTGTTAAAAATCCGCGCAACTTCGAGCCAACTGTGGAGATCAGGATCGTCCGTTTGATTTTGCAATAGCGTGAGTTGTTGATAGGGTATTCCGACGAGCAACTCCCAAAGTTGGGTGTTCAGTCGCGGCTGACGGGTCGGATCTATGTCACGCGCAAGTCGTTTCGCGGCCATAAGCGACGCTATTGACGATTCGTTACGATCTGCCAGCTGCAAATAACGGGACCAAAGCTCAAGGGCATCGATACGTTGCTCCAGCGAGGTAGGTTTGAGATCACGCACGAGTTCGTTAGGATCACGTTGAGTGTCAAGTGCAAAGTGCGCATCGAGAAGTGCCAAAAGAAATCGACCATTTGCCGATAGAAGCGCTTGACGATTTGGGTTGTCATGGATGATGTTGACGACCTTGAGTGCGTTGTCGACCTGCCCGGCTCGATAGTTTTCCAATGCATCTTCTAAGTACTGGTTTGGATTAAGCAGTATGTTGGTGGCGTCAAATTCGCCGGGCGGCGATGGTTGAACCTCAATCGGTGCAGGTTCAGTAACTGGCGGCGCGAGTTCACTACAGCTAGCGACGCACAATACAATCAAGCCTGCAAGACATAGCCGAAGTGCAATGCGCGAACAAGGTACGTTGTTCATCGTGGCAACCCCAATCGGCAATATAAGCGACATAACCGAGCGTGCTCGAGCCGTCCTGGCTAGGACTGATTTCATTGCATGTGAAGACACGCGACGCGCTATCAAGTTACTGCGTCAACTCTCGATCGATCCGGCAGATAAGTCGCTTCGTAGTTTTCATGCGTTGAACGAAAACGATCTTGCGGAGAAAATCATAGCTAGTCTTGGTGACGGTCAAGATGTAGCGCTTATTTCCGACGCTGGCACGCCAGTACTGTCGGACCCAGGATTTCCTTTAATTAAGGAAGCGTTCGTTCGTGGCGCGCATGTCGTGCCTGTTCCTGGCCCCAGCGCATTAACAGCATGTCTCTCGGTCTGTCCGATTCCTATGCATGACTTTCGATTCGTCGGGTTTATAGAACGCAAAACTGAACCGAAGAAGGCGCAACTCAATGCTCTGCTTGAGTGCGAGACGCCGGTCGTTTGCTTTGAATCTCCAAATCGTCTCCTTGATACGTTGCGACGTTTGAGTGAGTTGGGTGGTGGGGGTCGCGGTGTATTTATCGGACGTGAGCTGACCAAGCTGCACGAGGAGAAGCTGTTCGATTCGGTTGATCGCATGATCGAGGTGTTCAGCGGACGTGAGCGCGTTCTTGGTGAGTGTGTGTTGGTCCTAGCACCAACTGAAGAGCAGGAACATCGTGATGTGTCGAGACTGATCGATCTGTTCGTAAATGAAAACATCCCTCCGAGTTCGACAGCGCGACTGATCGCGAAACTGAGCGGTATCACGCGGCAGGAAGCGTATCGTCGATTGAAGGCACGCCAACGGCCAGATGACTAGCATTAGCTACGGGAGTCAACTAAGCAATCGCCGGCGCCTAACGGCGCGGGAGGAAAGTCCGGGCACTACAGGACACGGTGCCAGGTAATGCCTGGGGAGCGTAAGCTCACGGCAAGTGCAACAGAAAAGATACCGCTCGATTCGTTCGAGTAAGGGTGAAATGGTGCGGTAAGAGCGCACCGCGAGACTGGTAACAGGATCGGCAAGGTAAACCCCACCGAGTGCAAGGCTGAATAGGAACCTATGGCGTGGTCCGCGTTGGTTCGGGTAGGCTGCTAACGGAAGCGTATGGCGACGTGCGCTCTAGATGAATGATTGCTCTCGACAGAACCCGGCTTATCGGTTGACTCCCTCTCAGATTCGATAGCACAACGTGTCAGTGAGCCATGTCTGCGGTCTCTCCTTAGCGGTATTTACTTCTAACATTCTGATTTATTTAGCTTTTATTGAAAGTCGTCTGGCGTTCCTCATCCTCTCCACGTACTCTTATCCACGTAAAACTCTCGTATAATCAAATTTGCACAGAGCTTCTTGCAGAAGCAGGAGTTTGGTGCGTCGTATGCCTATCCACGGAGGGAGGGTTCGACACACGGCATTCAAGTGGATGTCGTGCGCGCAGACTCAGGAATGGAGTCGAGAGCGTCCGCGACTGTTGCGGAGTTCCAGATTTGGTCTCGCTTTAAAGCGCGAAGCGACACGTCGCGTTTTAGCGTGTCGCCCGTAGGGCCGGCCTACATTGACGATTCTCTTCCATCGCTCCTAGCTTGGCACGCGACGCCAAATATGACCAGCGTCGTGATTCAGCCTCAGCATTCCAAAACCCATGAGCCAGTTCTCGTACATGAACTGGTGGACGCCTTGGTCACCGACCAGAGCGGCTCTTACCTTGACGCAACATTCGGTCGTGGTGGTCACGCCAGAGCAATCCTGGCTCAACTTAGCAGCAATGGTCGACTAATCGGCTTTGATCGAGACCTTGAAGCTGCTTCGACAGCTCATGAACTGGAACAGACGGATTCCCGATTCATGTTCTCGCGTGCGAGTTTCAGTCAGATTAATTCAGTGCTTGCTGCGCATCACATTCAGAACCTTAGTGGTATTTGCCTGGATGTTGGGGTTTCAACACCACAACTCATGAATCCCGATCGAGGGTTTTCCTTTGATCGTGATGGTCCGTTGGACATGCGCATGGATACGGCATCAGGATCCCCCGCGTCGTTGTGGCTGAACAAAGTACCCGCCGAGGAACTAACAAAAGTGCTACGGCTGTACGGCGATGTCCGAGCCGCAAAATCGATTGCTCGTCACATTGCATCCCGACGACCGTTAGAAACCACCTTCGATCTGGTCGCCGCAATTCGCGCGGCATCTGGGAGTAGCGTGAGATCGGTCAGGATCCTAGCGCAGGTATTCCAAGCAGTTCGAATCTACATCAACGATGAGTTGAACGAGCTTGAAGAAGGGTTAGAACAAGGATTTGAATCGCTCGCTATAGGCGGACGTCTTGCTGTCATTTCGTTCCACAGTCTCGAACATCGACTTGTGCGCAACGTAATTCACTCATGGATTCGACCTGAAGTGCCACGAGGACTGCCTATTCGTGACGAACAACCGAAGGCGCGACATTTCGCCAAGAACGTGCGTCCAAGCTATACAGAACGTCAGAGCAATTCGAGTTCTCGAAGCGCGATGATGCAAGTCGTAGAGCGGCTAAGGTAGTCTCGCATGGCGAAGAAACGCTCTGTCAGGCGCATCAGTGTTAGTCGACACATCTTGGTCTCGATTTTGATCGTGGCGACGCTAGTTAGTGGATTATTGATCGTACGACAGTCTTTCGCACGTCTAGACACTTACACGCAGCTCACGGAATTGCGCTTGCAGCAAGACCGAGAACTTAGTGAGTACTCGCGTTTGCTGATAGAGAAGGAAAGCCTTTCGTCATACGCGTTCGTACGGAACGAAGCACAGTCCGACGGAATGGTGTTTCCCGAAGAGTTGCATAAGCCCGCAAAGGACTCAGATCCGTGAACGATAAGCGTCACAAAACTGCGGTCGTTTGCTTTGCGCTCGTTACCGCTTTGCTAATAGGACAGATGGGATATATCGCCGTCGTTGAGCGATATTTTCTGCAAGACCAAAGCAAGATGCAGTCCGAGCGCCTTCAAAAGATTCCAGTACAACGTGGCATGATCTACGACCGTCTGGGTGAACCCATGGCGATCAGTACGCCGGTCATTGGCGTTACGGTGAACCCGTCTAGGATCGATTGGTCTGACAAAGAAATTGGTGCTGTTGCTGAGATTCTTGGACGTGACGCGAAGGAACTAAGCACCAAGCTCGAAACAAATCGATCGCGTGCGTTTTTGTACCTCGCGAGACGACAATCACCCCAAAAAGCACTTGCCCTTCAGCAGCTCGAGCTGGAAGGATTGGATATACAGACGGAATACCGGCGTTATTACCCACTAGGGGAGGTCGCTGCACACCTCACAGGGATCACAGACATTGATGAACGAGGTCTTGAGGGTTTAGAGAAGGAGTTCGACGCTCACCTTGAAGGCGAAGTTGGATCACGCCGCGTCGTAAGAGATCGAAAAGGTCGTCTGATTAGAGACCTTCGTTACGAGAGTTTGCCGAAGTTCGGTAAGGATCTGGTTACCTCGATCGACAGTAGATTGCAGTTCCTAGCGTACAGTGAACTATTGAACGTCGTCGAGGAATTTCGAGCCGAGTCAGCGTCGCTGGTGTTACTCGATGTACCGACCGGGGGTGTCCTCGCACTAGCGAACGTACCTTCGTACAACCCGAACAACACATCGGATTTGCAGTGGGACCACGTACGTAATCGTGCTGTTACAGATTTGGTTGAACCGGGTTCAACCTTTAAACCATTCGTCGCGCTAGCAGCCTTAGAGAGCGGACGTTACAGCGCGGATACTGAAATCGATACAAACCCTGGTTGGACCGTCGTTCGCTCGAAAACGATTGAGGACCCTCGCAACTACGGCGTGCTGACACTACGCAACGTACTCGTCAAATCCAGTCAAGTCGGGGCGACCCGCATCGCATTGGACTTGCAGCAGAACGCTCTTTTAACCGTACACGAGCGAGCGGGATTCCATGACTATGTCTTGATTGGCTTGCCAGGTGAAAGGATCGGCCAGCTATCAGGTGACGACATCTCGAAACCTCTAACTAGAGCGACGATGTCGTACGGATACGGGTTTTCGGTCACGTCACTTCAGCTTGCGCGTGCGTATCTGACGATCGCCACGGGCGGACTACAACGCCAAGTTTCAATTCTGTTGAACGACAGATATCGTGAACCTGACTTTCGTGTATTTGACCAGCGGCATGCCTTACAGGTGCTGGACATGCTCGCCGGCGTCGTAGGTCCAACCGGCACGGCGAGTAGGTCTCCAATCCCGGGGTTCGAAGTCGCAGGAAAAACCGGGACCATTCGAAAAATCTCAAGAAGTGGTTATTCCGACCAACAACACGTGACTCTGTTTGTAGGCATGGTGCCGATGAAAAACCCGCAGTTCTTAGGGTTGGTCGTGGTTGACGGTCCAAAGCCGAAGGTCGCAGGTGGAAAAGTCTCAGGCGGATCGGTGTCGGCGCCGGTATTCAAACGCATTGCAACGCGAGCATTGCAATTGCGCGGGACCCGTGAACGTGGAACGGTAGCGAGTGATATAGGACGTGACGATGCTGCTTAACGATTTACTCGGTCGACCCGAACTACCAAGTATCGACGTCCGCGGGATGACGTCGGATTCTCGTCGTGTCAAACCTGGGGATCTCTTCGTCGCTGTTAAGGGTAACCTGCATGATGGACACACCTTTATCGAAGATGCTATCTTGAACGGAGCAAGTTGTGTTCTGACATCCCGACACGTTTCGACGCCAAATGGCGAAGTCGTCGTGGTGTGCGACCCGGCGCTGACTGCTGACAGGAATCACCTCGCCGCGCGTCTGTATGGCGACCCAAGTCAAGATCTCGCGTGCATCGGTGTTACGGGTACTAATGGAAAAACGAGCGTCGCGTATGGATTGGCGGGATTGTTGCGAGCAACCGGGTTTGCCGGCACACCCGGTTGGGGGATATTGCCGGATGTGCTACACACTGGTCTAACAACGATGGACGGGATCGAGCTACAGGCTTGCATGGCCACAATGCGGGACCAGGGAGCGCAGCGTGTGGCAATGGAAGTGAGCTCTCACGCGCTGACGCAAAACCGACTGAGCGACGTTCGATTGCAAGTAGGTGTCTTCACCAACCTGACCCGCGATCACCTTGACTATCACCGATCGATGGCGGAATACGCGGCAGCGAAGCAGCGCATGTTTGAGGACTTTGATCTGAAACGTGCAGTCATCAACATTGACGACCCGATGGGTCAAAAACTCATCGATGTCTGTGCGAAGCGCGGCATTCCCACGACAACGTATGGCACCTCAAGTCGTGCTGACGTCACTTGTGAACTGAACTCACTCACGATCAGAGGCGCGCAAGGTGTGTGGCGTACGAAATGGGGAAGTACCCCGTTACGCCTTCCGATTCGAAGTGAGTTCGGAATCGCGAACTGCGCGGCAATATTGGCAACGCTCGTGCACTTTGGCACCGACTTAGAGTGCGCCTCGCAGCAACTAGCAAGAGTGCAATCGCCTTCGGGTCGTTTCGAATTTGTGAAACTAAGTTCGGGTGCGCACGCTGTGATCGACTATGCGCACACGCCCGACGCACTGCGTAAGACTCTTGTTGCGCTGCGACACTTAGAACCGACTGAGCTGATCTGTGTGTTTGGATGCGGGGGTGATAGGGACAAAGGAAAACGTCGTGTGATGGGTGCAGCCGCCGAAGAACTCGCGGATCAGGTGATTGTGACCAATGACAATCCGCGCACGGAATCCCCTGCTGACATTGCGGACGCGGTGGTCGCGGGAATGAAGAAACCCAATCTCGCGCAAATTTCGCTCGATCGCGAGTGTGCTATTTCAATAGCGGCGCGGAAAGTATCGGCTAACGGTATCGTCTTGATCGCCGGAAAGGGCGACGAGCAATATCAAGACGTCAACGGTGTCAAACATCCATTCAGCGATCGTGAAGTCATAGATCGGATCCGGCGCGGAGAACGCAATGCTTCTTTGGCTCACTGAGTGGCTTGCAGAACACATATCTGCGTTCAACGTATTTAGTTACATCACGTTTCGAACTTTAGTAGCGACAGGTACGGCACTTTTCTTTAGCCTGTTCCTAGGACCATTCATGATCCGTTGGCTCGAACGACGACAGATAGGAGACGTCATACGAAAAGACGGGCCCGAACAACATTTCGAGAAGGAAGGTACGCCGACGATGGGCGGCGCGCTCATATTGATCAGCATTTTTTTATCAGCGTTATGTTGGGTCGAACTGGACAATCGACAAGTCTGGATCGTATTAGCCGTTCTGTTGAGTTTTGGTGTGATTGGCTTTATGGACGATTACCTAAAACTCTCGAAACGCGAGAAAGGTGGCTTGTCCGCGAAGCTCAAATTTTCCCTGCAAATCATTTGTGCCTCGAGTGTCGCGCTCGTGCTGTACCAAACCGCGACGAATCCTGCTGAGACTGCGCTTCTGGTCCCGTTTTTCAAAGAACTCGCCATTCCACTCGGTTGGGGGTTTGTCGTTCTTGCAATTCTGATGATCGTAGGTATGAGCAACGCCGTCAACCTAACCGACGGTTTAGATGGTCTCGCGACGCTACCGACAGTTATGGTGGTAGGCGCATTAGGTTTATTTGCATACGCCGTAGGTCATTCTGAGTTCGCAGACTACCTGCAAATCCCTTACATTGAGGGAATGGGGGAGGTCGCGATCGTTTGTGGCGCGATCGTCGGTGCTGGACTTGGGTTCCTTTGGTACAACACGTTTCCCGCTCAGATGATTATGGGGGACATTGGGGCGTTGCCATTAGGCGCAGCACTCGGCGTGATCGGCGTGCTGGTTCGCCAAGAAATCGTCCTTCTGATCATGAGTGGTTTGTTTGTTCTCGAGACTGCCTCGGTGATCGCACAAGTGGGGAGTTACAAGCTGCGCGGCAAGCGCGTTCTCAGAATGGCGCCGATTCATCATCACTTTGAACTGAAAGGATGGCCTGAGCCGAAGGTAACTGTGCGTTTCTGGATCATCACATTCCTACTCGTGATGATTGGCTTAGCAACATTGAAGCTCCGATGATCCCAGATCGTGCACTGGTTATCGGCCTTGGTTCGACAGGCGTTTCTTGTACACGTTTTCTTAACGGACGAACGGAGCTCTATGTCACGGATACGCGAGTCGGTCATGACGAGCTAATCATGCAGAGATTGAGCGAGCTTGAGGCAGACTACGATGCTACGAAATTCATCGAACCGTGCGACCTCGCGTCGATTCTGGACAAAGACACCGTCGTATACGCGAGTCCAGGTATTGCGCTACATGATCCTATCTTCGATGTCATCCGCGCGGCTGGTTCGCGAATATCGTGCGACGTTGAGTTATTCTGCGATTTAGTTGATGCGCCTCTCGTCGGTGTGACTGGCACCAATGGCAAGACCACGACTACGGATCTGGTTGCGAGAATGCTGGACGCGAAGGGGTTTGTGTCAGGAGGCAACATCGGCACACCTGTGTTAGATCTCCTAGAGCATCGAGCGTCTGGGTATGTCCTAGAGCTTTCGAGCTTTCAACTTGAAAAGATCAAGCCGCCTTCCCTTAAAGGCGCGACGATCTTGAATATCACGGAAGATCACTTAGATCACCATCGGACGTTTCGTGAGTACGTTGCGTCGAAGCATCGTATTTACGAACAGTGTAGGATCGCAGTGTTCAATGATGACGACCCTCTCACGAAGCCGATGAGAGAAAACGAGTCGGTGATACCCGTAAACGGCACGAACGATTGGTGTGTTCGTAAGAACGAAGTGGTTATAGGTTCCGAAGTTGTACCTACTGACGAGCTGCAATTGAAGGGCACTCAGAACCATCTTGATGTCGTCATAGCAGCCGCGCTTGCCCACGTTTGCGGGGCTGGTATACCCGAGCTTGTTGAAACCGCGAGGGCATACGAGGGATTGCCTCACCGCATGCAATTGATCGCGGAGTTCGAAGGGGTACGTTACGTTAACGACTCAAAGGCGACTAATGTTGCGGCGACATGCGCGGCACTGGAAGCGTGGAGCAACGGGCACCCGAATATCCTGTTGCTCGCAGGTGGCGACGGGAAAGGCGCGAGATTCGAGCCGCTCGCCAATCCGCTCCGCGACCATGTAAGAACCGCGATCTTGTTCGGACGCGACGCCACGATGATCGAGGCAGCGGTCGGTGAGGCAACGGAATGTGCTTATTCGGAATCGCTAGAACTAGCGGTGCATCAAGCCAGAGAGCTCGCGCAACCGGGTGATGTCGTGCTTCTTTCGCCTGCATGCGCCAGTTTCGACATGTTTACCGACTACATCCAACGTGGGAACCAGTTCACTTCAATCGTTCAAGCGATGGTTTCGTGACAATCAAGCAACCGCTAACGCTTCTGTACTTATGGGTCGTCTTGCTTGGTTTCGGCGTGATAGCCGTCGCAAGTGTGAGCGTGCACTTGGCCGACTCATGGATCAATTCATTGTTCTTACGGCATCTTGTGTATGTTGTCTTGAGCGGCGCTGCATTAGTGCTCGCGTATCTGATTCCAACTGAACGTTACAGCCAGTTTCATCGCGCGGCGTGGTTAGTCGCCCTCGTACTAGCAGCGTTGGTACTGATCCCAGGCGTCGGCGTCGAATCGGGTGGGGGGAGACGGTGGATTTCATTTCATTTCTTCACCATTCAGGTGTCGGAAGTCGTAAAGCCGCTGCTATTGGTCTTCATTGCCGGTTACGTCGGCGTTAATTACGAACGTATACAGCGTTCGATGATGCCACTCCTGACAATGCTCTTCTCAGTAGGGCTCGTACTCGGTTTGATTTTTCTCGAACCCGACTTTGGGACGGTCGCGATCATGGGTACCGTCGCCGTAGGCGTTCTTTTCTTAGCGAACGCACGGTTGTCTCACTTGTTCGTACTTGGTGGCATCGCGATATCAGGTATAGCCGCACTCCTGTACGTAGAGCCGTACCGCGTCACGCGGTTAGTGACGTTGCTGTCGCCGTGGGAAGAAGGCGTAAAACTCAATGAAGGCTACCAACTCACGAACTCATTGATTGGATTCGGGCGCGGCGAGTTCACTGGTACCGGACTCGGAACCGGTCTACAGAAGACATTTACGCCGGCGTCACACAACGATTTCATTTTCGCAACGATCGCGGAAGAGACTGGCGTGATCGGAGCTTCTGTAGTACTCGGATTATTGATGGCGTTAGTCTACAAAATTAGCACCGTCGCGCGGACGGCACTCCAGAAGGATCGGCATTTTGAAAGTATGTTCTGCTATGGCACTGCTTTATTGATCGGATTTCAAGCGCTCATCCATGTAGGTGTAAATGCTGGGATTTTTCCAACGAAAGGACTGACTCTACCTTTCATCAGCTACGGGGGTAATAGTCTCCTCATACTCAGCGCATTGATTGGCATGGTGTTGAGGATTGAGGAATCGAACGAGGTAGGCACCTCGAAATGAGACCGGATGAGCTGGGATCCTGCCCAACGCAAGCTATGAGACACGTACGTCACGTCCACTTCGTTGGAATCGGTGGTGCTGGCATGTGCGGTATCGCGGAAGTAATGGCCAACCTGGGTTACACCGTGACAGGCGCAGATGTCGAACCATCGCCGGTTACACGTCGACTTGAGTCACTTGGCATCAATGTTGAACACGAGCATCGCGCGTCCAACGTAGTGGACGCCGACGTTGTCGTTACGTCAAGTGCTATTTCGGCTGACAATCCAGAAATCGTCGAAGCACACGCGCTCCACAAACCCGTCGTGCCACGAGCCGAGATGCTCGGCGAATTAATGCGACATCGTTACGGAATAGCGGTTGCGGGAACACACGGTAAAACGACGACGACGAGCTTTATCGCTGATATCTTTCACGCCGCAAACGTCGATCCGACTTATGTGATCGGTGGTCTGCTGAGAAGCGAGAATCGAAATGCGAGATTAGGTTCAAGCCGTTACATCATCGTGGAAGCTGACGAAAGTGATGCATCGTTTCTCTATTTACACCCGATGCTAGCCGTGATCACCAATATTGATCGCGACCACCTTGGAACCTATGACCACGATTTTGAGCAACTAAAACACGCATTTCAGGAGTTCGTATCGAAATTACCGTTCTATGGCGCGGTAATCCTGTGCATCGATGACAATGAGTGCCGAGTCTTTGCGGACGAAATTACCAGACCAGTGATTACGTACGGATTGAGCGAAGACGCCGACTACCAAGCGGTTGATATTGAGGCGACTGGCATCGTGTGGCGATTTAACGTAAAAAGACCTGAAGCTCAGTCTCTGTTACCCATTGAGCTTAGATTACCAGGAATTCAGAACGTACAGAACGCTCTTGCAGCGATCGCAGTCGCTAGCGACGAGGGTATCGCCGACGAGCACATCCAGGAAGGTATTCGCCGATTCATCGGCGTGGACCGTCGATTCGAGGTCTCGGAAATCAACCTCAATAACCACCAACTACCGTTAGTCGACGACTATGGCCACCATCCGACGGAGCTTGAATATACGCTCGAGACAGTACGACAGGTGTGGCCTGACAAGCGGCATCTGATGGTGTATCAACCGCACCGATTCACGCGCACTCGTGATCTTTTTCAGGAATTCGTGCAAGTACTTCAAAAACCCGATGACTTGCTCATCTTAGACACGTATGCTGCGAGTGAAGACCCGATTGAAGGCGCGAGCGCTACAGCACTCAGCAATGCGATTGCCGAAGGAACTTCGAAGCTCGTTACGAGTGTTAAGAGTGCCGAAGAAGCCGTTTCTTGGATCAGAAGCACCGCTCAAGCGGATCACGTCGTGTTGGTACAGGGCGCTGGGGACGTGAGTCGGGTTTCAGATTTGCTAAAGTCAAGTTAAAATGACAGGGCGGACATGGATGTCTGCCATATCGACATGGATTGTTGAACGCGATGACTCGATTCATCAGTTTTTTTACAGGCCTCGCGCTGGCCGTTGTGTGCGGTAGCCTGCTGATCGCCCAATACCGACCCCAGTTCCTCCAGCTCGACGAGTTGGTCAAGACCAGTGTATTTGAACGATCCTCGGATTTAGACGGCGTCGACGCGCAACTGACAAAGGCTGTCGAGCTCTTCGACGCGACGAAAGCCAAGCTCACCGAGTCCATTCGAGAATGGGAAGGGATCGATATATCCCAGTTTTCCAATGACGATTCGGCTACGAAACCCACATTCATGAAACTGCTCGCGCGCGAACAGGATCGCATCTACGACGACATTTCCGCGCTCGTTCTTGCTCACGGGTTAGTCGTATCCGAAGTCAAATACGACGAGAACACAGGATGGACTTTGACCCTAGCTAGCGGGGAACAGGTCGTCCTCGGCGACGAAGACGTCGGTACGCGTTTAAGTCGGGCTTTGTCCATGCTTGACTCCTTGCCATCGACCGAACCGGAAGCTAGAAAGACCATTGATGCTCGATACTCAAACGGCATCGCCATTGCACAAGTTGAACAGACCGTGGTAGCAATGGAATGACTAAAGCGAAGTCCCCCGCTCTGTTTGCGGCGATTGACGTTGGTTCAAGCAAGATCGCGGTATGTATTGGTCACTTTCGACCCGATGGTCACCTTGAAGTCGTAGGTGCCGCAAGGCATCCTTCAAGTGGCGTGCAGCGCGGGATCGTCGTGGACATGGATCGGACTGTACGCGAAGTCGACGAGACGTTACGTAGCGCGGAGAGCTCTGCGAAAGCGCCAATTGAGGACGCAGTCGCTAATTTAAATGGCGACCACCTTGTGTGTTTGAACGTAACGGGGTCGGCGGTCACTCACAAAGGCGAAGTTACCGAGAAACACGTTAAGCAAGCCTTGCACACCGCCCAGGCAGTGAACGTAGGCGCTGGTAAAGAGATGCTGCATGTGCTGCCACAGCAGTACATTGTTGACAATCAAGGCGGTATTGTTCAACCGCTGGAGCAAGCCGGTAAACGCCTGGACGCGCATGTTCATTTGGTGATGGCTTCGAGTAACGCTGAGCAGAATCTGACGAAATGCATCACGAAATGTAAGTTGCGCAATCTGCAACTCATCGCGTCACCATTAGCCAGCGCGAACGCGGTGCTAGACGATGCGTCGCGTGAACTCGGTGTGTGTGTCATCGATATAGGTCATGACACGACCGGAATCGTATTGTTTGCCGGTGGTGAGTTGAAGCATACAGGTGTCTTGACTTGGGGCGGTCGCCGCGCCAACGAAGACATCGCAAAATCTTTGTTTACGCCGCCGCAAGCCGCCGCTCAGCTTAAGGAGCTGCACGGCAGCGTCGTAGGTCACGAGATGGATGATAGCGAAATTAGGGTTCCCGGTGTTAACGGCCAACCTGATTCCCGCATCACCAAGAGTGCGCTATCTCAGATTATTCGCGCTGTGTACGAACGTATTTTTATGGAGATTGCCGCCGAATTCGCGCGACATGAACTATCGAACGAACTTGCGGCGACTCGGATCGTGTTGACTGGCGGCGGATCGAAGATTAAGAATCTCGCATATCTTGCTTCGGAAGTGCTAGGTCGCGAAGCGTACGTTGAGCACCCGAAGGTATGTCCAGTACCCACAGTCAATGCAAATGGCAACTCGGCGTACGATCAAATTTATGTGGCGGATGGAATTGATGCGGCGACTCTAAATGATCCAACCATGGCGACGGCCGTGGGATTACTCAGAAAGCGGGTGGTCGGTAGAATAAAAACACACCGATCCAGACCAGCGAAAACGCGAAGCGTGACGGGAACAGCTACACGGTCAATTTACAGGTGGCTAGGTGGCAATGTCTGATCGTTTGCTCGTATGGAGCTTAGCTAGGGAGTGGCAACCATGATGACTCAGACGCGTGATCGAAAGATCGGTGTAGGCGAACGAGTAGCCAAACCACTTGGCATTGGCGTCGTTGGCGTAGGTGGCGGGGGCGGCAACATCGTCAGTCATCTTTCCAAGCGCGGAATCGAAAACGTTGACTTTTACGCCATTAATACGGACAAGCAAGCACTTGATGAGTTAGACGCTGGTCTCGAAACCATTCAGATCGGCGCCAGAATATGTAACGGTGACGGCGCTGGCGGTGACCCGGATGTCGGTCGAAGTGCAGCGCAAGAAGACACTCAGGTGCTGATGTCTAAATTCAAGGGTAAGCGGTTGCTCTTCATCGTGTCCTGTATGGGAGGAGGCACGGGAACCGGTGCGAGTCCGGTTATCGCTAATCACGCGTCACACGAAAATCCGGGACTCCTAACTGTCTCCATTCTGACTACGCCGGATGGTGGCGACAGCGATCAAACCGTGACGCTCGCGACACAAGGCATAAACACGATGCGTGGGGAAGTCGATGCATTGATGGTGGTACCCAACAATCGAGCCGGCGTTGGGATGCGCAAGCGCAAACGTGAAGTCAATCAGCTGATATTCGAAAAGATCAATGCGATCGCTCGAATGCTCGTAGACACGCAAGTCCCGAATATTGACATGGCTGATTTGAAAGCCACGTTGTCGAAGAAGAACGACGAAGCAGTGAATATGTTCATCGGTACGGCTTCTCTTCAGCCAGACGAAATGAAAGAAGAGGTCGCAGAAAGTGATGACAGTCAGGCTCGATTCAAGGGGCTGCTGAAACGAGCACTAGATACGGACTGGCTAACAATCGATTTCGATGCGCCAATTGACGAAGGCCGCGGGGTATTGAGCTTCACGCTCGGCGGCGATGAGGATGACGACGAACTTGACGATATCACCGATGAATCGTCGATAAAGCACTCCGTAGAAGAAATCCAAACGGGCGCTAAGAAGTCAAATCTCAAGGTCGCCTCGTATATTGACCGTGAACTCCCGAAGGGTACGATGCTCGCTACGGTTGTTCTACGTGCAGCGTACAGCGAATCAGAACAGGCCTACGTTGAGAGTGACGAGCAATTTACAGAGGCGCCCGCCTCTGCAGTTGAACCGGAGAAAGAATTCGATCCTTCGAGCTTACCCACTGAGCGCGAGGTAGTAGATTTGCAGGAAGGGACGGATGATTTTGACGCAGCGATGCAACAAGAAACTTCGCCGTTTTCGCCGTCGATTGATCTATCGACAAACGAAGACGCGTCGACGGAGCTGACGCGCAAAAATCCGAGCTAGTTGAACCAGCTCTTCGACGTAAGGTAACTTCAGAAAGCGCTTACGAACTGAGCTAGATTCTCGAACTCCCACTCAGGCACTACATTGACACTCTGCACGGCTGACGCGTGCTCACTGCTTCGGTTAATCCAGACCGTGTTGAGGCCAAGTTCGCGCGCAGGGGCTATATCGTGGTATCGGCTTTGTGCGACATGCAGTATGCGCATGCCATCTTTCCCGATCTGATCGAATGCGCGACGCATCATGTCTAAGTTCGGCTTGTAAGCGCCAAGTTCTGATGCAGTTACCACGGCACTGAATTCAGTCGGTAACGATTTGAGTGTTAGTTTGATCAGATCTTTATCGGTATTTGAAATGATCGCAAGCTTGAATTGCGTCGCGAGGTCCGTTAACGCTTCGACCGTGTCGGAGAAAGGACTCGCGGTAGCGATGGCATTAACGAAACCTTCCGTTTCGTCGTCGGTCGGCGTAAAGCCCAGCCGAGCACCGTAACGTCTCATAACACGACGTAATACTTCTCGATACGATCCTCCTACCTCTTGCTCGAGAGGTTCCCATGCGGAATAGAACTCAAGGATCGTGCCATCGAACACATGGACATCGTGAGATAGCAGGACCGGTTGAAGGTATTGAATGATGGCGTTCTCCCAGTCGACGAGAGTGCCGTAACAGTCAAAGGAGATTACGTCGAAATCGCTTGCGCGCAAGTCGGCCATAGGTAGGTCGCTGCCAAATCAGGCGCGAATTAAACGCGCCGCGTTTAGTTCGGAATCAGCTTTCGGTTAACCGACGTGAATTGCGTCGGAGCGTATACCGTAGAAGCTGTCGGCGCCGTGGAAATACCAACCCAAGTGCTGATTGCATGCCTCGCAATAGATGTATTGCCATACGCAACCTGGAAACCAACTATGTGCACTTTCGTCCGGACCTTCGACGGCGCAACCGAGCGCTTCGCTATAGCACCGAAATTCGAACGTATTGCCATAAGGGTTGGTTTTGACGTGTCGGTGATTTCCTGCGACGCTGATCGCCGTATCCTCGTGCGTGAGGATGTGCAGGCAATTGACGCATTTGACATATTGGTCTGATCGCTCTTCGAGTTTTTCTTGATAGTTGTCGAGAAGCGATTCAAGTTTTGAATCTTTCTCTTTTACGATCGTGGTGTCAGACACGGTATTGAAGAAATCTTGAGTCGTACTGCGGGAAGTCTATTGAGTTCAGTAGTGACGAGGCTAGGCTGCGTTTCGGTTTGCCTCGATTTCGACGTTCTCCTCGCGAAAGAATGGTCGATCCCCTTTCACTGTGACCCGGATTCCACTTCGTGTTTGCGGATAGTAGTCCCAGATGGCGAGGTGTTGAACGCATCGATTGTCCCACATCGCGATCGAGTTGGCTTGCCATTGGAAGCGACATTGGAACGCAGGATTCGTGACGTGCTTAAACAGCATATCGAGCAACGCGTCGCTCTCGACACGGGACATGCCTCGGATGCGTCTTGTGAATCCGGAATTGACGAATAGCGCTTGACGACCAGTAACCGGATGGGTACGCACCACGGGATGAACCGCCCGTGGAAATTCGCGTTGCGGCTTGTGATCGCCGTATTGGTTCGTGTAATCGGCGATATGTTGTGCCTCTAAGCCGATCAGTAAATTCCGAATCGGTTCGCTCAGCGCATCGAAGGCTGCGTACATATTTGCGAACAATGTATCGCCGCCGTTCGGAGGGACCTGATGAAGGTGCAGAATCGACCCCAAAGGAGGTTCCTCATCGGCAGAGACGTCCGAATGCCATCCCGCGCCGTTCTGTATTCTTGAGTCTTTGTCGGTGTGAATCCGCATCAGTTCTGGATTCCCGTGTAAAAAGGGGGCGGCAGGATGAATGTGCAATTCGCCAAACCGACGACCAAAATCCAAGTGTTGCTCGGCTGTCATCTCTTGGTCGCGAAAGAACAAGACAAGGTGCTGCATCCATGCATCATGAATTTGCGCAAAAGTCTCCTTCGAGAGTGATTGGGATAAGTCCACGCCGTGGACTTCCGCACCTATGGTTGGAGTCAACGGTTTGATTTCGATAGCTTGAGACATCTACGTTACCGAACGAAATTGGCTGTTGCAGGATAGTTTATGCGTGTCAAATATATGTACAACCGGATTCAGTACGAGCTTTGACGTCTGGATCGGTTGCGCTGCGTTCGCGTCGCAAGCATTGAGTGGGCAAGGCAGACTATAGTGGGTCCCGTGGGAGATCGTGCTTTGCCATATACTCAACGCCGTTATTAATGATGTCGATTCGAAGAAGCTAGAGGGTTGTAAGGATGGCAGCGTTAGACGGCATGCGGATCTTGGACATGACGCAGTACGAAGCGGGTACCTCCTGTACACAAGCATTAGCTTGGATGGGTGCGGATGTCGTGAAGCTTGAAGCGCCGGGTCGTGGCGATCCCGGCAGAGGTCCGAATGGCAACGCGGAGTACTTCATCGTCTGGAATTCGAATAAACGTAGTGTCGCGATCAATCTAAAGTCGGAAGAAGGTCGTGAGATTCTTTTCGACCTGTTGCCGAAGTTCGACATTTTTGTTGAGAACTACGGTCCGGGCGTGATGGAAAAGTTGAACTTGACATATGACATCATGCGGGAGCGCAATCCTGACATCATCTATGCGCGCATAAAAGGTTTTGGGGTAGAGGGACCTTGGTCAGACTACAAGTGCTACGACATGGTGGCGCAAGCAGCTGCGGGTGCGTTTTCAATCACGGGTGAAGCGGATGGTCCACCGATGCGACCCGGTCCAACGACTGGCGATGCAGGAACAGGAGTTCAGATGGCACTGGCAATTAGCGCCGCGTACATACAGAAATTGCGCACAGGCAAAGGTCAGTACCTTGAGTTGTCGATGCAGGAGGCGATGACGTACTACCTTCGAACTTCGACATCCGGTGGTCGTTTCGGCGAACGGGCCGCAGGCAG
Organism: Pseudomonadales bacterium; assembly: GCA_963664665.2. Taxonomy (GTDB): domain Bacteria; phylum Pseudomonadota; class Gammaproteobacteria; order Pseudomonadales; family Azotimanducaceae; genus Bin55. Next base: position 1,266,780 of record CAXXMH010000004.1, read on the forward strand.
ATCTGGAAATGGCGGTGGACCATACTCAAATCTTTATCCATGTTTAGGTGCTGGCCCAAATGACTATGTATTCATCATGGCTGTCACGGCAACAATGGGCGAGGCGTTGGTACGAGTCGTAGGCATCTCTGAGGAATTGGGCGAGCGCGATAGCCTTTCTTCAGCAGAGACGCGTACGTTATTTACGGACAAGATATCCGATTGGACGCGCAAAAGGACGAAATACGATGCGATGCGCGAACTTGCGGAAGCCGGGATTCCTGCTAGTGCTGTACTGACAACGCAAGACCTTTACACGAATCGTCACTTAGTTGAACGAGGTTTCGTGCGGGAGGTCGAACATCCAGTCCACGGCAGGATCAAATTGCTTGGTTGGCCGGTAAGAATGTCTGAAAGCAATGTCCCGGTTCAACCTGCCCCACAGCTTGGCGAGCATACCGGCGCGGTCCTTACCATGGAATTGGGATTTGAAAAGGACGAGATCGAGAAGCTCGTCCAGACAGGCGTGATAGGCACTTGATTTCCGAGAAATCAACCAAGAAGTACTGCCAAAGTTCAGGATATTGCGAACGAGTGGCGGCGTACACAGAGGTGGGTCATTGAAGTGAACGGTCGAACGTTGGCACAATTGGAGGGCAAGGCTGGGATTTGAGAATCGGAACTTTGGATTCAGACGATAGGGAAAGGCACGAAGTGAGTGAAGCCGAACGAGTTCGTGAGCAAGTGATCGTCAAGCTGGAGGCAATCGAGGAATTGCTGCAGGAGGCTGATGATCTCGAGGCGGCGACGACAATTCAGCGCGCCATTGACGAGCTTCAAAGCGGTCGAGAAAGCTCAGGTGTAACCCTCACCGCTGTAAAGAAACCTCTTGAAGGTTTGTTACAAACAGCCAGCACGACGGCAACGGTTGTTGCGTCGGCTTCAGGCGAGGCAATTTCAACGGTTGCCACGCAGGCAGACCGGGTCAGGCAGGGCATCGTTAGCGCCACTGAAAAGGTTGTGAACACATCGCTCGAACTTGGTAGTTCGGTGGCTAGTAGTTCGGTGGCGAAAGGCACGATAGCCGGTGTAGGCGTCGCAAGTCAAGCGTTGTCTGGCTACACCGCGAATCTGGACTGGAGTATGGTCGATCCGACGAAATACCTGTACGCCGGCACGAGGGGCATAAGTAGGGGTATGGAGGAGGCCCGCCTGGTGTGGGAAACACTTCCTATGCAACTGCGTGCACTTGGACCGGAGGAGTTGTCGAAACGGCTCGAAGGTTTCGATTGGAGTCACGGGGTACCGCACAGTCAAGGAGGCGGTCCCGAGGCTGACAACGGTTTGTTTGAGTTGGCTAGTTTGAATCGGAGCAGAGGTGCTGAGCGCATGACCGTCGGCGAGGTGCGAGCTGCGCAAGAGGTTTTGGTTGATCAGGCATTCCGAGCGTCGTTAGTCGAGACTGCCTCTCGAGTGGTTAGCGGCGCACTGATTGGCGCAACGGTCTCCTGCGTGGTCGGCTGCTTGGAACATGGTCTCGAATATCAGCACGGCGACATCGATCGAGACGAGATGCTGCGACGCATTGGTCGGTCGGTGGCTATATCGGCTGGTGTCGGGGCGACCGTGTCTGGCGTCATGTCGATTGTCGCGCTTTCGTTCCCGTCGCTAATCCCGCTCGCCGCGCCGCTCATGGTTCCGCTCGCGGTAATTGGATTCTGTGCGATGGGTGTAAAGGTAGTGCAGCTTTCCAAGGAGTGGTATGAGTTATTGAGACGTGTGGAGGATCAAGAGGTCAAACCGTTGATTCCAATTCCCATGCTGGAGAGTGAGGGATAAAGTCTTTCCTCTTGGCTCGGGCAGCACGCGCCATCAGTGTACAGTTGACAGCGACGTGCCGACTCAATCGATTGAGCGTACGTGCGTGGACTTCACTACGCAATTGGTTTGAATTTCGACGAGATCATACGAGTAATCGTGAAAGGCGCATCTGGCGACCGATCACTGAGAAATAAACGGGTGGGACTTTCAGACTCTTCATTGGACCGTTTACACATTAACAGGTAGCGTTGTACTCACGCGAATAACCGCATAGCATGGCAACGGGATATCCATCGAGATCCTCGATCGCGCGAACCGGTTGGTTTTTGTGCATGATTTAGCGCAATTAGAGCTCTAGCGGAGATAGATTGTGCGTAGGGCACATCCAACAGCCGATCCGTTTGACAGTTTAAAAAAACTGATTGGGGAAGGTCAGCGTAAAGGGTTGTTACGACGTGAACTCACGGCATTAGGTCACTCTGTGGGGCAGGTGGATCGCGCCTTGTCTCACGCCCGGCAACTAGGTCTGATTACACGCGTCGGACAGGGGGTCTACGCAGTGGGTGATGCACGAATTGCGGAGGTAATGCCGGAGGTTCTCCCAAAACTTGGATATCAAATCCTTCCAACTCCTCAGCTCGACAACTACTCGATTCGTCGATCGGGTGTGACGTACCGACTCGACCGGCCATGTCGACGCTTCATTATGCGAGATGGTGTGGTCGCGACCTTCGAGACCCCCAACGGGACTCTTGCAAAACTGAAAACGGGAAGTAATGTGAGTACAAACGAACTCCCTACGGCACAGGAAATTGATAGTCATTACCGTACGTTTCAATACTGCCATTCGCGCGCGCGTGCAGAGAAGGACATGGTTGTGAACCGCGTTTTGAACGTTTACGATAGTCACACAGACCCTGATGTGTCGTTTGCGATCGAGGGAGGTACGAGTCTAGCACAGTATCAGGGTGTAATTTCACGATTCAGTGAAGATTTGGACATTCGCGTGACGCTAGGCGACAACGGGAACGTCAGTATGACCCGTGACCTCATGCGGGACGTAGGCACCCGATTGACTGAACGACTGGTTGATGAGTTACCTTTCCTGCAGCCTACAAATAAGGGGAGATTGAGACACGATGGGGTTGTCCACACACTGATATTCGACTACGACGGCAGTGTTGAGGATCGCGATGTTGTACACGGTATCAAGTTTGAACTACTCGCGTTGCAGCTGCGCCAACCAATAACCCAAGTGATCAGGAACCACCGTAACTGCCCTGTGGTTGCCCCATTAGAGATTCTCGCAGGTAAGTTCGCCGCGCTTGCCCAGAGGTTGCCTGTTATTGGTGACAGCAATCCAGACCTTGTGCGTCACGTTCACGATATTTCAACGGCTGCGACACATATCACGACGCAGCTCGAAACACTCTACCCATTAATCGTAGACCTGTCAGATGATTTACCATCGGTAGTGAATGAACTCTCCCGTCCAATCTGGAAAGACCACTACACGTCGTACATGCGTCGTATGGGTTCACTTCCGACTTTTAACTCAGATCGGGAGAACGTCCCTCGAACACACATGGCTTGGACGAATGTGCTTGTTCAGTTTGCGTCGATTTGTCGTAGTCTGGACGCGATCGGGGACGATGTTATCGAGCGTGTCGGTTCAGCCGTCAAAGGATTGTTACCTGATTAACGATCGGATGGCTTGGAGTTGTAGGCGCCGGGTGGTGTTCGTCCATGACGTGGCCGGGGGTGGATTTGTAGGATCGCCGATGTTTTGAAACTAACTGACGGCGAGGCGACTTATTAATTAGGGAGTTATATCCTTGACTAAACAACCGAAGGTTGCCGCCTTAGATCAATTTGACGGATCATCGGACCAACTAACGTTGCAGCCCTCACCCGTCCAGATGCGCCACTCCCAGACGCCATGTTCAAGGCGGCATTGACATCCGCGTTTGCCTCGTGTCCGCATTGGACACACCTGAAGTTTGCCTGTGTTCGTCGATTTCGCGCATCGACATGCCCACAGACATGGCATGTTTGTGAGGTAGAATGCGGCTTGACCGCGACGAGCTCCCCCGCCTTGTATTCGAGCATCGCACGAAGTTGTGACCAACCCGTGTACAGAATCGCCCGGTTCAAACCCGCCTTGGCGTTGACATGCTTGCCGGGTTGCGCCAGCGTTCCTTTCGCGGAACGCGTCATCTGCTTGGTTCTGAGATCTTCGACGACGACCGTATGCGCAGAGTCTGCGATGACCCGCGAAGTTTGATGGTGCCAGTTTCGCCGGCGCTGGGCGAGCTTCGCCGTCGTTTTCGCGTGCATGCGCTTGGCGCACCGATGCCGTTGGCTGCCTTGCTGGCGCCGACTCATCATGCGCTGATACCGACGGCGGCGGACCGTCAGGCGTTGCTGGTGCGGCATGACCAATAAATGACCGGTGCTGGTCGCCACTTGACCCACGTTCATGTCCACGCCGATGACCTTGCCGTCATCCATCCGCTTGGACAGTTCGACATCGTACGTCACCACCGCGTACCACTTGCTGCGGCGTTTCAGGACGCGTGCTTGTTTGGGTTGCCCATTGGGGTACGGATTCCCGCCCTTGCGGCGGAGTTTACACCAGCCGATTTTCGGAATGTACAACTGATGATCGACGATCTTGACATGGTCGGGGAGCGTAAAGCCGTCGCGATCGTCGAAGCGGCTGCGAAAGGTCGGTTTACCCACTGTGCCCGACTGATCGTCGAAATATCGCTTTCAGGTATCGGCCTGGTATTTCAGCACGTACCGTACCGGATCGAATGGCAATTCGCGGAGCCACGCGAAACGATGGCGAAGTTGCGTGAATTCTTTCCCAAGCGTGTAAAACGAGGTCGAACTCGCTTGCGGCTTGATGCCGTACGTGGCTTCAAAACACCGATCGAACTGATACGTCGCCAACCGTTCGGTGAGGAAGTGATTCCACACGAAACGGCACGCCCCGGCCAGGCGGTCGAGCCGCTTGGCCCTGGTGCGCGTCACCGGCAACAGCCGGTAGGTGATGTTGCGATGCCCACGCATCATGCGCGACTCGCATCTTACATCCGCTTCAACCACTCTAGCTAGCATCCCTATCAAACTGGACATAATTATAGGTATCGGCTATTTAGTCAGTTATAGAGGCTGTTGAAAATGTCGCTTTTGGGTTGGCATTCAAGGCGATTTAAGCTAACATTTAGCTTTCGATTAGTCAACGGTACCCCCCGCCATGATTGGAGATGTCAATCGCGCTGAGCCTGTGCTGTTTCCGCCGTCGCTGGAAGAACTGCTGCCGGACGATCACGTCGCGCGACTGTACGTACGGGTGGCGGCGCGGTTGGACTTGTCAGCGTTAGAGGCGACGTACCATGTGGATGCGGGGCGCAAGGGGTACCCGCCGGCCGTGCTGCTGGCGCTGTGGCTGTACGGTTACATGACCGGCGTGAACAGTTCGCGCAAGCTGGAGCAAGCGACCCATGACCGGCTGGATTTCATGTACATCGCCGGGGGTCAGCATCCGGACCACACGACGCTGGCGAACTTTCGCCGTGCGCATCGTGCGGCGTTTGAAGCGGCGGCGGCGGAATTCTTGCAGGTGCTGATCGAAGGCGGCGTGGTGCAGTTGTCCGCGATTGCGGTTGACGGGACGAAGCTGAAGGCGTATGCGGCGCGGGAGAAATCGTTGACGGCGAAGCTGGCGCGGAAACGCATCGAGGTCTGTCAAAAGGTGATTGCGCGCTTGTCCGAACAGGCGGACCGCCATGACGCTGAAGGCGCGGATGCCAACGTTCATGCGGTCGGTGCCGCCGTTGACGATGACGTCTTGACGCGGCTGCTGGTGGACGTCAAGCGCTACGAGGCGATGGCGGCAAAACTGGATGCGGCGGACGCCGCTGCGCTGGCGGCTGTAGCGCGACAATCAGGGTGAGAAGTGCGCGACAATCAAGGTGAGAATGGATCGCGACGGTTTTATGATACTTTATTTGGTGGCGGACGCGGCAAGGGGCGTTCAAAACGCCGCTGCCGGATCATGATTCGGCGTGGTGTCACGGGTTGGTTTCCTGGACCTGCTGGGTCTTTGATGAGGCGCTATCCGGCAGTTTGACCTTGGTGTTGGCGAGCGTGGCTCTGGAGGCGATCCGCCCACGCCCGCGTTTGGTTTCCATGGCGGTGCGCCGGCGATAGCTTTCCACGTTGAGTTCGAAGATGGTCGCGCGATGCACGAGCCGGTCGATGGCGGCTAGCGTCATGGCTTGTTCGGGGAAGATCGAGCCCCACTCCCCGAATGGCTGGTTGGCGGTGACGAGCAGGGAGCGGTTTTCGTACCGCGAGCTGATCAGTTCGAACAGCACGCTGGTCTCGGCTTGGTCCTTGCGCACATAGGCGATGTCGTCAAGGATGAGGAGGTGGTACTTGTTCAGTTTGCGGATCTCGGCTTCGAGCGTCAGTTCGCGGCGCGCGACCTGGAGTTTTTGCACCAGATCGGTGGTGCGCGTGTACAGGACCCGGAAGCCATGTTCGATCAGCGCGAGCCCGATCGCGGCGCCCAAGTGACTTTTCCCGGTTCCGGGCGGGCCGACCAGGATCAGATTGGCGCCTTGCTGCAGCCAGCCGTCACCGGCGACCAGGGCGTTGACGTGGGCCTGGGAGACCATGGGCACGACCGTGAAGTCGAAGTTGTCGAGCGTCTTGCCGGGTGGCAGTTTGGCTTCGGCCAGATGGCGTTCGAAGCGCCGCCGGGCACGGTCGGCGAGTTCCTGTTCCGCCAAGGCGGCGAGCAGGCGGGCGGCAGGCCAGCCTTCGGTATCGGCGCGGTCGGCGAAGGTCGCCCAGGCAGCCTTGAAGGTAGGCAGGCCTAGCTGGGTGTACATCAGCTCAAGCTGGGCGGCGTCCACGGCGCTCATGCGCCGTCTCCGGTGCGGCCGGTGGCGCGAACCGCGGTCGGCGCGGTGAGCAGCACATCGTAATCGGTCGGCGACCCCAACTCGACGCGGACGTCCGGCACGCGGCCCTCGGTCGGGGCGAACAACGTGGCCAGGACGTCAGGATCGGGCAACGTGCCGGCGGCCAGACAACTTTCGATGGCGGCGGCGAGCGCGGTTTCGCAGGTGCGTTCGTGCGCCAGCGACAACAAGGCCACGGTATCACGGCAGGCGGCACGTTCGCCGTTGGCTTCCATGATCGCGTCAAACGCGTGCTGGTACGCCTGGCGCGGGAACAGGCGGTCGCGATAGACGAGATGGCGCAGCGCCATGGGCTTGCGCCGCAGCGCATGGATGACGTGACGGTAATCGATGACATGGCCATTGCACCCGTTCGCCTGTGCGCGGCCGCGCCGCAGTTGCATCAGATGCGAGGCGCCGAGGAACAGTTCCAGACGGTCGTCGTACAGACGCACCGTCAACTGATGGCCCACCAGCCGCGACGGCACGGTGTAAAACACTTTCCGCAACACGAAGCCGCCGGAGGAGGTCACGCGCACCTGCACCGTGTCGAAGTCCTCGGTACGCTGGCGCGGCAACGGCTTGAGCACGGCGCGCTCCACATCGATGCGGTCGCGTTGGTGGGCGTTGCGCCGCCCAACCACTTCGTCGACGAAGGCGCGGTAGTGGTCTAAGGTATCGAAGTCGGGCGTACCGCGCAGCAGCAGCGCGTCGGCGAGGCTGCGCTTGAGGTGCCCGTGCGGGCCTTCCACGGCACCGTTCTCGTGCGATTCCCCGCGATTGTTGCGGGTCGGCGCCATGCCGTAGTGCTCGCACAGCGCCACGTAGCGCGCCGTCGCATCCTTGCGTTGCGCGGCATCAAGGTTGCGATACGCCGCCGAGAGACTGTCGCTGCGGTGTTCCTGCGGCGCCCCGCCGAGGCTCCACAGGGCGTTCTGCAGCCCCTCGGCCAAGGCCGTGAAGCTCTCCCCGCCCAGCACCACGTGCAGGTGCGAGAACCCAGAATAGGCCAGCCGGAAGTGGTACAGACGGTGCTTGAGGGCCACGCCGGCGATCGTCACCCCCAGGCCGTTGGCGTCGGTGAAGTCCGAGAGCCCGAGCTGACCCGGCGGATGGATCTGGCGGAACACGATCTCCTGCTCCGGCCCGTGCACCGCACGCCATTGCCGCACGCGCCGTTCCAGCGTGCGGCGAATGCCCGGCGTCTTCTCCAGGATGGGAACAATCTCCTCGTCGAAGATCCCCGCCAGCGGATCGGGCCGACGACGGTCCCGTGCCTTCGTCTGGGTGGAGGGAAGTCGCGGATCGGCCTCGATCCGGTAGGCCGTGGCGGCGCTAAAGCCGGCCTTCGCCGCAGCCGCCTGCGGCGTGGTGGTTTGTCTAGATTGCATGTAAAGCCTCACTTGGTGATCGGAAATATGACTGCCTGGCATGGTTGTCCGTCCTCAAGAAGACGGCATAACTTAGCCAATTCCGTCGCGATCACGTAGCTCGGCGCTCGGCCTCGCCGGCTCGCGCCTTGCTCGGTCGGGCTACGCCCTCCCTCCCAACGCGCGAGCCGGCGGCATTCTCACCTTGATTGTCGCTGGATTCTCACCTTGATTGTCGCTAGACAGGCGGCCGAACAAGCCGCTTACGACAAGCTGCAGGCGGCCCGCGACGCGCATGAAAAAGCCCATGGCGCGAAGCCCCGGGGTGCGCCGCCGAAGCCGCCAGGGGATGCGCCCAAGCAGGCGGCGCGAGAACACTTGACCGACCCCGATTCGCAGCTGATGAAGACCCGTGACGGGATCATGCCGGCGTACAACGCGCAAGCGGGCGTCGACGTGGACACGCAGCTCATCGTGACGTCGGGCGTGACCGACGCGCCGACCGACCACGGTCAGATCGTGCCGACGCTGGATGCGCTCGAAGCGTTGCCCACCGTCGAGCCAGACGTGGCGGCTGCCGCCGCGGATGACGAAGACGGTCGCATGAACCTGTTGGCGGACGCGGGTTACTACAGCGACGACAATGTTCGGGCGTGCGAGAAAGGCGGCGTCAAGGCCTATATCGCCACCGGCAAAAACGGGCGGGCACAACCACCGAAAGGGTCTTGTTCGCAAGCGGTCGAGACCATGGTGGCACGGATGCAGGACGTGGTCGGCCAGGCCCTGTATCGCAAGCGCAAGAGCACGGTCGAAACGACGTTCGGCTGCATCAAGGACGCGATGGGATTTCGGTATCCGAAGATGCGCGGTCTCGCCGGCGTTCAAACCGAGTGGCAGCTGGCGTGTCTGGCGTGGAACGTCAAACGCTTGTACAGTTTAGGTAGGGAAAGTCTATTCTGAATGCGGAGAAACGCGAAAACCACCTCAAAGTGGATGCAATATGGCTGGTTTCGGTGACTTTGAGCGTTTAATTTCGGTCGAATCCGGCTTGACCGGCGCACCGACACCGATCGGGCCGATTAAATGCGATCGCGAGCGAAAAACGCCGCAAAACCGAGTCGAAAATCAACAGCCTCTATATAAGTCCCATTAATTACGACCCGAGTACGTGAATGAGAAGGACGCACTCGGCGCGCTTCGAGATGCGTTTTCTGACTGGGTAAATCAGGTTGCGGACTGACCATTCCACATTCGCACGCGCAATTTGAAAGCCAGAAGGTTAGCTCAAACTTCACTGTAGGTGCGCCTGAAGTGTAGGGTAGTCCTCTCATCTGGAGAGAATCAATCACGCGTAAATCGCTCTGTGCGTGACTCGGCCATGATTTTATAATATACAGTAAACTGCCATATTTCATAATTAACTGTATATATGAAGAGATCAGAATTGCAAACAACGCTCGACGAAATGGACGCGGTGTTTAAAAAATGGTTGTTCAGAACAGGGGATTTTCTTACGCTATTTCCGACTGAATCCCGGGAGAACATACTCCAGAGTCTCCATCGCCATGTTCGTGAAGGTGTCTTAGAAGGTGTATGTCGTGGCGTTTACGCTAACCAAAGAGCGCGATGTCGAACTCATGATGCGTTCGCACTAGCGCGATTTCTCCGCCCAAGGAACTTTGTTTACCTTAGCAGGGAAGTCCGATTGCAGCAACTGGGGTTAATAACACAAGTCTATGTCGACTATCTCTCATTAATGACAGATGGCCGGACGCAAACGTTTGATACGCCCTACGGAATCATTAAGTACGCACACACCGATCGAAGCTGGGAATCTATCAGCGCACACCTCACCTACAACCACGAATCAAGACTGTGGGAGGCTGACGAAAAGTTAGCGATACTAGACCTACGGAAATCTAGGAACCAGGCGCACATAGGTATGTTCTTGGAAGAAAAGGAACGAATGGACGGGATTCATGCCTTCTAAAGCAGAGTCGTTTGCAGTGTTTGCGAGATCTACGCTTGCAGACGAGCCTATGCTCTATCGTGCAGTTGTGAAAGAGGTCATCCATATCGAGTCGTTAAGTGCGATGAACGAATCAGGGTTGTTTCAACGGATGGTGTTTCAGGGTGGAACAGCGATCAGATTGTGCTACGGCGGCACTAGGTACTCAGAGGACTTAGATTTTTCAGCAGTAGGTGATTTGCCTCGGGACGATATGGCAATCTTCTTCGACTGCTTGGGTGGTCGTATTCAGAATTTAGGTCTTAATCTCGATCCTATCAAGGAATCTACCATTGGACACGTTCACGGCCCAGGGGATACCCGTCGATGGCGTACACGTATCGTCATCCCACCATCCACAGATACAAACTACGGTGTTCGCAGTTCACATCACGTCAAGATCGAGATTGATACCCGTCCAGTACATGAACGCACTTCGCGAGTGGTTCAAGTAAACCATGCTGACCTCGGACAGATCGGACCGGTAGTCGCGACTAAATCAATCCGAGAATTGCTGGCAGATAAGACTCTTGCCTTTCTTGGCCGCAATACAATGAAATGGCGCGACGTGTTCGATATGTACTTTCTTCGTAATCAGGTTCGTGGAGTGAACGAGGGTCTTTTAAGCATAAAACTCAGAGAAGATTATTCAGACAAGGCTGCATTGCAGAACAGAATAGAAATTCGCCGCAGAGATCTTGACGACTCCGCAAATCGAGATCTGCTGTCCCAAGAACTAACCCCTCTCATTCCCGCAAGCCAACGAAAGGTTTGGTTATCCGGCGAAGGCACAGAAGCCTTAATCAACGAAGCCTCAACTGCGCTGGAGGGGTTGACTGACCTTTTTTAATCTCTCGCATGATCAAACCCGGGCAAGTCCGACCCGTGGGAGAGGCAACAGAAAAATCATGCCAGTAACCAGAGAATCCCTCGCACACTGTGAACGCATCGGTCGCGCGATCGAGGATCTCGACGGATAACCCGCTGCCTTGATGTGTCGGAGTTCGCGCCGACAAAGTCGCGTCATTATTTCTACGTGAGTGTCTTGCTGGAACCAGATCGTTGTTCTGGACTCCGAGACTCATTAAGGATGCGCTTCCAATACGGCGTCCCATACGACTTCTGAGGCTAAGGTCCCAAGCCCGACACCAGACCATGCATCTATGTCGATTTCACCAGTAGATACGAACCACAGTGTGTCCCCGTCGGTATCCGTTTGAAAGGGTTGGATCGCCCGCGCCATCGAACTGTGAACTTGCCGCGCTAATTGGTCGATCGAAAATCTGTTCGTCGCTTGATTCGTCACCACTACTGTTAATGTCGTGTTTCCTGGTGGCGGTTCTAAATTCGCCTCCGCATCCTCAATCTGCTGTTCAATCGCATCCATGAAACTGATGCGTTCGCCAGTGTCACGATCCAGATGACCGCGGACAACTTGCCCGTCTCGATCCACCACGGCGCCGACCGCGTTTAAGACGACACACGCAAATACCTTGATCCCACCTGTTTCTATAAACGCTGCGCCTTGACCTGCTGCTTCCATGTGGTCAAAGCCGATCAATTTACCCACCGTTGCAGAGATCCCTGCGCCTCTCGCCCCCATTGGAAATCGGTTGGGCATCGCACTTTCCAATGCCGTTCGACCGAGTCGCTTATCGGGATAAATACTGTTGTCGCGCGGACTAAAGTCGAAGATGATTCCGCCACTCACTAGTGGGATTGCCTCCCAGTTAGCCTCGTAGTCGTTCATTGCCAGCAAACCTGCTGAAACACCACCGACCGTTTCGAGGCCGAATAGTGAGCCACCTGCAAGGCTGATCGCATGGACGAACCCGTATTCGCCTACCACGCCAGGCGCTCCACCGCGGACGTCTACCGCTAGTCGTGCGCCTTCAGGAAAGTGGAATACAGTGACTCCAGTAGGACCGTCCGGATATTCGGCGATCCCGACGTTGAATGAGTCGAAGTCATATTCGAGTACGCGTTCGCCAATATCCGTGCTTATCGCAAGATCAGGATCGTCGTTCGTCTTGGTGGTGGTTTGGCTATGTACGAACGTCGTGGAGAGATGACTCAACAGCAGGAGCGAACAGAGGCCTACGTTAGCAACGAAAGAGCGTTTCGCGCGGCATCGACGACAAAATTGCGCAAAATGGAGCTTAACGGATCGATTGAAGATATTAGCTAGTAGCATGAAGTGTTCTCGATAGGGAATCGGTTCGAAGGATTGTCGAGCCGCTCAAATTGTTCACGATTGTCTTCGGGACTCAAACATGCTACTTCTACACGGATGCTGCATCGGAACGAGAGTGCGCAACATGAAGGCTCACGTCACTCAGCGTGGTTGCGACTCGCTCGAGCCTTGAGTGAAGCACACCACCAAAGTAGTAGGGCGTACCGTTAGTGGCTGAGCTAAGTCGCGACAAGGTCCTATCAGCGACGACGCTAGCAGCGATTTCAGCGGGTGGTACCTCTGGTTTAGGTTTACTCGTTTCCCACGTTGCCTTCGCAACGTTGATCTTCTCCGGTGCACTCGCCCCACATTCTTCGCAGGGAATTGGTTTCATTCTCTTTGGGTGTTTTTCCGGCTGCCTAATCATTGCGCTAGTTGGTGGCTTCCGAGGAGCCATCGCTGGCCTATCGCCCGCACTCGTTATCGCCATGGTGGACATCGGTGCAACCATGGAAGTAGCAGAAGAGAGCCGACTCGTTACTACCGTTGTGGCGTTGGCGCTGGGAGCGTCAGTGACGGGCGCGCTCTGTTACTTGGTGGGGAAGTATCGGTTCACGCAACTTGCTCGTTTTATCCCGTTCCCGGTGGCAAGTGGGTTTGTCGGCGGCATCGGTGGAGTTGTGTGCCTGACCGCAATCGGAATTGCAGGCGTTGATTTGAATTGGCGCATTGTCCCAAGACTATTTGATGCTGACGTACTAGTTCAGTGGGTACCCGGAGTCGCCTACGGCCTCGCACTCTATCTCACACTGAAGCGCTGGCGTAATGCATTGATCTTGCCGATCAGTGTCGCGTTGTTTGTCGGCGCGTATCACGTGGTTCTCGCGACACTTGGGATCTCAGACAACGAAGTACGGGAGATGGGTCTACTCTATGCGAGTACCGTGTCAGGTAACCTCTGGCCGCCGGTGATGCCTTCGGAATTGCTGATGACTGATTGGTCCGCGATTCTCGTGCAGATTCCTAACTTGCTGGCGCTCGCGCTGGTCGCACTTATTTGCATCGTCATGGCGCTATCAGGTCTTGAAGTTGCACTAAACGAAGACCTGAATTGGGACCGCGAATTTCAAGCTGCAGGCGCGGCGAGCGCGTTCGGTGGTTTAGGTGGAGGAACCTTCATCTGCATGATCGTGCCGGCTTCGTTTCGCAGTAAGCAGTTTGGGGCGACCTCACGTTTCACCGGTGTCGTTTGCGCGTTGATCATTGGCGGAGCGTTATTTTTTGGAGACGCCGCGCTTGAGTTCGTACCGATTTCACTTCTGATCGGCATCTTGCTATTCGCAGGATTAGGCATGATCGACGAAGGGTTAATTCGAACCTACCAGCGACTGCCGTGGTCGGAGTTCTCGATTGTCTTGATCATCGTGATCGTGATCGTCACGCTTGGATTACTAGAAGGTGTCGCAGTCGGCATCTTGGCTACGTTGGTGTTTTTCGCATTACGTCTCTCGCGGATCGATCCTATCGCATCGGAATTCTCAGCGTTGAGTCACAGTAGTAAGGCTGTGCGCACGCCACCTGACCGGACTATCCTGCGCGAGCACGGTGACCGGATTCAAGGATTTCGACTTCGTGGATATCTGTTCTTCGGTAGTGCGTCGTCACTAGCAGATCGGATGGTGCGCGCAATCGAAAGCGAAACCTCACCGTCGAGTCTGGTTCTGGATTTCGCAAACGTATCCGGCTTCGACTATTCCGCGATAAGTGTGTTAGGTCGGTTCCTGCAGAATGCACAAAAAAACGGGGTGAAAATTGTTCTGAGCCGTGCCTCAGCGTCCTTCGTCGAAGGGTTGTCTAGAAATGTGCCTCCTGCGGCGTTCGCAGCTTTGGCGACGATGGAGAATGAGGACAAAGCGCTTGAGTCGTGCGAGAACGACTTGATTGAGGCTTGGCGAGAGATGTCACGTGACACCTACGAAAAGCGCGGTGAGCTTCTTCAGAAATCCGCTCAGGAAATTGCGCGCTATCTTGATAAGCAAATTCTCTTCGAGGAGCTCATTGGGGAATTGCGCGCATTCACAACAACCGAAAACTACACTAGCCGGGAGACGATTGCTCCTGCCGCGGACGGAGAGATCCAGTTCCTAATTCAAGGTCGTGCAACCGCGTACAACAACGACGATGTCAGGTTGGTGCAATGTTCGGTCGGGGACGTTGTGTGGCCTGTGACGGTTTCGGATGGAGACGCGGATCACATCATTGTCGATATGACCTCGGTTTGTGCTCGATTACCTGGTGAAACGCTTCGCGGGCTTGAGGAGCATGAACCCGAGCTCGCACTGAAGCTCTACCGTTACATGTACGAGGTTCGGCAGCCATTGACTAGCGGGTAGCCCCGCTGCTCATCCGCGCCAAGAAACGACGCTTGCGGAATCTCAGACGCTCAGTTTTTCAACAAGGAGCGTAGGTCAACCGTTGAATCACTCAGAGCTCTTGCGTCGACTTGCTTGCCACAGAGTTGCCGTGCAGCCATGAATTCTCGTGGCGAGTTGACCGCGTCCGCACCTACGAGAACGTCTCCTTTAAGGTGAAAGTGAGCAAATGAATCTGCATCACGTTCACCACGTGTCACGGATCGGTCTCGATCCGTCGCAAAGCCGACCATTTGTAGCTTTAAGTCGTACTGATCGGACCAGAACCAAGGATAGCTTGCGTACGTAGTCGGGTTGCCTGCAATGTTGGCAGCGGCGACTCTCGCTTGCTCCATCGCGTTAGGTACAGATTCAAGACGCAATCGACGATCAATCAACGGATTAGGGTGGTTCGTGCAGTCGCCAACCGCATAGATGTCGGGATCTTCAGTTTGGCAGTGCTCGTTTACGCGAATGCCGTTATCGACTTCGAGACCTGCGTTGGATGCCAGGTCCGTGTTGGGTCGGATGCCGACGCCTACGATCACCAAATTGAGGTCAATTTCGGCGCCATCGGAAATAACCAGCGACGAAACTCGCTCGGTGTCGTCGGCTCGAATCTTTGTGACCTGCGAATTGAGATGAATGTCAACACCATGTGATTCGTGCAGCGCTGAATAGAACGACGCCAATTCCTCGGTGGCTACACGTTTTAGAAGGCGATCTTCCATCTCGACAACGGATACACTAAATCCAAGATGTCTGAGTGATGCAGCCGCTTCTAATCCGATGTAGCCTCCTCCGATAATCCCGATGGTCGTGGAGGACTTGAGTTCCTGTGCGATCGCATCGACATCGTCAATCGTTCTTAAGACGTGGACTCCACTGAGGTTTGAGCCTTCAATTGGTGGCAGGATTGGCGTAGATCCTGTCGCAAGCACGAGCTTGTCGTATGAAAGCTGCTCTTGTCCGTCTAGGTCAACGAACTTACTCTCACGATCGATCGCTTGAACCTTGCGACCCAACATAAGCGTCACATCGCTTTTCTCATAAAACGCTTCGGGTCGAAGTGTGACGCGATCAAGGTCGTGTTCGCGTCGTAGATATTCCTTTGTTAATGGTGGTCGTTGGTAGGGTAAGTACCGTTCAGACCCAATTAGCGTGATAGGTCCTTCGTACTTTAGCTGCCGTAGACTCGCCGCGACTTGACCACCGGCGTGACCGCCTCCGACTATGACGACTGACATAAATTAAGGTATTTAGAAATTTGAATTCGCGAATGAACGATTAACGCTTAGGTCTCTCAGGACTTGGAAATTGATGAATTTGTGTTCCGTCATCTTCGGTGATTTTTGCTTCGCCGACTTCCTCGACCTCGTCGATCCGTTCTACGTTTGCAATCGGGATAAACACACGGTTAACCGTATCAAACTCATTTCGTAGCCGATCTTCGGTCGGATCAATCACCATCGACGAAGGTTTGGAGAAAACAAAGTCCTTCAATTCGAGAAATCCGAATAACTCAGCCCGACCTACGCTTCGCACGTAGACGTCAAAAATCTTGCCTTGATTATGGAATAAGACCCGAAAGACGCTGTCTTCTGACTCAGCCATAGCGGAACGTACGTAGCCGGATATTGAACGGAATTATCTAACTCGCCGTAAAACCCCGTCGTTCAGGGCGGGGATATAAGGAGTATCCTCGTTAGCGTGGCCGTGTCGATCTTCGAGATCTTGGATAAATCACACCGTATGGGTTCGCAGATTTTGATTAAGATTGGCACATAAGCACCGTATGTCGAAACGCTTGATTAACGAAAACCAAGTAATCTGCGTTAAGACACCAGAAGTCTAAAAACAAGCTGAAATTAAAGGCGGAAGGGCTATCCGTCTCTGCTTGTGGAGGCTTGCGTAAGACGGGCACACTGCCCGCTGCTGCCTGTGAAGCAAGAAGCCCCGTCCTTTAGCTCGGGGAGTAGTCACTGTAGTTTGGTCAGAGACTCGGGTGGATCACGTTGTAGACGAATGGCTTAACTTGGAGCATCTTTGCTTGCTTCCAAAACCATGTTTCGCGTAGCGTACATCAGTCCAGACAACAGCACCACCAATAAGAGGCTACCGATGAGCAGTGCGTAGTCGGTGGATGCCAAGCAAAGATACAGCGCAGCGTAAATCCCGATTAATAGCGTAGCAAGACTTGCCACGAATTTCACTTGCCGTGTACTAAACCACGCATACGCGACAATGAGCACAGCCAGCACACAGCTCGCGACGACGTACGACGTGACAAACCCAATGTGTTCCGAGAACGACATCAGCAATAGATAAAAGAGCGCGAGCGCTGCGCCGACTATCGCGTACTGGACTGCATGGATTTTTGCGCCAGTAATCAGTTCAAGGCAGAAAACTGAAAGTAACGTCAAACCGACAACGAAGAAACCGTATTTGACCGCACGGGTTACCATGCGATATAGCGTAACTGGCTCATGAAACGAAAAACCAACGACACTCTCTTTCGTTACGGTGCGCCACTCGACTTCATCAAGTTCTGAAGCGAAACCTCGTGCTAGCGCGTTGGACGTCCACTCGGATGTGAAACCTGTCGAACCGATTTCGCGGCTATCTGGAAGCTGCCGACCTTCGAATTTAGGGTGTGGCCAAGACGCTGACATCGATAGATTAGTTTCGTCGCCAACGAGGGCAATCGATTGACGATTTGATCCTCTCGCGACGAGTTTGAGTTGGAAGTCGCCGCCGACACATTCAGATTTGTTGAGCATAGCCTGGACGGGTTCGCCGTCCCAACCTAAACGTTGTGGCGATGGTTGAAATTCAATTTCCCGTTCGTTGAACTGTGCGTCAAGAGATCGGATGGCTTGCGAATGTGAGAGCGCTACTTGGATCGAACAGCTTTCTATGTTGGCGATGTCGATGTTGCGTCGCTCGGTGAACTCCGCCAAGTCAGGAGAAAACGATCCAGAGAGGTCGATCGTTGCGACGTAGACCGGTTTCTTGAAAATGCCTTTCTGGCGAATTTGGTGCTCGGACGCTGAAGCGATCGTTAGCCGTCGCGGTGTGAAGAAGTAGCTCTTGAGCTGGCTGTCGCTTTGCGAACCATCTACCACGTCCGATGTTAGTTCAGGCGCTCTCAAGCGAAGAAATGGACCAATCAGGACTTGCTCGTCGCCCCATGCTTGTGAAATCTCCTTCGAGACTTCCTGTTCGTAGTCTGACCTCACCTCGACAACTAGCCACACGAGTGCGGTTGGGATTGCGAGGGCCGCTGTGAGTACGAGCACCGCGAAGAGACGGAAAGTAGGTGATGCGTTGAGGTCTACGAGTTGCATATGTTTGCCGAGCTAGAGATGGTGAACGACTTTCAGGAAAGAGGAGGAGGATTCTCGCATTTGACAGCCTCTAACTTGGAGAATCGCACGGCGGAGCAAGATTCTGTGTGCGGCGAGCGTCGCACGCGCATCCTTTCCGGTCCTTTTGTCAACAAACGTGGCACTATCGTGCGAGTCGTTGGTACACTTGCGCCTTCTTACTCAATTGATCGTTGATCGCATGAACCTCTTCATCAAGACACATGGTTGTCAGATGAACGAGTACGACTCGGATCGCATGGGTGACTTGCTTCGTGAGAGTCACTCGGCACAGATCGTTGACGATCCAGGCGAGGCAGATGTCATATTGTTGAATACCTGCTCGATTCGAGAGAAAGCGCAAGAGAAGGTATTTCACGAACTTGGTCGCTGGCGTCGACTGAAGGATTCGAATCCGAAGCTATTAATCGGTGTCGGTGGTTGCGTAGCGAGTCAAGAAGGATCGGCGATTACCGATCGAGCACCTTACGTCGACATGGTGTTCGGTCCGCAAACACTGCATCGATTGCCAGAAATGATCGATACTGCACGGGAACGTCAGAGACCAGTCGTTGACATCAGTTTCCCGGAGATTGAGAAATTCGATCGTTTGCCTACACCGCAAGCAAGTGGCGTATCGGCATATGTCACGATCATGGAAGGCTGCAGTAAATACTGTTCGTTTTGCGTGGTGCCGTATACGCGTGGACCGGAAGTAAGTCGAAGTGTGAGTGACGTGATGCGCGAAGTGGTGGATCTTTCGCGACAGGGCGTACGCGAAGTCAACCTTCTCGGTCAGAACGTAAACTCCTATCGCGGCGATCTTGACGGCGCATTCGTTGATTTGGCGGAATTAATCCACTACGTTGCACAAATTGACGGTATTGAGCGCATTCGTTTTACGACCTCGCATCCGATCGAATTTGGCGATCACCTCATCGAGGCGTTTGCCAACGAAACTAAGCTAGTCAATCACCTGCATTTGCCCGTTCAGTCCGGTTCTGACCGAGTCCTGAGTGCGATGAAACGCAATCACACCGTGCTCGAATACAAATCCAAGATTCGAAAATTGCGAACGGTACGCCCGACGATTGCACTTTCGTCGGACTTCATTGTGGGTTTTCCTGGCGAAACCGAAGCGGATTTTCAAGGCACCATGGATTTGGTCGAAGAACTCGACTTCGATACGTCGTTCAGTTTCGTCTACAGTGCCCGTCCAGGCACGCCAGCGGCGGATATCGCTGACGAAACGCCGCTCGACGTTAAGAAAGAAAGGCTCCAACGACTACAAGATCGAATACGGATGCAAGCGGAACGACATGGTGAACGGTTGATCGGCACCGAGCAGACTGTTCTTGTACATGGTCCTTCAAAACGAAATCCGAATCAATGGCAGGGACGGACCGAATGCAACCGAGTCGTCAATTTCGCCGGTGATCCAATGAGCGACTTCGCAGTCGTACGTATCGACGAAGCATTGCCAAACTCGCTTCGAGGCACACTAATCAGCGAGCAAGTCACTGTTTGACCGTGTGGTGTCTCGCAGTCAAGAATGCGAGAACGAGCCGGATCTGTTGATCGAACAATTTAGACTGATGAGTTAACCAATGTTGAAATTTGTGATCCCGTTCTGCGTTTGATCTGAACCGCTCGTACTCTTGTGATAGAGGAATACGCCTTCAATGAGGAATTCGGAGCATTAAATCGACACTCTCGACCGGATGAGCGTTGACTAAGACTCGCTGGAAAACAGCTTATTGGTAACTTCATCGCCAATTAACCGGAGACGCGTCGCCAAGTTGCGGCACTCTAGGCTGCTGATCGAGTCGAGCTCCGGAGCCCACGAACGAAGCAAATATAGGATTCGGTCAAAAGGAACAAGCGGTTCAAGAGCGGCTTCGTCGTTCGCATTTCCGCATGACGCACGTTCCAGAAGGAGTTCGCGATCGAGTTCGCCTTTTTCGACAGCGAGGTCTTCGAATGGCACGAGGTCTGACGAGTCGAATTGAACAAGCACGACGTTGCCACCGCCATGACGTGAGATCTCTACGCGGACCCGGCCGAAAGTGGCAATGATCGCCGCTGAGACAAAGTCGACACTCTCCGGCGCATTGTCCTCGAAGACCTCGAGTTCGACCTGCCAACCATCGGAAAGGCCGTCGGCGACCTCACAGCGAAACGCTTCGACGGCGATTGGAGGGTCGTCCCACTTGGCGTCCGACGGATAGACGAGCATTGTTGGCTTGCCGCTACTGAGTCCAGGTCAAGAGACGTGGAATCGGACAGCCGTGAGAACGGAGATGTACCAGTTCTCGAAACAGCCACGTACCGGGTCGAACAAGACGGGGATTCACGGAGAGTACGAAGGTATCGTCTGCTTGGATCATTGAGTTGAGAAAGTGACGGTTGGCCGCCCAAGCGTTTGCGGAGGACATGGCGGCCCAAGCGACGGGTCCGATGTCAAAGCGTCTAGCGCCAATCTTGTTGGAGAGGACGATGTAGCCTGGAAAGTGTCCTAGAACCGTCGTGCTGCTCAAGGTGTAAAGGTACTGCGGATTTAGTCGGGTAAGGAGCAGCCATTGCTGACTACCCCTCCCCTAAGAACCGTGCGTGCGAGTTTCCCCGCACACGGCTCAAGCCTACGAAAACTTGATAGTACAAGCCGGTTACGCAACCAATGGCTGCTTCGCCTTCGCAATTCGTACCTGCATGCCCCTCACGATCCGTTCAACGGGACGCGGGAAGACGCAGACACCCTGAATTCAGGATGCACTTTCATGCTGTCCTCCTTAATCAAGGAGGTGGGAACCCGTCCCGAAGGACAGCGATTCACCATCCTCCGGTTGAATGAAAACACCAACCCAGCCGAAGCCGAATCAGGTGTCCGTTTAGGGGTTCTGCCTGTCATCTCGCGATGCAGACCAGTCGGAAGTGGGCACGACTTTCGCCGCCAGACCTGTTTCAGTCCGGTATCCGCGCCATTACAGCACGGCGTTCGCTTTTTCCGACCTCCTTTACCCGCCACCGCATCAGTCCGCCTTGCGGCTTTCCTGCCCAGCAACTCAAAGTTACTGGGCGCAATGTCGGGCTTACCGAGTTCCGTCTGAACAACACGACGGGGGTGGGTGTGGTCTCTTCGCCGGTCGCATGATGGCAGTGTGCCTCTAATTCGAAGAGAGACAACCTGCGACACACCGTTTGGTTCAGGCGTATCAGTAACCTTTCGCCTGTCACTTGTTACGACGTTTATTAACCATTCACATACGTTCACCCGTCCCGCCAGCCTAGCATCTCGTCCGCCTGGTACTGGCAGAGTCCGCGTTGCAATCTCACGATCGCAACCCGCCCCGAAGGGGATTACATTGTCAGGACGCTTCACACCCGATCGTTGCCAATCACGCGCTGTCCCTAGGCTATTGGATACTGCAATCCAAGTCAACTAAACATTCCTTTTCAAGATGTTCCTGACCATTGTTCAGGCAGCTTATGCATGCCTACGCTTAAAGCCGTGTGACTATACATACATACGTACAGAACACACACAGCACCTCACCCCGATCAATCAAATACATGACATGACGAGGCATTTCCCAAGATCTTCCCACCCGCTATAAATAGTGGCGGTTCCTTCTCGGTTCCTGCACCCTAAGGATGGAGGCACACCCTTCTAGGCGCAAAGTCAGATCGGCGAGTCCGATCCAACAGAAGTGAGTTCATGGGTTGCAAGCAACTCTGGGGACTCCCTCCCCCAACCGGCAATTCGTTAGCCTGATAAAATCAAGCCAAACGACAGTCAACCCTTCTTAAAGAAGAACCAAACGTCCAGTTGTTTTAACGTGCTACTCGTCGCACTCGAATGCCAAGTATAGATTGATTCTCAGAATGTGCATGTGGTGATTGACTGATGCAATGGTAGGGCAACCGGTTCTTCCGAGGATCATGTAAGGACAGAGCTTTATGCGGTCGTTTGATCGCATCCTCATCTGCTTGGATACGGGGAATTCCAGATGGAGCGAGATTGATTCTTAGTTGCCGTGAATCTAGGCAACGAGCTCGACTTTGATACGTCTCTCATTTTCGTCGACGCTGCCTATCCAGATACGCCGGCGGATAACGGAGGCGAAACTCGATTGACCTGCTCGCGTCTCGTATACAAAAATGCGAAAACAACGCGTATATGCTTATCGAACAGTGTAGCTTGAAAAGTCATCCGATGTTGAAGTTGGTCGTTCCCTTCTGCGCTTTGATTTGCGCGTCCGTCACCTTCGCGGAAGACGAATGCGAACCTTCTAAATGGGGTGCCGAGGATCAAATCGGCAATCTCAACCTGATAAGCGCTGAGTCTGTACTCGCGGCCGCGAAGTTGGTCAAAGAAGGGAATGTTTACAGTCTTGGGATCACGATCGACAGTACGACGCCGGCATTCCCGCCGCGTGGTATGAATTTGTATGTCGTGCAGCCAGGTCAACAGCACGAAGGTCAGCCGTACGAAAACATGACCTACAACGACGACATCATCTCTGGCTGGTTTGGCATCGGTTCCCAACTTGACGGACTCGGTCATATCGGGGATCCGGACGGGAAATACTACAACTGTAACGAGTCGACGGAATTCGCGTCGATCACCGGT
Organism: Pseudomonadales bacterium; assembly: GCA_963664665.2. Taxonomy (GTDB): domain Bacteria; phylum Pseudomonadota; class Gammaproteobacteria; order Pseudomonadales; family Azotimanducaceae; genus Bin55. The sequence goes on from CAXXMH010000004.1 coordinate 1,289,513, forward strand.
CTAACCAAACTCGGAATCGAGACCGTTCCGCCGATGGTGGCTCGAGGCATCGTCCTTGACATGGCTGGCCACTTCGGTGTCGATTCAATGGAGGCAGGCCAAATGTTCACCGTTGAAGACGTACAAGCGGTTGAGGAGAAACAGGGTACACGGATCCAGGAAGGCGACGTTGTCTTGTTCCATACGGGGTGGACCGACGCGAAACTTGAAGCTGAGCCAGATGTTTGGGTTGCGGCAGAACCAGGGCAGAGCGAGGAAGTCGCAAGTTACCTCGTATCCAAGAACGTAATCGCGGCAGGTGCTGACACTTGGGGCCTAGACGTTGTACCGCCTCAGCACGAGAATAGACCGTTTCAAGGTCACGTTATCTTGCTGCAGCAAAACGGCATCTTCATTCTGGAGACGATGAACACAGGACCGCTGGTACGCGATGGTGTCCACGAGTTCTTATTTATCTTGGGGCAAGCGAAAGTTCGCGGCGCCGTACAGATGTACATCAATCCTGTCGCCATTCATTGAACTCAGCCTGTGTATCACTGAGCTGCGCGATACGAATTGCGACTCTTTTATCGCGACTTATCTACGATAATTCGCACTCCGGCAGTACATAGGAGTACCAACGCTCTTTGAGCGACGATTCATCCGAGTCAAGATCAACTAGATCTCTCAACCTACAACCTAGCGACGCAGGACGGCTCGCGACCTTGTGCGGGCCACTCGACAAGAACATCCGGCAGCTGGAACAGCGGTTAGGCATACATATAAAGAACCGCGGCCACGACTTCCAGCTAGAAGGTCCTCATGAGGGCGTACGCAAAGGCGAAGCACTACTCACACACCTTTACGCTCAGATCGGCGGCGGCGCGACGCTCGACGCTAAGACGCTCCATCTCTACCTACAGGAAGCGGGTGTCAACGAACTCGTTGATGGCTGGTCCGGAAATGGACATAGTCCTGAAGACAAAGTCGACTCTCACCTCAAGCTCTGGCAGAAGACCGTTCGTCCGCGCGGACCGCGGCAGTCGCAATTCGTACGCGATTTGCAGTCGGACGACATCGATGTGAATTTCGCAGTGGGTCCTGCTGGTACTGGCAAGACCTATTTGGCCGTCGCGTGCGCAGTGCACGCGCTCGCAAATGACCGCGTAAAACGGATATTTCTCGTTCGGCCGGCAGTAGAAGTTGGCGAGAAATTAGGGTTTCTACCCGGAGACCTGACGCAGAAAATCGACCCATACATTCAGCCGTTGTATGACGCGTTGTTTGAGATGGTTGGAAACGAACGCGTTGAACGCTTGATTGATCGTAAAGTGATCGAGATTGCACCGCTTGCCTACATGCGAGGTCGCACGCTCAACGAAGCGTTCATCATTCTGGACGAGAGTCAAAACACGACGATTGCCCAGATGAAGATGTTTCTGACACGTATCGGCTTTGGTTCAAAGGTTGCCATTACCGGTGACCTCACACAGATTGACCTGGGCGGTAGTCAACACGGCCAGCGATCAGGACTAACGCACGTACTGCCGCTACTCAAAGATATCCCCGGTATCCAAATCACAAGGTTCAACTCCCGCGACGTCGTGCGGCATCCCATCGTACAGCGTATCGTCGATGCCTACGACAAAGATGATCGGCAGCAGCAGTAATATGTCGCTATCAACCCAGACTGCCGTAAAGCCCCGCGAAATCGTGGTAGATCTCGCCAATAGCTCTGATTTACTTAGTCAGTCTAAAGTTCAACAATGGGTAGAACTCGCGACTGAAGAGAGCATCGGTGATGTGTTCGTAAATTTCGTGACATCTGAGGAAAGTCGTCAGCTAAATCAAAATTTCCGAAGCATCGATGAACCTACTAACGTACTGTCGTTTCCGGCCGACCACGAGCATGTCCTTGGCGACATAGCGATTTGCGTAGATGTTGCAAGAAAGCAGGCAGACGCTCAGGACAAGCACTTAGACGCTCATTTGGCTCATCTAGTTATTCACGGTGTTCTGCACTTGCGTGGTTTCGATCACGTCGACAGCCAGGATGCAAGTGTTATGGAAAACAAAGAAATCGCATTACTCAAGACGATCGGAGTCGCAAACCCTTATGAGTGAGAGCGAACAACGCATACCTTACAGCAAGCGGGTACGAAACCTGTTTCGCGGCGCGGTCCGTAAAGGTGTTGACTTAACGTTTGAACAGAAGTTCCGCAATCTTGCGGATGAGGTGTTTGAGTTCGACAACGACTTCGATCAGGAAGTCATTCCGCTGATCGGGAACCTGCTCGAGTCATCAACAAAAAACGCCCATGACATCATGGTGCCGCGATCCCGTGTGATTTCGCTTTCGAAAGACATGAGTCTTGAAGCTGTACTTGACGTGATCAAGGAAACGGGACATTCGCGATATCCGTTACAGGGAGATGATCCTGATTCTGTGATTGGATTAGTCTATGTGAAAGACCTTCTCGCATCACTTCCCAAAGGTGACTGCGCTGGGGGATTCAACATGGAAGCGCTGCGGCGTGACGTGAAAGTCGTACCTCAGGATCAGAGCATTGTCGCGTTGTTAGAAGAATTTCGTCGAGAACGCGTGCACCTCGCGGTCGTCGAGAACGAATACGCTCAGATAGTTGGTCTCGCGACGATGGAGGACATCTTTGAGCAGTTCTTCGGCGATATCCAAGACGAGCACGATAAGGGTGAAGAAGCCATCTCGTTGATGGAGCATGACAACGGCGGTGCCACACCAGAGCACAATGGCCATTCAGATGTCAGTGCAGATTTGTCGATCGATGAGTTCAATAAATTCTTCGAAACTGATCTGTCCAACGATCAAAACAACACCATCGGTGGGTACCTCGCGACCAAACTAGGTCATGTACCCGTCATGGGCGAGAAAACCAGAGAGGGAGATGTGCGTTTCGAAGTGCTTGAAGCAACGGAGCGTCGCATTGTCAAGATACGCGTTACGAGGAACGGTCAATAGGCGGTAAGAAACTCGCGTTTCTAATCCCGCTAGTTTGCGGAGCCATTTACCCGCTCGGCTTCGCCCCCTTTGAGTATTACCCAGTAACGATCGTCGCGTTAGCGGGGCTCTTCTACAGTCTAAACCGAGCAAGCAGCTATCGAGCTGCCTTTTTCTACGCATGGCTTTTCGGCATTGCGAAGTTCGGCGTCGGTGCTTCGTGGATATACGTTTCTATTCAGCAATACGGCGACGTTCACTGGTTGGCTGCCGGATTGTTCGTTGCGCTATTCGTTTGCCTCATCGCTTTATTAACTGGGTTCGTTGGAGTTGGAACACACATTCCGGTACGGACGCGAGAGAAGAGCTTCATGCTTGACACACCTATATACGGTTGTCTTCAGTTCGCATTCGTCTGGCTTATTTACGAGTGGCTTCGGAGCTCGTTGCTGACCGGATTTCCGGTGCTTGATGCGGGATATGTGTTGCTCGCGACGCCGTTTGATGGTCTCGCGCCGATTCTCGGCGTTAAAGGTATCAGCTTCGCGATGGCGTTTGTCGCGGCAACCTTGGTGTCAGGATGGTTCATGATTGCGGCGGGCGCAGTAGGCGTGGTGTTGTGTGCGGGACTGTCGTTCGTCGACTTCACCGACCGCGAGGAACCACGTGAAGTCGGCATTGTGCAGGTCAATATTCCGTTAACCGAGAAATTCGCGATGGCGCGCCGAGGCGAGTCTTTTAGACTCTACTCGAGACTAACGCACGAGCTGAGTCCAAAGGACTTGGTGTTATGGAGCGAAGCCGCGTTCGCAACCAACCAATCCCATATGCGCGATGCGCTCGAACTGGTGCGGGGCACTTCTGGTCATCAGTACATCGCCTCTGGTTACGTGGAAACTGCTGATGAGCAACGATTCAACTCGCTACTGCTATCTGGAAACGACCATGCGAACTACCGGAAGTTGCGATTGGTGCCTTTTGGCGAGTATGTACCGTTGAGGTCCTACATCCAATCGATTCTTGGTTTTGCGAACGTGCCGTACTCTGACCTTCAAGTCGGTAGCGAAGGCGAACGTTCTTTAAACGTATCAGGACTGAAGTTAGCTCCAGCGATCTGCTACGAAGCGAGCTTCGAACGCGATGTTCGGGAAGCGGTGCTCCAAAGTAACGCAGACGCGTTTGTCGTTGTGAGCGAGGACGCATGGTTCGGTGACTCGTTTGCGCCTCATCAGAACTTCGAGATGGCGCGCATGCGTGCACGGGAACACGGACGTTACCTGATTCGAGCCGCTAACAGTGGGATTTCCGGCATCGTCGGACCCGACGGCGAAGTCATCGCGCAAGCCGATCAGTTTGTACGGACGACGATTGAAGGGCAAATATTCACGATGTCAGGCTCCACGCCGTATACGAAATACGGTGGCATCACGATTAATGCACTGCTCATCGTCGGTGCGATTTGGTACTTGATAAACCGGTTGATTGGTTGGCGTCAATCCGTCAGTCGCGCTTCATATTAGTGTCAGGACAGGAAGGTGGTGTCCGTGACCGGATTCTCGCACGTGCTCCTGAGCAACGGACGCGAGAGTTGGATTCGCTCGCATTGGTCGGCGCTAATCTGAGAATGTACATCGTGACAAAATTGCGATCCCAGGTCACGAATCGAGTGAAGAGTTACGCCCGATACGTCGGTAATTTGCGATGAGTTCGACGCGCGATCTTCGCTGTGCTGATTGTCGTTGTAAGTGCCTGCAGACTAATCAACGACCTCGAATATCCTCAATGAAATCATCCGTACGCTCATATTCAAATTCAGTGAGAACGCCGACCAAGCGATCGACCGGATGCGAGGACGCGGTGCGCTTCTTTAACAGCAGTCCTCGCTCGGTCGGCAGAAGTTCGACTTCCGCGTTGTGATCTATCCCGAACTGATCTCGCAGTGCTTTCGGGATCGTGATCTGACCTAGTTTTGATACACGCACGATCTTCTCAGAATATGGTTAGGGACGCAAACTCGAAAAACAATCGATTCGATATCCGCTTTGACTGTTAAGTCGCGAGGTAATCACCATACTGCGAGAACCGCGTGTCCTGTCGCGTGATGACTTCAATAACCGCGACTCGACCTTCGGCATTCTCTTTCTGGGCTTTTTCTAGCGCTGGGACGAGACCCTTTGGATCTTCAACCTTGATCCCGGTTGCACCCATAGCCTTGCCGAGATCGGCATAGTCGCCGGTCTGGTTGCCAGCGCCATATTTCTCCATAGCTACGGGCATCTTTGTGTCATAACCACCCATCGTGCGGTTATTTATGACAACTGTAGTAATGGGTACTTCAGCCCGCACCGCGGTTTCGATCTCGGTTCCTGTATGACCGAACGCAAGATCACCCATGAAGTTCATGCAGTACTTATCGGGCGAGGCAAGTTTTGCGCCTATGGCCAACGGTATTCCATATCCGAGATGGGTTGTCTTACCCCAGCCGATGTAACCACGTGGCAACGTTGCCTTATAGAACGGCATGATTTGATCACGTGGATTGCCAGCGTCATGAGTGACAATGGAGTTCTCGTGATCGACTATGTTGTTGATCTCATTAATCACACGGTACGGATTCACGGGGAGTTCGTCGGATGTGAGCAACGGCGCCCACTCTTTCAACCACTCGACCTTGGTGTTTGCGATATCCGACTGAAGCGTGGTGTTAGTTTCGCGGCCGTTGTCACCAACTTGGGCTTTCACTTCATCAATCATCGCTTCAAGCGTCAGCTTGGCATCGCCGACCAATCCGAGATCGACGTCGTAGTCCTTATTGATGTCTTCTGCCGAAATTGTCGACTGGATTAGCACCTTGTTGTTCGGAATCGATAGCCCAAACCCGGTACGCGTCAAACCCGATCCGATCGCAAACAGCACGTCGGATTCGCCTAACCACTTATATACTGCCTTCGGTGCGGTGCGATTTGCGGAGCCTAGTGCAAGGGGATGGTCGTCCGGAAACGCGCTTTTGCCTTCCATAGTCGTGATGACTGGAATCTGAGCCAGTTCCGCGAGTGACCGTATTTCATTTGTTGCATCTGCATAGAGGACGCCTTGTCCGACCCACAATACTGGATTTCGCGCGTTTAGGAGCGTCTTTACTGCGTCCTTGACATCGCTTGCATTCGGCGCAGTCCGCAATACCTTGGTAGGACGATAGGTTTGAGCGTCCGCTGGGACTTCTTTGCCAAGTACATCTCCGTGCATTTCAACGACCACGGGTCCGGGACGTCCGTGCTTCAGCGCATGGAATGCACGTCGCATTTCACGGCTTGTCTGTCCGATTTGGTCGATCGAAATCGCGAGTTTCGACACATGCTCGTAATTCTTGACCGCTGAGAAATTCGGTTTAATGTCGTAGCTACCGGTACCAGCGCCGCCGGGTAGAAATAGCAACGGTACGGCTTCCCCCCATGCTTGTGCAATACCACCAAATGAGTTCTCTACGCCTGGTCCAGACTGAGATGCGAACACGCCTACCTGCTTACCAGCCATCGTTCGAGCGTATCCATCTGCCGCATTGATCCCGCCTCGCTCCTGTCGAAACACGATAGGTCGAATACCAACTCGAGCAGCGGCTTCAATGAGTGAGTTGGCGGGAAAACACGCCATCCACTCAACACCTTCTGCCTTTAAGCACTGAGCAATTAGGTCATATCCGTTCATTTTTGAGGTCTCTTGTCGTTTAGTTATCGCTAGGAACGTTCAACATTTTCTGAGCATATCGGATCGCGTGTCCGAGCGAATCGATACGCGCAACACCCTTCCAGGCGATGTCGAACGCCGTACCATGGTCTACTGAGGTTCGGATGATAGGCAATCCCAGCGTTACGTTCACGGCGTGGTCGAATGCAAGTAGCTTCATGGGCGCGTGACCTTGGTCGTGGTACATGCAAATCAACGCGTCGAACCGGTCAAGTTCGATTGCTTGTCGGAATACCGTATCGGCAGGATAGGGACCGCTGACCGGCACACCTTTCTCTTTAAGCTCACCGATTGTGGGCTCGATTACATCTGATTCTTCGGAGCCAAACATGCCGCTTTCGCCCGCGTGTGGATTCAGTCCACACACGCCTATTCGGGGATTAGCGATGAATTGGCTTAGCGCACCATGGGTTAACTCAATGGTCCGTGCAAGGCGTTGAGGCGTAAGTCGTTCGATCGCGTCTCGTAGAGACACATGCGTACTCACGTGGCTTACGGCAACCTCGTCGGTTGCAAGCATCATCACGACGTCGTCAACCCCACATAGCTTTGCCAGAAGCTCCGTGTGACCAACGAAGGTTGAATGACTCCTCTGGGTGGCTTCCTTGTTCATCGGGAGCGTAACGACTGCTGAAACTTCGCCATGGAGCGCGGCCTGTGTTGCGAGGGTCACGTACTTATGCGCCGCACTGCCGGTTTTTTCGCTTAGTACACCAGGAGTAAGGTCGGATGCGCGCAGACAATCGCAGTCCCACAGATTTAGCTGATCTTCCTTGGTATCTCTTAGTTTCGTCAGGCAGTTGATCGCGACGTCGATTCCCAATCGATTCGCGCCCGCTTGGAGGATTGAGTGGTCGCCGAAGACGACACTTCCGCTCGGAATGGCACCCATTGCGAACGACCTGAGCAATATCTCAGGTCCGACGCCTGACGCATCTCCCATCGTAATCGCTAACTGCATACCGTTGGAACTCATAGATTCGAACATGCGCGGGTTGCTACTTGCCTACTCACTTCTCTCTCGATTCGATGAAGAGTTTGATCGCACCAAGAGTGAGCGATAAATTCGAGACAAGGTTGAATTTCACCAACGAGAGAACATCCTTTTCCAAATTCGATTTTCAGAAAAATGTGCCCGAATGTGCTACTCGCCCAATTGAGGTCGACGAATTCGGATGTGATCGTTATTGACCACAATTAGCGTCTCTTCAAGCAGGGAGTCCTGATGACTCCCAATCAACGCGGTTATAGCTTCGGCTTCTTGGCGAACGCTCATATTGACGAGTCGAACTATGCAGGAATGGGGAAGTCGGCGCAGAAACCCCAATTCGCCAAAATCTTTGTCCTTCGTAACAAGCACACGCTGCTCGTGGCGAGCAAGTGCAAGCAAATTCTCATCGGAAGCCTTGCTAAAACCTTCTCGTGCGGATACGACATCGTGCCCAAGATTAGTCAGTGTTTCTTGAAGCAACCGTGAAGATGCACATACGTCTATCAGAAACTTCACGAACCTTCGCGAACATACAGTCGATCGTGAATCTGCTCACCCGCGATGGATCTGTGCGCGAAGATCAAGCAAGCTCGTACATCGTCCGCGTGCAGATCTGGATATTCCTTCAATATGATCTCTATTGAATCTCCGGCCGCAAGCATCGCTAAGACGTGCTCGACCGCAATCCGCATATCTCGAATAATCGGTTTGCCTCCGAATACATCGGGTCGAACCGTAATCCGATCGAGAATTTGATCTTCAGTCTTCATCGTAGAATCCCTTTTTAATTAGAACGGCTACTACTCTGTAAGCAAATGCAATCCGGTCTGAGAGGCAGGGTCCCAGGAAACGGTCTTCAAAGTTTAATGCGTGCTAGATGAGACTAGGTATTTGAAGTCAACGGCTTGATCTCTAATGTCCTCTTCCGACAGTCTCATACCTGAATCCGACTTGCTTTGACCTGAGAATAGGGACTTTCCCTCTTGTCAGTCCATCGTTATTCAGCATTGAATTGACGAGACGGTGTCGTTTCGAATTAGATCGCTGCCATTTGTGGAAAGGTGCGAATTGAATTCGAGCACAGTACGGTGCTGCTTCTTCTGCGTTGCCTCAGTCCAACAACGTGGATGATCGTAGGCGCAGGTACGTCAACCTCCGACATATTCACAAATCACGTCAAGTTTAGTGTCGAATGGAAGCAGGCAAGATCTCAGGACCGACGCCTGACGCGTCTCCTATCGTAATCGCTAGCGGTTTGTTGCTAGCGACCATGCGCTGGCGCGAAATTGGTTGCTGGAGCGCTAATCTTGCCGAATCCGGACTCGACGAGGTGGTTTGTCGAACGCGTACGTAAGAACGCATAAAGACTCAATTGACTCGGACGCAATTTGCGTCAGGATCGATAAGATTGGTTCCAATGGAACTGATCATTTTGCAGGTGAATATGTTCTTACACTCGACTTCGAGGAAGTTGGTGTGCGCAGTCCTTCTCTTGGGATTTTCGTCGTTCGTTTACGCAGACGAACTAAAGATTAAAGTGCTAGAGGTCGAAGATGTCGTCGAACCGAGACTTGATGAAATCTTCTTAAGGGCGTTGGCTGCGGGTGAAATAAGGTCCGGGCGGGGGTTTTCGACATCTATTGCGATTGATAGTGATGGGAGCGTACGCAGAGACGCGAACGCACCGCCGTCTGCCTTAGACACTTTTTACTCGACGCTGCCATTTGAATGGCTTGTCATTTCTAGTAAACCATTGTTGCACGTGTTATCCGAATTTACTGACTATTCATCGACGCAAGAGATCGAGTTTGAGGACCTGCTACGCATCTTCAACATCGAAGTGCTTGCGCCGTCGCAATACCATTTCAACTATCCGGCTGAGGCAACATTGGTGTTCCAGCTTCGTAGTCGAGAACGGGCGATACAAGTAGATCTACCGATGGCACTAGACTCGGACGCAACAAGCTACTTCATCGATGACCCCGCTGAACTAGCTCGTGACCTGAGTTTTGAGTTCGATGCGTTCGATGCGGCGAGCGAGCGACCAGGTGATTGGAAGCCCCACTTCAAGATTGTCAAGTTCAGTGGATTTGGAGTTCCGGATGAAATGCGTGAACAAGATACGGAGGGAATTCCTATCGTTTACCGCATGAAGTTTGGTTCGTTCATCTTTGATTCAGGAAGTCAAACTTTGGGCGTAGAAGAGTCATCTGAATCTACGATTTCATTCGAGCGACTGATTTCGCACTGATCGATCAATTCTCGATGCCGAAGGATTGACGTCTTCACTAAGTCCCTGACGAAATAGGTATGAGCCCGTTTTTTGGGGTTACCTACGAGATACGATCATCGATGTTTAGATCTTCTGGTTTGTTTTCTTCGTGTGCTGTGACGTTTCCGTGGCTACACGCGACCCCCAACGCGCGGGACGTTCCCTGATCGGGCAATTTTTATGTGTAGTTCAGCGAAGCCAGGACGTTTGCTGATCGTCGCTTGAGTGCGCAACTCCACATAAACACTCACGCACCTAAATACACCCGTGTTATTTCGATCCGGTTGTGACCTAGTTCACGGCTGATTTTGAGCCGTACTTCTTGATCGATCGCTTGTTGCGTCTCCGTCAATTCTGAGAATTTAAGACCTCCTGCTGAAGGAGGGTACCATCCAGTTAGTTTCAGATACCGACGTTGCGCATAGCCGTGACGAAGACCGTGTAGATTGTGTAATCCGGCTTTCGTTATGCAATTTTGGTAGCGATATAGTTGGTGCTTATATAGTGATGCGGGTGGTATCAGCGAACCGGAGCCGACGAAATCATGGACTTCATCCAATAACTCCCGCTGGGACAATTCGGTGATGGGAATTTCGCGTGGACGCCCGCCTTTGGTCCAAGATCCCTTGAGTTGGATGTGCGTCTTTTGATCGGCGTAGCTGGGTCGAAATTTGATCGATTCTTCGCGGCGGAGTCCGAACGCTTGTTGCAGGCGTACGCTCCTGCGCACATATTCGTCCTCGATGCTCAGCAACGCGTCTTCGCTGAGATACTGTGCTTTATCCTTCGGCGTATAGTCTCGGGAAGGAATGCCGTAGTGTTCGTTTGATGGATGTACGACGCTTGTCTTGCCGATTTTCTCAGCCCACCAGCGGATGTCTGTCATGTAGTTCCGGATTGTGCCAGGTGAAATTTCATTAGTAAGCCAATGTTCCACCAGTGCAGTAATGTGTTTTGGTTTAAGTGAGTTGACATGCATATGGTGAAAACCAAGTTGCTGCAGCGTGTTCGCGTGCAGTTGCAATCTTCTGTGCCGAACACCCCGGGTAGAAAAGCTGCCGTCGCGATTGCGACGGCAGATAGTCAAAAGCTCGTAGTTCAGATCTTTCACGGCGCAAATTCAATGGTTAGTGGAAATGACCTCGTTGGGAATCTCTTCTTGCAACGATCGCGACGACCGCGTTGTGTCATAGGACGCCAACCCCTGATCCGAACAGTCCTAAATCGGACGGCACAAGATGCCTCTGTTGAAGCAACCTTCGTGCTGGTTTCGCCGTACGCATGGATAGTCACCCACACGCGATTGAAGAAGCCAACTGTTGTTGGACCTTGCCATATGGCGACGTTGAAAGTGAGTTCACGTGATGAATACGCAACAGCTTCAAGAACTCTTCGCTGCCCTCGCTGCAATTTGCCGTGCAGCTCGGTCAATTCGTTCACGCGAGCAAAGATAGGGAATTGCGACGCATGTCATGATGAAAACCATGTCAACCTGTGAATTGGTTTTCTTGTCCATCGTTGCGATTGATGGCCTACTATTCCTTTGCGTCGTTACGCCGATTAGCGTAGGATCAGCTTGATAACCAGGTTATCAAGCTAACTCAGGCGAAAAGTCGTTTCCTGGGCTGTTGAACGTAAAGTCAATGCGACTGTTGTCATGATCGCTTTATTTCAAAGCATCAATCGAGGAACTGTGAACGTTCTACACCCTACTGGACCACAGAGTTCCTCTGCTTCGTGATTAAGCGGCAATGCGTTCACTGGATTCGACTCCATCCAAGAACAGAAGAGCATCCTCTTGAACAGCCAGTCTGTCCTCTGCAAGATCATACGGTAAGACGTACAAGACCTCATCGTTCTCAAACCAGAACGGTTCGAGCGGTTCGGCGAATCTGTCGGTCATAGGGTAGATTAGCATCGCCTCCTTTCTTGGCTGATCTGCCAAATATTTCTTTGCGTACGCAAAGAGTTGGTAGACATCTCCCTGACTAATCCCATAGTTGTCTTGTCGATCACGTTGATCGATGAGTTTCCATTTCGTATCGCCAATTGCGCGCGCCCCACCGTGTATTTGGCTGAACTCTATATCAGGCTTTAAACGAAAAATACTAGAACCGTCGTGCTCTTCGACCAACGAATGGCGACTAACCTGAGTTCTGATACGCCACCCTGGAAACTGCGATCCGAGTTTCGCAACCACGTAATTCTCGAAGACGGTACTCATTGGAAACAGCATCGACATAGCTCTCGTTTCTCCCTGTCTCGTTAGGGGATTGAGACCCTCTAGTATCAGTCGACATATAGGTAATGCGGGTTGGTAGTGTTGGATGAGCCTATCGTGTCGCACGGAGCGGAAATCTCTAGCATGATCTTTGGTCGCTGGGACACGATCAAACCAAAATAGGAACTCTCTACAAAGCTGCCGATTGACAGCGTCATTGGACAAACGCGAAACGGTTTCCAACGCGCCTTTTATGAGTCGATTGACTGGTCGGTTGGTTTCATACTCGTCGAACTCACAGTAGAGACGACTCCTGTCCGCTGCATTCCGCTTGATGTGCTCAGTGAGTTGCAATTTCCCACGAAGATAAATAAGGTCGTCTTGTTGTTCGACGTATGTACGTGCAATGCCTTTCCTCACGATATCGCTCACAAGATTCAAGAACTGCCGCATAAGCAACTCAAACAAAGGCATCTTGTGTGCGTCTAGATTCGAGAACACGCCTTGCCGAAACGGGGCATCCACGAGTTCGACAAGCATCTTGACCAGCATTGCGCGAGCTTGCTCCGCACTCGTTTCCTTTGAGATCTTAGGCAGGATCTCAATCTGAGAACCAAATTCCGTGTTCACAACCCCGACGTACTGTTGCACTGTGAGTGCGTCTCGACCGTTCGATCGCGAGTGTTTGAAGATTGGGTTTAGGTTAGACTCTTCAGCGTCTTCCAACAGAGTAAGCAACGATTCAAAGTCTTGATCACCGAGGTGGAGGTTGCCATCTGTTTGAGTTTCACTGCGCGGACCTCTGTAAATCCGACCGTGTTCAGATACCCAAAGGTTTGCCACTAGTCGTGACTGTCGGAGTTTGCGTAAATCTTCCGGTACGCGTCCGGATTGTTCAGCGCGTTTTGATTAAGTCGATACACCTCCCTGTTTCTCAGACCCGAATTCTGGGAAACTAACGCATCGGACACTTCAGTTTGCGTCACGAACTGCAGATCTCGTTTACTTACTCGATCGTCCGCCAGTACAACGCGAACTTTTGACCAGTCATCGAAGAAGTACTCTGTCAACAATGGAATGATCTTGTGTTCAAAAATTTCAGGGAGCTCGCTCCCGTCAATGGTTTCGCCTTTTCCTCTTAAGAAATAGGCATGTCCGATCATGTGTTCTCGATCGAATAGCGCTTCGATACGTGAATTCAATGCGTCAAGCATGCGGCGCAGGTCGATTTCTTCGCCTTCCAAGTTCGTAGTTTGAAGCAGCTCAGGTTCAGGCATTAGTTCCCTGAACGTGAACCGTCGTCGAAGTGCGGTATCAATGTGCGCAAGCGAGCGGTCGGCCGTGTTCATCGTGCCATAGATATCGAGATTTCCAGGCACAGAAAAGCTATTGCCAGAGTAAGGAAGTACAACCGACAGTTCGTTGGTGGCACCTCGTCGCTTGTCCGCTTCGATCAATGTGATGAGTTCTCCAAAAATCTTGGAGATGTTGCCGCGATTTATCTCATCAGTGAAGAGTGCATACCGATTTCCGGCTCTATCAGATCCTGCGCTATCACAGATGCGTCTGAAGACGCCGCGTTTGAGTTCGTAAGAAACGTCGCCACTTATTTCGTCTTCGGTACTAAGCGTAGGACGGATGCCTTCAACGAACTCTTCGTAGCTGTAGGATTGATGAAAGGTCACGAACTCATACCGTTGGATTGACGACTCAGAGTCGTGTGGTTGTCCTTCCAACTTAGCGACGAAATCAGCGACCTCCGCTTGCGTGTCCTGCCAATCCCCCGCCAGTGTCCACAAACTATTCTCATCTTTCCAGAACCATCCGGGTTCGTTTCGTCTCGAGACTTTGACATTTTCACAGTCGGCTGAACTATGAAGTTGCAGTGTCGACCAGGTCGCAGCATTGGAAGGACGTGCCCTTCCCATCGCGAGCGATTTCACTTTCATGTACTCGTGCTTGACGAGGTCGGTTACGGAAGTCGGAGTGTTACTCACGTTGTGAAGTGCGGCCGCGATAACCTCCCTCCAATTCATATCACCGAGAACAGATACAAGCCATTCTTGGCGGGAAACTGCCTCTACCGTGCTGGTATATTCGGGGAAGTACTCGTTCTTCAAGGTATAGGTTTTGCCAGTTCCCGGCGGTCCGTAGAGGATTACGTTCTTGGCTGCTCGCGGTTGCACCACTGTTGATTGATCGATCTCATTCGGAGACGTGATCCGGTCTATTCTTTTCGACTCTTTTTGAAGCCGCTTGTAGAGATAGTCACCAAAGGTGTTGAATACGGCCAGGTCATCGTCAAGGATGCCCTTTGACAAGAGATAGGTTCGTAATTTCGCATTCTTTTCGATCCAACTGTTATTCCTATCTTCGAGAATTTCGTCGCCAAACTTATCCCGCAAGAGTGTTGCGAACCTGTCCATGTCATGATCCGTACCGATCGTGAAGAATCTCTCTGGATTAGCTGCTGAGAATGCTCTTCGAACGAGTAGATGTGGAGTCTTATCAAGCCCGCTGTTCTCATCGTTCTTAATTTCTTTTAGTTGCGCGACTACTTCGTCGAACGTATCAGAGTTGGGAGAACGGAGTATTTGTTTAGTTAAGCTGCGAAATGATTCTTTGTTTTTCTCGTAAGCGTTCTTAGAGATCGTGCCGCGTCCAGCATTTGCGATCCCGTTATCCTGCGATTGCCAGATCTTTGAAACGAGTTCATCGTCAGCGTCTTCTCCTGACTCGCGAAAGGAGCGAACGATTTCAACTATTTCTCGGTATCTTGGAATCCAATCGAAGTACTCTGAGTAGGGTAGGGCTTGCCACTCTTCAAACGCTCGACGCAGATAGGAACCGCTGTCTAGTCTCTCCCATTCCTCGTGAAGCTGAGCACGGTATTGGTCTTGAATGAGAATTCCCGATGACTGTGGCGACCATTGCTGCTCTGGGAATTTTGTTTTTAATCCATCAAGAGGGAGATAGGAATCAGATTCGCCGCTCCTAATTTCCTCAAATCTGATTAGAACGAAATCCTGCAATTTACCTGCCTTGGCGGGATTCCAATGTTCGGCAGTATGACTACCAGAACATGCTCTGCCTTTCGCGATTAGCCCCTTCGGCGCTTTTGAACCGACTCGTCCAAGATAGACAGGGTCACCAGTTCTTATGCTCTTGTTGACACACGCCCAGTCCGTTCTATCACCCACCTTGTAGGAGAGTTGTCCAACGTCGTTACTCGCACTTCCTTCACCTTGGATATCTGGATTCCAGCCAATCAGGTACGTACTGCGGAACTGGTCAAAATACTCTCGACATAGTGCCTCAGCTTGAACCGCGTGTTGGCCAAATCCTTCGACGATCCCAGGGATGATTAGTTGGGAGTTCGTCTTCGTTGAAAGCACAATTTCGTTGCTTACGAAATCTGATACCGTTACGTTAAGCGTTCCACCCTCAAGGGTGAAATCTGATAGTGTGCCTTCTCCTAATACTCGATTGGTAGAACCATCATCCAGAAATAAGAGCACGTCACCTTTCATGAATCTCGACTCTATGCACTCTCGATAGAAGTCGCTGAGTCGCTCTTCTGCTGACCAATTTACGAAGAGCGACAACGGCACTTCGTCGTCCAATTGATCACGGGAGACGCGAAGCAACCATACGTTTTCGCAGAAATTCCCCGCTCAACAACGCCATGCGAAATATAGTTTTCTTGAAGGGTGAATGGTCCGCATTTTGCCGTTGCTGAGCGTGTTAATACGCATGTTTTGTGGCGTTCCTCGCCGAGGCGGTCCATTTTCTTGTCGCCGGACAAGCGCTGGGCGTGAGCGATCCGCGACGTGGGTGCGCGTCGCTGGCAAATCGTTCGGTGGATTGGTGTGTGAGTGCCGCTAGGAGTCAGCGACCGAGGTCGGGCGACTAGATGTCGGGCGGTACGCCTGCGAGGCGGTTGTAGAACTCATCCCACGAAGCGCAGGCGATGAACAATATGATGGCGCGTTGCGATTCCCACAAGGAATAAGCGGCGCGTTGGCGTTCCCGTGCGGCTTGAAAGAAGGCGCACGCCATGGCGTTGACCTGATCGATGGTGAACGCCAGAAACATCAACAGCATCATGATCGTGCATAAGTGATGCTCGCCATGCCCGTAGTTGTGCTCGAAGTGATAGCCGTCTTCGGCTTTCAGGGTCTTGAACACGTTGTTTTCTATCCGCCAGCGGGACCGTCCCAACTGCGCAATCGCGCGGGCGTCGGCCACCGTCCCAACCGGGCGATTGGTCGCCCAGCTCCACCGGGCGTGCTTCCCGTGGCGGTCCCACGTATCCTGTTCGACCAGCGTGACCAGGCAGGCCTCGCCGTGTTCTTCGTTCAATTGCGCCTGTTCGAGCCATCGATAGCTGCACAGCGGGTCGTCAGGATCGTCTTGAAAGCTGATGTCGTGAAGTTGCTCTAAGGCGTGGGCGTGACTGCCGTCCTTCACGGTCAGGATGAAGTCCTGCCCGTGCTCGCGCAACCGCTTCACCGTCGGCGCATTGGCATACAACGCATCGGCGAGCACGACAAAGCGGCAGCCCTGGCGTTCCTTCATCAGTCGCGGAAGCAAGCGCTTGAAGGCGTTCTGCTCGCAGTCCTGCTTGCTCGCGCCGTCGATTTTCATGATCGGTTCGACCGCGGCGGGGACGACTTGGTCAACGTCCGGATGCACCACCACCGCCCCCAAGATCGCATGCCGATAACGAATCTCGCCGCCCCGCGTCTTCTGGTTCAGGCAACGGTTGCAGTGCACGTTCGTGGAGGTGTAGTAGCCCGTGCCGTCAACCGCCAGCGGCAACGCGCCGTCCGCCGTCCGAAAGGGCTCCAGATGACGATGCCGGAGCAACCGCCCGAAGAGGATGCGCAAGACGCGATGTACCGCCTTCGGGTCGATGGCGTCCAAGCGACGCCGCAAGGTCGAGTCGGTCGGCGCCCGTGCGACCCCAAACAACCGCCGCAAGTTGCCGCATAGCACCGGCTCGTCGCGGGCGTCGTCGAACTTCAACATCGACGGAAATTTCAACACGAAGATCGCCAACCCGCACATGAGGCAATCCCTCGCTGTATACGTGTTGGCAGGGCGATCGTCGCCAATCGTCACACGCTGGAATTGCTCCCGTACGCGCTCTAGCAAGTCGCCCATCAGGGCAGTCTTGCGCCGTGACTTGGACATGGGTGGCCCTCCGTGGCCGACACGAGCCTAACTACCTGTTAGGATTGCCAATTATGCGCGGCGAACGGCAGCCGCCCAAATCACCAAAACCGCACGAACTAATATGAAAAAAGTCGCACAAACTTACCCCAGGTCCCTTATGCCAGACGGCGCGGGGAATGTCTGACGTTTTCGGGTCTTAAGGATTCTCTATCGACCAGATGTTTCGAATTCTTCAGTGCCTCGACTTTCCACAGAAACGATTGAACGTCAATGTAGCTCTTGGCTTCAAGTAAAGACAGCCGGTCACGAAGCTCCCCCATGGCGCGCATAACTCGCTCGTACGATTCACCATCGAGTTGAACGCCAAAACCTAGTTTCTCGATTCCGAGCCTTTCAAGTACCTTATCGAAGAAACTAGGCTTGATGAAGATGTAATTTTCGGGACGCCATAGGAAAAGCAGCAATGAAGGCCAAATCTTCGTTTGTGCGGCCGCTAGACCACCCTCCGCGAGAAACGAAGCGAATTTGTCAACGGCTTGCCACACGCGGTCACTGTCGTCTGCAGCAGCCATGAGTTCACGAATACGTTGAGTAGCTGTGGATGAGGAGAGCTGATCGGTATCTAGCGGGTCATACAGGGCTGTGATATCTCGCCAACTCACAAGATTTTGGGGAGCACCTGTCGCCTCCAGCTTCCGATTTAACAAGCCTCGCAATTCAGTTAGAAATTGATCGCCTTCGCTATTTAGCAGTTTTTCGCCTAAGTCCTGAAAAGCCTTCGATAGTTCCTGTTTGTACGCAAGTTCTTCGTTGGTAAACGCCTCGCCCGGACGTACAAATGACTCGAAATCGGGAACTGCTTTCTTAAATAAATCGATTGCTTCCGCTATCTTTGTTTCGTCCATGTAAATCTCAACTGTTCGCAACAAAATAGAGAGGGATTATTAGTGTAGCTACTTACGGGAATGAAACCGCAGGATTAGTTTCTTCTTTAGAACACTATTTCTGCCTAGGACCCGCTAGAACGCGACTCCTTTTTCACTCGGTCGCGACTTTTTTGAGTCCTAGCTGCATCACCTCGCAAGCGGTTGTAGTGCTCTCGCGATTTCAGGCTAGCCAGCATCAAATCGACACCGGAGAGCCATTTGCGACTGCTCGAGGGTGAATTTATTGAAAAACATGGAAAGCGTCAGGGTTCTCGTGACAGTCGTACGTTGGCTGGACGCCCCATGTCCGTCTTCACCCGAGATCGCGTTGAAAGCGAAATGCTCTAACTCCCGCGACTCGTAAGCTGCATTCTGAAGGTTTGGAGGTAAATCAATCTTCCCGATCCTAACCCATAATGCCAATTGGACACGTTATCGATGTGATACGACATGCGAATGAATAAAAAAGCGTTGGTTGGATTGGGCTTTTTGCTAGGTGTTGGAGTTTCGACGACAAGTGATGAAATGGATTCATTGCCATTCACTGATCTTGATCCATTGATCCTAACTGCGTTCAACTATGGCCTAGCAACGGGTGGTGGTATGTTGATGTACGCGACCACACAAAACGAGAATCAAGCCTGCTCGTTTGTTGAAGAACATCTAACCAGAGCCATTGAGCAGAATCCAAACACAAAAGCGCAAACAGATGCAGGCAAATTAGCTGTAGTTGCTGCAAGAATTAACTTGGATCTCATGCTGAGTAACGGACTGCGTCAGGCAGATTTGAACTGCTCTCTGTAATGCGGACCGAAATTGCACTGGAGCGTTAGCGAAAATGTGCACGCATTAACACTCCAAACGACTCACATACGTCCCTTAAATACCTCGCGTTTGTGCCAGTTTAGGAAGGACTTACTAGGATGTGCACGTTGGTCATCTGGAATTACCTGTAGCGACTGACCGTCGTATCGATTTAATGCCTCTCGCACTCCTTTAGCGGCTACGTCGCGTGCTATCTTAATCCGAAAATCCGGGTGTAAAGTGAATGCGCCAGAGTCGAAGAGTCTATGATGTAGTGAGCACAACGCGAGTCCGTTATTCTCGATCGACGGTCCATTCGCCTCATGCCACTTAATGTGGGCAGCTTCAAGTGCGAGTGGCGTATCGTCAAGTCTTCCTGCGAATGCACACACGGCACATCGAAATTGGTACGCGTTCAAAATTCTGGCGCGAAACGAAGCGTCACGACGGCGGCGACGAACGGTTACGAACTCGACGGATTCAAGAAGCGGTGGTAGTTCGGCGGTCTCAGCATGGGAAATGGTGGCTTGTAATACCTCATCTCTTAAGGATTCGGGAAAGTGTCCAGCTACCAGTCCTTCAGCGATGGTTAGCGCTAAACCCGGGTCATTCTGTAAAGTCTTGTAAACAGTCGCAGTGAATCCGCCGCTGATGTTATGTCTCTTGAGGTCACCGACTAAAGCGTCATCTTTCGACGTTGTACCCACGTATTTAGGACGATCAATCTCCCAAATCCCTTCACGTTGCAAGCGCCAAAATGGATACTGTGGATGGATTGCTTTACGTGGAGGACCGAAACGACGCAGGAGTACCCGTAATTCCGTTTCAACGAATGAGTACTGTGCTAGTCGAGGTTCGTCACGTAGACAGCGGCCAATCGACCACAAAGCAAGGATGGGCTTGTGAGGTGCTCGCGCACCATTGGTTGACCAAACGTGCAGGTTCTGAAACCTTTTTGCGATTTCATCCTTTCGCATGGATTTGATTATCTTTCAAATCACTAGTGGCTATGAGAGTCAATCTCTTGTGAGGTACGAATCTCGTTCAGTCAGGGTCTCGATTCACTTGAGTTCGTAATTGGTGTGGTCGATAGGATCTAGACGATCTGGTTTTTCGGGGAGTTCTTATCTTGAATTGATGTGAGGATGGTTTTAGTCCCACTGAGCGAAAACGTTCACTAAATACGAACCGATACACGCCACTCTAAAATTCCGTGCGCCCAAGCCTCCGCTGATTTCCTCAATTCGCTCCTATGGACACCTATTCACCGACCGAAGTAGAAGTCAAGTGGCAAAATCGATGGGACGAACTCGGCACCAACCTGTTTTCCCGCGAAGACTTAGCGAGCGCTAAGAACCCTTACTTCAACCTCATGATGTTTCCGTATCCCTCTGCGGAAGGATTGCATGTGGGAAATATCTACGCATACACGGGTGCGGATGTATGGGGGCGATACCAACGTCTGTTAGGCCATGATGTCTTTCAGCCAATGGGGTTCGACGCATTTGGTATTCACTCCGAAAACTACGCGTTGAAAGTTGGGGTGAATCCGAACGATCTTATCCCTTCGAACATCAGCAATTTCACGCGCCAGCTCCGGCGAATAGGGGCTATGTTCGACTGGAACCATACAGTTGATACAACGGCACCAGACTATTACCGATGGACCCAATGGGTTTTCCTGAAGCTCTTCGAAGCCGGATTGGTTGAGAAACGCAAAGCGCCGGTGAACTGGTGTCCCTCATGCAAAACGGTCGTCTCCAACGAGCAAGTCATTCAAGGACTCTGCGAGCGATGCGATTCGGCGGTTGAACAGCGTCAGATCGAGCAGTGGTTCCTCAAGATCACAGCCTATGCACAACGATTGCTAGACGGGATTGAGCGCATCGATTGGTCTTCTCGGACATTGATCGCTCAAAACAACTGGATCGGTCGAAGTGAAGGTGCGGACATCGACTTTCCCGTCGTTGGACGAAACGAGTCGATCCGTGTGTTTACCACGCGTCCAGACACGATCTGTGGTGCTACTTACATGGTATTGGCACCCGAACATCCGCTCGTTGACGCTTTAGCGCACGAAGACCAACGCGAAGCGGTGGATGAATACGTTGAGCAGACGAAGCAACTTGACCTTAAAGCGCGGCAATACGTCGATCGACCGAAGACGGGTACCTGGATAGGTGCGAATTGCGAAAATCCGATTACTGGCGCAGAGATGCCGATTTGGGTATCGGACTACGTGTTGATCGAATACGGTACTGGCGCGATCATGGCTGTTCCAGGTCACGACGAACGTGACTTCGAATTCGCGGATACGTTTGATTTGCCGATAAAGCGCGTCATTGCTAGAAACGGCGCTGCTAACGCCGAACCGATGACAGAAGCGTATGTTAGCGATGGCGTGTTAGTGAATTCAGGGGAATTCGACGGACTCACCGTAGCGGACGGTAAGCGTGCGATTGTCGAAAAGCTTGAGGCGAATAGTCTTGCGGCGGGTCAGGTCAGATATCGATTGCACGATTGGTGCATTTCGCGACAACGTTATTGGGGTCCGCCGATTCCAATCGTCTATTGCGACGAGTGCGGCGCAGTGCCGGTACCCGAATCAGACCTCCCCGTACTTTTACCAAAGTTAGAGCAGTTCAAGCCTGACGACTCGGGCGAGAGTCCGCTTGCGCGAGATAAAGATTGGTGTACGACGGAATGCCCGAAATGTGGCGGTTCCGCGACGCGAGAAACTGACGTTTCAGATACGTTTTTAGATAGCGCTTGGTACTTCATGCGCTATCCCTGCACGGATAGTGACGACGTCGCACTGGATTCTGAGATGATCCAGAAGTGGTTGCCGGTTGACTCGTATATCGGCGGTCACGAACATGCCGTATTGCACTTACTTTATGCTCGATTCGTGACGATGGCATTCAACGACATTGGCATTCTTGATTTCGGTGAACCGTTCGAGAAGTTTCGAGCACATGGGATCCTCACGAAGGATGGTCGGAAGATCTCCAAGAGTCGTGGCAACATCATCGTTCCCGACGACTTGATTGCCGAGTGGGGCGCTGACACGGTCAGGCTTTACTTAATGTTCTTAGGTCCGTTCGAGCAAGGCGGGGACTATTCGGAAACCGGGATCCGCGGTCCAGCGAGTTTTCTTGATCGAATCGCGTTGAGTGTCTCTGAGGCAATTGAAGGCGAGGCCGACGAACAGGTCTTAAAGGCGATGCATCGAACGATCGACAAGGTATCGAACGACATCGCGCAACTTAAATACAACACCGTTATATCGGCGTTAATGGAGTATCTCAACGTCGTGCGAGAGGGTGGTCGAAGCTGCGTCAAGCAGGAAGTAGAACCGCTCGTCGTCATGTTGGCGCCGTTTGCACCACATCTCGCCGAAGAGCTTTGGGAAAGTCTTGGTCACGAGACATCTATCTTTGATTCTGGGCGTTGGCCAGAAGCAGATCCTGAACTCGCGAAAGTTGAGACATTCGATATTGGTGTGCAGGTTAACGGGAAACTTCGAGGTTCGATTTCAGTAACGGTAGACTCAACCGAGGAAGAAGCACTCGCATTAGCTCGGTCAGACGAGCGAGTGGCGACTTATCTTGATGCGGGTGACGTGCGTAAAACCATCTACGTTCCGGGTCGCATACTCAATGTCGTCGTCAAATAACCGCTCGAACGAGATAAGGTCAGCATGTCAGTAACTAGTGAAATCAAAGCTCCGCGCACGCGTTTGCATCACGTCTTAACCCTCATTGCATTTGTGTTAGTAAGCACGTCGTTGCTCGCGCAGGATTTCCTGAGCGAATTCGTTGACGTCACAACGCGGAAGCACGCTGACGAGAGCCTGGGATTTAGCGTCGAGTACCCATATGAGTGGGAACCTTCATCGAACCCAATGGCAAAGTCGGATTTCTATGTCGGTGCGCCATACGCCATGCCGTCATTTTGGCTCAACGTTCGAGAAGTACCCGCTGATGTCGCTCTTGAGAATTCCCTCGATTCGATAGATCTTTCTCAATACCCAGAGCATAAAGAACTCAAGCTTAAGCGCATCGAGCTCGATGGTCGCGATGCCATGATGGGCGTAATTCAGTGGGTCACACCGGATGCTGGTCGACACTTCGTTGAAACCACTGTCATCTCGCTTTACGCGAACAACCGCTGGTATCTGCTGACCGTCAATCAGTCCTATCGTGATACGCGGTGGCGTCCGCGCCTCAAGGCATTAGTTGATTCATTCAGCGTATTGGAGCTCGATTCATGAAACATGCGCTCTCAATCGCAATCCTCGTGCTGTTTGCTTGGTCGGTAGCGGCAGAGGAGTTCGAATTCATCGCGCTCGGTGATACGGCCTATCAAGGCGAACCAAGTATCGTGGCGTATGAACAGTTGATCGAAACGATCAACGAGCAGGACATCGCGTTCTCGATTCATGTCGGCGACATTTGGGGTGCGTCGATGTGTGTTGAATCGAGATACCAAGAAATCCGCGAGACGTTTAACACGTTCGCAAAGCCATTGATATTCACCCCCGGCGACAACGAGTGGACGGATTGCGACCGACACGCGTACGGGGACTGGGAACCTGCCTCGCGTCTCCAACTGATTCGCGATGTCTATTTCAACGAAAGTAAGAGCCTCGGACAGGAAACACTGTCGTTCGTTCGGCAAGCGGATGTGTCGCCTTATACGAAGTTCGTCGAAAACGTACGTTGGTTACACAACGATGTGATGTTTTTTACTCTCAATGTAACGGGTTCAAACAACAACGTGAAAATCGCGAGCGAGAGCGATCTTCTTGAAGCACATGAGCGTAGTGACGCGAATAAGGCTTGGTTGCGGGACTCGTTTCGAATCGCGATGGAGCAGGATCTACCTGCGGTCGTCATCGCCATACACGCAGAAATGTTCGCAACCACGGGTGGTCAAAGAGTGCCACCCGCGTACGCGGATCTTGTCAATGAAATGAGGATCGCGTCTTCGCGCTATCCGAAGCCGATCCTTCTAGTTCATGGCGATGCACACCGGTTTACGATTGACAGACCTCTTGCGGCATTTGGTCCTGGTCGATTAATCAACGGCAACTTTATGAGGCTGCAGGTATACGGCGATCCGGAAGTGCGTGCTGTGCGCGTCACGGTAGATCCAGCAACACCTTGGGTCTTCGGATTCGAACCGCTCTATCTGCAGTAAACCATTTGCACCGACTCGCCCTAGGTCTCGTAGTCCTTGCAAGCCTCGCCACGACGTCGTGCGGATTCGCGTTACGTACTGAATCGGTCGGTGAAAGACTCTCAGGCGTTCATCTATCTGGGAGTATCGCACGTGACGTTCAGATTGCCATTGAGCGTCAAGCACGCGTGTACGCCGTCCCGTTAATCGAAGAAGCGACCGCGGACGTCCAAACAATATCGAGCATCGAAGAAATCGAGCATCAACGTTCGATGGGGCTCGATCCATTGGGACGTCCTATCGAGTACTGGATTAGCGTACGGTGGGACGTAACACTCGAATCGGAGCCCCATACGCCGCTTGTCCTGCATGCGTCTGAAAGCATCGGACTTGACGAGGCTTCGTTGATAGGATTCGAGAAGGAAAAGGCCAGGATCTTCGAGCTATTGCGTAAAGAATTGGCACTCCTCCTGATTTCTCGCCTCGCGTTGCTCAACGACGCGTCGGACTAAAAAGGATATCTCGATCAGATGCAGACAACGGTCTCGTAATCGTGCAGGTTTTCTCAACCCAACTCGCTGACGTCCTGAAGGATGGTCTCGCGTCCATCTATGTCACCGGTGGGACGGAGATGGTGATTGAAGATGAGGCATCTCGTCAGATTCTTACAGCGGCTAAAGCGGACGGTATCGAGGACCATGAAGTCCTTCGTCTCGATAGTGGCTCAACACGTGGTCGGAGCAAAACACTGCAGTGGGGTGGTATCTTCGACGAATTAGCGGAATCATCGTTGTTCGGCACACGCAAATTGGTCGAAGTCAGGATGCGATCTTCAGCCTTCGATGACAGTGCGGTTGCGGCATTCGAAAGCTTCGCTTCCGAATCAAGTGCGAATGTTCTGCTCGTCCGACTCGGCGGATTAGATTACCGCGAGAAACGAAAGAAGTGGTACGGTCAACTTCGATCATCACGTGACATCGTATTTGTTGTCGCGGATGAACTGAATCGCGAACAGAGCATTCAATGGCTGCGCGCCAAGGCATCGTCATTGGGTCTAAAACTGACCAACCAAGCTGCGGAAAAGCTGTCCGACTTGTGCGAGGGGAACCTGCTTGCCGCGCGTCAAGAGCTGGATAAGTTCAACCTCGTATTGGATGAAGGCACCAGCATCGATGTTGATGACATCGACCTAACTGACTCCAGTAACGCTGACTTGCTCGAGCTGCTTGATGCAGTGTTCAGTAGTGATACAGTGCAAATCGCCCGAAAACTTGATGCACTGAGTCATCAAAGCGGCAGCTCGAGCCGAACCGAGCTTGGAACGCTCAGCATGGTCACGCAAACACTGACGCTAGCGCATACAAAGACCATCGATTCCAAAACACCCATTCCAGGCTACCAACGACGGCGCGTGGACTCGCTGATCAGAAGACATGGTCAAGCAGGCATCGAGAAACTGCTCCTCGAGTGCGCGCAATTCAACAGCATGTTCCTAGGTATGGCACGCGGCGACGCTGCCAATCTTCTACGCAACCTTCTCTTTGCCATCGCGGGTGTTCAAGCGTCAGAACTTGAGCATGAGTACCAGTGGCGGGTTATCGACCGCGCCGCTAATTAACGTGCGTTTGTGCTTGCTCACCAATTCCAAGCACACTTAGGCTCTCGCCGTCGCTCTTGAATCGTGTAATCGACGCATTGTCTGGGCGGAAGGACACCATGGCGGGATTGTCATTGGCCGCGCCCACAAGCAAATTGATGGCGACAAAGTGTGAGAACATCACACAGTCGCTATCCGATCGAACCACGCATTCGATCAGTTCTTCTCGCCACGTCTTAAGATTAGGCGGCAAGTCGTGCCATGCACCCGCCATCACTTTTGCCAACCAGGTGGTACGGTCGCTGAGATCCTCGATAGGCGATGGTATTTCGGCGATGCGCTGTTCGGTCGTGATGGGTTTATCCCAGATCTTTGCGAGTTCTTGTGCCGTATCTTGTGCCCGTCGCAAGGGACTGCTGAAAATAGGCATCGGGTCCAATGACGCGAGATGTTTCGCGGTTGCGATTGCCTGAGTTCGCCCTAACTCAGAGAGTCCTGGGTCCCGATGTGCGCCAAAACCGGCTTCGGCTTCACCGTGTCTAACAAAGTAAATGGTGGTCATGTGCTACTGCAAGTATCCTCGTGATTAAATACGCGCTTTCAAGACCATTATCGACGCGCAGCGTCTATCTATTGGCGTCCTAATGCGCGGGTATTCATGATTTCACACGATTCGTCTTTGTCGGCAGACATGGTGCCGACCGTCACGGTAAATGCGCGCGAAGCGTTCGATATTGACCAGGACTTTGAAGTACCGGCGTTCGAAGAACGTTCGGCGCATGTTCCTGATATCGACGACGATTATCGGTTCGACCCGTTAACTACACTAGCGATTCTCGCAGGATTCGCGCACAACCGGCGTGTCATGATTCAGGGATATCACGGCACGGGGAAATCGACGCACATTGAGCAAGTCGCGGCGCGACTGAACTGGCCTTGTATTCGAATTAACCTCGACAGCCACATTAGCCGTATTGATCTTGTCGGTAAGGATGCGATTGTGCTGGAGGACGGCCAGCAAGTTACGCAGTTTAAGGAAGGTCTTCTGCCGTGGGCGCTTCAGCACCCCACCGTGATCGTGTTTGACGAGTACGACGCCGGCCGACCGGACGTCATGTTCGTGATTCAGCGCGTGTTAGAGGTCGAAGGCAAGCTAACGCTGCTTGACCAGAATCGAGTCATTACACCTCATCCGTATTTCCGTCTCTTTTCCACGACCAATACGGTTGGGTTAGGGGATACGACCGGTCTATATCACGGGACGCAGCAGATCAACCAAGGTCAGATGGACCGTTGGAACATCGTCGCGACCCTGAACTACCTTCAACACGAGGTCGAGACGGACATCGTGTACGGCAAAGCGAGCGATTGGCAGAACCGCGAAGGCGGCAAACGCGTCATCAGCAACATGGTGAGCGTGGCCGACCTTACTCGTAAGGGGTTCGTGAATGGCGACGTTTCGGTCGTCATGTCACCGCGCACCGTTTTAACGTGGGCTGAGAATGCATCGATCTTTAACGATATCGGCTTCGGTTTTCGTGTGACCTTCTTGAATAAGTGTGACGAACTTGAGCGTCCGATCATTGCTGAGTATTACCAACGTTGCATGGGCGATGATCTAGGCGACGCGAGTGCTGGCGTTACCCTGAACGTATAGAGCAAGCCATGACGCTTGATGGTGACCCGTTAGACACGTTCAAACGGGCAATGACCGCCACGATGCGAGCTATCGCGGAGAACGAAGAGATGGAAGTCTCATTCGGTAAAGGCGGCACAAGCGTCCAAGGCAACAACGTGCGCGTCCCGCAACCGAATTACGGTTGTAGCGACAAGGAACTGAATGCCGTACGCGGTATCGGTGACGAAATCGCACTAAAGATGCGTTACCACGACTCGACGGTTCATCGCCGGTACACGCCTTCTACAGGTCCTGCCCAAGAGCTCTTCGAATGGGTCGAGGACGCAAGGGTTGCGTCGATCGGTACCTTACGCATGGAAGGTGTCGCACAAAACCTTGACGCGAATCTTGAAGCGATCTGTCGTCAAGCCGAATTCGATCAAATCACCGCAGAAACAGAAGCACCTTTAGGCGTAGCCGTTGGATTGATCGTTCGTCAACACCTCACTGGACGCCCGTTACCACCTGCAGCGGAACACGTGGCTCAGTTCTGGCGGGAGTACGTGGAGGCAAATGCAGGGCAGGATATCGAAGCGTTAAAAACTGCGATTCACGATCAGAACGATTTCGCAGTTCGTTGTCGCAACATCCTTCGTGACCTAGGGTTATCGACTGACCTAGATGATCCACCGGAGCTACAGCAGAACGACTCGGACGTTGAAACCGCTGACGATGAGAACGAACCTGAAACCGAGTATGCGCCCGAAGACGTCGTTCTAGACGAAGACTCCTTCGGTGAAGAGGACTCGGAGGGTGAGACCTCGACGGTTGAAATGGACGCCGACATGGACATGTCAGAGCTTGGTGCAGAGTCCGAGCCTGAAGAAGCACCTCAATCTGCGCTCGACGACTTAGGTCGAATACGAACGACTATCGACTACAAGAGCTTTTCGGAAGAATTCGACGAGGTCGTGAAGGCGGAAGAGCTCTGCGACGCAGAGGAGCTATTGCAGTTGCGCGGGATGCTGGATCAGCAACTCGTACCGCTTAAACACACAACCGCCAAACTCGCGAACCGGCTACAACGCAAGCTAATGGCGAAGCAGAATCGGACTTGGGAATTCGACCTCGAAGAGGGTCTGCTTGACTCGTCTCGACTAAGCCAGGTTGTCGTTGATCCGGTGAACCCACTTGCCTATAAGCAAGAAAAGGAGATGCAGTTCCGGGACACCGTCGTCTCGATTTTGATTGACAGTTCCGGTTCGATGCGAGGCCGTTGCATCACCATTGCGGCGATGTGCGGTGACATCCTCGGTCAAACCCTAGAGCGCTGTTCGGTGCGCGTGGAGATATTGGGATTTACGACGTGTGCATGGCGCGGCGGTCAATCACGCGAAGAGTGGATCAATCAAGGGAAGCCAAGTAATCCAGGTCGACTCAATGACCTACGTCACATCGTCTACAAGGCGGCAGACGACACTTGGCGGCGATCACGGCGCAATCTTGGCTTGATGCTGCGTGAAGAAATGCTCAAGGAGAACATCGACGGTGAAGCGCTGATTTGGGCACATAACCGCATCGTGTCTCGAGCAGAGCAACGCAAGATACTGATGGTCATCTCCGACGGTCTACCAGTAGACAACTCGACGCTGTTACAGAACCCCAGTAATTACCTCACAGAGCATTTGAAGTTCGCAATCGAAACGATTGAACAGCAATCGGAGGTCCAACTGGTTGCTATCGGGATAGGTCACAACGTCGAAGAGCACTATTCACGTGCAGTGACAATCAACGACGCCGAACAATTGGGCGGCGCAATGGCCGACCAACTTGCTGATTTATTCGAAGAAGAAGGTTGAGACCGAACCCTCAACCGATTTCGTTTTAGCCGACTACTTCGTATCGTTGCATCGACGGAGGACCCGCCATGAGCCCTGCGAATTTAGCGCCAGCATCTCTAAAGTGTTGGCTCTGCATATGTGCCTGCAACGCTGCATCGTCGTCATATAGCTCGAGAACTGAATATCCGTCATCGTCTTTGACAAGCGTGTAGAGGTGGTTGGCGTCCTCGTTTGCGCGAACTTGCTCGGCTAGTCCGAGCATGACTTCCTCGAACTCGGCTTCTTTACCTTCTGCAACGTTTAGTTTGGCGACTAGAGCAATCATTTTGTGTATTCCAAATTTGTTAGAGTATTGCCAACATGATACTTCGTGACCTACGTGCCAATCGTTGGTTTTTAGTGGACTTGGCGAAGAATCACGGTGGATCGAGTGTTGGTATGCGCCTGCGAATCTCGTATGATGACAAGCAGAGACAACGCCAGAGCGTACTCGGTCGCGTCCGTTTTCGCCGACCAGCGATTTACGATGACTGTCTCTTGCGAACCTTCCGTAACAGAAATCTAGTACCTTGATATAGAAATTTAGTTAAGTCTCGGTGAAACCCGATCGACCATAAGCCGACAAGTCCTATGAGCAAAGAGACGATCCCATCCTCGTAGTTCGTTGACTTGAACTCGTATACTGACATGATCAAGGCGCTGGTGAACAAAAGTGAGAGAATCAGACTGGCTAGACGTCTAGATTCGTCGTTTCTTAACATCTCCGTTGTGTATAGACTGATTTCGTGATGGGAGGCAACCAATATTACTGTGCGTTCACTCAAGCTGTATCGGGTATAGGCTAGCCTAAATACGTATAGATCGAAATGGGTGCATGACATTCGCTCGCCATTCTTTCAGGCTTATTTCTTGTATCGAGCTAGTCCGATCGAATCAAGAAGTCCGTCGTACCATTCGACGAACTTGATCGAGATCGATTGGACAATAAGGTAAGGTAGAACATTTAGACTCGAAGGTGAATCAAACGAATCGGGTCGACTAAGACAGATTCTTTGAATTCGACGAGAATCTGTATGTGGCGTGTTTTGGCATATAGCACTTAAGAGGCAAATCGAAGTCAATCTCGTATCAATCGCTATCCAAGTACGAAAACTCTCGTAGAATGAGGGTTGATCTCGTCATGTATCTAATCGTCCCGAACGATTGACTAGCAGAAGCTATTACGACCAGAATAGTGACCGACTATTCGCGAAATATTCGGCCTACGACCCCAATGTCATTCACGGACACTGGGCAAAACAGCACTTGCGTAGCCAAGAACCTGGCACTGCTTGCGATATAGGTGCAGGGTCAGGTCGAGATGCGAATTGGTTAGCAGAGAAAGGTTGGGAGGTAGTAGCAGTAGAGCCTAGTAAGGTACGGGAGCTTGCAGAGCAGACTAGCCATGTTCGAGTTACCTGGTTAGATGATTCTCTACCTGACCTGAAGCGCCTTCGAGCGCTTGGACACCGGTTCGACCTAATTCTCTTGAGCGCTGTTTGGCAGCATGTAAGACCCAATCAACGTGCACGTGTTTTCCGGATTCTGTGTGACTTGCTCAACCCATCGGGGTTACTCGTAGTCAGCTTGCGACACGGAACCGATGAATCCGAAAATCTCGAGAGAAGTTTCTACTCCGTAAGTTCATCAGAACTCATCGGATTAGGAAATCAGCAAGCGGTAAGTCATCGCGCAGAGTATCTAAGACTACCTGATCTTTCAAACAGACACGTTGAGTGGGACTGGCAACTCTTCGAAATGCCAGATGATGGAACAGGCAATTTACCTCTGTTACGTCACATCATTGTTAATGACAACAAATCTTCGAGTTACAAACTCGGTCTATTGCGAACGTTGGTCAAGCTCGCTGAAACTGCACCCGGTGTCGTTACCAGACGTACAGAGGACTATGTTGAGATTCCGTTCGGTGCGGTGGGGTTGTACTGGATCAAGTTATTTCAGCCACTCCTCTCGCAGCGACAGCTGCGTCAACATCCCGGTCCTGCTGGGTATGGATTTGCGAAAAACGCGTTTTACCAACTTGCACATTTCTCACCGAACGACCTCAGGCTTGGATTTCGCTTCGATCAGGACCGGGCGAACGTCGTTCGTACAGCGATCGCTGATGCTTGCAGAAACATCCAACGGATGCCAGCTCACTACATCACCTACCCAGGTGATTCAAGTCGTCAGGTGTTCGAATGTAGCTTCAATAACGTTAGAAAGCACACGGATGCAATCCTATTGTCGAAGGAATACCTAAGTGGATTTGGAACCTTTAGGATTCCTGCAAAGCTATGGCAAACACTCGGGCAGTTCGCTTGTTGGTTGGACCCCGCGATCGTGCGAGAGTGGAGACAGCTAATCCTGCCTTGGCAGCCTGAAAGTAGACTCAGCACATCCGACGATCGCATGTTTGAATGGGCAGATTCGAAACGAGAAACAAGCGCGGTCGTGTCACGAGCTCACGAAATCAGAAGAGGTGGATTTCCACTCACTTGCATTTGGTCTGCTAAGCGATTAGGTCTGCGGTCGAACCTTGAAATTGATCACTGCTTTCCATGGTCACGTTGGCCAAACAACGATTTCTGGAACTTGCTGCCAACGAGTAAGAACGTAAACGGTCAGAAGAGCGACAGGTTACCCGCAGCAGAAACTCTAGCGGACGCACACGATCGAATGGTGGATTGGTGGAAAAGCGCCTGGATTGGTACACCAAATGAAGAGCAGTTCTTCATGGAAGCCAGCTATTCATTACCCGGTCTATCTAACGAAATTCAGTCTCTAGACGGGATCTTCCAGGCGATTCGACATCAACGAGTAAGACTAAAACAAGACCAGCAGATTCCCGAATGGTTGTATCTAAATAAGGCTTTGGATGCTTCTAGGGTGCTAGATTGACTACGGTGTTGACCGTTAATTGTTTTAACTTGATAGGTTCTGAGTTGTGATTCGAAAGCTCAAGTCCGCTACGCGTTGGGCGTATTGACGTTCGTCAACCAAATTTGACAAGCCCGTGTTCGATGGAATGACGAATGGAAACGTGGCGTGTAACGTCGGTCTCTCCGTCGGTCCTTATGAAACACTCCATTCAACATTGGAATTCGTTCTGTCATCATTATGCGATTATGCGATGCCCGGTATTCAATCGAACCGTCGTGCACGGATTGACGAGTGTGGCATAGAAATTGATCGAATCCGCGCACATGACGTGATTCATAGCCGATATGTAGTAGTAGAGTGGACGAATTCCACATATGTGTAATCGAAAATCTGTCTTCTTAGCGGCAGTGCAGTCGTGACATGCTGAACTATGCTTCACTCCGGCGAATGACCGAAGACTCCATACACGATACTGTCATTGGCTTAAATAGTGAAGTTAACATTCGTCCATCCATGTTGATAGAGTTCACAGAATGGAGTTTATTAATCTCTTCTATGTACTAATCCTAGGCTGTAGTCTCAAATTCGGAGTATTCTGATTTCAACCATCGTTCAAGTAGTCGAATCGTTTCGAGGACTCGATCCTCTCGCAGTGCACACTCCCAAACTACCGCTACGCGCCAACCGTCTTTCAATAGCTGGGTCTTCGATAGTCGGTCACGTTCGTTATTAGATTCGAATTTCGTACGCCAGAATTCTGCGTTCGTAGACGGAGTTGTACCGTAGCGGCAATCTTTGTGATGATGCCAAAAGCAACCATGTACAAAACATGCAGCGCGATATCGGTGTAGGACGACATCGGGCGTTCCGGGGAGGTTCGGTACATGCAACCTAAATCTATAACCGTCGCGATGGAGTGCATGTCGCAATGCAATCTCAGGCTTTGTGTTTTTCGTCTTAATCGTCGACATCATTCGAGATCGCGTGGCTCGGTCAACGATGTCATTCATCTGGGAGGGCTCTCTTGAACTCGGTTACGGTAAGTCAATCATCGCACAAACTGCGATTGGAATTTAGGACGATAACTCATAGTCGCATGAACCATATTACGACGACACGTTGAGTGAGATATCCGTGAAAAAGCCAATTCCTGTCATAGACCTATTCTCGGGCCGGGTGGATTAGCAGAAGGATTTGCTGCACCTAATCGACAGAATGACAAAAGAAACTTTCGGATTGCTCTCTCTATCGAGAAGGATCCGACTGCAAACCGCACCTTACGAATGCGAGCGTTCGTACGCAAGTTTTCATCAGGTCCACCAGATGAGTATTACAAGTACATTGCTGAATCAGAACTCGGTGAACCAGATTGGGAGAGCCTTTTCCCGCAGAACTGGAAGGACGCGACTGATGAGACACCATGCGTTGAAATAGGAAGTGATACAGCATCGAAACTCATTCGGGAAAGGATTCGCTCCATTCGTGCGGAATTCGGAGATCACACAGTTCTAATCGGTGGACCGCCTTGCCAAGCGTATTCCGTTGTAGGGCGGTCTCGAAATGCAGGGAACCCAGAATATGACATCACCAACGACCACAGACTATCGCTATACAGAGAATTTGCGAATGTACTGAAGACTCTTCGTCCGATGGTAGCAGTGCTTGAAAACGTAAGAGGCTTGCTCTCAATTCGTGTGAACGGTAATCTGCTGTTCGAGGACGTTATGGATTGCCTCCAAAATGCATCTGGCGAGAACCAATACGAACTATTTAGTTTAGCACCGTACGCTGACAAACGATCATGGCGGAACGGTATCCCTGTTCGAGACTTTATCGTGCGATCGGAGGAACATGGTGTTCCCCAAAAGAGACATCGTGTATTTGTGATTTGCATACGAAGCGACATCGCACGGAGTTTACCGAATCAGTTCTTTCCGAAACTAGAGTTACACTCGAAGCAAGTCACGTTGAATGAAGTAATTGGAATGATGCCTTCATTACGGAGCAAGCTTAGTAAAAGAGACGACGATCGAGCGTGGAAGAACGTAGTTCAACGAGCGATCCGTCTGGTTCGGATGAACATACCTCAATCAATCTCTAGCAATGACGAGCGAGCATTCAAGCGAAACTTAAGTTTGGTGATGAAATCAACAAAATACTCGTCTTTCCCGACCGCTTTCGGGGACGTCAGAAATTCGAGAAGCTTCTCTGAAACATGTCCCTCGAATTTACGAGATTGGATTTCCGACGAGAAATTGCCACTGATACCTAATAATGAGACCCGTGGTCACATGGCAGAAGATTTGAATAGATACTTATTTGCTGCCGCATTTGCTCGAACTTTCGCAAAATCACCTCGTGCCGAAGACTTTCCTAAAGACATCGCGCCTAACCACGCGAATTGGTTGAGCGGTAAATTCGTAGACCGTTTTCGTGTTCAAGTAGCTGATCATCCGTCAACAACGATCACCAGTCATATATCCAAAGATGGAAACTACTTCATTCATCCAGATCCATGCCAATGCCGCACACTGACTGTTAGAGAAGCGGCTAGGCTACAGACATTTCCGGACAACTATCTATTCATGGGTGGCCGGACAAATCAGTATTCGCAGGTTGGGAATGCAGTCCCACCGTACTTAGCATGGCAAATAGCAGAACAGGTTTCAAAGATTTTCGATTTTCGAGATCAGTCTCGGAAGCGTGCAAATAAGAAACAAGAGAATCGAAGCAAACTTCAATGAAACATATCCCAATCGGCGTTTTCAGGAACTAATCGAACGATGAGTCGACCAGAAGAAAGGGAGCTCGATTTCGACGCCCCAGCTCTGATAGAGAGCTTGCGGGATATGGGTTATTCGCTAAAGACTGCGCTCGCTGACATCGTCGACAATTCAATAACTGCTGGGGCTAGCAATATCGAGTTGTTCGCAGATACGCACGGTGAGAAGCCGCTCATTTCCGTATTGGACGACGGCTGCGGCATGTCGAAGCGAGAGCTGATCCGCGCGATGAAACTTGGCAGTCGCAGCCCGTTGGACGTGCGCGAAGAACACGATCTTGGTCGCTTTGGTCTCGGTCTCAAAACAGCTTCGTTCTCTCAATGTCGCCGGTTTACGGTAGTAACGAGGAAAAACGGGAGTCTAACTAGTGCGACTTGGGATCACCAGACAGTAACTAAGCGCGGAAAGTTGGTTATCGAATTGCCGACTCAAGCCGAGCTAATCCGAAATGGATGGCAGGAGAAGCTAGCCGGAAATGGAACCCTGGTTGTTTGGGAGAATCTAGATCGGCTAGTCAGAACGAACGCCGAGAGCGAACGTCGTGACTTAGTTGATCAGTTGGACCAGGCGGCTACACATTTGGAGTTTGTGTTTCATCGCTTTCTCGCAGATCGAGGTGGAAACAAGGTGCGAATGTCGCTGAATGGGCGCAAGCTCGAGGCGTTTGACCCCTTCAACTCGAATCACGCAGCTACTCAACACCATCCTCAGGAATTGATAAGTCTAGGTGGCGACGTGATCCGCATTTCGCCGTATACATTGCCCCATCATGACAAAGTATCCAAGGAAGATTGGGATCGTTTTGCGGGTCAAGAAGGCTACGTTCGCAATCAAGGGTTCTACTTGTATCGAAATCGCCGATTGATTCTGCACGGTACATGGTTCCGCTTAGCACGCCAACTCGAACTGACAAAACTCGCTCGCGTCGGAATCGATATTCCAAATACCTTGGACGCAGATTGGAAAATAGATGTGCGTAAGGCATCGGCTCAGCCACCTTTAACCGTAAGAAATCGATTGAAGAAGATTATCGAGAAGATCGGGGAGCCGTCCAGGCGAACGTACACAAAAAGAGGTGCAAAACTCACAACAGAAAGTCGCTTGCCTTTCTGGGTACGGACGCAGGACAAGAATCGCATCTCATATCACATCAATGATGAGCACCCATTGATATCCGGACTGGCGTCAGCTTTCGAGAAGGAAAAGCAAGACGAACTCAAGCGTATTCTCAAGATGATTGCTATAGCACTACCCGTAGATGCACTGCACGTAGACGTCAGTGGTAGTCCAGCGAACTCGGTACAGCAATCTGTGATTAGTGACGATGATCTCGAATCAATTTCGAGGTCCCTTTGGCAGATGCTACGAGACCGCAACATGTCGAGCGAGGAAATTAAGAACCAAATGGTTTTGTCACCTCCATTTGACAAGAACTGGGAGCGGACTTTG
This sequence comes from Pseudomonadales bacterium, assembly GCA_963664665.2. GTDB lineage: Bacteria > Pseudomonadota > Gammaproteobacteria > Pseudomonadales > Azotimanducaceae > Bin55. Next base: position 1,325,996 of record CAXXMH010000004.1, read on the forward strand.
ACGATTATTGACTCTCTAACTACGGAGGATTCGACTACAGAATGAACGATCTAGAAAGACTCGAAACAATGGTTCGTGCGCTTTTAGCTGTGGAACTGCCAACGCAACAGCGAATTCGTGATGTGATCGCTGAAGCACGTCCTGCCTGTCCTACCGTGACAGAGCAAGAAGCAGAAGATCTAGCGATCAGTCTTGAGGAAGTGCACGGTATTCTCATGACCGAAGGCGCAGCGTTAGAAGGGCACGGATTCGAACCGTGGTTGGACGCTTCTCGATCGGAAATCGATTTTTACTACTGGCATCGTTATCGAGAATTATTAGTTGAGAAGGGTCTTTCACCGCAAGTTCTCGGAGGTCTAAGTAACGTCACGGAGAGGGTCTTAGGTCTATTAGAGAACCCTAACAAAGATGGAGTGTGGGATCGTCGTGGCATGGTGCTAGGTCACGTACAGTCAGGGAAAACCGCAAACTACATCGGTGTCGTATCGCGAGCAGCGGATGCGGGTTATCGAGTTATCATCATCATAGCTGGGCTTCAAAATTCGCTTCGTAATCAGACACAGCGTCGTGTGGATGAAGGGTTTATAGGTTTTAGCAGCGCAGCAGTTTCGGGAAGTTACTTACCAACTCGACATGTAATGGGAGTTGGGCGACACGATTCCCGACGCCAGCCCTCCGCATTCACTACATCGTTCAGAGATTTCCATAAAGCAATCGCTGAGACAATAAATATACCGTTACAGAACCTTACTGAGCCTGTCGTTTTCGTTATAAAGAAAAACACATCGACACTGAGGAATTTGATTGAGTGGTTAAGAAAACACAATGCTGAACTCGGAACTGAGAAGATTCGTGAGCCGATGCTCCTCATTGACGATGAAGCAGATAATGCATCTATAAATATTCAGCAACGAGTTGAGAGCGTTTCTCGAATCAACGGGCAGATTCGCGAACTCTTAGACCTATTCGAAAGAAGCTGCTACGTTGGCTATACCGCGACACCATTTGCAAACATCTTTATTGATCCTGATACCGAAGATCAGATGGTTGGCGAAGATCTGTTTCCACGCGATTTCATCATTAGCTTGGATGCACCGACAAACTACTTTGGTCCCTTTAACGTGTTTCAAGACGAGAACGCAAGTGTAGTAATGGACCTTGATGACTACGAGGCTCTGCTACCAACTAACCACAAAAAAGAGCATTCAATCACGACATTACCGTCAAGCCTAATCGAAGCGATTCGTACATTTATTCTTGTTCGTGCCATTCGACTTGCTAGAGGTCAGACACGAGCTCACAATTCGATGTTAGTCAACGCTTCTCGATTTGTGGCAGTGCAGCAGCAAATTCGAAATGAGATTCAGCTGAGAGTGGATGAGATCGTATCTAGCGTCCGAGTCAACGGCTCGTTGGCACTTCGCGATTCTCTAAGAGATCCAGTTTTTCACGATCTCAAACGAACGTACGACAGGGAATATGAAAAGGGCTGCGGAATAGCTTGGGAATCCATACGAAAATACCTTCTTGATAGTGTAAGCGCGATCCGAATCGTAGAAATCAATGGACGAAGCGGTGACACGCTTGACTACGCGGAACATGACGAAAACGGCTTGAATGTTATTGCCGTCGGCGGACTGTCTTTGTCACGAGGATTAACTCTCGAAGGATTGACTGTGAGTTACTTCCTTCGTAGATCGATGATGTACGACACTCTTTTCCAAATGGGTAGGTGGTTTGGATATCGCGATGGTTACGAAGATCTATGTCGAGTTTGGATGCCGGAGGAAGCTCAAGGCTGGTATTCTCACATCTCAGATTCAATAGATGAACTGCGAGACGAATTAGCACGAATGCAAAGTGCTAATGCGACACCCAGAGAATTTGGGCTGAAAGTACGGAGCCATCCGGATACATTGCAGGTCACAGCTCGAAACAAAATGGGTACTGGTCAAAATCAGACAGTTCGAATCGGCTTGGCAAATCGGTTTGTTGAGACTGCGATTTTGCGCCCTGATGTAGATTCTCGCCGCGCAAACTTAATTGCCGTTGAGCGACTTGCTGAACAATTGCGCAATCAGGATCTTGACCCTGCACAGGGTGAAGAAACAGGGCGGGGTCGCCTGGTGCGTGGTGTGCCGGTATTAATTGTCGATTCTTTCATTGCTCTGTTTAGAAATCATCCAGGATCTTTCGCCACCGAGAGCGAACCGGTACGTCAATATATTAAAGAGCGAGCCAGTTCTGAACTAAGCGAGTGGGACATATTGTTCGCTGGAATACAGCGATCGACCCCAAATTCTCTAGTTGACTATCGATTAGGATTTCGGCTGGTGTGTCAACGTCGTTCGCGAGGTAAACGCAGAGATGATTCGATGTTGATGGTGACTAGCAAGCAAAGAGTAAGTTCAAGAGGTATCGCGAAGGTGGGGTTAACTCAGCACGAAGCTGAAAGTGCGGAATCTGAGTACAACTCGGGAATTGCGCGAGTTGACGGCAACAAAAACTACCCTGACTATATTTACGGTCGAGTACGTCGTAAACCTCTACTCGTCATACATCTACTCGCAATCGGCGATATTGACGATGACCTCAGCGAATCCGAACCATACGCCGCTTGGAGTATTAGTTTTCCAAGCACGCGGCTTGAGGATTCCACAGTTGAATACATAGTCAATACGACATGGTATCGCGAGCACTTCGGTGCGGACGACGCTGATGACGACGATGAGTTTACTGAAAATGGTTCATGAAGATCCGTGGGCGACGATCGAATCACCAATGCGGGTCACCCAAATAAGCGCTCGTCGCATCCCCAACGCTGGAAATAGAGAGTTCGCTTTTTATTGGGGAATCGATTCGGAAAAACACTGTCTTCTCGTCCTCCAATTAAATCGAGAGAACGTAGCCAGACCTAAGCGACTGCCAACACTCAAAGGCCTGACAATCGATGCGACAGATCTAGAGCATGGCACCGGCGAGAGAATCATTATTCGACTCACCGACACAGAGCAGCGAGACGTGTTCTACCGGTTCTGTATCGATTTGGTTAATGCAACAAAAATCGCGAATACGGCTGATGACGCCGTATCTCGATTCTTGACAAGAGCATGGAGATGGCATCGACTTTTGAGGTTTGGGTCAAGTGGACTACTCTCAGACATAGAGCAACGCGGGTTAATTGGCGAGCTCCGCGTAATTGAACGCTGTTTACTCGAAATATCGAGTGTGCAAACCGTAATTGAAGGTTGGACAGGTCCGTTAGGTGCACCTAAGGATTTCAAATTCGGATTAGTAGCAATTGAGGCGAAGACGTACTCCCCTGAGCGTGCAGAAATTATCGTTTCGTCACTCGATCAGCTAGATGCACTGGGGGAAACCCGTTTATTTCTTAGTGTTACAGAGATCGCTACGGCGACGAACGAGAAGATTGATTCAATAACCGTTACAGATCTTGCTGCTCGAATAAAGCAGAGAATTGCAAATATAGACCCATCCGTATCTCACATTTTCGATGAAAGGTTAGCTTCGACTGGGTTCGATTGGTTGGACGACTATTCAGACAAGCGTTGGATTATTGGGGGTGTACGACAAATCCTGCAGATTATAACTGGACAAAGAATCATATATACGAGGGGTTGGGGGCGAATTTGCACCCGTATGGGGTCACTGGCGAACCTAAATGGGTGGTCAGTTTAAATCGCTCCCTGAGAGTAAGAATACTTCACGCATTGACGCGAGCTTGCGTGCCGCGGAGGGTCGCTCGCCAAGCATAATTAAAGCGATGTTTTGACGGGCACGGATGGCCCGTTGGCGGCAAGCACGGAGGCTCAACGATGCTATTGACGATGTCGATTGTCGACGATTTCAAGCGCCGGTTTTCGGCGCGTCGCGCTACCCAAGCAACGGCGTTGGCGACGTTGCAGCGGGAAGTTGACGCGCTCAAGGCTGAAAATGCACGCTTACGGGGGCGGATGGGTCCCCTCGTGGCGCTGCTTGACGAGACCGAACCGGCGTTGGCGCAGGCGGCGTCGGCGGCGTTTGCCGCCCAGTTGCGAGTGGCGAACGAGGGTCTGCAAGCGGATTTGAACGACGCGTTGGATTTCGATGCGCAGGAAACGCGCACGTTGGCGACGGCGCATGCGACGGCGCGAACCATCCTTGAACACACGCTGAACTTGGCTGAGGCTCAAAAAAAAACTACCGTGAAATGACCTGTCAGGTCTGCGGGGAAGGTGCCAAATACGAACGCGTCAGCGCGAATCAGGTGCTGTCGCGGCTCGGTCAATTGCGGGTCGAACATGCGGTCTATCAGTGCCAAGCCGAGGTGTGCAAGGTGCGCACAAAACCGCGTCGCGCGGAGTTGTCGCTCCCAACCGCAAGCTTGACGCAGGGCGCGGAACACGCCATCGGCATGGTGGCTGCGAACGTGTCGTTTACGCAAGCGGCGCACCTGCTGCATGACTTGACGGCGATCCCCGTCAACGCGAAACGGGTGGAACGGGTGGCCAAGTGTCTGGGCGCCAAGTTGCACGCCGACGAACAACGTCAGGTGATGCGGGCAGCGCCGTTTGTCGAGGCCCCAAGCGACTGCGGGGCGATTGACGGCACGGGGATTCCGATGCGGCCCGAGGCGACGGCTGACCGGGTCGGCAAGGGTGCGGACGGGGTCGCCAAGACCCGCGAAGTCAAGGTCGTGGCCTTTTGGCGCACGGACGACGACCAGGTCAAGCCGCACTACGATGCCGCGATCGAATCGGCGGCGACGAGCGCGGGTGAATCGCCCTTTGATCAACGCTTGGCGCGACAGGGTGAACGCACCGGTTTCACGACCGCAAGCCAGCAAACGATGTTGAGCGATGGCGCGGTCTGGATCGAGCAGTTGGTCAGCCGCCAGTTCCCGAAGGCGTGCAAGATCTTGGATTTCTACCACGTGTCGTCACATATCTACCAAGCGTGCGAGGCGCATTACGGGTCCGACGTGAAGCGTGCCCAGGCAAAGCATCAGGAGCTGAAAGGCAAACTGCGCGCGGGCAACTCGCAGGCAGTCATCAACGCGTTGCGCCAATTCGGGGCGCCGGATGAAGTGGCGTATCTGATGAAGAATCAAGCCCGCATGGATTATCCGCGTTATCGCGAGCGCGGTCTTCCGATCAGCTCGGCGCGCATCGAAAACGCGTGCAAGAACGTGATCGGTACGCGTTTCAAGCAAGGCGGCATGCGCTGGTCGCTGGCCGGCGCCACCAAGATGTTGGCGCTTCGATGTCGGTACATGAACCACGAACTGGACGCTTGGTACGAACGTCAGCGCGACGCACATCGAGTCCAGGCGACACCTTCGAAAACCAACGGCTACGCGTGGGCTTGAAAACCCTTATGGGACAAGGGATCTGCAGAAATTGTCGTACACCCGATTATTGGTGAGGAAATTATCTATGAAGTCGAAGGTGGGTTTCCAAGGATTACTTCATCAATGATCCCACCCACGATCAATAAAGTGACATACGCGATTCGTCTTGCTAGTTGTAGTGACTTTCGTAGAAATACCCTGAGTTTACGAGAAGCGATTGGAGGAGAAATTGATGGAGATTAACGAATTTGCAGAGAGCTTTCTACAAGATGTCTATGCTGAATCCGATGTAGGAGGCGATTTTTTAGAGGATACGTTTTTTCAAAAAGCCTGCGTACATCTGATTGATGCCGGAGAGCTGGACGACGCAGAGCGAGTTCCATTCAAAACTCCGAGAGGGATTCGCGTAGACGGATTCGGTGGCGATCCAACAGATCTTTCAGACGTACTCAGTCTGATCATTCTAGATTTTCATACCTCCAAGGATGTCGGTAGATTGACCAGAAATTCCCCGCTCAACAACGCCATGCGAAATATAGTTTTCTTGAAGGGTGAATGGTCCGCATTTTGCCGTTGCTGAGCGTGTTAATACGCATGTTTTGTGGCGTTCCTCGCCGAGGCGGTCCATTTTCTTGTCGCCGGACAAGCGCTGGGCGTGAGCGATCCGCGACGTGGGTGCGCGTCGCTGGCAAATCGTTCGGTGGATTGGTGTGTGAGTGCCGCTAGGAGTCAGCGACCGAGGTCGGGCGACTAGATGTCGGGCGGTACGCCTGCGAGGCGGTTGTAGAACTCATCCCACGAAGCGCAGGCGATGAACAATATGATGGCGCGTTGCGATTCCCACAAGGAATAAGCGGCGCGTTGGCGTTCCCGTGCGGCTTGAAAGAAGGCGCACGCCATGGCGTTGACCTGATCGATGGTGAACGCCAGAAACATCAACAGCATCATGATCGTGCATAAGTGATGCTCGCCATGCCCGTAGTTGTGCTCGAAGTGATAGCCGTCTTCGGCTTTCAGGGTCTTGAACACGTTGTTTTCTATCCGCCAGCGGGACCGTCCCAACTGCGCAATCGCGCGGGCGTCGGCCACCGTCCCAACCGGGCGATTGGTCGCCCAGCTCCACCGGGCGTGCTTCCCGTGGCGGTCCCACGTATCCTGTTCGACCAGCGTGACCAGGCAGGCCTCGCCGTGTTCTTCGTTCAATTGCGCCTGTTCGAGCCATCGATAGCTGCACAGCGGGTCGTCAGGATCGTCTTGAAAGCTGATGTCGTGAAGTTGCTCTAAGGCGTGGGCGTGACTGCCGTCCTTCACGGTCAGGATGAAGTCCTGCCCGTGCTCGCGCAACCGCTTCACCGTCGGCGCATTGGCATACAACGCATCGGCGAGCACGACAAAGCGGCAGCCCTGGCGTTCCTTCATCAGTCGCGGAAGCAAGCGCTTGAAGGCGTTCTGCTCGCAGTCCTGCTTGCTCGCGCCGTCGATTTTCATGATCGGTTCGACCGCGGCGGGGACGACTTGGTCAACGTCCGGATGCACCACCACCGCCCCCAAGATCGCATGCCGATAACGAATCTCGCCGCCCCGCGTCTTCTGGTTCAGGCAACGGTTGCAGTGCACGTTCGTGGAGGTGTAGTAGCCCGTGCCGTCAACCGCCAGCGGCAACGCGCCGTCCGCCGTCCGAAAGGGCTCCAGATGACGATGCCGGAGCAACCGCCCGAAGAGGATGCGCAAGACGCGATGTACCGCCTTCGGGTCGATGGCGTCCAAGCGACGCCGCAAGGTCGAGTCGGTCGGCGCCCGTGCGACCCCAAACAACCGCCGCAAGTTGCCGCATAGCACCGGCTCGTCGCGGGCGTCGTCGAACTTCAACATCGACGGAAATTTCAACACGAAGATCGCCAACCCGCACATGAGGCAATCCCTCGCTGTATACGTGTTGGCAGGGCGATCGTCGCCAATCGTCACACGCTGGAATTGCTCCCGTACGCGCTCTAGCAAGTCGCCCATCAGGGCAGTCTTGCGCCGTGACTTGGACATGGGTGGCCCTCCGTGGCCGACACGAGCCTAACTACCTGTTAGGATTGCCAATTATGCGCGGCGAACGGCAGCCGCCCAAATCACCAAAACCGCACGAACTAATATGAAAAAAGTCGCACAAACTTACCCCAGGTCCCTTATGCCAGACGGCGCGGGGAATGTCTGTAGATTGACCCGTACCGAAATGGATGCAATGTTTAGGAGACTAGGTAATTTCGTTCGACAATCGTTGAATGAAACGTGGCGCAACGCTCTGGAAGAGACAAGCCCGGCGTTCGGGTTAGCAGATCTTATTGGAAGACGTTGGCAACACTTAAGAAAAGTGCGGTTCTACTTAATTAGCAATCGAATCCTGAGTGAACGAGTGGATGGTCGCCAATCTGGACACATTGATGAAAAACAGCTCGCTTTTAACGTTTGGGATTTACAAAGGTTTCATTCCTATGTGACTGCGGGTGCTGAACGTGAAGATATGGAAATCGATTTAGTTTCGGATTTTGGCGGACCTATTCCTATCCTACCCGCGCAACAGAACAATACGCAACATACGTCGTATCTAGCAGTCATTCCCGGGGAAGTTCTTGCGAACATCTACGATCACTGGGGTGCTCGTCTCCTGGAGCAAAACGTGAGAGTTTTTCTGCAAGCACGGGGAAAGGTAAATCGTGGGATCAGATTGACTCTAGAAAACGAACCTTCGATGTTCTTTGCGTACAACAATGGAATAACTGCGACGGCTGAAGACATCAATATCACTAAACGCGATGGACAAATGCTTCTCCGACAGATGAGCAATTTTCAGATCGTAAATGGCGGTCAAACAACTGCTTCATTACATCTAGCAAAACTTCGGGATCTAGACATCTCACAAACGTTTATACAGATGAAACTTTCTGTAGTATCTCGCGAAATTGCTTCTGGACTCGTACCCAAAATCTCAGAATATGCGAATAGCCAGAACCGAGTTAGTGCAGCAGATTTTTTCGCGAATCATCCGTTCCATGTCCGCTTGGAGGAATTCTCTCGTCGTATTTACGCTCCTTCTCAAGACGGGAGTTTTCGACAAAGCAAGTGGTTCTACGAACGCGCTCGAGGTCAATACGCAGATGCGCGAGCGCACTTGACACAAGCACAGCGCAGGAAGTTCGACTACGAATATCCTCGATCGCAACTTTTCTCGAAAACGGATCTCGCTAAGTTCCTCAATGTGTGGGAGGAAAGACCGCGCGAAGTTAGTCTAGGCGCGCAGAAGAATTTCGCTGCTTTTGCGAAACGAATCGGTACCCAGTGGGAGAGATCGTCGAATGAAATTAATGAAGCGTGGTACCGAAAATCAATTGCAAAGGCGATTGTATTTAAGGCAACTGAACGTATGGTATCGAATCAACCATGGTATCAAGGCGGCTATAGGGCTAACATCGTCGCATACACGATAGCGAAAATCGCACACGAGATCGGTAATCAGGATCTCGTTGTTGATTTCGACATGATCTGGCGTCATCAGAAACCGAACCGTGCATTGACTGAGGCGCTTGAAATCACTTCTAAGCATGTACACGACGTCCTAACGAACCCATCCACCGGATTCGGCAATGTGACGGAGTGGGCCAAGAATCAAGGTTGCTGGGATCGCATTCGAATGCTAAAAATCTCGTTGCCTAGCGATATCACAGACGAAACTATCTCGCAAGACGAAGTGAGAGGCGAAGAAAAGTCCGCTCGAAAGGTGCAGAAGCAGTTAAATGGTATTCAAGCACAGATTTCCGTTGTTAAGGCTGGAGGAGATTTTTGGCAAGATGCTCTGAATTGGGGGTTAGGGCGCAATATTCTTTCTTCCACAGAGACTGGGATTCTTCGGGTCGCAGCCAGCATACCCGATAAGGTGCCGACTGAAAAGCAGTCTGTCAGAGCAATGGACGTTCTCGAGAAAATGCAACGCGAAGGATTTGAATTCGAAGAACATTCAATGTCGTAAACATGTGTGAATGCAATATTCGTTAACACTCGTAGAGTTCCGATCAGGAAATCTAGCCAAACCACACAAGCGGATTTCTGATTAGCATAAACACAAGGATGAAACCCCATCAATTTATCACTCAATTAGCTGATTTCGATAGTCATAAATCGACAGATTTAACGTTGATAACAGAAATTCCCCGCTCAACAACGCCATGCGAAATATAGTTTTCTTGAAGGGTGAATGGTCCGCATTTTGCCGTTGCTGAGCGTGTTAATACGCATGTTTTGTGGCGTTCCTCGCCGAGGCGGTCCATTTTCTTGTCGCCGGACAAGCGCTGGGCGTGAGCGATCCGCGACGTGGGTGCGCGTCGCTGGCAAATCGTTCGGTGGATTGGTGTGTGAGTGCCGCTAGGAGTCAGCGACCGAGGTCGGGCGACTAGATGTCGGGCGGTACGCCTGCGAGGCGGTTGTAGAACTCATCCCACGAAGCGCAGGCGATGAACAATATGATGGCGCGTTGCGATTCCCACAAGGAATAAGCGGCGCGTTGGCGTTCCCGTGCGGCTTGAAAGAAGGCGCACGCCATGGCGTTGACCTGATCGATGGTGAACGCCAGAAACATCAACAGCATCATGATCGTGCATAAGTGATGCTCGCCATGCCCGTAGTTGTGCTCGAAGTGATAGCCGTCTTCGGCTTTCAGGGTCTTGAACACGTTGTTTTCTATCCGCCAGCGGGACCGTCCCAACTGCGCAATCGCGCGGGCGTCGGCCACCGTCCCAACCGGGCGATTGGTCGCCCAGCTCCACCGGGCGTGCTTCCCGTGGCGGTCCCACGTATCCTGTTCGACCAGCGTGACCAGGCAGGCCTCGCCGTGTTCTTCGTTCAATTGCGCCTGTTCGAGCCATCGATAGCTGCACAGCGGGTCGTCAGGATCGTCTTGAAAGCTGATGTCGTGAAGTTGCTCTAAGGCGTGGGCGTGACTGCCGTCCTTCACGGTCAGGATGAAGTCCTGCCCGTGCTCGCGCAACCGCTTCACCGTCGGCGCATTGGCATACAACGCATCGGCGAGCACGACAAAGCGGCAGCCCTGGCGTTCCTTCATCAGTCGCGGAAGCAAGCGCTTGAAGGCGTTCTGCTCGCAGTCCTGCTTGCTCGCGCCGTCGATTTTCATGATCGGTTCGACCGCGGCGGGGACGACTTGGTCAACGTCCGGATGCACCACCACCGCCCCCAAGATCGCATGCCGATAACGAATCTCGCCGCCCCGCGTCTTCTGGTTCAGGCAACGGTTGCAGTGCACGTTCGTGGAGGTGTAGTAGCCCGTGCCGTCAACCGCCAGCGGCAACGCGCCGTCCGCCGTCCGAAAGGGCTCCAGATGACGATGCCGGAGCAACCGCCCGAAGAGGATGCGCAAGACGCGATGTACCGCCTTCGGGTCGATGGCGTCCAAGCGACGCCGCAAGGTCGAGTCGGTCGGCGCCCGTGCGACCCCAAACAACCGCCGCAAGTTGCCGCATAGCACCGGCTCGTCGCGGGCGTCGTCGAACTTCAACATCGACGGAAATTTCAACACGAAGATCGCCAACCCGCACATGAGGCAATCCCTCGCTGTATACGTGTTGGCAGGGCGATCGTCGCCAATCGTCACACGCTGGAATTGCTCCCGTACGCGCTCTAGCAAGTCGCCCATCAGGGCAGTCTTGCGCCGTGACTTGGACATGGGTGGCCCTCCGTGGCCGACACGAGCCTAACTACCTGTTAGGATTGCCAATTATGCGCGGCGAACGGCAGCCGCCCAAATCACCAAAACCGCACGAACTAATATGAAAAAAGTCGCACAAACTTACCCCAGGTCCCTTATGCCAGACGGCGCGGGGAATGTCTGCGTTGATAACCATTTTCCGTTCATTTGTGCAAGGAATACTCCGTCATGTCACCGGATCCTGATACTGTGACCCCATTCGGTAGGTTAGTCCGTGTAAACACGCTTTCTCTTTTAATAGAGTGCCACTCCGGACAACAAAGATGGGCGTCGTTAGAGAGTAGCGTCGTTTTGAATTAAGTTCGTCCTGAAAAGTCGCACACCGGAAATCAGCAACACCTTCACAATATGAGACGGATTGGGTCCGGTCGCCTGATCGAAGGTGCGCACCTTCGCTCCCACAAGTGCATACTCAGCCCCGGGCTACAGGAAAAGCATGCTGACTATGTACCCACGTCACCAGTCGGTCTACTTGATTCTGATTAGTCTCGACATCAGGTGGACCTCGACCCTTCTCCAATGCCGAACGAAGTGATAGCCAATATGCGACGTAGATTTCTGATGTATCCAAACGTCGTGCGCTAGTCTCGCACGCCAAGCACTTGTGATTTTGGTTTGTAATAAGTATGTAATTCACATACTGATCACGTTACTAATCCGGAAGCGAATCCTGACCGGGTCTGACGTCACTGCGACGTAACGACGCTCAACATGGTTCCGACAGAGCTTCCACCGATGATGCACGAGATTGGCGATACGAACAGATTCACATTGGGGAATACTGATTTAACTACAAAACCTCAAACTACGACACAAGTTGTCGCGTAAATTAGGAGAATTTTGTTCTTCAACCGATCTTTTTCGACGACGCTTATGGTTCGATTACGTGACGCACGACGCCCACGCCAAGGCATGTCACTTGCCCAGTTTCTTGATGATTTCGCGCCTGACGAAGCCGCAGCGGAAGCCTGGTTCATAGACCGTCGCTGGCCTGACGGGTTACGATGTGCGCATTGCCATTCCGCACGCGTCGCCGAACGTGCGAATCGTCAACCCATGCCCTACTGGTGCCGTGACTGTCGCCGTTACTTTTCGGTGAAAACCAACTCGGTCATGCATCGTTCCCCACTTGGTAGTCGAATCTGGGCGGCGGCCGTCTATCTGATGCTGACCAGCTTGAAAGGTGTTGCGAGTACGAAGCTGGCGCGCGATCTCGGGATCACCCAGAAATCCGCATGGCATCTCGGTCATCGCATTCGTGCGGCATTCGCCATTGGGGAGGACCGTTTATTGATAGGACCGGTCGAGATCGACGAGACCTACATCGGGGGTAAAGCCAAGAACCAGCATGCTTCGCAGCGCGACGGCAAGCGGGGTGTGGATGGTAAATGGGCGGTGGTGGGGATCTGGGATCGTGCGACCGGGCATGTGCACGCGGAAGCGGTCGACGACACCAAGAAGGATGAGTTACAGGGTTATCTCGAAGAGAACGTCATGCCAAGTGCGACCGTGTATTCGGATCACGCGTCGAGCTACGACGACCTGCCACAACCACACGAAGCGGTACAGCATGGGATCGGCGAATACGTCCGTGAAGCGGTCCATACTAACGGCATCGAGTCGTTCTGGTCGATGCTGAAACGCGGCTACGTGGGGATCTACCACAAGTTCTCCCAGCAGCACCTCGACCGGTACGTGAAAGAGTATGCGGAACGTCGCAACTTGCGCGAACTCGATACGGTCGCGCAGATGTCGCAGCTGGTTTCGCGGTTTTCAAAAGTACAGTTGTCCTGGGCGGACTTGGTCCAAGGCGGTGCGACGACCTGATCGTCGCCATACCCGATCTCAGACTTAGTTTATCCCACGTTAGAAGCGCCTGCTTCGACCACTGCTTACGTTGCGAGGATACGTAGCACCGTTATCCGCCGCAAAAGAAGCGTATTCCTAACCCACTCGAACGATGAACTGGCGTTAGATCGAAATCGATCGATCGGATACTAACGAATACATCCTATCGAACCATCGAATAATGCACATTCATCCCTGTGCGTAGTTAAAGCAGTATTCCCCATTCACATTACTCGTAGCGCGGAACCACAACGGGTACCGTTTGCTCAATAGACATATGGTATAATTTCAGAATCAAAGAATTTCCAGACAAGAAACTACACAAATAAAATCACTTTTCGTGCCTTTAGCACGTCACAAAACCGAACTGTATAGATCTTCGTTTGAATTCAGTGTTGTACCATATCACAGGATCCATGTGATAGAAAATATCGCCGTCGAAATCTTCAACTGAATTACGGAAACATTTCCCAATCCTGTGCAAAATTCGACTAGATGTACTGAGTAATCGAGAGAGTATAATCAATCGTTATGCAATCTAATTCAAAGATCTTATACACAGTATGGGTCGTGATATCTCTTGCAGCAGGTACCGTAACGTTGTTGGGTATCGCTGATTGGAAATTGGGAATTGGGATATTTATTGGCTATAGTTTAATAGCGTTCTCATTTCTATTTGGAAAATGGGTCCAAAGGAATTTGGATCCAATGGATAAATCAGTAGATGATTCGGTTATACCAAACCAAATTGATAGCTCACTTCAAGACACGGAGGAGGGTAATGAGAAGAAGGAGGCTACACTGGAAGTGTCAGATGCAGTGCTGGAGGCTTCGAAAGAAACTGCAAAGTCTGAGATATTTGAGGATTCATTTAATATTAGCGAAGTCTTGAGTTCATATATCAAAATCGCTGTAGATGAATGGCTCAAAATATACGATCTGGGAAAGATTCTTGGTTATGATTGTGATTATTCCGCAGAAGTATATTGTGTCGATGAAAATGGAAAAAAATCGCGAATTGATTCGTCCGATAATAACGATATTCCTGATATAGGCGTTCGACTAGAGTATACACTTAGATTAATGATGTCAGTCGTAGGCGAAATTCCAAAGCGTTCTGGCGTACTGTATTTTAATGGCGAATTCGAGAAGATTGACGGTAATATCGTCGGCGCATGGAAGATCAGTGATTTAATGGCCAGTGCGAATTTTGGCGACGAAGAATCGCTTATGGATTGGGCGACTGGTGAAGGGGATCATATCCTTCATATTCAGTTTGAGCGGCTGAGCAACGTTGTAGAAAAAATATGCGAGTCAATTAGAAGGAGATTCCAAGATGGCGGCGGATAGGCACTATGAACGATTGATATTGACGAGTATTAGTCTAGAAATAAAAAGAGATTATTAACTTAACTAAGCTATAGGGATGAATCTACAACAATCGGTGGTTTTACAGTGGTAAATCGTAAGTTTCTAAATGACCGAGTGGATTTATATTGAGGATTATTTAGTTAACTACAAATCTTCAATTTATGACAGAAATTTTCGAGTAAGTTAGGAGAACTTTGTTCTCACACCGTCTTCAATCGATGACACCCATGGTGCGATCACGGGACTCACGACGCCCGCGAGAAGGCACGTCTCCTGCGCAGTTTCTTGATGAATTCGCGCCTGACGAAGCCGCGGCGGAAGCTTGGTTCGTGGACTGTCGCTGGCCTGACGGGTTACGATGTGCGCATTGCCATTTCGGACGCGTCGACGAACGTGCGAATCGTCGACCCATGCCCTACTGGTGCCGTGACTGTCGCGGTTACTTTTCGGTGAAAACCAACTTGGTCATGCATCGCTCCCCACTTGGTTGTCGAATCTGGGCGGCGGCCGTCTACCTGATGCTGATCAGCTTGAAAGGCGTCGCGAGTACGAAGCTTGGCCGCGATCTGGGGATCACTCAAAAATCCGCATGGCATCTCGGTCATCGCATTCGTGCGGCATTTGCCATTGGGGAGGACCGCTTGTTGATCGGACCGGTCGAGATCGACGAGACCTACATCGGCGGTAAAGCCAAGAACCAGCATGCTTCGCAGCGCGACGGGAAGCGGGGTGTAGACGGCAAATGGGCGGTGGTGGGGATCTGGGATCGCGCGATCGGACAGGTGCGGGCGGAAGCGGTCGACGACACCAAGAAAGACGAGTTACAGGGTTACCTGGTAGAAAACGTCATGCCGGATGCGCCGGTGTATTCGGGTCATGCCAAGAGTTACGACGACCTGCCACCACCACACGAAGCGGTACAGCATGGCATCGGCGAATACGTCCGGGGACGGTTCGAACGTAGTTCGCGCATTCCAACGGGATCGAGTAGTTCTGGTCGATGCTGAAACGCGGCTACGTCCGGATCTACCACAAGTTCCCCCGGCAGCACCTCGACCGGTACGTGAAAGAGAATGCCGAACGGCGCAGCTTGCGCTAACTCGATACGGTCGCGCAGATGTCGCAGCTGGTCGTGCGGTTTACGAAGGTGCAGTTGTCCTCGGCGGACTTGGTCCAAGGCGGCGTGACGGCCTGATCGTCGCCATACCCAATCGCAAGCTAGGTTTCTCCCGCGTTCGAAGCGCCTGCTTCGACCACTGCTTACGTCGCGAGGATACGTAGCACCGGTATCCGCCGCTATAGAAGCGTATTGCTAATCCAATCGAACGGTGAATTGTCGTTAGATCGAAATCGATCGATCGGCTCCTAACGAATACATCCTATCGAACCATCGAATAATGCAGATTCATCCCTGCGCGTAGTTAAAGCAGTAATCCCCTTGGGAAAACGGCTTTAAGGGATCCCTGCGCGAGATGGACCTGCACCATCCAACAACGAGGTGTTTTCTCGGCAATCAACTCTATGACACATGTGGGCTCATCGCGCAGCAGTTATTCGTGACCATGCAGTACGGCATGTTGCCGACGACCGCACGGTCGTGCGGACTGCGGCCGTTGATCCGTGACGTCATCGGTACCGTCGCTAAGCTGACCCGGTCCGGCCGGCGTGATCGTCTCGCCTTTGGCAAGACCAACCCGAAACTCGACTGGTTGCTCCAGGCGTGTGACGTGCATGACGCCTGGTGGCACCTCGCGCCGGGATGAACGTGTCGCGCACCATTCACTAGAGCCGCTTCCGACCTCATGTGCATAAGTGCGTTGGCACCGACGCCGACCGCGTACGTCCAACGCTCGCCTATGGAGCACGCAACACGTCGACAAACGGCAAGAACGTACCCGATCGACCTCGATCGACTCCAATCAGGTCATCCAACGACAAGCGCTCTACCACAACACCGTACCACTTGCTGTCGTATACCCGATTCAGATACTTAACAGGGGATTTACGTTGTCATTTGCTGTAACCGAAGAGCCAATGAAGAATCCATAGTCTTTTTCCTCATCAATTGGATACAGAAGCGCCAACGCCACCGAGAATATCGATTACGCCGTTAACTTCGCCATCCGCATCGTTAGCGCCACCGTCCTCGATCATCAACTCGATACAGAAATTACCTTCGTTCAGACCGTTTGAATAACTCTCTGCTCCAACTTCGGGACAGCTGGTTGAGGTACCTTCAGAACTAGCTAATGAATTGTTCTCGTCAGTCGCGAAATCGTTCCAAGACTCAGCTTCTGTATAAATCCGGAACATTCCGTTCGCCGGAATTTCTGCACCAACTGGAATTACGATTCGAACGGATTGACCAGGCACTGGAATCCGTTGGATTTCTAGATCATAAAGTCCCGATCCAAAGTCAAAGCTGGCATCTTCACCATTTAATGGCGCTTCTCCGCCGTCCTCACCTCCGTCGATGATCATTGACTCCGTCACCTTCACACCCCTTACGGAGTTGGAGGTTGCAGCGCCTCCTGCCGCGAGTTTAGTACCCCGTTCCGCTACAGCTACAAGCACACTCCCCGACGCGTCGAGAGAGATGGCATGTTCCGCCGCGACTTGATCGTACTCGTCGGGAATACCATCTTCATCGAGGTCCGAAGTCGCCGAATCGTCTGTGATGTGTACAAGCTTTCCGACCTTATATACCCGGTCGGGGATTCCATCGTCACTCACATTGGCGTTGACGAGATAAGGACCCGCGACAAGACCGGTAGGATCGAAGCTAAAGGTCAACGATTCAGTTCCATCTAACGGCACGAGGTTGTTGTCGGATTGGCTCCAATCCGCGGTATGCGTTCCGTTAGGATCTTGGATCTCTACCGTCGCCACGACACTTCCGCCGTCAGGTGATACAAATTGACCCGAAAGTTCACCCTGAGAAATGGCGATCGACAGGCTTGGCGGCACTGCGTCCTCCACAATGGTCAACTCGGTACTTTCCTGTGCCCCAACAACGGAGTTTTCGGTGGTTGGTGCTGAGAGAGTCAACCCAATGGTCTCCTGTCCCTCGGCATCATCATCTGATGTGATGTTGACGAAAATCACGCTCTCAAGAGCTGACGCAATTGTCACGCTAGTCGGCGTTTCAAGTGCAGCGGGAACTTTCACAAGTTTCAAGTCGAAGCTTAAGTCCGAACTAGCGGTACTCACTTGGTGGACTTCGACCGCTAATACGTTGTTTCCTTCCTCAAGGTGACTTGAAGCGACCGTAAAGTCATGAAAATTGTTACCGTCATCATCTGCGTTCGAAGCCGTCGTGTCGTATGCAACATCGCCATCGCCCAAGTTGTCACGGGCTACTTCAGTTCCATTGAGATAGACTACGGCTCCGTCGTCACGTTTCAATGATAGCGTGAGCGCGGCAATACTCTCCGGCATGTCAACAGAGAAATGGTGCCTGAAGTAATACGTGATATGACCTGAGGTGATAACAGTCGTTTCATCTCCGTCGCCAAAACCTAACTCGGTTGCGCCGGTGGACCAGCTGGAATCATCGAACGCTGTATCGCGCCATGCCGAGCCTTGGTCGCTCCCGTCGTCAAGGTAACTCCACGTCGCTCCTGGGGATACTAAATCGTTTGCACCAGGTTCTTGGCCGGTAGCAAGTTCTAAGTTAAAACTGACATCCGAGCTACTTGTCGAGTTCTGATGGACTTCGACTGCAAGAATGTTTTGACCATCTCTTAGCTGGTCGGAGGTTAACTCCACCGTCTCGTAGGCTGATTCTGCACTCCCTCCAATAGCTACTGATGCCAATGTCGAGGATGTGATGTCCCCTTCGGGCATGTTGGTACGGTATATCTCCGCGCCATTGAGATAGACCACTGCGCCATCGTCACGCAGAATACTCAATTTCAGGCCTTCGACAGAGGTAGCATCTTGCAGGCGGAAATGTTGCCTGAAGTAGTACGTGATATGACCTGAAGACAATGTGGTTGTCTCATCGCCATCGCCAAATCCCAGTTCTGCAGCGCCGGTCGACCAGCCCGAGTCGTCGAAGTTTGCGTCTCTCCAAGCTATGCCCTGGTTGGAACCATCATCGAGGTAGCGCCAGGTTGAATCTCTTGCGATGAGGATGGGATTTCCGGCCATTGCCGACACCGAAAAATCATTTTCGTTAGTTGCCGAACCTGATAGTGCGAACGGGATTTCGACTGGATAGCTCGGAGCGTTTCCGTTGAGAGACACTGTCCAAGAATAGCTTTGTCCTTCTGCAATCCTTCCTTTCGACGAAACTTGCACGAGAGGCAGAATCTCAATGGTTTGAGTTGCCTCCGCGAGGTTGCCAGCAGCGTCGGTCGCTGACCAGGTGATCGTATGCATACCTGGCCTGAACGCATCGGGCAGTGAGTCGCTTGTAGCTGTTAGGTCACCGTCTAGAGCATCCACAGCCGTCGCTGTGCCAACATCGACCGGCGTATACCAACCGATTGCGGGATTGCGCACATCATTAGGAATAGCCAGGACCGGTGCGACGTCGTCCTGCGTCGGATCTTTCCCTTGCCGATATTCAGAAATATTGTCCAATCCGTCACCATCCAAATCCTCGTGTGCATCGTCACGATTAGGATCAAGTTGGTTCTCAACTTCAAACAAATCAGGCATGCCATCGCCGTCTGTATCGGCGAAGCTCGTTGGTTGAACGATCGTGACAATCGCGGTAGCAGTGGCCGTTCGACCGAGACTATCCGTCGCCGAAAACGTTACGATGGTCGCGCCTAAGGCGAACGAATCCCCCGCGTCATGCGAGACGTCAAGTTCATTGCCATCGTCGTCGTAAGCTGCTGCACCTTCCAGAAAGGCTCTGATAATTGAAAAGTCGCTGCTTAGACTCCCACCTTCGGCAGAAACTACGACGATGTTGTCCGGTACAGTGAGGTTTGGACCTATTTTCGCCAACACCGACACCGTCTTTGTACCCGTATTGCCTGAATCATCGGTGGCACTGAAAACAACATCAGTCTCTACACCAAGATCGAGGGTATTCGGCAAGTCGTTCGTCACTGCCACATCCGTATCAACAAGGTCGACCGCAGTCACGGAATCGATGAATTGTTGGATTTTGCTGTTGCTCGTTTCGACTGCGTTGCGCTGTGAAACGACGACCGTCAACTCTAGGTCGAAGCTGACGTCGGAACTAGTGGTGCTCGATTGGTGCACCTCCACCGCAATGACGTTGTCGCCCGACACCAGATGGCTTGACGCAACCACAAAGTCATGGAAATCGTTGCCGTCATCCCCTGCGTTGAAAGTCGTTTGGGTATATGTGATCTCGCCCGGGGGCATGTTATCGCGCACTACTTCCGTTCCGTTGACGTAGACGACGGCGCCGTCGTCTCGTTTCAGGGACATATTGACGGAGCTGATTGAAGCCGGATTTTCAATAGGAAAATGTTTGCGGAAGTAGTAAGTGATATGTCCAGTGGCGAGTGTCGTCCGTTCGTCTTCTTCACCAAAGCCGAGTTCCGCTAATCCCGAAGACCAACCGGAATCGTCAAAATCACGCTCGCGCCACGCCGTTCCCTGATCGCTACCGTCGTCGAGATAGAGCCAAGAAGCTCCAGCCCGAATCACGACATTTTCGCCTTCGGAAGGAGCAGACGTTAGTTCTAATTTGAAGCTGACGTCCGAGCTGACACTGGAATTCTGGTGAACCTCGACCGCTAGCACGTTTTCGCCATTCACGAGCTGGTCAGGCGAAAGCTCCGCTAGGACATAGGTTGATTCTGCCGCCCCGCCGATGGCTGATGTAGCCGTAGTTGCAGAAGTGATGGCGCCATCCGGCATATTGTCACGGAAGATTTCTGCGCCGTTTAGATAAACGACCGCACCATCATCTCGCACGATGCGCAAATTCAGAGCATTTACCGATGAGGCGTCCTCAACTGCAAATCTATGTCGGAAGTAGTAGGTAAGATGACCAGAATTGAGCTCTGTTGTTTCGTCGCCGTCGCCGAACCCTAGTTCGGCTGCACCACTCGACCATTCAGAGTCGTCAAAGTCATTCTCGCGCCAGGCCGTACCCTGGTCTGAACCGTCGTCTAGGTAACGCCAGGTAGCGTTTTCACCTATAAATGTGGGAGTTGTGGAGACGCCTTCATCGTTCGAAGATAGATTGATCGTTACGGCATCTGGAGCCACGATACTCGGTGGCGTCGTATCGACGACGGTCACGGTGATCGTTGCCGAATTCGTGTTACCAGCGGAATCCGTTGCAGTGAATGTAACCGAATGTTCACCTAGCGACAAGCTTTCGCCAAGATCTCCAGTAATCTCAATGTCATCCGCGGAATCGACATCGTCTGTAACGGTTATGTGTTCACGGAGAAGAGACGATGTCAAACGTACCCCACCCGGTGAATTGCCTTCTAACGTAAAGTCTTCGCCACTGATTGCGGGTGGCGTTTCGTCGATACTCACGGACGCATCTAGTGGATATGCGTCCTGATCATCGGGTACACCGTCGTTGTCGTCGTCCGCGTCACAGGCATCGCCCATGCCGTCAGAATCCGTGTCCAGTTGATCTTCATTTGCGGTGCTAGGACAGTTGTCATCGTCATTCTCGATTCCATCGCCATCAGTATCTGTCTCTGTTGGAACCGTCTCAAACGTCTTTATGATTCGAAATTGATCGTGAACAACACCATCTCGATCGACGAAAGTCCCGTCGAGTTGATCGCCACTAACGTCGATGATCATCGAACCTTCAATGTTCACCCAGGAACTCATTAGGGGGTGTTGTGAGAGACCTCCCTGATTCTTGGAGGAACTGCCGACGACCGAATAGACCATGCCTTGATTGCTGCCTTCGTTCTTCTGATAGTCGTTTTCGTCGGTAGGATTGCCGTTATCCGCATCTTTCGCATGAACGGCGGGGTCGTATGTACTCGATGAGTCGTAGTGTCCATCCACTAATACTGAACGCTCATACGAGTGACTGTGACCCGTTAGATTCAAGTCTGAACCAAAGTACTCAATTACCGGGTTAAACCTTTCCCGCATCTCGATGAGTTGAGATTCGGCATCCGAATCATGTGAACCTTTCGTGTATGGAGGATGGTGCCAATAGGTAAAAACCCAGTCTTGCGTAGTCGCGGCCAGATCTTCGCAGAGCCAGCTATACATGGCGCCGCCTTCACCGCTGTCAGGGCATATATTTGTTGTAGGGTTGTCCGGGGCGGTGCGATCGGTATCGTGGGAGTCTAGGGCAACGAAATGGATGTTGCCGTAGTCGAAGGAGTAGTAGGCTTCCGTCCCGCTAGCTACACCACCTGCTTCTGCAGACTTAGGAAGAGTAAAGGCTTCGTAGTAAGGTCCCGACTGCGACGGCGAATCGGAAGCCCCAAATTCGTGATTCCCTGGCGCGGGCCACAAGACGTGATTTCGAAGTACTTTCGCAAGTGGCTCGAATAAGCCTCTTGTGTGCTCGCTATCAGTGCCATCGTTATATGCATTGTCTCCGAGCATAAGGATGATGTCTGCTTGTACTTCTTGATTCTCTGATGACCACTCGAGATATTCTTCCATTACGGCGTTGACATCCATACATCCTTGGTTGTCTACCGCACATTGCCCAGAATCGCCGATGACCCAGATACGAATGGGATCATCGGTTCCCTTCGGCGGAGACGTTTTGAAGAAATAGTCGGAGTCGTTGCCCGCAAATGTCATACGCGAATTGCCAATTTCGTAAAAGTACGTGGTACTCGAATCTAAGTTGGAAATGCGCACCTCGTGCTCAGTGGTTAGAGTTTCATCCGTTATGGTTTCGGTCAAGTCGTCGACCGCGAGACCGTAGGAAAGTTTCGTATCGGTAAAGCCGTCGGTACGCCACCGAACGATCATTGATGATGGTGTTCCCATCTGGAGATATGGCCCACGTTCGACTTCAGGTGATTCATCTTCAGCGGTCCAGGCTAATTCCAAATCGAAACTAAGGTCTGAGCTCGTAAGTGAGACTTGGTGTATTTCTACAGCCAAAGTGTTTTCACCGAGCACGGCCGAGTCTTTCGCTACTTGGAATCGATGGAAGTTCTTGCCGTCATCGGACGCATTTTCAGCGAGAGTGGTCGAGGTGACGTCTCCCGAAAGGTTAGATCTCGCAATTTCAGTGCCATTCAGGTATACGACCGCTCCGTCGTCACGTTTTAATCGTAGACCGAATCCAACGATCGCATCTAAGTCGTCAATATTGAATTTATGCCGAAAATAGTAGGTGATGTGCCCGGAAGTCAGCGTTGTTGCTTCGTCGCCTTCGCCGAAACCAAGTTCTGCCGGACCGGACTCCCAATTCGAGTCATCGAAGTCCATTTCCCGCCACGACGTTCCTTGATCGCTCCCGTCGTCAAGATAACTCCACATTGACCCAGTTTCAACGATGGTATTAGCTCCTGGTTCAGTATCCGTGGTTTCAAGCGAAAAATCGAAACTTACATCCGAACTCGTGAGACTACTCTGGTGAACTTCAACTGCTACGACATTAGTTCCTCGCTGCAAAGCCGAAGATTCAAAGTCGTGTAAAAAAAACTCATTTGTCTCTACCGCACCGGCAGCAGTGGTATTCGCCGTTATAGTTCCGGATGGCATATTGGTTCGATAAACCTCGGTGCCATTAAGATAGACGACTGCGCCGTCGTCTCTTTGGATCGCGAGTGAAAGACCAGCGATATTTTCGGAGTCTTCGAGAGTGAAGTGTTGACGGAAGTAGTAGGTAATATGTCCACTCGACAACGTAGTTGCTTCGTCTCCGTCGCCGAAACCTAGTTGTGCCGGTCCTGATGCCCAGCCCGAGTCGTCATAGTCCGTCGCACGCCAGGCGGTACCTAAGTCGCTACCGTCATCCGTATACAGCCAGGTCGAACCTCTTGCGATTAGCTCTTCTGCATTAGAGACAGAAGCCCCGAAAATCAGGATAACGTTCAGTAGAACGACAGTGAGAAGATATTTATCGGTGCGTGGGGGAATCATCGTGGACCTCCTTTTCTTGCGTGTCGCGATTCAAATTCTCGCGAATGGTCTCTCCTAAAGCTCGTATTGCCGGCGATGTTCTTATTCTCTTGGGAAGTAACTCAATTGCGCGTTCAGCGAGCAGAAATTGCTGTTTCGCTTCCTGTTTCCGACCAATTGAGGCGAGCAACTTAGCCTTTCTGACCAGCCACGTTTCCTTTCGATCGACATTTTTGAGAATCATATCTACTCGAGCAATCGCGCTCTGATGGTTTCCCTGAATGATTTCAATATCTATCGCAAGCCTTTGGAATATCAGAAGAGGCCCCATCAATGCGATACCTTCTTCGAGTCCTTCCAATGCTTGAGACAAATACGGTTCTCCAGCTCCCATATATGCGTGAGCTCTAGCGAGATAGTGGTCCGGCGTTGGCGTCGATTGGTTTTGTATGGCTAACTCGTACGCTAGCGCGGCATCAAGGTGTCGTTCTTGCTGAGCAAAGACTTTCGCGAGTGCTAGATGACCCCGCGGACTATTTGGCGATCGACCGATGTAGATCTGAAGCGCCGTTTCAGCTTCGTTGAATTTGCCTTGTTCGAGAAGTGTCAGACCGGTCAAATAGTGAACTGTGCTGCTCGTTGGGGAAAGTAAACGAACACGATTCAGATCCTCCAAAGCCTCGTCAAATTCACGATGCCTACGATAAATATCTGCGCGCTCAAGAAGGGAAGCAACATGATCGGGATTTTGTTTGAGCAAAGCATCGAGTACCTCGATCTGTTCATGCGTATCACCATGACCAAGAGCTATTGGCCCAACGATGCACCAACAAAGCAACACAAACTTGGCGATACGCCGCGATCCCGCACAACGCAGTGTGCTGATTCGGTAATTCCTCATTGAATACAGATTTTGCTGACAGCAGGGGAAATACTTGATCACGACCTGTTTGTAAACGATTTGAGTTATGTCAATGATTTTCTGCAATTTCATTTCGGTCATTGTTGACTGAGTGGTTCGACGACCTGGCTTGCCCGTACGGGCAAGCCAGGTCGTGATCGAACTAGATGTCCATATCATGCCGCTTGCGGCCACGATTCTGTCGGTATTTCACGGCCTTTCATGAGTCCGGTTTCACCGGTCAGAAAGCGTTTTCCTGATATCCAATGATCGTGGGTTTCGACCGCAAGCGCTCGAATCAACCGCAGGCACGACGCCTCGTTGGGAAAAATCCGTACCACGCGTGTGCGCCGGCGGACCTCCTCGTTGTACCGTTCCAGCATGTTCGTCGATTTCATGCGCCGCCGATGACGAGCGAATGCAGAGGAAATCGTTTGGGAAACAGGATGTTGAGTCATTGAAGGCCGCCAGAAATGAGAATCTTGGCATCTGAATGCCGCGAATTTGCTAACAGGTCGAGCCAACGGGAGACGAATCGCGGTGTCGCTGACTCGTGACGATTGCGAAGTTATCGTTTCTTAATCGTGATAGAGTTGATGTACTTGAACTGAGTAGGTGGTGTTAGTTAATAACGGGGTTGTCACGTAGAGGTGAGCGACGGTCTAGTCCGGCGTATCGAATAAATGGCAGGCGACGTGATGATCAGCGCCAATGTCCACCAACGGGATAAGGCTAGGGGTTTGCTCGCGACAAACGTCCATGACTTTAGGACAACGAGAAGCGAAACGGCATCCAGGTGGGATATTGACCGGGGAGGGGATCTCGCCGGATATCGAAACTGAAGCACGCGTTCGCTCATGATTAGGGTCTGGTTCTGGGTTTGAGCCAATTAGCAGCTGCGTGTAAGGATGTTGTGGCTCGAAGAAGACGTCATCCGAGCGACCGATTTCAATCATCGAACCTAGGTACATGACTGCGATGCGATCGGATACATAACGGACCATCGATAGATCATGGGCGATGAACAACAACGTCAAACCCATCGAATCCTTTAGCTCGCCGAGTAAATTGACAACTTGTGCTTGAACGGAGACGTCCAGTGCTGAGATCGGTTCGTCACAAACGACAAACTCGGGACTGAGGATCAGTGCACGAGCGATTCCGATGCGCTGCCGTTGCCCGCCTGAGAACTCATGCGGATAACGAGACATGTGGTCCGCGTTCAAGCCAACTTTGCGTAACCACTCAGCGACTTGCTCGTTCACCTCTGATCGTTTGAGGTCTGAATGTAGGTAGAGACCTTCGCCGATGATCTCGCCTACCGTCATGCGCGGGTTTAAGGACGAATACGGATCTTGAAAGATCATCTGCATCTTGTTGGCGAAACGCTGGAAATCGGACGCCTGATATTCATCCGGCATCTCCTCGCCATTGAACGTCACGGTTCCACTTGTCTTGTCGTGTAAGCCGATAACCGTCTTACCGAACGTTGACTTTCCGCTGCCGCTTTCACCGACAAGACCGAGGATTTCGCGCGGTGCGATTTCTAACGAAATGTCATCGACAGCCTGTACAAGCGCTTTTGAACCGAGTCTAAAGTGCTTGGTTAGGTTCCTTGTCGTAAGCAGTGGTTCGGTCATGCCTGATTCAACCCTTCGGCGACGACCTCACACGCTTCGTGATGGAGCCAGCACTTGGCTCGATGCCCGTCCTGCATCGCGAACGCGTCTGGATTGTGCTCCAGGCAGACTTCCATCGTGTGCGGACAACGCGCTGCGTACGAGCAGCCATCTGGTGGCGAGAACAGGTCTGGCGGTGATCCATCGATGGGTTCGAGCTGTCGGGAGCGCCCCGTCTGATTGGTAGGCATCGCTTCTTTCAAACCCAGCGTATACGGGTGAGCAGACCGATAGAAAACGTCGTCCACACTTCCCGCTTCCATGACTTCACCGGCGTACATCACGCTAACCGTATCTGCAAGGCGCGCGACGACACCCAAGTCATGGGTAATAAGGATGATCGCCATCCCGGTGTCCGCTTGGATTGACTTTACGAGGTCGAGTATCTGGGCTTGAATCGTCACATCGAGGGCGGTCGAAGGTTCGTCGGCAATCAGGACCTGTGGGTCGCAAGCAATCGCCATCGCGATCATCGATCGTTGCAGCATGCCTCCTGAGAACTCAAATGGGTACTGCCGAGCTCGTTTGGCAGCTTCTGGAATCTGCACCATGTCCAGCAACTCGGTGGCTCTTTTCATCGCTGCTCGACGTGAGAAACCCCGGTGAACTTCGAGCGGTTCCGCGATCTGCGCACCAATCGTCATGGTCGGATTCAGCGAGCTCATCGGATCCTGAAAGATCATCCCAACGAAGTTGCCACGGATGTCTTTGCCGTCAATTGCCTTGTTTTGAATGATGTCCTGGCCTTGCAGGTGAGCTGTACCCTGAGTGATTCGTCCGGGCGGCATGGGGATCAAACCCATGATGCTCTGCACCGTCACGGATTTACCGCATCCTGATTCGCCGACGATTGCGAGTGTTTCGCCTTTGTCGACACTGAAATCAACGCCGCGCACGGCGTGGACGATGCCGCCGTATGTGGTGAATTCCACGTGTAGGTTCTTGACTTCGAGTAGGGCCATATCGGTTACTCCGTCGACCGCATCCGCGCGTCCAGCGCGTCACGCAATCCGTCGCCAAGAATGTTGAACGCAAGCACCGTGATGCTGATGAAGATCGCCGGGAAAATAAGCTCGTGCGGCGTCGTTTCCATCGTCTTTCGACCGTCATTGCACATGCTTCCCCATGACGGGATAGGCGGTTCAACGCCCATGCCAATGAACGAAAGGAATGCCTCGGTGAAGATCGTCGACGGTACTGCGAACGTGAACGTCACCAAGATGACTCCCATGGTGTTTGGAATCATGTGGCGAAGGATCAACCGCGGTGTCTTCGTTCCTAATAACCGCGACGCATCGATGTAACCCTCTTCACGTATTTGCAGGATTTGTCCGCGTACCAGGCGCGCAGCGGCAGGCCAGCTGAGTAGTACAAGTGCCACGAGCATCGGCAGAATCCCGCTTTCTCCGGCACCAATCCCGAACACGAGCTTGAACAAGATCATGAAGAGCAGGAAGGGGAGGGCGACCACGAAATCCGCGAAGCGCATGAGCAACGAGTCGACCTTGCCACCTAGGAATCCAGCAAAGCTGCCGTAGACCACGCCCAGTAGGATGAATAGCAGTGGTGCGACGATTCCAATGAAGAGCGATATTTGTGCCCCCTTCATGAGGCGCGCGAGCATGTCGCGCCCTAGATAGTCTGTACCTAGGGGGTGCCAAGGTGTTTTGAGCGTGTCGCCTGGTTGTAGGTCCGAATCCGAATCAACCCATTGGCTTTCAATCGCGCCTGCGAGTGTTGTTGCTGCCGAAACTTCTACAGGAAGTGTCGTTGAAGCAGTAGACCCGTCGGCAAATGTTGCTTCGACGGAGTACCAGTAACGATCTTGCTCCAAATCAATTCGATCTTCGTAGGCGTTCTCACTCTCGCCAATGAGCGTGCCTAACGGTAGACCGAAGGGACCGTCCTCGGGATCGACGATCGTTCGATAGACGGTATAGCGCGTGGCGCCTTGTACCGGTGTCCACGTCAAGCGCACAAACTCGATGGACGGAAAACCGACAACCTCGAAGTTGGTAGGTCCGCCCGTATCGCTCCATCCAGACACGGCGGGACGGTCGACCCACGGCGTGTAAGGCTCGATGACGGTCATCGCCCGGCTTGACCACGGCGCTTTCGAAGTCTGATTTAAATCCTGCGAGTCGAATTCGAAATGCCAGAGCGAAGGACCGAACGCGGCGACCAAGACCATGAAGACCACGACGCAGAGGCTGGCCAGCGTCCTTTTGTTTGAACGAATCCGCAGCCAGGCGTCCTGCCAGTATGAAAGCGAAGGACGGCTGATCTCCTCACGGTCAAGATCGACGTTTGCACGTTTAAAAGAGTAGGTGCCGATGTCGTTTACACCAAGATCGCTAATCATTCCAGTCGCACCCTAGGATCGATCCACGCATAGAGCAGATCGACGATGATGACCATCAATACGAGAAAAGCGCCGTAGAACACCGTCGTCCCCATGATGACCCCGTAGTCACTCTGCTGCACTGCTAAAACGAACGACTGACCGAGACCGGGAATACCGAAGATGTTCTCAACCACGAAACCGCCGGTGGTAATCGATGCGACTGACGGACCGAGGACCGTGATGACAGGTAATACCGCGTTTCTCAGCTGGTGTCGTGAAAACACCTGCGCCGCCGGAACACCTTTTGATCGTGCCGTTCGGATAAAGTCGGCCGTCACGATCTCGAGCATGGACGACCGCATCAATCGAGTGAGGAACGCCATCGTGCCTAGGCCGAGTACCAGCGCTGGTACGAGCATGTGGGAGATGTCGCCCCAACCCGCTACAGGTAAAACAGTAAACCCGATGAGCTGATTGATGACCACCAAGACCAGTTGGCCCACGGACGCAAACACGAAGCTCGGGACGGAAATCCCAATGATCACCAACAGAATGATGATGACGTCCGGCCACTGATTGCGGTAGAGCGCGGTTAACGCGCCGTACAGCACACCTCCAAGTCCGGCAAAAACGATCGCAAGGATGCCCAGGATGGCGGACACCGGAAAGCGTTCAAGGATGATGTCGTTGACACTGCGACTCTCTTGCGCGAAGGAGATGCCGAAGTCGCCTTGCACCATGTTCGTCAGGAAGATCCAGTACTGTTCAAGTGGCGGCTTGTCGAGACCCCAACGTGCTTTTAGATTCGCTTCGACTTCGGGGGAGACGGCCTTTTCGCCAACAAACGGATCGCCTGGTACCTGGTGCATCGCCCAGAACGTCGCGGTTGCGATAAACCAGACCGTGATAAGACCTTGTAGCAGCCGACGGATCGTGTACCAGAGCAAGTGCTACGACTCCTCGTCCACGATGTAGGCGAAGGCGTAATCCGGATCGGGACCGACGCTTCGTCGCGCGACATTTTTGAGTCGATCGTGGATCACGTACAGACTGCCACGTTCGTAGTTAACGAGAATCGCGACGTCTTCGTTCAGGATATCCTGAACACGTGCGAACGCTTCCATACGAGTTCGCGGATCGCTTGAGTTTTTCGCGATGTCGATCTGACGATCGACTTCCGGATTGTTGTAGCGTCCACGGTTGTTCTCGTTCCATGACGTGAACAGATCGCCGAAGGTCAGGGCGTCGGCGTAATCTGGTCCCCATCCAGCGAGTACCAGGTCGAAGTCACCGTCAGTCATCTTTTGAAGACGTTGCTTGAATATCTGACGGTCTAATTTCAATTCGAGGCCGAGTACTTTGGCGTACTTACTTTGGTAGTACTCGCTTTGTTTGTTTGCGGAGGGGTTGTCGCCACTGAGCATGACCAACGTGATCTTGTCGAGGCCAAGCTCTTCGAGCGCCATGGCGTAATGCTCACGCGCTTTGTCGTGATTGGTCATGATGGGTTTTGCGGGGAATTCCTCGCGGAACTTTCCGTTAACGCCCTGCACCCAGACGGGGAAGATGGATTTACCGGGCAGATTGCCCGGTAGTTTGATGACTTTATTCACCAATTCAGGCGGATCGTCGACGTACTGCAGCGCTTTACGCAGGTTGTAGTTTCTGGTCAGGCGATCTTCACGATGATTAATTTCAATGAAGAACACTGAGCCGTCCACGTGTTGTCGAATGTCCCAATGATTGCGCAAGGCACGGTCGATCAATTCGACGTTGAGACTCGCTTGTGCGATGTCGCCGCTCTCGAACAGATTGATGATCGCGTTCGCGTCGCTTAGGATGTACGCGAAATCGATGGCGTTGAGATGGACGGCGTCTCTATTCCAGTAGTTTTCGTTCTTCTCGAGACGTACGTTCGCGTTGTGAACCCACTGCGAAATCGTGAACGGTCCGTTGTAGATCAGGTCTTCGGCATTAGAGCCATATCCACCATCTCTCGACTCATAGAACGCTTGATTAATCGGGAAGTACGTCGGAAACGCCGTCAAGGACAGGAAGAACGGTGTCGGCTCGATCAGCTTGACGTGCAAGGTGTGGTCGTCAACGGCGGTGACGCCTAGCGACTCGACCGGCATGTCGCTACTGGTGATCTCGCGTGCGTTCTCGATGAAAAAGAGAATGAAGGCGTATTGCGACGCCGTCGTCGGATCGACGGCTTTGCGCCAGGCGAACACGAAGTCGTGCGCGGTAATGGGTGTTCCATTACTCCACATCAGGCCTTGTTTCAGCGTGAAATGCGCTTCGGTGTCCGTCAGCGACCAGGATTCAGCGACTCCAGCAACTAGATTGTCGTTCGCGTCATAGCGCAACAAACCTTCCATAACGTGACCAAGCACCATGCCGGAAACTTGGTCGGTCGCCTTCGTGGAATCAAGTTGAGGCGGTTCTTGTGCGAGGTTGAGCGTGATCGTCCCGGTCGCAGCATGTACCGCGCCAACGGATGAACTTCGCGTGCCGGTACATTGGTTGACTTGCCCCAATAAAAACAACAACACAACGAATCCCACCACGGCATAAATGCCGTAACGGATTAACTGCCGCCCTGAACCCGGAATGACATTGGCGACAGATTCGGTGCTTGATTCAGCCAGCGGAATGACTCACTGAACGGATTTGAGAAGGTTGCCGACGGTACGTTCGAGGTGGATGAGTGAATTGCACTCTTCCGCTTGATGCACATAAGGTGTGTACTTGCGCATCTCGGCGTCGCCGGTATTCCACGTATTTCGTGGCTCAGGATTCAACCAGATCACGCGCTTGCTTCGCTGGTAAATCTCTTGCAGGATGTCTTGCTTGCAGTCACCGTAGTTATTCCGCGCATCGCCTAAGATGATTATGGTCGTTCTGTTATCGACGTCATCCAAACACTTCTTCTTGAAGTCCACGAGTGCCTGTCCGTAGTCGGTTGAACCACCACCAAAATCGCGTAATGTCTTCGAGATGGCATCTTCGATCTTGTTGCGTTCGAAGAGTTCGGTCACTTCCGCGAGGTCAGAGGAAAACGCGAACGAACGTACTTTTGGCATGACCTCTTCAAGGGCGTAGAGGAACATGAGCATGAATCGAGCGTAGTTGGCGACGGATCCACTGACATCGCAGACTGCGAATACCTTCGGTCGATCAACCTTCACCGACTTCCACTGGAGGTCAAAGATGTGACCGTCGTAGCTCATGTTGCGTCGCAACGTTCGAGGTACATTGAGCGTTCCGCGCTTGAATACCTTCTTCCGTTGTGAATGCATCGTGACGAGTTTCTTCGCCATGCGAAACACGATTTCTTGAATCAAGCGGAAATTACGGTGTTCGATATTCGAAAGTTTGATCTTGCGCAAGAGTTCCTCGCGCAGGCGCATG
Organism: Pseudomonadales bacterium; assembly: GCA_963664665.2. Lineage (GTDB taxonomy): Bacteria > Pseudomonadota > Gammaproteobacteria > Pseudomonadales > Azotimanducaceae > Bin55. Next base: position 1,357,670 of record CAXXMH010000004.1, read on the forward strand.
CCAGTCGCATCAGCATGGAGCAGAAACTGGCGTTCGACGTAGTCACGTACCTGTTCACGTAGGAATTCCTGGCGTTGCTTCAGCTCTTGAGCAAGTCGACGGTCCGGCAGATTGAAACTCTGTTTTAGCGCTGAGATTTCTTTAAGAAGGTCGGGCAGTCCCATCTGATCCATGATGCGACGGGTATATAGACCTTTTTGCGTGAAGACTTGGATGTCGTCGAGATTCACTTCCTTGGCTGCATCCGCCATCTGCACGCTAAGCTCAACGCGGCTGTCTTGCATGAGCAACTTACCCAATGAAGAGACTGGCGTTGACATCTCGCCCGTACCTAGATCTTCTTCTTGCTCTTTCTCTTCCTCGTTGACGTCGCTGAATCGAGGACGGCTCTTCCGTTTGGAGTTGCTGGGTTTGGTCTGACCGGCACTGCCGCCTTGACCATCTCCTTGCCCCTGACCATCACCGTCGCCTTCTTCACCTTCACCTTCGCTTTCGACTTGCGCGCCAGTAGCATTTTGCCCCGACACTTCAGCGAATCGGAAGAACTGTTCGAACGTGGTGTCGTACGTGTCCTTTTCGTCGGCCGTTTTAGGTAAAACCAGCGCGAGTGTGTTCTTGAGGAATTCGCGGTCGCGATAGCCGGTTAGTTCGACCGCGTTGAGTGCGTCAAGGGTTTCCGCCGGCGAAATACGAACGTCCGCATTTCGTAACGTGGCGATGAAGCTCGTCAGCGTTTTGTCCATCGCCGTATCTGCTAGTTCGCCGAGATTGCCTTCTGCGTTAACGTCGAGATTTCGTGATCGATGTTCTCAATATCTTCTTGGAACTTAAGGATCACGTTCAACGTCTCTCGCACCAGCTCGGGGTCAAGCGATTCAGTGTGTAAGAGTAGCAGAGTTCGCGCCCAATCGATAGTCTCACTGATCGCGGGTACTTTCTTGAGATCCATGTCTCGCAGCTCCTGAATAAATGTGACCAATTGCGTCCGCAACTGAGGCGGAATTTCCGGTACACGCGCATGGATGATCTTCTGCTCGAGATCGACGTCAGGAAACGGAATATATAGGTGCAGACAACGTCGTTTGAGTGCGTCCGAAATCTCACGGGTATTGTTGCTCGTTAAGAACACCATCGGCGGTTCTGCGCGAGCCTTTACCGTACCGATCTCGGGAATGGAGACCTGGTAGTCCGACAGAATCTCAAGCAGCAATGACTCAAACTCATGGTCTGACTTGTCGACTTCATCGATCAGGAGAACGCAACCGTCTTCATGCTGAAGAGCCTTGAGCAACGGTCTGGGTTCCATGAATTCTTCAGAAAAGAAGATGTCGCCAAATTCGTGCAGTCGGTTGACTGACTCACGAAATCCAGTCGCGCCTTGCAGCACCTCGTCCAGAGTCTCTTTCAAGACTTGGGTGTAGAGCAGCTGCTTACCGTATTTCCATTCGTAAATGGCTTTGGCTTCGTCTAACCCTTCGTAGCACTGCAGTCGAATAAGCGGCAGCGCGAACATATCGGCTGTTGTTTTCGCGAGTTCTGTCTTGCCGACGCCCGGTGGACCTTCGATCAGTACGGGTTTACGAAGGTGGTAAGCGAGATAGACCGCAGTCGCGATCTGATTACTGCAGATATAGCGATGGTCTTCGAAGCTATCTTTGAGCGAATCGACCGATTCGGCCAATTTCTGAATGTCGGTCACGGACCCCTCGGTATTGCGGACGAGATAACGTCCGTTGCCGGACTAGAAGGTCGTGAATTATGCAGTGGCGAACCGACTCACGCGCTAGGACATGGCCTAACGCGTGAGTGGTTTTCAGGATTGCACTGAGTCGCTTAGAACATTATTCCTTCGCGAGTAGACGCGTGCCAACACGTAAGAGCGCGATGACAACGATTGCGTCGGCCCACATCCAGGTCGTCGGCATATCGGTGCCACCCATGTACGCGAGCCATGTCTCGGTGAAAACCAAGAATGCGAAAACACTAAGCAGGACACCTGGCGCAATGGCATCAGTACCTTCAGCCATGTGATGCCGAACCCCGAGCACGACGCAGACTACGAGAGATGCGCAGATGACAAAGTTGAGGACATCCCAAATTTGACCGGCATCTTCCAAAAAGTAATTGTCAAACACCGCCAGTAAGCCAACGACCGCTGCTAACGCGCAGAAGTAGTAACCAAGAACTTTCATGTCTTCCCCTAGTTTGAATCCCTAGATTGATTGTAGGCGGGATTTAAGATAAGTAAAGCACCTTGTTAGGTAGCGTTTCTACTGGGGTTGCAGTTGTTTCGCGGTGCGCGCGCGCAGCCACTCGACCGTGAATAGAACAAGGACCGCGAAAATGATGAGGAGCGTCGCGACGGCGAGAATCGTCGGATTGATTTCTTCGCGAATTCCGCTCCACATTTGCCGCGGAAGCGTGCGTTGTTCGAGGCCACCCATGAAGAGGACGACGACGACTTCGTCGAACGATGTGGCAAACGCGAACAGTCCACCAGTGATGACGCCTGGCGAAATCAGAGGTAGCTGAATACGTCGAAAACGGGTCCAGGCGTTTGCTCCTAAACTCGACGCCGCGTGCATGAGCGTCTGGTTGAAACCCGCGAGTGTTGCCGTTACGGTGATCACGACGAATGGCGCGCCAAGCATCGCGTGTGAAAGGATGATCCCGATATAGCTTTGAGACAAGCCAATAAGAGGTTGCGAGTAGAAAAAGAACACACTTACACCAACGATCACGATCGGCGTTACCATCGGCGAGATTAATAGTGCCATCACGGTGCGACGTGCTGGGAAGTTTCGGTTATTCAGCGAAATCGCCGCGAGCGTACCGAGTGTGGTCGCTAGGATCGTCGCGCAAATTCCGATGAAGAAACTATTGAAGAGTGCTCGATGCCACTCTTCGTCATTGAATAGATTCTCGTACCATCGAAGTGAAAACGCATCCGGATCGAGCATGAGCATCTCGGGTCGGAACGTGAAATAAGGTTCAGCATTGAAACTCAATGGCACGATCACGAAGAGCGGACCAATGAGGAACAGGAACCCAAAAGCGGTGAAGATTCCTACGAGGCCCTTGACTGTGCGCCAGCCTAGTGTGTTCATCGGAGTTTCATCCGAGTTTCATCCGGTCGATCCCGACGAATCGGTCATAGACGACGTATAGCACGAACACACCCACTAGCAGAATCACTGACAATGCGGCAGCCAAACCCCAATTCAGCGATGTTTGCAGGTGGTACGCGATCAAATTCGAAATCAGCTGACCCTTTGACCCACCGACCAACGCAGGAGTGATGTAGTAGCCGATCGACAGAATGAACACTAGCAAGCCACCGGCGGCTACGCCTGGGAGTGAATTGGGGAAATACACACGCATGAATGCTTGGAATGGATTGGCGCCGAGGGAGCTAGCCGCTTTCGTGAGATCGCGAGGAATGTTGGTCATGACCGAGTAGAGTGGCAGGATCATGAATGGCAGCAGCACTTGTGTCATTGCGACGAGCGTACCCGTCATGTTGTGCACCATCGTGAGGCGGTTGTCGTCCGCAACTAGACCCAAGAACACGAAAATGTCGTTAAGGACACCTTGTTGTTGCAGGATCACAATCCACGACGTCGTCCTAACGAGCAGTGATGTCCAAAACGGAATGAGAACAAGCACGAGTAGCAATCGACCCCAACCAGGTGAGGCGTGTGCCATCGCGTACGCCATCGGGTAACCGATCAGGAAGCACAGCAACGTGACCGCAACGCTGACTCCGAGCGTGCGTATGAACAGCGTGACGTAGACCTGTTGGGATTCGGGCATTGGTGCGATCGAACCGTCAGGCATGAGCCGATGGTCGATGGCTTGGAGGAAATTACGACTCGTAAACGTGTCGGTGGCTTGTTTCAGAGCATTCCAAATCGCCAGCTCGCCCCAATCCTCATCGATTGAGATAAATGCCGCGCGTACATCGGGTGCGTCCGTGCGCGCTAAGCGACGAGGAGTTTTCGATATGGTTGACCTCGACCCGCTGAGGATTCGATTAACTCGCGAAGCAATCCTTCCAACTTCGCGGGTCTGCTGCGCGGCTGTTAGTTCTTCGCCGAGAATCTCGTAAGTCGCGATGGGCGGAAGTTCGTTTCCTGTCCATTCCTTTAGTGCTTCCGCGGTTTTCGGCAGAGCATCTGCAACGGTGCTATCGTAAACGCTGAGTCGGATTAACGAAAAGATCGGCACGAGCAACGTGACGATCACGAACCCAACAAGAGGTAAGGCGAGCCAGCTCGCCTTGAACGCGCCCATGCGAATGTAGTTTTAGCCGGAGAGTACTAGCGATTCAACCAAGCTGCTAGCCGTTCGATCAGTTCATCGCGTCGGTCAAGCCAAAACTCGGTACTGAGTGTCAGTTGACGCCCGCCTAGCGCCGGATTTGTCGGCAAGTGTGGTTTCATTGGTTCACCGGTAATTGCATGATTACCGACCAAATCGAAACCAGACTTTCGGACGGGCGAATACGCGATGTGAGACGCAACACCAGCTTGCGATTCGGCGCGTGCGCCGAATTCGATGAATTTCCGGGCATTCTCAAGATTCGGCGCGTCGGCGGCGATCACCATGCCGCCGGAATCGACCACCCGACCGTCCCACAGAATCTTGAATGGTTGATTCTCAAGCATCTGTGCATTGAAGATTCGGCCGTTCCAAGCGATGGTCATACTCACTTCGCGGTCGGCGAGCATTTGGGGTGGCTGCGCGCCTGCTTCCCACCATACGATCTCGTCCTTGATACGTTCAAGCATCCCGAACGCACGCTCAATCCCTTCTTCAGTATCTAAAACGTCGTACACGTCTTCGACGGCGACGCCACTCGCCATCAGTGCGATTTCCATTACCGATTGTGGGCTGCGATGGACACCACGTCGACCGGGAAAGTTCTCGAGATCAAAGAAATCCTCGACTTTGGTGGGTTGTTTGTCTGGCGGAAATTCGTCGGGATGGTAGGCGACCATCGTTGCGTAATAAACCATCCCAACGCCGCATTCGGTGAGGGTACCCGGCGCAAAATCCTCTTCGGCGGGAACTCCGTCTGGACTAGGAGGCAGGTTTAGCGCGTCGATCGTTTCGATGAGACCTTCGTCGCAGGCGATGGCGACTTGTGGACCTTCAGCGTCGACGACATCCCACGTTACCGAACCGGCTTCGACTTGTGCACGCAACTGCGAGAGCTCCCCGTTGTAATCCTCAAGATTTACCTTAATCCCGGTAGCTTCTTCAAATGCCTTGTGGTATCCCTCAACGCAAGCCTTTGCGTAGGAACCTCCAAAGCTCACAACGGTGAGGGACTCTTCGGCGATGGTGGCGCTGCTTAGCAACAGTGCGCTAAAGTAAAGCACACCAGTAAGGTGGGTACGCATGGATTTGATCTCCTTTTTTTAATCTAGTGGCAACGCACGGCAGTCAAGCGTTGCCCAGCCGACATTCACGCTATCTCCTTTCAAGACACTGCCGTGCCCGGCAGTGTTCGGAATCTTTGCGATGAAGTCGGGGTTTCCACAGGTGTCCAGCTGAACCCTGAGATGGTCGCCGACAAACGTGATGTTCTTTACTTTAGCGGGGTGCGCATTGCTGAAGTGATCCTCGGCCTGCAGAATAGATACGCGTTCAGGTCGTATCACCACGGCAACCTTGTCCCCCGGTACGGTACTTTCCGTTACTTGTGCTGCATGGACCTCACGTCCATCAACATCGACGGTACACAGTGCTTCACCGACCTTGGTAACCGTGCCGATTAATCGGTTGTTTTCCCCAATAAAGTTCGCTACGAACGGCACGTCGGGTTCTTCATAGAGCGTTATCGGTGCCGCCAACTGCTTGATCTGACCAGCTTCAAACACAGCGATGCGATCCGACAGAACCATGGCTTCGCCTTGGTCGTGCGTGACGTAGATCATCGTGACGCCGACTTCCTCCTGGATACGTCGAATCTCGTACTGCATTTCTTCGCGTAGTTGGCGGTCGAGTGCGCCCAGAGGTTCATCCATGAGCACGAGTTCTGGCTCATAGACCAGAGCTCGTGCGATTGCTACCCGTTGTTGTTGACCACCGGAGAGTTGATTGGGTTTCCGCGCGCCGAAGCCATCCAGTTGCACTAACGATAAGGCTCGGTCGACGAGTTCGTTTCGCTTCGACTTCTCGATGCCACGCACCTCAAGTGGAAATGCGAGGTTCTTCGCGACACTCATGTGTGGAAAGAGTGCGTAACTCTGAAATACGATGCCGAACGCCCTTCGATGTGATGGCACATCTTGAACAGACTTACCGTTAACGAGGATCTCGCCTTCGCTAGGCGACTCGAATCCTGCCAGCATCATCAGACATGTGGTTTTGCCCGAGCCGGAGGGTCCCAGTAGTGTTAGGAACTCACCACGAGGTATCTGAAGATTGATGTCTTCAACGACGTTTGTGTGACCGTCAAATGACTTTGCGACGTTCTTGAATTCGACGTGAGTTGTCAAGAGAGACAATGATCCAATTAAGGTGGCGTTTTGACGATGTAGAGACGCTGATCAACAATTCGCGTCAAACGGCGGATTATCGACTAACGCAATCATGCAAATGGAATCAGTTTTGATTGAAGCAATCGTCGGTCTCGAGTAAGCAAAGGAATGTGATGCACGATGCTTGTAGCCGCGATCAATTCGTCAGCCGGATCGCTTCGAACATCCAAACGCGTTGACGCAATCGCTACTTCTAGATCAAGAGACCACATGTGGATATTCGACAGGGTTAGATCAAATTCGGCATCCGAAACATCGAGCTCGAGTCTTCCAAGTTGCTTGAGTTTAGCCATTTCCCAAATCACGATTGCGGAGATGCCCCACCGATTCTGTTCTAGCACTTGGAGCTCACGTTCTGAGATTTGACCTGCGAGTGCGCTCACGAACACATGTGTATCGACATTAACCATCTGCGCGCTCGTTGGCATGCCAAGTCTCGCCTGTGGAGAATATCTCTCCATGCACTCTAATCTTGCCTTTTAGCGATCCGATTAGGTCCCTGGGATGCTTGGGGAAGGGCAGGACTCGTGCGACAGGACGACCGTGCTTGGTGATTACCAGACCATCAGGCTCAAGTGCGTCTAATAGCGAGAGACACTGTTCTTTGAATTTCGCAGCGCCGATAGTAGATACGGGTTTCATAGAATCTGTCCAATATTTGTGACCAGACATATATTATGGGCATAGTTTTCGATAGCAGCGAGCGCCGTAGTCGACTGACTCGTAGTTTAGTGTCTGTGAAAAAACCTAATTTTGCAGATGATTTTGAGGTTTCGGCGACGGAACGGTACGATCGGAACCACCCAGTTGCTGACGTCGGACAATTAAAGAAGGCGTGTTGGTCGATTTCGGCGTCTTTTTTTATCGAATTGACCCTTAAATCCGCTTGGCTTTAAACGATGGCCGCATGCCGCCCTCGCAGTGGCGCGATGCGCGGTGTTGGTTGGCTAGGCGGGGCTAGGCGGCGAGCGGCAGTCGTTTGCGACGCGTGCGTGCGCGTTGCTGCAACAGGAACCCCAGGCGATGCAGGTTCGCGCCCAGGATCGAGAGCGCCACCGTGCGTTCAAAGCCGAGCTGACCGCGATTGCGGATCCGCGCCAAGCCATGACATTCGAGGGCATGGATCGCCGATTCCACCGCCGGATGTTGCCGCCGTGCCGTTTGAAATGCGTCGGTCGCTTCGCGCACCTGGGACGTCTTGTCGCCCTTGCCCTTGACAGGCAACGTCACCTGGCACAGATGGTCGAGCAAGTCGCGCTGATTCGCCGGACTGTCCCGCGACAATCAAGGTGAGAACGCAGCGACAATCAAGGTGAGAAAGCCGCCGACTCGTGCGTTGTGAGGGAGGGCGTAGCCCGACCGAGCAAGGCGCGAGCCGGCGAGGCCGAGAGCCGCGCTCCGTGATCGCGACGGAATTGGCTAAGGTGTACGACCTTCTATAAGGACGGACATTGATGCCAGGCAGTCATATTTCCGATCACCAAGTGAGGCTTTACATGCACTCTAGACAAAAAACCACGCCGCAGGCGGCTGCGGTGAAGGCCGGTTTTAGCACCGCCACGGCCTACCGGATCGAGGCCGATCCGCGACTTCCCTCCACCCACACGAGGCCCCGGGACCGGCGCCGGCCCGATCCGCTGGCGGGGATCTTCGACGAGGAACTCGTTCCCATGCTGGAGAAGACGCCGAGCATTCGCCCGGTGGCGTTGTTCGAGGAACTCATGCGCCGTCATCCCGAGCTCGCCCCCAGCATTCGTCGCACGTTGGAACGACGCGTGCGGCAATGGCGTGCGGTGCACGGTCCGGAGCAGGAGATCATGTTCCGTCAGACCCACCCGCCAGGTCAGCTCGGGCTCTCGGACTTTACCGACGCCAACGCCCTGGGGGTAACGATCACCGGCGTGACGCTCAAGCACATCCTGTACCACTTCCGGCTGGCCTATTCCGGGTTCTCGCACCTGCACGTGGTGCTGGGCGGGGAGAGCTTCACCGCCTTGGCCGAGGGGCTACAGAACGCCCTGTGGAGCCTCGGTGGGGCGCCGCAGGAACCCCGCAGCGACAGTCTCTCGGCGGCGTATCGCAACCTTGATTGCGAGCAACGCAAGGACGCCACGAAGCGCTACGCGGCGCTGTGCGAACACTACAGCATGGCGCCGAGCCGCAACAATCGCGGAGAATCGCACGAAAACGGCGCCGTGGAAGGCCCGCACGGGCACCTCAAACGCGCCCTGGCCGACGCGCTACTGCTGCGTGGCTCGCCCGACTTCGACACCTTGGGCCACTACCGCGCCTTCGTCGACGACGTGGTGGGGCGACGCAACGCCCACCACCGTGCCCGCATCGATGTCGAGCGCGCCGTGCTCAAGCCGTTGCCGCGCCAGCGCACCGAGGACTTCGACACGGCGCGTGTGCGCGTGACCTCCTCGAGTGGCTTCGTGCTGCGGAAAGTGTTTTACACCGTGCCGTCGCGACTGGTGGGCCATCAGTTGACGGTGCGCCTGTACGACGAGCGCCTGGAACTGTTTCTCGGCGCCACGTACCTGACGCAACTGCCGCGCGGTCGCCCGCAGGCGAACGGCTGCAACGGCCATGTCATCGATTACCGCCACGTCATCCACGCGCTGCGGCGCAAGCCCATGGCGCTGCGCAATCTCGTCTATCGCGACAGCCTGTTCCCCCGCCAGGCATACAGGTGCGCCTTCGACGCGATCGTCGAAGCCAAGGGCGAACGCACCGCCTGCCGCGACACCGTCGCCTTGCTGTCGCTGGCGCACGAACGCACCTGCGAAGCCGCGCTCGCTGCGGCCATCGAAAGTTGTCTGGAAGCCGGCACGTTACCCGATCCTGACGTCCTGGCCACGCAGTTCGTGCCGTCACCGGATCGCGTGCCGAACATCCACGTCAAGTTGGGTTCGCTCACCGATTACGATGTCCTGCTCACCGCGCCAACGGCGGCTAGCGCCACCGCACGCACGGGCGACGGCTCATGAGCGCCGTGGATCCCGCCCAGCTTGAGCTGATGTTCACCCAGCTAGGCCTGCCTACCTTCAAGGCCGTCTGGGCCACGCTCGCTGACCGCGCCGATGCCGAAGGCTGGCCCGCAGCCCGGCTGCTCGCCGCCCTGACCGAGCAGGAGCTCGCCGACCGCGCCCGGCGGCGTTTCGAACGCCATCTCGCCGAGGCCAAACTGCCACCCGGCAAGACGCTCGCCAACTTCGACTTCAAGGTCGTACCCATGGTCTCCCAGGCGCACGTCAACGCCCTGGTCGCCGGCGATGGCTGGCTGGCGCAGGGCGCCAATGTGATCCTGGTCGGCCCACCTGGCACCGGGAAAAGTCACTTGGCTGCCGCGGTCGGGTTGGCGCTGATCGAACACGGCTTCCGGGTCCTGTACGCGCGCACCACCGATCTGGTGCAGAAACTCCAGGTCGCGCGCCGCGAACTGACGCTCGAGTCCGAGATCCGCAAACTGAACAAGTACCACTTGCTCATTCTTGACGATATCGCCTATGTGCGCAAGGATCAAGCCGAAACGAGCGTGCTCTTCGAACTGATCAGCTCACGGTACGAAAATCGCTCCCTGCTCGTCACCGCCAACCAGCCGTTCGGGGCGTGGGGCTCAATCTTCCCCGAACAGGCCATGACGCTGGCCGCCATCGACCGGCTCGTGCATCGCGCGACCATCTTTGAACTCAACGTGGAAAGCTATCGACGACGCACCGCGGTGGAAACCAAACGCGGCCGCGGGCGAATCGCCGCCCGCGCCACGCCCGCCAACACCAACGTCAAGCTGCCGGATAGCACCGCAGCAACGAACAAAGAGGGCCAAAAAGACAACCCGTGACACCTCACCGATTCCTGATCTGGCGGCGTCGTTTTGAACGCCCCTTGCCGCGTCCACCTCCGATAATGTATCATCAACCGTCGCGACACATTCTCACCCTGATTGTCGCGCACTTCTCACCCTGATTGTCGCGCTACACCGGACTGTGAAAGCCGCGGTCGAAACTGCACGACGCCAGCGTCGGATGATCCGCCTTGGCGGTCTCCACCACCGGCACGGCCGTGCTCACGTCGCTCCCCGTCCATTGCAACTGCCAGGCCAGCACGAACCCGCTCGCCTCCTCCAGGATCGTCAACGGCACCCCCAGTTCCACCGGCCGCCCGGCTTTGCCTTTCATGATCCACCGGGTATAGCGTTCGAACACCGAAAAGAACTTCTCTTCAGGGGGGATGCGTTCGCCCCGCAGCACCCGCCGGACGATCTGACCACGCAGGACATCGGCATCCGCGACCCATTGTTCGATCGCCGTCAGAACCGCGTCCAACTTGCCAGCCGCCCGTAGGGCACGGGCTTCCTTCATCGTCGTCGTGACCCGATGGGTCAACTCGGCGCAGAGCCGCAGGTACGCCTTCACGTCGTCCGGGCGGGTCGACCACTGCCGTTGCCGCGACACGCGATTGAACGCTTTCTTCAGTTGGCGCCGCCAATGCTTCGCTTGCCGCCAGCCCCCGAGCCCGGTACGGTTCGCTACCTTGGTCGCTTCGCGCATCGCCACCCGGGTCGCGTCCCACAGCAGATTAAGGTCCGTCGGATGGTGAACGTTGCTTTCGACCACGAAGGAATCAACGCGCGCCGCCAACGCGGCGCCAGGCGACTTTCCCGCGACCTTCAAACCCTCCCGCGTCACCAGCGCGTTCACCTTGGCCAACAGCTCAGGCGTCAGCAGATCCACGTTGTTCTTCAGCGTCCGAACTGTGTAGCGAAACTCATCTTCCGGCGGGTGCTGCAACATCCGGCGCAACGTGCCGTACTCGTTCGCCAACGACTGCAGCCGGTCGTAGTCGCAGTCCAGACCTTGCTTGATCACCGCCAACACCAGCACCTGCCACAGCATCATTCCCGGTCGCCCGTTGGCGTGGTCGCGGTCCGCCGCCACATGCTGTTCCAGCAACTCGAACAGCTCGGTCCGCAGGCGCTTGTCCATATAGAGATGCTGCAACCCGCGCAGCAGCGCCGGGATGTCATCGCGACTCTTCTCGTCAATGCGAATGGATTCGATCGGCACGACAAACAAGTCATCGGACGCTTCGCGTTTGCGCATGGGGCTCCTCGGGCTCCTTTAAATCGGCGAAGATGGGGCGAAATCCGCGCAAAACGGGTGATTTCATGCGAAAATCGCCAATCTTCAAGGTCGATATGTTAGCACAAAATCGGTTAAAACACTGATGATATCAGTGCGAAATGATTAACTACAAAGTTTTTTCACAGACACTAGTTTATTTCCGACTGTCCCTCCGCGATTCCAGCACGAAAACCCGCAGATGCTTAATCCTTCCTGAACGCGTTCATCATTCGTCGCGAGTTCAAACCCGCCTGGCGTTGTATGCAGCCGTCGAGTGTGAATCACTTTGCCTTTCTAATGATCTGAGACCAACAACCTAGTTCAACGATCTGTTGCGGTCAAGGCTCCATATATACCAGGGCGTTCTTGAGGACGCGATAACCTCATTAGTCGATGGCGAGCCGCCCGGCTTGCGAGCAAGTCAAAAGTCGTCCATGCTTCGGACTTACAACAATAAAATTGTATCATTGATACCTGCCTTGATCGATATCACGGACTACGAATTCAAAAGTGCTTCCAGTCGGGATACACGAAGCGTATATGGGAGAGATTGAGGACTTATTTGCGTTCAATACAAGACGAAGAGAGCTTTACGACGGACTGGTCCGAGCTTCTCACGATCTCCGGAGTGCCGGATGTCGCAGGTTCTATGTTGACGGAAGCTTTGTCACAAGCAAACCTATCCCTGGCGACTTTGATGCATGCTATGAGCTCACCGGGATTGATAGATCACTGCTAAATCCAGTCTTTTTTGATTTTCGCAACGGTCGAATGGCACAAAAGAGAGTGTACGGTGGCGAATTCTTCCCCTCGAACGCACAGGCCGATGCACCGGGTCGTTCCTTTCTTGATTTCTTCCAAAATGTACGTGGTACGAGCTCAAGGAAGGGAATTTTGACAGTGAGTCTTACAAGGAACGTTTCAGTGAATTACGAGGCTACGACATGATTTTGAGTGACAAGCAACGCCACAGTGCCGTTCGCGAGATCGAGAACTTCAAGCGAGCGATCTCAGCAATCGAAAAAGCTGATTTTGAGGAAGAATGGCACCGAGAGATACAGATCAAGGCAATTCAAAGTGAAATCGAGCGACTGCAGCAGCAAGTCCTTGAATATGACATGCTGAAGTCGGGTGGAATCACATTTGCGAAGTCGTTCTCACTCGAAAAGCTTCCGGAAGTACTGGTGCACGCTCGAATCGCGTCTGGTCTTACTCAAACCGATTTGGCGTCACGGTTGAACTTGAAACCGCAGCAGATTCAACGCTACGAGTCGTCGGAATATCAAGGTGCAAGTCTTGCGCGATTGATCGAGATATCGGAAGCTCTAGGCGTTACCGTCGAGGGTATCTATCGTAATCGACATGATGAAGAAGGCGGAATTTTCAATTGGACAAGAGCGAGTGACATCAGGTGGGAACGATTCCCTATACGGGAAATGGTTAAACGTAAATGGTTTGTCGTGGCTGAGGACGAGGACGAAATACAAGCGACAAAACGATATTTCGAAATCGCTTGTGACGGACCTACATTGTCAGCGGCTCTGCACCGAAAGAAAGTTAGGAGCTCCGCAACAATCGACGAGTATGCGCTATTAGCTTGGCAAGCATGTATTCTCCAACGTGCTAACTTAACAATTCAAAATCAGGACATTCCCGAATTCGTACTTGACGAGAGTTGGCTACCTAGGTTAAGAGTTCTAACGCAAGAAAAGGATGGACCTAAGAAAGCCATAAATCTCCTAGCGGAACACGGGATCGTACTGGTAATCGAAAGACACTTCAACAGTACGTGTCTCGACGGCGCCGCAATGTTGAATGATGACGGCAACCCCATAATCGGTCTTACGTTGAGGCAAGATCGATTGGACAATTTCTGGTTCGTGCTGTTTCACGAACTAGGTCACATCTTCTTACATTTGATGTCTGGTCAAAGTTACGATTTTTTCGACGATGACGAGGCTTCTACCACCGACACGCTTGAACGCAGCGCAAATGATTTTGCGTTAGATAACTTGATAAAACCAAGCGAATGGGAGGAATGTAAGTCTCGTCATGCGTTAAGTGCGGAAGCGATAAGAATGGATGCGGTCAGGCTAAACATAGGAGCTAGCGTAATCGCAGGTCGAATTCGAAAGGAACGCGGTGACTACTCCTTATTGAGCGGCTTGGTAGGACAAAGTGACGTTCAAATTCAGTTTGAATCGTGAAACATCGTCTTACATCGATCGAAGAGACGCCGCTGAGTACACAGATTAGGTTGAAGCCATCACGCAAACTTGGCAGTGGTCATGTGCCCGTGCTTCAACCGAGCGAGGACTACGAATGCCAGGTCTTCGACTCGCTCAACTACTGTTGTCGAATTCCTTGGTCCGTTCGATAGGTACGGGCTGCACTACCGACCGACTGTCTCGCATCCTTAAACAATTAAGTCGGTGGGTACAGTAAATACATCAGCTTCAGACGAGATGTCTGTACTGTTCCGGTGGCGACGTCAGTGATTGATTCGCTTCCTTGCGAACATGACCAAGACTATGGTTCAGCCCTGCTCCGGCTGGCCAAACGCCCGGTTCCTCGTGAACGTATCGACAAATGTGCTTGCCGTGCTCGCTCAGAGTTTCCCAGACCTTATACGGCATGGTCTTACCGTGGTTTGGACCTGCGATCCATGGCGCGCCGTATTCCACGTTGGGTAATGAACGAATTTCACGACTCAGATTCGGCGTCGCACCATGCCACGCACGATTGTCGCGAATCACGCCCGCCCCAGCTTTAGCTCCGACGAGCGTGCACATTCTCATCCATTCCGGTTCTTCTGTCGGGGGCGGTGGTTGTCGAGCAGCCGTTTGAGACCCGGGGATCTGCCTGATTGGACCGTTCTCCCAAGTCAGGTCGCTCATGACGAAGTTGATGGTGATGATCGCCGGTGTACGATCGCATATCAGTCGCTTCGTGCGGTCCTCGATTTCACCTGTATCTTCATCGCGACGTATCTCAATACCAAGTGCTTCAGCTTGTTCGATGCGCTTTTCAGGTAGGTTGAAACGCTCATAAACGTCTGAGTGTAGATGCTGATACTCGACAGCACCAGGAAGGCATAGATCGCCGCCGGCGCCGACAACGACGTAATCCGGTCCGCCAAAGAGCTTCTTCAATATCGGCGTGGTCGTCTCAAGATCGACCATTGATGCCCAAGCGTCATCGTGAAGCAGTTGTCGCGAAGACGAAGTCGTTCCATAGCTATAGCGGTGAGGAAGTCGATTGGACTCCGTGATGTATTTGCGACCATCTTCGCCGTCCGGACGCAGTATCTCGCGAAGAACTCGACTACTTCCTTCACGAAATTTTGCGAGGTTTTCTTCATTAAGGAGGTCCCGTACGACGACGAAGCCATCCCGCCAGAAGATTGTGGCCGCGCGTTCAAGTTCATCGGGATCACAAATATCTAATTCGTGGTAACCGTTGTGTTGTTGCAACTTTTGACGCAGTGCTTCGACGCTTGGGTCGTCGTATACGCGAGCCTTTGGTGCGTACGGGTCAGCGATGCCAAATCCTCGCTTCGCGTCAGGAACGTTACCGTGTTCGTCTAGGGTTTCGTTGATCGGCGTGTTGGCGTCCCAACCGACGTCCGTTTCTCCCCAAACCAATAGGGATTCGCTGTCTTTCATTTTGATCGGTAGTCTCTGACTCCAGAAATCTAGGCACGTTACAACGTGCCACGAGCACGCGAGATTTTATGAATATGGTTCGATTTGGCTAAACATGAACACCGCTTCGACTGCGCTTCGAGCTGCTTGAAAGGCGGATGAGTAGTCGAGCAAATCACGAATTACGACGATGAGAATGGACAGCGATGCGAACCGTGACGTGGCTGACTCTTGCTTATACGCGGTATTTTCAAGAGTCGTGGCCATTCGTGGTCAAATCACCAAACTCTTGTGGATCGAGAACAGTCCTACGGTTCAGAATTCTCATTCATCTGATCCTCACCGTGAAGGTAAAGCACTCTAAGTTTTTGATTTGATTGGACCCTACGTTTAGTTTGCATGCTACACCCCTCCTTTGCCTGGCTTCTTGCGACACCGAAACTGTCGGCTCTGGAGTAGCTGGTTTAATGCGCCTGAAGCGAGAAAGATCCCCAGAACGCATTCCCGAAGAGCCTTTCACTGCGCCCAACTCTTTTTATAAGCTTCTTGAGACAGGCAGTTCTCTTGCCGCTTGCCAGGACTTTTTATCGCGTGAACTCTGCTCGAGGAACCACAGAACGACTCTCGGAGCGTCTCTCGAGAGAATTAGGAGACCGCAGCTTCTAAAATTATTGGCGTGTAGAAAGCTAGGTATAGTCGCGATGACCAGCAAGGGGCAACATGTCGTACCGCGGGACGGAAAGTGGGCAGTCCGTAAAACCGGATCTGTGCGCGTGACACGCCGCTACGACACGAAAGAAGAAGCTATCGTTGCGGCACGAGAGATCGCTCGAAAACAGCAAACCGATGTATTAATTCACGACCGACATGGCCAGCTCCGAGAGCGTAACTCGTACGGCAGCTACTGAGTTCCATCGAAGAGTTAGATGCTACGTCGAAAGATGATGGCAAATTCGCGGGCAACGTATTCGTAAACTGCCCGTTCGACGACGACTACAAACCCATTCTACGGGCACTTTTGTTCTGCTTGGTCAGGCTCGGGTTGCGACCCCGTATCGCCACGGAGAGAAGCGACTCCGGGGAGGGACGGCTTGAGAAGATCCTCGAACTGGTGGCATCGTCGAAATACTCAATTCACGACCTCAGTAGATGTCAGGCGCACGAGGAGGGCGAGTACTATCGTCTGATCATGCCCTTTGAGCTTGGGCTCGACTTCGGTTGCCGCCGGTTCGGGGGCGGACAGCTAGCCAGCAAGATTATTCTGGTGTTGGAGGAGGAACGATTCCGGTACCAATCAGCGATATCTGATCTTGCCGGGTGCGACATCGAAGCACATCACGGGGAACATGCTATTGCCGTGAGGAAGGTGCGGAATTGGCTGGTCGGCATGGGAGGTTTCGAGGCAATCGGTGCAGCCCGGATCGCTGCTGATTACGAGGACTTTCAGCAGTGGCATATCGACAGGCAGCAGACGGCCGGATTCTCGGATGATGACATCGCTGACTACTCGACTGCGGAGCTTCTTGCAGCGATGTTCGATTGGGACAAAATACGGCAACGCGCATGATGCCGGCTTGGCTTTAGCCACATCAGCACGAACTTGAATCCTCCGTAGATGTGCGAGGTATGATGAACATTGATCCAATCTAGCTGACCCGAATCCATCATACCTCCTCTATCGAGTATTCGACCGGATCGCTACTGTCGATCGGCGGGCGGTTGCCTACTTCAGTCGCCTTAAATGGTCTTCTCTTGACCTGATAGTGTCGGATTCGTGTAAAAACAGGTGCTCACTGACACCAAAATCTAACTGACTGCCCGCAAGATTCGAAGCTCGACGTCTGCCGTATTCAGCCGCGTGTGCGTCACTGCATCGAGTGCCTGCTTGTTTCTTCGAATGATTTAGAGTCAATGACTTTGTTGAACGAATCGTCAATGTCAGGAGAGCCGCATGAAGAGTGACTGAGTATTCACACAAATTACGAAGTATGGCAGTGAGAACGGACATTGGTGCCAGCCGCGACGTGGCAGACTTTTATTCGTACGCTACATTCTCAAGAACCGTAACCCTTCGTGGTCGTGACACCAAACTCTTGTGGATCGAGGACTGTCTTATTAGTTGGATTCCTAGCTCATCAATTGCATGAAGACTGTCAAAACGCTATTACTCGTTCCGTTGATCGCCGTATCGCTCGTCGTCACGAGTGGATCGCAACACAATCTGGTGTTTGAATGCGGTTCGATATTCAATGCCGAGACGACACTTGAGAGTCTGATTCAAGAATTTGGCGCTGTGAATGTGATCGAGGCGGAGATACACGAAGATGAAGGCTTCTACGAACATGGTGCTCTCATATTTCCTGGTTCACAAGCTGAGTTGCAAGTGTTTTGGCACGATCCTGAAACCAGGCAGTCGTTGCGCAAGGTTCGTGTTCAAGGTGACCACAGTGCGTGGCAGACGCCAGATGGGCTGAAACTCGGTCTGGACCTCCAGTCTATTGAGGCAATCAATCGAAGACCTTTCAGGTTGGTAGGATTCGGATGGGATTACGGTGGAACCGTAGGTTCGTGGGAGAACGGCGACCTGGGAGCATCCTCAAGTGAGTCATGTCGTCTTGTCGTCAGATTAGGCGAAGATTCCTCGAAAGATTCCTGGGAAGTTATTCGAAAGCATTGGAGTGTGAATGGATCGGATACGTTCTCATCAGGACACCCCACGATGCAGCTGATGAATCCCAAGATTCGTGAACTTTCGCTCTTTCTCAAGTAGATCTAAATAGTAAGTGAAGGCGTAAATTAAGAGCCGCTGTGCGCAGTCTCTGTTATGTGACTACGATTCCATCGGCCTGTTCGTGAGAGGTTTGGGCCGTTGCGCGACCGCCGTAGTCTCGAGACTGGAGCATATTTCAGCTCGCCCGTCGAATTCAACGGTCTGTTCGCGGAATGAGGCCGTTTGGGTACTTCAGTTCCCTGGATGATCCCGCTGACACTCTGGGTCAAACCTAGGTCGAAATAGGTTCTGCAGATGACTCGTCGCATGTAGCGCGTGAGATCGAGACCAATCCAACGCAATCCGCAAAGCAAGTCTCATCCTCAATGAATCCAAGTGATTACTGATGGCGAAGAAAACAAAGATCACAGTGGCTTTAGGTTGTGACCTGCACATCGTCGGTGAACTGATCTTCGAGAGTGAGCAGGGTCGCCAACATTCCGCGTTCCGTTATCACGACGATTGGCTGGAAAGTTCTGCCGGGTTTGCTTTGTCACCCGCTATGCCTTTGCGCACGGGGTGGGAGACCTTTTCTGGCTTGGCCCAACGCTGCTTGCCAGATCCGATTTCCGACACGGCGCCAGATAGTTGGGGTAGGGGAGTGGTCCGCGCCTATTTAGGAAACGAAGCTGATGAGTCGCAGATGCTCCTCGCCGCTAACGATGCGAAGAGGACAGGTGCGTTACGCTATTTTGATGAAGGAGGCGAGATTCAATCAACCACATCCTCGCCAGTAGGTAGAAGGCTTACTCTCGTTGACCTCAGAGAATTGAACGCGCACTTTGAACGCGGCGATGAGGACTTAGCGCTGATCGCTGGGAAGCTGCGCGGTACTGGAGATAGTCTGGGTGGTGCGAGACCTAAATCCGCGATCTGTGCCGGCGACAGTCATGCCATAGCGAAGTACACCTCGGAGCGCGATTCGATGCCGGTTGAACGCATGGAGGTTGCGACGCTCCGTCTCGCCGGCGAAGTTGGCGTGCGCGCTTCGCGAGCAACACTTGAATTTCAGGAATCAGACTATCCGGTAGCTGTCATTCGTCGTTTTGACAGGATCGGTGAAAAACGAGTGCACTACATTTCAGGACGCAGCTTTCTAAATAGACGTGCGTCGGATGCACCTGCTTTCTATTCTGATTTGGTAGAAGTGATGCGCGGAAACTGTGGTGAAGGAGAACACGCTCTAGCGGAGATCCGAGAGCTATATCGACGCGTAGTGTTTACGATCCTCGTGTCGAACAAAGATGACCACCTAAAAAACCACGGATTCTTACACAGAGGTAGTTCTCGCTGGGCGCTTTCACCTGTGTTTGACATCAACCCTCAACCCTATCGACAGAAGCAACTCAAGACAGGTATAAGCGAATTGAGCGGATTTGAACCGTCAATTGAAGCGTTGATTGAAGCTTCTCCCCTCTTTGAAATAGAGGAAGAGGATGCTTCGTCCATGGTTTTCTCGATGGCACAAACAATCCGCGATCGATGGAGAGAGTTGTGCACGGAGGTAGGGATGACATCACGGGCGATCGATCAGTATTCACCAGCGTTCGATCATCGGGAAATGGACGCCGCTTTACGAATCGGTCAAGCCAAGGTGACTTCTCACCAGATGAAAGAACCGACTAAGAGCGAAGATATCTCGTGAAACTGCGAATCGATCGGAATTTGCACGAGTGAGAATACAAATCGCGTCTGATTTGCATCTAGAGTTTAAAGGCGGCGCGAGCGGATCTCGGCTAGAAGCCGTAGATCGTGACTTGCTTGTGCTGGCGGGGGATATCGCGGTCGGACGTGGCGCGAAGTCCTTCATTTCGGATCAATTACAAATCTCACCTGTGGTGTACGTTCCCGGCAATCATGAGTATTACGGTGGATTTAGAAGGAATGATTTAGACGCATGGTGGCGCGATGTCGCAGCGCAAGAGCTAGTTGGACTCCATTACCTGTCGTTGGATGAAGTCGTGATCCATGGAGTTCGGATAAAAGGCGCTACTTGGTATTCGGACTTTTGGGGAGGCGACGGGCGCTTTGCGAGAATGGGTATCGCTGACTTTCGCCCACCACATAACCAACCTGACGATTGGGGAATCCAGGAGCATAAATCTGCGCACGAATTTGCGACATCTTGGTTACAGATGGGTGAATACGCCGATGTAGTCGTGACTCACTTCCCGCCGTCGTTGCAAGCGATCGGTGGGTCATTCAGAGATCCGACTAATCCGTTGAGCTTGCTGAATTCCTACTTTATCAATGACAAAGAAAACTTAGTTCGCGAGCTGAGTCCGAAGTTATGGATCTCAGGTCACACTCATGTCGCGTACGACTACATGGTAGGTAGCTGCCGGTGTGTGGCAAACCCTTGCGGGTACCCAGGCGAGAGAAATCAGTTTGAGTCTGCGAAGATCATCGAAGTGTGATCTCGGCATTGATGTGCATCGGTTACGCTAAACACACGGGGAATAAAAACCTTCTTGGTTACCGTATGCGACGGCGGGAAATAAGAAGCGACTGTTTGTTTTTACTTGCGTAGCTTGTGGACGCTCATTCGCGTGAGGTAGCAATCAATTCTTCGGGTTCTGCCATCGACTCAAGTTTTCTGACTTGTTGATCGCTAAGGTGCTTCTTCCTTCCATTGAAATTAAGGATCTCGCTTGCCGCATATGACCGGAATTTGCGTGGCACTAGCTGGAGGTTGTCATACAGGGAGACGAGGTCTTGGTGTGCCCAACGATTGATCATCGATTTGAAGTATTCATCTCGATGTTCTCTTGAGATTCTGTCTCCGTATCTCAGCGCTTCATTCGGGTCGCGTAAGGCTAATTCTGCACCAATTTCGTGTTGCAACCATCTTCGGGATTCTCCTTTGATGTTTTGCACGTAATCAATGGCGCGATCTAAGTCCGATCTGATTAGATGACCAGCAACCCGCTGCACGAGCCTATCTCTTAGTGTTCCTTCGTAATTACCAGCAAATGTCTGAGCGGCTTCGAAGTCTTGCTTCAAGAATTTCGAGAACGTGTTGGACCAAATCGAAAGGTCGCTTCGATCGCTTTCATCGAAGTCGTCATACATTAGCCAATCAAACGCAGCTTCCGCATCGACAGATGACCAACGATTCACGATCTCGTCCCTTGCGGACATCCGTAACGTGTGTGTAGCTAAGTTTTGTGCGTATTGGATCGCCTCTTCGGGCGCGTCGACCGCTATTCTCCCAATCGCTTTAGTAACTGCGGATTCTCGATACTGACTCGGCAACGTTGATGCCTCCGCTAGCAATCCTCTAGCATCTCTGTTAGCCCACGTCTGCACCACCGAAGAACGAATATCGTCGCCGCCTAGTCGATTGCCATACTCGATCGACGCTTCGAATGCTTGTTGGGGATCCATGTTCGCCCAAATCCGAAATACGACATCTGACGCCCACTGGCCATCACTATCGTTGGGGAAGTTTGAAACAGCGTCTAGCACCGAGGCCGGGGTAGCAGTCTTGGAGCCGATAGCGTTCCAAATTAGGTTACTCAAGACGAATCGTCTGGTGTTCGCGTTTTCAATCGACTCATGGATTTCCGAGAGGATGACAGGACCTTCTAGTTCAAACCAATGTCTGACGATATTCAATAGATCGGTGTTGAGTTCCTGGATGTTCGTTGTATCACGAATCCGCTCGTAAAACGTAGTTCGTGGATCGACTTTTGATGCATCGCTGCGAATGGACGCTACTGTGGCCGCAATCCAGTCATCACTTGGTCCGATCTCTTGAGCAAGTTGTGCGCGTTGATCCGGGGAGAGATCGTCGCTCCGCCACATAATGGCTGATGCCGCCGCGAATCCAAATACCTGAGGTAGTGCCTCAATAGCCGCCGAGGCTGCCTCCCGATCGATGACCGTCCACTCATTGAAGATCGACCGTATCAGGTTTGACTTCTCCTGCACTGTTAGCTGATTGAGTGCTAGAGCTCGATCTAGCGCCTTGTTCGGATTCACTGCTGCGTACCGTCCGAAGATGATGGAGAGCGCGGCTACGCGTTGATTTCTCGAGGCTATGGAGAAACTCTCATTGATGTATCGTTCAAGGTCCGCTTCATCGGCTCGCGAAAGGAGCAGATACATCGATGCGCTTTGATCGAAATCACTTGGTAATTTAGTTGAGTCGAGGACCGATTGGACGTGCAGGCTTGAATCGAGGTCGGTCTCGTGCGCTTCAAGAATAACCAGCTGAGAAACGACATTGGAATCGAGTGTAGTCTCAGTGGCAGGTAAGCTCAGAGTAAGGGCTTGCGGTGACCTCTCTTCACCGAGCCACAGGAAAACCGATACACCAACAGCGAATCCGCCGAGCAGAGCGCCAGCTATTCCGGCAGTGGTTACGGCGACGCTGGTACGCATATTGCTGTCCTTGTCGAATGCTCCGACAACGAAATACTAATCAGGCGTGTTTACTCAGCGAAACATCCTGAGAGGACTAGCGTACGGTCGTGGCGGTTGATTGGCTCGACAGATTCGCTGCTGAACGCCGTTTGTTCATCTAGCCTAGTCGAGAATCGCTCATAAATAATGCGTGAGTGGTTAATCAGAAATCTGAAATACTCGGCGAGGCGCGACGGAAAACGATACCGCGAAGTACTTTCGGCTGTACGTGCTGAATAGTCGCCTTGCGATAACGTGACGTGCCGATTCGCGAGCGTGTGCAGGATTACTAGACTCGTTGATCACAAGCTAGCTGCAATGATTTAATCCGCTTGTTGGGTCTGAGCTAGTTAACCGCCATTACTCTAGATGAATAGATCATTTCCCCTCCTCGGCCATCGATTCAAGTTTCTTTATCTCTTGATCAGTTAGGTAATGTTTCTCCGCGTTCTTGTCGAGCAAGCGACTAGCAGCAAGCGGTTGATATTTCTTGGGCACTCGGTGAATGTTCTCGTGCAGCGAATTGAAATTATTGAATGACCAACCGTCGAGCAAGTCTTCGTAATAGACTTCTTTTTCATGTTGTTCTAACGTCTCGCCGAAACTAAGCGCTTCCATCGGATCGAATATTCTGAGCGAATGGGCGATCTGATGTAGGATCGGCTCGCTGATCTTTGGCTCTGCGCTCTTCATATATGCCATCGCTAACTCTATATCAGTAGTGAAAAGGTGTTGAGCAGTAGCCTCGGAAAGTTGCTCTTTGAGTTCACCCTCATACTGATCGAGATAAGATCGAGCAGAAGCGTAATCTTGATTTAGATACTTCGCGAAAGTGGAGCGCCATAGGAATTTGTCGCGTGGAACATTAGCGTCTAAGTCGTTATTCATGAGCCACTCGAATGCGGATTTCGCGTCGTAGAGTCGCCATCTGACAACGATTGCATTCCTTGCAGCAGTCCGGAGCGCGCGTGTTCCTAGGTTTTGTGCGAGTCGAATCGCCTCTTCTGGAGAATCACGCGAGATTTGATCAAGCGCGTTTGCAATAGCTATGCCTTGAAATTGGTGTGGTAACGTCGCTGCTTCTTCATATAAGCCTGCCGCGTCGACATTTGCCCAACGTGTTAGAAATCTTGAACGGAGGTGGTCGGATACCACTTGCTCGTCGTATGCAAGTGCTGCGTTAAACGCTGCTCTGTGGTCTACGTTTCCCCAACTCTGGAATACAGTTACCGTTGTGTATTGGACGACATATTGACTAGGGAATTCTGAGACTATCTGCAGAAGTGCAACAGGCGACACGTTGTCCACTTCAATAGCTTGCCAAATCAAGTTGTTTAGAACAGACCTTCTGACATCTTCATTCTCGAGTGAGTCATATATTTCCGTGAGAACCCCAACTCCTTCTAATTCAAACCAATATCTAGCGATCTCAATTAGCTCGTCGTTCCTTTCGCGACTACGCGATGGATCGCGGATACGGTCGTAATATGCCTCTCTCGGTTTATCTTTGTGTGTTTCACTTCGAATCGAATCGACGATTTGATCTATCCAAGAATCGGTTGGACCGATACGGCGAGCGAGTTCGCTGCGTTGGTCTGCTGACAATCCGTCGCTACGCCACATAATGGCATTTGCGGCTTGCTCTCTAAATTCTTCGGGCATCTTGTGAATTGCGATGGAAGCAGCATTTAGATCACCGACCGTCCACTCATTGAAGATCCACCACACAAGATTGCGTCGGTCCTGTTTTGACACGTGATTGAGCGCCAGGGCACGACTGAGCGCCTCATGTGGATCAAGTACGGCGTACCGTGTGAAGATCATCGTAAGAGCCACCATTCGTTGGTTCTTGGAAGATATGTCAGCGCTTTGACTTATGTACTTTTCGAGCTCATCTTCTTCGGCATACGAAATCAGTTGGTAGAGCGCGTAACGTTGATCAAAATCGCTCTCCAGTCTCGCTACATCGTGGAGTGTTTGAACACGAACATTTGAATCTGGTTCTTTTGTTTGCTCGTTTACCGGAGGAACAGGTGGAGATTCTTTGAGATCTAAGACTGTTTCCCCGCTAGCCAAACCCGTGGTGAGTACCTGAACAGGGAACGGATCGGCTCTCAACGTATAAACCGCAATCGAGCCGATTAGGACACCAGCTACACCAGCCAGGAGCAAGGCAACCTTAGAACGCATTTCGAGACTTTCGATACATTGCGGTTTACACCATATCCTAATCACGAGACGTTTGATTTGAGTCGAACCCTGCGATTAGGAGTGAATCGGGTTGACGATTGGTTCGATGGCACAGATGCGCTCAACGAATCCTTGCGCGCTTTAATTCGGGTACTCTTCTCAGTGTAACCACGTTTCTACAGGCTAGCTACGCGTGTCTTCGCTTAAACGGCTCAATTACGTTGATGCCGTCGATTCAGACTCCATTGGCAGTTTCGAGCAGTCGATTGTTGAATCGATCTGCGAGGACGGTGCAGTTGTGGTCGAAGACGCGCTGACGGTCGATCAAGTCACCACGATCGTCGATGAAATGCGACCTTTTATCGACACGACGCCACACGGACTTCATGGGTTAGCGCACTCTCGGCGCGTCGGTGCGTTAGTCGCACGATCGAGAGCATCGCATGAAGCCATCGCGCATCCTGCAGTACTTCATGTGTGTGAACAGATGCTTGGACATCAGGTGCGAGAGGGCAAGGAAGTCAGGATAACGCAATCTCCGCGTGGCGAAGGCCGATACCCTTGGCGCGTCGGGTTAACTCAGATCATTGACGTAGGTCCAGGTCAAGAGAAGCAAGGTGTGCATAGGGGCAACGGACTATGGGTCCATGACCTTGCAGGTGATCGACTCGATCCACAGATTGAAACGATGTGGGCGCTCACCGATTTCACCGTCGAGAATGGTGCGACGCACGTGATCCCTGGCAGTCACCGATGGCCAGACGTGATGGAAGGCGGTGAGCATAAGGGAACTAGAACTTGGCTAGGTGAAGTTGAAGACGAGTCCGTGCAAGCGACGATGCGAGCTGGAAGCGTGCTCATTTGGACGGGGTGGACTGTGCACGGTGCGGGTACGAATAGCAGTGAAGAACGCCGCGTCGGTATGAACATCGACTACAGCTTGTCGTTCCTTTCTCAAGAGGAAAACCAGTTTCTGTCGTGTCCACCGGAGGTCGCTCGAACACTCTCTGATGACATGCGCCGCCTGATCGGCTACACACAGGGTGGCGGAGCGCTGAACTATTTCGCCGATTGCTTGCGACCCAAAGTAGCGCTGAAGGAAGACTACGATGTCATGGTCCCTGGCGCACACGGGATGGAGGTCGACAAAAAGTAGCGCGAGAATGAGATCAGATCACTCGAACCGTCGGATCGCTTAAATACATGAAGTTCTCTCCTTAATATGTACCGTTCTGCATCGATCCGATGCAAAACGATTAACTTCACTTCACGTATATGTCAAGATAAAACAAAAGGAAACCTCCGTGCCCGAACCTAGAACCGACGAGTGGCGTGCGCTCGTTCAAGAAGAGATTGTTGAACCCGGACGTCGGATCATTGATCCGCATCATCACCTGTGGTCAACACCGTCGTTTTGGGGTAGGTACGAATTAGAGGACTTGTGGCGCGATACCGGATCTGGTCACAACGTCGAGAAAACCGTCTTTATCGATTGTCATTCGAACTACCGAGAAGAAGGACCCGAGCACATGCGCCCGATAGGCGAGACGGAGTATGTTGCGGCTGTCGCTCGTGACAGCGACAAAGACTCGTCTCAAGCCTCGATCGCCGGCATTGTCAGTCACGCGGACATGACACGGGGTAGAGGTGTTGCTGAAGTACTTGAAGCACACGAAGCGGCTGGCGATGGTCGATTCAGAGGGATTCGCCATGCCGGTCCTTCCGACACAACGGGCACCCTCACGAACGCTGGGCGGGGTAGACCGTGTCCTTACACGCGCGCGGATTTCCAGGAAGGCGTAACCACGCTAGGTGAAATGGGCTACACGTACGACACTTGGCACTTCTTTCATCAGAACCAGGAGTATGTGGAACTCGCGCGAGCCGTACCTGGCACGACCATGATTCTTGATCACTTCGGAACTCCGCTTGGTGTCGGTGCGTATGCGGGAAAACAGGAAGAAATCTTCGAGCAGTGGAAAGGCGACATGGGTGAGATCGCGAAGTGTCCAAACGTTGTTGCCAAGTTGGGCGGTCTCGCCATGCCAGACAACGGATTTGGATGGGACACGAATGAACGCCCACCAACGTCAGACGAGTTTGCAGAAGCTCAGAGGCGTTACTACCTGCACACCATCGAGTGCTTTGGTCCTGATAGATGTATGTTCGAAAGCAATTTCCCCGTCGACAAACTGTCGATTTCCTACCAGGTTCTTTGGAACGGTTTGAAGAAAATCGTGGCTGACTTTACGGAAGCTGAGAAGGATGCGATGTTCTACGGAACTGCTGCTCGGGTATATCGAGTTTGATGCGGTGAGTGTCGCTGCGCATTGTCTGATGAGGGTTTTGCTGTGAAGTTCTGTACCCACATTTCTTTGATATTGGTGCTTGCATGTACAGCGCCAATCGTCACGGCCGAGTCGATCGAATACGAACACGGCTACGCATTTCTCAGCCAGCCGGACTTACCGCCCGACTTCAGACACTTCAAATACATTAATCCAGATGCACCGAAAGGTGGTCAAATCCGGATCCCACAAATGGGGAACTGGGATAGTTTTAATCCCGTTCCGCCGCGAGGTCGTGTAGCGGCATCTCTCTCCGTCGGCTCCCCGTCGGACAACCTGCTGCTCGACGCGCTTATGGAGACGGCGTCGGATGAGATCGCGTCGATCTACGGCTTGATCGCAGAGGGTATCGCGGTCGCGCCTGACCGTTCTTGGGTCGCGTTTCGCTTACGAGACAGCGCGCGGTGGCACGATGGCGAGCCTATCACGATTGAAGACGTGGTCTTTACGTTTAACACGTATCGGTTTGAGGCAAATCCCAGCATTCAAAACCCGATCGCCGGCTTCACAAGCGTTGAAGTGATCAACGATCGTGAGGTACGGTTCCACATCGACGAGGAGTATCGGTCCGATCCCTTGCTGCCGATACGAATCGGCACCATGGCGATATTGCCGAAACACTATTGGACAAGCGAAGATCGCAACATTCTCGAAACCACCGTTCAGCCACCACTTGGTTCAGGACCGTACGAGATTGATGACTTCTATGTCGGACAATGGGTACGCTATAAGCGTGTCGAAGACTACTGGGCACGTGATTTACCCGTTAATCGAGGACGCTTTAACTTCGACTTCGTGAAGTTTGATTACTTCCGCGACGATCAAGTTCAAACCGAGAGCTTGAAAGGCGACGTCATTGATGTCCATGTCGAGAACATCCCGCGCCTATGGGAGCAGGCATACGAATTCCGACCTCGCGAACTCGGACTGTTCAAGAAGTCATACGTTCCACAAATGCGACCTGCAGGTTTGTGGTGGCCAGTATTCTGGAATTTAGAGCAGAAGCGGTTCCAGGACATTCGAGTACGCGAAGCACTTTGGCTCGTTCACGATCTCGTATTCCTTAACAAACGCAACTACGGTTTCTATGACCTCGCGACGAGTTACTTCCATGGTTCTGACGTCTACGCCGCGAAAGGACTGCCCGATGAGTGGGAGCTTCGACACCTTGAGCCAATTCGTGACCTGGTGCCACCACGTGTATTCACTGAACCTTATCAACCGCCACCCCAACAAGGAGATGGCTATCACCGCGAGACATTGCTTCGAGCACAGGAGCTTTTCCGCCAAGCTGGTTGGGTGCTCAGAGACCAAGAGCTTGTCCACGAAACGACCGGTGAACCTTTCAATATTCGCATGGTTGCTGTATCGCCGGCACTTGCTTCGTCGTTCATTCACTACATGCAGGTGCTCCGACGACTAGGTATCAAGGCAACTGCCAAGTCACCAGAAATATCAAACTGGTTGTCCCGAATGCGAACGGGCGATTTTGACGCGGGTGCCATTTGGTTCCTGCCTGATAACACGCCGACTTCACACATAGACAACTTCTTTCACAGTGCACAGGCCGATTTGGCGTATAGCTCGAACTGGGCGAACATCAAGGATCCTGCGATTGATTTCCTGATCGAACGCGTCAAGACCGCGGAAGAATTTGAGGATTACGCCGGGGCGATTCGCGCGCTTGACCGCGTCTTGCTTTGGAACTTCTACTTCATTCCTGGGATGGCGAAGACGAAAGTTGGCTTGGCTTATTGGGATCGATTCGGTCAACCCGACCCGGTACCGCTGACGCGTATCACGTCCCACGTACAGCATTGGTGGTGGGACGAAGAAAAGGCTGCCAAAGTCGCTGAATACTCGGGTCGAAACTGATGTTTCATTACGTTCTAAGACGCCTCATCTTGATCCCAATCACCCTGTTTGGGATCTTGCTCCTTAACTTCACCATCATTCAGTTCGCGCCGGGCGGACCGGTAGAGCAAGCCATTGCTCAGTTCTCGGGACTCAACATGTCGACCACCGCGAACATCTCCACTGCGGAATCGATGGGACCGACTGCAGATACTGGTTATCAAGGTGCAAGCGGATTAGATCCCGCCTTTATTGCGGAAATTGAGGAACGATTCGGATTCGACAAACCCGCGCATGTTCGTTTCGGTTTGATGTTGTGGAACTACCTGCGGTTCGACTTCGGCAAGTCGTATTACCAAGATCGAAATGTGCTCGAGATCATCATCGAACGACTGCCGGTGTCTATTTCGCTTGGTTTGAGTTCGATGTTTCTCATCTACACGATTTCGGTCCCGCTAGGTGTGCTAAAAGCGATTCGAGATGGCGGACCACTCGATATCTTTTCGAGTACGGTGATCTTTACCGCTTACGCGATTCCCCAGTTTCTATTCGCAATCATCTTTTTGGTGACCCTGGCAGGAGGTGAATGGCTTAACGCCTTCCCTATGCGGGGGCTTATGTCTGAGGCATTCGCAGATCTAACCTTCTTTGAGAAAGTCACGGACATCATCTGGCATTTGGCGTTGCCCGTGATCGCGTTAACGCTCGGTGGTTTTGCGACCTTGACGATGTTGACGAAGAACTGTTTTCTGGAAGAAATAGGAAAACAGTACGTGCTAACCGCACGAGCAAAGGGACTAACAGAAAAACGTACGTTATTCCTGCATGTATTCCGCAATGCGATGCTGATCATCATTGCGGGATTCCCTGCTGCCTTCGTAGGCATTCTGTTCACAGGTGCGTTGCTGATCGAAGTGATTTTCTCGCTCGAAGGCATCGGGTTACTCGGCTATGAAGCCGTCATCGTGCGTGACTATCCAGTCCTGTTTGCGACGTTGTATATGTTCAGCCTGCTCGGTTTAACGATGCAACTGGTGGGTGATCTCATGTACGTTGTCGTCGATCCCCGTATTGACTTTGAGACTCGCGAAACATGAGTCCTCTAAATCGTCGTCGGCTCGAGAATTTCCGCAAGAACAAGCGCGCCTTTTACTCGCTTTGGATATTCGCGCTGTTGTTCGTGCTCAGCATGTTCACGGAGTTCATTGCGAACGACAAACCCATCGTCTTCGGCTACAAAGGCGAGATTTACCTTCCGCTGCTTTTCACATACTCCGATAAACAGCTCGGTGGCGTCCTCGAAACCGAAGCTTGGTATATCGATCCCTTCACAGAGAACGAAATCGCCGAACACGGGTGGTCGGTTTGGCCGCCTATCCGCTATTCGTTTGACACACTCGATTGGGATCGAACGATCGTGCCAGCAGCGCCAGATTCAGAGCATTGGCTTGGAACGGATGGTTTCGGCACCGACATCGTTGCGAAGTTACTTTACGGATTTCGCTTGTCCGTGTTATTCGGCATCATCCTCACGATCCTTAGCGCAACGATCGGTATTTGCGTTGGAGCCGTGCAGGGCTATTTTGGTGGATTGGTTGATTTGATCGGCCAGCGTATCGTCGAAGTTTGGATTGGGTTGCCGGTGCTGTTCGTGTTGATCATCCTTGCCAGCATGGTTGAACCAAACGTCTATTGGTTGCTGGGCATCTTGGTCATGTTCAGTTGGATGACATTAGTCGGCGTGGTGCGTGCCGAATTCCTCCGTGCTCGAAATCTCGAATTTGTCCGAGCAGCTTGGAGTTTGGGCGTGCGTGATTTCATCGTCATCTTTCGGCATGTGCTTCCCAACGCCGCTGTTTCCGCGCTCACTTACCTTCCGTTCATCCTGACCAGTTCGATTGTTTCGCTAACTGCGTTGGATTTCTTGGGTTTCGGGTTACCGATCGAGTCGCCATCACTAGGCAGACTCCTGTCTGCAGCCAAGAGCAACCTTCAAGCATGGTGGATTGGTGCGGGCGTATTCACCACGTTGGTCGTCATGTTGACGTTATTGATCTTCATCGGCGAAGGCGTGAGAGATGCATTAGATCCGCGACGTTCGATTGGTACGCGAGAGGAAGGTCCTACGCTTCAAACGCCGCTCGAAGCCAGTACCCAATGAGCGATCTACCGCTTCAGGGTATCACGGTCGTTGCGCTTGAACAAGCGGTTGCTGCGCCAGTAGCAACCTGTCGTTTAGCCGACGCCGGCGCTAGGATCATCAAACTTGAACGTGAAACGGGCGATTTCGCGAGAACTTACGACACCGCTGCAAATGGCCAAAGTGCGTATTTCGCCTGGGCTAATCGAGGGAAGGAATCACTGACGGTTGACATCAAGAAATCCGAAGATGTTGAACTGATCAAGCGCATTCTTAACGAATCCGACGCATTTATTCAAAACCTCAGCGTTGGTGCGGCTGCTCGAGTTGGCTTAGGTTCTGACGAGTTACGCAAGGAGTTTCCCCATCTGATCACGTGTGATATATCTGGATACGGGGATACAGGTTCTTACCGAGATATGAAAGCGTACGATCTGCTCATTCAAGCGGAATCTGGCTTAGTTTCAATTTCGGGAACACCCGGCGAATACGGTCGAATAGGCGTTTCCTTGGTTGACATATCTACCGGCTTGACTGCTGCGCTGGCGATCAACGAAGCGCTCGTTGCTCGAAGTCGAACCGGTGAAGGTCGTGCCATCAAGCTCTCACTTTTTGATGTGATCGCAGATTGGATGACCGTGCCGTTACTACAGCACGAAGAGAAGGGGATCGGTCCGGACCGAGTTGGGCTGGCTCATCCGTCGATAACGCCGTATGGTGGATTTGTCTCGAAAGACGGCGTCACGATTGTGATATCGGTACAAAATGACCGCGAGTGGGAGGCGTTCACCCAGGATGTCTTACAGCGACCCGAGCTGACGGCGGATCCGCGTTTTGCCACCAATCCAGTCCGAATGGAAAGACGACCCGAAGTCGATGGGCTTGTGCAGGAGTTTTTTGGTGAACGCTCGAAAGAAGAACTGGTTGACCTCCTAAAAACCGCGCGTATTGCATTCGGTGTCGTCAACGAGATGCCTGCGTTTGCGACGCATCCGCACTTACGTCGGACACGCTTTGAAAGCGAAACTGGATCGATCGATATGCCAGCCCATCCCGATACGGAGCGACACGTCGCGGATAGCACGGTACGCATTCCGCGACTCGGCGAACACTCGAAGCAACTCCGCGCGGAGTTTAGCCAAGCATTAGACGAGTCGACGAAGTCAGTCTCAGATCGTTCTACGGTCGATTCGTAATCGCCTGTGACGTGGAACGAATGGGTTCTGCAGTCAGAACCCGTTTCGGCAGAACGGTCGATACTTCGTTGAAAACATGAGGTCAAAGTACCGAAGCTGACTCGTATCTGCCACGTCTGCACGTCCAATTCGGTTGAGTTCAGAGAGACTCGCATTTCCGCTCATTAGACTCGCGAGCCCGTTCGGCGAAATCGTTAGTTGCGGACTCTTATTGGTTTCTGCAACTTCAGTCGTCTCGCCGTCTGTCTCTAGTTCGAAGCGTCGCTCGTTCCAGGGACATTCTGGATCGTTGTGGATTTCAAGAACCACGTTCCCAGGTCCACTGTAATCTCGTTGAGTTAGCGCTTGGGCTGCATCAACGATCCTAAACCATATGCCGTCCGAGAGGGAGAGGCGAATCGCACGCGGTTCAAGCAGCATGTTCATTGCTGGGTCGTCGACCGGCATTGGCATTTCTACTCTACCAACTAAATCATGCTCGCGGATGAATTCCCACAGTGCTCGATACGCCTGGATGTTCAGATAAATGAAATCACGGGCAAATAGTTTCTGATCTGGTCCCTCTTCCGGGCGAGGTTCAAGATTTGACGTGTTGTATGAGATGTATCCTTCAGGTTCGTCGTTCGCATTGAAATAAATCGCACAATAGGAACGTCGTTTCTTGGTACCGAAGTGGTTTGTCCACCAAACGTCATCGTCCCGCTCTAGCTCTAACGTCCGGTCTTCAATGAACTGACGATAGAGTTTTCTGATGAGCGGTTCGCCTTCCTCTGCGTTCACGATACGGACGTAACCAGGCACCTCGCCATGGAACTCGAACGCTGCGTAACGTGGATCGAATTTGCAGAACGTATGACTACTGCCGAGACCATAACCAAAGCGTTGATATATCGCGCCAAAGGACGCCCACAGAATCGATGCGGATTGCTGTTTGTGTTCATGGACGTCATGCAAGCGGCGGGTGACCATCTCGCGAACTAAACCGCGACGTCTGAATCCCGGTTCTGTCCCAACCGCAGTTAAGCCGTCGACTTCCATCGGTTTTCCATTCAATCGCATGACGAATGGATAGCCGCCGGAAGTTGCGACGATTTTTCCCTTGTGAAATGCGGCGGTCGTCCACTCGGGCTTTAGCGCCTCTTCCTCGGGTACAGGGTCTGTCGAACTCTCTGCGAATACGTACTTGACCGCGTTATCGAAGGCTTCTTGTTCCTCTTCCTTGATCGCTCGAAACTCGAAGTTATCGATTGATGACATTCACGTTCTCCTTCGCACGTCGCAGTTTGACTTAGACGCCAAGATAGAAAGAAAGTTGGCGTTCAACTTCAGCAAGTGATCCTTGTGGCATCTGGATCAGCTGAACGTCAGCACCGTCGGCAGCACGTTGTTGTAGCTGACCGGCGATCGTGTCGGGTGGTCCAATGACCTGGATCGCTTGAACCATGTCTTTTGAAATCGCGTTGAATGCGCCGTCACGGTCGCGCTGTTGCCGCCATGCTTCGCGAGAGGCAAGCACATCCTCTTCAAACCCATTGGCTACCAACATATTCCAATAGAAGTCACCCATGCGGTTGATGTAGTGAAACAATGGTTGACGCGCTGCTTGCCAGAGTGATTCATCATCGAGATCGCCGACGTACACGTTTGTAATTGGTGCAACAGTCAATTGAGCATCGGCGCGGCCGGTAGCGTCTGCAGCGGACTGAAGGTCTTCTTTTAAGGAAGCGAATCGGGCACTCGGCCAATGGATCGGGAAGATGCCGTCGGCGATTTCGCCGGTCTGCTTGATCGATTTCGGCGTGATCGCGGCAATGTAGATCGGTACAGATTCGCGCTGACGATCGTAATCGAGCCTAAATCCGCGGCTCATCTGCATGAGCCTACCGTCGTAATTCAGTTCTTTACCTTCCAGTATGAGCTTGATGATTTCAACGTATTCGCGAATTCGTCGAAGCGGCCGGTCAAATTCAACGCCATGAAAGTGCTCGATCACTCGATCCCCGGAGGAACCCAAGCCGCACACCATCCGACCACCCGACAACATCTCGAGAGAAGCAAATTCTTGAGCGATTGCACCAGGGGATCTTGAATAGACATTCAATATGGAAGTGCCAATCTGTATGTTCTTGGTATGCGTCGCGAGTAAGGTCATCCAAGGAATGCTGGACGGTCCCCAAGCCTCGCCAGTCGCGACCATTTCATAACCGAGCGATTCGGCGACACGCACTTTTTCGATTGAGTCTTGCCAGTCCCGAACCATACCAGCCAATACGCCTAATTTCATTTACCTACCCGAAACCTGTGATATGTCGGAAGTATCGCATTTGATGATCTACTCTTCTCGGTGCGCGCCATGAACCTAGCACTATGGGATGGCGACTTGTGAAGAACGACCGTCGCGTCGTGAGAGGTGGTGTGTGCGTTACGAGTGTCGAAGAGTTTTCGGCTAATCAGATGTGTCGCTGGACCCCGGCGGTGGTTCGCTACGTGCTGGGCTGGTCGCTAATCTATTGATGGCCGGTGTAAGAACTCTATTGATGCTTACGCGTGGTATGCCAAAAACTTCATCCTTCAACGCCGAATTGGTGACTACAAGGTATGCACGATTGATCTCGCGCATGACCCAAACGAGCGAATACCAATTGCCATTTGAACCGGGCGTATTGAGCACTTCCCCTAACCCAGATGCATTCGGGACTAGCCACCATCCTGCATTTGGTGATAGCAGCCTACCGTCTTCCCGCACCGCGAGACGCATCAGTGATTGCAGTTGTTCCGAGTTCAGCAACATGGGTTCGTTGTCGTACATCCACAATCGCAGGAATTTGCCTAGATCCTCCATGCTCGAATGGACACCTGCGGTAGGTTGCAACACGACATGCCAATCGTTTTGTGTAGGAATCCATTCGAAGTCTTCTGACAGTGTATGACCCCATGGTTCGTTTTCTTCATCGAGAAGAGCCGGCGGACCGAATCCAGCGCTTGCCATCCCGAGCGGCTCGAAGAGTCGCTCGCGCATGAGCGATTCCCAAGATTGTCCGGTGAGATGCTCCGCCATTACGGCGGCGACCACAAAGCCCACATGGGAGTACGTGATCTCCCCACGCTCAGCCGTAGGGACTAACGCGAGAGCTGCCAACATGGCTGCTTGGCGTCGTTCGACCATCGAGAGCTCAGGGTCGTCTTCCCACAGTCCGAGGTATGTATGAATACCGCTTCGATGGGTCAGGATCTCATTCAGCGTGACTTCGTGATAGTCCTCGTGAATGTCGTCAAGAAATTCGCCGAAGACGTCTTGAATTGTCGTGTCCCAACCGTTTGTAAAGATGCTCTCGTCTTCGAATACGAGCGTCGCGATCATTGTCGCCGTCATGGGTTTTGTGATTGAGCCAAGATAGAGCCGATCATGGATTGACGCTTCGGACTCGGTCCCGAATTTCTTGACACCTTCTGCGGCGATCGCGCGAACACCAGTTTCATCAATGATTGCCGCGTATATAGCCGGGGTAATTTGAGTGGTGCTTTCGAGCCCTTCTGGCGCGACGAACGCTTGAAGCAGTTCGCCAATGGATCGATCGGCGTGTGCCAGCGTTTTGCCTAGCCAACAGTGCCCGACCGCGTACGAAGGACGACTTGAGACGTTGGAGATTGCACGGTCGTCTTCGACTAGATTCATGACCGTGATCAATCGGTCAGACTCGATTGCCAGCTGCCAGTTCCCCTGTCCATCACCGAGCGAACCAGAAATGTTGTCGGCACCATCTTCTATGTCAGCCGCCGAGAGCGTTTTGGTTACTTGCGGCGCAAGCTCAAATTCGATCGAAGATTCACTTATGGTGCCGTCGTCGTCGCGACCACTTAATTCGATATTTGCCACTTCAGCCGACGCGTTGGTCAATCGGAGGGTTGATGTTGCGGCATCGTCAGCCGAGTAAAACGTCGGTACGCGCCAACATCCGTTCTCGCCCTGGACGGTCTCCTGCAAGCTCGCCAACAGTCCATCTGGAGCTTCGGCATACGAGGTAAATTCGATGTTGGCGTTAGACTCAATTTGAAGTCGCCAGCTCCCAACGCCCCGTCCCAATCCATCTTCGACGGATCCAGCGCCATCTTCTAACTCGTCGGAGTAGATGAGCAGATTCTCCTGGCTGCCGATTGACAGCTCGGCGGGTCCGTATTGCGTGCCTTCGTCGTCAAATCCAGTAATGCTCACATCGCCGATCGTTTTCGAATGATTGATTAGTCGCAGTACGCCAAGCTGCGTGTCATTCGACGAAGGGAGGAACGGCACATCTCTCGTAGTTTCAT
This sequence comes from Pseudomonadales bacterium, assembly GCA_963664665.2. Lineage (GTDB taxonomy): Bacteria > Pseudomonadota > Gammaproteobacteria > Pseudomonadales > Azotimanducaceae > Bin55. The sequence goes on from CAXXMH010000004.1 coordinate 1,394,201, forward strand.
TCTGTGCGTTGACGAATTGCGAGCACACGGCGATCGATAACAGCGCCAACGCATATCTAGTGCTTGACTGGCATATTCGCACGGATTGAATCTCAAACATGAAGGAATGTGAGCCACGACTGACGCGAGTTTGCGTCATGCGATGCGAGGTTCATGATTGCGTTGACGATGGTTTTGTAGTTAATTGGACGTGATGCTTGGCATTGACGGCGGTTCGCTGCGCGCCGAGCTGGTCGCCAATCGATTGACGGCAGGCCTAAGAACCCTCCAGATGCTTGGGTGCCGTTGGCCATCGTGCCCATCCGGCAACGTCGAATTCGTGACGACGACATATGCACGACTGATATCGCGCATGACCCAAACGAACGAATTCCAATTGCCGTTCGAACCTGGCGTACTTGCTAGTGCTTCACCGTAACCTAATAGAGAAGGGACCCACGACCATCCTGCGCTATGCAATCCGCTACCAAGGTCGAGTAGGGTACCCCCGCTCGCCGGAAAGAGGAGGCGCATCAACGAGTGTAGTTGCTCGGAATTCAGTAGCATGGGTTCTTTGTCGTACATCCATTGTTGCAGAAATTTGCCTAAATCTTCCATGTTCGAATGTACACCCACGGCAGGTTGCAACACGACATGCCAATCGTCTTGCGTTGGGTTCCATTCGAGGTCTTCCAGTTTATGACCCCATGGCTCATTCTCGTCATCGAGAAGAGCGGACGGACCGAATCCGGCGGTTGCCATGCCGAGGGGTTCGAAGATTCGCTCGCGCATGAGCGATTCCCACGATTGTCCGGTGAGACGTTCCGCCATCGCGGCTGCGACCACGTAACCCGCGTGTGAGTACGTGACCCTGCCTCGTGGAGCTGCGGGCGCTAGCGTGAGCGTTGCCAGCACAGCCGCTTGGCGTCGTTCACTTATCGGGAGCTCAGGGTCGTCTTCCCACAATCCAGGGTATTCGCCAATGCCGCTCAAATGAGTAATGATTTCTCTAATCTTGACGTCGTGGTAGTCCTCGTGAATTTCGTCAAGAAATTCGCCATAGACGTCTTGAATGGACGTGTCCCAACCGTTTGTAAAGACGCTTTCGTCTTCGAATACGAGCGTCGCAATCATCGTCGCCGTCATGGGTTTGGTGATCGAGCCAAGGTAGAGCCGATCGTGAATTGACGCTTCGGTCTCGGTGCCGAATTTCTTGATCCCTTCTGCGGCGATCGCGCGAACACCGGTTTCATCGATGATTGCAGCGTATATAGCCGGGGTAATTTGAGCGGTGCTTTCGAGCCCTTCGGGTGCTACGAAAGCTTGAAGCAGCTTACCAATCGACCGATCGGCGTTTGCCAACGTTTTGCCTAGCCAACAGTGCCCTACGGCGTACGAAGGACGACTTGATACGTTGGAAATAGCGCGGTCACCCTCGACGAGGTTTATGACCGTGATCAGTCGATCAGATTCGATTGCCAGTTGCCAGTTACCGCGACCGTTGCCAAGTGAGCCGGTAATGTCGCTCGATCCGTCTTCGAGGTCAGCCGCGGAGAGTGTTTTGGTGACCTGCGACGCAACCTCAAGTTCGATCGGACTCGCGCTCACGGTCCCGCGGTCGTCGCGACCGCTTATCCTGATTTTTGCGACCTCACCCGACTCATTGGTCAGTCGAAGCTTGGAAGTCGCTAGATTGTCAGCCGAATAAAACGTCGGGACTCGCCAACAGCCGTACTCACCTTGAACTGTTTCTTGGAGGCTCGCCAATAGACCATTTGCACCTTCAGCATATGCCGTTATTTCGACGTTGGCATTTGATTCGATTTGAAGTCGCCAACTGCCGACAGGGTGTCCTAGGCCTACGTCGACGGACCCAGTGCCGTCTTCCAGCTCGTCGGTAAGGATGAGCAGATTTTCTTGGCCGCCAATGGACAGATTCGCGGGTCCGAATTCCGTCCCTTCGTCGTCGAATCCGGTAATTCGTACAACGCTGTCTATTTCCGCATGATTGATTAAGCGCAGTACGCCGGTTTGCGTGTCATTCGACGAAGGCAGGTAAGGCACATGTCGCGTAGATTCCTCCTGTGCGTGGGCGAATTGAGAACAAACCGCGATCGATAACAACGCCAATGCGAATTTGGCGCAAGTTCGACACAGTCGCACAGATTGTTTCATAAAGGATGGCGACCCACGCCGGACGGGTTATCTCGTCGTTTAGGGGGAAGAGGAAAGATTTTAGATAGAGAACGTAGAAATGCGCGAGAATCCGCCGGTACCGTCGGTATTGACGGGTGCGTGTCGCGTGACGTCCAAATAGCCTACGAGTGAGTGTGCTGTTCCCTTTCTAGACTGCGTTCGCAGATGCGTGTCCGAGAGCGAGCTGAAACTGGGACTGGTTTGACCAGAATCACCGATCTAGCGTTATTTTGAGGATGCGTATTAGCACCAACTTTCGAAGCCGGTGTGTACTGATCGTCATCCGTGAAATTCGTCTCTATGGTCTAAGTACCGAAAGATCAAGTCAAAGGATGGCTTCGCGTCCGCGGAGCTTTGGAATTCGGTGCTTGTCGTTCTAGCATTGTCTGCTTTAGGAGGCGCGGTTATCGATTTGCGCGCTTGCGCCGAGATCGTGGAATTGCGGTTCACGATAACGGCTTCTCCAACGGATTTCGTCGGATGCCAGTATGAGCGATCCATTTAGACCACCTGAGCAGTCGATTCTTCGATCGATCGGTAGTGGTCTCGCCATGCTCCCGTTGGCGTTCCGCATCTTGTGGGAAGCATCTCCTACATACGCGGCGTTAACTCTTACCGTTCATGTGGTGCTCGCGACAATTCCCGCGGCCGTCATCTGGCTGACCAAGGACATCATCGACGGGGTTGTCAGTCTGATCGGTGTTGAGCCACAATGGAGTGTGGTTTTCACACCACTCGCGATTTTGTTCGGATTGTGGATACTCCAAGCCATCATTGGCGGGCTTGATAGCATCGTCACGGAGGTACTCTCCGAACGAACGTACACGGTCGCGGCACAGAAATTGATGGCAAAGGCAACAAATCTGGATCTTGCCTTCTTCGAATCACCTCAGCAGCACGATCAGATGCACCACGCATCATCGCAACTCTGGCAAATCCAAAATCTTGGCTACTCGACTTTGTCGCTCGTTCAGTCGATCGTCAGCTTGTGTTTGATGTTTGGTTTGCTTTCTATCCTTCATCCGCTTGCGATCGTGGTGCTTATTGTTACCGTAGTGCCGCGCATACTGGTGGAAGGCTGGCACGCGCGAAGACGATTTGACCTCAATATGCAGTTCGTCCGCTTCTACCGGATGTCTGATTACATCATTCGAATATTGACCAGCAAAGAGACAGCACGTGAAGTCCGAACATTTGGGCTGCGCACGTACTTGCTCAAGCGATTTTCGACGACACGAAACGCATTGATTCAAGCACTTCAACGTCTCTTAATACGTTTGTTTGGCGCTAATGTCGGCATGTCGCTCGTGTCTTATCTTGGCATCGTGTCGATTTACTGTTATGCGGTAATTAGCGCGGTCATGGCGCGTATTACCATCGGTGAATTGACGATGGTGTCGCAAGCTGCGCAGCAATGTAGCCAAGGCTTGACTGGCGTGATTAGACAGCTGGGGAGTTTGTATCAGCAATCGCTCTTCATGCGGCGTTACTTTGATCTCGTGGACATGGATCCGTTGTCGGTCGATGGTGCGTTGAAAGCACTTCCAGACGGCAATAGCCGCATGCCGATACCGAAATCGGTACAAGACGGCATTTCGCTAACGAACGTGTCATTTACGTACCCGATCAATTCAGAACCAGTTTTAAAGAACCTCACACTCAAGATCCCTGCCGGAAAGAAAGTAGCTATCGTTGGCGTAAATGGAGCGGGTAAAACAACGCTGATCAAGTTGCTTGCGCGCTTCTATGATCCAACGGAAGGTCGAATCGAGCTCGACGGCGTACCGCTTCCTGACTACGATCTTCAGCAGTTGCGTAAATCGGTATCGATCGTATTTCAGGATTACGCACGATACGACTTAACAGTACAAGAAAACATCGGTATAGGTCGTATTGAGGACATCGAGAATCGCGCTCTGGTTGAGAATAGCGCTCAAGCAGCAGGCGCTGATTCGTTCATCAGTCGATTAAAGAAAGGGTACGACACCGTACTCGGGAAGACATTTGATGAAGGGATAGATTTGTCCGGCGGCGAGTGGCAGCAGATGGCCATCGCGCGTGCTTTCATGAGTGAAGCGCCTATTCTCATCCTTGATGAACCGACCGCTGCACTTGATGCGTTAAAAGAGCATGACCTTTACGAAGAAATCGCGCGACACGCGGCAGATAAAACCGTGATCTTCATCTCCCATCGTTTTAGTACGGTGAGAATGGCTGACTACATCGCGGTCGTAGATGACGGCCAAATGGTGGAACAAGGTACGCACGATGAGCTACTCGCTCTCGGTGGTACGTATGCAAAGATGTTCAACGTACAGGCATCGCGCTACGTCTAGGCGAACGGTCGTTTTCCGGGAGTGTCGTTCTCGGTACTTTGGCATGCTCGGCGACTCGCCGATGAACTCCGATGACCGTACTAATTGCTAAGGCGAAGAGGCATGAGGTCAAAGGCCACCATCAGATTTGTTGAAAGCTGCTCAAATCGGACGCATTTCTGGTAAAAAACGCGTCCCAATACCGTTTGCTCGGATTGAAACGGACTATCAATAGTTGAAAGACCAGGAAATCGCTCGTCAAATCGAGCTGCAACCGATCGTAGATATTGCGAACGAGAAACTCGACATTCCCGCTGACGCCCTCAATGCGTTTGGACGGGTAAAAGCGAAGGTTTCGTTCGACTATGTGATGTCAAATCTTTCACCTAGTCGGGGTAAATTGGTGCTGGTGACTGCGATGTCACCGACACCGGCGGGTGAAGGTAAGACCACGACGACGGTAGGTTTAACGGACGCGCTGAATCAAATTGGTGTGTCTTCGACCGCTTGTTTACGCGAGCCGTCACTTGGACCGAGTTTTGGAATGAAAGGCGGCGCGCACGGTGGCGGCCGCGCTCAAGTTGCGCCGATGGAAGACATCAATCTTCACTTTACCGGCGACCTCCATGCTGTCACGTCTGCACACAACTTACTTGCTTCGTTGGTTGACAACCACCTGTATTGGGGCAATGCACTTGAATTGGATCCAGACCGAATCAGCTGGCGAAGAGTCGTTGACCTGAATGATCGGGCACTTCGTGACATCAATTTACGCGTACGTCGACGATTGCGCCGCGACTCTGGATTTGACATCACTGCAGCTTCAGAAATCATGGCAGTACTCTGCCTTTCCGAGGATTTAGCGGACCTTAAACGCCGTCTAGGTTCGATCGCTGTCGGTTTGTCTACGACCCACGAGTTGATCAAGGCCGATGCGCTTGAAGGCACAAGCGCGCTTGGAGCTCTCTTGAGAGACGCGATGGCACCGAATCTCGTTCAGACGCTCGAACACAATCCGGTGTTTGTTCATGGTGGCCCATTTGCGAATATCGCGCATGGTTGCAATTCCGTACTTGCGACACGCTTAGCTTTGTCCCACAGCGACTTCGTCGTTACTGAAGCTGGATTCGGTGCGGATTTAGGTGCTGAGAAGTTCATGAATATCAAATGCCGTCAGTCAGGGTTACAACCGGATGGCATCGTGATCGTAACGACCATACGGTCGCTCAAAATGCACGGCGGCGTTGACGTCGACAGTCTGACGAACGAAGATATCGAAGCGGTAAGACGAGGCGCGCCGAATCTAATCCGGCATATCGAGAACATTCGCAAATTTGGCTACGAACCAGTCGTCGCCGTTAATCACTTCGAAACGGATAGCACAGGCGAGATTGAAGCTGTGCTCGAAGTAATAGATGAGATGGGGTGCGTGGGCGTCGTTGCCTTTCAATGGCGCGACGGAGGAGCAGGAGCCGTCGACCTTGCAAAAGCCGTTGTCAAGAGCGTGGAATCTGCGCCGCCATCGCCGAGCTGGCTCTATGAAAATGACGACTCCTTGTCGGACAAAATCGATGCCGTTGCGCGAGAGGTCTATCGTGCTGATGGCGTCGACTACCTGAACGATTCCGCTACAGACCTCGAGCGGCTCCAATCGCAAGGATTTGGATCCCTTCCGATTTGTATTGCGAAGACCCAATACAGTTTTTCGGGCGATCCAAAACTACTCGGCGCGCCAACCGGTCATCGGCTGTCGGTGCGAGAGGTGCAATTGAAGGCAGGTGCGGGTTTTGTCGTGGTCATTTGCGGCAACATCATGACTATGCCGGGGTTGCCGCGAAGACCTGCAGCAGTCGACTTCACGCTCGACGACCGCGGCGAAATCGGTGGTTTGTTCTAAAAAACGATGCTATCGAGGGAGTCGATCACTAACAACAGAATCCCAAATTCGCCTCTGTTTTTTTCTTCGGATAACACTCATCTGAAACCTAACCATCGCTTCCAAGAAACAGCAGCATCTCCCGAACCTCGTCGTCCACAAAACGAATGTTCCAACGCTTTTCCATGAATCTAATCAGGTCAAGACCTCGCTCACGTATCTCATCGGGTCCCCAATGCTGGTGTTGAGAAACTTCGATTTCCGAGTGCGACCCGTCTGCATAGCCGTTTCGGAGTATATTCCCATCGCGGTCGAACCTCGGGTTTTTCTTTTTTGCGAAGGAATCGTTCTGTAGAGATTTATTGATCGATAAAGAGAGAAGAAGCAAGTTGCCTAGGCTATTGCAGTACGCCGTTCGCGCTGACGGGCTGATTCCTTGGAATGCTTGCTCCCATGCTTCGGTATCGGTTTGCGGATATATATGCTCAATGGAGATATGGTCGTGCGGTGTCTTGTGCAAGTCATCCCAATCGAACTTTTTCTGAACCGCGCCGGACAGTTTCTCCAACTCATATTCAAACAGGAAATACCTCAAACCGGTCCATGCGTAGTAGCCTTGTCCGACTTCGAATTTCTTCCGAAGCAACAGACAAAAATCCTCGTGTGCAAAGTAGTATCCCTCGGCCTTGAACGTAAAGCGCATGCGCTCTTGCAATCGATACTTCAGTTGCGCCAAGTCCATCTCGCCGCGGTCAATTGCACGGACTACATTGCTAAACTCCGAGCTCGCGTAACTTGAGCGGGATTGGGTTAGACGAAATACGATAAATACGAAGCGTTCTATCTCTCTGATGGCGCCGACGAGCTCATCGGAATCCTCGTTGTTTTTCAGAATCGCCATCAGCAGTGGACGAAAGTAAGCCATACCAAGACGATTCAATCTTTGAATCCATTGAATTTCGTCTGATCCTATATCTCCAGCTATGTCTGGATAGAAAGTGTTGAACCAGTGAGCCGAAGATGTCTTAAGACTCATAACATAATCACGAATCTCACTCGGTTGCAACTCCGCCACGTTTATGGACAAGCTGTTATCGGTCTCGTCCAATCCGTTCTCCTCGTCTGCATCCAGGTCCGTATCAGAGCTCTGTTCTTCGGTCTCCTCCAGTTCTACTGGTCGAAAGGTCTTACGCTGAACTCGTTGCGGTGTAAATTGCTCCTCCAAAAGAAACTTTATGTAGTCTCGACCCGTTTGCCGCGAGAATTTGAAGTACATCATCCAGTGAGCCCGTAGAAAGTCGTCATCATTCAGCGGCTTTGATTTGTTGCGACCTAGCTGGAAGTAGACCTCCTTCCACGCGTCGTTGATCAAGTGACGGAGATCTTTCCGTTCCGCTGCATCTAACTCATCTTCTGTATAGAGGGTAGTGAGGTAAATCAAACGATTTTTAAGTAATTCCAAATCTGAAAGTGTTTTGCCACGATTGTTCATCGTCTCAAACGCAACGAACACATCGAACTCATCCTTGATGATGTACTCGTTGCACAGGAATTGTTTTGTCAGCTTGCGATACGTGTCGTGGAGTCCTTGGACGCCTTCTTTCTTGTGCAAGTCTTGCAATTGTTTTAGGAAGTATTCCTTCCCGTTACTGAGATTGAGTGTATAGAACGTCTCCGAAACCGTGCCAGCCCCTTCTTCACCCAAAACCCGGTATCTCATGTATTCGTAGCTTGGATTGTCAACTGTGTACCCAAACTTGTACGTGCGAAACGATTCTCCTGCCGGTTTATTCTCAAATAAAAACCTGCCTTCAATATCGCCGACGCTCAACGTGTCAGTTAGGAAAATAGCGTCATCCTCTCGATTGACGTTTTCAGGCAGATCGCGGAGAAACTCGATGAAAGCTTGTAGAAACAGCGTAAAGGTTGTCAGTCGCTGCTGACCGTCGACGATGTGATAAACCTTGTAGGAGTGGTCTTCGACTAACCAGAACTCCTTATCCTCCTTATTAATGTCAGTCGATGGTATTTCTTTCAGAGTCAACACACCGGTATAGTGAGACCGATTTTCTGGAAGATTGATGAGGTCAGCCCAGAAAGCATCTAATTGATCTCTGCCCCAGGCATAGCCGCGCTGATAGTCAGGAATTCGAAATAGTTTCTCCTTGAAGAGGCTGTCAAGTGGCTTGGGTTCGTCCATTAGAGTGCTCGTTAGTTAGTTTGGTCATTGGGTCTTAAATTTCACTACGTGCTCTTTCCTGGTCATTGGCCATGATCCGTGAGCTGTTCTTATTTCAGCTAATTGACCAAATGTCTCGGTACACAGTCCACAAAACCACGAATCGATCCGAAGGTTGATTGCACGAGTCACGTTGGAAGAACGAATAGTGAGGTCTAGCTTGGGTCTGTAGGCTAGTTGCGTAGTGACTTCCAGTATGTTTGAATTTTTGCGTCTTTGCCCTAGTGTCCATCAAGTCGTCAGTCTGGACCCTCATTACTTACACTTTTTTGCGGTTATGGAGTGCAATTTCGGCAGCGCATTAAATTGAAGTCGCGAGTTCGGGTCATATCCACGCACGCCGTCCTTCAAGCTTCAGTGATTACGCAATTTTGAAGTGATCGAAGAAGTTGAGCTCAAATAAACGAAATGACGCAAAAATTCGTCCTAGAGAGCGTAAAAGTCACGTTTCACTGCCGATTCTAGCTACACAAAATCGAATTCAGTGCGATTCGCGAATATTACAACCCAGGGACTGCATGAAATCGACGGCGTGTTCTAACGACTCAGGACTAAAACCGGATCGTTACTAGAGCACTTTGAATCGAAAACGCGCTAGAAACGTGCGCTCTGCTTGCAGTCGTTACTGTGTCAGATGTACTTCAAGCCGCGCTAGTTCCTCCTGCAGCATACCTGCTACTTGGTAGACGTGGGACGGAAAAATGTGCTTCGGTCGTTCAATCGGCGGAACATCGACGTCAACGGCATCGAGTGTTAAGGTGAGATAGGCTACTTCTGCGAGCACGGTAGTTGCCAAGTCGTACACATCTGACGGTGATATATCACGCCGCCGCAATTCCCGCCTCAAATTCAACTGTAAAACACTGACGCCGTGTTGTGCACCAATATCCTGCGCGATACCGAGGCATTCGAGAACTCGACGATAGACATCGGCAGGCACTTTACTTGGCGCAAAAGGTGGTAATTCGCCGTAGTCGGCAGCGGACTCATCCGTCGTGAGTGCACCGGCAACGTATGTTGCAGCTAACTCTAGCTGCGCGAATACGTCTTGTGGCTGGATTGGACGATCAAGCATTAGATTCAATTGACGATTGACTTGCACAGTTTCCCGGAGGACATCTCGGGGTTGCCGTTCCGCCTCACGCACCGGTAATTCGGTTCGATAGTTGATACCCAGCTCTTTTCGTATCGATTCGACGCGCTCTTGCGCAGCATGAACCATCTGTAATACGTGTTGAGGTTCGATTTCGCCGGTCGGAATCGGAGGCATGACACTCTCGTCACCGGTCAACTGTTTGTCAAGTCGACCGACCTTGCGAAATAGGGTTTGCGACTGGTAATAAACATGCCGCGGTTCAGCGTGCTCAACGACCCAAGCGGGAGCTTCGTGTTGCGGCCGTCCCATGACTTCGCGAATGAGTTCGATGTCTTGCGAAACTTGACGTACTGCCTGATATACGTCAGGAGGTTCAATCTCTGACGCGCCCAATGTACCGAGGGTACATGAAACAGCCAAGATACGCATATATTTGTGAATCATTGATCGCGCTCTCACCGCATAGCGGAACACCATCATAAACCGTTTTTCGCTATGAACTACGTTTAGTTTGACTACCAAAACACCCCTTCTAAAATTCCGCCGCTCTCGAGCTACATCAATGGCACGCCGAATCAAGGCGTGTGCTCAATTCGATTGGCTACCTTGCCAACCCTTAAAGAAGTTGCAGCAAGGGTAACTACAGGTCCGACACTTGACACTTAGAAAACGCATAGCGGTCACACTTCCAATCAACCAATCACTTCACGACACCATCGAGGTGGTGCAGTGGGCGGAACGAAATGGATTTGATGATGGTTGGTTCGCGGATCCCGGCGCGCCTGATGGTTTGACCACGGCTGCCGCAATTGCAGCGCATACAAGCACACTTCGAATCGGCATGGCGATCGTGCCCGTTTACACGCGATCGCCGACGGTTCTGGCCGCTTCCGCCGATGTCGTCGGACAAGCGTTGCCAGGACGCTTCATACTGGGTCTGGGAGCGTCTAGTGAGGCAATCCTGCAAGCTTTCAATGGCATCAAACTTGAGAAACCGCTAACTCGCGTCAAGGAGACTGCGATTCTCGTTCGAAGCATGCTGAAAGGAGAAAAATCGGACTTCACTGACTTGGATACCGTGTATAGCCGCGGTTATTCTCAAGATCCTTCCGAACCAACGATTCCAATCTATCTTGCGGCGTTGCGGCCAAGAATGATCGAAATGGCCGCAGAGGTCGGTGATGGCGTGATCTTCAATTTGTGGCCGCGCACAGCGCTACCTAAGATGCTCGAACACGTTGAGATCGGCGCAGCGCGTGCGGGCAAGAAACTCGAAGATGTAGAAATTGTCAATCGGTTCGCGACGATCGTCTCCGATGACAAGGAAGCAGCACTTGAGCAATTCCGTCGTTGGTTCATTCCGTATTTCGGCAATCCGGTATACAACAAATTCCTCGCGTGGTGTGGCTATCCAGACGAAGCGGAAGAGTTGCTTGAAGGATGGACGACTCGCGACCGCGCTCGAACGGCAGCAGCTTTTCATGACGAGTTAGTAGATGCGATCGGCGTGGTTGGGACACCCGAAGAGGTGCGCGCTCGAATCAAGCAACACGCGGAGGAAGGCATTACGACGAGCATCATCGCACCCGTCGGCAAATTGAGTCTCGACGAGGCGAAGGTGACGTTCAATGCGTTTACACAAGATCGCTTCAGCCTCGGTTAACGCGTGTGCGGATTTACTTGGCGCGACATGGTGAGACCCAGTGGAATGTTGAACGACGTATGCAAGGGTGGGGCGACTCCACACTGACCCAAATCGGTCAAGACCAAGCCCGCCGACATGGCGAATTACTAAAACGCGAATGCGTCTCCCAAATTTTTGCTTCGGATCTAGGTCGGGTACGCCAGACGCTTGCGCTCATTCAGGAAGCGTGTGAAGCGGATACTCGCTTCGACGAAAACCTGCGCGAATGCAACATGGGTCAGTGGGAAGGCCAGCTAGTAGATGAGATTGAAGAGGCGTGGCAAGAGGAGTATCGACTTTGGCGACAGAACAACGAACGGTTTTCGCCACCTGATGGCGAGTCAATCGATGCCATGAAACCTCGTGTGTCTAAGGTCTTGGATGCGATCACGGGGAATGCCGAGACCCGCATCGCGTTTGTGACGCATGGCATCACCACGCGCGTGCTCTTAGATCTTATGATCGGATTAACGACGGCGCAGAAGGCACAATTGCGAGTGCCGAACGGCGTTGTTCACATGGTCGAGACGCACCACGACTCGACGAGCGTATTTCATTTTCGCGACGGCGGTGAGAGTGTCGAAGGCATCTGTACGTCACGCGTATAAACCGGATATTCAATTAGGAAATTAACGATGAAAGTTGACACCAGCATTGGTTTCGATCTCAGCAACGTCGGTGAGCACGCCGCGCGGATGGAATCCGTTGGCTACACCGGTTTGCAGACGGCCGAAACGGGACACGATCCCTTCTTGCCATTGGCGCAGGCGGCACTACATACGTCGAACGCAGACCTGATCACGAGCATCGTCGTGGCATTCGCACGTACGCCGATGGTGTTAGCGCCGATTGCTCACGACCTAAATGCGGTTTCGAAAGGCCGATTCGTGCTTGGTTTAGGCTCTCAGATTCGCGCGCACATTACCAAGCGGTTTAGCATGCCTTGGTCACATCCAGCGCCGCGAATGAGAGAGTTCATCCTTGCATTACGCGCGATATGGGCGAACTGGTACGACAATGAGCCTCTGAGTTTCGTTGGTAAGTTCTACACGCACACGTTAATGACGCCGTTCTTCACGCCTGGTAATACGGAATACGGTGCTCCTCGAGTTTTCCTCGCCGCGGTTGGACCCTTAATGACGGAAGTCGCAGCTGAAGTCGCAGACGGCATGATCGTCCACCCATTCACAACGGAGAAGTACCTTCGCGAAACTACGATTCCTGCTCTGGAAAAGGGGTGGGCCAAAGCAGGCAAGAGTCGCGAGGACTTTGAAATCAGCTATCCATGCTTTGTCGTGACCGCGGATGATGAGAAGGGCTTAGAACGAGCGAAAGGCGCAACGCGTCAACAGATCGCGTTCTATGGTTCTACACCAGCGTACAAGGGAGTTCTCGACAGCATCGGCGCAGGTGAACTTCAAGGTGAGCTGAACGCCATGTCAAAACAAGGCCGATGGCAAGATATGGGTAACCTGATTACGGACGACATTTTGAAAGAGTTTGCCGTAATTGATGAGCCACAGAATCTTGCGGGTGAGTTGAAGCGGCGATACGGTGATCTGATTGATCGAACGTCTGTTGCATACGACACGATTCCGCAGGCGCATCGTGACGATTTCTTCCGTGCATTGACCAGCTAGATTTCGAGTAGGCAGCTGCGCTGAGCATTGGCATGAAGATTCAATCGCTTCACCAAATTAGTTTGTCCGTGCACGATCTCGACGCGGCAATTGGCTTTTACTGTGATGTTCTCGGGTTGAAGTTGCGAGCACGCTTCGACCAAGGTGTGAAACTCGCATTCCTCGACCTTCCTGGCACTCGCCTCATGCTTGAACAAGGTGAGGGATCGGTAAGTGGCAGTGTGATCTATCTGGGCGTTGGTGACATCGATGCGGCCGTTTCGGAAGCTAAAGCCAAAGGTGTTGAGGTCATCGGCGAACCGCATGCGATACATCACGACGCGGAAGGTCTATTCGGCACGGCCGGCGAATCTGAATTCATGGCTTTTCTCAAAGATCCGAGCGGCAACGTGATCTCACTTGCACAGCGCAAGCCGGCCTCGAATTGAGGGGCATCACCAATGATTGACGAAGCCATCGCACTGTCCAAGTCGCTCCCGAAGGCGGAACTGCACATGCACTTAGAGGGCGCATTACAACCTGAGTTGATTTTTAAATTCGTGGGGCGAAACGGCAGGGATTTGCCGTATCAATCGATCGAGGAACTTCGCGCGAAGTACGAATTCACCGATCTTCAGGATTTCATCAACGTGTATCTCGTCGGCTTCAACAGTCTTGCAACGTCCGAGGACTACGAAGACTTAGCCAACGACTACTGTGAGCATGCGAGTGCAGAGAACATCACGCACGCCGAGGTATTCATCGAAGCACAGGCTGGTAGTTTCATGACGGGCACACCCCTCGAAGCCATCATGAACGGGTGCATACAAGCTGCCGAAGTTTGGAAGGAACGCGGCGTCGAGCTCTTGCTTATCCCCACATTCTTACGTCATCAGCCCGAAAGCGAAGCGCTGAAGAGTCTGGACGAGCTCGAACCTTACTACGACAACATTGTCGGAATCGGATTAGCGGCCGCCGAGGTTGGATTTCCGCCAGAGAAATTTCGAACCTTATTCAGACGTGCGCATGATCTGGGGCTTCATACAGTTGCACACGCAGGTGAGGAAGGTCCGCCCGAATACGTGTGGGGTGCGCTGGATGATCTCGGTGTTGAGCGGATCGATCATGGAAATCGGGCGATCGAGGATCCTGTGTTGGTCAGTCGATTGGCGCGGGATCAGATTCCGTTAACGATGTGTCCGTTGTCGAATTTACGCCTGTGCGTTGTGGATGACCTCCGAAACCATCCACTGAAACGGTTCCTTGATGCTGGGATCAAAGCGACCGTTAATTCGGACGATCCAGCCTATTTCGGTGGGTACCTCAATGAGAATTTCGAGCAGATCATCCGCGCGTTGAACCTATCCGCCGATGACGTGCGGGAACTGGTACAGAACTCCCACGACGCGTCATTCAAGGCTCCGTAGCGCGGTATTACTCAACGCCGAATTCGTACTCCGTCACGGCGTGCCAGACCTCGTTAGGTCGCAATATCGCATTCGGATAGTTCGCATGATTCGGCGCATCCGGAAATTGTTGAGTTTCAAGGCACAATCCTTCGTGCTTGCCGTAACGAACACCGTCCTTACCACGAGCGTCCAGGGTATTGCACGTGTAGAGCTGAACACCTGGCTGGTCTGTTCGAACGTCGCAGCTTCGACCTGAGCCAGGATCGTAGACACAAGCCGCATTGCGCAAACCAGTTCCGTTTATCGCAAAGGTGTGGTCGAATCCACCGGCGAGATCGATTTGCGGATGGCTCTCGTTAAGTCTTTCATGTAGACCGATTCTGTTTCTGAAGTCGAACGGGGTGTTAGTTACTTCTTCAATCTGTCCGAGTTGTGTCAATGCATCAGACACGGGTAAATAGTGGTCGGCGTTAATCGAGATTTCGTGACTACCTACATGTGAGCCTTGTCGAGCGCTTAAATTGAAATAGTGGTGCGCTGTCAGGCTAACAGGGGTGGCTTTCGATGTGGATGCGGTTAGTTCAAGCCGGAGCGTGTTTCCGTCAAGCGAATAGATTGCCTGAACGTGCAACTCACCAGGAAATCCGGCGTCGCCGTCCTCGCTATCGAGCTCGAAGCGGACTGAATTCCCCTCTTTCGTACCCTTCCATAGTCGATTTGCGAAGCCGCGACTACCGCCATGCAGCTGGTGCGGCGGGATGTTGGCTTCGAGTCGATACAGAACACCGTCAAGCTCAAACTGCGCATCGGTGATGCGGTTTGCGTAACGACCAACGATGCAATTGAAATGTGGGTGTGGCTTCGCGTGGTCATCAGGTGACGGACACCCTAGTAGAACATCGCCGAGGTTTCGATTGCGATCAAGACACCAAATATTGGTGACCGTTGCACCGTAGTCGATCAGGTGTACGCGAACGTCGGAATCTGCGTCGATCAATTCATAACGCTCACCGATTGTGTGGACGTGGTCATTCATGGTTAACATCAAATTTCGATTTGAGATCAAGAAACATCGTCGATTTAGTAAGAGTAATCTGTCGTGGCTTGAACCCGAGCTCTTCGCGGTGCGGTGTCGACATACTCAAGTTTCGTCGGCTGACATCGTTGCGTGTAAATTTCGCAGCATAGGACAAGGTTTCCATCTCACAACCTGCTGCTTCATTAAGTCTTCTGACGCCATGGCATCGAACAAGAAAAAACGATACCCGGTTCGCTCGGTACGCGTTCTACTTCGAGTCTTCGCGTTGCTTCCCTTACGGATCTCGAGAGGTTTCGCCACATGTGTTGCTTTCTTTGCATGGCGTTTTAGGACACGAGCTGCTCGAACAACGATTCAAAACATCGCTCACTGTTACGGCCACCTAAACACGGATGATCAATTAAAACTTGCACGCCAAAGTTTGCGGCACACCGCGTGCACAGTTTTCGAGCTGCCGGCGGTTTGGACGAGCTCGTACGCGCGCTTGTCGCGATGGATCAAGCAGGTTCATGGCGAGACATTGTTAAAAGAGAGGATCAAGAACGGATCGGTGTTGTTGATCCTGCCACATTTTGGAAACTGGGAAGTCCTGACGACTTACATGCACTCTATCGCGAAATATTCTTGCATGTACAGTCCAAGGCGCCTCTATGAACTGGATGAACTGATCAATCAGTACCGAGGTCGATTTGGAAGTGAGTTTTTGCCACTGACAAGGCCGGGTTTTCGGACCTTACTCGGGCGTATTAAGGCTGGAGGCGTGGTGGTAGTACTGCCGGATCAAGTACCTGAAGGCGGGCAGTGGGTCACGTCGTCATTCCTAGGTCAACGCATTAAGACAGGTACATTCCCCCATGCATTGCTCAAGCGAGGCGATATGAAAGCTCTGACCATGGTCGCTGTACGCTGTAAAGGGGGATTCAACGTCCATCTCCAGGACGTGGATGAAGACATCTACGCGTCCGAAGCCGAACCATCGGTTAAGGCGTTAGACCGTGCGATCGAACGAGTGGTTGAGCTAAATCCAGCGCAATATCAGTGGGAATACAAGCGTTTCCGCGGAAGTGCCGAAATCTACCGCTAGTAACCTGCGGTTCCTTCCTGGATTTCGTTAAGAAACCCTTCGTCCAGCGGTACATAGTGCTCGGTTCGCGGCTTCATAACATAAACTGGATCGGTGATTTTCGAGAGGTCGTAGGCTTCCTCGCGAAGTCCCGTCTTTACCAATTTCATCGTACCTGTTACAGCCGCCTCGCTTTGCACGCGTACGAACACAGGTCGACCGAAGTGCGGCAGATTCGAACACACGTATTCGCTCAGTCGCTCCAGGTCCAATGCTTCGTCGGGGCTGTTTAAAACGACGGTTGCCATGCCTGCGCGACCTTCAGTCGCAGGAACCGATACGCCGTACACGTTGCTAATGTCAATTTGGTCGTAACCATTGAGGACTTCAGCGACTTCGTTTGTAGACACGTTTTCAGATCGCCAACGGAAGGTATCGCCCACGCGATCGACGAATTGATAGTGGGAATAACCAAGCGAAAAACCGACGGGTACCGTACGTAAGAGGTCGCCGGTATTGAACCATGCGTCACCTTCTTCAAACACGTTTCGAAGGATTTTCTTTTCGCTCGCTTCCTTGTTCGTGTAGCCTTCAAACTGCGCATTCGGATTGATATGACCAATGCACAATCCTGCTTCACCTTCCTCAACTCGGGTACTGAATCCTTCGTTGTTTTTCACGATTTCGTCATCGAGCACATCGTATTTCACGAGCGCAACTTCGGCGGTCGTCATACCAATTGTGTGATCTTTGTTGAAGATGTTTGCGAACGCTACGTTGCCTTCACTAGCGGCATAAAGTTCTGTGATGCGTTTCAAGCCATAACGACGTCTGAATTCGTCCCAAATGTCAGGACGCAAACCGTTACCAATTACTGTGTGCAACGGCGTGTCGGCTTCGTCCCCGGTTTCGGGTAGATTGACTAAATACCGACACAACTCGCCGACATAGACCATGCAGGTGACGTTATGTTTCTTTAAGTCAGAGACGAGATTTGAGGCGGAAAAGCGTCGTCGCAGTAGCACGCTGGCACCAGACGAAAGCGCGGATCCGAGACCGATGATCAGACCTGTGCCGTGGTAAAGCGGTAATGAGAGGTAGATTCGGTCTTTTTCTGTACAGCGCAATCCCGCCGTATGGCAAAGCGTTGCGGACTGCTGAATCCGCTTGTGCGATTGAACTGCGGCCTTCGGTAATCCGGTGGTACCTGATGTGAATATGTACATCGCCGTCGAACCGATGGTGATCTCTTTCGTCTCTGGCGGGTTCGAATCATCTTGGTTGTGACTCAATACACCTAAGTCTCGCGCCCACTCTGGGATCGGATCATCACCGTCCTGAATCGTCAGAAATCCAGAACCTGTCTCAAGATCAAGTTGATCTCGGACACCGTCGATTGCATCAGCCACTTCGGTCCCAAATATGCAAATCTTTGAATTGATAAGCGTTATGCAGTGCCGAAGAGGCTCCTCACGTAAATTTGTATTAATCAACGCCGCGGTGGCACCAATCTTCATGATGCCGAGTACTGTCGTTACAAATTCCGGTCGATTTTCAACAATCAGGCTAACGACATCGCCGGGTTCGATCCCTTCAGCTTTGAGCGTATTTCCAATGCGGTTAGCGCGTTTGCCAAGTTCGCCCCAAGAGATTTCCTGGTCTTCAAATACAACCGCGGTACGATCGGCGAAGCGCTCGCAGTTTTCCTCAACCTTCAGTAGAAGACTGTCTTTTACTTCAGGAGGTCGGTATGCGAACCCTTTCTTTAACTGAAGCAGCATGGGAACGCTGGCGATGATCCCCAGCGTATTTGCGATTCCCATAACCTATCTCCTCAATCCGAGTGAGTTAATTGATGGTGTCTGACTTCGAAAAATCATATTGACAAAGTGACGGTGTTGGGACGCTAGCGACGCTATTGAATTGAGAATTCGATAGAGCCGAGGGGACCGTAATCTGCAACGTAGTTGCCTGATTCACCGTCATGTATCCCGCCGCATGCGCCAGTGATAAGCAGCATGCCATCAGCAGGTGTCATACCTCGAACGCGAGCTTCATCCAGCATCCATTGCAGCGCATGTTTCGGTCCGCCCAAAGCGTCCGAAAGTGACGCTTCGCAGACTGTCTCGCCGTCTCGAGTTAGCGTCACGGAGAGCGCTTCGTAGTCGTCGCGTAATGGTTGCTGCTCACCCACGATGTAGTGGTATGCAGCGATATTCGTCGCGGTCAGATTCGAACCTTTTGCGTCATCGGCTGAATTCCACATCATCCGCGGGACTTCGATGACCGGACCCGCACTTTTCGCGTTGCCGTTCGCGTCAATCGTGATACCGATTTCGCACTCTAGCTTGACACCTGGCGCCATCTTGACGGTGGCACCGTTCTCGAGGCGACCCCAACCGTAAAGTGAGCCGATCAATGGGTGTTTCAGACCGAATGCGGCTTGCCCGGCGGGAGCCGTCATGCCTGCCTTCCATCCTGCGATCGCGCCGTCAGCGACGGCTTCAACGACCTGTTTCTGAATCGCATAACCGTCTTCAAGACTTAGATCGGAAGGCATCGCCGGAAACGTCTCCTTGTTCCGAATAGCCCCCGCTAGAGCATCTGCAAGTTCTTCGTTTGCCATATCTAATTCCCAAAGTCCCAAGATTCACCTGCACGGTAACGACGTAGTACGTTCTTGGCGATCAGAATCTTGTGCACTTCGTCGGGTCCATCGGCGATTCGCAAGGTTCGCGCACCGGTGTACATACCTGCAAACGGAAAGTCTCCAGACACGCCTGCCGCGCCATACACTTGAATCGCACGATCGACGACTCGATGGAATGCGGCCGGGACGTAAACCTTGATCGAGGAAATGTCGGTGCGTGAATCTGCGCCTGCTTCCATCTTCTGAGCACAGTCGACAACCATAAGTCGAGCAGATTGGATATCCATGTAAGAATCCGCGATGAAGCCTTGCATGAATTGCTTGTGTTCAAGCGTTTCACCACCATGGACTTTTCGCGTCATGATGCGATCGACCATGAGATCGAAACAGCGCCACATCGAGCCGACGGAATTCATGCAGTGATAGATGCGTCCTGCGCCAAGACGATCCTGAGCTGCGGCGTGTCCGGTGCCGGTACGTCCAAGTTGATTTTCCTTCGGCACGCGTACGTTTTCGTATTTGATTTCACAGTGACTTGACGCTTTGCCCCATACTGGCACACCACGGATGATGTTGACACCTGGCGTGTTTTTCGGCACGATGATTTGTGTCATCTTTTCGTTCGCGCCACCGGGATCATCCGGGTCTGCTGTGCGACACATGACGATGTAGAAGTCTGCTGCGTGCCCGTTTGAGGTGAACCACTTGTGACCATTGATTACCCACTCGTCGCCATCGAGTTCTGCGCGCGTTGTGATCGAGCGTGGATCTGAACCGGCATTCATCGGCTCAGTCATTGAGAATCCAGACTGCATACGGCCTTCAGTCAACGGGATAAGCCACTTCTTGTGTTGTTCAGGCGTACCGTACTTGACGAGGATTTTTTGGTTACCGGAATTTGGTGCGACGACCCCGAACAACGACGCTGCGCCAGGGCTATATGCGAGTATTTCATTCATGTAAGCGTGTTGCATGAAGTTCAGTCCCATGCCACCGAATTCAGGTGGCAAATGTGGCGCCCACAGTTTTGCTTTTTTGACTCTCTCTTGCACGCCGTGGCGTAGTTCAGCGGACTCTTGCTGTCGTTCCTTGGACGGACCTCGACCGTCAGAAGTTGCTGCCCAGAGCTTGTCTTCAAACGGCAGAATGTCATCATTGATGATCTCAGCCGTTGCTAGGCGCACCTCATTGACTTCGTCATCAAGGGTCGGAATTGGCTTGACGTTCATTTGCATGGCGCGAACCGTGATATCAGTATTTGAAGGTTCCATGATACTAGCGAGTCCGTACCTGATCTGTAATCAGGCACCGTGAAGAGGGCACCTAGATCGGAATTTCTATGTCTGCTGGAATGCGTGGCATGTTCGGATCCGGAAGACTCAATAAGTCAGATTAACTTGCGCTTCCTATAATCGAATTTGCGGTTTTCGGCAGCGCGCGTAGCCACTACCCGCACTCTATCTAGTTTTTATGTACCCCAAAACATGCCTACCAACGGCTTAACGTATCCTCATGACAAACACCCAGCCCACGGCACGACTGTCGAAGTTGCGGAAGGTGTTTTTTGGTTGACCATGCCGATGGGTGGCTCACTCACGCACATCAATCTCTATCTGTTAGAAGATGATGATGGCTGGTTCGTCGTCGACACAGGCTTAGCCACGACTGAGACACGCGATCTGTGGCATGAGATATTTGAGACGTCATTGCGCGGAAAGCCCGTGAAAGGGGTGATTTGCACGCATATGCATCCCGACCATATAGGTCAGGCAGGGATGATCACAGATAACTTTCGCGTGCCACTTTACATGACGCGCTCTGAGTATTACCAGGCACGGACGATGTTTTCAGGCTTTTCGTCATACGGTGCTAATTGGTTAAGCCAAGAGTTCTACCAGCGCCAAGGGATGGACACGTCTCACATGGAACGCGCAGGGCGTGAATGGCGTCGACGTAGTCCAGGTATGGCAGCTCGATTCAAGAAGCAAGCGGAATCGAGTGAAGCAGATCACGCGGCATTTCCCGTTGGTTTTCGCCGATTACAGGAGGGCGACGTGCTTACGATCGGAGGGCATGACTGGTTGGTCATGGTTGGCGCTGGTCACTCGCCCGAACACGCTTGCCTGTTTTGTAAGAGCCTTCGTGTACTTATTTCCGGCGATCAGATTCTGCCGGTGATCACCAGCAATGTGAGCGTTCATCCGACAGAACCCGAAGCGAATCCATTGAAGATTTGGATGGAATCGCATGATCGATTCCTGGACCTCCCGGAGAATACATTCGTTTTACCGGCGCACAATTTGCCGTTCTATGGTGTAAGAGAAAGACTACGAGCTTTGATTAATCACCATGAAGACCGGATGCTCGCGATCGAGGAGCACTGTACGACCCCACATACTGCGAAAGCGCTGTTACCTGTCCTATTTAAACGCGAGTTGGACGCCCGACAAATGATGATGGCGCTTGGCGAAGCCATCGCTCATTGTCACCTACTGTTACATCGGAACCGAATTGAGAGAAACCTTGACGATGACGGGGTGTACCGATACCTGTCGATTGATCCTGATCTTGAACGTCGTAAGCACCCCGATAAACATGACGCGCCAGACGACACGCCGTTGATGGTGTAGTCGGTGACCAAACGAATCACGAGGTTCTGGGCTTTCTGTCGGCATTTCGTCTGGCGGGGTCTAAAGTGGGGATTCAAATTCCCGTTCTATATTCGACTGTTGATGGGCGCGCTCTTTATCGTATTGGGTTTCTTCGGAATCCTGCCAATACTTGGCTTCTGGATGATTCCATTGGGTATCTTGTTAATTGGTACTACCTTGCCTTGGACAAGCCGTCGGATTCGAGCTTGGATGGCGACAGTGGAACCGGAGATTCACACCGAAAAGCGCTAGTTCGGCTCGATGGCCGTATCTAGCCAGTATTGACCGTCTACGTGTGGACGGATGTAACCAGCGGTGGGGCTAGCGAAGTGGGTTCCGATAACCAGCGTTTGGGAATCACATAGTTCCGCTAGGAGTTGTGATCTCGTGTCTAATCCTAGTGCCGCGTCGGCATCCGCAGAACTGCACCATTCGACCCGTGTCATCTGACAAGGGTGGTGAATGCAGTCACCAGTGATGATCGCGCGTTGTCCCTTTGACTGAATCTCGACGCTTACGTGACCGGGCGTATGCCCAGGTGTTGGTTTTAACGTGATGCCTGGAACGATTTCCGCATCGTTTTCAACGTCGATAAGCCGCATTAGCGGCTCAATCGGCTTTACGCTATCGGCGTAAACCTCGTCGAATCGACCGCATTCCGGTTCACTCGTCCAATACTGCCACTCATCAGAAGCAACCAGGTATTCGGCGTTTGGAAATGTGGGAACCCATTCGCCGTCAACGAATTGGGTATTCCACCCCACATGATCAACGTGGAGATGTGTACACAACACGAGGTCGATCGTCTCCGGCTCGTAGCCAGTCTTGATTAAATCTTGGAGAAAACTGGTTTGCAGGTTCGACCATGCCGGCATGCTACGTTGTTTGTCGTTGCCAATACACGTATCGACGACGATGCGATGTTCGCCGGTGTCCACCACCAACGCGTGGACGCTCATGATCAGATTTCCTGCTTCGTCCATGAAGTGAGGGTGCATCCACTTAAGCGGCAAGCATTGATCTCGCGTTGCATCGGGTAGGATAAAGCGAGAGCCGCCGGTAACTTCTAGTTCGACGACCCTTGAGACTTTGACGTCGCCTACCCGCCAGACTTCATTCATGACCTAGCGAATTAACGTTTGATTTAGTGGAATTGCGGTTGAGAGGAGACTGCGATGGACGCTTCGATGTCCCAGATTGCTTTTGCGATCGCTTGACCAATCAGGTCGAGGCGTCTAACCTGGTCAATCCGATCTTCAACTTGACGTAACTGCGCGCGTGAGAAGATCGAATCCAAAATGCCAGTAGCGTGCGCGAGACAGATCAGAACAATGTCCCGCGGATCAGGGATCGTGTCGGTAAATAACACTTCCGCGATCCGGAGTTTCACTTCCTTGTCCGCGGCGCCGTCACTAACCGGGTAGCGGCGTGACTTAAACACCCAAAGGAACCGATGTTCCTCACGATGCAGAATGCCTCGTTCTACCAACCGATCCAGAGCTACGTCCCGAATGGATTCAGCATGAACGGCGGTTCTTTCAATCCAGAATCTTGTGCTCTGTGGTTCGGTCTCGCGAGTAATGAAATTGAGGAGTCCGTCCAGGAGGTTATCTCCAGTGGATTCAGTATTCACGACTGTTAACGACTCTAGATCGGTGTCGATGCGGTCGCGCAAGGCGAGATCCATCAGGACGGCACCGCTCAACGCGTAGCGAATCGTCCAGTCGGGTACTTTAATGAAGGTGCCGTCGCTATCGTGCAGCGTCAATAGCAACACTTCCTCGGCAATGCTAAGCGTGTTTTCCATGGCGACCCCTAAGGTTATTCGTTGATTTTAGACAGCGCCTCTATTCGCGTCTTGATAGTCTAGCGGCGTCTCTCGTTCAATCCTCAGTTGTGCGAAGTTGCCAGCTATTTGCGTAATCTGACAGCTCCAGGCCTTGAGTTGCTTCGTCATTGGCGACCTCAAGCTGCTCCCTTGAATCGATCATGACTGCGTATTCGTTTGTGCGTTGCGCCTCTTGTTTGAACATGCGTTCCAGTGCTTTCGGACGTGGACCGTGCGTTAGACCACTCGGATGGTAAGTGAGACATCCTGCGCCGATTGCATCGCGGCTAAAGAAATCGCCCGCGTGATAGAAGATCACTTCGTCAATGTCGTCGTTGCTGTGAAAGAACGGAACCTTGAGGGCCGTAGGGTCTGTTTCAAACGGTCGCGGGACGAACGTACTGACGATCGCGGCGTCGCACTCGAACGTCGCGTGCGCGCTGGGTGGTAAGTGATACCGATGGCTGCTAATCGGCAGAATGTCCTTGATATCGAGCCGTACGGGAACTGCATCGCCTTTCCAACCCACGGCGTCCAGCGGATTGTGCGGGTAGTGAAGCGTGGAGGTGCGACCTCGACGGTTCACTTTGACCGACCAGTGTCGATCTTCCTGCTCCTTGAATGGATCGTTCAACTGCGGATACGCTAGAACGGCCGGATCCCAAAGTGCGTGGCGACCTAATAAGCCACGGTCGGGAACTCTGAAACGCATTCTTCGCGTCTGGAGCATGAGAACGCCTAGATCCGCGCTCGTCTCAACGCGCCACATAGTTCCCCGCGGAATAACTAGATAGTTCCCCGCCGCTGCGTCTAGGTGGCCGAAATCGCAGAAGAACCGCAGCGTGCCTGCATGCACGAACAACAAGACGTCGCCATCGGCATCACGCGCAAGATCATCCATCGACGAGTTTGTTTTCCAATACGAGAGCGAAAGAGATTCGCTTTCGAATAAGGTCGGAGTCGAGAAGGGATGATCAACTTCATCAACGGTGTTTAAGTCGTATGCCCGTGGTTGCAGCGGACCCTCAATAGACTCCCATGCTGTGGGAGGGCGAGGGTGATAAACATGCGACGCGGGTCCGTCGAATCCGTCTCGACCTATCTCGCGTTCGAACGTACCTTCGGGTAAGTCTCGATGCGCCTGTCGGGAGAATTTACCCTGCGTCCAATATCGTTCAAACGACGTCACTGAAGTGACCTCGCTCTTCTTGCTCGCGTTCAATGGATTCGAACAACGCTTGGAAATTCCCTTCGCCGAACCCGGTGTTTCCTTTTCGCTGAATCAGTTCGAAAAACACCGGTCCGATCATGTCTTGCGTGAATATCTGCAGAAGAACGCCGTCGTTTCGACTTCCGTCGATCAATATGTCAAGTCGTTCAAGGTTTTCGACGATTTCCTGATGTCCGATGTTGCGCTGTGCGAGGTTTTGATAGTAAGTCTTGGGTGTGGGTTGAAACACCGTACCGCGGTTGGTACATGTCTCGACAGCACGATAAATGTCCGTTGTGTGAAGTGCAATGTGCTGTACGCCGCCGCCACGGTGAACCTCAACGAATTCTGCGATTTGTGATTTTGGATCAGTCGGTTCATTAACTGGAATCTTGATGTTGCCACATGCGCTGATGAGCGCGACGCTTGCCAATCCCGAGTGCTTGCCGTGAATATCGAACGTCTGTAGCTCGCGAAAACCGAATACGCGTTTGTAGAACGCGACAGCAGAATTTAGTTCACCTTCTCGGACGTTCTGGGTGATGTGATCAACATGCGTAAGGCATCCCCCGGGCTTAGTTGCGACCTGATATCGGTAAGAGAAATCCACGTCGTAGATCGAATCCGAACCGAAGCGGTCAACAAGGTAAATCAAGGAGCCCCCAACTCCTTTGATAGCGGGAATTTCTAGTTCCATCGGTCCCGCTGTGCTCTCTACGATGTCTAGATCATGCTTACGCGCACATTCGAGGGCTTCCTTTACATCCGGTACGCGAAAAGCCATTGCATTTGACGATGCGCCATGTTCATGGGCGTATTCGCTCGCAAAACTCTGTGGTTCGGCGTTGACGATGAAATTGATGTCGTGTTGCCGGTAGAGACGCACATCCTTGTGGCGATGGTCTGCAACGCATACGAAGCCCAGGGAGGTAAGGGCTTCTTCGACGTCGAGCGAATTCGTTGCCGCGAATTCAATGAATTCCAAGCCTTCGGTCTGAATCGTGCCCGGTTGAACGGCCGTTTGCGGATAGGTACTCATTTACGTCAATCTTTGCAATGAAATAACTTGTGATGGGAATTTTAGTAGTTGAATTATCGTTTTCAATGCGTGTAAGTGAAAATATCTATTATGAAAGGGTTAAATCCTGAATATTTGTTTCATACGAGTTATGGTTCGTGTTACATTGATATATCTCCTGAGCTAGAACCGTCTTTGACGCAGGCGCGAGGCGTGGAGACTCGAGACATCGGGTCATTGGGTCGGGGTCGAAGGATATGCTAGCTGATTGACTCGACCGATCTCGCCTATGTCACGGGTAAAGGACTTAGAAAAACTACGCGGTACGTATCCGCCGCTGGAGCAATTGTTTGACGCGGTATCTGATACCACGTATCCTGCAATCGCCAATATGCCACTGTTGAACGCGATGGTGCGTGTGGTCAACTCGCAGATGCTGTCCACGGCATCGGCGTCGGCAATATTTAAGAGAATCGAGTCTCAAGCGAAAAAGCGCCGTCTTAAGTACCTTTCGAATCTCACGGCCGACGAGTTCCGAGCTTGCGGCATGAGCAAAGGCAAGATCAGATCGATCCATGAATTTCGTGATCGCTATTTGAAAGACCGAGAACGGTACGAACGATGGCGAAAGCTCCCTTTCTCAGAACTCAAGGAAGAGGTCGATTTAATCTGGGGAATCTCGACTTGGACAGCTGAAATGCTCGCGATGTTTTATTTCGGGCACAAAGATGTCTTTCCAAGCAAGGATCTCGCCATCAATCGTGGCGTAGAACTGATTCGACGTCACATTGATCCGGAATTTGAACCTGAGTTGGCAGCACCCTATCGGACGTTGTTGGCGCGCTGCATTTGGCGATCATTTGATATCGCGTATTGGCGAGCATTCGAGGAATAAAACGCGCATTTCCTGGTAATGTCGATGTCAAGAAGCCGGAACTCATCTCATTGTTAGGGAGTGAACTCCGGTAAATCGTAAAATTGCCCCTTCCTCTTCGCTTCCCGTGCTTTGTGATACGCCAATCAGCGCGTTTATCTGTCCTATTCGCAGCCTGTCTGCTCTTTCACACCCCACCGTCATTCGGAAATAGCTCAGCCTCTGAAGATCCACCTGACCGCAGCGTTGGACTTCAGACTGTTCGCATTCAGAGCCATGATGGCGCGACGCAACAAGCGATTGTTGTTCCACGCCAACTGAGTGATGTTGAAATTGTGGTGGACGGTGCAATTGACGACGCTGTATGGCAGAGTCTACCGGCTCATGACGAGTTCTACGTCACAGACCCGGACACACTTGAACCAGCTGCGCTGAAAAGTCGTTGGCGTTTTTTCTATACCGATCGTGGTTTCTATGTCGCGGCGGAATGCGATCAAGATACGGACCTACTCGTTGAACGCCTCTCAGCGAGGGATCTAGGATTTCTAAATCGCGATTATGTGAGTTTCACGCTCGACACATCTGGCGAAGCACGCTACGGCTACTGGTTCCAGCTCAACTTGGGCGGCAGTCGATCCGACGGTACGATTCAACCTGAACGGCAGTTCAGTGATAGTTGGGACGGCGCGTGGTACGGGGAAACCGTAAGAACTCAGACCGGTTGGTCAGCGGAATTCTTCATCCCTTGGTCCATCATGAGTATGCCTCAGGTTGAGGGTGAAAGACAGATGGGCATCGTGATGCAGCGACGAATCGCGTATTTGGATGAGCGTCTTGGTTTTCCACCGCTACCGTTTACCAAGCCGAAATTTCTATCCGGATTTCAGAAGCTGGTATTAGGCGACGTAAATCCCAGCCAGCAACTTAGTTTCTTTCCGCAGGTCTCTTCAACCTACAACGCGATGGTTGACTCAACGACAGGACAAGCGGGTCTTGACGTGTTCTGGCGACCATCGACCAATCTGCAAGTCACGGCGACCGCCAATCCTGACTTCGGCACGGTTGAAGCTGATTCAGTCATCATCAACTTGACAGCGACCGAAACGTTCTTTCCGGAGAAAAGACTGTTCTTCCTTGAAGGCCAAGAGATCTTCGACCCATCAGGAGGGGGCGGTGGATTTGGTGGCGGATCTTCTGCGCGACTTCTACATACACGTCGGATTGGACAACGCCCGATTACACCGGAGTTACCCGACGACACAGAATTCGAATATGAGCAGTTCGGACGTCCATCTGAACTCCTAGGCGCATTAAAGGCAACGGGTCAAGTCGGCAATCTGCGATATGGCGTGTTGACAGCGTTTGAGGACGATACGACGTTCTACGGTACAAAAGATGACGAAAGCGTCGCCGTCGCGCGGGCTGGTCGTGATTTCGGAGTCGTTCGCGCGTTGTGGGAGAAGAGCAACGGCGATTACAAAGGCTTCGGATTTATGTCAACGCGCTTGGAGCATCCCATGATTCAAGCGAATACGCATTCATTCGACGGTTCGTACTTCAGCGATAGCGGTAAGATCAGGCTACAGTCTAAGTTGTTCATTTCGGATATTCAAGGTACTGAGGATGGTTATGGTGGCGCGATTGAGTTCGACTATGCACCGCGTCAAGGGGTAACCCATCAGCTTGAGTTTGAGTCGTTCGACGATAGACTGAATCTGAGCTACATGGGTTATCTGCCACGCAACGATATCGAAAAGCTCTCTTACGAGTACCGTTTCCGCAGGACTTCAGAACGGTTCAAGGAGACTGATACCGAGTTCAAGATCGATCGTGCACTAAATGGCGTCGATCAGGTGATTGATGCGGCGTTAAGCCTTGAACAAGACTTCACATTCAACAACAACACGAGGTTTCGCGTACGTACGCGCTACTACCCCGGCAGGTACGACGATCGTAATAGTTTCGGTAACGGTACTTATTTCGAAGATAGCACGTCACGTTTTGATGTGCGATATTCATCAGATTCTTCCCGCCGTTTCTACTACAACCTATTTTCCGAATATCGTACGGAGTCGTTAGGTGGCGCTAGGATGTCGGGTGGAACGTTCTTGATATGGCGACCTTCCGACCGAATGACGATGCACGCGAGCATAGCGTACAACGATCGTGATAGTTGGCTACTCTCTCAAGGTGATCGTCGATTTACCGCGTTCACAGCCGAAATTTGGTCACCACGATTAGGTACTGATTTATTCATTACGGCTAAACATCATCTACGGTTCGATCTTGAATGGCAAGCAATCAAAGCACATGAAGACACGTTCTACCGCCTACCGGAAGACGATACCCGATTGGCGCAGGTCGACGACCCAGCGTTGGATGCCGTTGACGATTTCGCGATTTCTCGCCTGAACATGCAGATCCGTTATCGGTGGGAACTAGCACCCATGTCTGATCTTTTCGTGGTGTACTCCAAGAACGCGAGTTTGCCTGAAGCCATCGGGTATGGATTTGCGGAGCAGTTTTCACGTACCTTCGACCATCCTTTTTCTGAAGGTTTAGTCGTTAAGTTGCGTCACCATTTAGGTACGTAACGCCCTCATTACAATCTTTGCTCCGCATCGGCTGATGGCTCTTGCGGCATTCGTAAGTGCAGTTGATAGGGTGAGGTTCACAAGCCGCTTTGATACTCTCTCCTGATACCTGGATTGGCCGCGGGTCGTGGCGTGTCACCACCGATTCAACGGGTATTAAGTTCGAGTGCGTTGTCCAGATTGAAGACGAAGGCAACGGTACGTCAATCCACGTAAATGTGCTCACGGAAACCGATTCGCGAATCAAGTATGACGTATGGATCGTGCCCGATGAAACGGGACTCTATACGATCACGGTAAATAACTCTGGATTGTCTTTGGAAGGAATCGGCAAACTCGAGTCGTTACCCCATTTAGCCACGCTGCGCTCCGAAGATGGTAACACGAACCTTGTTCTGACGGTATTCGAGATGCCTGAGGTGTTTGGTACGCGTGGGTTTTACACGCAAGGCAAACACACGTACACGTTTGAACTAGCCCTTCGTATGAGGGTTAAGGTCGTTCAGGAGAACAACGACAACGTGACGATCATTCCATTTAATCCTCGGGGTGGCGGGAACTAAAACCTAGTTCTCAATCAGCACTTTCCCGATCACTTTGCGTTCAGTGATCATGCGAAGCCCTTCGGCGATTTTTTCCATCGGAAAGCGATGTGAGACGTATGGTCGGATTCGACCAGATCCTAACCACTCCAAGAGTTGCCGTTGATTTCGCGCTGACCATTCCGGCGCATGGCGCATCAACCCACCTATCGTAAACCCAATAAGCTCTGCATCCTTAATCAGCAAATGGTTCGTCTTCGCTAGCGCGGCACGACCACCGGTAAAACCTACGATTAGGATGCGCCCGAACGGTGCAATGCAGCGCATTGACTCATCGAACACATCACCGCCGACGGGATCGTAAATCACGTCAGCACCCTTGCCGTCAGTGAGTTCTTTGACGCGTTCGCGAAAGCCTTCACTGTAGTTGATGACCTCGTCGGCCCCCATGTCACTCACAACTTTGAGCTTTTCATCGGCGCTCGCTGTCGCGATCACCCTTGCGCCCATCAGCTTGCCAACATCAACCGCAGCAAGACCAACGCCTCCCGCAGCACCGTGAATCAAGAGATTCTCACCTGGTTCGAGACGTCCACGCTGTAGTGCGTATAGTGCTGTCGAATAGTTACTTCGATACGACGCTGCTGCCGCAAGGTCAGCTTGACCAGGAATTCGTGTTGCACGGTCGGCGTCTATGACGACCTGTTCGATACAACCCGAACCTACCATGACTTTGTCGCCGACGCTAATGCCATTAACGTCTGATCCGATTTCGATCACCTCTCCTGCACCTTCACCGCCTACGACAAATGGCAATGTCGGTTTGACTTGATATTCGCCCTTCGACATCAACACATCGGTGAATGAGATGCTCCTCGCTTGCACATGTACGCGAATCTGATTCGAGTTCGGCGCATCTGGTTCCGGGATTTCACGTAAGACGAGTGATTCGGGACCATCCAATTGCTCGCAAAAAACTGCTTTCATCTAGAATTCCTGAAACGGTAAGTAACACGATTACGTGTTGTTCGGCGTAGACCCGACACGTAGTTCGTATTGATTTTATCAGCGCCCCGATGGCACAGTTGGATAGCGCGGCTCCCTCCTAAGGAGCAGGTTGAGGGTTCGAATCCTTCTCGGGGCGCCATCTTTTGGCGGGTCCGTACTGGTCACATGGTTTACGGTTGATACCGCAGACATGGTTATCAGTTTTTGCGTTAGGTTTTTTAAGTGATTCGTGGCTGGTTCGACACGTGTTTCATCCCGATCAAAGAATCCAAGGTCATACTCCCGGTGCTGAGTTGCCGGATTCAATCGTACAAGATGAGTAGCTTCGATTCGTTTTCGGGGAATCTTCACCATCTTTGGTTCGCCCTTCCGGTCGTGCTCGAATTCTGCAACTACACTGAACGCCCTCAATTTCAACTTCGGCGTGGAGGTGTTTGTGTCCATGTACGGCTCAGCTAAAGACGGCAGCTCTACACCGAACAGACAGATGGTCTCCGCAATATTGAATCGGTGTGGGAGCGGTCGGCAGAAACGATCCAGTTTGGTGACGACCACCACATCGCCAGCGCGCAGCCACTCGAGAAGGCGTTCAAGCTAGGGACATTCTGCTGCCACACCGCCAACGCCGTGATCGTCGAAAATGCATACTCGAACTCGTGTCTTAAAACGCTGTTTCTTGTTACTTGGTGTTTTGTTCCTGGGTCGAGACCCGTTCATATCGAAGTTGCATGACAAATTGTGACAAACGTGTTTCGAAAAGTTAGCGAATTTGTGCGCCCCTTTTGGCCCACAGGCACAGGAAATTACTTAGTGTGCTTGCTGGAGAAGCGAGCGCAAGCCTATCCCTTACGTTCGGGTGTCCTGCGAGTATGGAGTGTCGACTATTCGAACTCACTTCCATGAGCGACGTATTGGATTACTTCACGTGGCGGCAAGCAGGCGCGGGTCGCAACTGTCTCCAGTCCTATCTGTATACGACCCTGCGGTAGTCGGTGAGCAGCCAGAGATCAGCACAGCGAACGCTTAACGATTTAGATAGAGGCGAGCAAAAGGAACTATTACGAGAACAGTCGAATATTGACTACGAGATCATCCCCGCCTGAGAACGACGAGGGGTTGGGTCGTACCATGAAAAAATGGTGCGCGAGGGACTCAACCCTCTGACCGGTGCGAAAACACCTGCAGTGCGCCAGCGTATCAAAGTAGACGCGGAACTACCTTGAAGAGGGGCTTACCGCCGTTCTGTTCAACAGCGAATAGAGCAGGAGGCTTCTTAGTCCCTGGTGCGATCAGG
The DNA here is from genome assembly GCA_963664665.2 of Pseudomonadales bacterium. Taxonomy (GTDB): domain Bacteria; phylum Pseudomonadota; class Gammaproteobacteria; order Pseudomonadales; family Azotimanducaceae; genus Bin55. Next base: position 1,426,385 of record CAXXMH010000004.1, read on the forward strand.
CGTAGATCTACTACGATGTGATTCACGCTTAATCCTCTCGGTGAGACTTCTCCGCTCAATAGCGATACTCTCGATACGTTGTAGTCGTTCCTCAAGATCGAACTCCTCGATCCAATTCGTCATGTAATCCCAGTCCATTTCAGGCTGCGTCGCAAGGATCGATTCCACGTCCGCGTTATCTTGAAAACGGTCAGCAATGAGTTTCAGGATCAGCACATCCTCAATTGCGAGAGTCCTATAGGTCTGCTCTTCGTCGAGATCTTCTTGATGCGCCCTAGCAATCGCTCCCGTTTCGTATTCAGTACCCGACACGAGTACGTCGAGCCTACCCATGACTGGATGCTGTGCTCTCAGCAACCAATCCTCTACAACTTCTACAGATTCCCACCCATGTCGTTGCAATGCGTCCTGTACCACGTTGACACTCTTATCGGAGAGAGAGAGCATCACATCGAGATCAATCGTGGTGCGGATTTGATCTCGATAGTGGTTAGCAGCCACCGCGCCCGCCACTACCCAGGAAATCCCTTCAGAGTCTAACACGTTCGACAGATCTCGTATCGCGGCATCGAAAGAATCAATCGGTCTCGCCACGCCCACCTTTCTTCTTCACCCATGCTTCTCGGTATTCGATGTACGCTACATGCGATGCAAGATCCCCATCAAAGAAGTCATCAGTTCCCATTCCACTTCTCGGATCGATCTTCTTCATCTGTTCGAAAACAGAACGCCCAGTTCGCGGTAGCGGCTCAACCACACGCGTCCGTGCGATCGCTCGGCCGAGTCTCTCAAAGTGATCGAGCGCTTTCTTGTTTACGGGCATGGTTCTATCTTTTGGGACTTACATACCTGTCTACAAAACAGGCTGCCTTTTGACAGATCGTAGGAGTCAATAATGTGAACGCTCCTCCTCGCCCAGATGCCCCTATCCCAAAGGTCTTCTTAGCGCTTGGTTCTCGCGCCTCATGTGTAATTGTATAGTACTGCGGTCGAATTCGTGAGACTCTGTAATCAAGTATGTAATCCCCCAAAAAATCATCATGCGGATTTGTGATTTCATAACAGCTAATCCAGTTAGTCCATCTTATTTTGCTTTAGTGCCTCTCTGTGTCCACCAGTGGAAGGTAGATCACTTCAGAAGCAATGAGTTCCCTCCAGTGCGTTTGCACAAAAGTGATACCGATTTAGTACCAAATTCGTGTCGTTATAGCGTCGTATCGGCCTTCTTAGTCGCTGCGCCGTTTAGCCAACGTGTGCGAAGCGCTCAACCTTAATTTCTCTTTGTCGATTACGCGCTTTCCAAAGGTCGTGAGCAGTCTGCATGCCCAACCAGGTTTCGGGTTCTGAACCGAACGCTTTAGCGAGTCTGATCGCCATATCAATTGAAATTCCAGAACGCTCGTTGACGAGCTCCGAGAGTGCCTGTCGAGTCACCCCAAGCCCTTGAGCTGCGCGCGTCACACTCAATCCGAGCGGTTCGAGGCACTGCCTCTTTACGATCCCACCTGGATGTGGTGGGTTATGCATGCTCATGTGCGATTGCCTAAATGGTAGTCCAGGTAGTCAACTTCAACTGCCATTCCGTTCTCAAATTTGAATGTGACTCGCCAGTTGCCGGAAACCGACACAGCGTAGTGTCCTTTCAGCTTACCGGATAACGCATGTAAACGGAAACCAGGCAAGTTCATACCTTCAGGTCCTGTGCTACGATCAAGCGCTGCAAGGATGTCTCGAAGTTTTTCGACGTGTTCTGGAGCTACGTGTCTCGATGTAGTTCCTTCATAGCGAGCCTTCAAGCCTCGATTGCGAAACGATGCGATCACTGCCTAATTGTAACGTGACAACTGACAGTTGACGACACACTCTTCGGTACAGTCGATTGAGCGCCGATGAGGCTGATTCAGATTCGCGGAACCGGCTCAATTTGCCAATTTCGCGAGCGTATACGCGTGCCCGCGTTCGCACTTGACTGAGTTGCAGTAACCGCATAGCAACTATAGGATCTCAATATGATCGGTCCCGCCTTGCGCTCGCGCTCGAACTCGGCAGCAACGGCGATTGTCGTCGCCGAAACGCTGTAGAGATGCGTACTACGAATGTGCCAGATGGGTCAATCCTTCGGACACCATTCACACTCGAAACTGGCGAATTGGACATGGCCAGGCGTGGTTGCTCGACTAGACTCAGCCAGCTAGGCAAAATCTAAATCTTCATCTCGCAACGCAAAACCTGACACATGGCGCTATACCTCACGCATGATGACTGTGAACGGCACGACACGCCTACAGGTCATCCGGAGTCACCGGCGCGAATCTCAGCACTGAACGCACACCTTGATGCATGCGGGTTACTGAATGATGTTGATTGTGCTGTGCCGAGTCTAGCTTCATATGAAACTATCGCGAAAGTACACGAACAAGCGCTTATCGATTTATTAATCTCGGCGGCACCCGAAACAGGCATGGTGCGCATCGACGCAGATACTTCGTTCAGTCCTGGTTCACTTGATGCGGTACGGCGTTGTGTTGGCGCGGTGTGTGATGGCGTCTCGGCGACACTTTCGGGGACGGCGTCACGCGTGTTCTGTGGTGTGCGACCACCCGGACATCACGCCGAGAGTAAAGGTTCGATGGGGTTTTGCATATTCAACAGCATCGCTGTTGGTGCTGCATTCGCGCTAGAACACGTCGACCGGGTTGCCATTCTTGATTTCGACGCCCATCACGGGAACGGGACCGTCGAGATATTCCAGGACGACCCTCGTGTTTTGGTCTGTTCTTCGTTCCAATATCCGTTTTACCCGTATCGATTTCAAGAGATAGATCGACCGAATATCGTCAACGTGCCGATGCATGCAGGTAGCGACGGCCGGACGTTCCGAGAAGCGGTTTCGGCTTCGTGGTTACCGGCAATCGAGGCACATCGCCCCGAGCTAATCTTGATTTCGGCGGGATTCGATGCACACCGGGATGATCCGCTGACGCAACTTTCACTGGTTGACGACGACTTTCGCTGGGTCACACAAACCATTGTTGATTGGGCCGATCACTTCGCTCAAGGCCATGTCGTGTCGGTCCTTGAAGGCGGATACGATCTTGATGCACTTTGTCGGTGTGGGGAACTCCATCTCTCAGGATTGTTGTAGGTCAATCGCATAATCGAGAGTCCACATTTGACCGAGTGTCGTGCCGACACGATCGCGTCTAGATCACTTGGTTTAGTGGTAAACGTAGGATCTAGATAAATAAGAGGAAATGGCACAGAAATGGCAGAGGTTGTAGCCAACGAAAAGGTACTTTGGCCGCTTTGTCGGAACGCATTGGATGCGGACCCTCGTCGTTCGTTGTCCATACGGGACCTCGTTGAGTCACGGCTTCGACGTTTGACGACAAAACAGAAGGTGGCTCAGCTCATCCAAGCCGAACTAGCTTCGGTTGAACCTGACGACATTCGTCAATTTGGCTTAGGGTCGGTGCTCAACGGTGGCGGCGTATGTCCTGATTCCAACAAATACGCGAGTGTTGAGGATTGGCGGAATCTAGCAGCTGCTTTTCAAGCTGCCGCCGGAGAAAGCGATGCGGGTATTCCGATTCTTTGGGGTACCGATGCGGTCCACGGACACAACAACGTATTTGGTGCGACGATATTTCCACATAACATCGGGCTTGGTGCCGCGAATGACCCAGACCTTATGGAACGACTTGGTGCCGCAACGGCGCAAGACGTCGCAGCTACTGGCATAGATTGGGTGTTTGCGCCTACGCTTGCCGTGCCGCACGATTATCGGTGGGGTCGCACTTACGAAGGATTCTCACAAGAGCCTCGAATCATCAAGCGCCTTGGAAGAGCGATGGTCTGCGGTCTACAAGGGCATCCCGAATCTACAGACTTCCTTTCTGATCAGTTTGTGTTAGCCACATCGAAGCATTTTGTCGGCGAAGGGTCGACACTGGATGGTGTGGATCAAGGTGACACGTACTGCACCGAAGAGGACATGCGTGACGTACATGCCGTTGGGCATTTCAGCGCATTGAAAGCGGGCGCACAGATCGTGATGGCCGCGTTCAATAGCTGGTGCGATGAAAAGATTCATGGTTCCTCGTATCTACTTCAAGAAGTCTTGAAGGAGCAAATGGGGTTTGAGGGGTTTGTCGTCTCAGACTGGGATGGATTCGCACAAGTCGATGCCGATCTTGACGCCGCTTGCATTAGATCGTTTAACGCAGGCGTTGACATGCTGATGGTCAGCGCTGATTGGAAGCGCGTCTATCAAATCATGCTTGAGGGCGTCCGAACGGGACAGATCTCGGAAGCGCGATTGGATGATGCGGTGAAACGAATCTTGCGGGTTAAGGCGCTAAAAGGGATGCTCTCGCCAACTTACGAGCATCCCGCCATGCGGACCGATTCGATTCACCTTATGGGGATGGATTCAACACGAAGGCTTGCGAAAGAAGCAGTACGAAAGTCGCTCGTGCTAATGAAGAACGACAATCGGGTTTTGCCACTTAGCCCGAAGCAGAAGGTCCTCATTGTTGGCACCAATGCACACGATGTCGCAAAGCAATGTGGTGGTTGGACACTCACGTGGCAAGGAACGAATAACACGAGTGATGATTTCCCAAACGCGGAATCGATTGCAGACGGAATTCGAACCGTGGTGGCCGATGGAGGCGGCACGCTGACTTGTGTTGATCGAGTCGTAGATGACACCGACGCGGATATCGCCATTGTCGTGTTTGGCGAAGAACCCTATGCGGAAGGCGAGGGGGACCTACACCACTTGAGCTTTTCTCGAGACGATGCTACGCCATTACAAGCGATGAAAGCGTTGCAAGAGCGAGGCATTCCGATGGTTGCGTTGTTTCTATCTGGAAGACCGCGATGGATCAATCCAGAACTGAATATCTCGGATGCGTTTGTCGTGTGTTGGTTACCTGGAACCGAAGGCGGTGCGATTGGAGAGGTATTGTTCAAGGATTCTAAGAACGAAATCCGTCACGACTTTTCCGGTCGGCTGTCGTTCTCGTGGCCACTCGACGCACTGGCAACATCGATTGATCGTGATTCGAACCAGCCAGATAGGTACTTACCTGTCGGTTATGGACTCTCCTTTGAGGATGACGTAACTTGCGAGCGGTTCACCGAGAAGGATGAGACGGTCGGCGCCCCACTTCGAGGTCCGGCGAATCAAGGAAGCTACAACTACCCGAACCCATGAGGGCTTAAACCCTTTTGGTTATCCATTTCGTGCACAATGGTGGTTAAGCGCGGGTCACGAGACTGTGAGTCTCAACATGCAGCAGTCTCGATTTCGAACGAACGTCAATTCCATCTGCACGCGCCGAGTTAGATTCGGTCAGCGCGCGTGAGCGACTCGCATCACGAAACCTCACCATCAGACCGGATTAGGTTCGACCGAAAGCTAGCGTACGGTTTAGGTTCCCTAACGAACAACATCCTCGCTGCCGCGAGCGGCAACATGATGATTGTGCTGAATCTCGCCTATGGCATGAATCCTGCACTCGTGAGCCTACTCGGGAGCATTCCTCGGCTCACGGACGCGTTGACAGACCCGCTGATGGGTTACATATCAGACAACACGCGTACAAGGTGGGGTAGGCGGCGGCCGTACATATTTGTTGGCGCAATCGCTGCTAGTCTCATCTTCGTGGTACTGTGGCAGATTCCCAGCGGGATCGGTCAAGGTGCGCTATTCGTCTACTTCTTAGCAATTTCGCTGATTTTCTTCCTTGCGTATACGGTGTTTGCCACACCTTGGGTGGCTCTTGGTTACGAACTCACGCCTGACTATCACGAACGTGTTCGTCTCATGGGTGTACAGAATTTCATTGGCCAGCTGGCTTACGTCATCGCTCCGTGGTTTTTGGTATTTATGACCTTACCCATGTTCGACGGTATGGCTGATGGCGCGTCTTGGCTCTCGATAGTCGTCGCAGTCGGCTGTGTGATTAGTGGCATCGTACCTGCGCTGGCGCTACGCGAGCGATTCGCAGATTTGCCATCATTGACGGCCGACGCGATGTCGCTTCTGGCGCGTGCCGAGTATGAGATTAATCACTTTGTGCGCGGATTCAAGGCGACGGTTGTCAATAGGGACTTCCTGCTGCTAGCAGGCGCGACGTTCCTTGTATTCAATGGCTTTCAGCTGATCGCGTCGTTTCAGACATACGTGATGATCTTTTATCTGTACGGAGGCGATAGTGAAGCAGCTGGACCATTGATTGGCTGGTTCGGAACGTTAGGGTCGGTCTCCACGTTTGCTGTGATCGTACTGGTGACCTTTCTTTCGCCAAAGATTGGCAAGCGATCGACTTTTTTTCTCTGTATTGCAATTTCAACGATCGGTTACGCGTCTAAATGGTTCCTCTATTCCATTGAATATCCGTATCTCATATTGGTCGCCGCGCCGTTGATTTCATTTGGTTTAGGCTCATTGTTCACGTTGATGGGTTCGATGATCGCGGATGTGTGTGACGTAGACGAGCTGAAGACGCAAGAACGGCGCGAAGGTATGTACGGATCGGTGTTCTGGTGGGTGGTCAAACTTGGAATGGCTTTAGCGATCGCGCTTAGTGGTTTCCTACTCAATATGACAGGCTTTGACGTGGAACTAGGTGGTGCTCAACCCGAAAGAGCCTTGTTCCTGATGAGGCTATTCGATGTGCTGGTTCCAATCGCCTCTTCGATCGGCGCGATCCTGTTGATTCGTGCCTATAGCATCACCGAAACCAAGGCGTATGACGTTCGTATTCAACTAGAGAATCGACGTGGTGAACTCTAACGTACGGTCGAGCGTTAGTGAATTTCGATCCAATCTGAGTGCTGAGTGCAGTTTGGCGGGTTGCCGTGACGCGTAGCGATTACTTCGTTAGCCTCCCAAACACGCATCAGATTCTCGCCGAGGACTTTCTGCAACGCATCGTCGTCGTAGCCGCGGAGTCGTAGTTCGTCGATCAGATTCGGGAACATAGAAGCATCTTTTAGTCCGATGGGTAACGTGTCGCCTACGCCGTCGAAATCCGAGCCTAACCCAACGGATTCAATACCAGCGAGTTCAACAACTCGATCGATGTGATCGGCGACCGTTGAAACCGTAGCGAACGGGTAGGGGTTTGACTGGACATAGTTCGCGTAGAAACCCTGTCGTTGTAAGGGTGTCAATTCGGTTCTGCTCGCATCCTCTAGAGCTTTGTCGAGCTTGTTTCGCCAGTCACGAGATTCATTTGATACAAAGCTGCTGCCGAAGTTGATGTGAACCACGCCTCCGTTTTCTCTCAGCGCCGCCACCATGTCATCAGCCATATTGCGATGAAACCCAGGAATGAAGTGACGAAGCGAAGAGTGCGTAGCGACGACCGGACTTTCACTGAGCTTGAGTACTTGCCATGACGCACGATCGGTTAGATGTGAAATGTCGATCATGATGCCTTGCCGATTCATTTCGTCCACTAGCTCACGTCCTGCTTCGGACAATCCTTCTAACGGTTCGTTCTCGTCGTAACTGGAATCTGAAAATTCGTTGGATCTTGAATGCGCTAACGTGACGTAACGAATACCGCGATCGGCGAACGCTTTTAGGTTAGCGGCGTCGCCTTCAAGTGGGCTCCCGTTTTCCATACCTAACGCGAAGGCAAGCGTTCCTTCCTTATATAGTTTCCTGACATCGGCCACACAAGTAGCAATTTCGATCGCATCGGTAGAGGCTGCGGTTTCTTCGACCCAATCTATTAGTTCGTGAGCGATGGTTTTACTCGTCCCTTCTTCAGCTGCGGATGCTGGGGTATAGATCGACATAAACGCGACTGACAAACCACCTTCTTGTGCTCTGGGTAAGTCGAATTGGCCGGTATTGGTGCCGTCGAAGATATTCAGCTCGTTCCGCCAATTACGAAATGGTGTGTCGATATGCGTGTCGACGATTAGGAAGCGCTGATTAGCTTCATTGGACTCGAGAGTCTGCGCGCTCGATGTGGTCGCGGCGACTAGCCAGATTAACGGAATTAAAAGAGCTAATTGCTTTATCAAGGTTTTTCCTCTTTCAGATCTAACCATCGAACGTAGTCGGTCTCGGTGTCAACGTCCCATACCTGATCAAGACATTTAACGTGCAACCCTAAGGCGTATGCGACTTCAGTAGTCGCGCGAAACACGTTTTCCGTGCTCCAGGGTATGTTGTCGAATAGTTGCTTTCTGGGTTCGTTCATGGCGATGAGAACATAACCACCGTCTTCGGTTGGACCTAACACGAGATCGTGAGATGCCAGTGACTTGAATGCTGCTTCGATGTAGGCAACCGAAAGGAGCGGACAATCGCCACCGACGAGCACCCCCATACCGTCTTCGAAACATGCAAGCATTCGCTCACCTAAATCACCCTGCGCTTGTGGTTTTGCGGTTAAGCCTTGTAGCCAAGTTTCATCTTCAATGGGTCCGTCGACATACACCGTTGTATTGAAGTCGCGTGCGCATTGGAGGGTGTTGGATAGAAGCTCTCGATAGCAACTGTGAGCGTTGGCAGAACCGATTGCAGCGCCAAGGCGGCTCTTCACTTGAGTTGAATCGAGGCTTCGTGTGAACACAGCTAAGTGGCGCGACGAATCTCTCTTATAGGAATCTGTGTTCTTCAAATGCGGTGAGGCTAGTCGAATTCGAATTTAAGTATTGCTATTGGTAATATCGGTTTGCAAGTCGTTCTGGGGATACACCGAAGAAAAAGAGGGATCGACACCACCACATTCTGACTGTGGTCCTCAGCAAGCCTTCTCGTTCCCATTTTCTTGCAGAGACGCTCAGTCGTTCTCGTAGCTGCGTTCCTCGATATAGTCGCCGGAGACGACGACTACATTCGATGTCCTCCATGAGCGGAATAGAAGGAAACCCACCTGAACGTTGAAGTAGCTCACGACGCATGAACATGCCTTGATCGCCGGTGTAAATCGACGACAGTCTAGATCGCCAGTTCATCATGAAGCCGATGATGCTTAGGAACTTCGCGCTTCCAGCGAGCTTGATTCGGAATGCGCCCCAATGGGTTTGGGCGAGCGCGTCGCGTAGCGCGAGCATTGCTTTTCGTGACACGCTCACATCGGCGTGCAGGATCCAGATCCATTCGGTGTTTGTACGTGTAGTCGCTGCGGCAATTTGCTGCCCGCGTCCTTTTCGCGTGCGTATGAACGTGATCTCACCTTCGTCAAGGAAATCGTATTCTGAATCGTCGCCGCAGCTAACCACGATCTGAGCAAATGATCCGGCTCTTAAGTCGCTGAGGAGATACTTAAGCGGTACAGCGTCGCTTAAGACGGGGATGACGACGCAGACGTTATCGAGTTGGACAGGTGGGAGGGTTGGAACCGTCGTCAATCAGCTGCGCGCTCGAAGTATCGATGCTCGAGAGTACGCTGGTTTTCATAAATCGACCCTTGATAAGGAGCACGTGGCAGTGGCATCTTGACCGGTACATCTGCCATCCGTGGTCGAAGCGTTGGTTCGCCGCTCACGATTCGCGAATTGAAACCTTCAACGTCGTCCAAGTGTTCAACGCCCGCTAACGGCCAAGCGTCCACAGCCGTAAACTCGTAGAAAAGTACGCGTCGAGGTTTCGACGACCGATTGACCGTGGAACCGTGCACAAGACGGGCATGGTGTATGGTCATATCTCCCGCTTTGCCATAAATCGGCACCGCTTTGGAAATGTCCAGTTTTTCTTTTTTCGAGTCGATAGCGCCGCAAAACGCACCATCGGCATGGTGATCGTAAACGGGTCCTTGATGGCTTCCCGGAATAAACATCACTGGACCGTTGTCGTCGTCCATATCATCTAGCAAGATTCCGGTTGCCAGAACGTCGTCGTTGGTATGCGGGTAGAACGCCCAATCCTGATGCCACTCGACCGGTGATCCATAACCGGCAGATTTCATATTGATCTTGCAGCCAGCTCTTAGCCGGATGTCGTTCCCGATGAGTGGTCTCAACACCGACATCAAGCACTCATGCCCCGCTAACTCGCGATAAAACGGGTGCGCGAGTTGAGGCGTCTTGATTCGTCGAACGCGTGGGTTCTCGGGGGTATGGGTTGGTTCGAGGTCGAGCACTGGTGTGTGGTCGGTCAACCCTTTCGCTGATGCGACGACTTCATCGGTGATGCTGCACAAGTCCGATAGCAACTCCGGATTAAGCGCGTTGCGAACGACTGTGTAGCCGTGTTCCTTGTAATGCTGTATTTGGTCGTCGGTCAACATGGCGTTTCGAAGATGCGATTACAGATTACGCTAGGAGCCGCGATCACTGAGTTTGACCTAAATAGTTTAACCGCCACCAGCAATCCTCTCGTCTCGACCGTGATCTCGCTTAAACTAGCGTAGTATCGTGTCAAGATAGCTTGTGGAGCACGTCATGGAATTATTAATGGACTTGAACTGGTGGGCGATCATCGTCGCGTCGCTTGTGTCATTCGTAATTGGTTGGCCTTGGTACGGACCGTTGTTCGGCAGCGCTTGGCTCGACGCACTTGGCAAGTCGGCCGACGAAATCCAACCGAGCCCAAAGCCATTCATCATTAGTTTGGTCACGACGTTCATCACTGCTTTTGCGATGGCTGTGATTATTTCTTGCCTCGGCATCAACACCTGGTTTGATGGTGCTGTATTAGGACTTGCGGTAGGCATTGGGTTCATCGCGGCTTCGAATGTCTCCGATGCGGCTTTCTGTGGTTGGAGTTGGAAGCTCGTCGCGATACAGAGCGGTTACCGAGTTCTGTACTCCGTGGTCATGGGCGTCATTCTTGGGGTCTGGCAGTAATCGACTTTAGCGCCATGTCGTATCGCGTCATGGCGTTTTCGATGACAAGATCTCGATCTTCAGCTAGGACATAGCGATCGTCAATTAAGGCGTCCGTCAAGCGTGTAGTTTGTTCCGTACACTCGTCGCGGGAGCTTGGCACGCAGGTTTCGTCCCCAAACACGGAGAATCCCGCAAATGCTACGGTTTGGTCAGGTGCACCGAGCGCCTCATGCCGAGGATTCCACCCAGAATGAATGCCAATTGGGATCGCGATCTCGGGTAGCCGAATCCCTGCGACTTCGTTGAGAGTTTCGTCAACGTTTGACACGAGAGAAGGGTAGCGCTTGAGCAGTTTCGCCGGATGCTGACAGATTCCCTTGTCGATGCTGTTTCCTAAGTCCACGTACCACAATCCAGGCAAGTTCCCAGCAGTCGGCAATGCGTGAAACAGTGGTGACTGCGCAAATCTCTCGATTACCTCGGCACGACTAACGAGAGAGTGGTCACTCAGATGGGGATAACGAGACTCAGGCGGCTCAACTCCATCGCGAATCCAGATTAGGGCGTTCAATAGGACTGCGCGCAGCAGCGGCGTGTAAGAGATCGTGTTAAGCGGATAGGGGAGCTGTTCACCGGTAAGCGCGAAGCGATCGGTAAGAGGCATGACACCGTTTATGTGATGCGTACCTGCGAACATGTAAATGCGTTCGTTCGGATGGGGTGGCACATCGTGTTCGCCATCGGTGGCTACATGGATGAGCGAGGCGTCGCCGCGCCAGTACTCCCAAGATGTATTTGTGCTTAGAACTTTCGGCGGATCGATGCATCGGTCCAGCAATCCTTCGTGTTCGCCACTTAGGTGATCTGTTGTTTGGCTCGCTGTAAAAGGAAATCGCTGACCAGCTGCAGGTATTCCCGTACTGCCAGGTTGTGCAAAACGGTGGTTAAAGTCACCACGTTGGCCACCGGCGATGTGTGGAATAAGCGCGTCGAATACCTTACGCCCGTTTTCGTCCTCGTTAAGACCTTCATATAGGAAGTGGCGTAGGATCCGGCCAGTTTGAGATGCGCCGTAAGCGATCGCATACGGCGGGTTATCGACAGGCCAATCGAAATCATGTTTAAAGAATGCTGCAGCGTCTCGCAAGGCGAGCAAGCCTGCACCGACCACCGGCGCGCGGGTGGTCTCATATACGAGCATATACACCACGCCTTTCGAGAAGCCACCATCCTTAGAGATGTATCGAGGCGTGGGATCGAACTTCCCCTCACGGACTCTGCCGAAGCGCCACGTCTTTGCGTCTACCTCCTCAAGCGGAACTTGTGTGTTTGCGCGCTGGAACAGCCTACCTTTTCCGGTTGGTTGGTACGTATAGATGCCACCTTGACCAACGAGTAAGGAGTTAGTGTCACGGTTTGGTTGCATCTGGCAAATCGCTTCGCCTTCAATTGGGCTGTTGTTTTCGAGCGCTTCTGGAGCCTCTAAAGTCATCCCTTCAGCATCGAATTGCCAGCCAACCGTTAATACCGCAAATCCGTGTCGGAAAAGAAATCCATCACCGCTCGGCGTGTTGGTCGTTTGCAACTCATCAAGCTTCGGCCGATTAAAACTGAATGCGGTAGGTCGTCCGCGATTTGGTACATCGACAAAAAGACACGACGGCGTTGTACTTGACGGGTAAACCAACCGCGCGTTACCCTTGAACTGCACGCAATGCCCGTCGGTTCGATGCGCCTTGTCGAGATCGGTAATTCGCGAATTCGAAGCGTGTTGCGGATCAACGGAGTATGTGACTTCAAAATCGGCTATTTCATAATCGCCGTAGTCACCAAATGGCTTGCCATCGGCATACACGGAATGTGACTGACGCGAAACTGATAGGACTGCCAACGGTGTAATCCTTATTGAAGAACGAGGGTGCGAACTTAGTTGATGGTGCGCCGAATTCGGTGATCCAGCACAACAAACACGCATATGGTAGTTTCGCAAGCGGGTGGCACGTTCACTAAAATTCAAATCCCTTCGAGACAGCACTTTATGTCGGATCAATCACCCTCAGCCGCTCACTATTTCATAGGAAAGGAGTACGCAGCGGGATTCGTCACCGACATCGAGCACGAGACTATCCCGCCGGGTCTCGACGAGACGGTCATAACCGAAATTTCGAAGCGTAAAAATGAGCCATCCTGGCTACTCGAATGGCGTTTGAATGCCTACCGACGGTGGCTGGAAATGGCCGAGCCTACTTGGGCGAAGGTCGATTTCGAACCAGTTGACTATCAAGCGATCTCGTACTTCTCCGCACCCTCTGGTGACAAGCCGAAGAGCCTAGACGAAGTCGATCCCGAGTTGCTTCGGACCTACGAGAAATTGGGTATTCCACTTCACGAACAGGAATTGCTTGCCGGTGTGGAACGCGATCCAGATGCGCCACGCATCGCGGTAGACGCGGTGTTTGATAGTGTGTCGGTTGCTACTACGTTTCAGGAGGAGCTGCGTGAACATGGTGTGATCTTCTGCTCATTCAGCGAGGCGGTTGAGAACCATCCAGATTTGGTTCGCAAATATCTCGGCACCGTCGTGCCACAGTCCGACAATTTCTTTGCGGCGCTTAATTCGGCAGTATTTAGCGACGGCTCGTTCGTCTATATTCCAAAAGGCGTACGTTGTCCGATGGAGCTGTCGACGTACTTTCGGATCAATGCTCAGAACACGGGTCAATTTGAGCGAACATTGATCATTGCTGACGAAGGAGCTTATGTCAGCTATCTGGAAGGCTGTACGGCGCCAATGCGGGATGAGAATCAACTCCACGCCGCTGTCGTCGAATTGGTTGCGCTCGAAGACGCTTCAATCAAGTATTCGACCGTACAAAACTGGTATCCTGGGGACGAGGACGGCAAAGGCGGCATTTACAACTTTGTGACCAAGCGTGGGGTGTGTCGAGGCAATCGATCACATATCAGCTGGACACAAGTCGAAACGGGTTCTGCGATTACCTGGAAATACCCAAGCGTGATATTGCGCGGGGACAATTCGGTGGGCGAGTTTTATTCAGTCGCGATCACCAACAATCGTCAGCAGGCCGATACGGGTTCGAAAATGACCCATATCGGGCGTAATACCTCGAGCACCATCATTTCCAAAGGTATCAGCGCTGGCAAGAGTTCCAACGCGTATCGTGGACGTGTGCGCATGAATCCGGGTGCAACACAAGCCCGGAACTTCACCCAGTGTGATTCACTACTCATTGGTGGACAATGCGCTGCCCACACCTTTCCGACGATTGAGTCGCAACGAGATGACGCGATCGTGGAACACGAGGCAACCACATCAAAAGTGAGCGAGGACCAACTATTTCTTTGTCGACAACGCGGCATCGATGCCGAGAAAGCGGTCGCGATGATCGTTAACGGGTTCTGCAAGGAAGTATTGCGCGAGTTACCCATGGAGTTCGCGGTCGAAGCGTCCAAGCTTCTTGAAGTTAGCCTAGAAGGTGCCGTTGGTTGAAATTGCTCGAGCTGCGAGACTTAGCTGCGAGCGTTGACGAAAAACAGATTCTGAACGGAATCGATTTAACCGTTAACGCAGGTGAAGTTCACGCGATCATGGGTCCTAACGGTTCTGGCAAGAGCACGTTATCCAATGTGCTAGCCGGTCGTGATGGCTATACGGTCACGAACGGCGATATGGAATTGATGGGTACCCCGGTGAACGGGATGTCTGTTGAGGATCGAGCGCTCGCCGGATTATTTCTCGGATTCCAGCACCCAATCGAGATTCCAGGCGTGACGAACATGGAATTCCTGAAAGTCGCAATCGATAGCCACCTGATCGCAAGTGGCGAAGAGGAGATGAACACACGGGATTTCATGGTTCAAGTCCGCGACGTCTCGAAACGACTACAGCTGAGCACGGAATTTCTGAAACGGTTCGTGAACGTAGGATTTTCTGGGGGCGAAAAGAAGCGCAATGAGATTCTGCAGTTGATGCTTCTGCAACCCCGACTTGCCTTTCTTGATGAGACCGATTCTGGTTTAGACGTCGATGCATTGCAGGTCGTTGCGCGCGGGATTAACGAATTCCGATCAGACGAGAATGGCGTTGTGCTGGTGACTCACTATCAACGCTTGTTGAATTACGTGAACGTCGACTTCGTACACATCATGGTGAACGGCGCAATCGTGAAAACAGGCGATGCACAACTAGCACACGAGGTTGAAGCACAAGGCTACGCTGGCTTAGGCGAAGCGTGATGGCGGCTCCGCAGTCCGCAGACACCGTGCGTACGGAACTGCTAAGCCGTGTCCTTGCTGAAGAAGTACTGGACATGCCTTGGCTGGACCGCAGTTCGGCACGTTCAGTATTACGTGACCACGGTCTACCCTTTCCTGGGAAGGGTCGATGGCAGTACTCAGATCTCCGAGCACTCGTCGAAGACGCAATGACGTTAGACAATGCACACGAGGCGCTTGGTCCGGTTCAAAACGTTGAGATTCGCCACTTGGACCGCCCTGCGACTGACGCTCAAATGGTTGAATTAGGTTCGAGCGACGGCGTCGGCGAATTACCGCTTATCGACGTGAATGGTCTCCTGTTCAGATCCGGTACGAAGTTGCTTGCGAATGGGAACGCGTCGCGTGTGGCAATCAACGATGCTACCGGCTCGGTAGATCGTCATCTCGTTTCAGTGGTTCAAGATGCCACTTTGCAGCTGGACGAACAATTCCAGAGTGGAAATCGCGTGGTGCTGTGTCGTGTACGTGACTCTGCGACACTGAACTACGATTTGACCATGCCGAGTACAGATGGTGTTGGATATCACTGTTTAGTGGTGTGGTTATCGGAGGGTTCGTCACTAAATCTGCATCTTGCGTCGCAGGGCGCACAGATACGCCGAAGTGACATCATCGTAAATGTGATGGGCAGGAACGCTTCTGCAACTCTAAGTGGCGGCTGGTTGATTGAGAATCGAGATCACCTGGATACGCAGGTGTACGTCAACCATCGCATAGGGCAAAGTCGTAGCGAACAATCGTTTCACGGGGTTGTTGATGATCAAGCCAGAAGCACGTTCAGCGGCTTTATTCGGATCGATCGAGACGCTAACGCGACCGAAGCTCATCTAACGAATCGAAATATCGCATTGAGTCCGCAGGCACGTGCCCACGCACAGCCTGAACTAGAGATTTACACCGATGATGTCATCTGCTCGCACGGCGCGACGACTGGACAGTTGGACGACGATTCGCTCTTCTTGCTCCGTGCCAGGGGTATCGGCGAGGAGTCGGCGCGTGCGATGCTAACCAAGGGATTCTTGCGTCAAGTCATTCACTCCGAAAGCGGTACTGCGCTACTCAGTCTATGAGTCCATATCGAGACGCGTTCCCGTTGTTCCAGAAGCGTCCTAGTGACGTGTATCTCGACAATGCGGCAACCACGCAGAAACCGGAGTCGGTCCTTTCCGCTCTACGGACCTATTACACCGAACACAACGCGAATGTGCATCGTGGCGTGCACGCGCTTAGCACGCTAGCAACCGAAGAGTTCGAACAGAGTCGGCAGGTTGTCGCAAGCTTCGTAAATGCTTCGAAATCAGAAGAAGTGATATGGACACGCGGCACGACGGAAGGCATAAATCTCGTCGCTTGGTCGTACGGCGCGGACGTGCTTGGACCGGGGGACGAAGTCGTCATATCCGAGATGGAGCACCACTCAAATATCGTGCCTTGGCAAATGGTCTGCGACAGGACTGGCGCGACGTTGAGAGCGATCCACGTACTTCCAAATGGCGAACTGGATCAGAGTCACTACGACTCTCTCCTTTCGCCTCGCACCAAGATTGTCTCAATCGCACATGTATCGAATGCATTAGGCACGATCAATCCGGTCAAGGAGATGATCGCTAAGGCAAAGCGACATGGCGCTGCAACCGTTATTGACGGTGCGCAGGCCGCTCCACATATTCGAATCGACGTGCGTGAGCTGGATTGTGATTTCTACGCGTTTTCGGCGCACAAGATGTACGGACCTACAGGCATGGGTGCGCTTTTCGCCCGTGAGAGTCTCATGGCGGATGCCTCGCCCTGGCAAGGCGGCGGAGAAATGATCGAAGACGTCCGCATTGAACGCACGACGTACCAACGGATGCCATATCGCTTCGAAGCGGGAACGCCGAACATCGCCGGCGCCGTCGGCATGCGAGCAGCGATTGAGTTCCTTGATTCGCTGGATGCTGCAAAAGTAGAAGAACATGAGCAGGATCTACTCCGTTATGCAACATCTAGGTTGTTGCAGGTCGAAGACGTCAAGGTCGTAGGTGAGGCGTCGCAGAAAGCCCCGGTTGTGTCTTTCAACATCGAAGGTTCTCACCATAGTGATGTAGGCGTATTGCTTGACAACCAGGGGGTTGCGGTCCGCACCGGTCACCATTGTGCGATGCCGTTAATGGCGAAACTCGAAATTCCTGGTACCGTGAGGGCGTCTTTCGCAATCTATAATTCAAGCGAAGACATTGAAAAACTCATAGCGGGAGTCGAAAAAGCCCGCGAAATCCTGACTTCTTAGCGTTCTATCCGTGCAAACCGCAACTTTTGACCCGTCTACGATCTCGTTGAGCGATTCCGCACAACGTCACGTTCGAAAACAGCTCAATCAGGAGAACGCGACGGGACTGCAATTGCATGTTACAGAGAGTGGATGCAATGGTTACATGTACGCGTTGAAGTTCCTTGAGAATATTCCGAAGGACGCGCATGTATTTGAGTTTGGCGAGCACGTAAAAGTAGTGGTCGACAACCAACACTGGGATCTGGTGCGTGGCACGCACATCGATCTTGTCACCGAGGGTCTGAATTCGTCGCTCAAGTTCGAGAATCCGAACGCGGACACGCATTGTGGGTGCGGCGAGAGTTTTTCAATTCGTGGAACGTAGGGTAATCCCAGTCCAGCGAGCTGTTACTGCTAGACTCGTCCCAATCGGCACCGAACTTACCATCCCGCAAGGCGTATTCGTCACGCTGACGCAAGCGTTAGGCGGGACCTATACAGTCGTTCATAACGGCAATATGGCTCGAATCGAAAGCGAAGACGCCGATGCACTCGGATTTGAGCCAGAAATCTTGACATTCGAAACGCCAGACGATGGCAAGATTTCAGAGGATCAAGTGTGGCAAGCGCTTCGGTCGGTCCACGATCCGGAAATTCCAGTGAACATCGTTGATCTTGGTTTGATCTACGAAGTCGGCGTGAACGACAACCGAGTCGATATTAAGATGACTCTGACTGCGCCAGGTTGTGGTATGGGACCTGTACTGGTTGAAGATGTGAAGCGACGCCTTCAGCGGGTACCCTTGGTTGCAGATACGGATGTAACGCTTGTATTCGACCCGCCTTGGTCGCGTGACATGATGTCCGAAGAAGCGCAACTCGATCTCGGATTGTTCTAGCGTCATCGTGCTTACGCTTGCAGAAGTCAAGGAGACATTCGAGTTTCTCGATGACTGGGAGGATCGTTACCGATACATCATCGACCTCGGTAAGGCACTTCCAGACATGTCTCAGGATCTTCGGGTGGAAGAAAACCTTGTCAAGGGCTGTCAGAGCCTAGTCTGGATCGTTTTGAGTTACGATCAGAGTGCCAATCGAGTAACGATTCAATTAGACAGCGATGCGTTCATTGTTCGCGGTCTTATTGCCATCATGATGACGGTTTTTCAGCACCAATCGCCGGATCGCATCGTTGCTGCGGATGTCGAAGAGTTGTTTTCCGAACTCGATCTTATTTCACACTTAAGCCCGACCCGAGGCAATGGCTTACGCTCCATGGTTGGACGTATCAAACACGAGGCGCAGCTCCTCCTTGATCGTCGAGCGATTGCCTAGCAACTGCATTCGATACGAGCTTTTGGCTTGAATGTTCATTGGATCGAATCCTGTTTGATCTTCAGTCTAGCTGCTCGAGCACGGTTTTCGAGATAGATCCAGAACTGGATTTAGGTATCAAGCTCGTCTACCAGTCAGTGGTTATTCTTTGAAACTCGACCATTCTCGTTTACGGTATGAATCGTGATTAAAGAAATTGCTCACATGGCAGCTTCAGGTTTGCTAGTGATCTTCGTCTTGCTGTTCCTCGTCCTAGCGGATGCCGCAATGTTCGTCATCAGCGTGATTTTCGTCTTCGTTCCTACCATCATTCTTGCAGTGATCCTCTTCCCGATCCTAGTGTTCTTGATGGTCGGTTTGTTTGTGGTTAATCCGAACGAGGCTCGCGTTCTGCAGTTCTTTGGTCGATACGTGGGTACAGTGCGGGATCCGGGCTTACGGTGGGCGAACCCGTTCTATACGAAGCGCCGGATCTCGGTGCGGGTACGAAATTTCGAGACCGAAAGTTCCAAAGTCAACGACGCGAACGGTAATCCAGTAGAGATCGCTGCGGTTGTCGTTTGGCGAGTCGTTGACACCGCCGAAGCGAGTTTTCAGGTCGATGACTTCGTGAACTTTATGCGCGTTCAGAGCGAAGCTGCCGTCCGAAGTATGGCGACGCAGTATCCGTACGACACAACCGATGAAGACGTCGTCTCATTGCGTGGTGATACGAAGGCCGTGACGGACCAGCTAGAGAGTGAAATCCAGGGTCGCCTGAATCAGGCGGGTCTTGAAGTTTTGGAAGCTCGCATCACGCATCTTGCCTATGCACCTGAAATTGCGTCGGCGATGCTACAACGTCAACAAGCGGGTGCCATAGTAGAAGCGCGCGAGAAAATCGTCGAAGGTGCTGTGAGTATGGTTCAGATGGCGCTCAACGATCTCTCGGAACGCGGTGTAGTTGAACTCGATGAAGAGCGCAAGGCTTCGATGGTGAGTAACTTACTCGTGGTGCTTTGCGCGGATAAGAGTACGCAACCGATTGTCAATACGAGTTCGTAGAACTAGCCGATTCAACAAGACAACTGCTGGTCGGCAGTTCAGGACATCGTCTCATTTCATTCTGGGTCTACGCTGAACGCACGCATATACAAGCGTGTTCGTTCATTCAAGTTGCCGTAAAACGATCTCGTTGCTGCATCGGTTGGATGACCGCTCAAGTGAGTTGGTATGCCAGAGTCGTTCGCAAGCGGTGCTCGGTCGACATGCCCGTAGTAGATTTGTACTGTTTTCCGGTCGACTTCAGTTGGTCTAGTCGTCGCTGTATGAAACAACGCGACGTTGAACAGCGCGCATGTACCTGCAGGACCGTGAAGATGGGTGGCTGCGCTTCGACGAAGTTGGTCACTAGCGGATTTGCAGGGTTGATCGGAGACGTTCTCCGTCGAAATGCTGAAACAGTGGGTAGTCTCGTCGACATCCGTTAGATAGACGATGAGCTGGAGATAGTCAAGACGAAGTGGGTGTTCATGCCAATATCCTCGGTCTCGATGCCACGCTTGATGTACTTCACCGTCGTACGCACCCATACGGCGCAGACCGATCTCGCCAAAGCACGCGGGTCCACCTAACAGCGCTTCGATTTTCGGAAGGATTGTGGGATGTCGAATGAGCTCATCGAAGCGCGGACTACTAATTAAGGCTTCGTAGTTTGCCACCTGTCGATATCCGTAAGGATGCCACATATAAGGGTAGTTCGACCGGTCGTCATCGAACATCGTGAGAAACTTGGAAACCTCGTTCGATGTAAGCGCTTTGCCTAAGTTGAGGTAACCGTTTGCCTTGAATGCATCTAACTCCTGCGGCGTAAGTGCGGCGTTAGGCTCGACAGTTTTCGTCATCGTGTACGGAGCGATAGAAATTCGGCGTTACGGTCGTTAGTGTACGGTAAGGTGGATTTATCCATTAAAGGTTAATGGTCTACGGATAAACACAATCTTGAAGCATTGATTATGTCGATATCCATTTACCCCGTTTTGCGTTGCATTGGGAGTGCTGAATTGCTTCCATCCCAGCGAACCACGGTGAATACGAGCTCGCGTTTTCACCGGGAGCTGCGAAAGACTGGACAAGAATCGTCATAAATCACCGCCTGTCGGATGATGTTTGGTCATTATAAGACATTTATAATTACGAAATATTGATATTTGTAGGTTAATTTATCAATATAAACAAAATGTGAATTGACATTATTAAGAAATTTAGTTTAATTCACGTATGGACGTGTCAAAAGCTAAGTGCCCAAATTGTGAGCGAGGCATGTCAGTCGCACGTTTGGTGTGTTCAGACTGCGATGTCGCGATGGAAGGTCGCTTTGATATTTCACCGCTCGCACGCTTGTCAAACGAAGACCAGTTGTTTGTAACCGTTTTCTTGCAGGTCAACGGATCGCTGAAAGCGATGGAGAAGGTATTCGGTATCAGTTACCCGACCGTGAAAAACCGGCTTGCAACCGTCTCTTCGCAACTCCCAAGGATTAAAGGGTTAGCTGCCGAACACTCATCGAAGTCGGATCCGGAATTGCTTGACAAACTCGAAGCAGGCGAACTAAGCGTATCCGAAGTGTTGGAGCGACTACGAAGCTAGTGGCATCGATAGCGATCGTGCGGTGGCGACGAAACCAGCGAGTGCCGTTCATTCTGCCAGTATTTGTTTTTTGGCCGTTCATGATCGTGCTCTTGATTGTCGGGTTCGCGATGCAATTAGGATCGTCACGTTGGGTAGAACGGGGTAGGAAAATCGTGCTAATGACACGCGCAGTAAATGCTCTACGTGGATTACGCATATCACTTCGAGATGACGAGTCGTTACTGGACATTGCGGTTCTATGAATCCGGTGAACGCGCGCGTCGAGCATGCGGGTCGTTTCGCCCCGATGTTTCATGAAGGTAGGAGAGAACTTTGAACGAGCAACCAAACACTGATGACAACGATTCGACTTCGGGTTACCAAAGTGACGTTAGAAGAGTACTCAATATGCTGCACGACGAGAAAGTAACCGTCGATGAAGCGGAGCGGTTACTAAAAGCGTTGACGCCCGACGACCCAACCTCGTACGAGATGGCATCGACTGAGCGCGCATTGCCTAAATTCTTGGTCGTTCAAATCAGCTCCGGCTCTGACGAAGTCAACGTACGGGTTCCAGTGAAACTCATCTCGCTTGGTGTGGATTTATCCAAACTCAATCCACAGGTCGCTGATGCGTTGGAGGAAGCGGTTCCAGGTACGGTCCACGGGCTCGCTGGTTTGAAAGATGAAGAACTACGCGAGGCGCTGCAAGGTCTTGCCATCAATATCCACGACGACGAGGATTCGGTCCGTGTCTACTGCGAATGAGCAGGCGAATTCGTCTGGAAATGGACCAGCTTCGCCAATGACTAGGGATTTCGACGTCACCCAATTCGACAAGGTCTCTACATCGATAAACGGCACTATTCGAGTTTCGATTGGTGCGTCTCCTTCGTTGACGATTCGCGCAGAGGAGGGAGCGATCGGGGCGATAGATGCTGTGGATGTGGCGGTGCGCGACGGCACTTTGATACTTAAACCCAAGCGAAATTGGTCGGGGTCGTCAGGTGGTGCTCTTTCGCTCGCTGCCCAGCTATTGGATCAGATTTTGAAACGACGTGGAAGTGGTGACCGAGAACCTTCCATCGGAGTAACAGCTCAATACACCGTAGAGATCACGACGCCTCACCTACGTGAACTGGTCGTAGGGGGAAGTGCACGCGTCGCGCTTGAATCAGACGTACACGAAAACGAAAGCTTCAAACTGAGCTGTCATGGAACAACGGGCGTCTCCACCAAGAGTGTTTCTGCACCAAGTGTCTACTTCGCTTCGTCTGGTACCGCTTCGCTTCAGGTGAGTGAAGTTTCAAGCGATTCGATTGACTGTCGAATATCGGGAACGGCGACAGTTCGAGCTAGAGGAAAGGCAGAGACCGTTTCGGCACGACTATCGGGTGCTGGGTCGCTTCATGCTACTGAATTGTTAACGAATCAGGCATCGTTTACGATGAGTGGTGCTACGAACGCCACGATCAATGCGCAGAAAGCACTTGAAGTCAAATCATCCGGTGCGTGTTCGGTACGGTATTTAGGTGACCCAAAAACGAGTACGAAATTTAGTGGCGTGCTTGATTGCTCACCGTTGAAGGCACAAGAGAAGAGCGTTTAGTACCAAACTTTATAGATGCGCTCGTAGATATTGCCCGGTAAAAGAGGATTTTGTGCGGACGATGTCCTCAGGCGTACCTTCCGCGATGACTTCGCCGCCACCGCGTCCGCCTTCTGGTCCCAAGTCGATGACGTGATCCGCCGTCTTGATGACGTCAAGATGGTGTTCGATGCAAAGTACTGTGTGTCCTGCATCCACTAATCGATGAAGACAGTTGAGCAGGTTCTCGATGTCGGCAAGATGCAGTCCCGTCGTCGGTTCATCCAATATGTAGAGGATGTGACCGCGATTCTGTAGTTTTGCTAATTCCGTCGCGAGCTTAACCCGCTGCGCTTCGCCACCAGAAAGCGTTGTGGCAGACTGACCAAGTGTCAGATAGCCAAGACCAAGGTCATCAAGGACCTTGATCTTCCTTGCGATTTTCGGCTCGTTCTGGAAGAACTCGACGCCATCTTCAATGGACATCTCCAGTACGTCGGCGATGTTCTTTTCGAGGTAGGTAACCTCAAGCGTCTCAGCGTTGAATCGTTGACCTTTACAAGCCGTGCAAGTGACTTCGACGTCCGGCATGAAGTACAGTTTCGTCCGGATCGTACCCTCACCTTGACATTCCTCACAGCGTCCGCCTTTGACATTGAAACTAAACCTGCCAGGTTTGTATCCTCGATCTTGAGACAGTTCGGCGTTCGAGAAGAGTTTTCGTATTTCGTCGTAGATGCCGACGTACGTTGAAGGATTCGATCGGCTATTGCGACCAATTGGCGACTGGTCAATATTGATAACTCGGGTGAGGTGCTCGACGCCTTCAATATTCTCATGGTCACCTGAAAGTGACCGCGTGTCGACCAATTGCTTCCACAGTTCCTTGTAGAGAATCTCGTTAATCAGCGTCGATTTGCCGGATCCAGACGCGCCGCTTACGCACACGAACATTCCGAGCGGGATCGTCACGTCGATGTTCTTGAGATTGTTTTGCTTCGCGCCACGGATGATTAATTCCTTGCCGTTGACCGCTCGACGATCCTGCGGCGTCTCGATCTTCTTCTTTCCACTTAGATATTGGCCGGTGGGCGAGGCGTCATTGTCGAGAATTTCTTGAAGCGCTCCTTGGACGACGATTTCGCCACCGTGTATGCCTGGTCCCGGTCCAACTTCGACGACGTGGTCTGCCGCACGTATCGTGTCTTCGTCATGCTCAACCACAATGACGGTATTACCGAGATCGCGAAGTGATTTCAGCGTCGCGATCATTTTGGTGTTGTCTTTCGGATGCAAGCCAATTGACGGTTCATCGAGCACGTACAACATGCCCATGAGCCCTGAGCCGATTTGTGTCGAGAGCCGGATGCGTTGCGCTTCGCCGCCTGAGAGTGTGCCGGACGCTCGATTTAAATTAAGGTAATCGAGACCAATACCGAGTAGAAGATTGATTCGCTTCATGATCTCGCTACTGACCTGGTTTCCTGCTTCAGCCTGTGGCCCGGTAAATTCAAGCGAACCCATGAATGCATGCAGCTCGTCGAAGTTCATCTGACCGACATCGTAGATGGTCTTACCTTGAACATGAAACAGCATGCGTGTGGCTTTTAGTCGTGATCCTTCACAGTCAGCACATGTGTGCTCAACCATCACCCGGTCGAGCCATCGTTCCATATTCGAGTTCGGCACGTCCTGCTGGCGATACCAACGATATGACCGCTCGATGTTGCCCGCCACACCCTTGAAATTGACCGGCCATCGCAGCCATCGTTCCTTACGATCCTTGGTCTCCGGTGGGATTTGTAGCTGGAGAAGCTTTCCTTGTGTACCATGAAGTACGACTTCTTGTGCTTCTGCGGACAGGTCTTGCCACGGCGCATCCATGTCGATGCTGTATTCCTTCGCCACGGTGTAAAGCGAGTAACCCGCGTGTGATTCCGGCCGATACGTGAATGCCTCGCGCAGGAAGCATCCTTGTCTCAAACTGCGTTCGGGATTAGTTACCAGCAGATCCCGATGCGTCATCTTGGTCGTGCCGATGCCACCGCATGTACGGCACGCAGCTTCGGGTTTGTTGAACACGAAATAGTCGGGAACGATGTCGCCGAAGACAAGATTCTTGGTCTCGCTGCCAAAGTTCTTGTAGAACTTGGTACGCGCAGTCTTGCTTAGACCTCCAGTAATTTCGACGGTCACTAAAGACTCACCGACCCGAAGTGCATGCTCAATGGCGGCGCTTAGCTGCTTCTCGATTCCCTCGACGCGGGTGAATTTGTCGACCACGGCGTACATTTGTGGTTCGCCGTCTACGCCTTCGGGCACTTCGTCGCTGAGGTCAATGCGCTCGCCATCAATGATTACCGTGCGACAGCCTTGCTTCCGAACCTCGGTGAAAAGCAGAGAGGCGTCTTCGCCGTAGATCAGAAAGATCGGTACGACGAGTTCGAATTCAGCCCCTTTCGGTAAGCTAAGAATTGACTCAAGAATGTTTCCACTCGTTTTGATTGGTACGTCTTCGTCTGTATACGGGCATCTCGCTTCACCAATCGTTGCGTACAGCAGATTTAGATACGTCGACACGTCGGTAAGTGTGCCGACCGTGGACCGCGGATTCCGCGCGATCGTTTTCTGCTCGATCGAAACGACAGGGGAAAGACCGTAGACGAAATCAACATCGGGTTTCTCGACCTGGGCGATGAAGCGACGCGCGAAACTTGAGAGCGATTCCATGTAGCGGCGTTGGCCTTCAGCATATATCGTGTCAAATGCAAGCGATGACTTGCCAGAGCCGGACAATCCCGTTACGACCACGAGCGCGTCGCGAGGGATTTCGACGGAAACGTTTTTTAAATTGTGGACTCGAGAACGTTGTACTTCGATCGTCGTGCGATACCCGTTTTGACGATCAGGCGAATCGGCTCGGTCTCTTGTAGAGCGTTTGTTACTCGATTGTTTTGCCACGCCGTTTGAGGTCCTTCGCGTGAATCGATGGGTGAAGCATTATGAACGCTAGTGTCTAGACCACGAAGAACGCGAGTTCCTCAACTTCATTCTGACTGTAGAGCGTCAGTTTGGTGTGGACAGAAGCTTTATCGATGATGCCGAGATCCGCAAGCCATTCGCACGCCGTCACGACGTGGTGCAGATCGTAGTTTCGTGCAAAGTGAGATTCGAGCTCGATACTTGACCGCGGTTCGCCGCCAGCAGCGCGAAGAAATTCGATAACGGGTTCGAAGAGTTCTTCTGCGAGTGGTTCCAGGTACGCTTCGATTGCTTCGATTGCCTTACCAAGCGATGTCTGAGTGATCTTCTTATCGAATAGATCAGTGTAGATCAGCTTGAACAGTTCAGGCTTGAGTTCCGTGCCTTTGACGAGCGCTTCACGATCGACAAGCTGTTGGGCTTGACTTACAACGACATTAGCGAGGGCACCCGCAGTGTTCAGGATCCAATGAGCGGTATAGTGTGGGTCGTCCTTAATCAGGTGCCATTTCTTTGCCTTGTACAGCTGCATGACCGTAAACTGCGCGTGATTCATCATCTGAATCTGCAGATCGTGCTTGCCGAGTCGATCGATGTCGTCGTACATGCTGCCGATTGACGGATCTTTGCTGAACAGCAGTGTTGAATGTGCGTAGATCGAATGCTGAAATGAATTGCGTTGCGCCGCTTCTAGGCTACGTTTGAATTGATTTCGAGGGATCAGAGAGGTGTGAATGTTCACGTCATCTGCCGTGAGACAGATTGCTTTGTGAAGCTGTTTCTTTTCGTCCGTCGTGATGACAACCAGATCGACGTCTGATTTCTCCCAGACTTCGTCGTAAGAAAGACTGCCACACAGGATCGCGGCAAGCACGTGACTGTCTGCTTCGAGATCCTCTTGGACGATCGAGACGGCGTGTTCGAATCGTTCGCGAGTAGTAATGGTCATGTCGATTCGCTACGAGACAAAGGATGGGCGCAATCAGGTTTATAGCAGAGCGAGAAAGAACAAGGTTTTACGCTACTCGTTCTCCCGAGAGCTTGTTCGCATCGAATAGGAGGGTGTTAATCTGAAATAAAATTCTTGATCTGGTCCGCTAAGGTGTTGCATGCCGACTTTTGTACGCGCGCGATAAATGGCAACGGCACAATCACGGCTGGTACGAAAGAAACGCCTCTTGCTTCGGAACTGAGTTTGCCAACGTTAATCTGCTTCGAAATATCCCAGATTGTCGCTTCGTAATCGGATGCACCTTCCCAACTTAGAAAGCCGAAACATGCTGGTATTCCACCACTAGCGACCGCACATTGGAGCGTGCCCGATTGATCGCGCCTCTCGGTCGTTCCCTCAATCCAAACGATGTAACGGACGCCAATCTCTTTGATTCGTTGGGCGATTTCAGGACGGGCAACGAGGCGGCCAAGTTCATTCATTTCGAGTGGTGCCGTGCGCGGTTCGAACCATGGAAACAGCGAGTCTAGGAATGCCTTATCACCAATGACGGAGATTGCGTTAGAACCCGACGACGTGCGATTCGAGACGCATTCAACGAACTTATGACGGGTTTCATCACGATTCTTATGACGACGACCCAGGATCGCGATGGTTTCATGACCCAGAATCCCGGTCTCTCCTTGTCGAACTTGCTGAATCGTAGAGGAGACGCAACCAGTCGTCGCAAGTACAGCGGCGATTGTGCAGACCATTAGAGCTTTGTGCATCATGAGGAGCTCTCGACTATGCCGTCGATCCACGATTGAACTTGGGGTTCCTTGGCGAAGTAAAAAGACATACTAGCGGCTGCATCCCGCAGCGCAAACTCAGCCGCATCGTGTAACGCGGCTGCCGACGCTCGTGAGAGGGTGGGGTAGTTGTTCTTATTTGCTTTGCCATACGCTGCGAGAGGCCACGAGTGTACTAATTGACCCGATGTATCCCAGAGCTGAAGTTGATAACGGATCCACACTTCGTAGTAATCACTGCGGGTCTGCTGAGGTAGTGTGATCTGCACTTCCTGAACGGACGGCGAAATGATGCCGTGCATATCGCTTGGAACATCCTGGAAATTCTCTACTTCGACGTATCGTTCAAATAGGGAGTCGAAAACGGTGGAGAACAGGACTTTGTGTGCGCCTGTCATGTCGATTCGAAAATCGCCGTGATTTTCGATCTTTTCCTCGTAAATGTGGGTTTGGAGTTGGGGAGGAAAATAAGTGGCGATGTAGATCGGTAACGGCGAGATGACTGGCTTCGGTACAGTGAAGTCCAGGCGGAATTTCGCAGATGTACCACACGCGGTCAGTAGTAGGAGTACTAAAAACACTACGCCGTGTCGCGCAATTGAGATATTGCTATACATCAGGACCGATTCGCGTTTCCAGTACAGCTAGTTTAACGTAGGGAGTCCCACAAAAGTACCACCATTACGCGTTGTAAGTTCGCGCATCAGCAATGCGTACTGCAAAACGCTTCCAGATGTTCGTCCGACATCAAAGTACACAGGGAATCCGACGGCGTGTATTCGGACTCGACGGTTACCTTCTTCGTCCGCAGCGTTTACCCTATCAATTCGGTCAACGATCTGCTCGACGGAACGTCCTTGGAAGTCGTCGCCGAAGACATACAAGCTGATTTTTTTGTCAGGGTCATAGAAAGTGCTAATCGCTTCCTCGATCCCTTCAACGGGGCTCGAGTTTGAGTAAATATCCCATGTGCGCAGGCGATTGAGGATAGCCGTCCGACGAGCAGGTGAATCTTGAATCCATTGCCGCGCATAGCGGGGAAACATGTAGTCGCCCATGTCATTCATGACCTGAATGCCTTTGACGTTGGGGTAGATATTGAGCACTTCTGTCACTTTCCGAACGACTGTACCCCAAGCTCCTTGCTGCATGCTGCCAGAGGTGTCGATGATGAAGATGATGTATTCACTATCGACCGTCATACCACCGATCGCCGCTGTGCTTCTACGATAGTCTTTCCCAAGTAAGCGCTCCATTTCGTCCGTTAATGATTGCTTTGCGCGTACAAGGTCGGTAAGGTGAGACTGTCGGTCTCGAGTACTCAGTTGCAAGGCTTCAAATCGACTGGTGACCTCTTCGAGCTCTTCTTGAAGACGCGTGAGACGCTGGATTGCCTCTTCTAAACTGAGTTCAGATTCCTCTTTGGCACGTTCAAGCACTTCGATTTCACCGAATATCTCCTTGATCGCTTGTTGTTTCAGCGCGACTTGAGCTGCGAAATCGTCGATCGAGTCCTCGAGTACCAGCGGAAGACTGATCTTCGTGATCATCAAGAGCAGAATGATGGCACCGAATCCACAACAGATGACGTCTAAGAACGCCAAGTTCATCTCTGAGACGCTTCGGCGAAGCTTCATGGCCAGTCAGCCGAAGGTGAGATCATGGTACCGCCAGTGATATGCGCGAGATTCCAGTAGGAAACTGGCGCAACTGGATCGCCCTCGAGCGGAAACATCAGGACATTAACCGGGATACCCGCAGGCAGTATGCGAACGGCTTGGTAGAAGAGATTTAGACGTTCCCGACCCGAAATCGTTGTACGATTTGTGGTCGGAGAATCCATTGTCGGAAGACTGTCTGCGATCAGGAATAGATTGTCAGGTAAAGGATGAAGCGTCGCTGCTAATTCGAACAACCCTTGTAGGTTTGTTCCTTCGTGCGGGAGCACATTCTCCAATTCAACGAAAATCGAACGAACGGTCTCGCCGTCAGATGCGTCGAGCCAATTACCGTCATTGATAACGAATGATGATTCGTTGTTGTAAAGCGCCACTTGAAAGCGGCTTTGAAGCGGTATGTTGGCGGTCAGCCATTCGACGGTGCGAACTGCTCGCTGCCACTTAGGGGCATTGCGCTGCCGTTCAGCGCTCATGTTTCTGCGCCTCAACACGTTGACGATCGTGTCATCCAGCATGCTTGATGAGACATCAAGCGCAATCAGGATGTGCTCGCCACCCATGTAGAGACCGGTAAGGTACTGACGATCGCCTTCGCCTCGAATTTCGATCGTTGTCTGACCTTCTTCGTTGCGGTCAGCGCGCGCCAACGCATCGACCTCCTCTTCGATCTCCTCCAGCTCTTTGATAAGCTGTTCAAGAGACTCAGATTGGTCGAGAGAGGATTTCTCGATCTCTTCGAGATCTTCCTCTTTTACCTCGAGTTCCTCGACCCGTTCGTCGATCGATTGCTTCACGTCCGCTATTCGGATGCTTAGGTTACCAACTAAATCACGCAGATAGGACAGGCTCTCCTCGTTGGTGTCGAGCTGATAGTCAAGCAGCCTCGATTCCGCGCGCAAGTTGCGGTTGTCCACTTCTTCCGACGTCTCGGTCGCGTGATTGATGATGAGATACATGATGACGACGGCCCCGAATCCGCCAGCCATCACGTCAATAAAGGACAGCGTAAAAACACTGCTCTCGCGTCGACGATTAGCCATTGTCGATGACGCGGATTAGAACGATCTCCTTTGCATCATGCGAGTCGGATCCAATACGAACGAGGTCGCCGCACGCTACGATGGTGTTGCCTTGGATCGATTTACCGTTCACGTAGGTTTCTCGCCCGTCGTGAGGACGAAGCGTGACTGCACCATCTTCGCGGGATAGTGAGCAAACCTCGATGCTGTCAAATGAGATACTGCGTTCCGTGCCGATTGGGTATGCCGCATCTCCCAAGAGTGCGTGAGTGGGCGCGTCAGTATGTTTGATCCGGTCGGATTGTTCAGCGATCGGTTTTGATCTAATCGATGTTGTACCGCCGCGTGGTCTCAGAATCGACTTGTGTAGTTCGACGTCCGCGTCATCTGGAAAGTGTTCATCCATGCGGGCGACCGCGTCGATCACACCGTCCGAAGGGCACACCTCCGCAGTTCTACCCGAGCCGGCAATGTACTCAAGAAATCCAGGTAGTCGAATCGCATGTTCGCCAAGGAGTAAGTGTGTTCCCGGATTACACTCTGACAAGATTCGATCATAAATGTCGATGGCGTTTGTCGCTAATTCGTCCTGCAACAGACTTGTTGATCTTGTTTCGTCATTGTGTTCGACGCTGATTACGAGCTCATTGCCGCGATCGATTCGCTCAGACAATCGATCGAAAACTTGCTGCTCGGTGGCTCCAGATACACGAGGGTCAAATCGGGTTTCATCAAGCGATCGTTGAGCAACAGCGTCGATCCAACGCTGAACAAATTGGAGATAGCCGGCGGATGGCAGCGACTTGACTGTGACAACTTCTATCTCGCCGTCGTGTTGATATAGCTGGGTAACGACTGTCCGCTGAAGCTGCAGATCAATGTAGAACGCGGTGTCCGAAACGGTAGCCCTGGATCCCGCGACCACAGCCGCGTCGATGAAGCCTCGTGGACGAACGCGCTTGTACTGCAGGATGCCATAGAGCAAACCCACCTGATCGCTGTCGAAGTCGCTCGGTACGACGACCCAACCTGGATCCTGTACACCAACGTCGCTCCGCGTGAACGCTTCAGCTATCTGGTTGTAAACCAAGTCCGAGTTCTTTCCGATCGTACGGGTGCGAGGCTCGATTGCATCCTCATTCATGCGTTGCCAATATGTCGTTTGACACTGGACCGGATGAACGAATAACTGCGCCAGCGCATCACTACCGAGTGCGGTGGTGTTTTCAGAGAGAAACGCGACACCGGCTTCCTCGTAGCGAGTTTCACCTTCGTTTCGCAACCTCAGCAGAATGTCGTTGACTTCAAACGACCACATCTCAACGAACCTGCATGTGTCGTATTAAGTGTTCGTCACACCAGGTTTGCGAGTCAATGACAAGCTGTTCCTGTACGCGCTGCAATTGATGCACGCACAACATCACGATGATGCTGATAACCAACGCGACAAACGTTGAGTTGAACGCGATACCCAAGCTCTCGGTAACGCCTGCGATATCTCCTTGTACCGCAAGATACGCTTGGCTGAGCGCTTCACCGATTCCTCTTACCGTTCCGATAAATCCGATGGATGGAATCGCCCATGCGATGTAGCGTATGACCGATAGTTCGCTATCGAGTCGATCGTTCTCACTATCGCAAGCGGACTTGACAGACTCGGCGACGTTTTGCACGTCTTTAGTCGATTCAAATCGGCGTAGCGCGATAAGTAACGTGCGAGGCAAAAGTCTTTCACGGTCTTCGTCAGTTAACGCCTGCAGCGGACGCATGTAGGTGCGCGAATCCTCGGGAAACACGCTTGTGCCTTCTCCGATGGACAGAACTTCCTGCTTGAGCAGCCGCCGTTCATGTGCGTTATTCCATACCTTGAATCCCATGATCGTGAAAGCCCAGAGCATCAAGATCAAACATGTCTCTTGCTCGTAGTCGCGAAGCGTGACGAAGATAGACCGTTCAGCAACGAACGCTTCATCGCGTGCAAGGCGTTCTTTGCGTTCCTCGAGGATGGCAGTCGCGTTCGGACGGACGAAACTTACGTAAACCGTGTGAACCAATGCCCACGCGATCGCCAGCGCGAGCAAGTGTGCGACGAAAGATTCTGTGAATCGTTTTTTCATATATCAGTTGGGTAGGGTACGGCGTAGTCTTCCGAAATATCTTCCGAAGGATCGAACACGTCATCGGACGCGTCCTCCTGCCTATTGGATTGTTCTTTGGTTTCTGTTTGTTGACGTTCTGAAGTGCTTTCTGATTGCGTTTCTGGCGGGTCTTCTCGCGAGGACTCTTCTTCCTGTGCGCCGAAAGACAGCGCAATACACGCAAACGCGATACTAATGAGACCTTTGATTCGATGAAACATTTCTATTCTGCAAATCTGGCTATTCTGAAGCCCACATCTTGACGTCCGTCGGTTCCATAGTCTCGGAATGACAAGCGCAGGTCGGTGATTGTGCCATGCATCCAGCTGGCGCCTCGGATGACATGGTATTCGCCGGTCTCCGGTCCGAGATTTGAAACAGTCTCGTTGACCGACGGCACGTCGTAAAAATTATGGACCCATTCGGCGACGTTACCACCGATGTCATTGAGGCCGTGGTAATTAGCATCGAACGTTCCAATGGGTGACGCTACTGTGTGATTGTCGTTGTAGTTGAAAATGACGCGTCCGATCATGTGTTGAGCCGCTTGATCAGCGAAGTTGCCGTGGTAATTTGGTGGTGGGAGACTGTCCCCCCAAGGGAACAGTAGCAATTCTTCAGGAGAGGAAGTCGTGCGTGCGACCCAAGCCCATTCCGCTTCCGTAGGCAATCGATATCCGAGTGAATTCGGATTGAATTTGGGTGGATCGCCAGTACGTATCACGTAGAACGGTTCGAATCCTTCCTTAACAGACAACCAGTTGCAATATTGGACCGCTTCCTGCCAACTCACGTTTGCGACAGGTTGTTCGTCCTTATTAAGCGTCGTATTCTCAAAATCGCCGGAGTCATGCCCGGATGCAAACCGACGGAACTGGACGTTCGTTACTTCATCCTTGCTGATGTAGAAGAGGCGGTCGAGCTCCACGGTCCGAAATACCTCATTTGCCCGCCTGCCGGGTTGACGACGGGACGCACCCATCCGAATCGGCGTTGGTTTGAGTAATACCATGGCGTGACCTTCACTTGTTGAACGTGCTTGTTCTAGCGCCGCAAGTCGTGCTTCTTCATTGGTCAATAGTCGGACTTTCAGCTCTTGTTGAAATTCCGATTGGACGGTGATTTCTGTTGCATAACCCGCAAAGCCTTCCTTGCGCAATTCAATATCGTGATCCGTCGCATGCAACGTGAGCACCGTATTACTAGTACCGGCTAGTTCACCATCAACCCAAATCTCCGCGTTTTCAGGTTCGGTGGTGACTGCGAGTTTGCCGGTTACTTCTTTTAAATTCAGGATCAGACGCCGCGCTTGCGCCGTCTCCAAGCTGATGTTTCGCACCGCAGTGTGATAGCCGAATAGTGATGTCTCAACTCTGTGGTTGCGATTGGGACGAAGGTCTACATCAAGCGGCGTGGTTCCGATAAACTCGCCATCGATCGTCACGCTTGCCGAGGTTGGGGTGCTTTCTACATAGAGCGTGCCGCCGATCAGCGTTAGCGTAACTGGAGGAACATCGATTGTTTCTTCGGGTTCGACGTAGAGGATGTCAGTCCAACGCTCATATCCTGGCGCTTTCACCGAGAGTTTTCGTTCACCCGCCATCACTTGAAGTGGTCCGGGCGTCACAAACTCGGTCTCGACATCGTCGATGGATACCTGTGCACCCACTGGGGTCGTAGGTATAGTGACGTCGGCCCAGTTGGGTCTTAACTCGTACGTGAGAGTTTGCTCAACGCCTCGACCGACGACGGACGCGACAAATTCGGCAGGCTGATAGCGATCGGCTCGAATCTCTAATTGAAGTTCGCCAGCAGGAAGATTGACCGTCAACGGGGCAGATCCAAGACGTTGACCACCGCGGTCAATCTGTGCACCATCTGGTGAGCCGGTGATTGTCACCGAACCCGGGAGGGGCGTGAGTTCCAGTTCGAAGAGTTGATCGGATTGCGAAGTCACCGTGAGAAACTTGCGCAGAGATTCATAGCCTTTCGCACTCGCGTGCACTTGAATCTGACCTGGACGGATCAGGTAGGACGGTCCTGATGGGATTACGATACCGCCGCTGATCTCTATGTTGGACTCTTCAGCATTGGTGGTAAAACGTACGGCATTTGCTGTTATTAGAAACCAGCCGACGATGAGCACGCAGAGCGCAACTGCGATTAACACCCACTGCCACCATGACGGCAGCTTTAACTTCAGCCGTTGGGTTTGTTGAGTCGGTTTAAACCTTGTAGGTTTGATGCCATCCGTGGCGTTATCGTTCGCCACTTA
Organism: Pseudomonadales bacterium; assembly: GCA_963664665.2. Classification (GTDB taxonomy): domain Bacteria; phylum Pseudomonadota; class Gammaproteobacteria; order Pseudomonadales; family Azotimanducaceae; genus Bin55. The sequence continues at coordinate 1,461,107 of CAXXMH010000004.1, forward strand.
GATGGGCTCGACGCACACGATAGCGATAGGATCCATCCCTTCGGTTACCACGATCGTCTTGCGCACATCACGGCAGCCATTTGCGCTACCGGTGAGCAAGTACCGACCCGGTCGTAATGACAAGACTTTGCGATCAAATGGTTCTAGTTGGCCAACCGTTGCGAGGCGAACTTCCATCTCATTGTCAGAAACCAGCACAATCGGTAACGGTTTACTAGCCGTTTCTAATAAGGTCGCAAGTTTGCTTACTTTAGCGGGATAGGTCGATTGAATGGACGCATGCTCTTGCGCTTCTGTTAGGATGGTCTGAGCAGCGACAAACTCGTCATTCGAGGACAACATGTCCGGATCAGCCAAGATGCGTTCCATCGCCGCAGTAATCCTGATCGTTTTTTGTGTTCGCGCATGTCCATCAAGGGCGAATTGAAGATTGTTGTCGAGCTCTAGGACTTGGGCGTACACCTGCATGGCAGATCTAAGATCACCGTCACGTTCGTAACGTTCCGCAGTTGCCTTCATTTCGCCGATCGTACTGTTGCCAACTCGATTCAGCACTTCATTAAGACCGGTGATGGCGCCGGGATCGTTTGGACGCATGCGCAATGCACGTTCGAAGCCACGGCGAGCAGTGTCTAAGTCGTCTTGATTGAGCGCGGAGTACGCATCCGTGAGAATGAGCTTGTACTCCTCTTCCCGTTGAATCTGTTGGATTTCGAGCAACTGTTGGTCAATATTCTGCGTTTCAGGATCTACCTCTCGAGCCTCAAGTAAAAGTAATTCGGCTTGATCGTATTCCTTTCGTAACAGCGCGCGTCGTGATTCACGGATTAGAGAGTTCACTTGCGGTAACTTTTCAAGTCGATCAAGCACGTGTGACAACGATTCGTCGTTGGGTTTGATTTCTTGAGCGCGTGCCAATTCAGCTTGCGCCGTATTAAGGTCTCGACTGATGATGGCGGCGTAACCGGTCTCGAAAGCCTGCTCGAACTCGGTCTCCTGCGTGTAGACGTACTCACGTAAACGCGCAGTGGCGTCGCGGTATTGCTCGATAGCTTCCTCGTATTCACGACGCGCGAATGAGGCATCCGCTTGATTTGCCGCATCAATGATCGTGTCGTACCTGTCCTTATGGTCATTGAGCCCAAGCTGCTCAGCTTCGACCTGATCTTGTAACTCGGCAAACTCAGCCAAGATTGCCTTTGCACTCTCTTGGGCACGCTGCAATTCCGTGTCACGAAATGGCAATACCTCGTCAATATCCGACTCAGTAGTGGCACTAGAACGATCAGTGACGTTGACCGACCGATTAGCGGTTGAACTCTCGTACGTAATCTGAGTAGGAATGAACTGAATCGCCAAGAATGCGCCAGCAACCACCACCAGCAGAAGTATGAGCGGCCAAGGAATTGAACGCTTCTTTTGTGGTTCTGGTGCAGGTTCGGTTTGCGCAAACGACGGCGCAATCGATTTGATCTTTATTGGATCAGTCACGCGGGTCCGGTATCTTCAGAATTTCTGCGGATAGCCCTTCGTCAATGGGAGTATTTGCCACGTCATCGGGAATCGGCAATTGATAGTCCTCAAAGAATAGACGCCGCAGAATGCGCTTAAGTTCCGTATATTGTTCGTCAACGCTGCCTATCAATGAGATCGTGGCGTTCTCTAATTCGAGCGTATGTGGCGAAATGTCTGCCGCAGCTGAAACTCCAAGCTCACGCAAGGCCGCGCCATGCAGGGTCAGATTGGCTCGAGCCTGAATCGCACCGAGTACCTCGCCGGCGCCACCGATGACACCTGCGTATCCGGCATATTCTGTTGCTGTTGCGGAACTGCGCTGCATGACAGCGCCACTCGCAATCATTAAGCCGCCTGCAAGTAACTTTGCGCGGGCTTTGGTTCGTTCCTCGCGATAGGCAATCGCGTCCTCATAGGATCCTTCGCGCCACTTTTGATAAGACGGATACATGCGCGATGCGAAGTCGCCGTAATACTCGTCTAGTGTGTCAATGAATAGGTATTCCCGTTCTCGTATCTGTCGCACGCGTTGCAACATCGGATCTTCATCTGATGGCATACGAGAAATTCGTACGACATCGTCCTGTTCCACCGCCAGATGGTTACTAAACGCATCAGGTGAGAACTCCTGTGCGAACAGCAATTCCGCTGTCGTTCGGATTTCCTTGATTTCTTCGGTTGTTAACTGAGCATGGAACTTGTACATCCGATCCGCAACCGACTTGTACATCGACTGAAATGGATCAACGTTCTCAGGAATCTGCGGCTCGTAAGCGAATTTGCTGGCTAGTGTTTCGTATTCGTCCTCAAACCAAACTGCCCCCCGAGCATCCTGAACCGTGACATTCACGATAAGGCGTTCGCCGTCAGAATGCATGATTGTGCCGGAAATCGTCACGTCGACAGCATAGGAGTTACGTGGAAGCACGCGAACGGCACCCCAATTACCAGTCGATTGCAGGAGTTCCTTCGCGAAATGTGCGATGTAATTTGCTTCGGCTCGCCTGATCTCGTCCGTGATATTTAGCGCCGTGCGTTCATCGTACGACTTTGGGATGTTTGCGTCTAGTACTTTGACGCCAATGTTTAGAAGCAGATGCTCAGGAATTGACGTCGTCGCCGTAAGCGGTGGTGCCAAGTCCACATAGCGTAAGGTGGGCTTGAAGGTGCATGCACAGAGCAGTACACCTAACGAAACAGCAACGAGTAATCGTAACGATCTCACTTACGCTTTTCCAGGTAGCGTCTTAGCTCGTCCCATAGTGCAGCACGCAACTCTGGGTCTTTCTCCGCTAGCGCGGCTTCACGAAGTTGCCGCGCCACGACATCGTCGTCCTTCGCGTCCGGCATGTCTGCTTCACCGATGCGAATTCCAGCTCGATCAGGATCAGCCGGTTGACTTCTGCGATCAGGGTGATTGACATTAGGTATGTGCTCGCGGGACGTACCACCGGCACCGCTACGTTGCTGACCACCAGGATCGCCTTGCTCTGCGTCCGCTAACACGGGATCGCCGGGAAGCGCTTCGCCACCGGCCTGTTCATTGATTTTCTCAGCATGTTCTTCGCGGTCAGACATGATGCTGCCGTCGATGTCTGCTAGTGTCTCTTCAAGCGCTTTGTCGGCTTCGGATTTTGCGTGCTCTTCCGCGCCTTCCCCGTCGCTTGGCTCAGGGACGCCTTGTCTAACTTTCTCGGTTTCTGGCAATTCGTTGCTGACTTCCCAGCCACCGTTCTCTTCGGCGTCAGGGGTTCCAAGAACCCCAGCTCCGGGATCGTCACCGTCGATCTTAATCTCCTGACCCCCTTCTGGCTGTTCGCCAGCACCCGAACTCGGTAGACCCGCCACATCCGTACCAGAATCGACGCCAACGGATGACGCGGATTTACTCTCATCACCGCTATTTTGATCAGCTACGCCGCCTTCACCGGTTTGATTCCCCCTGCTGTCTTCATCACCGTCGTCTGCGGTTTGAAGCGGTCCGCCTGAGGGAAGTTGTCCGCGTTCACCGTCTTCCGCACCTTGGCGCTGTTCGCCATCGCCAGAATCTGCTTGTGAGCCTTTCGATCGCTCTCCATCTGATCGCTGGGGTAGACCGGGAATGCTTGGTAGGTCTGCACCACTGCTTTGTTGTTGAGAACTGCCCGATGACGAAGGTGACGGCATTGAAGGCATGTTGCTGCCTGACTGTGAAGGTATCGCGGTCGGCATAGACGGTGAGCCGGGACTCGGCATCGAAGGCAGTTGTGGCATACCGCTTCCAGATGGGGAGGGTAGAGCGCTTGGATTTGACGATGGGTTACCTGATTGTCCAGGTAATTGCTGACTAGATGGGCTTGGTGAGCTGCTTGGTTGAGGCAAACCTGTCGGCGGCTGTGGAAATACATCCGGTGTCCGCGTCGGAGGCCTTGGGTGCGAGCTTGGCGCGATCCCCATACACGCAGTCAGCACGGCTGCACAGGTCATTACTCCGATCACATAAAGCGCGTAACGGACTATTTGACGAATACTTCTACGTATAGACGTAACTACATGGTTCATGACGCTGATTTCCCACGCATTGCTGCGAGTCTGCACAGTTAGCTAATGGTATATGAGTAGACAATCCGAAGTGTGGGAAAGTTACCCGAAATTTTGTTACTTGGAGCTACGATATGACGCGTTGTTTTGCGTCGTACCGGAGTTTGAGCTGCGCGCCGATGTATAGTAGGGAAACGTGTGCAGGAACTGCACATTTTCGGTAGTTGTGGCGATTCCATCAACGAACGCCGGTCGATAGATCGAATTTGCTGCAGTATCACGTGTCGCTCTAGCCAACATTTGACCAGGATGTGAGTAGACTTGCTTGATCTTCTTGGTCTTTCCGCGCTCTGTAACGGTTAGTGCGATTTCAATACGACCTTCGAGTTCGACCACAGGGATGGTCGTTTCGCGCTTTGGTCGTTCCGGGTCGTCTGGTAGCGGCTTGTATAGGACCTTCGGCGTCGTCATGTGTTCCTCAACGAACACGAATTGTGGGGTGCCATCTAAGCTCTGCCAAATGTCCTGGTATACGACGGCGGCCTTCTCGTATTTCTCGAATAAAAGGTACCAGTCCGCGAGTCTTAGTTTCGCCTCTGCCAATGCGGGACTTGTTTCATCCTCCAGCGCTAAATTGATCCGCACGAGTTCTAGGAGCGCTTCTTCGCCTTTCGAGAAATCGTTCAATTCAGCGAAGTAATGCTCTGGATGATTGATTGATCCATATGGGCGAGGTGTGAATTTGTCTGTTTGAGCAGAATAGTCAGCTGGTCGAAATCGTTCTTGTTGATAGGTCTGCGCTAAGCCACTGAGCGCACGAATCCGGGTCTCAGTGTGGACATCTCCCTCGGGTGTAAAGTCACTGATTGCCTTTTCATAGAGCCCGCGGGCAGTGAAGATGTTGTCGGTTTCCATATACCAATCAGCAAGTCTGAAGAGCCCCGGCAAGATCTCGGGTGAGTCAGTACCGTATTTCCTGATATAGATTGAAAAGGCGTACTCATGCCGATCGTTAGCCGTCTCGAACTGTTCCTGTTCGTAGTAGGTTTCCGCCTCTCTATATAGAACGTCGACCTGAGCCAAATCATGAAGCCCAAAATAGCGACGCTGAATGGCGCGCGCGTCGTCGTATGCCTCGAGTGCGGCTGCATAGAACTTAAGCGTGCGCAGAGCGTCGCCCTTCAACACGAGTGGTTCGATCAAGAGTTCGCTATTGCGACCGGCGGCAGCGATGACATCGGTGATTTGTTCTTCAATCAACACAAGCGCCTCTTCAGGTTCACCCGTGGCGATCATGGACTCGATAGATTCTGAGATTGTTGATGCAGAATGTGAGGTTTCCTCAGCATGTGAGAAACCTGATATCGCCCATGCCAAAATGGCGATGATTGCTAAAATCCTTCGAAGCGAACTAGATGTCACTTGTGTCACTCTCGGTCGTTTCACTCCGCAATTGAAGATTCATCGGGCGTTGTCTGATCGCTTTTCGTCTGATTGGCGAGTTGGGTGCGCGATATCTACGAAGCATTCGTATATATGCGATTTTAATTCAGAATTACCGTTGTAACTAACCATGTTACTGATTGAAATAGGAAGCTCTAACTCAGATTGCTGCGCAATATCGTGAAACCAGCCGAAAAAACAGTTGATACGCGCGGTTTGTGGTGTCCAGAACCACTTATTATCGTGCGAAATAGAGTTCGTGAGATGAAATCTGGCGATGAACTCTTTATACAGGCTACAGATCCATCGACGCATCGTGACTTCACGAATTTCTGTCGCTTCATGGGTCACGAATTGGTAGAGGCAACCGAGATTGACGGTGTGTTTGAGTTCACCATTCGCAAGGGATGAGCCAGCAACTTTCACCGCTGTATTACTTCGCGTACGGTAGCAACATGAACCCTGACCGGGTCGCTGAGAGAAAACTTGATACGACAGGCAACCCGATCCCCGCTGTACTTCACAATTTCGAATTACGTTTCAACAAAATTTCGCACTATCGAAGAGGTGCTGCGAGTGCGAATATCGTGCCGTTGTTTGGCGGTACGGTAGCGGGAGTCCTATATCGGTTGAGTAGCTCGCAAGTCATCAAATCCATGGATGTATTCGAGAATTCACCTGAGGACTATGCGCGCGAGGCAGTGTTCGTCCATGTGAGCCAGGAACCGGTACACGACGGCGAGACAAGAGTCGTATCGGCGTGGACTTACGTCGCGAAACCCCACGCGATTGACGACACACTTCGACCGACGCGCGAGTATGTCAGGCATCTTCTTGCGTCCCCCTTTATGACTGCGAATGAACGGGCTCGTCTACAGAAGCTCGAATTCCATGACGACTGACCTTACGCACGCAGAAGAGTGTGATGTCGTCATAGTCGGTGGCGGTGTCATCGGGCTGGCAGTAGGCCAAGCATTGGCGCGCGAAGGGCGTGAGGTTTTGATCCTGGAGAAACAGGATGCGATCGGGACGGAGACGTCGAGTCGAAATTCGGAAGTGATTCATGCGGGAATCTACTATCCGACGGGATCCTTGAAGGCAGAGTTTTGCGTCCGAGGTAAGCACTTACTCTACGAGCACTGCAAGACTCATCACGTGCCACACGAGAACGTAGGAAAGGTCATCGTTGCGACATCCAAGGATCAGTTCAGGGTTCTGAAGGCATATCAGCAACAGGCACTGGAAAATGGTGTGGGTGATCTTCCGTGGCTAACGAGGCAGGAAATTGAAGCCAAAGAATCTGCGGTTTCTTGCGTTGGTGGGATCTGGTCTCCGACCACTGGGATCATTGATAGTCATGCTTTCATGTTGTCCTTAGAAGGGGAGCTTGAAACGCACGGCGGCATGGTTGCGTTCCTTTCTGAGGTCGAAGACCTAAGCGTGGAAGGCGGGTTGAGAGTTACCACATCCGCATTGAGCTTAGCCCCACGCGTTGTGATAAATGCCGCGGGGCTTGATGCACCGGCACTCGGTAGACGGGTTGGTCGAGATTTTCGTACGTACTACGCGAAAGGTCATTACTACACGCTTTCAGGGAAATCGCCGTTCAACCATTTGGTCTATCCGATCGCCGACGAAGGCGGTCTAGGTGTACATGTGACCTTGGATATGGCGCACCAGGCACGGTTTGGTCCCGATGTGGTATGGCAATGCGGTCACGATTACTCCTTCGACGAGTCGCGAAGAGCGCAATTCGTTGCAGCAATTCAAGCCTATTACCCCGATCTCGACGAATCGAAACTACAACCCGGATATACCGGTATTCGACCGAAACTTGCGCCACAAGGTGAACCGGCTTTCGATTTCGTCGTCAATGGCCCGGGCGAAACCGGTGTTGAAGGGTACGTCGAGCTATTAGGAATCGAGTCGCCGGGATTAACAGCTTCGTTGGCGATTGCGGAACGTGTCGTCGAGATGGTTTGCTGAAGAAACGTCTCCAGCAAGCAATCAGCGCGCGGCGACGCCAGCGGCCATGTCCTCAGCGTCTCCCTTGTCCGGATAGGCAGGCGCGTATTGACCATACAGGTGTTCGCCGATGCGCTCAATACGTTCCCGCTCATCCGACTCAAGCGGTCCTTTTTCTAAAGCTGATATGGCTTCTTCCATTTGAGCTGCGCTGCCTGGTCCACAGATAACCATGTCAACTGCTTCTGGTGAGAGCGAGTATCGATAGCAGTCTCGCGCGCTCACTGGTGCTTCGCCTTCAGGCATCTTGGTTGGGTCCAGTAAATGACCCCAACGAGTCGAGGTATAGGTCGCCATGAATGGTTTCGGGCGATCGTTGACATAAGGGAATATATCCCGCTCGGCGCCTCGGTGCACGGCGTTGTATCGAAACATCAGCAACTCGTAGGGGCAAGTGCCGTTTGCGTAATCCTCAAGTAATTCAGGCAGAAACGGACGGTTGTGACTACTAATTGATAGATAGCGCACCAGATCACGTGCTTTCAGCTTCTCAAATACTTCAATAAATTCGTCCCCTGGTTTCTCGTCACGAGACCCGAGAAGCAGGAAATCGAACCGACCGACGCCGCAGCTCTTCAAGGCTTCTTCGACTTCGCCTTCGACCGTCGTCGCGTCTTTGGAGTAGGACTGAATCGTGAAGATTAGGTCGTCGCGGTTTTTCTTTTCCAAGTTCCGCATGGCTTGGGCGAAATCCGGTTGCCGAACCGTACCCCAGTAGAGGTAATTGACGCCCCAATCCACGGCTGCTTCAATCGCGGAGGTGGGAGCATTGAACGTTGACCCAATACCTAATCGACTCGTCGTGAGTCCCGTGTTACCGAGTTCGCGTTTTTCTAGGAATGGATTCATGTCTTCTGATCAATGAGTAACTCGGGGTGTATGGTAAACGTAGTGCGGTAGACCCGTTCGCGGAACTCGCGAAGGTTGCTCTGGTGTGACTCGGTTTGTGATGTTTTTAAAAAAGTGGACTCAGGCTTTTCTTGAGGACGTGGATACTCGCATCTGCGTGGTTGTTTGACTTTGTGTCTTATGAACGCAAGCAATACTGCCAGTGTCTCGTAAACCGATTCATATCAATGTTCTATCTCTGTATATGCTTCAACTAGCGTTATGACGGCGTCGAGTAATTTCGAGTTAATCTCATGGACGACACGCCAAAAGTCCTGATCTTAGCTGGCCCTAACGGGGCTGGAAAGACGACTTTTGCGACCGAATATCTGCAAGCGGAAGCCGACTGTCCAAGATTTGTCAATGCGGACTTAATCGCGAGTGGTTTAAGCCCATTCAACCCAACCGCTGTCGAATTTCGTGCCGGTCGTTTGATGATCGAAGCAATGGATCAGCTAACTGAAAAAGGAGAGAGTTTCGCGTTTGAAACTACATTGAGTGGTCGACTCTATATCAAGAGGATTCAGTCGTGGCGCACAGCAGGCTATCGTGTCAGCCTCCACTACCTCTACCTGCGTTCGTCCACTCTATCGATAAATCGAGTGCTTGCCAGAGTGCGAGCGGGTGGTCACCACATTCCTGACGATGTCGTTCACAGAAGGTATGACAAAGGGTGGCAATACTTCGAGCAGCAATATCGGGGCTTGGTAGACGAATGGACGGTTTACGACACATCGGAAGCTCTTCCGATAATTCTTGCTTCCGGACATAAAGGATCGAAATCCACGATACAAAGCAATGTAGCAGAAGAATCTCGCAAGCGTGAGCTAGAGAGAGCGTTGGCGGCAATGCACAGGGCGACAAACGTCGCCCATCGACACGCGGCTGCACGTGGAGACAAGATTTCGATTTGGCGGAATGGCAAGGTCGTTTGGATTGACCCCATAGCAGAACTGTAGCACATGGTGTCAAACTACTAGGCTGTGTTAACACTACTATCACAAAGTGCGATTGTGATTTGCGCCAGAAACCAGAACAATGTGAATGTGACTTCGAGCTTGTAGTAGCGTGTCGCTACGCTACGGTTCTTCTTCATCAGACGGAACATGCGTTCCACCTCATTGCGTCTTTTGTATGTGTTCTTGTCGTATTTCCACTTCTTCTTGCAATTCGATTTTGGTGGCACGTTCGTATTCATGCCGAGACGCCGCAAGCGCACGCGTATCGTCGTTCTCGTAGGCATTGTCCATCGCCAATGCTTCGACCGCGGCGGGGACGACTTGCTTGACATCCGGATGCACCACCACCGCGCTCAAGGTCCCGTGCCGATAGCGGATCTTGCCGCCATGGGTCTTTTGTGCCAGGCACTGCTTGCAGGGCCCCTTCGTGGAGGTGTAGTAACCCGTGCCGTCAAGCGCCAGCGGCAATGCGCCGTCCGCCATCCGAAAGCACTCGAGATGACGATAGCGGAGCAACCACCCGAACCGGGTGCGCAACGCACGATGCACGACGTTCGGGTCGATGGCGTCCAAGCGGCGCCGCAAGGTCGAGTCCGTCGGCACCCGTTCGACCCTGAACAACTGCCGCAAGTTGTCGCACAGCATCGGCTCGTCGCGCGCGTCGTCGAACCTCAACATAGACGGAAATTTCAACACGAAGATCGCCAACCCGCTCATAAGGCAATCCGTCGCCCTATACGAGTTGGCCGGATGATCGTCGCCGGGCGTCACGCGTTGGAACTGCTTCCGCACGAGGTCTAGCAACTTGCCCATCAGGGCGTCCTCGCGCCGTGACTTGGACATGGGTGGCCCTCCGTGGCCGACACTAGCCTAACAGCCTGTTAGCTTGGCGAATTATGCCGGGCGAAGGGCAGCCATCCTAAGCACCAAAACGGCACGAACTAATATGAGAAAAGTCGCACAAACCTACGCCAGGTCCCGTATGCCAAAGGGCGCGGGGAATGTCTGCTATGATGCAGAATATGTGTTTTTGGATGTGGGCGACTAATGGCGCGTACGATCGAGCGCAATAACGAGCAGCGATTGCTGGAGCGGTTCGTTAATGGGGAATCCGTACCAAAACTGGCTCAGGCATACGGCACAACCGAGCAAATAGTTCGTGAGGCGTTGCTACGACCCAGTGTGTATTCGCCGACTGATCAGCACCGACCAGACATACCAATTGCCAACGAAGTCGAGCTAATCGACCGCTTCGTCGGTGGCGAGTCAATTAGCGATTTGGCACTAGCTTACCGTACACGCGAGGCACAAGTAAGCGCGGCTTTGGATCGAGCCGGCGAACGCATGCACCGTTCGCTTGAGGTGTTAGATGAGACCTCCACCGATGAAGACATCAAGCGAGTGAACGCGCAAACAGACTACATAAATCGCTACACCAAGCAACGCGACGCAGAAACCGCACGAGTAGAGGCGCGTATCAACTTTTTGAAACGCTACACAGATCGAATGAATGAAGAAACAGAACGCCTAAACGACGAAACTCGACGACTGAACGACCAAACAGAACGTAACGTCGAGGGCATCATGTTCTTATTGGTCATCGGCCTAATCGCTGTAGTGCTTCTCCTGACTTCGCACCTTTAGCTTGCTAAGTGATTGATTTTGAGGCGCGTATCGACTTTTTGAAACGCTACACAGATCGAATGAATGAAGAAACAGAACGCCTAAACGACGAAACTCGACGACTGAACGACCAAACAGAACGCAACGTCGAGGGCATCGTGTTCTTATTGGTCATCGGCCTAATCGCTGTAGTGCTTCTCCTGACTTCGCACCTTTAGCTTGCTAAGTGATTGATTTTGAGGCGCGTATCGACTTTTTGAAACGCTACACAGATCGAATGAATGAAGAAACAGAACGCCTAAACGACGAAACTCGACGACTGAACGACCAAACAGAACGCAACGTCGAGGGCATCGTGTTCTTATTGGTCATCGGCCTAATCGTTGTAGGGCTTCTTGCGCTGACGACAACCTGATTGTCGGACGGGACACTCAATAGGGATCAACTGCCAAGTGGCGTTTTTTGAGGTCGACGAACAGTTCATCGCTATGGGATAGTTCCTGCGGGTCGCGATCGCTGACCAGTTGATCGAGCATCTCGACAGAAATGCGCGAAAGTTGTAGTGGCAATGAACTCATGGTGGTCGCTACTATGCGATCGGTAGGTTTGGCAGTTCTTTAATCAAGTCTACCGCCCCGTTAGTTGATTCATACACGTAAATTCTGACTCGTCTAATTTACTGTATTACGTGTGCAGTCCGCTTGCTCAACAATTGCTCACGACCATGTTATACCAGATGTTGCCGGCCACGGTGCGGTACGGCAGCCTACCCCGTTGATTCGCCACTTGGCGTGCACCGTCGGGTGGTTGACGCGCTCAAGTCGTCGAATCACATTGCAATTCACCAAGCTTGTACGACACCGGTGCATGCACTGGCTGGTGCATGCCTGAAACGTTTTAGACTCTTGGACGGCGACGCCGACCTGATATCTTCAACGTCACCACGGCGTCAATCGTTCATGCCCCGCATGAGCGTTAAAAGCCCATCGTCACGCAAACACATTGCATTGACGCAATTTGAACCGCTAACACGGCGACAACAAGCCAAAAATTCGGCATACATATGCGCGTCATCTTGGTGTCAGGGAGCGATTAGAACTGTCCAGTGGACGACGTCCCCAACGGCACGCGACGCACGGGATTGGATCCGTCGTGCGCGTAGCGCACGTTCCACCTACTTCGCACGGTACGTAACTTCCATTGTCCCGCGACAATCAAGGTGAGAACGCAGCGACAATCAAGGTGAGAAAGCCGCCGACTCGTGCGTTGTGAGGGAGGGCGTAGCCCGACCGAGCAAGGCGCGAGCCGGCGAGGCCGAGAGCCGCGCTCCGTGATCGCGACGGAATTGGCTAAGGTGTACGACCTTCTATAAGGACGGACATTGATGCCAGGCAGTCATATTTCCGATCACCAAGTGAGGCTTTACATGCACTCTAGACAAAAAACCACGCCGCAGGCGGCTGCGGTGAAGGCCGGTTTTAGCACCGCCACGGCCTACCGGATCGAGGCCGATCCGCGACTTCCCTCCACCCACACGAGGCCCCGGGACCGGCGCCGGCCCGATCCGCTGGCGGGGATCTTCGACGAGGAACTCGTTCCCATGCTGGAGAAGACGCCGAGCATTCGCCCGGTGGCGTTGTTCGAGGAACTCATGCGCCGTCATCCCGAGCTCGCCCCCAGCATTCGTCGCACGTTGGAACGACGCGTGCGGCAATGGCGTGCGGTGCACGGTCCGGAGCAGGAGATCATGTTCCGTCAGACCCACCCGCCAGGTCAGCTCGGGCTCTCGGACTTTACCGACGCCAACGCCCTGGGGGTAACGATCACCGGCGTGACGCTCAAGCACATCCTGTACCACTTCCGGCTGGCCTATTCCGGGTTCTCGCACCTGCACGTGGTGCTGGGCGGGGAGAGCTTCACCGCCTTGGCCGAGGGGCTACAGAACGCCCTGTGGAGCCTCGGTGGGGCGCCGCAGGAACCCCGCAGCGACAGTCTCTCGGCGGCGTATCGCAACCTTGATTGCGAGCAACGCAAGGACGCCACGAAGCGCTACGCGGCGCTGTGCGAACACTACAGCATGGCGCCGAGCCGCAACAATCGCGGAGAATCGCACGAAAACGGCGCCGTGGAAGGCCCGCACGGGCACCTCAAACGCGCCCTGGCCGACGCGCTACTGCTGCGTGGCTCGCCCGACTTCGACACCTTGGGCCACTACCGCGCCTTCGTCGACGACGTGGTGGGGCGACGCAACGCCCACCACCGTGCCCGCATCGATGTCGAGCGCGCCGTGCTCAAGCCGTTGCCGCGCCAGCGCACCGAGGACTTCGACACGGCGCGTGTGCGCGTGACCTCCTCGAGTGGCTTCGTGCTGCGGAAAGTGTTTTACACCGTGCCGTCGCGACTGGTGGGCCATCAGTTGACGGTGCGCCTGTACGACGAGCGCCTGGAACTGTTTCTCGGCGCCACGTACCTGACGCAACTGCCGCGCGGTCGCCCGCAGGCGAACGGCTGCAACGGCCATGTCATCGATTACCGCCACGTCATCCACGCGCTGCGGCGCAAGCCCATGGCGCTGCGCAATCTCGTCTATCGCGACAGCCTGTTCCCCCGCCAGGCATACAGGTGCGCCTTCGACGCGATCGTCGAAGCCAAGGGCGAACGCACCGCCTGCCGCGACACCGTCGCCTTGCTGTCGCTGGCGCACGAACGCACCTGCGAAGCCGCGCTCGCTGCGGCCATCGAAAGTTGTCTGGAAGCCGGCACGTTACCCGATCCTGACGTCCTGGCCACGCAGTTCGTGCCGTCACCGGATCGCGTGCCGAACATCCACGTCAAGTTGGGTTCGCTCACCGATTACGATGTCCTGCTCACCGCGCCAACGGCGGCTAGCGCCACCGCACGCACGGGCGACGGCTCATGAGCGCCGTGGATCCCGCCCAGCTTGAGCTGATGTTCACCCAGCTAGGCCTGCCTACCTTCAAGGCCGTCTGGGCCACGCTCGCTGACCGCGCCGATGCCGAAGGCTGGCCCGCAGCCCGGCTGCTCGCCGCCCTGACCGAGCAGGAGCTCGCCGACCGCGCCCGGCGGCGTTTCGAACGCCATCTCGCCGAGGCCAAACTGCCACCCGGCAAGACGCTCGCCAACTTCGACTTCAAGGTCGTACCCATGGTCTCCCAGGCGCACGTCAACGCCCTGGTCGCCGGCGATGGCTGGCTGGCGCAGGGCGCCAATGTGATCCTGGTCGGCCCACCTGGCACCGGGAAAAGTCACTTGGCTGCCGCGGTCGGGTTGGCGCTGATCGAACACGGCTTCCGGGTCCTGTACGCGCGCACCACCGATCTGGTGCAGAAACTCCAGGTCGCGCGCCGCGAACTGACGCTCGAGTCCGAGATCCGCAAACTGAACAAGTACCACTTGCTCATTCTTGACGATATCGCCTATGTGCGCAAGGATCAAGCCGAAACGAGCGTGCTCTTCGAACTGATCAGCTCACGGTACGAAAATCGCTCCCTGCTCGTCACCGCCAACCAGCCGTTCGGGGCGTGGGGCTCAATCTTCCCCGAACAGGCCATGACGCTGGCCGCCATCGACCGGCTCGTGCATCGCGCGACCATCTTTGAACTCAACGTGGAAAGCTATCGACGACGCACCGCGGTGGAAACCAAACGCGGCCGCGGGCGAATCGCCGCCCGCGCCACGCCCGCCAACACCAACGTCAAGCTGCCGGATAGCACCGCAGCAACGAACAAAGAGGGCCAAAAAGACAACCCGTGACACCTCACCGATTCCTGATCTGGCGGCGTCGTTTTGAACGCCCCTTGCCGCGTCCACCTCCGATAATGTATCATCAACCGTCGCGACACATTCTCACCCTGATTGTCGCGCACTTCTCACCCTGATTGTCGCGCTACATTCCATATACAGCGGTTGACCCGGTTGGGTTGGGTTGGGTCGAGCAGGTCTTCCAACACGTTGATGTCGTGGACGTTCGTCTGGGTCGTCGAGAAGTCTCGGATGAGCTTATACCCCACATTGACACAGATGTGGTTCTTGCAGCCTTAGAAATTCTTACCACATTACTCGGCCCTGCGTGGGTCCACGCCGTTCTGCCGCAACTTCGCTGTCGCGGAGTCTGCTTACCACTTGGCAGGCGTATCGTCCTACTTGATCGTCGCGTATTTATTTCGCGTGTTGCGTTGAAGCCGCGCCAACGCGAACGAGGAGTCCACCGTCTGCCCATCCTTCGCCTGATAGCTGTGGCGAGCCATCTGGTCATGGAAGGCGTCAAACCAATCCCGCATCGTACTCTTGTCCAACTGGGCAAGATACCGGGAAATGGTGGCGCGTCCGGAATCGGATCAGCCATGCTAACGCCGAGGAAACGCATGATCGACAGGGAGTCCGCCCCCAGCACTTCCAACTTCTCGTCCGACAACCCCCACTTGCGACCGATCAACAGCAACTTGAACATCAGCTTCGCGCCGTACGGCGGGCACCCGCCTTTCATCGGTTATTGCTCTGTCGGGTGCCAGCAATCTTCCAGCATCGCCCGAAAGGCTTCGAAATCTACCAACTCGTCGAGCACCGCCCACGGGTCGCCGCGCCAGTCTAGGGTCTGTTACGCTCCCACTCTCCGTGCAGGTTCGCACTCAGCGCCACAGCTTCGCTAACAAATCGTGCGAGCTTAACTGAAACACAACTTATGTCAATGAACGAACGACATTTTCCGCAACGCACCGCTCAACCATAAAAACGGTCTTCTCAGGTAAAAATAAATAGGTATTGAGAGGTTCCCTTAACTTCAGATCAAAATATGAACTACGTAGTTCACCATTGAAAGGTTATCGCACCGTTGGAGCTTTTATTGCGGAAAATGGATGATTCTGCCACTCAAGATCCTGAACTGTATAAGCGCCAAATGATCCCTCAATTAACCGGTCGTGCGCGTTTTTCCAGCGTTGCTTCGCGTCCATTGAGGTTTTATCCCAAACCATCACCCAGAGTACGCACTCGTAGGTACGAATTTGGCGTTGCTTCGCTTGCGCAACGATCTCTGATACCGCCTCTATAAACTCGGAGTTGCCTAGTCTCTTTCCGTATGGCAACTCATCGATCCGTAGCTCGCGCCATTCCGTGACGTATAGCTGATCGGTATCGTCTAGAGCACCTCCAGGTGGTATTCTGCGTGGCGCGAGCTCAACGCTATCCTCATAGATTGCTATGTCGAATGCGTAATAAGGTTTCTCACGCGTACCGCCTTTGCCATCGGGTACTTCCTCGTACCAGCACGGAGGGTTTTCGCCCTTGCGTCGCAACGTCCCAAGATCGCGGCTGAATCGATCTCGCATCGCTTCAGCGTTTGAACGTGCCTCGTCGGCTTCACCTAGTTTCCGTTCGGCATCAATGACGGCTTTTTTAGTTTCGTCAAGTTTGCGATTGACCTTGTTATACGCAGCACTTACGAGAGCTCGTTCGTTTTCGACCTTACTGAGTGCTTGTTCTGCGAGTTCTAGTTCATGTTTCGCTTGTGTAAGCGTCTCAATCGTATCTGGTCTTTCCCAAATAACCGGTCGTGGCGTTTCGTCGGTCTGTAGAGTGGCTTCGTCTGCAAGAATTTGGCGCAGAAGAAGTGCGAACAGAAGCAGAAACGCGAGAAGAATAAAAATCTCTGCTACTGTCAACCCAAGCACCGTACCTCGGCGATATGCGCTCAACTTTCGTCGTGCCTTTTAGTCAGACCTAAAAAAACCTCGGAATCGGGATTTCTGCTTCTGAAGTTCTTGGACTTGCGCAGCAGCATGTTCGGCGAGATGGAGCATCGCTTCAGTAGCTGCTGCCGACGCCTTCTCGGACGCGGCTACACTCTCCTTGAAATCACTAAATAATGCCGCTGCTTCCTGGACATAGTCGGTTGCCTTTTTCGAGCCCTCGGAGATAGACGCAAGAGACTCGCCAATCTCCTGCAACTTCGAAGCTGAACTATCTAGTTCGAGGGCAACATTGATTCGCTGGTCGAGCTCTCGCGCACTATCGACGATGCTCAGAATGGAAGTAATGCCACCCTGAAGATCTTGTACACCGCTCTTCAGTTCTCGGAGGACAGGCGCGAGATCGGTCGCGACTTGGCCGATTTGTTGTGCGTCAGAAGAGAGCTGCGTGCTAGCGCTGTTTGCCGAGTCAATTCCTAAGGAAAACTGACCAAGTTTCCCTCCAACTTCTGATATCACCGACGAGAGCGCGATGCTGCTCTCTCGAATCTGTGTGGTATTGAGGTCGGAGTTTTGCTTGATATTCTCCAGTATGGCATTGCTCGACTCTTGCAGTGTCGTGTGAAACGCTTCGAACATCGTTTGCATGTCACGGATGTAACGCTGCTGAGCGGCATCAGTCTCGTCCTGTAGGTCTTTGGCTTGGGTTGCCACCAACTCAAAACTCGATCGAAGAACTTCGAGACTTTTTCGGCTCATCTCTTCAAGATCTTGTGCGAAGCTAGTTGCACTCCTCTTCAGTGTATCTTTGAATTCAGAACTCTCGGTTCTAAGCGTTTTGCTTTGTGCTTCTAGTTGTTCTTGGACGTCGGTCGCATGAGTGCGGACAATCGTGTGAAACCTCGCAAGGGCACTCGCTCCCTGCGTTAGGTCTCGGGCAATCAAGCCGAGGATGTGACGATTGAATGCTTGAAGATCGTCAATACTGGCATCTGACGATGGCGGGTCGGGAACGTCGGTAGGTACTGTCTCTATCGGACGGTATTGATCCGGCCGACGAGTGTCATCGGGGGCTTGCGAAGGAGACGACCCTTCTGCATACGATATGCGGTTGAGGTTTTCTCTATTGACCCGGTTCGATTTGAATGAAATCCAGCTCGGTGCTGACGTTTGACAGTTCTGAACCAGGATCCTGCCGAAGATTCCAAATACAGTTGAAGTTAGAGCAATTCCGAAATTCTCCAGTAGTAATCGGACCTGCTCAGCGCTCGTTGCCTTTACGGCATCTGCTCCAAAAAGCTCGACAAGCGCAAATATCAACGAACCTAGTGTAAAGAGCAGACCAAGGTAGTAAACGTTGTCGCCTTCCTCCTCGGGTTCATCTTCATCATTGAACATGTAATAGAAAGCTAGCGACAAAACAACCAGTCCGGCAACTAGCGCAGCGTACCACTGATTGTCAAACTCGGTTTTCGTGTACCAGATACTCAGTCCACCGAGGAGCAGGGCAACGAAGAAACCAAGCGCATTCTTCTTTTTTTGAGTGTTACGGATCTCCTGTTGCATGATGACTTGGTTCGAAATGTTCGTCGCGGATCTCTAACCCGCGATTACAAGATCGCGTAGTACTCCTTCCGCGAATCCGCTACGATCAGATGGAGTCTTGAAACCTGAGATTACCGCCAGTCTCGGCAACAAACTCGGTCCACCAGTAGTAGTGATCGGCGGTTTGCCAAGATGCATATTTAGGACGTTCGAGTCGGAATATGCTAACGTCTGCGCCGGTTAAGTCAGTCAATAGATCGCGATGGTGGAGAGCCATCTCAGAGGCCTTCGGATAGCTGCCGTAGTGAGACATCCGCGGCGAATGCTGCAGCAGATCGGAAAAGAGAACGATGTGTACCTTGAAGTCGGAATTACCGAGTTTTCCCGGCACGTGACGAGCAGCGAGGACGCCGAGCGTCTCGATGATAGGTGATGTTGATCGCGAATTGACAGTGTCGTGCGGCACGGGTGCTTTAAATTTGTCGTTGAAACTATCCCAATCTCGTTCGGCGAATTTTCTGCCTTGACGAATATCGTCGCGCCACGTACGGTCATTGAAGTCCATGCCCGGCCGACAGATTTCGATGTGACGCGCTGGATCCCCTGGATCTTCAGTCAATTCGTACACTAAGAGTAGCTCTTCAGGACCGAGCGGCATTGCGCTCTTTGGGTCCGTCGCATGGTCGAAGAAACGGATCAACGTTTCTTTGTGTTTTGCGCTAAACGGATCGCTTGTATCTATCAACAACAGGGTTGCGCCTACGGGTCCGGACTGTTTCGGACAAAGTCGATCGTCCAACTCAGCAGGTTCGGTTCCGACTTGGTAGAAAGCGATCACGCCAATGAGAAGCGCCCCGCCTACACCGATCGGCCATTTAAGTGCTTGTCGGTTCGCTTTCGCACGATTCGCTGCGCGCTCTTTTGCTCTCATTCTGTCGGTGGCGAGTGCGAGTCGGCGACATACTCTAGTATTTCATGCCGATTTCGCGAATTCTGGTATGTCTCTTCGACGCGCTTAAAACCAGCCTCTGTGCGTGCAGAAATGTCACCCCATTTAAAAGATTCAGGCACATCAATGTCAGGTTTTTGAAACTCTTCCTCATCAAGTTTCAATACGTCATCAAAGAATTGAGGCGGATGCGTGGATCGCGCCTCTAAATTCGCGTCTCGGTATGCTGCGAGCAAATAGGCCAAATCGTTGTTATATTGACGGAGATTTGGAAGGTAGTCGTCACGAATGGTCTTAATCGAGTCCAGTACGTTCTGCCAACTTGCTCGATCTAAGTCGTACCGACTCTTGAATTCCTCGATTTGTAACTTAGTCTCGTCGCGCTTGGTTTTGAGCGCGTCCAAGTAAGGTGCTAATTCTTGTTGATAGTTATCGCGCAATTCTTCATCTTTTCGATGCAATTTTCCAAAACCTGGATAGCGGTCGTCGCTGGAGTACGACTTGTAAGCGGTGATAACAAAAACGGCTATACCCACGAACGCAAGACCCGCAGACTGCAAACTCTCCCAAGGTAACGGCGTTTCAGTTAATTTTCCGAACGCGATAGCAAACGCTTGATCGGGTGCTTCAAGATTTCCTGCTGCTTCTGCGAGAACATACACGTCGCGTATATGTCCAGCTGTGACATTCCAAATCAGTGTAGTGAGTACTAATGTCGCGAATGCGAAAAAATTGACAAATTTGATTGACCTAACGACATGGTTCGTAAACTGCCACACTCGACCGGCGCCGAAACCAATCAGGATATTCACGGCTGTGAGAATGACAGCGATCATCCAGCCCTCGATAATGCCGCCTCGTGTCACGCTGCCGAGGAGATTTGCGCCCACAAAACTCTCAGCTATCGCCGCCACGAAGACCCACATCCAGTGAGCGAGTTGATTGTTGGGGTAGTCGGCCACGCGAGTGAGCTTGTTTTCCGTCTTGAATCGACTCAGCTCTTTTTCCATCGCTTCATGTTCGGAGCGTAGAGATTTCAGGTCGACTAACGCTTCGTCAGTCATTGATTCGAGGTTGTGACACTCTTGGTCAACCATCGCGTCAAGGGTTATCTCGGGGTTTTCGTTCTCCCAATGGCTAGTGAAATGGTTTAGAGTAGCGAGTTGAGCATCAAGGTACTTTCGGACTTCGTTCTTACAGTCCAATGCTCTCTGGTTAACGAAATCCAATATGTGCCGGTACTCGCTATCAGGCTGTGTTTCGGACGAATCGGGTTGTTCGATTTTCCCGCGCTGCGTTCCTTTCTCGCGAATGCCCTCTGCTTCTAGCCAAGCTTCGGTGTTCAAACGAACATAAGCACCTTTGCTTCGATCGAATCCTTTATCGGCACCTGTTGTGGTGCGCGATCGTATTTCGTTCATGTATGAATTCGAAAAATGAGATTCCGAAATAATGAATCGCGACCAGCTTCGGGATCTTCTCGAGGAAGAGCGGCCGGTACCCTAACAGATTCGGATTTGGCAAACTTCCAAATGTTCACGCTCATGTTCATGTATGTTACACGAGCAGGCTTTCGAGCCAACATGGATGAGTGGCCAATATATCAATCAAGCTACAAGCAAATGTGGCATTGAAACTGTCCGTGAGTCCTGGAGTAGCACACGACCACGAGTGGATCGATCGTCTCAGAACCAGTTGCGCTGAATCATCGCGACTACCAATCTATAACTCAAAAAACGGTACGTTTATATCTAGATATTTGATTGCGTTCATATCAGAAACGGTAAGCAAATTTGAGCACTCACATCACTGTAGCCTCTGACGTAGCTCGAATCCATTGCCTTCGCAATCTCTTACGGATGCAACGCGGACGGGAACGAAATCATCTGGCTCCCGTAACTCCCATAGTTCGCCTCCAAAGGATTCGATTCTGGCTTGCATCTCTTCGATGTCATCGACCATGAAATTGAGTCCGGCGTGCGGAATCGGGTTTTCACCCATATCGTGACCGAGGATATGGAGTGCTAGTTTGATAGTCCCGAAATCCAGCTCTGTCCATCCGGGAGACGAGAACAAAACTGGTGCTTCAAATACATCACGGTAAAAGCGCGTCGCTCGATCCATATCTCGAACGTAATGGATCACCATCGGCTCACGAGTCTTCATGATGGGTGCTGCTGATACGTCTTTAGGAATTCGCCAACCTCGGAAATCGCGTAAGTAAGTTCGTCGCGTGGCGGCAGAAAAACGATTCGAAAATGGTCGGGGTCAGGATAGTTGAAGGCTGTGCCTTGGACTATCAGAATGTGCCGTTCGTGGAGCAAATCGAAGACAAACTGCTCATCGTCCAGAATATTGAACTTCTTAATATCGATCTTCGGGAACAGGTACAGTGCACCCTTGGGCTTAACGCAACTCACGCCTTCAATCGCGGTCAGTCCTTCCCACGCACGATTACGCTGTGCGTATAGGTCGCCGCCCGGTTGAGTCAATGCAACAATTGATTGGTATCCACTCAATGCAGACTCAATGCCATGCTGAGACGGCACGTTCGCACAGAGACGCATAGCCGCGAGTACGTTGATTCCTTCAATGTAGTCCCGTGCAAGGTGTTTTGGACCGGAAATGATCATCCAACCCGATCGGAAACCAGCGGCTCGATAGGTCTTGGATAGTCCATCAAACGTAAGTACCAGGACGTCCTCGTCGATCGACCCGCATGGGATGTACTCAGCGTCTTCGTACGTGATTTTGGAGTAGATCTCGTCCGCCAGGACAATCAGTGCATTTTTTCTGGCCCAGCCCAGCATGTCTTCGAGGAGTGGTCGGCTATACACCGCGCCGGTGGGGTTGTTTGGGTTGATCACGACGATAGCGACAGTTCGGTTTGTCGTCTTGCTGCGGATATCCGCCATATCCGGTTGCCAATCTGCTTGTTCATCGCATCGGTAGTGAACCGGAACACCGCCTGCTAACCTCACGGCGGCTGACCAGAGCGGGTAGTCCGGTGTGGGTACGAGGACTTCGTCGCCTGTGTTGAGCAGCCCCTGCATCGACATGACAATGAGCTCACTGACGCCGTTCCCAAGGTAGATGTCTTCCATATTGACATCTGGGATTCCTATCCGGGTCGCTTCTTGCTCAACCGCTGCGCGAGCTGAAGTAATCCCTTTGGCATCCGCGTAGCCTTGCGACGCGCCGAGATTCTGTGCGACGGCTCGCGCAACCCCCTCGGGCGTAAGAAATCCAAAAGGCGCTGGGTTGCCGATATTCAGTTTTAGGATAGTCGTGCCAGCATCTTCGATCCGCTTTGCTTCGTCCATAACAGGACCGCGGATGTCATAGCAAACATCGGCTAATTTGGTGGACTTACTGTAATGGCGTACAGGGTCTTTTGATACGACCAGTTCTGGTCGAGGGTTCGGTTTCACCGCCTATTCGCCATATTGTCCTTCGTAAAATTTGACTACCTTGCGCCAGGAAAATTTTAGCAATGCAGGATATTAAGAAGCCTAAGGTAAAGAAAACAAACGAAGAGTGGCGTAAGGAGTTATCCGATTACGAATATCAGATCACGCGCGAAGCGGCGACAGAAGCGCCATTTACAGGCGAATATACCAACACCAAGACAGAGGGCACGTACGTGTGTCGTTGCTGTGGTGAACCGCTGTTCTCGTCAGATTCCAAGTATGACTCCGGGTCTGGATGGCCTAGTTTTTATGAGCCGATAGATTTCGAGAACGTTGAAACCAAGGTCGACCGAAGTCACTTCATGGTCCGGACCGAAGCGATGTGTTCTAACTGTGACGCGCATCTTGGCCATGTATTTCCAGATGGTCCGATGCCGACGGGTCAACGTTGGTGTATGAACTCCGCTTCTCTGAAGTTAGAGGAAAAAGGCGAGGAACCGTAAGGCGCTAGCGCCGCACGATTGTCTTGTAATGGCATCCAATCGCTCATAGCTCATACTAGTTGGAGCTGTACTTCCAATTAGTTGAACCAGTTGGAAGTAGGGGACAAATTGGCCATCGTTGATTTCTAGGATTACCGCCTACGCATAGCGCCTAATTTCTTGGTGTAGTCAAGATCAGTGTCGAACCTGCTTGTCTTCATGTCGTTTGACGAAG
This sequence comes from Pseudomonadales bacterium, assembly GCA_963664665.2. Lineage (GTDB taxonomy): Bacteria > Pseudomonadota > Gammaproteobacteria > Pseudomonadales > Azotimanducaceae > Bin55. The sequence goes on from CAXXMH010000004.1 coordinate 1,484,409, forward strand.
TTCTTGATCGATAGCAACGTATCTCGTCAGAAACCAAGTGCACAACCTTCCTTGCGATGATCTGACGCCGCACAGTACCCATCGTCAAGTCGACAAATCAATTGTGCCCCGCCGAACCGGTGTTCCTCACTCTCGATCGTTACGTTGTGTCCACGGTCCAGTAGGTCGGAGGCTACCGAAGGTTCTACGCCCCTTTCTAAAACGACGTCGAAATCTTGTGTGACGTGCCATCTCGGAGCATCTGAGGCCGCTTGTGGGTTTTGCTGATGGTCGAATATGCGACTCACCATTTGTACATGACCTTGGTGTTGCATGTGCCCGCCCATCACGCCAAAGGCTGCGAGCGGTTCATTGTTCAGGTCCGTGACGAAGCCTGGAATGATTGTGTGAAATGGCCGTTTGGCGCCCGCGACTTGATTGGGATGACCTTCGGCTAAAACGAAGCCTGCGCCACGGTTTTGCATCGCAATCCCCGTGCCTTCGATCACCACACCAGATCCAAAACCCATGTAGTTGGACTGTATGTAGGAAACCATCACGCCGGATTCGTCAGCGGCGGCAAGATAAACCGTGTCATGGCTGACAGGAAGCGACACGGGAGGCAAATCGGCGGCTATTGCTCCGATTGTGGAAGCGGCTCGACGAAGAGATTCTTCGTCGAGTAGCTCGTCAGAAGAAACGAACTTCGCCATGCTGTCGAGATCGGCGATGTGGTCACATGCCGCACGAATTGCGATCTTCATTGCTTCAACTTGAACGTGGATCCAATCGGCAGAATCCGGTTGCATGTTGGCGACCTTCGTGTGCCTAAGCATGCCGAGCGCTATCAAAGCCGCCAATCCCTGTCCACTAGGGGGCAGTTCATGCAGCCGTACATCGTGGTAGTCGATGGAAAGTGGTTCCTGCCAGATACCCTGATGGTTTGCAAGATCTTGCGCGGTAATACAACCGCCTTCCGCCGTCGATTGAGCTTCGATCGCTTCCGCTAAGGCTCCGCGATAGAACGTTTCGCCGTTTGTTTGCGCGATATCAATTAATGTGTCTGCGAGCTCGGTTCTCGCATACAGCTCGCCAGCTCTCGGTGCGCGACCCCCTTTGCAGAAGTGTCTTTGAAAAGGTTCGAACTCGTTGAATATTTCAGCACTGCGTTGCCAAAGCGGGGCAGTTTTATGGCCAACGTGAAAACCCTTTCGCGCATACTCAATCGCACTTTCGAACAAGCGTTCAAACGGCACACGACCGAAACGTTCGTGCAAATCTACCCAAGTTTGCACGGCGCCGGGAACGGTTACGGCATCCCATCCATGAATGGGCATTCCGTCGTAGTTCTTGAACCTTGACGGGTGCCATGCCTGAGGTGAACGTCCCGATCCGGTGTAACCGTGAAGCCGCTCACCATCGAATACTTGCGCGAACGCGTCGCTACCGACCCCGTTATTACAGGGTTCGACAACGGTCAAAGTAATCGCAGCAGCAAGGATGGCATCGACAGCATTGCCTCCATCGTGCAATATGCGAATCCCGGCTTGTGACGCAAGCGGCTGGGACGTTGCTACGACGTTTCGAGCGATTACCGGCGCTCTTCTCGAAGCATACGGAAAGTCCCAACGAAAGCGCGCAGACATGGTGCTAAAAAAGCGCGTTGCTAAACAAGCTGTCTAGTTCGCGAGAGTAGGCGAGTTTGTAGGCTAGCGTAAATCGGAAATTCTTGAATCCCGATCTGTAAGTCCCTCGCTTAGCGCTACCGCCCTTTCCAGTTCGGTGGACGCTTCTCAGAAAACGCACGCGGACCTTCGACGAAGTCTTCACTACTAGATAGTGCACGAACACTATCGTACGGTACTTTCATAGATCCTTCGAGAGAATCCATGGACAAGCTCTGATAGACAACATCCTTGCTTGCGCGAATGGAAAGAGGCGCGCATTCAAGAATCATTTCAACCCAGCGATGCGTCTCTGCCATGAGTTCGTCATGTGGCACAACCGCGTTAACAAACCCTAGCTCCATGCCTTCTTGCGGCGACACATGCCGACCAGTCAGGATCATCCCCAAAGCGCGTTTGACCCCGATCTGGCGAGGAAGGCGTTGTAGTCCACCTGCGAGCGCGGCCAAGCCCACTTTTGGTTCTGGCAGCGCGAAGACTGCGCGATCTGACGCAATAATCAAATCACAGGCAAGCGCGATTTCGAATCCGCCTCCCATCGACACGCCATTGACCGCGGCGACCACTGGTTTCGAGAGATCAAAGCGTGAAGTCAGTCCGCCAAACCCTCGCGGCGTGGCGACGCGTTCACCGCCTTCCGCCTGATGCCGAAGGTCATTACCAGCACTAAATCCACGCCCTTCGCCCGTGATGATCGCCACCCACATATCGTCATCTGCTGCAAAGGCGTCGAAAACCTCGCCTAATTCAGCATTCGCCGGTGGGTGCAACGCGTTCAATCGTTCGGGACGGTTAATGGTTACCGTAAAGATGTGGTCTTTTTGATCGACCTTACAGAACTCTGGCATAGGAATCCTTATCGCGAGTTACATGAAGTGATTCGTTGAGATTTTATTGAGAGGTGCTCAGGCAGATTCGGCACTTACGGGTTCTTGCCGTTCTTTCACGTCGGACAGGCCTTCGTCCTCGAGTGACGCGTGTGAAAATCGATCGATCACGGTGCAGCCCGCTAGGTCGCCCTCAACGTTGCAGGCCGTTCGGATCATGTCTAACGGACGCTCGACGATCAGCAGTATGCCAATCGCTTCAAGGGGCAAGCCAACCGCGATTAAGACCATTTGCATGCCGACCATCGAGCCGCTAGGAATCCCCGGAGCGCCGATTGATGCTGCCATCGCCGCAAAGAAGATCACGATGATTTGGATCGCGCCTAGTTCAATGCCAAACAGGTACGCAATGAATACCGCGGCAATTCCCTCAAACAGCGCACTACCGTCCATGTTGGCAGTGGCGCCGAACGGCACGACAAAACTAAAGGTTGGCTTGCGAATGCCGAGGTTTTCAGCCGCCTGTAAGGTGACTGGTACGGTTGCCGCACTCGATGCCGTGGTGAAAGCCACAACAAGTGGTCGAGCAGCGTGTCTGAAGAACGTTGCTGGATGCACATTGCCAAGAAAGTACGCAAATGACGGCAGGACAAACACCGCATGGATGAGCGTTACGACGATCACCAACAGTGAGAAGCTCAACAACTGCATGATCAATGACATGTCCGTCACGACCGAGAGTTGGTAGACGATGCCTAGCACGCCGATCGGCACGGTCCAAATGATCCAGCCCGTGATCTTGAAAAGTGCGTCGGTAATCGTCGCCACGCCGCGGCGCACGGTGCCGTCTTTCTCCGTAACGAGGAGAAGGGCAAGTCCAATCACAAGCGAGTTAACCACGATCGCGAGAATGTTGGTTTGCGCGAGCGCCGAAATCGGATTGATGAGCGTGCTCTTTACGACACCGGCTAATAAACCAGCAACGCCGGCAGATGAATCACCGAGTAGGCTTAGTTCGGTACCGGACGTTGGTAACGAGGTCACCGCTTCCGTGTAAGTCCAAGGGTGAACGAGGAATACGCTGATTAATCCAAGCGTGATCGCAATGCTGGTTGTCGATAGGTAGTACAGAATCGTGGTACCGCCGATACGACCAACTTCCGCGGTATCACCGAGACGCAAGATCCCGGAGATGAGTGAGAAGAAAATTAGGGGTGCAACGATTGCGCGAAGTGCAGATAGAAAAATTGATTTCAGGAGCTCGGCGGTCTCGTTCAACCAGGTGATGTCACCGAACACCATGGCAAGCAGCCAACCCAGAATAGCGGCAGCAACAACTGCGGGGAACAGCAGGCGATTGTCCATGGTCTCTCCTAGGGGTAGTTGCCGATCACTGGAAGACGTAAGTCATCGGGACAGTGAAACGGAATCATAAAGTTTGCTTTAAGATGAGATATAAAACTGATTATGTGTATAGTTAATTCACATAAATGATGACGTACCGATGAACGACTGCCGAAGCGCGAGACGCCCTTGCGGCGTGGTTCTTGCGTTGGTGGTGAGCACGTTGCTTTGCATATCGTGCGCGCCACGTGATAACCGGGTTATCACGGGTTCTTCGATGGGCACGTATTTTCGCGTTGAAACAGGCTGCAATCAAGCGCTTGACGAGTCAAGTATTGTCGCGGAACTCGATCGACTGACACTGATTTTCTCAACGTATCGAGATGATTCAGAGATATCGAAGGTTAATGCTCACGATACTAGTGAGTGGTTGTCAGTCACTCCCGATTTCCTCGCCGTGACGATTCATGCGCGTCGCATTTTTGTCGCTAGTCAAGGTGCCTTTGATCCAACGATCGGATCGCTTGTAGATCGATGGGGGTTCGGGAGTACGAATCCAGACAGTCTGCCGACATCGGCGGAACTCGACGATATGCGCTTGAGATTAGGTTTTAACCACCTTGAGATTCGCGAAATTACTCCCGCGATTAGAAAAAACCTAACCAGCACGCGTCTTGATTATTCGGGGATTGCTAAAGGTTTTGCCGTGGATCGATTAGCTGAACTTACCACCGAACTTGAATGCGAGAATTTCCTTATTGACATCGGTGGCGAAGTACGGGTTGAAGGTGAGAATGCGTCGGGCAAACCTTGGCGTGTTGGAATCGAGAACCCGCTTGAACCAGGACAGATCCTTGGCTACATTGAACGAAATACAGGCGCCGTTGCGACGTCCGGTACCTACCTGAATACACGGATAGTTGAAGGTGAGCAATTGAGCCACTTGATCGATCCGCGTCGCGGCCGACCCGTCGAGCATGAGTTACTGTTAGCCTCCGTTTATGCCGAGGACGCGATGACAGCTGACGCATGGGCGACCGCTTTAGCGGTCAGCGGTCTCGAAACTGGTATGGAACTTGTCAGTCGTTGGCGTCTTTCTGCGCTGCTGGTTGAACAGAAGTCGAGTGGTGAATTGATGTTGCATCAGTTTGGCGACTTCGAGACCGCATTTGAGTCGCTGTAAGCAGCAGTTCGACCCGCAATTGAGATGAAACGCGCACTATTCCATCCACTTTCTCTGCTTCTGAGCTGGCGTTACTTACTTACGAGAGATGCGGCGTTACTGTTTGTGACGAAAACGTCGATGCTCGGACTCATCATTTCGATCACCACGTTGCTAGTGGTTCAAGGGATCGTAGCGGGTTTTCAGCGCGACCTCGATCGTAATGTACTGGGGCTAGTCCCGCACATCACCCTTTCGAAACCATCTGGTTTCGACGCCGAATTAGGGGCACGTGTGACAACGGAAGTTCCGTCGGTGGCCGCGAGCATGATGGTTGCGCAGTCGAGTGGCTTGGTTAGTACTGGAGACGCAGTATTGCGCGCGCAGTTCATCGGTGTTGAGCCCGATAGCGTAAAGAACTTCGTGACCCGTAGCGCACTAGACCACGATACACCGTGGGACGAACTCGAGCCAGGACGCTTTTCAATCTTGTTGGGGAGTGGCGTAGCCCGGGAACTCGAAGTGACCACCGGTGATGTGGTGCTGGTGACGCTTGCGACTGAAGGCATATCGCCGTTCGGCTATATGCCGCGACAGAAGAGATTCAAGGTTGCGGGATTGTCAGAGACCCAAACTAGCTTGGATTCGATGGTCGCATACGTCAATCTTGAAGATGCACGACGGGTTTTGCAGATGCCTATGGCAGCCAATGCGGCGTTTTTCCGACTCCAGGATCCGCTCGACGTACGGAGCACGTTTTTCTCGATTTATGTCGCCGCGAACGAGCCTGACTTACTCGCCACGACTTGGCAAGATTTATTTGGTGCGTTGTTCAACTTTCTGCAGAGATTCAAGAACTTGCTGTTCCTCCTTCTCTCGATGCTCGTAGCCGTGGCTGCATTCAATCTTGTGTCAAACATGGTCATGTTGGTTCACAGCCGTCGCGCAGACGTTGCGGTGTTAAGGACCTTAGGCGGGAATACAACGATGGTGCTGGTTTCATTCGTCGCGACGGCTTGGGCAATCGCACTTGTCAGTCTCATAGCGTGCATCCTGCTCGCGTGGTTAATAGGGTTAGTGTTGCCGACGTTGCACGAGTTACTCACGCAACTAATCGGCGTCTCGCTCCGAGACGGTTTTGCCTTGCATCAGTTAAGTGTGGTTCTGCAACTTCCTGATGTGATTCGCGTTGTCGGTTTGACAGTGCTGATGGTCACGGTCGGTTCACTGTATCCCGCTTGGCGCGCGACGCGACTGGCTCCGTCGGAGATCTTGCGCGATGAGTGATGTATTAGTTGCGAAAAGTGTCTCAAAAACGTTTGACGATGGTCGACGAAGCCTTCCGGTGTTGCAAGGGATAGACCTTACGGTTGGTGCAGGTGAAAGAGTCTGCATCTTCGGACGTTCCGGCTCCGGTAAGAGCACACTGCTACACATCTTGGCTGGTCTTCTTGATGGGGACGCCGGTGAAGTCTGGATCGATGGCGTGAATCTGACAGAGAGCGCTACCGGAGAGCGCGCCGCACTTAGGAACCGCGCCCTCGGCTTTGTGTACCAGTTTCATCACTTATTACCGGAGTTCACAGCACTAGAAAACGTCGCCATGCCGTTGCTAATTCGCGGTGATTCAACGAAAAGTGCGAAAGCCAAAGCTGAAGATCTTTTGACGAGAATCGAACTAGACGAACGGATGGATCACCTTCCCAAACAGCTGTCGGGAGGCGAACGTCTTCGCGTGGCAGTTGCTCGCGCAGTTGTCGGCGATCCGAAAGTCGTCCTTGCTGATGAGCCTACCGGCAGCCTTGATGCTGAGAGTGCAACTCGTGTCATGACACTCATCCAATCGATGAGTGAGAGCCTAGGTACAGCGTTCGTAATCGTGTCTCATGATGAAGGTAGCGGCACATACGCGCACCGGACGATGCGATTGACCGACGGACACCTTGAACGCGATGGTTGATTCGTTCACCTTAAAGGTCGGTATTCGATACCTGTTCGTAGGTGCGTCGGGGTTTTCGAGGCTTGTAAACGCGATCTCAATCGTGGGACTCGCGCTCGGGATCATGTTGATGATTGTGGTTGCGAGTGTCTTCAATGGACTTACGGACGAGCGCCGTGAGCGTCTGTTGCGTGTCGTACCACACGCGTTTCTTGCTGCTGATAGCTTCGACGAGGTGGCGATTGAGCGAGTTCGGACTCGCGACGATGTCACCCGCGTTGAACGTGAGTTTCACGGCATGGCATTCATTCGTGGGGGAGACGGCGCAACAATCACCGTTGATCTGATTGGCATTGACCTAACGAAAGGTGGACAGGACGATCTCCGGTTCGTCGACGGCGCTCTCCGTTCGGGTGGACCTACGAATCAGGTCGCCTTGTCGCGCGATCTTGCGCTACGACTTGGCATGACCGTCAATGGTCGAATCGATTTGACGTTTGTCGCGCCGACGCCAAACGGACTGAAGTCTCACACCGCAACGTATGTCGTCACGGGACTATTCCAATTCATCACGGAAATCGATGCGGTTTCGGCGTTTGTTGGCCTAACTTCGATCGTGGATACGCCACTGGAACAGACCGGCAAATTAGGGTGGAACGCATCAATTACAGACCCGTTCAGCGTGGATGAGGTCTTTGCAGACGCGCCGGGTGTCGTGATATGGATCGACGAACACGGCGAAGCGTTTCGTGCCTATCAGTTAGAGCGCAGTGCGATGTTCATACTGATGACATTGGTGTTAATGCTCGCGTCCTTCAACATCATTGCGGGTCAAGCGATGCTTATCAACGTCAAGCGATCGGACATTGCGATACTCGCGACGATGGGTGCTTCGCGACGGCAATTACTAGGTGCGTTCGCCATTCAAGGAGGCATGATTACCATCGTAGGAATTACACTTGGACTGGCATCGGGCCTGGTAATCGCACAGAACATAAATGTGATCTTCGACACGTTCGATGAATCGCTGGGAGTCAGCATTCTTGAGCAGTCCGCGTTCAATGAGCTGCCTTCGCGGATAGCTGCGTTGGATGTCATCGGCGCGGTTGTGATTGCAGTTATTCTGGGCGGTTTTGCCCTCGTTAGACCTCTGCGTCTTGCGCTAATAGAAAGCCCCGTTTACGTGCTGAATCGCGCGACTTAGTCGACTACCAATTGCCTGCTTGCGCGTAGTCCGAGTTGCCGCGATCGCTTCGCGAGGATATGGCGTCGCCATAGATATTTCGTAATCAAATAACCAACATAGCCGCTAACGACAGCACTCACTAGGCACCCTAGCAGTAGGGGAATCAAGGCGCTTTCCTTACTCCAGATGCCGTTCAGTGTGAACGGCACACTCTCCCAGAATGGCAATACAAACGACATGCTTCGGTCTCCTAGCCAGAACGCAAAGTAATACATAGGTACGATCGTGAACGGATTCGTGAGCCATGTTGCTGCAACCGCCGTTGGGATGTTGGCTCGTGTTAGAGCTGCCCATAACGCTGCGACAACCATTTGTGATCCCGGGATCGGACTCCAGGCACAGGCGAGACCGATAAAAACCCCGCGTGCGACACCGTGGCGGTGCAAGTGCCAATGACGAGGATGGTTTAGCCGATGCGCAAACGGTTTGATTGACCAGTGCCGAACGACACGATGTCGTCTTGGTAACTTACTTCGTAAATATCTGAGCATCTAAGGAGCGACGTCCTTGAAGAGGCATCTCACACGGTATTGCGTTAAGGACATCCGCGCTAATCTGGAGACTACTTCCTGAATTTAACATGCGAGTTTTTCGAATTGATTGTCTTTGCTGTCAAGTACCGTGACGAGCGTCTCTTGCTCAGAATTAGTCGTCGTCGAAGAGACTTTCTAGCGCGACCCACGGTTAATCCGAGATATTTGCACACGCATTCGGCAAAACGCATTGGGATTGCGGAGACAATAGACAAGAGCCGACGTTCGATTTCATGGAAATACTCAATTTAAAAAAAGGATATTGGAAGTTCGGCCTCTTGGTCGGCTTGCTCCTTCTATCGGTTCTCGTAGGCAGGTTTGTGAGCCCCGTATGGAATGTCGAGGCGATTGAACTAGATGTGCAGCGAGATGAGAACAACCAACTGTTCTACATGTTCCGAGAAGCACCTAGGTACGTTTCGTTCACACCTGCGGAAAGAGCGAAACTGAGTCCCGACCAAGTCGACATCCTGACTGAAGATCCAGGCATTGAGGAAGAGTTTGTCGTGCGTACGGATGAGAGTGGCTCACCGTCCTATTGGCAGCACGTCTTGTCGCGTCATTGGGGATTCTGGTCGTTATTGCCCGCGTTAGTCGCCGTCTTGCTCTGCTGGGTCACGCGAGAGCCTATCACGGCACTCCTCGGCGGAATCGTGTCAGGCGCGTTCATCCTAACAGAGTACGACATTTTTAGTGGGGTCGTGATTGAGCACTTGGGTACGACAGCCGCAGCGAGCGTGTTGGTGCTCTATTTATGGTTGCTTGGCGGCTTGATGGGTGTTTGGTCAAGGACCGGCGCAGCGCAAGCATTTGCGCAATACGTCACCGATCGGTTCGTGCGTGGACCTAGAAGCGCGAAGTTGGTCGCCTGGGGATTAGGCGTGATTTTCTTTCAAGGCGGAACCGTCAGCACGGTGCTAGTTGGAACGACGGTAAAACCTATCGCGGACAAAGAGCGCATTAGTCACGAAGAACTCGCTTACATAGTCGATTCGACTGCTTCTCCGATTGCATCACAACTCGCTTTCAACGCTTGGCCTGGCTACGTTCAAGCGTTCATTTTTGTCGCCGGTGTCTCATTCCTGGCGACAGAAGCAGATCGAATCACATTCTTCTTCTCGAGCGTGCCGTTTTGCTTCTATGCGATATTCGCAGTCCTTGGCACGTTCTTAGTAAGTGTCGAGAAACCACTGTACCTCAACAAAGAATTGAAACAAGCCATTACGCGCGCTCGAACAACCAACGAACTGGACTCTCCGACGGCACAAGTCTTGGCGTCGAAGGAACTGCAACACAGTGATGTACCTGAAAACTACAAGCCAAACCTGCTTGAATTCGTGCTGCCGCTTGCGATTTTGATCGGCGTTGCGATCGGGACATTCATCGCGTTCGGCTCGCCGGAGGTTCATTGGGCATTTGGTGCGGCTTTGCTGTTTGCGTCTGTTGTGGCGCTTGCCAAAGGAATGACGCTACGCGAACTCATCCAAGGATATGAGACTGGCTTCAAAGGTGTAGTGCTCGGTTCGGTCATCCTACTGCTAGCGCTGACCATCGGTGCTGTAAGTCAGATTACCGGCGGCGGTGCGTATTTAGTGGATCTTCTCGGCGATGCGCTGCCGTATTTCCTACTTCCTGTGATCTTACAGGTGATGACCATGACGATTGCCTTTTCTACGGGATCGAGCTGGGGAACTTATGCCGTCGCGTTTCCGTTGGCAATGCCACTCGCTTGGGCGATCGCGGAAGGATCTGATCTATCACACCCGTATCTCTACATGACGTTGTGTTTCGCCGCCGTGATGGACGGCAGTGTGTACGGCGATCAGTGCTCGCCAATATCTGACACAACTGTGCTTAGTTCGGTGTGTACAGGTTGTGACCTAATGGATCACGTGCGGACACAGATTCCTCAAGCGACGATTGCAGCCGTCTTGGCTGGTGCACTTTGGACAATCATTGCGGTATTCACGGCTTAGATGATGGATCAGATTCAGTTTCATTTCGTGGCCGGTGGACGGAGGTGCTCAGCCACGTAGGTCGCGAATCTGGTCGAGTAAGGACAATTGATCTTCTAGGGATTTGAAGGAGTGGATATGGACGTGTCGGTATACGCAGGCACCGTAGGTTGGGGTGTCTGGCGTAGCGACGATCTAGGTGAGTCATGGCGATTTGCGTTCGAAGGGCTTTCTGTCGAGATGCGTACGTGGGCGCTCTCATGTCATCCGAAAGAACCCGGCGTGGTCTGGGCAGGTACGGATATTGGCTTGTTGCGACAGGACGAAGATGGCAAGGGTCGACATATCCCGTCACCAGGTGACGGTAAGCAGATCTGGTCGGTCACGCAGAGCACCGCCGATCCGAACCAGCTCTTCATTGGTACCAATCCGGGTGCGATCTATCGATCCGACGACGCGGGTTCAACGTGGGAACAGCTGCCGATTCAGCTAGTCGATGAGTGTCCCATCGGCAAACCGCGAATTACCCGCATTCGCTTCGACCCGATGGACGACGCGACGATTTGGGCAAGTGCGGAGATCGACGCTGTGCATCGTTCCCGCGACTATGGAAAGACATGGGAACGTTCGGAGGAAGGATTTCGCTTCCCAGATATTCATGACATTGCGATCGCGGAAGTCGATGGGAAGCGAAAGTTGCTGACAGCGACCGCGCTAGGACTATATGAGTCCTACGATGATGCCGAGTCGTGGGAATGGCATAAACTCGATTCACCGTGGCAGTACACACGTGGCATCAAGCCAAAGGCTGACTACGACGGTACCGTATTCCTCTGCAATGGTGACGGCCCTCCCGGGTCGACCGGTCGGCTTCTGAGAAGTCGAGACTGGGGTGCGACGTGGGAAGACTGTGATCTACCAGGGACACCCAATTCCACGCCATGGATGGTTGCTGATAACGCGGCAGACTCGAACCTTCTGTTCTGTTGTACGAATTTGGGTCAAATTTATCGGTCGCAGGACGGTGGCGAAGAGTGGCACAAACTGCGTCGCGAGTTCGGCGAAATCCGCACGATGCTTTGGCAGCCGTGTTGAGCTTGCGCGATGATTTGCGGTTGAACCCATAAAATCCGTCAGCGTCTCGAAACTCATGCCGATACGCGTAGGAAAGGTAGATAAACGATGACTGAGCAAGCGCGAACCCTAACGATTGAAGACAAGAAATCGCTCTATCGTGATGGCTACATTGTGGTGAAGAATGCGGTGTCAGACGAGTTGGTCAATAAAGCGACCGCAGCACTAAAGATTCCCAAGCGCGGTCGATATCTCGGCGCCGAAGCGGTGATGACGGACCTTGTCAACAAGTCTGACGTAACGCCGATCTTGCATGATGTCATGGGTTACTTCGATCCGCCAAACACGTGCCAAACCGGTATCTCCTGGCCTGCTCGCCCTTCCGGTCGCTTCACGAACATGGGTTATCGAGACGTAGACATCCCTTATTACGGTGCCGGCGTTCACATGGATGGCAATATCACGATCGCTGCGCCACAAGAGGTGCAGGAGGGTACGCCTGAGGAGATCTACCTGAGACACTTCGCATCTGGACCAAAAGGTGATCTAGGCCGATCGCCAGAAGTGATGGGTCACAACATGGTGCCATTGTTTGAAGACCCGGATATGACGCTAGGATTGGGGAGTTTTACGGCGTTCGTCTTCGTGTGCCTCAATGACCAAACGGAGGAAGGACGCGGTCAAACGTGCTTACTCCGCGGTGCGCACCACGAAATCGAAAAGTTCTTCCGATGGCAGTATGAGACGAATGGACATCTCGGACCAGAAGGACCAGGTTGGCCACGCTTAAACCATGACTGTCCGAATCGTTGCGGTATGAACTATCTGCCGCCGTCTATATTCGAGCAGTTCACTGACGAGGCGTCTGAAACCACACCTGACGGTCGACGATGGCCACGGCCAACTCAGATTTTGATGGATAAAGGTGATGCATGCATCGCGATGTACCACATCCCTCATTCAGGCACGCGAAACGAACGTGGAACGGAAACGCGCAAGAACATCATCTTTCGGATCAGGAATAAGAAGCGTCAACCAAACGTGATGGTGAACGGCGTGACGGACCATCCAGATCGAGGCCAGCGCGGTGAATGGTTGGATTTCGAGGAAGGCAACGACCCGTGGGAACGATCCAAACAAGCGATGTGCAACATGTGGGATGAATGGGAAGGTATGTCTGAGGTCGTTGCAGAGATGCATCACAATGAACGCGGTGCCGCTGCGGACTAACCGCACAGGTCGAAACTAGCCAAATTCAAGTTGGATAAGGATTGGCCAACTCTCGCCGAGGATCTCCTTGAGACGAAACGCGATACGAGAGCTAGTGTTGGACTTTCTAACGAAACCGATCTTTCACCATTACAAATCGCGGCGCTTTATGACGCAGACCTCGCTCATGAAATGTTGGCGGCGGGACATGAGTGTGATCTACACAGCGCATGCGCACTTGGCTTGAACAACCAGATTGCGCGGCTAGCTAAGACCGCGGATCTTTCCGAGGAATCGGACGGTTTACCGCCTCTTGGATGGGCGTTACTCTGCTCCCAATTAGACACTACCAACACGCTCCTTGATTGCGGCGACGATCCCAATCGTGTCTTATCCCGCATCGGTTTCTTTGTTTGGGAAATCGAAGTATTTGGCGAAGGCGAGTGGCGACCAATTCACCTAGCCGTCGCCCACGGTTACTCAGAGCATGTGCGCGAGCTGACACGTACGTTGGTGAGAGGAGGTGCTGATCTTGATGCGCCTTGTATGCTCGGAGAACGACCGCTACGTTTGGCGTGCACGTATGGTTGGGTTGAGGTCATTGAAGACCTCATGGATTTAGGGGCGCATGTCGACGCGCGCACACTACCTTGTAGTGCTAAAGTTCATGCGCTAGCGTCGCCTCAAGGTGAAATGGCGGACCAAGACTTGACCCCACTGATGGTGACAGCTCGCGAAGGTGTGTTAAATGGAGCAAAGTTGCTCATTCGCCGAGGTGCGGATGTGAACGCAAGGACGGTGCGCAGACAAACAGCGCTTCACATGGCGGCAAACGCGTGGTGGCGAGAGGAAGTCAAGCTCGTCGAGATGCTGCTTGCCGCAGGTGCCAATCCGAACGTCGAAGACGAAAGCGGGAGAACCCCACTTGATTGGGCGAACTTGAAGAATTACAACCAAATAGCCGCGAAACTGCGGCAGTGAGTCAGATGATTAGTAGGAACCGACGACTCTTCTCACTTGATCGGAATGAAAGGATGTTAGACGCAAACCCCTCAGCCAGCTATATCAAATCGGCAAGTGACGCAGAACTCGCAGAACTCTTCCAATATCTCTACGATCTTCAAGGTTATCTTGTCGTAGAGGACGTGTTGAGCGAAGAGCAAGTTGAGACGCTCAATCGAATTCTCGATGAGACGTTACCCGACTTCCCAGCGGAGCGAGGCGAGCGAACGCAGGAGAAAAGCCTAGGTGTGTATGACAACTATCGTTTTGGAATGGCTGGCGGCTCGTACAAGTCCAACCCGGGTTTTCTGGCATATGGTCAACCGTTCGTGGATCTGCTCGATCACCCATTGACAATACAGATCATGCGCATGCAGTTAGGTGAAGCGTTTCGCTTGGATCGTATTTTTGGCATGCGTATGGAAAAGGGGATGCCGAGTGGAAGACTGCATTCGGATTACGGTGCTTCCGAACCTTTTACGCGCGCGGAACGAGGAAAGTACTACCCACAACCTGGTCACCAAGCGTTGCACGGTTTTGCAGTAGCTGCGTTTAACCTGTCCGACAGCGGTCCGGAGACAGGTGGGCTCTGCTGCATTCCTGGAAGCCACAACAGTCACTTTAAACTCCCAGATTGCATTCGTAACGGCACATTTGAAGGAGTTGTGATTTGCCCTGAAGCGCCAGCCGGCAGCGTAACGTTCTTCACGGAAGCTACAACACACGGGACAATGGCTTGGAAAGCGGACCACGAACGAAGGTCATTGCTATACAAATACTGCGCTTCACAATTGACTTGGTCCCGCACACGTGTGACTGCTCCGGAGAATCTCACGCTAACTCATCGTCAGCAGCGTTTGCTTGAAGAGCCTGCTGGTGCGCAGTGGTTCTTTGAATCACTTTTCAAAGACGAACCCTCAGAAACTTAAGACCAATGAAAATCTATTCACTCAAAGGAGTTTTTCGATGCTAACGAGACGACAAGCCGTAATCGGTACAAGTTTGACCCCGATCTTGCCGTTGTTCGGTCAGGTTGCCGACGCAACGAAGGAAGCGTTGACGAATTCGCGCCTGATCTACATGACTCCTATCAAATCTGATGGCGCGGAGAGCACGTGCAAGGGTGAAGTGTGGTTCATGTACGACGGTGACTCTCAGATCTTTGTCGTCACGCAGTATGAAGCGTGGCGCGCTAATGCCATCCGCCAAGGATTGACTTCTGCGCGAATCTGGGTTGGTGAGTTCGGAATTTGGACGCGCGCAGGCGATTCCTACCGGTCTGCGCCGGAGCTTATGCTCGAAGGGTCAATCGAGGATGATGTTGAGGCGCAAGATGCCGCACTCGCGAAGATGGGCACGAAATACACAGATGAGTGGGGTGTTTGGGGACCGCGATTTCGTGAGGGTTTGCGCGACGATAGTCGAGTGATGCTACGCTACACGATTTCGTAGTTTTCGAGTGTCGAACTCGAACTGTCTAGGTAAGAAGCGCCACTAAGTCTTGATGGTCGCGTCTAGCGGCCCACGCCGCGGGTCGAGCCCACTCTGGCATCTCGGCGGGCTCGTGCACGTTACGATCTGGAAACTGCTCAAGCAGGTATTCAGCGTACTCTCTCGCACCGAACATCGCGGCCCATCCTAGTGGCGTGGTGCAGTATTCCTCATCGATCAGACTCGGATCGGCGCCGTACTTCACCATCAATTTCGCGCCGTCCACATAGTTTTTCTGCGCCATGAGATGAAGAGGACGCATTGACTGCCAATTAGGCAGGTTGGGATCCATGTCGTGCTGAAGTAGCACTTCGCATAGGTCTAAGTCATGCCAAAGATAGGTTTGACATCCGGTCAGCACAGGCGGAACCCGCATTCCCGCATTGAGCATCATGTGAACCAAGGTCTCGTAGCTATTGCTTACTGCGTGGGGAAAACCTTCTTCGGCCATCGCACGGAGGAATGGTTCCGACGCGTGTTGCACAACTGCGGCAACCACATCGACGTTGTTTTCGTGGAAATATTGTGTAAAACCAACTTTGCCGCCGTGTCGATACATTAACTCACGCATCTCACGATTGAATGCAGACTCAGTCGGGTTGCCGGAGGATTCGACTCCCGCGTTCGGATCTGCGCCAGCGGCAAGGAGCGCGCGTGCGATTTCAAAATAACCAAGGTGTGACGCAGCCCACAGCGCATATCCTTTCGGACAGTTGCCCCCTTCTTCCAGGTTTGGATCGGCGCCTGCTTCGAGCAGCGTATTGACGATGTCAACGTAGTTGCGTTCAGCAGCAGCCGACAGTGCACGTTTACCACCAGATTCTTGGTGGTTACACAATGCAGGGTCACTCGCCAGCAATTCGCGCACACGGTCTTCGTCGCCCAGTGCCGCTGCAATCGTGACGGTGTACTCCGCACCGTGTTTTAAAAGCAGCCGTACGGTGTCATAGTCATTCCTTTGTGGCCAGTACGGATGTAGCCATAACGCAGAAGTGATGGGTCTAAATCCAAAGCCACCTAGTCGATTGTCGCTTGAGAAACCGGGAGTGTCTACCTCGGCTCCATGTGCGATAAGTAACTCGATTAGAGCATGGTTCTTAGCTTCTACCGCGTAATGGATCGGCCGCCGACCGACATCGTCGCCACGATTCGCGAGCGTTGGGTCCACGTCAAGCAAGCGTTTAACCGTCTCTAGCTCGCCATTCTTGCTTGCCGAATGGATCGGATGGATGTCACCCTCGGAGCTCATTAAGGTTAGAGCGATTTCACGCAAATAGTCGATAAGTTCGCTATGACCACGATCCGTCGCGACCTGGAGGAAAGTCTCTTGACCGTAGAGAGTTTGCAACGTCACATCTGCACCACGGTCGACTAGCAATTTGGCTGCTTCGAAGTGACCCTCGCGTACGGCAAAGTGGAGCGGCGATACATACCAGTACTCGCACCGAGCTAATTTGGGACTCGTGTCTAGCAGCTCAGTCAGTTGCTTGATGTTGCCATCGCGTGCGGCATTCAGCGTTTTCCAAATGTCAGAATGCCTCACGCGGCCGGTCCAATCGAGCTTGTCATTGTCGAGTTCGTGCGGTTTTATCAGATCCATGTCAAGCTCTCGTTCGGTTGATTTGTTATGCAGTCTGGAATAGCGATCAATAGCCTACGTTGAATCGCGGATTTCTTCCATATATTGCTTGTGGCGGTCTGGGTCGACCATCATGGACGCGAAGTAGAGCAGCATGTCTTTGTGGCTCTTGCGAAGTTTCGCCTTTTCCATGCATCGCTCGCCGTCTTTTGTCGTCAAAAATCGAAACGCTTCGACAAGCGCGTCTTCCCCACCAAGCCGATTTTCAGCCTCACTTTCAATTACGCGGTATGCGTCTTCAAGGTCAGCTTCCGTCATATCGAGATTCTCGGGATCCATCACGAGGTTACTCCACATGGTGGTCAGAAAGATTCGCCACTGATCCTTGTCGATCAAATGATCGGTCACCATGCACTGTTTGTCCATCTCTGCAAACAGCGGCGCTAGTCGACGGAGTACTTCGTCAGATTCCACGAAAAACTAATATCAAGCGAGAACGCGTCGGATAGATGATATGCACGCCCGTCCAGTCTGCCGTTACGAAGCAGACAACGACTCGTGCTGCCAGGCTGCGCGGAACGACTGGTCCATACTCTGTTGTGCGTAGAGCTCGAAATAGCGACCTCGCGATTGCAGCAGTTCCTCGTGCGAGCCCGTCTCAACGATGTGACCATCTTCGATGAATACGATCCGGTCGGCGTTTCGTATTGTCGTAAGCCGATGGGCGATGATAAAACTAATTCGACCCGACAACATGCGTTCAATCCCATGTTGAATTCGTTGCTCTGTCTCGGTATCGACCGAACTGGTGGCCTCGTCTAAGACGAGAATCTGGGGAGAAGCGAGAATAGCACGCGCGAACGACAACAGTTGTTTCTCACCAGCAGAGAGCCGATTGCCACCTTCGCCAACCTCGGTGTCATAGCCGTGCTCAAGCCCGGATATGAACTCGTGGGCTTCAGATAACTTGGCCGCACTCTCAACCTCCGCGTCAGTTGCGTCGAGATTGCCGTAGCGTATGTTCTCTCTGACCGTACCACTGAAGACATGTGCCTGTTGTAGCACGATGCCGAGATTGGAATGTAACCAGTACTGACTTCGATTCCGATAGTCGACGCCGTCAAAATAAACGCCGCCGTGTGTTGGCTCGTAAAAGCGACAGATGACATTGACGAGTGTCGTTTTGCCGCCGCCTGTTGGACCGACAAAAGCGATCGTCTGACCTCGTTCAACAGTGAGATTGATGTCGCTGAGCACCTGTCGATTAGTGTCGTAGCCAAAACCTACATTCACTAGTTCGATCTTTTGTATCTCGGCTGCGCCGCCATCGAACGCGACGGCGCCGGTTTGCGCGGACTCATGGTGGAGTTTCATGGCGTCCTGCACCGAAGTCGAATCCTTGATTTCAGGTTCAGCTTGAATGATGCTAAGTACTCGTTCCGCGCTTGCCTGCGCCATCTGAAGTTCGGCGAACCACATACCAACGAGTTCAAACGGCTCGAAGAAGTGCGTCACCAACATCATGAAAGTGATAAGCGTCGTCACAGCAATACTGCCGGCCAGCATCTCTGAGCCACCATAGGCGAGCGCCAGCCCATACGAAACGCTACTAGCGGTAACAATGATGGGTACGTAGATCGCGGAAAGGGTCAAGTTACGTACCGATGCTCGATACATGCTTCGCGTCTGTGATGAAAACTTGCGTGCGTTGGTGCGCTCCTGCACGAACACCTTGCTCGTTTCCATACCCATGATGCCTTCATTGAACGAACCGGTGATACGTGAGTTTGCTGCGCGAACTTCACGAGCTGAGCCAAGGATCGAACGTTGAAACTTCGCAGAAACCCAAAAAATGAAAGGCATGACCAACAACATGACGAGGGTGATCTTCCAGCTCAGCCAAGCCAGGGCAAAGCTTGTCGCGAGGATCATCGTTGCGCCCCAAATGATGTCGAGTAACGCCCAGCAGACGATGTTCGTTAAGCGTTCGCAATCTGACGTTAGGCGAGCGACTAGCCAGCCAACTGGTCGTTTATCGAAGTACGCAAACGACTGTTGCTGCAAGTTCCTGAACGCGTCGATCCGTAAGTCGTAACTCGCATAGACGCGCAGCTTGTTGGTAAAGTACAGAAAGAACCCAACAGCGCCCGCGATGACCAGGGCCATCGTGACGTAGAGTATTGCCCACATCATGATGGGTGCATCCGCACCGTACTCGACGATATCGTCCAACAACCATTTCGTAATTAACGCGTATACGGGTTCTAGCACACCCGTGATGATGGCTGCGATAATCAAGAACACGAGCTCACGTTTGTACGGCAAGATGTAGCGGAAGAGCTGTTGCCACAGCGCCCAGTCAATATTTGGCGCGGCGGTTGGATCGAAATGTTCGTCTTCTAGCAGTAGATCAGACATGGCGTAACGACTCGAATTTGATCGACTGATCCATCAGATCCTGCAATTCGCAGAGTTCGTGGTATGGGCCGGGTTTCTTCGACAGTTCTTCGTGCGAACCGACTTGGACAAGCTCCCCGTGTGCGAAGACGAGGATCCTGTCAACGCTACGAAGTGTCGACAAACGATGGGCGACAATGAAGGTTGTGTGTTTTCCTCGTCTGGCTTCCAAGCTTTCCAGTATGAGGTTTTCAGTGTTCGTGTCCACCGCGGACAATGCATCGTCAAGGATCAGGATTGGTGGCTCTTTCAAGAGCGCACGCGCAAGTGCAAGTCGCTGACGTTGACCTCCCGATAGAGTTACGCCACGTTCACCGACCATCGATTCATAGCCTTCGCTGAATCTCTCGATTGAGCGATGTAGCGCAGCTTCTTTCGCCGCGTTCGTCAGTTCTGAGTCGCTTGCGTCTTCCTTACCCACTAAAAGGTTCTCGCGTACCGAGCGCGAGTAAAGAAACGGCTCTTGAAGCACGATCCCAATATTGTTTCGTAACCATTTACGGTTGATCGTCGTGATATCAAGCCCATCGACGAGAATCCGACCACTAGCCAACTCGTGGACTCGAAGAAGTGCGCGAAGCATTGTGGATTTACCCGAGCCTGGCGCACCGACAACCCCTATGGTCTCTCCGCCAGCAACGCGTACTGATACGTTCTCAATTGCTGCCGTTTCTGTGCCGAATCGAATCGAAACGTGCTCGAACTCAATCTCTCCATGCAAGAGAGAGATGGCAGGATCGGGTTGCTCCGTTTCTTCGGTGGTGCTGAGGATGTAGTTGATACGTCGTAATGCGACGACCGCTTTACCACCATCCGCAAGCAGGCGACCAATATGCCTGATGCGCCAAACGACGTAAGTGACGTACATAAGGAATAGGAAGAGCTCGCCAATGTTTATCTTCCCTTGAAGATAGAAGTAAGCCCCAACAAATAGCACCACGCCTACCTGCATCATCGCGAAGACGTCCGTGCCACCCCAGTAGAGTGCCATCACCTTGTTCAGTCGAACATAGTTGTCTCGAAACGCGCGATTACGTTTCTCAAACCGGTTCTCCTCATATTCGTGACGGGCAAAGGCGCGCACCACGCGAATCCCGGTTAGATTCTCCTGAATGACCGCTGTCAGTGCACCTTCCGATTCGTCAACGACCTTGAAGAGTTTTGTAATGCTTCTAAAAAAGAAGAACGAACTACAAAACAGAACCGGAATCAGAATGAAAGCAAACCATGCCAATTCGGTGTTGTGCCAGAATAACACCGGGATCATTCCGGCTAAGAAAAGCAACATCCGACCCGCTTCGTCCACGTCGCTATGCATGAATATGCGGACAGTTTCGATGTCGGATGAGCATCGTTGTACAAGGTCGCCGGTCTCCGATTCATCGAAGAACTTCATCGGCACGTGATGCAGTCGGTCGTAAAGTGTTTCTCGTAATCGCTTCGAAATGCCTTCTGATGCGACTGCCGACAGTCGATCACGGCCGAATTGGCATGTCATTGAGACCATCGTCAGCAGTACGCCGGCGATTGCTGACACGATTAGGTAAGGCAATAGCGCCTGCGGAATCGTTAGCCAGTTCGAGACGCTCAGCAGAATGTCATTAGCGAATGTAAAGTCACGCTCAACGATTACGTTAAGTGCGTGTTTCCCGATCAGCGGCACCAGGAGCATCAACATTGCGCCTGACGTGGATAGCAGAACTGCCGCAGAGTACCTCAGACGGTGTCCACGTGTCAGACGGGTGATTGTGTGTCTTGCTAGTTGGACAGGCGCAGCAACTTCAGCATTCATATCGATGGGTGAACGCTCTAGCTATGCCATACGACGGTACCGTATGCGTGTCGCCAGAACGCTCAAAGTAATCAGGTTTGAGAGTCGGGTGGGGAGGTCCATTGCTGACCTCCTCCGCATTGGGCGGCAATCTTAGAAAGTTTCAGTCTACGTGTTAATGACTTGCACTCGTTCGTCGCACTTCTTTCGACCGATTCCGCAGGGATCTAACGCGAGACCCTCATTCGAGATTCACGATCATCTTTCCTGTATTCACGCCCGTGAATAGACCGATGAACGCCTCGGGGGTTTTCTCGATACCCTCGAAGATCGTTTCGCGATACTTCAGTTGGCCACTCGATATCCACGCCGTCATATCTCGGACAAAGTCGTCACGAAGGTGGTTGTAGTTTGAGACGATAAAACCTTTGAGCGTCAGTTGTGATCCAATCGCAATCGCCAGATTGCGTGGACCGGGCACAGGCTCGGTTGCGTTGTATTGAGCGATGGCGCCACAAAGCGGAAGTCGACCATTCGGACGCATGCAGTTCAACGCTGCTTCGAGATGATCGCCACCAACGTTATCGAAATAGACGTCTAATCCTTGCGGCGCACAACTCATCAGTTGCTGTGTCAGATTGCCGTCACGATAGTCAATGCCGTGATCAAAACCTAAGTCTTCGACCAAATGACGTACCTTTTCGGGACCGCCAGCGCTGCCAATCGCAGTGCAGTTCTTGATCTTGGCAATTTGACCCACTGCGCTACCGACAGCGCCTGCTGCGCCGGACACGAATACGGTCTCACCTTCTTTCAGTTGACCAACTTCGAGCAAACCCGCGTACGCTGTCATACCAGGCATGCCAAGGACGCCTAGGTACGCAGAAGCCGGTGCTTTGAGCTCGCCGAGTTTACGGACGCCACGCGTGGAATTAACCCATCCTTCACGCCATCCCCACATTGACTCGACGTAGTCGCCGACTTCGAAGTTTGAATCGTTGGACGCTACGACGCGACCGATAGCACCACCAGATAAAGTCTCTGAGAGGTCGAAGCCTGCAACGTACGACTCGCGGTCAACCATTCGCCCGCGCATATATGGATCGACTGTAATGCTGACGTTTTTGACGGCAATTTCGCCTTCACCCGGTTCGGGTAGGTCAATTTCTACAACTGTGAAGTCGTCGGGCTTTGGCATGCCAACCGGACGGCGGACGAGGCGTACTTCTCTAGATTTCATGATGGGTTCCCTTGAATACTTGGCGCGATGATGGTTGGCGGTGGATGTCGCTTAGTCCACTTTGTATCGTTGGTCAACCACCTCGAACCGCATGCTCGACGCTTGTGCTAACAAGGCGAGCGTATTAGCGCGCGGGAATGGTACATGGCTGGCGTCCGCAGGAACTTGACCCCAGCTTGCATCCGCTGAAATCCAGCGTCCTTCGACAGCGACTTCATTCCACGAATGCGGCCTAAATGACTGCGATGGCGGATGGTAGGCAAGACCCGTCTTGACTCGCGAATGCCAACCAACTTGCTTCGCGATTGCATCCAACGCGTCTGCGTATTCCGTGCAGTCACCCGATCTCCGCTCAAGCGTTTCTTCAACGGTTGTTGGAATGGAGATGTCTTCATACGCAATTCGTTCATGGAGAACGTCGACCAAGCGCCGCAAGGACTCGTAAGTCACGTTGCGATCTAGCGCTGCTGCACTAATGACGCGAGTAACCGCTGATACAGAAGGCTGAGGAGGATGAGAGGGATTTTGTTTGCGAGGCTCTATATCGACTAAAGGCGGATTTTGACGATCTATCTTGATGTAATCATGATGGTCAGCAAATGACGACGAAAAATCATTGGTCGCTTCGCTAGTGTGAAGACGTAGCGTCAACCCGATCAGTCGTTGATGTTCTGGGATCGCCTGATCAACTGGGACTCTAATCTCCCGGTCATCAATTGGGTATTCACGCTGCTGCCATCGTTGAGCTGTAGCCTGATCTGTGATCGAAAGGCTGATGCCACCGGGCATGTAGGTTTTCAATGGAATACCACTTGAAGCTATCAGGTGGGTTGTTGAACCATCCATGCTGGTGAGACTGAATGCGCCGTGGTCTTGGGAAGAACGGTCAATCTGCCATCGGGTCGAAAGCAGCCGACTATCCGCAAAGTTGATAGTTCTTGTTTCTACGCGATCTTGGTCAGCCGTCAGTCGCGGATGGAACGCGAGCGTTGCGAGATAACTCAACGATGGCGTGTTCGCTGGGGTAGATGGATTGACTGGGAATTCGCGAAGGGACGTGTTGCTTTCACCGTCATCGTGAACCGTCGTCTCTTGTTCGGCGTGCAAGAGCGCATACGGAAACTCGTTAGTGAACACGAACCGTTCGTTGACATGGGTTGTTCGATTGCGCGTCAAGCTGAATTGGAGTGAACGACTAAGTAAGTATTCGCCGGATGGGAGTTGCATCCTAGTTTCGTGTAAGGTACCGATATTCGCATTTTGAAAGCGCACGTCATACCAATGCTCCCCCGCCATGTCGTCGTGTACCACTTGGATAAGTGAATCCAACGTGCGATCTGGACTACAAGGGTTGCCCATGAATAGCAGAGTCGCACAAAGCCATGTCGTAGCGCTAACCATGTTGTGAAGTATCGGCATGGATTACTGGGCGGACTGGCAAAGTAAGCCTAGGCAGTGGAGGCTATTCGCTAATTCACTCCTAAAATTCCCCGCGCCATGCCCTCTACCGTTTCAGACTTCATTCGGAATCGCATCCGTGACGACATTGAAAATGACGTCGTCGACGGATCAATCGTTACGCGATTTCCACCAGAACCCAATGGCTACCTACACATCGGACACGCTAAATCGATCTGTCTGAATTTCGGTGTCGCGGCTGAATTCGGCGGCAAAACTTACCTTCGATTCGACGATACCAACCCATTAAAAGAGAGCGAGGAATTCGTTGAGTCGATCCAAGAAGACGTGCGATGGCTCGGGTTCGAGTGGGAAGACCGTCTGACCTTTGCGTCTGACTACTTCGAGCAGCTCTACGGATTCGCGGAACAACTGATCGAACAGGGTCGTGCTTATGTTTGTGATCTAACCGCAGATGAGATTCGTTCGACGCGTGGTACATTGACCGAGATCGGTTCGAATAGTCCATATCGTGAACGATCAGTCGCAGAGAACCTTGACCTATTTAGGCGCATGCGTGCGGGTGAATTTGAAGATGGTGCCCGCGTGTTGCGGGCGAAGATCGATATGGCTTCGCCGAATCTCAACATGCGCGACCCAGTTCTCTACCGCATCTTGCATGTCGAACACCATCGAACTGGCACGGATTGGTGTATCTACCCGATGTACGATTACACGCATTGCATATGCGATGCGTTAGAAGGGATAACGCATTCACTGTGTACGCTTGAATTCGAGGACCATCGACCGTTGTACGACTGGGTTCTCGACAACATTTCGATCAATTTTCATCCGCCGCAGATCGAGTTCTCGCGACTTGGGCTCGAATTCAATGTCATGTCCAAACGCATTCTGACGACATTGATTAACGATGGCCATGTCGACGGCTGGGATGACCCGCGCTTACCCACAATCTCAGGTCTTCGCCGTCGCGGTGTCCCGCCTGAAGCGATCCGCGACTTCTGTTCACGTGTAGGTGTCACCAAGCAGGCGAATCTCGTCGAAACCGACTTACTGGATTTTTGTGTTCGCAGCGCTTTGGAAGATACGTCGCCACGCGCCATGGCTGTAGTCGATCCACTGCCTGTCACCGTGATCAATTTCGACGGTGACGATGTCGTACTTGACGCCCCCAATCATCCAAAAAATGCGGATATGGGTACGCGGCAGCTCTCGTTCGGGAGAAATCTATTCATTGAGAGAGATGATTTTCGTGAGTCCGCGTCGAAGAAGCAGCGCAAATTGACACACAATGGATTGGCTCGACTGCGTTACGGTTTTATCGTGGAGTGCGTGGAAGTCCTTAAGGACGAACAGGGCACGCCGATCGAATTGAAAGTTAAGTATGTCCCTGAATCCAGAAGCGGCCAGGACACGAGCGGACTAAAGCCTCGCTCAACCCTTCATTGGCTGTCAGCGGCGAACGCTGTACCGGCAAGGTTTCGACTCTTTGAGAACCTGTTCAATGTTCGCGAACCCGGCAGTGGTGAGCTTGGCGATGAGCTAAATCAAGGCTCCAAACTCGAACGAGAAGGCTTGGTTGAACGGCATGTTGTAGATGATGGGTGGGAACGCTGTCAGTTCGAGCGTAATGGCTACTTCGCGAAAGATTCCGATACGACACCTACATCTCCCGTGTTTAACCGCGTCGTCTCGTTATCGAGCGGCGTTAGATAGCCCTCTCGAAATCTGACAATCTCAGGACTTGCGTACTGACCCCCACCATTAGCGATGTCGCGCTAGCTGCAGAACGCATAGCTGGTTCGATAAATCGAACTCCGGTGTTGACCTCTTCCAGTCTGAATGAGCTATTCGGCCGCGAGGTCTATTTCAAGTGTGAGAACTTTCAGAAAGTTGGTGCGTTTAAAGCGCGTGGCGCACTTAACGCGCTGCTCAATCTCCCAGCTACCACAGGTGATGTTGTCACGCATTCTTCAGGGAATCATGGCGCGGCACTAGCGTGGGCAGCTAGGAAACTAGGCAAAAGAGCGTTTGTGATTTGTCCCACCAACGCGTCTCGCTTTAAGCGCGATGCAATCGAACGATACGGCGGCGTTTTGGTGGACTGCGGCCCTGCGATTTCTCAACGTGAAACAGCATTGCAGAGTTTTTTGCAAGAACGCGATGCGACGTTTGTTCCACCGTACGACAGCGCTGACATCATCGCAGGTCAAGGCACTGCGACGTTAGAGCTGATTGAGGAAGTACCGCAGGTGAGGGAAGTTTGGGTGCCGATCGGCGGTGGGGGATTAGCAAGTGGCGCTGTGATCGCTGCCGACGATCGGTGTACGATCGTGGGGTGTGAACCGGAGCTCGCGCGAGATGCGCACGACTCACTGATCGAGGGACGTCGATTACCCGCTCTTCCACCTAATACGATCGCGGACGGTTTACGCTCCTCATTGGGTCAACTCAATTTCGACATCCTACGAAGATCACGCGTACAGGTGCACCTCGTGAGCGAAGACGAAATCCGTGTTGCGACCACTTTGATTTGGCAGATACTGAAAGTGGTGATCGAACCTTCGTCAGCGGTTCCAGTAGCCGCCGCGCTAAAGGCGGTACATGAAACGAGAGATCCCATTGCCATCATTCTCAGTGGCGGCAATATCCAAGCGAACTTAGCGATCTAGGTGGACCGTATTTGGAGCTCATTACCGACCAAGCTAGATGCAAGCAGAATCGCTCATACAATGAGGATGTCTTGACCGGGGTATCTCGTCGGTCGAACAGTTAATAGATTTCAGATGGGGCACTCGTGAGAACAACGTTCCTAGGTCACCCGGTCGGGCTGATTGTCCTTTTTATTACCGAATCTTGCGAACGCTTCAGCTACTACGGCATGCGCGCGATTCTGGTGCTTTACCTAATCGATCACTTCCTATTCAAGGAATCGACAGCGTTTGAGATCGTGGCATCGTACGGCGCGATGGTGTATTTCATGCCGGTGATCGGCGGTTTTATTGCGGATCGATGGCTTGGCTTCCGAAAAGCTGTGATTTTCGGCGCTGTGCTGCTCTGCGTTGGTCACATATTGATGGCGTTCGAAGGTACAGGTGGCACTGTCGTCGATGGTGAAATAGTCCGCGATCAGTTTGCGCTCGGTTCGACGTTTCTTGCGATGTCGTTCATCATCGTCGGAGTCGGCTTTTTAAAAGCATGCATATCCAATATGGTCGGCTTGTTGTACATTGACAACGATTCGAAGCGCGACCAAGGATTTACGATCTTCTATTTCGGTATCAATTTCGGTGCGATGCTCGCGATCCTCGCCTGTGGTTATGTAGGGCAGGAGTTCGGTTGGGGATACGGTTTTGGACTTGCTGGCATTCTGATGTTGATCGGTCTGACTGTTTTTCTCGCTGGTCGCGAGACGCTCCAAGGCGTTGGCGAACCGCGTGATCCGATTAACCTAAAGTCGTCCGTTGTAGGTATTCGCAAGGAGTGGCTGATTTACGCGGGAGGCGTTTCCGCCACGTTGTTTACGGCATATTTGTTGCAGTCGCGCGATCTTACGAAGGTAATCCTTTATACGGTGGGTCTAGTCGCTTTAGCGGGAGTCTTGATTTACGCTCAGCGCACATGTACCAAAGAGCAATTACGACGTATGTGGGTGATGCTCTATCTGATTGTCGTTTCAGTAGTTTTTTGGGGTCTATTCGAGCAAGCGGCACATAGTCTCAAAGGGTTTGCATCTCGTAATTTGGATCCGGAGTTCCTTGGGTTTTCCTTTAATCCGGGTCAGATTGAGTCTCTCAATCCTGCGTTTATTTTGATGTTCTCACCAATGTTTGTGTGGCTTTGGTACGTCTTGGGTCGAAACCGCATCGAGCCATCACGACCTATGAAATTCGGTATCGGCATCATCCTGTGCGGGATCGGCTACGCGATGTTCCTGTTTGGATGCATGACGGCGAATGCGGAATTCCAAGTCGCGATGATCTGGGTCGTTCTGGGATTTCTCTTCATTACCTTAGGGGAGCTCTGCCTATCGCCTGTAGGGCTCTCGATGATCACGCGCTATTCGCCAGTTGAAATGGTCGGCGTGATGATGGGTATTTGGTTCCTCGCGAGTAGTGTCGCTAGTCTCTTTGGCGGTCAGCTCGCGCAGGTCGCTGCGATTGACGAAGAACTCGGTACGACCATTCCCGCAATTGAATCGTTGGCGGTCTATGAGAACGCATTTGGGATATTCACCGGATTAGGTATCGGTGTTGGGGTACTTGTCGCGCTCTCTGCAATATGGTTAAAGCGATTCCTCGGTGATGATGACGACGAACCCGAAACTCCAGAGCCTCTAGCAGCTGCGGCGGTTCAATAATCGATAGCGATTAGGGACCCCGATTCGAGTTATTCTTGCACAAGGATTGCTGATTTAGTGTATGGCTAAGACGCTTTTGAAGCTGACCATCGGCTTCTTGGTTGGTCTGGTTGCTGGTGCGGGTCTGATGTTGGTTGCGTTTCCTTATTTGTTTCCGCCACCGATCGTAAACGAATCGCTCGAGCAAGTTGGTGGTGTCACTGCGGAAACTCCTCTTTATTCTGGTTCGTTTCGTGAGGATGCACCAGGTCAGGATTTCGCGCACTGGGCGAAAGGTAGCGTCCGCGTACACGAAACCTCCGATGACGCTATCTGGATTCAGCTAGAGTCAGATTTCGAAGCGTCACCCGGCCCTAACTACTGGGTATATCTAAATTCGCAATCCGGGATCGACGATGAAGCCGACTTCCTGGCAGACGAGAAGCGTCTTCGCTTGACTAAGTTGAAGAGTTTTCGTGGTTCGCAGCTCTATCCGGTATCACTGAGCCAACTCAGTGACAAGCAAGCATTGACCGTCTGGTGCGAGACTTTCGATCAGTACATTGGTTCTGCCGATTTTGAAGGACCGTCGCTAAGAGCAAAGGATCACTAACGTGCTACTGATTAGCGTGTAGCTTCTAGGATACCTCAAGTACTAGAAACTTGCTTCGTCAATTCGCTTGAATGGTGCGTGAGATCCTAACTTTACTCGCCCCGCGAGTGCACACGTATCGCAGATTGACCTAGCAGGCGTTTTGGATCGCCTCAGTGGATGGGATACGTACGGTCCTGATTTCGACGGTTTAATCAGTTGTTACAGTTATAACTTATTGATTTGACGGAATTTAAAAATCAAACGGAACACTACAAATCCTTGCTTAACAGCGTTCAGTCAGGTCGGTCACTAGTGCTGCATGTCATCGGGTATGCTCAGGATCTCCAGTAGCGGATGAACTTGCTCTGAGGTATAGATGGCTTGCTGATCGGCGTTGAGACGATTCGGTAGCAGATACGACCTTTTCATCTGCCGATCAGTCACCCGCGTGACCTGCACATGGCCGCGTTCGTGAATTCGAACTCCTACCTCGAAGTGGCCGGTACGTTCTCGATCGCATGAAGGAGATCGATCCGAGAAGAGGGATGGGGACTGATGCCTTCATTGACGGGGATCTTGCATCACATATAGCGTACATCGAATTTCGTGAAGCGTGGGTGAAGAAGCACTGTCGGGATGGCGGGTTTAAGCTTAAACATCCCAGTCGCACTACGGACTAGAGAGGTTTGTTTCTAGTCTTCAAACCACCTATAATATTTCCCATAATAAGTTAAAAAACATGTGTATCACACTATGGAACTGGAAAAACTAACAGAAAATGGAGTGTTCTCCCCCAGACTAATAGCTGATGCACTACGCACGCACCGGTACGAAATAGCCGGGACTCTGGGTGTGAAGAATGAGGCATTAACGCGAGCCACACGCATTGAATCAAAGAAGGTTCAGACGTTGTTGAGAGGAATGCTCGAAATTCTCGCGCGAGTTGAGATGCGAACGGGATCGCTTGTGGTTGCTTACGCATGGTATCGCGGCATACCTATTCCGGGTTTCGGTGGCATGACTGCTGATCGTTTAGTTCGTGATGGAAAGATAGCTTTCGTTCGCGCCTATCTCGATGAAATTGATGACGGCGGTTACGCGTAAATCGCGAGTCCTAATCTCATTTGAGTAGTCGAGAGGGTCTGCAACCTGACGGTCGTTTCGTGGGGTTCGTATTCAGAGCGCAGGCCCCAAAATGGGCTTTGGATGCTTTGTCTGGAGAGGGTGCGCGTCAAAACGGGGGTAGATTCAATAAAAAAGGAGTCCCTGCGTTGTACACCTCACTGTCGATTCTCGGAGCCTTACGTGAGTCTACTCCCTTCGGTCTTCAGCTCCAGCCGACCACAATATGTGCATACCATGTGGATGTTAGACCGATCTTTGATGCTACCAATGCCGGGAATTTAGCACAGAAAGGATTCTTGTTTACAGACCTTGAAGATCCAAACTGGCGAGCTGAAAAACTAGCTGGGCGAATATCAACCTCGCAATCAGTTGCCGATCGTCTTATTCGTGATGGTTACGCAGGCATGTTGGTACAAAGTTTCTCAGATCGGGCATCGGAGTTAGATCACAACCTAGTGTTGTGGAAGTTTGGGCCAGACCTACCGACGCAAATCACATTGGTCGACGATGATGACCGGCTTGGTAGGTTAAGTCAGTTGTTAGGCGGGTACACACAGAACGAAACTTAGGTCGATTAGAAACGAGCGCACCAGGGACTAAGAAGTTTTTACGCCTTCCTTTCGATATCAGTCTACAGTTGCTCTCATGGAAAGCGAATCCCGCCGAGTAGTCCTCCGCAGAGACGCGGTGTACAAGAAACTCCGCGAAATGCAACCTGAGTTGGAAACACAAGGCATATCGTCACTAGGTTTGTTCGGCTCAGTAGTTCGCGACGAGGCGACTGGAAAGAGTGACGTAGATCTGGCTATCACGACCAGACCCGAGTGGGTATGTTCGCCCTCGCTGGGGTGTATCTGTATGCGGAGGAGCAGTTGGGGCGGAGGTTGATTTAGTCCATGTCAAGAACATGAACCACATTCGGCGCGAATCCGCTGAAGAAGATCTCATTCCGATTTTTGCTCAACGCACCAAGGACTAAGAAGGCTGTAAAGAAGATTGGAAAAAGACAAAATGAAAAGCTGTCCCGTCCCCGAACAAAACCACAGTTACGGTAGATTGACCTAGCAAGCCTTCCGGATCGCCTCAGTGGTTGGGATACGTACGGTACTTTTTGGTTATGCGAACACCTATCTTCACACCTACGTATTGATGGGTGCAGGATGTGGTGTTGCTGTTGATGATAGCGGAGGTTCTCGTTGCACATGCTGCCGCCGGTTATACCGTCTACGGGTGTGTCGGTCGCGAAGGCCGACGAGCTATGGCGCAATGTCGCCGAACATAAACTGGACCCGGTTCGCACCCCGGACTGTATCCGAGACGACCGGGCTCACGCCCGGCCAATCTCGTGGACGCGCAACAAAATGCACTGCCAGCCGTGAACGGATGGCGAGTCACGTCCGTTGAACCCACCGTCACACTGTACCTCATGACAACGGGAGAAAGTATGTTAACCGACGAATTTCAACCCGAGCGGAGGTTCCAGCGATGTCCAGCGACACGAAAACGGACCAGGTCCAAGACGTATATTAAAGCCATTGGCACGACGAAAAAGTTCCAAGGAGGATTTTTCGCCGCGGTCGTCATGGCACTCGATCATGTCGGCAATGTCGGAGTTGCCATGCGCGAAGATGTATTCGACTGCGGGAATTGCACTCGATATTCTTACAAATTGTGTGTACGCCGACACGCGCTTCGAGTGGGACGATGCCAAGGAGCGAGGCAACGTCACCAAGCAGGGAATCGACTTCGCCACCGCGCAGCGCGTCTTCGAGGGGCCGGTGTTCACCCGGCGCGACTCGCGCCGCGACTACGACGAAGTGCGTCATGTTAGTGTGGGATGAGTCGGCCCTGCGGTGATCGTGGTAGCACACCCCATGCGGGGGGAACCGGCGGTGGCTAATTGTCACGCGACACCGAAACTGCCGGGCAAACGACACTGAAACTGCCGAGCTTAATGAGGGTATATTAAGGTCATTGGCACGGCGAAAAAGCCCCGAGGGCGTAGCCCGAGGGGATTTTTCGCCGCGGTCGGCATGGCGCTCGATCATGTCGGCGACGTCGAGGTTGGCGCAGGATTGCGGCTGCTGACCATCCCGGCGCGGCGTTTCGTGCGCAACCGGTAACTGTCGCCCTGGATCGTGATTACCTGGCTGTGGTGCAAAAGCCGGTCGAGGATCGCGGTCGCCACGACGTCATCGCCCAAGGTCCGTCCCCAGTCGGCGAGCCCTTGATTCGACGTCAGCAGAATGCTGCCGCGTTCGTAACGCGCCGCCACCAGCTGGAACAGCAGATGGGCGGTCTGCGGCGGCACCGGGAGGTAGCCAAATTCGTCAATTACCAGCAATTTTGGCTTGACGTAGCGTTTCAGGCAGGCGTCCCAGGTGGCGGTGTCATGCGCCTGTTGCAATTGCACCATCAAGCTCGCCGCGGCGACGAACAGGACGCTGTGGTCGGCAGCGGCGGCGGCCCGCCCCAAGCCGATCGCCAAGTGGGTCTTGCCGACCCCCGGCGGGCCGAGCAGCAGCAGGTTCTCGGCATGGGCGATCCAGCGACCGGCTTCGAGGTCGCGCACCTGATCTGGATTCACGCTCGGTTGCGCCTTGAAATCGAAGTCGGCCATCGTCCGCACCATGGGAAAGTGCGCCTGGGCGAGATGGCGCGTCAACCGTTGCGCTCGCTTGCCGTCCAGTTCATGGCGACACAGCATGATCAGGAAGTCTCGCAGGTTCAACTCCGCCTCGGCGGCGCTCGCCAACAGGTTCGGCAACTGGGCACGGATGTAGGGCAGGCGCAAGGCGCGGAGCCATCCTTCGAGTTCGTCGTCGTTGACGAACGGGTTCATCGCGGTCGTCATGACGTCGCCTCCACAGGCGCCCAGACCTGGCTCGCTGCGTGGGTCGCATACGTCTTCAACGGGCGGATCACGCTTGAGTCCTGCGGTTCCGCGACGGTCGGCGGGGTTGAGATGGCGACATGCGCCTTCTCAACCCGACGTTGATGGCGACCTTCGCACCGCGCATGTTCAGCGATCAACCGGGCGTGGGCGTAGATGCGAATCGTCGTCGCGGTCGGCGCCACCTGCACCCGGGTCCCGATATGCGCCCACGGCACTGAATAGCGGTTGGTGTCCAGTTCGATCATCGCGTCCGCGTTGACCGTGCGTTCGAGTTCTCGAGGCGCCCCGAACGGCGGCTTGCCGATGACGTTCGTCAGGCGCCCGCCTTCGGCTTCGAACCGTTTCATCGGCGTGTCGTCGTCCGCGTCTAACGACCGGTGATCGGCGACTGTCGCCAGCCACGTCGCCAGATGGCGATCCAATTCGCCCCAACTCGCGAACGTCCGACCCGCCAAGGCATTCCTCTTGACGTAGCCGACGCTGCGTTCGACCTTGCCTTTGGTCCGTGCCCGGTACGGCCGACAGGCGCGCGGCTTGAAATCCCAGTAGCGGGCAAACGCCTGCAGCCGCGCGTTGAAGGTCGGCGCCTTGTCGCCCTGTCGCGGCGTGGTCACCAGCGCTTTCGCGTTGTCCATCAGGACCGTCGCCGGCACCCCGCCAAAGTGGGCGAACGCCGCTTCCGTGCCGTCCAGCCACGCGCCCTGCGTCTCTTCCGCATACGCCTTGGCAAAGATCCGGCGCGAATAACCCAGCGTCGCCACGAACAGATGGACCGCTTGCGCGCGACCTTCGATCGTCACGGTCTTGACCCCGAAATCGATCTGCAACTGCTCGCCCGGCTTGGTCTCGAAGCGCGGGGTCAACAACCGCGCCGCCCGCAACCGTTGCCGATGAGGCTGCAACGCCCGTTGCACCGTCCGCAACGAAACGTCAACCCCCAACTCAGCCGTGAGTTCCTGATGCACGACGTCGGCGTTGCCGTCGTGGCGCAGAAATCGCGCCAGCAGAAAATCTTCATGGGCGTCCAAGACGCCCGGCGGCTGGGCGCGCGGCGCCGCCACAAAATCGTTCCTGAGATAGCGCAACACCGTATGGTGACTGCACCCCAACATGCCTGCAATCTTCGTCGCCGAATGCCCCTTGGCATGCAACGTCTTCATCGTCAAGACTTCATCATGCACTTTCATCGTTCGCGAATCCTCCGTGAGCGGCGCCATCGCAACGATGGTAGCGGATTCTTGGTCCGTCGTCATCAACTAACTCCCTGGTCGTAGCACAAGCCGATGCGACCACCTTCGGTCGCACCGTCGATCCCGGCAGTTTCGATGTCGTCTAACACTAATTTCGGCGCGACCGGCATCTCGCAGGAAAAAGGAGGTCATACCATGAGTGGACACAGGAAGGCACTGGGGCCAGCTGACGTCGCGGATGTGGAGGATGCTGCGATCGACTACGGCGACATCCCCGAGCTGGACGAGACGTTTTGGTGCGAGGCCGAACTGGTCAAGCCGGACCGGACCGAGCAGATCACGCTGCGCGTGAAGCGTTCGGTGCTCGATCACTTCCGCGCACCAGGACGGGGGTATCAGACGCGCATCAACCGCGTGTTGGAGAGCTACGTTCGGGCGCGACGTGGAGCGGAATAACGTTTCGACGACTTGTGCGGGAACTTTTACCACCGCCAAGATCGGAAGGCTTCTGGAAACGTACGCGTACCGATGGCGACGCCAGCTCAAGGCGTTCGAGTACCTTCAAAACGGCGAGGTGGTCTGTCTTGCCTACCGCGTGACCTAACGACGCATCAGTCGAGATCCGGGCACGGCTAACGCACGTCAACACCACGTCAGACGACACCTTCAGGTCAACCAATCTTTGCGAGCGTTCCAATGCCGTCGTCTTGCTAGACTACACGACTCGTTTCTATATATGTCACACGCAACTAACGTGCTTAATTCCCGCGTCAGTACGTTTAGGCGAATTTGATTTTCGGAGTTTCAGACACTAGGACCCACACCATGCCACAACAACAATACGAAGACATCGATGTTGATGTTGCTGACGACGTTTGCACGATTACGCTGAATCGACCACATCGGTTAAACGCGTGGACGGGCAGGATGTCAGCCGAACTGTACGATGCGATCGATGACGCAAATACGAATCCCAACGTTGGAGCAATTGTCTTGACCGGTGCGGGTAGGGGTTTTTGTGCTGGTGCAGACATTAAAGATAGTTTCAAAGCGCGTCTCGATGACTCGTCGGAGCGAGTTGGCATGCGTGGAGATTGGATCGAGCTAGTTCGTTCGTCTAAGCCATTGATCGCTGCCGTGAACGGCGCATGTGTCGGAGTCGGCGCGACCATGATCCTACCGATGGACGTCATAGTCGCTTCTGATCAGGCGAGATTTGGCATGGCTTTTGTCAAGATGGGGGTCACGCCAGAACTCGGGAGCTCGCACTTTCTCGTTGCGCGCATTGGATTCGGTCGCGCGAGTGAGATGTGTCTGACGGGTAGGTTGTATTCGGGCGAGGAAGCGCTCAATTTGGGTTTAGCGGATCGACTGGTTCCTCATGACGAGTTAATCCCGGAAGCAATCAAACTGGCACAGGAGATTGCCAGTAATCCGTCGCCACATTTAAGGTGGGTCAAGGCATTGCTGACTGTGAACGGGTTCGAAACGGATATCAAGGCAGTTCAGAAACTTGAGGGTGAAGTGTTGGCCAAGGCATATCAGTCACAGGAGCACCGTGAGGCGGTTGATGCGTTTGTCGAGAAACGTGCGCCAGACTTTAAGTCACTACGTTAGATTTCCTCAATGTTTGTTGAGGGCGACGCTGATCCAATCAGAGGAATCAATGCTCGCGTTTGCGGCGTAGTCGATAACGTTGGAGTCACGCAACGGTTTTACGTTCAAATTCTTGGCAGCGGATAACCGAGTTGTCGAACTGCCTTGCGAAACGCAGCTTCTTTATTACTCTGAACGACTAGGTGCGTCTTGCCGCTCCGCGAGCAGAGTTTGGCTGTGATTCTGTCGGTCGCGAGGTTATTGGCGATTTCTTCCTCAACGCACTCGATCAACACTGCGGTACCTATTCGCGTTAGTGCGTGCCCCGCCCGTTCCATGCTTCGCAAGAATCCTTCGACGGTCTCAGGCAGAGGTTGATCGTCCCGCACAGTCAAGAATGCCCGCAAGGAATCGATATCTTGCCCATTTTCGATCGCGGACAGTGTTTTGTCGCGCGCTAAGCGCCATGTGTTTTCCGCTTCGCGTGTCGCAAATGTCTCGATCAACAGAAGTTCGTCTGCTTGTGGCGATACCTCCGCGTGTAGACGTAGGTCGGGGTAGATTGCCAACCCGGTCTGATTAGCTACGGATGTGGGTTCGTAACTCGATTCGAACCCAAGACAGAACGCGCCGAGCGAATTCAGACGAATGTACTGAAGACCGTCGTATCGACTTAAGAAATACAGATCGTCCGTCCCCCACTGACTTGATTGCATTCTTGCGTTCTTTGGATGCGTGTACGCGATGTCAATCAGCCCTAACGTCGCGACGTACTCAAAGAGTAGACAGAGCATGTACCGAACTTGAAGGACATCCCATCCTCCACAGCCGTCATATCCGAGACTGCCATGCTCTGGATCCGCGATGTAGAGATGCCAAGCATTGCGCGTTACTTCAAATGTGTGGTTATTAGCAATCATGAAATTTGAAAAGTCGTCAAAACGCACCCAACGACCGATTGGACAGCGAGATAACGCATCTACGACGACTTGGCGACGACTAGAAGCTGCCGTCATTGTGCGACGGCCCTTGCCGCGTTGTTGGCCTTTTATTACATTGATGCGTCTGAACTCATCATGTTCCGTCTGCTTGATCCATTGCTTCCATAATTTCTGCAAGGTTTCAGCAGCGGGCGAGCCAAGCGC
This sequence comes from Pseudomonadales bacterium, assembly GCA_963664665.2. GTDB lineage: Bacteria > Pseudomonadota > Gammaproteobacteria > Pseudomonadales > Azotimanducaceae > Bin55. The sequence goes on from CAXXMH010000004.1 coordinate 1,521,207, forward strand.
AGCGAGACCACTTTTTGTCAACGTTAGTTTCGATCCCCGTCGCTCGGCTAGTTTCGCGCTTTGCAGAAGCAATGGCCACGCGAATGCTCTGATGGGTCCAATCGTTTTTCCTTCATCGTTCTTCGATTCATCGTGGTCATAGAAGTCGCCGCCGGATAATGACTCGGCGATGCGTCGCACGGATGTTTTAGACGGGTGTCCAGTTTGCGCGCCGACGGAGACTTTGCCGAGATCGACTAATCGCAAGACTGAACTAAGATCTTGTATGGCAGCGTACTCCATGGTGCGCGGTCTCAGTTCTACCTCAACAAAACTCTTTTCTTCATCTTGCCAGTAGAAACGTTTCAGCGGACGTTCAACGCTCTCGGGTAACTCTTCGGTGGACGAAAGTTGCAGTTTTTGGGGTTGTGGCACGAATTCACGCATTCGATTCGCGAGGTCTACAGGGACATCGAGCGATCGCCATGCATGCTCATCTTGATAAAGAAATAGTCGAAACGGCAACGAAATGTTCTTGGCACTGACATACTCACAACCTGAGGGCGTCTGTCCGTATTTCGCTAAAAATTGATTTCGTTTGTAGCATCCTGATTCACTGTAGAGCGCTTCTTGAATTGCTGATCGTTGGAGTTTGTCGAGTTTGCCATAGAACTCTCGAAGGGTTGCGTCGTCAAGCCGGTCCGCAATCGCTGCAATCATGTCTGCTTTTCGAGTCGGTACGGGATTTGAAATCGCCAGCCACTTCACTATGTGTTTGAGGGTGTCTGCCAAATACCCATCAAGGGCATTCGATAGATTGAATACTGGGAGTTCGTATGAGAAGTTTGGTGGAAGGTTCTGGTGGTCGGATGATGGCATTGATGTTTAGTTCAGAAATGCGAGTTGGACCTCTTTCGTCGCCAATGCGATGACCCCTGACCGCTCTGCTTCAGCGAGGGATGACAAGCTTGACCCTAAGAGCGTTTGTTAGCTTACATCATATTCGAGTCAGACGGACTAAATCAGCCGCAATCAAGAGATGCTGTATGGTTGCCCGCGGCGTGATTAGCGGCAATGATGGAAGGTACGCCGAGAAGCCTCATTTGCTGAGTCATTGCGTAACGCGGCATCAATAAACTTATCTGGCGATTAGCTGCGTGTTTCGCGGATCAGTGGCTGAACTGTATTGGACTCAAGTACCTCAAGTCTTCAAGAATTTACCATGATTTTTGTCCCCGTTGAAGTTCTCTTACAGGGAGGTCAGCTCTTCACGCGTCTTGGTCGGGAGTCGGCTTCGACAACCATGGTCGTGTTGAAGGACGTGGTCCTGTTAGCAGTATTACCTGCGCTATTCCTCTACATCGGTTCAGCGAATTCAGGCTGGGAAATTGGCGCCGAAGACCCTATCCGCATGAGTGCGAATTCGCTAGCGGTCATATCCGTTTGCTACTTTCTAGCGTTGTTGTTAGGCATGATTGGATTGGCGATCTTGCTTCGCTGGATGGCGCCGACCTACGATGCCAGCATGGATTTAAGTCGTCATTTGACTTTAGTCGCAACGGTTGCGACACCGATGGTGGTTGGCAGTATTGCGCACCTCTATCCTCACGTTTTCGTCAATATGCTCGCGATCATCCCAGCGCTTATTTGGAGTATGTTCTTGCTCTATCGGGGAGTGCCAATATTGCTGCACACCACGCCGCAGCAAGGCATGTTGATGGCATCGTCCCTAATCGGGATTGTGCTTGTCGCAGCGGTCACGTTACTAGGCGTCACGGTCGTCTTATGGACACACGGTTTCGGGCCAGCGCTGGGACTGTAACCGATTAATTCGTGATGATTGATTCCAACGTGTACAACGATCGAGTCGTGACGGTGCTTGTTGTGCTGTCGCTGATTTGGGTGATCGCCGGCATGGGTGTTGGTGTGTTCATTGCAGCTGAACTGGTCTGGCCGACGATCGATTTGGGGCAGGAGTGGTTGAGCTATGGGCGCTTACGTACTCTGCATACCAACGGTGTGATATTCGGGTTTGGTGTGTCTGCGTTGATGGCAACGGCGTTTTACAGCGTCCAACGGACATCGCATGTCACACTCTTCGCGCCGAGGTTGGCTTGGTTTTGTTGTATCGCGTGGAATTTAGTGGTACTAGCCGGTGGTATCTCCTTACTAGCGGGATGGACCTCTGGGAAGGAATACGCGGAGCTTGAATGGCCGTTCGACATCGTTATCACGGTGGTTTGGCTTGCTTTCGCGGCAGTGTTTTTTGGCACGATTGCGAATCGCAAAGTTAAGGCGATTTACGTTTCAAATTGGTTCTATGGCGCACTGATCATCGTGATCGCGATGCTCCACGTCGTGAACAGCCTGGCGATTCCAATTTCGATAGGCAAGTCCTATTCACTATTCGCCGGAGCGCAAGACGCGATCGTGCAATGGTGGTATGGGCACAACGCTGTTGGTTTTCTGCTTACCGGCGGATTCCTCGGGATGCTGTACTACTTCCTGCCGAAACATGCGGATCGACCCATCTGGAGTTACCGGTTGTCGATCGTTGCGTTTTGGGCGTTCACCTACAGCTACATCTGGGCGGGACCGCACCATCTGCACTACAACGCGATTCCTGAGTGGGTTCAGTCGTTAGGTATGGTGATGAGCATCATCTTGCTCGCCCCTTCGTGGGCCACGATGGTCAATGGCGTCATGACGGTTGCAGGCGCTTGGGAGAAGCTAAAGACAGACCCGGCACTGAAGTTCATCGTTTTGGCCTTGGCGTTCTATGGCTTGGCGACGTTCGAAGGACCAATGTTGTCGATCAAGAGTGTGAACGTGGTGAGTCATTTCACGGACTGGACCATCGGACACGTGCACTCGGGCGCATTAGGCTGGAATGCGATGATCACGTTCGGCACGTTTTACTTCCTGGTGCCGAGATTAGTCGGCGCCGAGTTGTACAGCGTTCGACTCGCGAACATCCACTTCTGGTTGGCGCTGGCCGGAACGATGCTCTACGTCCTGTCCATGTGGGGAGCAGGCGTGTCGCAAGGCTTGCTTTGGCTGTCGTTGGACGAGTTGGGCGAATTGAGCTATGGTTTTCGTGACATCATGGCAAGTATGGCACCGTATTACGCACTTCGATTCGTTGCTGGTGCGATATTCCTCCTTGGCGCCATATTGATGTTCTACAACTTCGTCAAGACGATGGAGAACCGAACTACGGTCACGCGACGGATTCCTGAAATTACAACAGCAGGTGACGTCGCAAAGGCAGTCGCATGAGTGTTTTAGGGATTCATCGAAAGCTCGAAGAAAACGCCGGTCTTCTGATCTTCGGCATACTCATCGTCTCTGCGATTGGTGGTTTGGTGCAGGTGTTACCGAGCATATTTCAGGATGAATTGGTAACTCCGACTGCCGAAACCGAGCCGTACGGTGCATTGGAGCTCGTTGGACGAGACATCTACATCCGAGAAGGATGTAGCACTTGCCACTCACAACAGGTTCGGCCATTGCTTGCCGAAGTCAAACGTTATGGTCCGTTTTCGAGTGCAGGTGAGTCGGCATTCGATCGCCCATTCCTGTGGGGTTCAAAGCGCACAGGACCGGATCTTCACCGTGTCGGCGCGAAGTACAGCGATGCTTGGCAGCGAGTACACCTAATCGATCCTCGCAGCGTAGTGCCGAATTCAATCATGCCAGGTTACCCGTGGCTTGCGAAGAAATCGGCAGATCCGAAAGGCACGATCCAGACCCGAATGCGACGCCTGCGATTACTTGGGCACCCCTACACAGATGACGAGATCGCGAGCGCGCCCGACCTTGTCGATGGCAAGACTGAATTGGACGCCATTGTGGCGTACCTTGCAGTTCTGGGTCAAGCGGCTGGATCTGGTGGAGAGGTAGCACATTGACTTACTTCCTGTTCGCCGGTGACATGCTCGTGATGTTGTTCATGGTCCTTGTTGCGACGTGGGTGTTTGTTTGGTCGTCGGACCGAGATATCAAAGAAACCGCGGAAATCCCGTTGAACGACGAAGAACCCGACGAGACACTCGATGCCACTTGACTTTTGTATAGTGTATCAATTTGAATTTAAGCTTCGCACAGGGCATTAGGAAACGTTTGAAGTAGTAGCTTTACTTAAATAATTTACATAGTAACAAGATGATAACCAACTGTGGCTATTAAATTTTCAGAAGAAGATTCTTGACGTGATTGGGCTTGAACTAGGTAAAATTGCCCAACATCATTTGAACGCGTTAGACGTCGTAAACACTATCTCTGAGAAGTTGACTGGTACGAGGATTATTAAGTCGTGGCTACCGCAACATCTTTCGGACGAAGAACAGAAGATTATGGAAGCTGATGCGGTTGAAAATGTCCCAGAGGAACTCACTAGCGAGTTTGGGTATGTTACGGATAGGTTCGGTTGCTATCCCAGAAT